>NZ_JBLXAH010000001.1:0-630166 GCF_048266065.1 Arthrobacter sp.
GCTTCCTCGCACCGCCGTTGGCATCCATCCGGTCATCGGCAACGGGTTCGACGCGCTCAACGAGGGACTCGTCGAACAAACCATCCGGGCCGGGAGAACTGGTATCCATACCCCAATTCTCCCAGCCGCACCCTATGGACCCTTGCTATTGCGTCGGCGTTTTAAAGTTCGGGCTCAGCATTATTGACCCACGCACCTAGTGCAACTCGTCGCAGAGCTCAGGGAACGGGGGTATTGCTTTCCGGTCCCTGGAAGAAGGCATCGACACCGGGAACATCAATGGGCAACTGGTGTTCAACATCTTTGCCAACCTCACCGAATTCGAGCGCGAACTCATCCGCGAACGAACAAGCAGAGGCCGCGAAAAGGCACGCGAACGCGGCAAGGTCGGAGGAAGGCCCCGCAAGTACGACGCCAAGACGGTGGCCCTCGTGAAGAAACTCCACGCAGGCGGGGGCATGAGCCCCCAGGCGATAGCCGACGCCGCCCAGGTGAGCGTATCTAGCATGTACCGGCTGCTAAAGATGGAAGCCGCGGACAATGCGTAGCCCCGGCGTCACCGCGGCACTCGCAGAGAAGGCCGCCGAGATAGCACGGTTGCGCGTCAAAGTGCACACCCTGCCCCTCGACGAACTCCGCGCCGAGTGGTGGGGAGGTTACGACGGGAGAACGCACACTATACATCTGGCCGAATCCCTCGGCCCGCTACAGGCCCGATCCACCCTCGCCCACGAACTCTCACACGCCGAGCACCGGCACCAAGGCAGCAGCACTGACGAGAACAACGGGCAGGAAGCCCGCCACACGGCAGCGCAGTGGCTCTTCGGCCCCTGCGGACCTTGCCGCAGCCGTCGCCGGCCTGAACATCGGAGGGGCTCTCGCAATCGGCTTAGGCGCCCTCCACGGGACATACACGCATTCATCGAAGCACGGCTCGAGGCCGCCGCCCAGGCGATCATGGGCACCCTTGCCACCCACGCAGGAAACCTGACCATCCCACGCCCCAGCGAATACCGCAGAAGCAGAGCACAGGGCATCGAAACATTGGAGACAACTCCATGAGCGCCAACCACCCGAACCCGCACCAGCCATGGTGCGACCTGAACCTGTACGAAGCCGAAACAGTCGGCGCAACCTGGCGCTTGTCCGAGAACACCGAGCACACCACGGGCACGCGCACCAACACCACCACCCTGCAGCGCACCAACGACGGCACCGGCACCAGCGCATTCATCCCCGTGCTCCACGACGACCCATGGACACTGGACGACTTCGAAGCCCTTGCCTCGTACCTCACCGACCTTGCCGGACAGATCCGCGAATAGGCTCCAGCAACGCCACCGCGGCCCCGTCACCCATCACCGGGGGCGGGGCCGCTTGCTGTGCCACTGCGAAGGCCGGCGGCGCGATCTAAGGTGTTGTTTATCTGAAACCAATAACGAGGGGGAATCATGGCCGAACCGAAAGCCACGCTGGATGACATCTACCGCCAGAACGAAAGCATCATCGGGTTACTGGAACGCTTGAATGAGAATCTGCACCACATCCGGGAAGCAACCTACGGGCAGACTGTGGAAGAATCGGGCAAGCGTTTCGACCAGCCCAAGCACGGGGTATTCGGAGCCATTGCGGAGAGTAAGACCGAGACGGAATCCATCCTGAGCGAAATTCGGGATGCCCTGAGCAAGAAGTAGGGCAAACAGAGCGGTCCCGCGTCTCGTGATGACGTGGGAAGCGGGGCCTTCCCCATGCCCGCGCCGCCCTAGAAGGAGCGCACAGCAGTCCGGAGGGGGAACGATGGACCGAGAGCTGCAGGAAGCAGCCAGCTCCAAGGAGCAAGCGCCGTGACCAGACAATCAAAGATCAAGCTCAACAGGAACCTGACGATGCAGGTCAAGAAGGCATCCGCCCGAGGCCTGAACCACGCGGCCGAACATGTCCTAGGCGTGGCCGTGGAGAACGCGCCATCGGAAAAGGCATCCTCCGCCGGTCCGGCTTCACCGCACTCGACGAGGGCAACATGAAAGCCTCCATCGCATTCGATACGCCCTACGCCGTCCCGGTCCACGGGGACATGACCGCCTGCCATCCCGTGGGCGGCACCAAGTACCTAGAGAATGCCGTGAAGAGTGAGCGGAAAGCCGTCCTCGACATCGTCGCCCAGGAGCTCAAGAAAGAGTCCAAGACGAAAATCTGTGGTACATTTCACGCGATGCATCCCTTCGGGGACCATACGGGTGTAGCTCAGCTGGATAGAGCAGTTGCTTCATACGCTTCAGGTCACGGGTTCAACTCCCGTCACTCGCTTCCGAAAGGCCCGGCGCGGCGAAAGCCCCGGGCCTTTCGACGTAAGTACGTATTTCCAGACATATTGCTCCCCCATAGGATCGAGTGATGGATGCAAATACGGTGACGGCTATTGCAACCCTCAGTGTCTCCGTCGCAGCACTATCGGTTTCACTTGCCGTATTCCTCATCGAGCGCGTCAGACGACAGGCAACACCCAGTTGGCAACCAAAGCGCACTCGCGTCCAAGGGGCAGGCGAGGACAACGCGGCATTCGAAAACATTAGGGATCTCGGAACGATCTATCCCGTTGGTGAAGGCGTTATGGAGGGTGCGTTCTTCGATGTCCGCCACGCGGTATTGCGGGAGGGATCGTTTCCTCGGAGCTTCTCATTTCGCGATGGGAAGGTCGATTACTCGATCCTTCCTCTAAGGTCCGATGTCCAAGCTGGTCGTGAACCAGTCGTCGCGATGTACTGGTGGGGTCCAGGACTGTTCAGCAGAAAGTTCTACGGCATGCGCCTGCACACGAGATCCCTGAGGTACGAGCGCTATGGCCGCAGCGGATGGCGTCCCTGGAAGCGAATTTGGAAACCGGCAGGCATCCCACAGCTCGAGCCAGCGCCAATAACGGCAGCCCCAGCTGCCAGTGATAAGGCCTGGAAGCGTTATCAGCGCAAGTTCAAGGCGTAGCGACTGGCCCGTATGACCGGCAGGAAATGGTCAACGTGCTCAGTGCTGAGGGCATGAGTCGCCCGGCTATTGCCGCCGTGACGGGAGCGAACGAGCGAACGATGCAGCGGGACTTCAAAGACATTCGGCAGGTGGAGACAGATGTCTCCCCCCCTTGTGGTTCGAGGTAGGTGTGTGGCCCGGGCTGGCGTGTCCCGGGCCACACCCGTTTCCAGAATTGGTCGCCCAACCGCCTAATGTGCACCGATGTGTGAACAAGCTGCGGGTCACGGGCCGGACCCATGGGACCTGGTGGGTCTGAAGACGGCAGAATCCGAACGGGTGGAGACGCCAAGAACGCTCAAGCCTCCGGGGCACGTTCCTTGTAAACAGGGGGTCGCCGGTTCGAATCCGGCAGGGGGCTCCACGAATTCAGGCGCTGAACAGATAAAACGCCCAATCCCAGGCATTCCTCGGATGTTGTTCTCCACGCAGGGGCACCACAAAGCCCACATACAAGCCGGTGGATCGTCGCGCGAGGAAATGCGGTATGAGAATCAGACAGCTCGCGCCTCTCTTCGCCGGGGTCCTCCTGACCGTCGTCGTTGGTCAGCTGGGTCGACGAGGCAGCACGCCGCGGCCATGATAGCCCGGGTCAGCTTCCGGCGTCGTCGTCCTGTGCCGTGGTGTCCTGCCGACCGGGGCGGGACAACCGCAAGGGGACGAAGTAGAAGAGGCCCAGCACGATGCAGACGGCCAGCGTCAGGTAGGGAGTCACCAGCCCCAGCAGTGCTGCGACGAGATAGGTGGGGCCGGCAATGGCACCGCGCATCAGCAACGTTCGCTGCTGGCTGCGGGTCAGGGGCTCGCGCAGCAGGTGCGGTCTGTGCCGAAGGATGAGCACCTGCAACCCGAGGAAGACCAGCGAGGTCACCAGGAAGGAGCCGGCGTAGACGACGGCAGCCAGGTGGCCGCCGGAAGCTGCGTCGAGGTAGGTGGCAAAAAGCGAGGTGCTGAAGGGCAGGGCCACGATGCACATCAGCAGCAACAGGTTGACCACCAGCACCGCATGGTCCACCGCCTTCAGCCGGCGCAGGGCCGCATGGTGGTTGATCCACATGATGCCGATGGCCAGGAACGAGATGCCATACGCCAGGTAGTTGGGCCACAAGTCGAGCAGCCGCGCCCCGAGGCTTCCGTCGCCGAGGGGCTCCGGCACCCGCAGATCCAACACGAGCAGCGTGATGGCAACCGCGATGACGCCGTCGGAAAAGGCCTCGACCCGGCCGATTCCGTACATTTCCCCCGCGGGACTGCCGGAAGGATGCTCGCTTGTCATACGTCATTAAGGCACGGCCGCAGCGGCGCCACAAGGGAACCACCGGCCGTACGCCTCAGCTGCGCAGCACCTGGTGCACGAACTGGACGGCGACCGACCCCTCGCCGACCGCCGAGGCGACCCGCTTGACGGAACTGGCGCGCACGTCGCCGACGGCGAACACCCCCGGGGCGCTGGTCTCGTAGAGGAACGGGTCGCGCTCGCCGTCGGCCGTCGCATGGCGTTGATCCCCGAGGGCCGGCCCGGTGAGGATGAACCCCCGGGCATCGCGGGTGACCTGCGGGGGCAGCCAGTCTGTGCGGGGGGAGGCCCCGATGAAGACGAACAACGCCGTTGCTGCGAGTTCCTCCGTGGCTCCGGTGCCGGCATCCAGGACGGTGACCGTTTTGAGCCGGTCGCCTCCCTCGAGCGTGCTGACCGTCGCCCCACAGCGCACCGTGATGTTGGGGCGTGCCTCGATCTGGTCCACGAGATACGTCGACATCTTGGCTCCGAGTTCGGCCGCCCGGCACAGGATCGTCACGGACCGTGCATAGTCGGAGAAGAAGACGGCAGCCTGGCCGGCGGAGTTCGCTCCACCGACGACGACGATGTCCTCTCCCCGCACCGAGTCGCGCTCGCTCAGGGTGGCTCCATAGAACACGCCGCGGCCCTCCAACTCGGCGCAGCCGGGCACGTCGAGGCCGTGATAGGCCACCCCGCAGGCGAGAATGATGGCACCGCAGCTGATCGCCGACCCGTCTTCCTGCTCCAGGCGCGGATAGGGGCCGGTGAGGTCCAGGCCCACGGTCGCGGTGGGAGCCAGCACGTCGACGTGGAAGCGCTTCGCCTGGGTCACCGCCCGCCTGGCCAGGTCGGTCCCCGAGATGCCGTTGGGGAAGCCCAGGTAGTTTTCGATGCGTGACGACTGTCCGGCCTGGCCGCCGGGAACGAGCTGTTCGATGCAGATCGTGCGCAGACCCTCGCTGGCCCCGTAGACGGCGGCCGCGAGCCCTGCAGGTCCGGCGCCGACGATCGCCAGGTCGAAGGATTCGGCGTCGGCATGGGTCTTGTGGCCCAACGCCTCGGCCAGTTCGGCGAGCCCGGGGGAGTGCAGGGCCGACCCGTTGGGGGTGATGACCAGCGGGAGGCCGTCGGTTCCGGCGGATTCGGAGAGGAGCCGGCCCTCCTGGCTGACATCGACGTCGAACCATTTCATGGGGATCTGGTTGCGCTGCAGGTAATCGCGGATCTCGTGGGTTCGCGCCGACCAGCGGCTGCCGACGACCCGGGTCACCGTGTAGGTGGGCTGGTGTTGGGCATGCCAGTCCCCGAGCAGATCGTCGATGACGGGGAACAGCCGTTCTTCGGGCGGGTCCCACGGTTTGAGGATGTAGTAGTCCAGGTGCAGGTCGTTGATGGCACCGATGGCGACGTCGGTGTCGGCGTACGCGGTGAGCAGGACCGTGCGGACATCGGGGAACAGTTCCAGGGAGGCGGTGAGCACCTCGGACCCGGTGACATCTGGCATGCGCTGGTCGGAGACGACGACGGCGACGGGATCGCCGCGCAGCTTCAACTGGTGGAGTGTATCGATGGCCTCCTGGCCACCGGATGCGGTCAACACCCGGTTGTGGCGCCCGTACCTACCGCGCAGGTCGCCGCGCACGGCGGCGAGGACCGCGGGGTCGTCGTCGGCCACCAAGATGACCGGTCGCTGCGCTGCGGGCACGGTGTCGGTCATGGTTGGCTCCCGGGTGGTGGGTCATCGGGCGGCTGCTCGGTGGCCGGTCGCCGGGGCGGCAGCCAGATGCGGAACACGGTTCGTCCGGGGACGGACTGCACGTCGATGGTGCCGCCGGTTCCGCGGATCATGTTGAACACGATGTTCAGTCCCAGCCCCGTCCCGTGCCCGGGGGCCTTCGTGGTGAAGAAGGGGTCGAACACCTGGCCGATCGCCTCCGGGGCGATCCCGGGACCGTCGTCCTCGATCTCGACGGCAACGCCCCCGTCGGCGGCCCGCGTGCGGATTATCAGGTGTCCGGATCCGTCCAACGCATCGGCGGCGTTGTCGATGAGGTTGGTCCACACCTGGTTCAGTTCGCTGCCCAGGGTCTCGATCCGCGGAACGTCCGGGCCGTAGTCCCGGTGCACCTCGATGCCGCGCTTGAGCTTGGCCTGGAGCATGACCAGAGTGCCATCCAGCCCCTCATGGATGTCGACGTCCTGCACTGCAGCGCGGTCCATGTAGCTGTAGTCCTTCAACGCGCCGACGATCTGCGAGATCCGCGCCGACCCATGCCCGATCTGGGCGATGAGCCCGTAGGCGGTCCGTGCCTCCGCCAAGGCAGTGAGTGCGCTGCCCAGATGGGCCGGATCGAAGGTCTTCGACAACGTGTCCAGGTCACCGGTGTCCAGCCCCAGGTCGACCAACGGTCCCGCAGCGTCCCAGGAGTCGGCGAGCCCATGATCGTCCAGCCAGGCCTCGACCTCCTCCTCGCGGTCGCCACGGGCCAGCGGGTCGAGCTGCTCGAGTTCCGTTGACTGCAGCGCGGCACGTTCGATGAGTTGAACCAGTTGGCCGGCTTCGACGGGTCCCTGGGCGGTACGGACCAGGGCGAGCAGTGCGGCACAGGTCTTGGAGAACGCGTCTTCGAGCAGTGCCGCACCGCGCTTCGCTGCGGCGGCTGGATTGTTGAGTTCGTGGGCCAGGCCGGCACTGAGGCGGCCCAACGTTGCCAGTTTCTCGCTCTGGATGAGGGCCGCTGACCGTTCGGCCACCTCCTGCTCCAGTTCCCGTTGGTAGGAGGCCTGCAGGGCCTCGGCTTGTTTGCGGTCGCTGACGTCGCGGAAGAAGGTGTGGGTCGCGACGAAGACCCCGTCACGGAACCTTCCTGTCGCATTGCCCTCGACGGGGAAGGTGCGCCCGTCCTTGGTGACGAAGCTGACCTCGACATGGTCGAAGGACTTTCCGCTCATGATCTGGCCGATGAGCAGCGTGCAGTGGTCGTGGTCCACCTCGGCGACGATGTCGAACAGGGTCAACCCGGGAAGGTCCTCGGGGGTGTAACCGAGCAGGTCGTGCCACGCACGGTTGACGAAACCGAAGTGCCCATCCGGCAGGATGCTTTGCACGATGTCGTGCGCGGATTCGATGAGGTCCTGGTAGCGGCGCTCGCTTTCGCGCATCTGCGCCTCGGCATGGTGCGTCGGGCTCAGATCGCGGACGACGGCGCGGAAGGATTCGGTTCCGGGCACCCCCACGACGGTCCACAACAACCACCGGGTGGATCCGTCGGCCGCCAGGAAGCGGTTCTGGAAGCGGGAGACCGTGGTGCCGTCCCGGGTGGCATCGAACTGTTCGGCGGTCGCTGCGGCATCGTCCGCGTGGACGAATCCTGCCAGTGGCCGTTGCAGTAGTTGATCGCGGTTCCAGCCGAGCAATGTGGACCAGTCGCCGGTGGCCTCCTGGATGAGGCCGTCGAAGCCGACGGCGCAGGCCAGGTCGGCGCTGCGGTCCAATAGGCGTGCCGTGACGTCGTGTGGCCACGCATCACTACCGAGCCCATCGAGCACCATGGGTCGCTCCTTCGCGGAACCCCCGTCCGGCAGTCTCCGGGCGGTCCTAGGAACATTACACCCGTTTGACAGCAAAAACAGGGGGCACCATGCGCCTCGTTGATCGGCCAGCTGCCCGCTGACTTGCGGCTAACGCGTGGTGGCGACCAGGAAGTCCAGGGCGCGGCAGGCCCGCCACCCGGTCCACAACGCGAAGAGGCCCGAACCGATCGCGGCAGCCCCGGCCAGGGCCGTGGGGAGCGACAGCCCGACGGCCGCCGGGTCGAAGGTGGTGGCCGCGACGGCCGCGCATCCGAGGGATACGAGCCACAAGACGATCGTGACGACGTAGAGTCCAGAGACCGGATGCGGACGTTTCATGGATTCCCCCTGGGTGGCGCTGGCGGATTGGTCTATTCGGACTGGTCCTCGACGGTGACGCCGGTGACGTTGTCCAGTTCGGAGAGGTGGTGGACCAGCACGTTCAGGTCACCGGAACCTTCGATCTCCAGTTCCACACCGACCTCGTTGGTGCGCAGTTGACGGGTGGGTCCCTGCAGGAGCCGCGACATGGTTCCGCCGCTGCCGGCATCGCGCTGGGTGGTGAATCCCTGGATCTGGAAGCCCTGTCTGGTGCACGTCTGCAGGATGGAACGCAGGGCACCGGTCCCATCGATGTAGGTGGCCTGCAGGGCATGCTCGGTGCGGTTTCCGAGCGAGGTCCGCCGGACGATCCACGGGTAGGCGTAGGCCACCAGGTAGTGGGCCAGGACCACGAACACCGCGGGGATGACCAGCCCGGCACCCGCGGCGGTGCCCACCGCGGCGGTCAGCCAGATCGATGCCGCCGTCGTCAGCCCGCGCACCCGGTTGCGTCGCACGAACACCAGTCCCGCTCCGATGAAGCCGATGCCGGAGACGATCTGTGCTGCCACGCGGGAGGGGTCGAGGTTGATGTGGTCCTGCACGTCGGCGGCGATGACATCGGCGAAGCCGTATTTGCTCACGATCGTGAACAGGGCGGCACCCAAACCGACCAGGGTATGGGTGCGCATGCCGGCGGATTTGGCCTTGAGCTGGCGTTCGAAGCCGATGGCAGTGGACAGCACCAGGGCGACGCCGAGGCAGATCAGCATCTGCCACCAGGTGGTTCCCACGGACAGGATCATGGCTGCGCCCCGAGACCGTGCTCGTCCAGTGCGGCCTGCCAGATCCGCAGGGCACGGGGGCCGACCCCGTGGAGTGCGGCGATCTCGTCCCAGGGGCGTTCGGCTAGCTCCGCCAGTGAGGTGATTCCCGCGTTGGCCAGTGCGCGCGCGGCGGGAGCGCTCGTCCGCGGCAGGTCGCTCTCGGGTGTGGCGTCCATGAGCCGGACTCTACAGCATGCCCCGAGGGTGGGAAGCGGCGAACCGGGGGCCACCGGAAGCCCCTCGGATCGGATCGCCGTGACGGCTAACCAAAGCCCGACGCCGGCCGACAGTAGCAGCCGGACGCTCGTGTCGCCCGGAATAATACCCGAGCGAGTCCACGGTGCCGCGGAGACACGCCGCATGCACTTCGCCCGCCGCCTTCCCGGCGGCGGACCCCGATTGGAGACACCGTTGAAGAAATTCGACCACCCGGTGCGGAGCCTGTTGGCCGCCGTCGTTGTGGCAGTGGCCCTCGTGGCGGGTTCGTTGGGGGCACCCGCCGTCGACGTGGCCGTTGCCGCCACCGCCAAGCAGACCTCCGCCAACCTGAACCTGCGGACCTCGGCGTCCACCTCATCGCGCATCGTGACCACGTTGAAGAAGGGGACCCGCGTCAGCGTCTCCTCCACGCGGGGCAGCTGGTCCAAGGTGGCGGCCGGGAAGAAGTCCGGGTGGGTGGCCTCGCGGTACCTGGTCAAGCCGGCGGTTGCGAAGAAGAAGGCAGCACCAAAGAAGAAGGCTGCTGCCAAGGCACCCGTCAAGAAGGCCGTTGCCAAGAAACCTGTTTCCAAGATCACGACGGCGAATCTGAACCTGCGCAGCGGTGCCGCGTCGAAGTACAGGGTTGTGAAGGTCCTCAAGAAGGGCACCAAGGTCTCCGTCACCTCGACGAAGGGGACCTGGTCCAAGGGGACGGCCAGCGGCAAGACCGGGTGGATGTCCTCCAAGTACCTGAAGAACGCCCCGAAGCCCGCGGCGAAGAAGCCGGTCGTGAAGCCCAAGCCCAAGCCGGTCGTGAAACCGAAGCCCAAGCCGAAACCGAAACCCACTCCGGTCGTCAAGCCCAAGCCGGCGGCACCGGTGAACTTCGCCACCACGGTGAACCTTAACCTGCGCAAGACGGCGCCGTCGGGTGCAGTCCTGGCCACCATCCCTGCCGGTGACACCGTCACGAAGACCGGCTCGACGGCCCTGCAGGGCAGCTGGGCCCAGGTGAAGTACGGGACGACGACGGGATGGGTGTCCACGTCCTACCTCAAGAAGGCAGCCAAGCCGTCGACCACCAGGGTCCCTGCCAGCTTCGCCGTCTCCGGGGCCGGCTGGGGGCACGGCGTGGGCATGAGCCAGTATGGCGCGCAGGGCCAGGCCAAGGCCGGGCGCAGTGCGGCGGCCATCCTGAACCACTACTACGCCCCGGCGACCATGTCCTACACGAGCTCCCGGGCGGCAGCTGACATCCGCGTGCAGATCCTGGCGGCATCGACGTCGTCCATCACCCCCGCGAATGGTTCGCTGCGGCTGATGGACGGTTCGAAGGTCCTGGCCACGACGACCGGCAAGGTCACCCTGTCCACCAAGTCAGGCAAGGTGGTCGCCAAGATCGGCTCCAAGACCTACCAGCCGGCCGGAAAACTGGCAGTGGTGTGGCAGAACACCAGGTTCTGGCGTTCGGGCTCGAAGGCCACGACAGTCTCCGTCCCGAAGGCCAATGACGGTTCGGGCACCGTGAACTACCGCCACGGCAAGATCGAAGTCGGGGTCCTCTCGGGACGGCTGAACCTGGTGAACATCGTGCGCCTGAACGATGAATACCTGTACGGGCTGGCCGAGATGCCCTCGTCCTGGCAGCCGGCCGCCCTGCAGGCCCAGGCCGTGGCCGGCCGGACCTACGCGATGCGCAACATGTCATCGCTGAAGAAGAACTGCGATTGCAACGTCTACGACGAGGTCGCCTCCCAGAAGTTCACCGCCTGGAACAAGGAGAACGAGGGCTCCGGAGCCTACTACGGCAAACGCTGGAAGGCTGCTGTCGATGCGACCAACCGGCGCAATGCGTCCGGGACTCCGACGTCGGGGGCCGTGTTGCTCTACTCGGGGTCGCTGATCGACGCCGTCTACTCCTCCTCCACCGGCGGCCGGACCCGCAGCTCGGCCACCGTGTGGGGCAGCAACCACGCGTACCTGCAATCGCGTGATGACCACTGGTCGCTGCTGGCTTCCAGCGGGAACCCGAACCGGTCCTGGACCAACACGGCGTCCCAGGCACAGCTGGCCAGGGCCTTCGGCACCAGTGCAGTGACGACTGTAAGGGTGGCCAAGAACAGCGACCTGACGATCAAAGAAGCCACCGCCACCACGGCGACCGGCGTGGTGCGCACCATCACCGGATCGAAATTCCGTTCCGGCATCGCGACCAAGAGTGCGTGGGTCACCGGCGTGGCCGGGCGGTAGCGGCCCGGTCCGGGGCTGGCCGTCCCGGACCGTTGACAAGGAATCGGCCACCACAAACCTGACCTATGATCTAAGTGCGCTGGAACCGGGTGGTCCGGCGCCGCTTGCGGCACGCAGCCGGCAAGCAGGGGGGAAGCGGTGTCACCGCTGCCCGTTTCATCCACACCAAAGGGCAGTACACCGTTATCCCGACCTGTGAATGTAGAGCGCCAAAATGAACAAGACGAAAAAGCTGCTGTGGTCCACCCTGTCCGCGGCCGCCCTCATTGCCGGCACCATCGGGGCCGGCCCCGTGTATGCGGCACCGGCGAAGGACACCGTGGTGTCCCCGCTGAAACCCAATACCTACCGGTACTCCTCCACCCAGGGGCCGCGGTGCATCCCGGTGCGCAACGGCACCACGATGCACCTGGGCCAGGACCTCGCGGCCTCCAACGGCAGCCCCATCTATGCCGTCGCAGATGGCGTCGTGACCGCCACCCACAACGGCGTCTACCAGGGCACCGCCGGCTACATCGTCGTCCGCCACGTGCTCGGCGGCCAGACGTACTACACCGCCTACATCCACATGTACAACGCGGGGAAGTACGTCAGGGTCGGACAAAAGGTCAAGGCGGGTCAGCGCATCGCCGACGTCGGCAGTTCCGGTGCCTCCACCGCCCCGCACCTGCACTTCGAGGTGTGGGGATCCGCGGGGTGGATGAAGGGCCCGACCATCGAGCCGATGGCCTGGCTCAAGCGCTATGGCGTCGACATGAAGCGCCACGCAACCTTGGTCTACAACTTCACGCTCCCCAAGAGCTGCAACTACTGGGCGGCGAGCGATTTGAACCTGCGCTCCTCCGCCTCGACCGCGTCCAAGCTGGTCAAGGTGGTGCGCAAGGGCACCCCCATGACGTCCGTGCCGGGAGCGTACGCCAATGGCTACGTGAAGGTGAACGCAGCCGGCGTCAACGGCTGGGCCGTGCACGGGGCCGTTTCCCCGACGCGCGTGGCAGCCGATCCGGCAAAGATTGAGGTCACCCCCGTCGCGGCAAACCTCTACTACTACGCCACCGCCAACGTGAACCTGCGCCAGGGGCCCAGCACCGCGTACAACACCCTCGGCACCGTCCCGTCGGGGACGCGGGTGAAGGTCACCGGCACGTCCGGCCGTTGGCTGCGGTTGGTCTACGGGACCAAGACCGGTTTCGCCTCCGCTGACTATTTCACCCGGACCGCACCGGCACCGGTGAAGGCGCCGGCCAAGACGCCGGTGAAGACACCTGCCAAGCCCGCACCGAAGCCGACGACGCCCGCGAAGAAGACCACCCTTCAGGTGAAGTCCAACGTGAACCTCCGCAAGGGTGCCAGCACCAAGGACGCGGTGATCATGGTCCTGCCGAAGGCGGCCAAGGTCGTCCAGACCTCCGCATCGGGTGGCTGGTCCAAGGTCACCTACCAGGGCAAGACCGGCTACGTGGCCTCGTCCTACCTGGTCACCCCGCCCAAGGCGCCCGCCAAGCCGGCGCCGAAGCCCGTCGTCAAGGCACCAGCGAAGGCCCCCGCGAAGAAGACCACCAAGCAGACCACGGCGAACCTGAGCCTGCGGGCCGGTGCCTCGACGTCCAAGAAGCGCGTGCTGGTGATCCCCAAGAACGCCAGGGTCACCGTCACCTCGACATCCAAGGGCTGGTCGAAGGTCACCTATAAGGGCAAGACCGGATACGTGTCCGCGTCCTACCTGAAGAACGTCGCGGCCGCCAAGCCGGCGGCGAAGAAGCCGGTGGTGAAGAAGGCAGCGGCGAAGACGCCCGCCAAGAAGGCGCCGGCGAAGAAGGCCGTCAAGAAGGCAGTCAAGAAGACCACGAAGCAGACGACGGCGAACCTGAGCCTGCGGGCCGGTGCCTCGACGTCCAAGAAGCGCGTGCTGGTGATCCCCAAGAGTGCCAAGGTCACCGTCACCTCGACGTCCAAGGGATGGTCGAAGGTCACCTACAAGGGCAAGACCGGCTACGTCTCGGCGTCGTACCTGAAGAACGTGGCAGCCGCCAAGCCTGCGACGAAGAAGCCGGTGGTGAAGAAGGCCGCGGCGAAGGCGCCCGCGAAGAAGGCGGTCAAGAAGACCACCCGGAAGGCGACGGCGAACCTGAGTTTGCGGGCCGGTGCTTCGACGTCCAAGAAGCGGCTGGCGGTCATCCCCAAGAACGCCAAGGTCACCGTCACCTCGACGTCCAAGGGATGGTCGAAGGTCACCTACAAGGGCAAGACCGGCTACGCCTCGGCCAGGTACCTGAAGTAGGCCATCCCGCGCACTGGGCAGGGCACGACGGCGGTGGAGGCACCGCCGTCGTGCCTTGCCTGGGTGCCAGTGACGGGGTGCCGGATGAATTTGGCCCCGGGCGGGGCCTCCGGTACCCTTTCTAGGTACGCCTTCGCGGCGCACGACCTTGGATCTTTAGCTCAGTTGGTTAGAGCGTTCGCCTCACACGCGAAAGGTCGCTGGTTCGAGTCCAGTAAGATCCACCACCTGAAAGGCCCCCGGCAACTGCCGGGGGCCTTTCGCATGAACGCACGGGTCAGTCGTGGAACCACTTATCGGTTCGGGTGACCGTTTTCGTGTGGGCCGAACCTGCCAGCTTGACGGTGACGCGTTCCAGCTCCGGTGCATCGAAGTAGATGTTGTCCAGGATCGTGACGGCGGTCCCTTCCAGTTCCTGGTTTATCGACCAATACGGCGTGTGTGCCACCTCGGACTGCGGCAACGAGGCATCCATGGTGACCACGAGTTCGCCGCGCTGCGGGGATGACCACGCATCGATCAGCCGGAACCCGAGGGCGAGGTCCGCTACGCTGTCGGCGCGGATCTTGGTGAGCCACTGGTCCATCTTCTCGTCGGCCCAGTCCTGGCCGGTCGCCGTCGACGCGTGGCGGTGCTGTGTCGCGGCGTTTTCGGCCCGCTCGTCCCAGGGCAGGCCGATGTCCCACTGCCCCCGCGTGTAGGACCCGGTGGCCTGGTGCCCGCTGATTTTCGCGGTGACCTGCTGCAGGTCGGCGTTCGTGGGGGCCGTGTGGTCCATGACGTCCCGGGCGAGTTCGGACAGCGCAGCGACGGCTCCCGGCGCGTCCTCGACGATGACCACGAGCTCGCCCGTGGCTCCCCGCTGGAACGATTCCGCGAAATAGCCGGGAAGGGTGATCTGGTCCGGGCAGTCGGCGTGGTCTGCTGCCAACCAGTCGGAGCCGATCGCCTGGGCCCACTTCTCTGCCGGTGTCTGCGGTGCCGGTTGCTCCCAGACCTGGCACTGGATGTCGAAGGCCGCCGCCGGCCGACCCGCGGCGACCGCGCTGGCCTTGACCGCCTCGGCGTCCACGCCCGGGCCCGGATTAGCTGCCGCGGCAGCCGACTGCGGGGCCACAACGGGTGTCTGCGGGGTTGATGCGGTCGCCTGGGCGGAGGCGCTGCAGCCAGCCAGCGCCAGTGCGCAGAGCAAGAATGGAGCCGCGACGATGCTGCCCTTCATGGGGTCCCTTTCATTGGTGGTCTCCAGTGAGCCTAGGGGCCGCTGCGCCGGTCGGACGCCGGTCGGCCCGTCGCAGCGGTAATCGTTACGGATTGGAGATGGCGAAAGGCCCGCGGCAACTGCCGGGGGCCCTTCGCCTCTGCTGCGCCGGATCAGCCCTCGAGCATGTCCAGCACCATGGGCTTGACCTTCTCGCCGAGCAGCTCGATGCTGTGCTGCATGGGGCCGTGCGGGAGCGTGCCGGCGCTGTACTTGATGTCGACCCGCGACAGGCCGAGCGTGCCGGCGATCCTGGCCATCTTGCGCGCCACCGTCTCAGGGGATCCCAGCAGCAGGTTGCCGTCCTCCCCGGCGGAGGCGTTGAAGCGGATCCGGCTGGCCGGCGGCCACCCGCGTTCGGAACCGAGCCGGTCCATGGTGCGCTTGTAGTGCGGCCAAAGGATCTCGGCCGCCTCCTCGTCGGTATCGGCGACCAGGCCATGCAGGTGGGCGCCGATCCGCTGTGGCTGCTGGCCGAACTCCTCCAGCGAGCGGTGGTACAGCCGGGTCAGCGGCTCGAACGCCAGCGGGTTCCCGCCGATGATGGCCAGGAACAGCGGCAGGCCGTGCCGGGCGGCGCGGACCACCGATTCGGGGCTGCCGCCCACGCCGACCCAGGCGGTGAGGCCGTTGGCCGTGGGTGGGTAGACGCGCGCCCCGCTCAGTGGAGCACGGGTGCGTCCGCTCCACGTCACGGGTTCCTCCTTGAGCAGCTTGGCGAACAGGGCGAGCTTCTCCTCGAACAGCACCTCGTAGTCGGCCAGGTCGAACCCGAAGAGCGGGAACGATTCCACGAACGAGCCGCGTCCCAGGATGGTCTCGGCGCGTCCGTTGGACAGTGCGTCCACGGTGGCGAAGCGTTCGAACACGCGGATGGGGTCATCGGAGCTGAGGACCGTGACGGCCGATCCGAGGCGGATTCTCCCGGTCCGTGCGGCGATCGCCGCCAGCACCACCTCGGGGGCGGTGACGGCGTAGTCGTCGCGGTGGTGCTCGCCGACGCCGAAGAAGTCCAGCCCGGCCTGTTCGGCGGATATCGCCTGCTCGACGACGTTGCGGATGACCTGGGCGTGGGGGAGCAGGGTGCCGTCCTCGTCCTCGGTGACGTCGCCGAACGTCTCGACGCCGATCTCAAGCTGTGTCATGGATCCTCCAAAAGTGGTTTATATGCATTCGCATACAACAACCCGTGGGTGCCGCCGGGTATTCCCGGTTCAACTCCGGCGGGGATGCCGCGGCCACCACAACTTGTCGCCGAGGTCGTAGGCCAGGGCGGGAACCAGCAGCGAACGGACCACGATGGTGTCCAGCAGCACCCCGAAGGCCACGATGAAGCCCAGCTGCGCCAGGAACAACACCGGCAGCACGCCCAGTGCCGCGAACGTCGCGGCCAGTACCAGACCGGCGGAGGTGATCACCCCGCCGGTGGCCCGCAGCCCGCGCAGGATCCCGATCCGGGTGCCATGCAGGGCCGTCTCCTCGCGGACGCGGGTCATCAGGAAGATGTTGTAGTCCACCCCCAGCGCCACCAGGAACACGAACCCATAGAGCGGAACCGAGGCATCAGCGCCGGGGAAGTCGAACACCCCGTTGAACACCAGGGCCGAAACGCCCAGCGCCGTCCCGAAGGAGAGCACCGTGCTGGCCACCAGCACCAGCGGGGCCACGATCGAGCGCAGCAGCACCACCAGGATCAGCGCGATCACCCCGAGCACCACGGGGATGATCAGGTTGCGGTCGTGCACGGAGGCGTCGCGGGTATCGAGGGCGACTGCGGTGTTCCCACCCACCAGCACCTGGCCGCCAAACGCCGGGGCATCGAATTCCGTGCGCAGCCGCTGGACCGTCTGCTCCGCGGCGGCCGACTCCGGGGCGTCCTTCAGGGTCGCCGAGAGCATGACCTTCCCGTCGTGTTCGGTCGGCCGGCCCACCGAGTCCACTCCCGGGTCCTTCGAGAGTGCGTCGGTGACCTTGCCGATCTGTCCCGCGGGGGCGATCACCACGGTGGGTGCCCCGGAGCCGGCGGCGAAATGCTCGGCGAGGACCGCCTGGCCGGACTTCGAATCGGTCTGGCCGATGACGAAGTCCGTCTGGGAGATGCCCTCGGCCTTCAGCTGCCCCACGCCCAGGCAGCCGATGACCAGCAGCAGGGCCGTGGCGATCCACACGGTGCGCGGACGCGAGGAGACCAGCCGGGTCACGGCCGGCCAGAGTCCCCGCCCGGTGGCGGCGTAGGCGCGGGCGCCGTCCCGGTCGCCGGCCCCGGAGGCCGCCGGCCGGCCCTCCGCCGCATCGACGGCGCGGGGTTTTCGCGGCCAGTAGGCTGCCTTTCCGGCCCACATCAGCAACGCGGGCAGCAGGGTCAGGGCGGCGAGCATCGCGAACACGATGCCCAGCGCAGCCACGGGCCCCAGTGCCCGGTGGGAGTTCATCTGGCTCAGCAGCAGGCACAGCAGGCCGGCGATCACGGTTCCACCGGAGGCGGCAATCGGCCCGATCGAGGCCCGCCAGGCCACCCGGGTGGCCTCCCAACCGCGCCCGAACCGCGCCAGCTCGGCCTGGAACCGGGAAACGTAGAGCAGCGAATAATCCGTCGCCGCCCCGACGACCAGGATCATCAGGATCCCCTCCGTCTGCCCCGACAAGGTCACCACACCCGCCTTCGCCAACGCGACGACGGTGGCCATCGCAGCTGTCAACGCGGCCATCGCCGTGCCCAGCACGATGATCGGCAGCAACGGCGAGCAGTAGACGATGACCAGGATCAGCAGCACCACGGCCAGCGCCACGAGCAGCAGCAGCCCGTCCAGGCCGGCGAACGCGCCGCCGATGTCGGCACTCATCCCGGCAGGTCCCGCCACGTACACATCCACCCCGGGGACCGGGTGCCCGGCCAGGAACGAACGCAGCTCCTCCACCGAGACCCGGGTCTTGACCGTGCCGCCGTCGGCGGCATGGGTCTGCAGCGGCACGAAGCTGACGGCTGCCAGCCCGTCCCCGCTCGGCCGGGCTGGGGACACGGAGGCCGGAACCACGGTGTCCAGGGCCTGGACCTTCTCCAGCACCGTGTTGATGCCCTTGAGTTGCCCGGCGTCCAAGGGGGTGTCGGCGACGAAGACCAGGGTGGCGGGCAAGGCGTCGGAGTCACGGAAGGCGGGCTGCAGGTCGTTCACCACCGTCGCCTCGGCGCTCGCCGGCAGGTGCTCGGCGGGATCGTTGACCGAGACGCCGTTGACCTCGGAGAAGGCCCGCCCGCCCATCGAGAAGGCCACGAACCAGATGATGATCAGCACGGCCGGCAGCGTGATGCGCAGCCAGCGCCGCGGTCCGGGCCGCGGGGATCCGGTGGTGGTGTCGCCGGAGGGCGGGGGAGGGGTCTTCGGCGTCGGGGTGCGGGTGCCAACGGAGCTCATGGTGGTGCCTTCCTGCGGGGTGTCCAAGGGGCGTTATTCCCGACGCTAAGGAGCCCCCGGGCGCCGCGGATCAACCATTCGGTTGATCCCGTTTCCGGGGCGTGTTTGACGTTGGACACACCTGCCCGCGAGGCCCTCTCACGGAGGGGGAAGCGGTTGTAGAGTTGGCTGCGGAACACCGCGTCAGAACAGGAGACTTCGTGCCCGACCGCGAGACGCCGGAGCCCTCCGAGACCACTGGGCAGCCGGAAGACCCGAACCCGCCCGCCGGCTCGATGCCGCGGGTCACGACGTCCGAGATCAAGCAGCCCGTCGGACTGCTCGGACGCCTGGGCCTGGGTCCGCGTGCCACGGAGGACGACGCCGGTGCCACGGCTGACGCGGAGGCAGCCCCGGGCTTCCATGAGGACTGGGTCAAGACCGAGCCCACCGGCGCCCTCGCCTACATTCCCGAACCGGCCGAGGCCGACGAGCAGGCGCGCCCGCGCACCGACCACGTGCTGCCCAGCGGCAGCGTGGACCTGCCCGGCTCACCCGATGACCGCTCCAAGTCCAAGCTCGACTGGGACGGGGTCACCCCGCGGACCGCCGAGGTCCCCGTCGTCGCGCCAGCGGCCCGGGCGGCCCAGTCCCACGCCCCGCACGCCAGCGCGCCCGCAGCCGACGCCCCACCGGCAGATGCCCCGCCAACAGACGCCCCGCCGGCCACGGCCCCCACCCCCGGGGCGCAGCCGACCGGAACGGGCCGCAAGACCCGTCCGGGATGGCCCGGCCGACCCGGCAAGACCCCGAACCGCTCCGCAGCACCCGGCGCGGCGACGCCTCCGGAAGCCGGGGGATCCCGGCGGCCCAACGCCTGGAAGATCCCGGCGACCCGCCGGCCCAAGCCCGCTGCCTCCGTGCCCGTGCCCACCACCACCGTCCCCATCGACCCCGCAGTCGCCCGCGTCGGGAACGTGGTGCCACCGGAGGCCCGCACCGGACCGCAGGCCGCAGCGCAGGCCGCAGCGCAGCCGGCGCCCCCCACGACGCGCCCGAAACCGCTGCCGACCGTGGCCCGGGCCGCCAGCAAGGCCAACCCGGCGGCCCGGCGCATGTTCTCCAAGATCATGCACACGGAGTCCCCACCCACGCAGGCGTTCTCCATCGTGGACCGGTTGGTGGGCAGCCCGTATGCCAACCCCACCATCCAGCAGGCACCCGAATTCGATGCCAACGCCCGCCAGATCCTGGAGTTCGCCCTGGACCTGGCCGAGGCCATGTTCCGGTTCGGTGCCGGTGCCCTGCAGGCGGAGACGAGCGTCATCGCGGTGACCGCATCGCTGGGCCTGCGCAACGTCGACGTGGAGATCACCAACCAGTCGATCCACCTCAACCATGCGCCGAAGGGCCAGAACCCTGTCGCCCTGCTGCGTGTGGTGCGCTCCTGGACGGGGAACTACCGCGGGCTGGCCAACCTCCACCGCCTCGTCTCAGACATCGTCGCCGGCGAGGCCACCCGGACCCAGGCGGCCGACCGGCTGCACGAGATCCTGCGCCAGCCCAAGCCGTTCCCGCGCTGGATGGCCACCGCGGGAGGCGGCGGATTCACCGCTGCCTTCGTGCTCTTCATCGGCGGCAGCTGGCTCGGGGCCCTGCTGGGTTTCGTCTCCTTCTGCCTGATCACCCAGATCATGGACACCGTCGGTCGGTGGCGGGTTCCCGAGTTCTTCACCATCGGCCTCGGCTCCGCGGTGACGACGGCGATCGCGATGCTCTTGTGGGCGGTCGATGCGCCGATCTCCCCGGCGGTGGTCGTGGCCGGTGGGATCATGCTGCTGTTGCCCTCCTCCCGGTTCGTCTCGGCGGTGCAGGATGCGATCAACGGCTTCCCGGTCACCGCAGCGGGGCGCTTCTTCTCCTCGATGTTGATCTACGGGGCGATCATCGCCGGCATCACCGCCGCCCTGGTCTCCGGAGCCATGATGGGCATGAAGCGCCTGGACGTGGCCAACGTGGCCCAGATCGACTACCCCAAGCCCTTGCTGGTCTTCCTGGTGTTCGTCGCCGTTGCCTGCGTGGGCGTGTTCGAACAGACAGCCCACTCGCTGGTGATCCCGACGGCTGCGGTGGCCATGACCGGTTACCTGGCGTACCTGCTGGCCGAACAGCTCGGGGTGGGGGAGCGGCTGACCCCCGCCGTCGCCGCCGTCGTGGTCGGTGGCCTCGGCCGCTGGGTCGCCCTGCGGATGGGCGCGCCCCAGCTCGTGGTCGCCGTTCCCGCGGTGACCTTCCTGCTCCCCGGTCTGATGATCTTCCGGGCGATGTACGGCATCACAATCGACTCCGGTGACATGTCGGTGGGCCTGATCCAGATGTTCAACGCCTTCACCATCATCCTGGCCATCGCCGGCGGCGTCGTGCTCGGCGATACCGTGGCCCGGCCCTTCACCAAGGGCTGGAACACCCACGAACGCCGGCGCATCCGCCGGCGCTGACGGCCCGGCCTGCGCTACAGACCGGGCAGCGTCTGCGGTGCATCGGCGACGGGGGCGGCGGGAAGCCGCCAGTCGACCGGTTCGCCACCCTGCTCCACGAGCAGCTCGTTCGCCCGGGTGAACGGGCGCGAGCCGAAGAAGCCGCGCCGCGCCGATAGCGGGGAGGGGTGCGCACTGGTGATCACCGGCGTCGTGCCCAGCAGGGGTTCGAAGCGCTGGGCGTGGCGGCCCCACAGGATCGAGACCAGCGGTGTGCCGCGTGCGGCCAGCGCCTCCACTGCCGCCGTGGTGACCTCCTGCCAGCCCAGTTTCTGGTGTGAGCCCGTCTGGCCGGCGGCCACCGTCAGGATGGGGTTGAGCAGCAGCACGCCCTGCTCGGCCCAGGCGGTCAGGTCCCCGGTGGCGGGCATCGGGTGCCCGGTGTCGGCGACGTACTCGTCGAAGATGTTGGCGAGGCTGCGCGGCAGCGGACGCACGGCGGCATCCACGGCGAACGCCAGCCCGATCGAGTGCCCCGGCGTCGGGTAGGGGTCCTGGCCCAGGATGAGGACCTTGACCTCGGACATCGGCCGGTGGAACGCCCTCAACACATGCTCCGGGGCGGGCAGGACCAGTTCGCCGGCATCACGCCGCCGCACCAGCTCGGCCTCGATGGCCTGCAGGCGCGGCGCCACCGGTTCCAAGGCGCGTGCCCAGTCGGGGGCCAGGGGCCAGGGCGGGCGCCGCTCGTCGTTGTCCATGCGCCCATTCTGCCCGCCGGGGCGCGCGCCGCACCAAATGACACCGATGTGATTCGCCCCTATCATGGAGGGTGGGGAAGTACCCGCGCCCGGCCTGGTGCCCGGCGGCGGGACGCAGCGACAGAGACGGCTCAAGGAGGCACACCATGGCAGTTCAGGCCGGCGAGCTGGAGTTCGACGTCGACGAGACCAGTGCCCTGGGCGAACGCGACCAACGGATCCTGGCCCTGGAACGCCAATGGTGGAAGTACGCCGGCGCCAAGGAACAGGCCATCCGCGACCTCTTCGACCTCTCCGCGGCAAACTACTACCAATTGCTCAATGCGCTGATCGACACGGACGCCGCATTGGCCCATGACCCGATGCTGGTCAAAAGATTGCGTAGACTTCGATCGACGAGGCACCGTGCACGCAGCGCCCGCCGTCTGGCAGGCGACGCGTAGGCCGGAGAAGGCCCCGCCACCACCTGCCGGATGCACCAAAGGAACCAAGGACTGCGATGACGAAGTACCCGAACGACGAGTTCGACAGGGTCCCGGAATTCACCAACCGCAAGGGTGTCCACCGCCAGGCCATCACCGGGACGGCAGTGCGCCGCTCACCGCTGGGCTGGATCGTCGGCTTCGGGATCCTGGCCCTGGTGGTCGGGCTCTTCAGCTTTTTCGTCCTGCCGCAGCTGACCGGCAATCCGGTGGCCACCACCGCCGAGGCGTCCTCCAGCGCCCCCGCCGCACCGTCGGCGTCCGCCACCGACGACGCCGGGGCCTCCTCGACGGACGCCGCCTCCAACGCCGCCTCGGAGGAACCCGGTGCCTCCGAGTCCGCTGCCGCGGCATCGTCGAAGGCCGCCGCTGAATCCGCAGCCAAGGCGTCCAAGGCTGCAGCCTCCTCCAGCGAGGCTGCCGCATCGTCCAGCGCTGCGGCCAGCGAACCGGATCTCTCGGCCAAGGTCGGCGTCTACAACGGCTCGCGCCGTTCGGGGCTGGCCGCCGCGGGCAAGAGCACGCTGAGCGGTGCCGGGTTCACCAACGTCTCGGCAGCGAACTGGACCAAGAAGGTCAACACCTCGATCGTCTACTACGCCTCCGACGCCGACAAGGCCACCGCGCAGAAGGCGGCCAGCGCCCTGGGCATCAACGCGATGTACCAGACCACGCAGATCCCCGGGAAGATCGCCGTCGTCCTCGGTTCCGACTTCTAGCAACCGCCCCGCCCTGCCCGTGGTGTCCGCAATCAGCGGAAATCACGGTCCAGGGCGGGGTGTTTTCATGAAATCCACCCCCACGGCTTGCACTCTCGGGTGGGGAGTGCCAATAATTGACTTAGCACTCGGGTGTGGGGACTGCTAAGTCGCCCACCACGCCGGGTGAACCCCGGATCAGTTGCAGCGAGGGTGTGGGTACGGCGTTCAGACAACGCGGGACCCCGCCCGTCCGTCGCGGGCGTTTCAGCTGGTTCATGAACTCGCATGACTGTCCCGAAAGGACCACTAGCCACCATGGCCAAGATGATTGCATTTGACGAGGAAGCACGCCGCGGCCTCGAGCGGGGTCTGAACACCCTGGCCGACGCCGTCAAGGTGACCCTCGGCCCGCGCGGGCGCAACGTTGTCCTCGAGAAGAAGTGGGGCGCCCCCACCATCACGAACGACGGCGTCTCCATCGCCAAGGAAATCGAGCTGGACGACCCGTACGAGAAGATCGGCGCCGAGCTGGTCAAGGAGGTCGCCAAGAAGACCGACGACATCGCGGGCGACGGCACCACCACCGCCACCGTGCTGGCCCAGGCCCTGGTCAAGGAAGGCCTGCGCAACGTTGCAGCCGGCGCCGACCCGCTGTCGCTCAAGCGCGGCATCGAGAAGGCCGTCGAGGCCGTGACCTCCGAGCTCTTCGGCTCCGCAGTGGAGATCGAGACCAAGGAGCAGATCGCCGCCACCGCGTCGATCTCCGCCGGCGACACCCAGATCGGCGAGCTCATCGCCGAGGCCCTGGACAAGGTCGGCAAGGAAGGCGTCATCACTGTCGAGGAGTCCAACACCTTCGGGCTGGACCTCGAGCTGACCGAGGGCATGCGCTTCGACAAGGGCTACCTCTCCGCGTACTTCGTCTCCGACGCCGAGCGCCAGGAAACGGTACTCGAGGATCCCTACATCCTGATCGTCAACTCGAAGATCTCCTCCGTCAAGGACATGGTCGCCATCCTCGAGAAGGTCATGCAGTCCGGCAAGCCGCTGCTGATCATCGCCGAGGACATCGAGGGCGAGGCCCTGGCCACCCTGGTCGTCAACAAGCTCAAGGGCACCTTCAAGTCCGTCGCGGTCAAGGCACCGGGCTTCGGTGACCGCCGCAAGGCCATGCTGGCCGACATCGCCATCCTCACCGGTGGCCAGGTCATCTCCGAGGAGGTCGGCCTCTCGCTGGAGACCGCCACCCTGGACCAGCTGGGCCAGGCCCGCAAGGTCGTCGTCACCAAGGACGAGACCACCATCGTCGAGGGTGCAGGCGACGCCGAGGAGATCTCCGGCCGCGTCAACCAGATCCGCGCCGAGATCGAGAACTCCGATTCGGACTACGACCGCGAGAAGCTGCAGGAACGCCTGGCCAAGCTGGCCGGCGGCGTGGCAGTCATCAAGGCCGGTGCAGCCACCGAGGTCGAGCTCAAGGAGCGCAAGCACCGCATCGAAGACGCCGTGCGCAACGCCAAGGCAGCAGTGGAAGAGGGCATCGTCGCCGGCGGCGGCGTGGCCCTGATCCAGGCCGGCGAAAAGGCCTTCGCGAAGCTGGCCCTGGAGGGCGACGAGTCCACCGGCGCCAACATCGTCAAGGTCGCCATCGAGGCACCGCTGAAGCAGATCGCCTTCAACGCCGGCCAGGAGCCGGGCGTCGTCGCCGACAAGGTGAAGGGCCTGCCCTCGGGCCACGGCTTCAACGCCGCCACCGGCGTCTACGAGGACCTGCTCAAGGCCGGCGTGAACGACCCGGTGAAGGTCACCCGCTCTGCTCTGCAGAACGCGGCGTCCATCGCGGGCCTGTTCCTCACCACCGAGGCCGTTGTCGCCGACAAGCCGGAAAAGGCCGCTCCGGCCATGCCCGGTGGCGACGACATGGGCGGCATGGGCGGCTTCTAGCCACCCGGGCTTCCCAGCCTTCATCAGCACGACGCCGGCGCGGTCACCTCATGGAGGTGGCCGCGCCGGCGGCTTTAAGGAGCGGCGGTTCAGGGTGCCGGAAAGCCGAGATCGGCCAGTTCCGCTGTGAGGTTCTCCCGGGCGGCGACTTCCCACAGGTCCCTTCCGGTGGCTGTCGCGTAGAGCGGTTCGGTGGCCAGCAGCGTGCGCAGCACCTGGGCCCGGCCGACGGCGAAGTCCGCGGCGGGGACGTGCGAGTACTCGCGGCGTACCGCGGCGGCATAGCGGGTGTAGGCGGGCCGCGGACGGGCCAGGACCTCCAGATCCGCGTCGCACAGCAGGCGCCCGGCGGCGTCGTCCGCTTCCGGCCAGTGGGTGGCCGTCAGCCGGACCAGGCGGGCAACCTCGGCCACCTCGTCCGCGGGGACCCCTGCCTGCGGCAGCAGCTGTTCGGCCAGGCGGGCCGATTCCTCCTCATCCTGGCCGGCGACACCGGCGTAGACGGCGTCGTGGAACCAGGCGGCCAACCACGGTGCCCGCGGATGGGGCCCGACCGCTTCGCCCCGAGACCGCAATAGGTCCAGGGCGCGCAGCACGGCCAGCAGGTGGGCCCGGTCGTGGTACTGCCGGTGCGGTTCGGACCACCGGGTGATCAGCTGTGCAGCGAGGCCCGCGTGGCCGGGCAGCAGGCGGTCCCACGCATCGGCGAGGACCCCGTCGAGGCGCTCGGGGCGTTGCCGGGCCGGGATGCGCACCCCGGAACGGATGAGGCGCCGCGCCAGCTCGGTGGCCGGGACGGGCAGGGCCCCGCGTGCGACCAGGTCGTCAAACCGCTTGCGAGGTACGTCGTAGTGGTCACGGTCGAAGGCACGTGCGGGCAGGTCGGCGGCCGCGGCAAAGGCATGGAGTTCCTCGACCGAGATGTCGGAGACCAGATGTGAGAACTCCGTGCCGTGGGCGGGCCACAACGGGGGATCGATGAGGATGGCCATGCGCCCAGATTACCGGCAAGACTTCTGGCTGGGGGACGAGAACTGCAGGCATCAATAGACGGGCATGCTGTCCAGGACCGTGGAAGCACGCTGAATGATGATTGCAGCGGCTGTTCCGGCTTCCGCGACATCGTCAGGTGACGCCACGGATCGTTCAAGACTTGGGTACTCGGTGTCGTTGCGCAGTGGCCGCATCCAGCTGAAGGGCTCCAGATCCTTGCCCAGTGGTGGGTGAAGTTGTGCACGGACGGCCTCATACAAGGTGGCGTGGGCTCCCGCGCCCTTCGCTCGAAGGCCCTCGTTGGCCAGGATCGCTGCCAAGGCCTTTCGGGCGGCGTCGTAGGCAAGTTGAAATGCGCCGGCGGTATCCACCGAAGCGAGAAGTCGTGAGGACTCCAAGTGCGTTTGTGCCTGAGTGATCATGAGATCTGCCAGTTCACGGCTGGCAGAGACTCGTTCGAGTTGTCCGCGCTTCAGAAGATCGTCGATGACTGCTCGACCCTGCGTCCAGTGGTTGATGCTCATGCCGTGTCCTGCAAGGTGAGCTCGACGATTGGCTGGTTCTTGACTGTTCGCTCGAAGGGGCCGTCACCGTTGTCCCAGTCGGTACGGGTGGACCGATGAATGTTGACCTCGCGGCCCAAGCGGCGGCTCGCTTCAGCAGAGGCATGCGCCAGATCTGTGCGGGTCGGAGACCCGAGGACCAAAACGTCGATGTCGTGTGGCGGGGGGCCGGGAATTCCGGATCGCCGAGCGGCCCAGGAACCATAAATGTAAGCGGATTCCACGCCCTTGATATCGGCAAGGACATCTTGAAGGACTGGTCGCGGACCGTAGGTGTCGATGACGATCTCGGACATTGGGCCGTAGATACGGTTCGAAGTGTTCGCCCTGACGACTCGGGTTCGGCCGACCCTACGATCAATGAGGAGTCCGAAGTCGACCAGGCGCCCCACTTCCCGGTGGACTGTGGCCCCCAAGGCACCGGTCAGTCGGGACAACTCACTCAGGCTGAATTCGCGTTCGGGGCTCAGCAGGAGCACTGCAAGGATGTCGCCCTGGGCGTCGGAGCGCATGAACGGTGAGAGCGAAGGGCTAAGACTCTTCATATTCGATGATGATACATTCATCGATTGTGAAAGTGAAGACGCATGCTTTCCGCATTTGGGTGACTTCCTCTGAAAGCCACCCGGATCAGGCAGTGGCGCCCAAGGGGGAGCGCAACGGCCAGTCCTGGCCCTCGAGGATCACCTGGGCGCAGGCCCCGGTTTCCGGGTTGACGAGCACGGGAGCCAGCAGGTTCACTGTGGCCTCCCGGTCGGAGGTGTTGACCATGGTCAACACCGAGAGCTGCTGCCGGGCGGGGGAGCCGACCAGGGCCAGCTGCTCGGCGGAGAACCGGGGCGTGTAGTCCGGCAGGTGGGTGGCCGCATCCAACACGAAGAAGCGGATATCCGGGCTGGTGGCCGAATCCAACGAGTAGAGGCCCACTGCGTCCTGGACCGGCTCGAGGGTGAACTCGGTCAGATCGGAGAGGCCGGGCAGCGGGGCGGCGAAGGCCAGGCGCGTGCTCATCGCAGGAAGTCCATCAACGTCGGCTGCAGGACCTTGGCCGAAGCGGCCAGGGCGGCCTGGTAGGCGACCTCCTGGGTCTTCAGGTCCAGGATCGCGGTGCCGAGGTCGACGTCTTCCACCGCGGAGCGCTGGCCCTCCAAAGCCACCGCCTCGTCCTTCAGGGATGCATCGGCAGCCAGGACCGTGGCGTGCCGGACACCGACCGAGGTCTGTGCGTCGCGCACCTGCTGCATGGCGGAATCTACGTCGCCGATCCGCGTGGAGATGTTGGTTCCCGCGCGCAGGTCCTTGATGATGTTGCTGATCAGCGAGAACACGTCGTCTCCGCCTTCCGTGGCTGGACCGAAGACGGCCGTGGCATCCGTGTCCACGCGGATGGTCGTGTTGGCGCCGGTGCGTCGTTCGACAGTGCCGCCGGCCACCGGGTTGAAAACGACCTTCGTCTCGCCCGCGACGGGTTTTCCGTTGTCGTCGAGTACAGGTTCCGCCGTCACTGCGGTACCGGTGTCGGATGTGCCGGCGAAAACGGTACGGCCCGCGTACTTGGCGTTGGCAGCATCCATCAGGCTGTCGCGCAGCGTCTCAAGCTCGATGGCGATGGCTTCCTTAGCGCCGGCATTGATGCTGCCGTCGTTGGCTCCGCGGACCGTGAGGTCGCGAACCCGGTTGAGGATCGTGGTCGCGGAGGCCAGCGCTGTGTCGGCGGTGGCCAGCCAGCCCTGGGCATCCCCGACGTTGCGGCTGTACTGGGCGTTGGCGCGGGTCTCCGCGCGGACGGCCATGGAGGTGGCCGTGCCCGCGGGGTTGTCGCTGGGCTTGGAGATCGCTTCCAGCGAGGAGGCCTTGGTCTGTGCCGTGGCCAGGCGCTGCATGGCGGTCTGCAGGTTGCGCTGGGCCGCGGCGCTGATGGCTGCGTTCGTGATGCGGGTGATCATGGTTCCTTCCCCTAGCGCCCGACGATGCCGGTGCGGTTGATCAACGTATCGAGCATCTCATCGACGGCCGTCATGACACGGGCCGCGCCCTGGTAGGCGTGTTGGTATGCGAGCAGTGCGACGTTCTCCTCGTCCAGGGAGACGCCGGTCGCTGCCTGCTGCTGCGAAGCTGCAGCATTATGGGCGAGGGCTGCATTCACTGACTGCTGTGCCTCGGCCTGGGCAGCCAGGCCAGAGGAGACGACGACGGTGGACCATTGGTCGTCGGCTCCGCCTTTCTCCGTGGCCAGCTGGGCGATGGCCAAGGCATTGGAACCGTCCAGCTTGCCGCCATCCTTGCTTCGGGTGGCCAGCTCATTGGCCGAGGAGACGACGACTGTCAGGCCGGCCGCCGTCGTTGCGGTGGGATCGAAGAAGTTCCCGCCGGGGAGATCGTCGCCGGTGATGCCCTGTTGGTGGGCGGCATTGACGGTCTCGGCCAGGTTCTTGGCCACGGCGTCCAGCGAAGAAGCCATCTGGGCGATGGCGCCCCCGGTGCCGGTGTCGTTGGCCGGCCCAAGCAGGGACAACGCGCCGGCGATGCGTCCGCCTTGCACGTCGAAGTTCACGGTCGGGGCGCCACCAGCAGCAGAAGTCTCCAGGGACGTGCCGCCAGCGATTGTCAGTTCATGAGGGGTCTTCCCCGAGACGAGCACATCGTTGCCGATCTTCACCTCGAAGACACCCTCGTTTTCGCCTGACGTTGCCCCGGCGAGCTCAGCCAGCCGGGTGACCAGCATGCCCCGCTGGTCCAGCAGCTCATTGGCGTTGCCGCCGGCGGCGATGGTGGAGGTGATGCTGGCGTTGAGTTCGGCGACGCGTGCCGCCGTTGAGTTCACTTCGGCGGTCATGGTTTCCAGTGCGGAATGCTGGGCCGACCACTGGTCGGAGAGTTCGCCGTGCATGAGCTTCAACCGTGCGGCGACGTCGTTGGCGCTGGAGATCAGCACGGTGGCCGGTGCCGCCTCGCCGGGCTGGTTCGCGACGCCTTCCCAGGCGTTCCAGAACTTGCCCAGGATCGCCGACAGGCCGTTCTCGCCGGGCTCGCGCAGGGTGGCTTCGATGTCCATGAGTGCGGCGGCGCGGGTGTCGGCCTGGCCGACAGCACCGGAAGTGGCGTTCAGCCGGGCCTCCAGGTGGGCGTCGGCCAAACGGGAGATGCCGGCGACGGAAACTCCCTGGCCGAGTCCCGGGCGGGAGGCGATGAGCCCCGTGGAAGCGAGGGCGCCGACGGCGGTGAGCTCGGCGCGCTGGCGCGTGTAGCCGGGGGTGTTCACGTTGATGATGTTGTTTCCGGTGGTCTCCAGACCCACGCGGGCGGCATTCAGCCCGGTCATCGCCGTGTTCAATCCACTGAAGGTGCTCATGGTCTCGTCCTAGAGTCTCGTGTCGATGATGCGGGCGCTGCCATGGGCACCGGCCTCGGCCCCGGTCTTGCCGTAGCCCGGTCGTTCGTCGTCAAGGGTGGCCAGCGTCTCCTGCGTCGAGCGGTAGGCAGCGCGGAGGTACTGGTCATTGGCGTCGCGGAGGGTGGCAATCTCTGCGGTGATCTCGCGTAGCGCGCTCAGGTGTGCTGCCAGGATGTCGGTCCACGGCCCTTGGGGAGCGTGGGCGGCGATGTCGGCCAAGGGGGAATCGGTGGGGAGCCCCCATGCCTCGGAGACGGAAGCGGCTTCCACGGAGCGGGCCAGCCCAGCGGCGTGCACCTTTTCCAGAACGCTCTCCACCTCGCGGGTGGCCATGCCGATCCAGCGGCTTTTCCCGGAGACCAGGAGGAGTTGTTCCTCTTCGAGCTTGAACTGGAGAAGCTCCAGCAGCTCACGTTCTTTCCACAACAGTGCGGATAATTCATTGGCACTCATGGCCACGATCCCCTCGGCTTGTCGGGTAGACCTCACGCCTATCTTCAACGGTGCCCCCCGGCATACCCGAGTCTATCGGCCGGTTTTTGGGTGCCGTTAGGAGGGCCGTAGAAGAAGAACAAAATGGGGGCTACCCAAATTCCACAGAGTTAAACTATTATCTCCTGTGGGGGGGATCTTCGCTCTGCCCCAAGCGACCAGTATGGCTGGCCGCTATTTACTTGATTGGGGCGAGTAAGTGGATAGTTCTGTGCGCAACCAGATGGTTGTCGACAACCTTCCGTTGGTCGGATACCTGGCCGCGGAGATGTGTGCCAAGGCCACGCATCTCTCGCGTGAGGACCTGGTCTCCGTGGGCACGATCGCCCTCATCACGGCGGCCGACTCCTTCGACTCGACATTGGGCGTTCCCTTTGGAGCGTATGCGCGCCGGCGCATCGTCGGCGCCTTTGCCGACGACATGCGTTCCAGCGACTGGGCCACCCGTGGCGCCCGCAAGCGCATCAAGGAAACCAAGAGCGTCCAGGAAACCTTGACCTCCGCCTTGGGGCGCACTCCGACGACGGCGGAACTCGCCGGGGCACTTGGTGTCGCCGAGGACGAAGTCCACGCAGCCATGCAGGACGCCGCCCGCACCGTCGTGGGCATCGATGACGTCATGGCCGACTACCTGGTCGCCGAAACCGAGACGCCCGAGCAGCGATTGCTCGCCGATGAACGCACCGCCATGGTCCGCACAGCGGTCACGGTCCTGCCGGAGAAGATGCGCCACATCGTCCAGCGCATCTACTTCGAAGGGTCCAGCGTTAAAGAGGTCGCTGCCGAGTTGGGGATTACCCACTCCGCGGTCTCCCAGCAACGTTCCGAGGCCACGCGGCTCCTGCGTGACGGTCTGCAGACCCACTATGCCGATGCCGAGCAGAAGATTGCTCCGGAGCCGGTGTCCCGTGTGGCAGCGCAGCGCCGCAGCGGATACCTGAAGGCCTTCGGTGAGCAAGCTGCCGGCGGGATCGCCCGCAGCGCCGAAGCCGTGCACCGGCTCAACCCGGCCGCTCCGGCATTCTGACGAAAAATCTTCCAGTTCCCTGCTAACGATCCACGGTCAGCCTGCCGATAGGTGGGGTTGAGGTCCACGGATGGACCTCGCACGAACACCCACTTCACGGAGGAAATCACCATGGGTATGACCGTTAACACCAACCTTTCTGCGATCAACGCACAGCGCAACCTGAGCAACACGCAGAATGACCTTTCCAAGTCGCTGGAGAAGCTGTCCAGCGGACTGCGCATCAACCGGGCCGCCGATGATGCGGCGGGTCTGTCGATCTCCGAGGGCCTGCGCTCGCAGGTCAACGGCTACACCGTGGCAGCACGCAACGCCCAGGACGGCATCTCCGTCATCCAGACCGCTGAAGGTGCACTGACCGAGGTCCACTCCATCCTGCAGCGCATGCGTGATCTGGCTGTTCAGGGATCCAACGACTCGAACAATGATGCTTCACGCGCGGCCATCCAGAAGGAAGCCGACCAGTTGGGCGCCGAGCTCAACCGCATCCAGGAGTCGACCAACTTCAACGGGATCGATCTCCTAAAGGGTGGAGATCCGCTGAAGTTCCAGGTCGGCGCCGATGGCAACGCGAACAACATGATTGCCGTCACTCTGGGGGACATTGCAACCGCAGTGGGCACATTGGCAGACACGGATGGCAGCGGCGCAGCAGGATTCGATGTGGCCGACCACACCGTCGCGCAGACCACTATCGAGTCCATCGATACCGCCATTGCCGCGGTATCGGCTCAGCGCTCCGATCTCGGTGCCGTGCAGAACCGCTTCGAGTCCGCGATCAACTCGCTGAACGTCGGTCGCGAGAACCTGACCGCTGCCGAGTCCAGGATCCGCGACGTCGACATGGCTGCCGAAATGGTCAAGTTCACCCGCTCGAACATCCTCTCCCAGGCAGGCACCTCCATGCTGGCCCAGGCGAACCAGTCGAACCAGGGTGTACTGAACCTCCTGCGTTAGTCCACTGACGCACTGAGGTAATCAGTTCCACGAACGGTGTGTGGCGGCCGGACCGGCCCCCCGCCAGATAACGGCCGCCACCCGCCGTTCGCGGAACCCATCTCGCAGTAACCGCAGCCACCTAAGGGGTATCCATGGGCATCGCCCTCGACGGCCTGTCGTCCGGTCTGGACACCACAGCCCTGATCAATACGTTGATGCAGGCCGAGGCCATCCCGCAGAACATCCTCAAGAACAAGGTCTCGGCAACGCAGACCATGATCTCCGCACTGCAGGCCCTGAACACCAAGGTCGCCGACCTGGCCGAGTTGACGAAGAAGACGGCCAAGCCGGACTCCTTGCAGTTGTTCATCACCACCAGCAGTTCCGATGCGGCGAAGGCCACCGCGGGCAGCGGTGCAGCACCCGGCTCCCTCGACTTCACAGTCACCCAGATCGCCCAGGCCCAGGTATCCGTCTCGGCCCCAATCACCGAGTGGACCGAGACCTCGTTCTCGATCACGAAGGCCGACGGAAGCGCGGTCGACATCACCGCGGACTCCACGTCGCTCGACGACGTGGTCCGCGCGATCAACAACTCCGAGGCCGGCGTCAAGGCCGTCAAAGTCTCGGCCGGCAACGACACCTACCGCCTCCAGTTCTCCGCCGCCGAAACCGGTGCCGCCGGTGAATTCAGCATTTCAGGTGCTGCCGGGGGAGCGCTCACCCAGGTGAAGGCGGCCCAGGACGCGAGAGTCACGCTCTGGGCCGGCACCGCCGCCGAGCAGACGGTCACCTCGTCCAGCAACACCTTCGAGGACCTGCTGCCCGGCGTCGACATCACTGTCGCCAAGGTGTCCGCTGATCCCGTGACCGTCACCGTCGCCCGCGACAACGAGGCCGCTGGCAAGGTCGCAAAGGACCTGGTCGACAGCCTCAACGGGCTCTTCAAGTTCATCTCCGGCAACTCCTCTGTTACCTCTGGTGCCGACGGTGCCACCAAAGCCATGATCTTCACCGGTGACAGCACCGCCCGGGACGTGAACCAACGGATCCTCTCCGCCGCCACGCTGCCGGTGAACGGCAAGTCACCGTCGGAAATCGGCATCAGCATCAACAAATCAGGCACCATCGACTACGACGCCGAGAAGTTCCAAGCCGCCCTTGCCGACAACCCGGCGCAGGTCGAGGCGACCCTGCAGGAAATCGCCTCCCGCATCAACACGGCAGCGGCCGGGCTCTCCGACAAGTACGACGGCCAGATCACCGCCCGCATCAAGGGCCAGGAGTCGACGGTCACCCGACTGGGCGATCAGGTCGAGGACTGGGACCGCCGCCTGGCCACCCGCCGAGCCACCCTGGAGAAAACCTATTCCGCCATGGAGGTCCAGCTCAGCGCGCTGAACGCCCAGTCCTCCTGGCTCACCAGCCAACTGTCCTCGCTCCCCTCGACGAATAGCAGCTCCTGATGATGATGAATGCAGCCCAGAAACGCGCCCAGCTCAACCGCGAGGCCATCCTCTCCGCGAGCCCGGCGCGCCTGTTGACGATGCTTTACGACCGCCTCCTGTTGGACCTGGGTCGGGCCGAGGCCGCCCAGCAGAACGAGCAGTGGGCCGTTGCCTCCGAGAACCTGATCCACGCGCAGGCCATCGTCGCCGAACTCTCCAGCACGCTGAAGGCCGATGTGTGGGACGGCGCAGCGGACCTGATGGCGCTCTACACCTACGTGACCACCGCGATGATGAACGCCAACACCAGCCGTGACGCGGCGACGACGCGCCAATGCATCGAGCTGCTCGAACCGCTGCGCCAGAGCTGGCACGAGGCAGCACAGCAGCAGGCCACTGCCGCGCCGTCGGCCGCCGGGGCCCTGCGTGTTGGATAGGACCGAACATGCAGCCTGGACGCACGTGCTGGAAGACCTTGAGCACCACCTGGAAGCGGACCCGGCACCCGAGGCCGGCACCGGTGGCGTGCCCTGGACCCCGCCGGCCGGGCTTGGTCCACTGCCCGCGGAACTGGCGCCCCGTGCCCAGGCGCTCGTCGCAGCGCTGAATGCCGCCGCCGCCCGAACCGCCGCCGCGCGGGACGGGATCGCCGCCCACCTGGCAGCGGTGCGTTCGGTGCCGCTGGCGGAGGACGGCGGATCGTCGGTGTACCTCGACGTTGCCGGCTGAGCTGGACCGCAGCACGCACGGAAAGGTTTTCGTCGAATCTTGAAGCAATCGCTAACGGGCCGGTGACCCCGGCCGATGGTTGCCAGTGAGCACGGATTGCTCACCCCTTTTTGGCCCACGGACGGGCAGTGTCTCGATCTTGGAGCGGTAAGCCGTGTTCGAATCCGTCACGTCGGTCGCGCTGGAAAGCGCCCTCGATGGCCTGGCCCTGCGCCAGCGCGCCATCGCCAACAACATCGCCAACGTCAATACGCCCGGCTACCATGCCGAACGCGTCTCCTTCGAGGACACGTTGGCCCAGTCCGTGCGCGACGGCGACGGGCATGCGACAGCCACCACGGCACGGTCGCTGGAACCCACACGGCTCGACGGCTCGAACGTGAACATGGACACCGAAACGCTCTCCAACATCGACACCGTGCTGCGCTACCAGTTCGCCACGCAGGCCGCCTCCGGCACCTTCAACGGCATCCGCACCGCCCTGAGGAGCAACTGACATGGCCCTGGACGCCATCGGCATCGCCGGAACCGCACTGACCGTGCACCGCAAATGGCTCGACGCCGTCGCGGACAACCTCTCCAACATCAACACAGCCACCTCCACCAACGGCGACGCCTTCCGTGCCCGCTACGTGCTGGCCCAGGCCGGCGGCGCGGACAACGGCGTGTACGTCGCCGGCACCGAACTCGGTGACGCCGCAGGCCGGGTGGTCCACGAACCGGACCACCCGCTGGCCGATGAGAACGGCAACGTGCGCTACCCGGACATCGACTACTCCGAGCAGATGGGTTCGCTGATCATGGCCCAGCGCGGCTACCAGGCCAACGCGGCAGTGGTGGACCGGGCCAAGGAAACCTACCAGGCAGCCCTGCAGATCGGACGCAACTGATGCCCGCCGTCATCCCCCCTGTCATGGGGGTTTCGCCCACCACCGCCACCGGCTATGCCGGCAAGACCGAGATGCCCTCGACCGACGGTTCGCAGTTCGCGACCTCGCTGACCGGGGCCATCGACAACGTCCAGTCGCTGCAAGCCACCTCCAACGACCTGGCCATCAAGGCGGTCACCGGTGACCTCACCGACATCCACGCCGCCACGCTGGCCTCCAGCCGTGCGTCCATCGCCCTGGAAATGGCAGCCACGTTCCGCAACCGCGGTGTCGAAGCGTTCAACGAGATCATGAGGATGCAGGCCTGATGGCAAACGTTCCCGCGCCGCTGGCCAAGCTGGGCACCACCCTGCGCGGCTTCACCATTGGCCAACGCACCATCGCGATCATCGGCATTGCCGTGCTGGTGCTGGGCGGCATCGCCCTGGCCACCTACGCCACTCAGCCGAAGTACTCGCCGCTGTTCAGCGGGCTGGACGGTGCCGATGCCTCGGCGATCGTGGACCAGCTCAAGACCGACGGCGTCCCCTACGAGCTCTCCAGCGGCGGCTCCACCATCATGGTCCCCCAGGAGAACGTGTACGACGCGCGGCTGAAGGCGGCAGCCGCCGGCCTGCCCACCGCCGGCGCGGGACAGGCCGGCTACTCGCTGTTGGACAACATGGGGGTCACCTCCAGCGAATTCCAGCAGTCCGTCACCTACAAGCGAGCGCTCGAGGGCGAACTGGCCAAGACCGTCGAGGCGCTGGACGGCGTCAAGATGGCCTCGGTGAAGCTGGCCATCCCCGAGGAGACCGTCTTCGTGGATTCCAAGGTGGACCCGACCGCCTCGATCTTCGTCGAAACCACCCCCGGGACCACGCTGACCCGCGACCAGGTCCAGTCAGTGGTGCACCTGACCTCAGCCGCCGTCGACGGGCTCAAGCCGGACAACGTGGCAGTCGTCGACGCCGCCGGCACGCTGCTCTCCGCCGTCGGCGTGGGAGCCACCGGGGGAGTGGACGCCCAATCCTCCGACTACGAAGAGCGGACCCAGGCCGCGGTGCAGGGCATGCTGGACCGTGTGGTCGGCCGGGGCAACGCCACCGTCGCCGTTGCGGCCGACATGAGCATGGAATCGGCGCAACGCAAGGAGGAGTCCTTCACCGACCCCGAGGGCAAGCCCGCCCTGACCGAATCGACCAAGACCGAGAACTACGCGGGTGGCGCCGGAAACGGAACCGGTGCCGGCGTCCTGGGGCCGGACAACATCGCGGTGCCGGAGAACGCCAACGGCGACGGCACCTTCACCTCCAAGAACAGCGACCGCACCAACGCCGTCAACAAGGTCACCGAGGACCGCACCATACCCGCCGGAACGCTGACCCGCCAGACCATTTCCGTGGCCCTGGACGCCAACGCAGCGCCGGGACTGGATGTCAAGCAGGTCACCGAGATGATCAGTGCAGCTGCCGGGGTCGACAAGGCCCGGGGCGACCTGGTCAGCGTGAACCTCATCCCGTTCAATGCCACCGACGCGACGGCCGCGCAGGACGCCCTGGCCGCGGCCAACGCCGATGCCGAGGCGGCCCGCCAGGCGGAACTGACGCGGACCCTGGTCATCGCAGGTGCCTCGGTGCTGGCCCTGCTGCTGGTGCTGGCCGTCATCCTGTTCCGCCGCCGCAACAAGGCGAACCGCGAGCCGCTGGACATCGGGGAGTTCCACGAATACGAACCCCTGCAGGACACCTTCCAGTCCCTCGACGCCCCGTCCACCACCTCCATCCCCTCCATTCCGGTCCCCTCGGCAGTGGCCGCACCCATCCCGGTCCCGGCACCGGGTGCGGGGTTCGGGGCGGACGTCGACGCCGCCCGGAAGCGTTCCGAACTCGACGCCATGGCAGCCTCGGACCCCGCCATGATGGCCGACTACCTGCGCACCGTCATGGATGATCGGGCCAACGCATGAACCCGCCCGCCGAGGTAGCCATCACGCAGCTGACCGGCACCCAGAAGGTCGCCGTGGTGCTCATGCAGATGGACCGCGCCAACGCAGCGGCCGTCATGCGCCAGTTCTCCGAGGCCGAGGCCGATGAGATCGCCGCCGAACTGGTGCGCCTGCGCCGGGTGGAGAGCGACGTCGCCGAACGGGCCCTGGACGAAGTACACGAGCTGACCAGCACCGGCAAGGCCGGCGCCCGCGGCGGCAAGGACTTCGCCGCCGGCCTGCTGGAGGCATCGTTCGGTTCCGAACGCGCCTCCTCCACGCTGGACCGGATCGCCAGCACCCATGCGGGACGCAGTTTCGAGTTCCTCGGTTCGGCCGAGGCGACCCAGATCGTCTCGCTGCTGGACGGCGAATTGCCGCAGACCATTGCGCTGGTCATCGCCCACCTGCCCGCGGACATCGGCTCCGCGGTGCTCGCCGGCTTCGAATCCGAGCTGCGCACCGACGTCGCCCGCGCCCTGGCCACCATGGGATCTGCGTCCCCGGAATACGTCAGGATCGTCGCCGAGGCCCTGCGCTCCCGGGCCGGCTCCATGGTGGGCCCACGCGAGGAGGTCGACGTCGTCGGCGGCATCCAGCCGCTGGTGGACATCATCAACCGCTCCGACGTCGCCATGGAACGGGACCTGCTGGCCAGCCTGGACGCCAACGACCCCGAACTGGCCGAAGAGGTCAGGTCGCGGATGCTCACGTTCGCCGACCTGGTGAAGTTCGACCGCCGCGACGTCCAGCGCGTGTTGCGCGGCGTGGACCCCAAGATCCTCGCCCTGGCCCTGAAGGGTGCCGCGGAACCCGTCGTGGCGACGATCCGCGCGAACATCTCCGACCGCACCCAGGAGATCCTCAACGGGGAGATCGAGGCCATGGGCAAGGTCAGGGTCTCGCAGGTCGAACAGGCCCGCGCCGACATCGTGCGCTCCATCCGCCAGCTCGAGTCCGACGGCGAGATCACCGTGCAACGCGGGGATGAGGACGACTATGTACTCTGAACCGTTTGCCGCGGCCGCCTCCGCCCCCGGCGATTTCCGCCCCGCCGTCTTCTCCACCCTCGCGTCGGTCGCCTCCGCCGGCGAATCCGCGGCCGCCCGCACCAGCGGCTACGCCGCGGGCTATGCCGCCGGCCGGCGGGCCGCCGAGGCCGATGTGCGCGAACTGCGCGCCTCCCTGCAGCGCCGCCACGAGGACGCCGAGGCCGAACGCCGCCGCAGCCTCGAGGCAGCCGTGGCCACCCTGGACAGCGCCTCCGCGGCACTGCGGGCCTGCACCCTGCCGATCGTCGAGGACGCCGCGCAGCTGCTGGCCGCCTCCGCGCTCGAACTGGCCGAAGCGGTGCTCGGCACCGAACTGCTGGACACCGAGCACGGTGCCCGCGCCGCCCTCACCCGCGCCCTGGCGGGCATCGAAACCTCCACCACCCAGGCGGTGCGCCTGCACCCCGAGGACCTGGCCGCCCTGCCCGCCGGCCTGCACCTCGACGAGCGCATCACCCTCGTCGCGGACCCCTCCTTGCGGCGCGGGGACGCCATCACCGAGTTCGACGACGGCTACCTGGACGCACGCATCTCCGCGGCCCTGGCCCGCTGCCGCGACGCCCTGCGCGGTGACGACGCATGAGCACCCTGACGGCACCGAACCGTACGACGGCGGGATCCAGGCTGCGCGATCTGCCCACCCTGTTGGCCGCGGCCCGCCCGGCCCGCGTCGGCGTCGTGACCTCCATCCTGGGCCTCGGCCTCGAGGTCTCCGGCCTGGCCTGCCCGGTCGGCGCCGTCGTGCACATCGGTGCTGCACGCATCCCCGCAGAGGTCGTCGCCGCCACCCGCGCCACGCTGCACTGCATGCCGTTGGGCGCCCTCGAATCGATCTCCGCCGGCGACGAGGTCCACACCACCGGACGCCCGGCGCTCATCCCGGTGGGCCACGGGCTCATGGGCCGGGTCATCGACGGACTCGGCCGTCCCATCGACGGCAAGGGCCCGCTGGCCGGCCACGAACTGGTCGCCCTGGAAAACGAACCGCCTTCGCCGATGGAGCGCACGCGCATCAGCGAACAGCTCCAGCTCGGGGTCCGCGCCCTGGACACGATGACGGCCGTCGGGCGCGGCCAGCGCATCGGACTGTTCGCCGGTTCCGGCGTCGGCAAGTCCTCGCTGCTGTCCATGGTCGCCCGCGGCACGAACGCCGAGGTCAACGTCATCGCCCTGGTCGGCGAGCGCGGCCGCGAGGTGCGCGAATTCCTCGAGGAGGACCTCGGACCCGAGGGCCTGGCCCGGTCCATCGTCGTCGTCTCCACCTCCGATGAACCCGCCAGGATGCGCCTGCGTGCCGCCTTCGCCGCCACGCGCATCGCCGAGCACTTCCGCGACGGCGGCTCCGACGTGCTGCTCATGATGGACTCGCTGACCCGGGTGGCCATGGCCCAGCGGGAAATCGGCCTCTCCGCCGGCGAGCCACCGGCCACCCGCGGCTACCCGCCGTCGACCTTCTCGCTGCTGGCCCGGCTGCTCGAACGCGCGGGAACCGACGCCACCGGGTCCATCACCGGGATCTACACGGTCCTGGTCGATGGCGACGACCACAACGAACCGATCGCCGACTCGGCCCGCTCCCTGCTCGACGGGCATGTGGTCCTGGACCGCAAGCTCGCCGTCGCCGGGCACTTCCCGTCCATCGACATCCTCGGCTCCGTCTCCCGGGTGGCCTCCCGCGTCACCACCCGCGACGACGTCGCCACGGCGGCCTCGCTGCGCCGCATCCTCGCAGCGCGCCGGGCGGCCCAGGACCTGCTCGACGTCGGTGCCTACCAGCGTGGGACCAACCCGCTGGTCGATGCCGCCGTCGACCACGAGGAGGACATCAACTCCTTCCTTTGCCAGCGGCTCGATGCTCCAGTTCCCGCCACGGCTGCCTGGTCCGAACTCACAGCACTGGTGCGCGGCATGGGGGTGGCCTGATGTCCCGCGCCTTCCGCCTGGCCGGCCTGCTGCGCCTGCGCGAATTCCAGGAGGCCCAGGCCGCCGGCAAGCTCGCCGCCGCCAACTCCGGGCTGCGCGACGGGCACGAACGCGTCAACCGGTTGCGCGCCCGCGCCGAGGCGATGCCGATGGAGGCCGACGGGGTCGAGGCGTTGCAGGCGGTGGCCGCCGTGCGGGCCTCCACCCGCGGCATGCTCCTGGAACTGGATTCCCTCGTGGAGAGCCTGGCCGAGGAGGCCGACGCGGCCCGTGACGGCTACCGGCTGGCCCGCCGCGACGCACTGGTGCTCCAGAAGCTCGGCGAACGCCACCAGGCCGCGCTTACTGCGGAGGACCTGGCCCGCGAACAGGCGGCACTGGATGAAGTGGCGTCCCGGTCACGACGAGGAAAGGACCACCGGTCATGAGCATCACCGAAGCGCTCGGGCGCATCACCACCATCCAGTCGACCCTGGCCCAGGTCTCCGGTGCCACCCAGCGCACCACCATGGTCGCCTCGACCGCCGCCGCGTCCTCGCCGAACACCGCAGCCTCCGCCGCCGCGCAGCTGGCGGCGACCACCCTGGCCGGCACCAATGGAACCACGAACGCCGACGCCTTCACCGGGGCACTGGCCACCGCGCTGAAGACCGACCCGTCGGCCGCGACCGCCACCAAGGGTGCCGCCGGCACCGACGCGGTCGGACCCGTGAAGAAGCACGGCTCCACCACCGGAGCGGATGTGGTGGCCACCGCGAAGAAGTACCTCGGGGTGCCCTACGTCTGGGGCGGGAACAACCCGGCGATCGGGCTGGACTGCTCCTCCCTGGTCCAGCATACCTTCCGCGACCTCGGCATCGACCTGCCCCGCGTCGCCCGCCAACAGGCCACCGTCGGCACCGAGGTCCCCTCACTGGCCCAGGCCAAACCGGGCGACCTGCTGGTGCTGCGCAACGGCAAGCACATCGGCATCTACCTTGGCGACAACCAGATGATCCACGCACCCCGCCCCGGCGAAAAGGTCAGCATCCGCGAACTGTTCGAGAAGGACAAGGACATCATGACCATCCGCCGGATCGTCCCGGCCGAGGCCCCCGTCGCCGCGACGCCGGCCGCGGCATCGGGTGGCGCGGCAGCCCTGGCCCTGCAGCAGGCGGCCTTCGCCGGGGCAGCATCGTGAACGCCCTGATGAGCACCCTGGCCCTGGCCCAGGCCCCGGCCAGTACGTCCGCCAGCGGTTCGGCGTCCGGTGGCAGGACCACCGCCGCGCACGACGCCGGTGCCTCCTTCGGCGCGACCCTCGCCGGGCACCTCGAAACCGTCGGCGCGAACACCACCGGTGACACCGCCGGCGGACCGGCAGCCGGCGCTGCTACCGACGCCGCCACCGACGTTTCCACCGACTCCGAGACCACGGCACCGCTCCTGCTGGTCCCGAGCCAGATCACGCCACCGGCGGACGTCGCCGTACCCGGTACCCCGACCACCGTGGCCGACGCGGGGGAGACCGCCGACGCCGACGCCACTACCGATGTCGCGGTGGAGACCGACGCGACGGCGACGGCAGATCCGACGGCCCCCGTGGCCGCCGATGCTGCAGGCGCAGAGTCTTCGACCGCCGGCACCGTGCCGTCGGCCCAGGTCCCGGCAACGGGGCAGCCGCCGGCGGCACCCACCAACCAGGCCGGAACGCCGGCCAACGTGGTGCCCGCCCCGGTCGGCAGTGCTCCGGCCGGCCCCCTGGTGTCGGCACCCCAGGCCACCACCGGCACGGGCCATTCCGCGGCCCCGGCCCTCTCCGCGATCCCCGGCACCACGGTCCCCGCCGCCCCGGCAGATGACGCCGCCACCGCAGTGACGCCTGGGACACCCGTTGCCTCGACGTCGACGCCCACACCATCCAGCACGGTCCACGCGCCCGGCAGCCAGTCGGTGCCCTTCACCGTGGCACCCCAGCCGACCCCCGCCGTGCCCACCGTTGCCCCCGCCGCGGCACCACAGCAGCCCGAACCCCTCAACCGCCAACTCGCCGGACCCATCGCCACCCTGGCCACGGGCCCGCACGGTGACCGGACCATGACCGTCAACGTCGCCCCGGACGGGCTCGGCCCGGTCACCGTCAAGGCCCACCTCGGAGCCGAGGGCCTGCGCGTGGAGTTGACGGCACCGACGGACGCCGGCCGGGATGCCCTGCGCAACCTGCTCGGCGATCTGCGGCGCGATCTGGCAGTTCTCGGCCACGGGTCCGTCAGCCTGGCCACCGCCGACCGTCATGATCCGGGTCCGGGAACGGGGAACGGGCAGCAGCCCACGAGTCCCGGCAACGGCCAGCAGCAGGGTGCCCCAGGGCACCCGGGCGGCCAGCGAACCCCGCCGGGCCAGCACAGCGGCACCGGCGGGCGGGGCCCAGCCCCCGACGTCGTACCCGTCCCCACCCCGCCCGCCGGAGGGGCCGGATCCACCGGCACCACCCAGTACCCCGCCCGCCTCGACGTGTTGGCCTAGGAAGGATCACCATGACAGTCCCAGCGATCGAGCCGACCCAGTTCGGCGCCACCACGCAGCCGGTCCGCGCGCCCAAGCAGACCATGGACAGCGAGGTCTTCATGCACCTGCTGGTCACGCAGCTGGCCAACCAGGACCCGAGCTCGCCCATGGACACCAACGACATGATCGCCCAGACCACCCAGTTGGCCTCCATGGAGCGGCTGAACGCGCTGAGCTCGACCCAGGATTCGGCGTTGGCCATGCAACAACGCGCGGCCGCCGCCTCGCTCATGGGCCAGGAGGTCACCACGGCGGGGGACACGCCCCGGACGGGGATCGTCAGCGCCGTCTCCTTCGCCGGCGCCGAACCCACTGTCACCATCGGCGACACCCAGATCCCGTACTCGCAGATCGCCTCCATCCGCTCGGCCGCCGCACCGGCCGATGCACCGGCAGAAGCCAGCTAGACACCCACCACGTCACCACCACCGACCAGCACCACCGACCGCTCCGCTGAAAGGCACATCATGCTCCGCTCGCTGTATTCCGGCATCTCCGGCCTCCGCGCCCACCAGACCATGCTCGATACCACCGGTAACAACATCGCCAACGTGAACACCGCCGGGTTCAAGTCCTCCTCCACCCAGTTCCAGGACACCCTGTCCCAGATGACCCAGGGCGCCACGACCCCGCAGGCCGGCGCCGGTGGCGGCAACCCCGCCCAGGTCGGCCTCGGCGTGCAGGTCGCCGGCATCAGCACCAACTTCGGCCAGGGCTCCACCCAGAGCACCGGCAAGGCCACCGACATGATGATTTCCGGCAACGGCTTCTTCATCACCCAGCAGGGCAACACGACCACGCTCACCCGGGCCGGGGCCTTCGACTTCGACGGACTGGGCCAGCTGACCAGCCCTGACGGCGGAATCGTGCAGGGCTGGAACCTGGACGCCACCGGTCAGACCACCGGTGGGCTGACCGGCATCACGCTGGACCCGAACCTGCCGAATCTGGAGTCCTACACGCTCGGTTCCGATGGAACCCTGACCGGCAACTTCAGCGACGGGACGCAGACGCCCATCGCCCGCATCGCCCTGGGGACCGTCGCCAACCCGGCGGGCCTGCAGAAGGCCGGCAACTCCGGCTACACCGTCACCGCGAACTCCGGCCAAATGCAGGTCGTCGCCGCAGAGCAGGGCGGTGCCGGCTCGATCATCGGTGGTGCGCTGGAGATGTCCAACGTGGACCTCTCGCAGGAATTCACCAACCTGATCGTCGCGCAGCGCGGCTTCCAGGCCAACGCCCGCATCATCACCACCAGCGACGAGGTCCTGCAGGAACTGGCCAACCTCAAGCGCTGATCCCCACCGCGGCGCCGGAAGCCGTGACGCAGACCTGGGAGAGGTGGTGTCACGCGCCTAACGGCGCCGCCCGGGCTGCCGAGAGTGTGGTCTGAAAGGACGGGCCCATGATCGTCGTGACCCGGCTGAACACCAGCCGCTTTGCGATCAACCCCGACCTCATCGAAAGGATCCAGGAAAACCCCGACACCGTGCTGATCATGTTGAACGGCGCGAAGTACGTGGTGGTGGAACCGATGGAGGAGGTCATTGAGCTGATCGCGCAATTCCGCGCCCGCGTCGTCTCCACGGCGCGCACGCTGGACTCCACGGCGCCCACCGGCCCGACCTCCGATGGAACACTCCCGCTGCGCCCGAGGACGGTTTAACCCATGGATCCCGCAACCCTTATAGGGCTCGTGCTGGCCTTTGGCGCCATGTTCACGATGCTGATCATGGAGGGCGCCAACGTCACATCCATCCTGCTTCCCGCACCGATGATCCTGGTCTTCTTCGGGACCATCGCCGTCGGCGTCGCCAGCGGAACGATCAGCGACGCCCTGGTCGCTGTGAAGGCCCTGCCCAAGGCATTCAAGGGGAAGGTCGAGTCGCCCAAGGCCCTGATCGACCGCCTGGTGGCCCTCGCCGAGGTCGCCCGCAAGGACGGCCTGCTGGCCATGGAGCACGAGGCCGCCGAAACCAAGGACCCGTTCCTGGCGCGTGCCCTGCAAAACCTCGCAGACGGCGTCGACGGCGAGGACCTGCGGCTGCAGCTCGAGGACGACATCGCGACGAAGGAAGGCACCGACGCGATCGGGCACAAGTTCTTCTCCACCATGGGCGGCTTCGCCCCCACCGTCGGCATCATCGGCACCGTCGTCTCGCTGACCCACGTGCTCGAAAACCTCTCCAAGCCCGACGAGTTGGGGCACATGATCGCCGCGGCCTTCGTGGCCACCCTCTGGGGCCTGGTCTCCGCCAACTTCATGTGGCTGCCCATCGGCGCCCGGCTCAAACGGCTCTCGGAACTCGAAGCCGACCGGATGGTCCTGGCGATGGAGGGGGTGCTCTCCATCCAGGCCGGCAGCCAGCCGATGCTGTTGGCCGAACGCCTGCGCGCCATGGTCCCCGCGCACGAGCTGGCGGAGGGCAAGTCCAAGGGCAAGGACGACGGCCCGTCGCTGGATGGACTGCAGGAAGCGGCATGAGCCGCGGCCGGGGCGGCCGGCGCAAGAAGCCGGAAGAGGGCCACGGGGGAGAGGAACGCTGGATGGCCTCCTACATGGACATGGTCACCGTGCTGATGTGCCTGTTCATCGTCCTGTACGCGATGTCCACCGTTGACACCGCGAAATTCGAGAAGCTCAAGGCATCCCTGGCCACCGGATTCGGCGTGGAGCAGTCGCAGACGGTTGACACCGCCGAAGGTGTCATCGTGCCGCCGGAAGACGCCGGCCAGAAGGGCCTGCTCACCAACCAGGACGTCGCACAGGACACCCGCGAGCACCTGATGAAGATCGCCGAAGCCGAGAAGGCCGACCTGGAGGCGCTGCGCCGCAAGATCGAGAAGCGGCTGGCGGCGACCGGACACCGGGGCGCAGCTGACTTCACCGTCGACCAACGGGGGCTGACCATCCGGCTGGTCAGTGCCGAGACCTTCTTCAAACCCAACAGCGCCGACCTGACGGCCAATGCCTCCGAGGTCCTGGAGGCCATCGCCCCCGTGCTGGCCCCGACCAAGCGTTCCTTCGAGGTCGAGGGCTTCGCGGACGTCGTGAAACCCGTGGACCCGTACCCGACCAACTGGGAACTCTCGGCCAGCCGGGCGACACGGGTGCTGCGTTCCCTGGTCGAGGACGGCGGGGTGCGCGGGAACAAGATCGCCTCCGTCGGCTACGGGGATGCCCGCCCCGTCCCCGGGAAGAAGAACCTGGCCCTGAACCGCAGGGTCGACGTCGTCGTCCTCTCCGACCAGCCCGAAAACGTGCGCTCGCTGCTGCCCTCCGTGGTCCCGCGTTCGTAGCAGGGGCGTTCGGCCAGGAACCTTCGAGGCACCGCTTACATGGGAGCGGAACCGTCCGATAGTGGACCCCGTGACAGTCTCGTCCGTGGACCGGCCCGCCGTAGGAGCGCCCGATCCCGAATCCCCGCCCACCCGTGCCGTGCAGGTCTACGACTTCCGTCGTCCCGCCACACTGGCCCGGGAGCATTCGCGCATCCTCGAACTGGCCTTCGAGACCTTTGCCCGCCAATGGGGCACCCAGCTGACCGCCAAGGTCAGGGTCATGTCACAGGTGACCCTCTCCGGTGTCTGCATGAGCACCTACGACGACTACGTCTCCGACCTTCCGGCCACCACCGCCATGATCCTGTGCGACATCGAGGGCCTGGAGGCCAAGGCAGTGGTGCAGTTCCCCGCCGCCGGGGCGCTGAACTGGGCCTCGCACATGCTCGGCAGCCCGACCCCCGTCGACGTGCCGGAACGAAAGTTCACGCGCATCGAACTGACCCTGTTGCGCCGCATGCTCGACGAGACACTCGAGGACCTGCACTACTCGATGGGCTCGCTGCTCGAGTCGCCGCTGACGGTCGACACCGTGCAATACAACTCGCAATTCGCCCAGGCGGCCCCCAAATCAGAGGTGTTCATCGTCGCCACGTTCACCGTGAGGGTGGGGGAGCGCAGCATCATCTCCACCATCGCGCTGCCCGCCGATGCGGTGCTTCCGCAGCTCGACGCGGCCCACACCAGCCAGCACGCCGACGCCGGCACGGGCACCCCCGCCGAGCGGATCGCCCGGCAACTGGCGGCGATCCCGATTGATGTCGCCCTGGAACTGACCCCCAAGCTGGTCACCCCGCAGTTCGTGCTCGACCTGTCGGTGGGAGACGTCTTGTCCCTGCCGCACCCCTCCCACCAGCCCCTGCAACTCAGCGTCGACGGACGCCGCCTCGGCCGTGCCGCCGTGGGCACCCGCAACGGACGCATCGCCGCCGTCATCGTTTCCACCGAGGAGAACCCCGCATGACCATCAACCAGACCAGCCAGCCGGTCCTGCACTCGACCGAGCTCTATGTCTCGGCGGCCGAGGCGCTTGCGGCCGTGCTGCCCACCACCCGGACGCTGACCGCCCGCATCCACACCGGTGCCCGTGACTGGTCGCTACTGGGCGGCTCGGGCGAAACCGTCACCGCGACCTTCGTGGGGCAGCTCTCCGCCGACGTCGCCGTCCACCTGGACGGGTCCCTGCTCGCAGGCACCGAGGGCATGGACGCCTCGCTCATCTCCGTCGCCGATGTGCTGCGCCCGGCGCTGGAAGCGGCCACCGGGGTGCTCGGCACCGGCGTCCTGTCCCCGGCCACTGCAGCGACCGCCGAAGCCCTGCTGGATGACACCGAGACAGTGGTCTTCGCCCTGGAATCCGCGGGCCAGACGGCCGGCTGGTTCGGCCTGCGCATCCGCGACCACGCCGGTCGCGATGTGACCGTGAACGGCTCCCAGGACCCGGGGCACGACGTCGGTTCCCGCCTCGGTCGCATCAACAACGTCGAGATGGCCCTCACCGTGGAAATCGGCCGCACCCGCATGGCGGTCCGCGATGTGCTGAACCTGGAACAGGGCACCGTCGTGGAACTGGACCGCTCCGCCGGGGCCCCCGCCGACGTGCTGCTCAACGGCCGGCTCATCGCCCACGGCGAGGTCGTGGTGACGGACCAGGACTACGGCATCCGCATCACCCGGATCCTCGACGTCGCGGAAGGTCTCGGCTAGTTGGAGAACCTGTTCCTGGTCCTGCGGGTCATCGTCTCCCTGGCGGTGGTCCTGGGGCTGCTCTATGTCCTGCGCCGGAAGCTGGTGCCCCGCGCCGGTGGTGCGGGACAGCGCCGGGAGATCTCAGTGGTTGCCCGCCAGGGCATCGGCGCGAAGACCTCGGTGGCACTGGTGGACGTCGGCGGCAAACGCTACCTGCTCGGCGTGGGGGAGCAAGCGGTCAACGTCCTGGACAGCTACGCGGCCCCGGTCGCCGATGAGCTCGAACCCGCGGCCAGCGCGCGGGGGCGGCTGTTCGCCCTGGACCTCGATGACGCCCGCCAGCGCGGCCGGCGCCCCGCGACCACCGACCCCCTCGAGGCATCGGACGATGCCGCATCGCCGCAGGACCCGGCCGCCGGGGACGATGCCCCGGCACCCCTGACCCGACGCGACCTGCGGTTCGGACGCACCACCGCCCCGGCAGCCGACGGAACGGAGCCCGGCTCCCCGTTGGCCGGTTCGATCCTCTCGGCACAGACCTGGCGACAGGCCGCCGCGGCATGGCGCCGCGGCCCGTCGTGACCACCGTTCCCACGCCGGCGCGGACCCGCACCCCGCACCGGTTGCTGCTGGCGGCGCTGCTGCTGCTGGCGGTGGCAGTCCTGCTGCTGGCCACCGCAGCTGCGGGCCACGCGGCCCCCGTCGAGCCCTCGCCCGGAACCGACAACGGCGGACTGTCCATCGACATCAACGGCCCCAACGGGACGCCGAGCTCCGCCGTGGTCACCCTCATCGCGATCACGCTGCTCTCCGTCGCACCGGCACTGCTGCTGATGATGACGTCCTTCACGAAGATCTTCGTGGTCCTGGCGATGACCCGCAACGCGCTGGCACTGCCGACGATCCCCCCGAACCAGGTCCTCGCCGGCCTGGCGCTGTTCCTGTCCCTGTTCATCATGGCCCCGGTCCTGACGCAGATGAACGACCTGGGCGTCCAGCCCTACCTGAACGGCACCCTGGACCTGAACCAGGCCCTCGCGACGGGCGTCGCTCCGCTGCAGGACTTCATGGTGGCCCACACCCGCGAGGAGGACATCGCCCTGATGACCCGGGCCGCAGGCATGGAAAACCCCGCCTCGCCGTCCGACGTCGCCTTGACCACGCTGATCCCCGCCTTCATGATCTCCGAGCTCCGCGCCGCGTTCATCATCGGGTTCGTGATCTTCGTGCCGTTCCTGGTCATCGACCTGGTGGTCGCCTCGGCCCTGATGTCGATGGGCATGATGATGCTCCCGCCGGTCATGATCTCCCTGCCTTTCAAGATCCTGCTCTTCGTGCTGGTGGACGGCTGGGGACTGATCATCACCGCCTTGATCGGCAGCTACGGCGCGGGTGGTGGCTGAGATGGATACCAATGCCGTGCTGGACATCGGGCTGTCGGGCCTGCTGGTCGCCGCCAAGCTGGCCGCCCCCGTGCTGCTGACCTCGCTGGTCGTCGGCTTCGCGATTTCCCTGGTCCAGTCGATGACGCAGATCCAGGAGATCACCCTGTCCTTCGTGCCCAAGGCCGTCGCCGTGGCCATTGCCCTGGTCGTCTGCGGGCACTGGATGATCTCCGAAATGGTGCTCTTCACCCACGACCTGTTCGATAAGCTCCCCTCCCTGCTGCAGGGCGGATGAGATGGGAACGACAGTCCCGTTCGACTGGCTCGCCGCGATGATGCTGGCCGCCGTGCGCGTCACGGCGTTCATCGTCGTCGCCCCGCCCTTTTCCCACAATTCGATCCCGGCCCGGATCAAGGCCATGATCGGCGTCGGCTTGGCGTTGGCCGTTTCACCACGCGTGGTCGCCGACTATGTCCCGCTGGACACCGGCGCCTACATCGGCGCGCTGGCCCTCGAAATCGTCGCCGGGGCGGCCCTGGGCTTCCTGGTCATGCTGCTCTTCGCCGCCGTCCAGGCCGCCGGCGGGCTGATCGACCTGTTCGGCGGGTTCCAGATGGCGCAGGCCTTCGACCCGCAGTCGATGGTCAACGGCGCCCAATTCACCCGGTTGTTCCATTTCGCCGCGCTGGCCCTGCTGGTGGCCTCCGACGGCTACCAGCTGGTGCTCTCCGGGTTGTTCCGCTCCTTCGACGCGATGCCGCTGGGTGCGGGGATCGGGTTGGATACCGTGGCAGGCGAGGCCGTCGGCGGCGTCACCGACATGTTCCTGGCAGCCGTCCAGATCGCCGGCCCGCTGCTGGTGGTCCTGTTCCTGGCCGATATAGGGCTGGGCCTGCTCACCAGGGCCGCCCCGGCCCTGAACGCATTCGCCATGGGCTTCCCGCTGAAGATCATCCTGACCCTGTCCCTGGCCGGCACCGTCTTCGTGGTCCTCCCCGCCGTCGTCTCGGCACTCGTCCAGTCAGGACTCGAGGCATTGCGGGCGGTGATGGGCTGATGGCAGAAGACTCCGGGGAACGCACCGAAAAAGCCACCCCGCAACGCATGAAGGACGTGCGGTCCAAGGGCAAGACCAGCCGGTCCCAGGACCTGACCGCCTGGCTGGGCATCGGCGCCGCCGCCGTCATGGTCCCCACGGTCATCGCCGCGGGGGAGCAGGCAGGACGCAGCCAGCTCGAAACGGTGACCTCGATCATCGCCAACCCGGAACCGGCAGGAGTCCTGGCAGCACTGGAAGCCGGCTTGGGATCGCTCGGTGGCATCCTGGCGCCGATGCTGGCAGCTGTGCTGATCGTCGTCGCCGGTGCTGCGGCCCTGCAGGGCGGCATCTACTTCAAGAAGTTCAAATTCGATGCCTCCAACCTGAACCTGGTCAACGGCATGAAGCGCACCTTCGGCCTGCAGGCCGTCTGGCAGGGGGTCAAGGCCCTGTTGAAGATCGCCGTGGTGGGACTGGTGCTGTGGGTCATCGTCGCCGGGCTCATGCCCCTGCTGCTGCACTCCGGCATGCTGCCGTTGACCTCACTGCTCGGCTCCGCCGCCGACGGTGCCGCCTCCCTGCTGCAGGCATCGGTGCTGGCGGGACTCGTCCTGGCCGCCATCGACCTGATCGTCGTCAGCCGCCGCAACCGCAAGCACACCCGCATGACGCGCAAGGAAGTCAAGGACGAAGGCAAGAAGACCGACGGCGACCCCCTGATCAAATCCCAACGTCGTTCACGGCAACTGGCGATGAGCCGCAACCGCATGATCGCCGCCATCGGCGACGCCGACGTGGTGCTGGTCAACCCGACCCACGTCGCCGTCGCCCTGCGCTACGAGCCCGGCAAATCGGCGCCGCGGGTCGTCGCGAAGGGGGCGGGGACGATCGCGGCCCGCATCCGCGAGGAGGCCCAGGACAAGCATGTTCCGATGGTGCGCGACATCCCGCTGGCGCGCGCCCTGCACGCCGGCTGCGAACTGGGCCAGGAGATCCCGGTGGACCTCTATGGGCAGGTCGCCGTGGTGCTGGCCTTCGTCATGGCGCTGAAGACCCGCGGCAACGCCGACGGCATCCACACCGTGCCGGACCCGGCGCCACCGCGCACCGGTAACGGCGCCCACCGGGCAGCCCCGCCGCGGCCCGGCCCCCACCGCCCGCACGAATCAGCAGCATCCACGGTCCACATCCCCGAGAAGGCAATCCGATGAACTTCAGCACCTTGTCAAAGCTCGCCGTCCCGCTCGGCGTCGTCGGCATCATCCTGCTGCTGATCGTCCCGGTCCCGGCCGTGCTGCTCGACGGACTCATCGCCATCAACATCCTGCTGGCCCTGGTGATCCTGCTGAACACGATGTTCGTGAAGAAGCCGCTGGACTTCTCGGTCTTCCCCTCGCTGCTGCTGGTCGCGACCCTGCTGCGGTTGAGCCTGAACGTCGCCTCCACGCGGCTGGTGCTCGGCAACGGATACGCCGGTGAGGTCATCGCCGCCTTCGGCCACATCGCCATCGGCGGCAGCCTGATCATCGGCTGCGTCGTGTTCCTGATCCTGGTCGTCATCCAGTTCGTCGTCGTCACCAAGGGTGCCGAACGGGTCGCCGAAGTGGGGGCCCGCTTCACCCTGGATGCGATGCCGGGCAAGCAGATGGCCATCGATGCCGACTTGAACGCCGGACTCATCACCGACACCCAGGCCCGCGAGCGTCGCGCCGAGGTCGCCGCCGAAGCCGACTTCTACGGGGCCATGGATGGTGCCTCCAAATTCGTCAAGGGCGACGCGATCGCCGGGATCATCATCATCATCATCAACCTGGTCGGTGGCATCGGCATCGGCATGATCCAACGTGGCCTCGACGTGGGCGAGGCACTGAACACCTACGCGCTGCTGACCATCGGCGACGGCCTGGCCACCCAGATCCCGGCCCTGCTCATGGCGGTGTCCACCGGCATGATCGTGACCCGTTCCAACGCCGCATCGGACATGGGCTCGACGGCATCGAAGCAGCTCTCCCAATCGCGGACCGCGCTGATGATCTCCGGCGCCGCGGCCATCGCGCTGGCACTGGTCCCCGGGATGCCGAAGCTGCCCTTCGTCCTGGTGGGGGGCCTGCTCATCTTCGTCTCGCAACGGGTCAGGGCGCAGGAGAAGGAACAGGCCGCACGCGAGGCATCGAAGCAGGCCTCCGAGGTGGCGGCGCCGACGGAAACCACGGAGGACATCATGGAAAACATGCGTGTGCATGCCCTCGAAGTCCAGCTGGCCCCGGACCTCGTGGACATCGTCAACGGGGGAGGGGACGACCTGCTCGCCCGGGTGCGGGCCCTGCGCCGGCGCATCGCCAACGAGTTGGGCATCGTGCTGCCCCCGGTCCGGACCCGCGACAGCGTCGATCTGCCGCCGGCGACCTACCTCATCCGCATCGCCGGGGTCGAAGCAGGACGCGGACAGGCCCCGCGCGGGAAGATCCTGGCCCTGGGCGACCAGCTGGAGTCGCTGCCCGGGCCCAGCGTCGTCGAACCCGTCTTCGGGCTGGCCGGGAAATGGATCCCCGCCGAACTGCGGCACAACGCCGAGATGGCCGGGGCGACCACGATCGACCGGGTATCCGTCGTCGTCACCCATCTCTCCTCGGTGGTCCAGGCCAACGCCGCCAGGCTGCTCACCCGGGAAGACGTACGCGTGCTGACCGACGGGACCCGTGAAGTCAGCCCGTCGGCCGTCGACGAACTGATCCCGGGCCTGCTGAGCCTGGCCGAGGTCCAGCGTGTGCTGCAGGGCCTGCTCGCCGAGATGGTCCCGATCAACGACCTGCAGCGCATCTACGAGGCCCTGGCCCTGCGGGCGAAGACCTCCACCGATCCCGAGGGGCTCATCGAGGCCGCCCGCCAAGCGCTGGGCCCCGCCCTGGCCGCCAGCCACCTGGAAGGACGGACCCTGCGGGTCATCATGATCGATCCCGCCCTGGAACAGGGCATGCTCGAGGGGCTCAGGCCCTCCGAACACGGAACGCAGATCCTGCTGGATCCCAGCCGCCTGGAACAGGTCCATGCCGGGGTGAAGGAATCGCTGTCCGAACTCGAGCAGCGTGGGCTCTCGGCCGTGCTGGTCTGCGCCCCGGCACTGCGTCCTGCCATCCAGCGCCTGGTCGCCCCGCTGGCCAGCGGACTGCCGGTGTTGTCCTACCAGGAGGCCACCGCCGGCGGCGCCGAGATCGAAACCGTGGGAGTGGTGCGTGCAGCCAACCAGATTTCAGCTTGAGGCAGCCACCCTCGAGGAGCTGCGCACCCGCGTCAGCGAGGACTACGGTTCCGGTGCCCGCATCGTCTCCGCCGAACGCGTCACGGTTGGTGGCATCGGCGGATTCCTGGCCCGCCGGCACATCGAAGCGGTCATCGAAGTGCCCGCCTCGACGGGCACCGACGTGCGTGAGCCCGACCCCGGGCAGGATCCGCACCTGGCCCCCGAACGCGCTGTCCTGAGCCTTGAAGCGCCAGCGACCCAGCGGGCGCAGCCCGCGGCCCGACGGGACAGCGGGGAAGAGCCGGTCCGTCGACGTGGTCGGCGTGCTGCCGATACCGGCCAACCGCTGCCGGACCGCCAGGCGCTGATCTCCCTGCTCTCCGAAGCAGACGAGGACGAAGCCCACTGGCATGGGCGTCCGGAAACCGACGTGTCCACCGAATCGGAGGAGTTCGACCGACTCATGGACGACCTGACCTTCGGGTCCCAACCCTCCAGCGGGGCACGCGCTGCACGACTCGATGCACCCGCCGACGCGGGGCCGCGTCCGGCCGGCGGCATGAGCCCGACGCAGGGCCCCACCCCGTTGCACGGGCCCGGTGACCTGGTGGTGGTCGTCGGCCTCGGATCCGATGCGTATCGGGCCGCCCGGGCCCTGGCCGGACCTGGCCTGGCCATCCATGCTGCCGGGGCGTTCGCCGCCGAAGCCACGGGACCACGCATCGGGAACCGGATGGAACGCGTGAAGGCCCAGGCCGCGGGGGTCGGGGCCGGGGAACCTGTCTACATTGCCTGCGGGCTCGACCACGCGGTGGACCTGGAAACCCAGGTGCAGGAAGTCGAAGCGCTGGGTGCCGACCAGTTGTGGGTCTGTGTGGACGCCGGGCGCAAGAGCGAGGACACCCGGGCCTGGGTCGAAGCCCTCGACGCGGTGTGCCCGGTGGATGCCGTGGCCGTCCACGGACGGTCGACGACCGCCACCCCCGACACGGTGCTGGACCTGGGCATCGCGCTGCGCGACATCGACCAGCTCCCGGCACCGCCCCGCCGCCGGGCGCCCGGGGCACGTTAGGATGGCCGGGTGCTAGTACTTTCGCGAAAGGCCGGGGAACAGATCCTCATCGGTGACGACATCGTCGTGACCGTTCTGGAAGTGCGCGGTGAAGGCGTCAAGATCGGCATCGATGCCCCGCGCGGCCTGCGCATCCAACGCCAGGAGGTCGTCGCCGCCGTTTCGGACGCCAACGTCGAGGCGGCCCGTTCGGCCGACCCCGCCACCGAGGAGAAGCTGCGCGCACTGCTGGGGATGACCCGCCCCGCCGACGACTGAGGAGCCTGCACCGCGTCAGTAGGTGAACATGCGGGCGTTGGCGGCTTCCGCTTCATCGTATTGCTGCGAGGCATGGGCCAACGCCGTGTTGATCGCCGTCAGCGATTCCTCCACCTTCAACTGGGTCGCCCGCCAATCGGAGACCACCGCCTGGAAGTTCGAGGCGGCCGCCCCATGCCAGGACGATTCAAGGTCACGCAGGCCGCCCTGCATGGCGTCCACCTCCGAACGCAGCCGCTCAATCGTCCCCTGGACGGCCTGGGCCCGTCCGCGCATGTCCTCGGTATTTGCCGAAAAACTACTCATCGCCATTCCTGCCTTGCCTCACGGAACCTGCCCCGGTCCGGGACGCCCGGCGGCGTCCTGTCACCACGATGCCCCACACCGCTGGCCGGCCACAGCGGGTGGGGCCCACCTGTGGAAAAGTCAGGCGGCGTCGTCGTCTGTGGAGGGCTCGTCGAGGGGGACCAGTGGCAGGCGGATCGCCATGGTCGCACCACCTCCGGGGGTCTCGGTGAGGCGGACCGAACCATCGTGCTGGGCGGCGATCGCAGCGACGATCGCCAGGCCCAGCCCGGTGCCGCCCGTTTCACGCTGCCGGGAGCTGTCGGCACGGTAGAAGCGCTCGAAGACCCGTGCCGCATCCTCCTCGGAGATCCCGGGGCCGTGGTCGCGGATCTCCAGCACCGCATCGGAGCGGCCATCGATGACCGGCAGGACCCCGACGGCGACCTCCAAGGGGGACCCCTCGGGGGTGTAGCGCAGGGCGTTGGTCATCAGGTTCCCCACGACCTGGCGCAAACGCGGCTCATCCCCGCTGGTCGGGGCGCTGCTTGGTTGCGGGCCATCGAGCCCTACGAGCAGGACCTTGCGTTCGGGGGCGTTGACGCGGGCATCCTCGACCGTGTCCGAGGCCAACATGAACAGGTCCACCGGTTGGCGTTCCAGGGGCCGCTGCTCATCGAGGCGGGCCAGGGTCAGCAGGTCCTCGACCAGCTGGGCCATGCGCTTGGCCTCGCCCTCGATCCGGCCCATGGCCGTGCCGACCTGTTCCGGGCCGGTCAGCCCCCCGTGGCGGTACAGCTCCGAATAGCCCTGGATGGTGACCAATGGGGTGCGCAATTCGTGCGAGGCATCCTGGATGAAGCGGCGCATCTTGCGTTCGGAGGCCGCCCGGCCGCGGAACGCGTATTCGATGTGGGCCAACATGGCGTTCAGCGAGCGTGAGAGCCGCCCCACCTCCGTTTCGGGCGGGTACTCCTCGACACGGCGGGATAGGTCCCCGGCGGCGATCGCGGCGGCGGTGCGTTCGACCCTGACCAGCGGGCGCAGCGCACGGCCCGTGATGCCGTAGGCGATCATGGACATGACCAGCGTGACGAGCGTGCCGCTGACGACCACCAGCCGGGTCGCCATGTCGACGGTGCCCATGGTGGATTTCAGCGGAAGGGAGACCACGATGTAGCCGCTGTGGTTCCCCAGCACGTAGACGCCGGTGCGCCAGCCGTCGGAACCGGCCTCGGTGCCGGGGACCTCCATGGTCGGGCCCGCCAGGGCGTTGACCTGGTCGATCGTCATCGTGGGCACTTTGGGCCCGTCGGTGTGCTTGGGGTGCGGCAATTCGTAGAGGACCTTGCCGGTGTTGTCGCGCAGCGTGCCGCGGAAGCGGTTGAACTCCAGGGTGGCGCCCTCGCTGGGTGCCTGCTCGTTCTTCCAGGCCGACCACATGATGTTCGCCAGCGCGACCGAGTTGTCCCTCAGGTCGGTGTTCATCTGGTCCTGCATGGTCACCCGCAGCGAGGTGGAGGCCGCCAGCGCCGTGACGATGACGCCACACATCATCAGGATGGCCATCAGGGCCACGAGTTTGGAGCGCAGGGAGACCTGCCGCAGCAAACGGGGAAGGGAACGCACCCTCGGCAGCCTAGCGCCGGTCGGCCGAACGCAGCAGGTAGCCCACGCCGCGCTTGGTCTGGATCATGGCCGGCCAGTCCTCCCGGGCATCGATCTTGCGGCGCAGATAGGAGATGTAGGACTCCACGATGGAGGCATCGCCGTTGAAGTCGTATTCCCAGACGTGGTCCAGGATCTGGGCCTTGGAGAGCACCCGGTTGGGGTTCATCATCAGGTAGCGCAGCAGCTTGAACTCGGTGGGAGACAAGTCCACTATTTCCCCGGCCCGGCGGACCTCGTGGGCGTCGTCGTCGAGCTCGAGGTCATCGACCCGGATCACTGCGTCGTTCTCATCCAGGGGCTGGGTACGGCGCAGCACGGCCCGGATGCGGGCCACGACCTCGTCGAGGCTGAACGGTTTGGTGACGTAGTCGTCGCCGCCGACCGTCAGGCCCATGACCTTGTCCTCGGTCCCGTCGCGGGCGGTGAGGAAGAGCACCGGGAAATGCCGTCCTGCGGCGCGCAGCTTGCGGGTGACCGTGAAGCCGTCCATGTCAGGGAGCATGACGTCCAGGACCGCCAGGTCCGGGAGTTCCTTTTCGACGGCGGCCAACGCCTCGCGGCCGTTGGCGGCGGCGACGACGGAGAACCCGGCAAAGCGCAGGGACGTGGAGAGCAATTCGCGGATATTGGGCTCGTCGTCGACGACCAGGAGCTTGGCTTCCGCAGGTTTGTCAGTCATATCAGACATTGTGCGTGCAAAGTCTGGGAGTTTTCTGGGTATTCGTTGTGCGCGGAGGCGATCCGCGAAGAACCCCCGCGCCCGCCGGTCAGCTCCGGCGGCGGTCCCGGACGCGCAACAACACCAGCACGATCAGCAGGATGAAGGCCACCGGCAGCCCGTACAGGCCCACGGCCATCAACGCAGTGAACGGGGTGGCGCCCACCATGTACTGGATCAGCACTGCTGCCAGCGACAGGATCGAAACGAGGGCGACCGCGCTCGCAAGCACGGTGACGATGCGCTGCGTGGGGGCCGGGGAGTCGATGGTATTCACAACGTCAAAATATCAGCGTCACGACGGGCGGCAAAGTCCGCGACGCCCTCCCCATGCCGTACCCTAGGGTCATAGACTTCCCCGGCTGGGCCGTACCCCGCGCGCAGACGCCGCCGGTACGGGCACGGGCCGGGAATCCAGACGCGGCGCGGCCACTGGGCCGGGCGCCGCCGGAACGTGAGAACGAGGTAAGTGCAGTGCCTTTTGGCAAAGTGAAGTGGTTTGAGGCCTCGAAGGGCTTCGGTTTCCTGGTCAGCGACGACGGCGAGGAGGTGTACCTGCATGCCTCGGCGCTGCCCGAGGGCACCACCGAGGTCCGCGCCGGAACCCGCATGGAATTCGGCATCGCCCAGGGCCGCAAGGGCGCCCAGGCGCTGACGGCACGCATCGTGGACGCGGCCCCCTCGGTGGCCCGTGCCAAACGCAAGCCCGCCGAGGACACCGCGATCCTCATCGAAGACCTGATCAAGGTCCTGGACAGCGTCTCCAACGGACTGCGCAAGGGCCGCTACCCCGAGAAGAACCACGCCACCAAGATCGCCACCGTCCTGCGTCGCGTCGCCGACGACCTGGACGCCTGATCATGGCACGGGCACCGAAAATCGACGCGGTGCTGGGCGCCGGGGTCGACCTGGCCCGCAGCACCTTGTTGGGCACCGTTGAAGCCGATCAGATCGGCGAACACCTCGGGGTCTCCGCCGACGACGACCGCGTGCTCACCCACCGGTTCGAGGCCAAGCTGCCCGGCTATGCCGGCTGGAACTGGTACGTGACCCTGGCCCGCGTCCCGCGCGGCAAGGAGGCCACCGTGTGCGAGACCGGGTTGCTGCCCGGCGACGGTGCGCTGCTCGCCCCCGAATGGGTGCCCTGGGCCGACCGGGTGCGACCCGAGGAACTCGAGGCGCAGAAGGCGGCCGAGGCGGCTGCTGCCGACGCCGCCGCCGGGGAGAAGCAGTCGCCGGACCAGTCCCAGGACACGCACGACGACGATGCCCCCGCCGCTGCGCAGGCAAACCCGGCCTCCGACGCCGAACCGGCGGCGGACGGGACCGACGTGGAAACGGTGGACACCGCAGCCAGCCCCGATGAGCCCGACGAGGTCCTCGAGGACGACGAGGAACTGGTGGACGCCGAACAGGCCGCCGAGTCAGCGCCGCGCCGCAGCCGTTCGCGCCGTCGCCGCCGGTAGCGCCAACACCTCCGCCCCGCCGGGATGACGTCCTGACGAGAACGGGCCGCGGGGCATCCCACCGAAGTGGGGCCCCGCGGCCCGTTGCCGTCCCTGCTGTTACATGTTCTCCAGCACGTAGTCGATGCAGGCGGTCAGCGCGCTGACGTCGTCCGGCTCGATCGCCACGAACGTGGCGATGCGCAGCTGGTTGCGGCCCAGCTTCCGGTAGGGCTCGGTGTCCACGACGCCGTTGGCACGCAGGATCTTGGCGATCCGTGCGGCATCGACCGACTCGTCGAAGTCGATCGTGGCAATGACATTCGAGCGCTCGTCGGCGTTGACCACATACGGGGTCGCCACCGGGGAGGCCTCGGCCCACGAGTACACGCGCTGCGCCGAATCCGCGGTCCGCGCGGCTGCCCAGTCCAGGCCGCCCTGCCCGTTAAGCCATTCGACCTGGGCGTTCAGGGTCACCAGCGTGGACAGTGCCGGGGTGTTGTAGGTCTGGTTCTTCAGCGAGTTGTCGATGGCGGTGCGCAGATCCAGGAAGTCGGGAATCCAGCGGTCCCCGGATCCGATGCGTTCGGCCCGCTCGAGCGCTGCGGGGGAGAAGAGTCCCAGCCACAACCCGCCGTCGGAGGCGAAGTTCTTCTGCGGGGCGAAGTAGTAGACGTCGGTTTCGGCGACGTCGACGGCCAGCCCGCCGGCGGCGGACGTCGCGTCCACCAGCACCAGGGAGCCCTCGTCGGCACCGTCGACCCGGCGCACGGGGGCGCTGACACCCGTGGAGGTCTCGTTCTGCGGCCAGGCATAGACGTCGACGCCGGCCTCGGCGACGGCCGCCGGACGGGTTCCCGGTGCGGAGCTGATGATCGAGGAGGCCTGCAGGAACGGGGCCTTGTCGGTGGCCTTGGCGAACTTCGAGCCGAATTCGCCGAAGGAGAGGTGCTGTGCCTTCTGCTGGACCAGGCCGAAGCTGGCCACATCCCAGAAGGCCGTGGATCCGCCGACGCCGAGGATGACCTCGTAGCCGTCGGGGGCGTTGAAGAAGGTGGAGAGCCCCTCGCGGATGCTGCCGACCAGGTTCTTCACGGGAGCCTGCCGGTGGGAGGTGCCCAGGATGGTGGGATTGGCGGCAGCCAGGGCCTCGATTTGTCCGGCACGGACCTTGGAGGGCCCGGCACCGAAGCGACCGTCCGCGGGAAGAAGGGCTGCGGGGATGCTCAGCGAATCGGTCAAGTTCTGCTCCTGCCATCGGGGTGTTCTGGGGTGCGGGGCCGGCCCTGTCGGCCGGGGCCCGGTTCCCATGGTCCCGCACGCGCGCAGGGAATGCCGAAACCGGTCGACATTGTTAACGCGGGTAGAGTTGGATGCACGGGTCCACCGTCCATCGCCCCGCCCTACAGGAGTGCCACGCAGTGACAGATCTGATCGACACCACCGAGATGTACTTGAGGACCATTCTGGAACTCGAGGAAGAGGAAATCACGGCACTGCGTGCGCGCATCGCCGAGCGCCTGGACCATTCTGGTCCCACGGTGTCCCAAACGGTGGCCCGGATGGAACGCGACGGACTGGTCGTGGTGACGCCGGATCGCCACCTCGAGCTGACGGCCGCCGGACGTGAGCGTGCCACCTCGGTGATGCGCAAGCACCGCCTCGCCGAGCGCCTCCTGGCGGACGTCATCGGCCTGGAATGGGAGTACGTCCACGACGAGGCCTGCCGCTGGGAACATGTGATGAGCGAGCGCGTGGAGAAGCGCCTCTACGACCTGCTGGGCAAGCCCTCCGATTCGCCCTACGGCAACCCGATCCCCGGCCTGGAGACCCTCGGGGGTCCGGCGGCCCACGAGTTCGCCCTCGGGGTGCAGAACCTCGACGCGGCCCTGGTGGAGGGCAATACCGGCCCGGTGGCCGTCGAACGCCTGGCCGAGGCCATCCAGGTTGATCCCGAACTGCTGGCCCAGCTGAACGACGGCGGCATTCGCCCGGGTGCCCAGGTCACCCTGGAGCGCGCCGGCGAGTATGTGGTCGTGCGGGTGCAGGGGATCGAGGGCGCGCTGGAGCTGCCCGTGGAGGTCAGCGCCCACGTTTTCGTGGCCCGCAGCGTTTGATAACGGAACTGTTACTTCGTATTCGATTAAGATACCGTTGGTAACAGACGGGGATTCGTCCCCATCACCCCTTCCGACCGCCTGACCCTGCCTGCGGAACGGGTCCGTTCGCATCAATGACAGGCAGGGGTGGAGAACCCAATCTTTGGTGGTCCGTGGCGCCCGCAGTTGCGGGGTGCCCGTCCGCCTGGGGTGAAGCCGCAGTGCAGCCACGCTGCCCGCGGCCGGGCCTGACCGGCCCGAATCCGACAGCTAACTCCGCAGGCGCCCATGAGAGGTCACCGTTTGACAGAGCACAAGCGTTCCGGTCGTCGTGCTGCGCTCGCCCCCGAGGCGGCCGTCCACGCCGCCCCCGACGCCGGCTGCTACCTGCCGCGCCGCTTTGAGGGCTCGATGCGCTACGCCGCGTCGGCCACGCCGTTGCAGCGTGGGGGCGCCTCCCCCGTGCCCCTCGAGGCGGATGCCCCCGTCGCCGATGTCATCCCCCTGCTGGCCGGCGCGGCTCCCGCACCGGTGCCCGCCACGCCGGTCCAGGACCGCGGAAGCTTCGATGCCACGGTCATCGGCCTGCCCGAGGGCACGCGGGCCGTGGGGGCACGGCTCCCGTCCTCCACCCGGGCCAGCCGGTCGACGGCCCGCGGAACCACCACCCGTCCGGCGCTGGCCTGGAGCCACCGCTTCGCCGCCGTTGCGGCAGTTTCCGGCCTCGCACTGACTGCCGCCTACCCGGCCATGCTCGGCACCGACGAGGCCCCCGCCGAGCGCGTGGCCCACCAGAGCGCTGCCACCGTCGCCGATGTGACGGTCCCGGGCTCGGGGGACTACACGGTCGAACAGGCCTCGGTGTCCAGCAGCTTCACCAAGGACGACCAGCTCAGCTACCTGATGTCGGCCTCCGGGGGAAACATCAACACCATCGACACCCACGGCGTGCTCACCCAGCCGGTGGACCACGTCAGGATCACCTCGCCGTTCGGCGCGCGGGCCAACCCGACGGGCGAGGGCGCACAGGTCCACATCGGACAGGACTACGGAATTCCCTGTGGATCCGTTGTCAAGGCCGCCGCCTCGGGCACCGTCGTCCAGGCGGGCTGGGCCGGACACTCGGGCAACCGGGTGCGCATCGACCACGGCAACGGCCTGGAGACTACCTACAACCACAACACCAGCCTGAAGGTGGCCGTGGGGCAGAAGGTGGACCGCGGTGACGTGGTCTCCCTGAGCGGAACGACCGGCAACTCAACGGGGTGCCACCTGCACTTCGAAGTGCTCGTCGACGGCCACGCAGTCGACCCCGCAGGGTGGCTGTAGGCCCCGAAAATCACGGGTCGTGATCTGGAACAGACCGTTTCGTGACCTGAACGTGACTTTTACAAACATTTCATATATCGTTATCGACGTGCCAGGCCGCATAGGGGCCGGGCGCACTCGGGCAGATTGCCGAATACTGCCACTGCCCGAGGTCCGTTCGCAAAGAATCGCTTGGCAGTAGCGGGGGAACCACATTTCGGGTCCGCAAGGATCCTTGGGGTTAAGTGCCACGGTCTGTCATCCAGACGCGGCACCGAGTGACTCCCACTCGAATCCGACAGCTCACCTCGTAGGCATTGGGAGAGGTAATCAACACATGACCAAGCGTCAAGCACTGGGCCGCCACCGCGCCACGCCCGTCCGCACCAATCCGTTGGGCTCCATTTCCAAGGCCGTGTCCTCCAACGCCGGTTCAGTCGGCCGCCAGGCCGCAGTCATCGCCGCCGCATCCGGCCTCGTGCTGACGCTCGGCGTCCCGGCACAGGCCACGCCGGCCACCCGCGCAGCCGACAAGGCTCCCGTCACCGGCCTGCAGCGTGCCTCCGTCACCACGCCGGCCGCCGTGACCGTTCCCGCCGCAAAGTCCAAGAGCGCCATCCACGTGTCCGTCGCCAAGGTCAAGTCGACCTCCGGTGCCGCGTACCGCGAAGCACAGCGCCAGGCCGCCAACGAGCGTGCAGCCGCCCAGGAAGCAGCGCAGCAGGCCCAGGTCGCCGCCTCCACGCAGTCCAGCACCTCCAGCGCTTCGGAGTCCTCCTCCAGCGCTTCGGGCTCCTCCAGCGCTTCGGGCTCCTCCAGCGCTTCGGGCTCCTCCAGCAGCACGTCGGGCACCTCGCGCTCCACGGCGTCCTCCTCGGGTTCCACCGTGACGACCGCTTCGGCCGGCGCCGTGACCAAGAAGGCCGAGCCGGCAGCCGTCAGCACCGGGAACTCCAGCATCGCCGCCATGGCCAAGTCCTACCTCGGCACCCCCTACGTCTTCGGTGGTTCCACCCCGGGCGGCTGGGACTGCTCCGGCTTCGTGCAGTACGTCTACGGCAAGGCCGGCGTCAGCCTGCCGCACAACGCCGCTGCGCAGCGCGCCTCCGGCAAGTTCGTGCGCACCTCGAACCCGCAGCCGGGCGACCTGGTCTTCCAGAGCAACGATTCGCACGTCGGCATCTACATCGGCGGCGGCAAGATGATCGGCGCCCAGAACCCGAGCGTCGGCACCGTCGTCCGCGACACCACCGGCCCCTACGCGGCCCCTCTGGTCGGCTACTACACGCTGGCCCGCTAGGCGACAAAGCATCTAGTGGAGTCCTCGCCCCTTGGGGCGGGGACTTCGCTCGTTAAGTGAAGCCTGGCCGGGCCCGTGAATGCGTGGGGGACCACCGGTGAACCGCCGATGGACCCGTGGTGAAAGGCCAGTGCCCGCCGCCGGACACGCCGCGCTCCGGGCGTCCCGGCTCCCCGGGGCGGCGCCCCCGGGCATAGGCTGGTGGCCGAAGGCCCTTGCACACCACGACGAGGAACGCTGATGCGAACCCTGGTACTGAACGCAGGATACGAACCACTGGCAGTGGTCACCTTCCGCCGCGCGCTGCTGCTGGTGCTCACCGGCAAGGCCAGTGTCCTGGCCGAAGTCGGGGATCCGGTCACCACGCCCCGGATGGTCCTCGGCCGTCCCTCGGTGATCCTGCTGCACCGCTACGTGAAGGTCCCCTACCGCGAAGCAGTCAACGTGACGCGGCGCGGCGTGCTGCGACGAGATGGGCGCCGCTGCGGCTATTGCGGCAAGGCGGCCACCACCGTGGACCACATCATGCCGCGCTCCAGGGGCGGGACCAACACGTGGGAGAACCTCACCGCCTGCTGCCTGGCCTGCAACAGCACGAAGGGGGACAGGACGCTGCGCGAACTCGGGTGGAGCCTGCGGATCACTCCGACCTGCCCACGCGGCCCCCACTGGTTCATCACCGAGCTCGAACGCCCCGCCCCCGAATGGAACGACTTCCTGTCCGGGAGGGCAGCATGAACTTCGATGCCATCGTCGTCGCCGGTGGGCGCGGCGCCCGGCTCGGCGGCACCGACAAGCCCCTGCTGCACCACGGAGGGGCCACGCTGCTGGACCACGCCCTGCGGGCCACCGCCGCCGCGGGGCGCATTGCAGTCGTCGGCCCCACCGAGCTGAACCCGGTGATCTCCCGCTACGCCGCCGATGCGGATGCCGGCCAGGTCATCACCCTGACCCGCGAATACCCGGCATTTGCCGGACCCGCAGCGGCCGTGGCAGCGGGGATCCGCGCCCTGGGCGAAGGAGCCGCCGGGGAAGTGCCCCAGCCTGGGGACCGCGCCCCGCTGACCCTGATCCTGGCCGCCGACCTAATCGCCCCCGGACCCGCTGCGGCGGCGATCGTCTCCTACGCCGTCGAGCATTATGACGATGCCCTGACCCCGGCGCCGGCCCCGCCCGGCGAACCCGCCACTGCCCCCACCAACCCCGCCGAAGCCGGGGACACGGGGCTGGAGTTGGCCGAGTTCGGCCGCGCCTGGGTGCCCGTCGATGGGCAGGGACGGCTGCAGCCGCTGAGCTGTGTCATCGAGACGGCTGCCCTGCTGCGCGCCGTGGAAGCCTCCGAACGGCCCGGCGAGGGACTGGCCAACTCCTCGATGATGCGCTTGCTTGCTAAGGTGCAGATAGTCAGGGTGTCCCTCGACGGCGTGGACTACGCGGACGTGGACACCTGGGAAGACGCCGATCGGGCGGGCATTGCCCGGCCCTCGCCCCGACCGAAGGGCCGGTGACCCGCCACAACAGGAGGTACGGATGTCAGAGATGCCAGAGCTGGATGCCTGGGTGGCCGAGCTGCTGGCGGGCCTGGAGATCCCCGATGCCCCGATCGACGTGGACGCCATCCTGTCGATGGCCGGCGTCGCCGCCCACTCGATCATCCGCCCCGCGGCCCCGGTGACCACCTACATTGCCGGATACGCCGCCGGGCTGGCCGCCGGCGCGGGCATGGCCGGCGAAGGCGCCTCCATGGCCGGGGCCCGCCAACGGGTCGCCGAACTGCTCGAGCGCCACGGTTCCGACCAGTAGTGCACGAAGCCGATTGGCCGGCAGCCCGCCGCATCGCCTACCAGGCCGGCCTCGACCTGGCCGTGGACCCCGCTGCCGCCGAACACCTGCCCCTGGCCGAGGCCACCGGACGTGTCCTGGCCCGTGACGTCCACTCCCTGCACACCATGCCGCACTACGCCTCCTCCGCCATGGACGGTTGGGCCGTCTCCGGCCCCGGCCCCTGGCGTACCGGGGACGGTGCCCGGCCCCACGCGGGAGCCGGCACCGAACCGGCGACGCTGGCCCCCGGGTCGGCCCGCGCCATCGTCACCGGTGAAACCGTCCCGACGGGCACGACGGCGATCCTGCGCCAGGAGGACTCGTCACTGGATCCGGCCTCGGGGCTGCTCACCACCGGGCTGGAACTGCGCCCGGGGGCCGACATCCGGCCCGCCGGACGCGAGGCCGCCAGCGGGGACCTGCTCCTGGAAGCGGGAACCCGGCTGGTCCCCGGGCAGATCGCCGTCGCCGCAGTCGGCGGGCACGACACGCTGCCGGTGGCCCCGGCACCGCGGATCCGGCTGGTGCTCACCGGCGACGAGGTCATCACCTCAGGCATCCCGCGGCCCGGCCAGGTCAGGGACACGTTCGGACCCGTGCTGCCGGCGTGCATCGAGGCACTGGGGGGAGTGCTGCTGGACACCGTGCGCATCGGGGACGAGCGGGAACACACCCTGCAGGCCCTGGATTCGCCCCGGGCCCGGAGCGCGCAGATCCTGCTCAGCACCGGCGGCACGGGCCACTCCGCTGCCGACCACCTGCGGCCCGCCGCCGAACAGCTGGGGGCCACCACGCTCATCGGATCGGTGGCCATGCGCCCCGGCCACCCGGCGATGCTCTCCCGGCTGCCCGACGGCAGGCTGCTCGTCGCCCTGCCGGGGAACCCGCTCGCCGCCCTCATGGCGGTGGTGACGCTGCTGGAACCGCTGCTCGAGGCGGTCACCGGGCAACCGCCGTCGTCCCCCTCCACCGCCCGCAGCGGCGAGGCGATCCGCGGCGCCGGGCACTCCCACCGGCTGCTCCCGGCCCGGTGGCAGGACCCGGAGGACCACCGGGTGCTGGTGGCTTCCGAACACACCGGCTCGGCCATGATGCGCGGGCTGGCGGGCGCCGACGTCGTGCTGGTTGTCCCGCCCGCGGGAGTGGCCGCGGGAGGGGCCGTCGGATACCTCAGGCTGCCATGGTACGGTCGGTGAAATGCCCGGGCCCGGCGATGTTGCCGTGCCCTGGAGGCAGCGGAGCGAAGGAGGCCCCCGGGTGGGCAGATTGACCCAACGGCGCCGCGTCGTGCGCTACACAGTGGACGGTGGCCCGCGCACCCGCGAGGAGACCCTGGCCGCGGAGGAACCCCTGGAAATCCGCCTGGGTGGACGCGTCTTCAGCGTCACCATGCGCACCCCCGGCGACGACTTCGACCTCGTCGCGGGATTCCTGGTCAGCGAGGGCATCATCGCCGGCCCCGCGGAACTGTCCAGCCTGCGGTTCTGCGCCGGCGAGGACGAGGACGGACGCCAGACCTTCAACGTCATCGAGGTCCAGCTCGGCCCCGGGGCGATCGTCCCGGACCCCTCGCTGGACCGCCACGTCTACACCTCATCCTCCTGCGGGATCTGCGGGACAGCCTCCATCGATGCCGTCTCCAAGACCAGCCGCTTCACGCTCCCGGCGGCAACTCCGGCGATCGGCGTGCACACGCTGCTGGGCCTGTCCGACACGCTGCGCGAACACCAGGCGCTCTTCGGCAAGACCGGGGGGGTGCACGCCGCAGGGCTGTTCGACGCCGACGGGAACCTGCTGTGCCTGCGCGAGGACGTCGGCCGGCACAACGCGGTGGACAAGGTGGTGGGCTGGGCCCTGCGCGAGGGGAGGCTCCCATTGGACGGGACCATCCTGCAGGTCTCCGGACGGGCCTCCTTTGAACTCGTCCAGAAGGCCTACCTCGCCGGGATTCCGGTCCTCAGCGCCGTCTCCGCGCCCTCATCGCTGGCCGTGGAGCTCGCCGAGCAGGCGGGACTGACCCTCGCGGCCTTCGCCCGCGGCTCCAGCGTCAACATCTACACCCACCCGGACCGGATCGACACCGACCCGGAGACCACCCACCCGGCGGAGGCGCACCATGCACCGGCCCGCCCCCGGCAACAGGAAGCAGGACGAACGCAGTGAAGCGCTCGGCACCCGAGAAGGACATCAACGAGGACGCGCTGGAAGTCGGCGCACCGAAGACGACGGCGGCTGGAGTCAAGGCGGTCATGGTCGCCCTGGAACGCGGTTACGAGCAGGCAGGGGTCAGCCGGACCCTGCGCTCGATGCTGCGGGTCAACCAGCGTGGCGGCATCGACTGCCCCGGCTGTGCCTGGCCCGAATCGATCACCGGGGCCCGCAAGCCCGCCGAATTCTGCGAGAACGGCGCCAAGGCCCTGGCCGAGGAGAACACCACCCGCACCGCCGACGCCGCCTGGTGGGCGAAGCACCCGATCTCCGAGCTGGCGGAGAAGACCGAGTACTGGCTCGGCAACCAGGGCCGCATCACCGAGCCGATGATGATCCGCGCGGGGGAGACCCACTACCGGCCGGTCTCCTGGTCGCGGGCGTTCGCCACCATCGGCGAGCACATCAACGCGACCACCCCGGACCGCTGCGTCTTCTACACCTCGGGGCGCACCGCCAACGAGACGGCCTTCATGTACCAGCTGTTCGCCCGCAGCATCGGCACCAACAACCTGCCGGACTGCTCGAACATGTGCCACGAATCCTCCGGCACCGCGCTGGCCCCGACCATTGGCATCGGCAAGGGCACCGTCTCGCTGGAGGACTTCGAACACGCGGAACTGATCTTCGTCGTCGGGCAGAACCCGGGAACCAACCACCCGCGGATGCTCTCCGCACTGGCCGACGCCCGCCAGCGCGGCGCGAAGGTCGTGGCCGTGAACCCGCTGCCGGAGGCCGCGCTGCTGAACTTCCGCGACCCGCAGACCGTCGCCGGGGTCATCGGCGACGGCACCCGCATCGCCGACGAGTTCCTGCAGATCAAGGTCGGCGGCGACCTGGCGCTGTTCCAGGCGTTCGGGCACCTGCTGCTGGCCGAGGAGGCACGGGTCCCGGGCAGCGTCGTGGACCACGAGTTCATCGCCGCGCAGACCCACGGGTTCGACGCCTACGCCGCGGCCCGGGCCGAGATCGACTGGGACGCCACCGAGGAGGCCACCGGCCTGACCCGCGGGGAGATCACCTCGATCGCCTCGATGCTGGCCAAATCCAAGGGCACGATCATCTGCTGGGCGCTGGGCCTGACCCAGCAGCCGCACTCGGTGGACACGCTCAAGGAACTGATCAACGTGCTGCTGGTGCAGGGCAACTTCGGCAAGCCAGGTGCCGGCGCCTGCCCGGTACGCGGGCACTCCAACGTCCAGGGCGACCGCACCATGGGCGTGTGGGAGAAGCCGAAGGAGGAGTGGCTGGCCGCCCTCGACGCCGAGTTCTCGATCACCAGCCCGCGCGAACACGGCTACGACTCCACCGACACTGTGGAGGCCTTCGAGAACGACGCCGTCGACGTCTTCGTCTCGATGGGCGGGAACTTCTCGCTGGCCTGCTCGGACACCGAGGCCCTGGAAGCCGGCATGCGCCGCACCGGGCTCACCGTGCACATCTCGACCAAACCCAACCGCTCCCATGTGGTCCACGGGCAGACCTCGCTGATCCTTCCCACCCTGGGCCGCACCGACCGCGACGACAAGCACCCGGGCGGACCGCAATTCCTCACGGTGGAGGACTCCATGTCGGTGGTGCACACCACCCAGGGCCGCCTGGCGCCGATGTCGCCGCACCTGCTGGCCGAACCGGTGATCGTGGCCCGCATGGCGGCGGCGACCTTCGGCGAGGGCCACGCGGTGGGCTGGCGGGCCATGGCCGAGGACTACGACGTCATCCGCGACCACATCGCCGCCGTCTGCCCCGGTTTCGAGGACTTCAACCGCAGGGTGCGCACCCGCAACGGATTCGTGCTGCCCAACCCGCCGCGCGACACCCGGACCTTCGCCACCGACATCGGCAAGGCCCGCTTCACGGTCAGCCCGCTGGAATACCTCAAGGCCCCCGCGGGACACCTGATCCTGCAGACCATGCGCAGCCACGACCAGTACAACACCACGTTCTACGGGCTCGATGACCGGTACCGGGGGATCTCCAACGGACGCCGGGTCATCCTGGTGCACCCCGATGACCTGGCCGAGCTGGGGTACGCCGACCGCGCCCTGGTCGACGTCATCTCCACCTTCGCCGGCACCGAACGCCGGGCCAACCGCTTCCGCCTGGTTTCCTATCCGACGGCGCGGGGCTGTGCCGCCGCCTACTTCCCGGAGGCGAATGCACTGGTGCACCGCGGGCTGGTCGCCCGGGAATCGAACACCCCGGGCTACAAGGCCATGACGGTCAGCTTCGTGCCGCACACCGCCGAACCCAACCGGGTCTTCGACGAGCGCGAACGCCCGTCCACGGTGGGGGCGGCCGCCGGGTAACGGGGCGCCGCCGGCGCGGGTACCATGGTCCCCGGCCCCTTCCCGGGCCGGATCGGACCAATCGAAGGATCACCGCCGTGAGTATGGACCAAGCCGCCTGGAACTCGCTGTGGAGGATGTCCTCGGGGCACACGGGACGGCAGTTCGCGCCCGGAACCGTCCGCCGTGTCATCGATTTCGCCCGCGGGTACGGCGGACGCCTGACGGTCTTCGTCCTGCTCTCGGTGGTCGCCGCGGTGCTCGCCGTGGCCACCCCGGTCCTGGCCGGCAAGGTGGTCGACGCGATCGTCGCCGGCGGGCCGCTGTCCGTGGTCGTGGACCTGGCACTGCTGATCGCAGCCGTTGCCGTGGTGGAGGCCGGGGTGTCGCTCTGGAACCGCTGGCTCTCCTCGAACCTGGGCGAACAGGTGATCTACGACCTGCGCACCGCGGTGTTCGAACACGTCCAGAAGATGCCCATCGCCTTCTTCACCCGCACCCGCACCGGGGCGCTGGTCAGCCGGTTGAACAGCGACGTGATCGGGGCCCAGCAGGCCTTCGCCGGCACGTTGTCGGGGGTGGTGAGCAACATCGTCGCCCTCGTGCTGACCGCAGCCGTCATGCTGGGCACCTCCTGGCAGCTGACCCTGCTCTCGGTGGTCATGCTGCCCATCTTCCTGATCCCCGCCCGCCGCATGGGCTCGACGCTGGCCCGGCTGCGACGCGAGGCCGCCGAATACAACGCCGAGATGGGCTCGCAGATGACCGAGAGGTTCTCCGCCCCCGGGGCCACCCTGGTCAAGCTCTTCGGCCGGCCCGAGGCCGAGGTCGACGCGTTCGCCGACCGGGCGGCCCGGGTGCGGGACATCGGCGTGAAGACGGCCGTCCGCCAGTTCACGTTCGTCACCGCCCTGACCCTGGTCGCCGCGCTGGCGCTCGCCCTGGTCTACGGCATGGGTGGCGCCTTCGCCCTGACCGGGCAGCTCGAGGCCGGCGACGTCGTCACCCTGGCCCTGCTGCTCACCCGCCTGTATGCGCCGCTGACGGCGCTGGCCAACGCCCGCGTCGAGGTGATGAGCGCGCTGGTCTCCTTTGACCGGGTGTTCGAGATCCTTGACCTCAAACCCCTGCTCGCCGAGCAGCCGGGCGCCCGCGAGGTGCCGGCCGGGCCGGTCTCCGGGCGTTTCCGCAACGTGCGGTTCGGCTACCCCAGTGCCGAGAAGGTCTCGCTGGCCTCCCTCGAGGAGGTCAGCGTGCTGGATACCCGCGGCGGCGAGGAGGTCCTGCACGGCATCGACTTCGAGGTCCCCGCGGGGCAGACCTACGCCCTGGTGGGCTCCTCGGGGGCCGGGAAGTCGACCATCGCCCAGTTGCTGGCCCGGCTGTACGACGTCGAGGAGGGGGCGGTGGAGCTCTCGGGCCTGGACGTCCGCGATGCCACGTTTGCCAGCCTGCGCGAGACGGTGGGCATGGTGACCCAGGATGGGCACCTCTTCCACGAGAGCATTGCCGCCAACCTGCGCCTGGCGGCGCCCGAGGCCTCCGACGCGGCCCTGTGGGATGCCTTGCGACGGGCCCGGTTGGAGGAGCTGATCCGTTCGCTGCCCGATGGGCTGCAGACGATGGTGGGCGAGCGCGGGTACCGGCTCTCCGGCGGGGAACGCCAGCGGTTGACCATTGCCCGGCTGCTGCTGGCTGCCCCGCGCGTGGTGCTGCTGGATGAGGCGACCGCCGCGCTGGACTCGACGAGCGAAGCCGCGGTGCAGGCTGCCCTGGTGGAGGCGCTGTCGGGCCGCACCGCCGTCGTCATTGCGCACCGGCTCTCCACCATCCGCACGGCCGATGCCATCCTGGTCATCGAGGGCGGGCGCGTCGCCGAGCGGGGCACCCATGGCGAACTGCTGGCCCGGAACGGACGTTACGCCGAGTTGTACCGGACCCAGTTCGCTGCGGCCGGGCCGGACACCGGCTCCATCCCGTAGACGCCACCGCCGGGAACACGCGCCGCCGGCGCTCTGGGCGCATGTGACGCAATCGATATGTACAATCAAAGACCATGCGCTCATATGGGGCGCAACGGGATGTGACGCGCCGTTGGGGCTGCGTGGGCGGATCCCGATCCCCGTGGCCACAAAATGATCTGGAGCATACATGCAGCGCGGCACCAACCTTGGGCGGCTAGGCGACTTCAACCAGGCAGTGATCTTCGAATCCATCCGGCGGGCCCTCGACGGCGTCAGCCGTGTCGAACTGGCCGAATCCACCGGCCTCTCACCCCAGACGATCTCCAACGTCGTGCGCCGGCTGCTCGACGAGGGCCTGGTCCGCGAGGACCGCACCATCGTGTCCGGCCCCGGCAAACCCCGGACCGTCCTGGAACTGGAGGCGAACCGCCAGCTCGCCATCGGCATCCACCTGGACCCCGCCCTGATCACCTTGGTGATGCTCGATCTGCGCGGGGAGGTCATCGTCTCCCGGCGCTATCCCGGCCCCACGGTGGAGGACCCGGAGGGCACCGTGGCACGGATGGCGGAGGCCGTCGAGGACCTCATCAAGGCCTCCGGGCAGCCGCGCTCGAACATCGTCGGCGTCGGAGTCGTCGTCCCCGGGCCGATGGACGCCGATGGCGGACATGTCACCGGTCCGCCGTTGCTGGATGGCTGGTCCAAGGTGGAGGTCGTCAAACCGCTGGCGACCCAGCTGAAGCTGAACGTGATCCTCGAAAAGGACACCATCGCCGCGACCATCGCCGAGGTGTGGCACGGGGCGAACCAGGAGGACGAACAGGACATCGTCTTCGTCTACGTCGGTGCCGGCATCGGCGTCGGCATGGTCATCAACGGGGAGATCGTGCGCGGCGTGAGCAACAACGCCGGGGAGATCGGGCACTACTCGGTCGGTGAGGAAACCACCCTGTGCGTCTGCGGGCGCACCGACTGCCTGGCCGGCGCCACCTCCTTCGAGACGATCGCCCGCAAGGCCACCGCGGCCGGCCTGGACCTGGGCATCGCCGAAAACGCAGGCGTTTCGGAACGGGCTGCCGGCATGGGGCGCCTCGTGGCGCTAGCCGATGAGGGGAACGCCGTGGCGATCGAGCTGCTGCGCACCTTCGCCCGGCGGGTGGCCGACATGGTCGGCCAGCTGGTTAACGTGCTGGACGTGGACAAGGTCGTCTGCGGCGGACCGTATTGGGAGCAGATCCGCGACCACGTCCTGGAGACCGCCAGCGAGGTCGTCAACGAACGCTTCAACGCCAAGGAGGTCCACGGGATCCGCGTCGTCAATTCCGAGCTCGGCCCGGAGGTCGCGGCCATCGGCGGAGGGTGTGCCGTGCTGGACGCGAGCCTTTCCCCCAAGCCCAGCGTCCTGTTGCTCGGCTGAGGCCCACCAACTGCGTGGCAGTATGTCGAAGTGGATTGACATTCTATTTCCAGTGGAATTAGATATGAAGGTTGGCGCTGCGGCAACCAAGCTGCCCATCGACACGGCAAGGCGAGTCTCAACTGCTTTCGTGCCTGGTGGGGGAACGGCAGATTGGCTACCACGGGAGCGGTGCCGGCACGGGAGCCGACGGACGGCGTGGTGATGCATCTAGGGAGCCATCACCATGGGGTCCGTCGGCCCCACCCTTTAAGCTGCGGCCCCAGAGTGGGAACCGGTGCCTTCTTCGGGTGCCCCTGACCGGAATCGAACCGATGGCCTACCCTTTAGGAGAGGGTCGCTCTATCCGACTGAGCTACAGGGGCCGCTGGCCCGGATCCTGGACCCGGGCGAACAGCAACCATCCTAGCGCCCGATCCGGTCGACGCCGAAAACGCCGGGTGCCTCAGGACAGGCCCGCCTCGCTCCACTTCCTGCGGAACGTGCGCACGAACGCGGTGATGACGACTCCCAGGCCGGTGGCCACCGTGGCAAAGAGCAGGTACCAGCTGGCCACCGTCAGCGCCGAGGCAGTGGCCACCGACGCGGCATCCACCGGCCCGGAGAGCAGCCCGTCGATGAGCGGGTTGTCCCACAGGTCCACGATCGCAAACACCAACGGGACCGCCCAGAGTGCCCACCTCAGCCCACGGCGGGGCACATGCAGGGCGATTGTCAGCATCGTCACCAGGGACAGGAACAGGGGGAACAAGGTCCCGGCCGTCTTGTGCACGTAGGAGAGCTGCCCGCGGGCGTCGGCGTCCATGTGCGAGCGCAGCTGCTCGATGTGCGGAAGGCGGTAGCCGCCGATCATCTGGTCCGGCATCGCCAGGCCCCCGGCGAGGTCCTGCATCTGGTGCAGCACCACCAGGTGGTAGTACCAGAACAACAGCACCGCGGCGCCGAGTCCGGCCCACAGGATCAGGTTGCCGTTGCCCTGGGCCTGTTCCGGGGTGCGGCCCGTGGTCGTGTTGGCCAGCGCGCTGCCCGGGCGCGGCACCGGGCCCGCAGGGGTGGAAGCCGGCCTCGTCGCCGTCCCGCGGGAACTGGTGGACTGGCGGTTGCGGGGCTTCTTGCGGCGCTGGGCGGGCTTCTTGGACATGCTGCCCATTATGCCGTCGGGCCCACCGACCACGGAAAACGCCGGTGGCGGAGCGACCGTAGACTGGAGGGACCATGGATTTTCTCTTCGACGACTTTTCCGATGCGCGTTCGCGCCTGACCGCGGACGACGCCGGTGCCCCCCCGGTGCCGAATGCCGCCGAACTGCTCGAGGGCCTGAACCCCGAGCAGGAACGCGCGGTGAAGCATGCCGGCAGCCCCCTGCTGATCGTTGCCGGCGCCGGATCCGGCAAGACCCGGGTGCTCTCGCACCGCATCGCCTACCTGTTGGCCACGGGGCGTGCCCGCCCCCATGAGATCCTGGCGATCACCTTCACCAACAAGGCTGCCGCAGAGATGCGCGAACGCATCGGGGACCTGGTGGGGGAGCCGGCCCGCAAGATGTGGATTTCCACGTTCCACTCCTCCTGCGTGAAGATCCTGCGCCGCGAGGCCACCCATGTGGGCCTGAAGTCCAACTTCTCGATCTACGATTCGGCCGATTCGCTGCGCTTGATCACCCTAGTGGCCAAGGGGCTGGACCTGGACCCGAAGAAGTTCGCCCCCAAGGCCATGCAGCACCGGATCTCCGCGTTGAAGAACGAACTCGTCGACGACGAGGACTACGCCGCCACGGCGAACCTGAACGACCCGTTCGCCGCGGCAGTGGCAGAGGTCTACCGCGGCTACACCCAGCGGTTGCGCCAGGCCAACGCCATGGACTTCGATGACCTCATCGGCCAGGTCGTGAACATCTTCCGTGCCTTCCCGGCGATCGCCGACAACTACCGCCGCCGCTTCCGCCACGTCCTGGTCGACGAGTACCAGGACACCAACCACGCCCAGTACTCCCTGGTCCGCGAGCTCACCGGACCCGACGGGCCGACCCCGGGCGGGGAGCTGACGGTGGTGGGCGACTCGGACCAGTCCATCTACGCCTTCCGTGGCGCCGACATCCGCAACATCGTGGAGTTCGGCAAGGACTATCCGGACGCGGAGACCATCAAGCTCGAGCAGAACTACCGCTCCACCCAGACCATCCTCAATGCAGCCAACGCGGTGATCTCCCGCAACGAGGACCGGCCGGAGAAACGACTGTGGACCGCCGAGGGGGACGGGGCCAAGATCATCGGCTACGTCGGGGAATCCGAACAGGACGAGGCACGGTGGATCGCCGATGAGATCCTGCGCCTGAACGACGACGAGGGCATCCGCCCCGGCGACGTGGCGGTGTTCTACCGCACCAACGCCCAGTCGCGTTCCCTCGAGGAACAGCTCATGCGCGTTGACCTGAAATACAAGGTCGTCGGCGGCACCCGGTTCTACGACCGCAAGGAGATCAAGGACGCCCTGGCCTACCTGCGGGTACTGGTCAACGAGGAGGACGACGTCAACGTCCGCCGCATCCTGAATGAACCCAAACGCGGGATCGGAGACCGTGCCGAATACGCCATCGCCGCCCTGGGGCAGAAGGAGCGCATCGCCTTCACCGCGGCCCTGCGCCGTGCCGATGAGGCGCCGGGGCTGGCCACGCGCAGCGCCAAGGCCATCGCCGGATTCGTGAAGATCATCGACGACCTCTCGGTCGTCGCCCAGGGCTCCGGCGCCGCCGCGGCCCTGGAAGCCGTGCTGGAGCAGACCGGGTACCTGGAGATGCTGCGCAGGTCCGATGACCCGCAGGACGAATCGCGGGTGGAGAACCTGGCCGAACTGGTGGCCGTGGTCCGCGACTACGAACGCGACAACCCCGAAGGGACCTTGGGCGACTTCCTCGAACAGGTCTCCCTGGTCGCCGACGCCGACTCCATCCCGGCGGCGCCCACCGACGAGGAGGGCGCCCAGCTGGCCGAGCAGGAAGGCGTCGTGACGTTGATGACCCTGCACACCGCCAAGGGGCTGGAATTCCCCGTCGTGTTCCTCACCGGCATGGAACACGGCATCTTCCCGCACCAGCGCTCCATGGCCGATCCGAAGGAACTCGCCGAGGAACGCCGACTCGCCTATGTGGGCCTGACCCGGGCACGACGCCGGCTCTACGTCACGCGCGCCGAGTACAGGAGCCTGTGGGGCCAGTCCCAGTACAACCCGGCCAGCCAGTTCCTGGAGGAGATCCCGGCCCACCTGCTCGAATGGAAGCGCGAGGGAGCGGCGCGGTCGGCCCCCGGCACGTTCGGCGGCACCGGTGACTTCGCCACCAGCCGCTACGACGCCGGCTCCTACTGGGGTTCGGGCAGCGGGGGAGGGCGGCGCTCCGGCGACGCCGAGCCGGGTTCGCTGCGCACCACCCCGACGGCACGCGCCGTCGGACGGGTGCAACCGCAGAAGGAGGTCATTGCCCTGTCGGTGGGGGACAAGGTCTCGCACACCAGCTTCGGCGAGGGGGTGGTCCTGGCCCTGGAAGGTGCCGGTGACAAGACGGTGGCCAAGGTGAAGTTCACCGCCGAGGAGAAGCGGCTGCTGCTCCGCTACGCACCGCTGTCCAAGATCGACTGAGCCCGCCGGCTGGCGCCTGGGTGGCCGTGGCGGACCGGCGGAAACGAGCCACCGCAGGGGGCGTCGGTGGCCCCACGGGGCGCGAAAAATCGCGGTATGACGGCCCAGGATGTCTACTTGACGTAGAACTGTGCTCTTGCTCACGAAAGCGATACCCTAGGCAGGGCATCCGCCACCCAGGGACTAAAGTTCCACTTGGAGCCATCGGGCCAACACGAGCCGTGCTCCGAGTCAGAAACGACTTCGACGTAGAAGGACACACCCGTGGACCTGTATGAATACCAGGCGCGCGATTTGTTCGAGCAGCACGGTGTCCCCGTGCTTGCCGGCATCGTTGCGTACACCCCTGAAGAAGCCAAGGCTGCCGCCGAGAAGATCGGCGGAGTTGTCGTGGTCAAAGCCCAGGTCAAGGTCGGAGGCCGCGGTAAGGCCGGCGGCGTCAAGGTCGCCAAGACCGCCGACGAGGCGTTCGACTACGCTTCCGCCATCCTCGGGATGGACATCAAGGGCCACACCGTCAACAAGGTGATGATCGCCCAGGGCGCAGACATCGCCGAGGAGTTCTACTTCTCCGTCCTGCTGGATCGCGCCAACCGCAACTACCTGGCCATGTGCTCCGTCGAGGGCGGCATGGAAATCGAGGAGCTCGCCGTCGAGCGCCCCGACGCCCTGGCCAAGGTCGCCGTCGACCCCGCAGTGGGCATCGACCAGGCGAAGGCCGACGAGATCGTCGCCGAGGCCGGCTTCGCCGCCGAGCTGCGCGCCGACGTCGCAGCGGCCATCATCAAGCTGTGGGACGTCTTCGTGAAGGAAGACGCCACCCTGGTCGAGGTCAACCCGCTGGTCCGCACCGGCGCCGGCGAGATCGTCGCCCTGGACGGCAAGGTCTCGCTCGACGAGAACGCCTCCGAGGTCCGCCACCCCGAGCACGAGGCACTGGAGGACAAGGGTGCCGCCGATCCGCTCGAGGCCAAGGCCAAGGAAGCCGGCCTGAACTACGTCAAGCTCGACGGCCAGGTGGGCATCATCGGCAACGGCGCCGGACTGGTCATGTCGACCCTGGACGTCGTCGCCTACGCCGGGGAGAACCACGGCAACGTCAAGCCCGCCAACTTCCTGGACATCGGCGGTGGCGCTTCGGCAGAGGTCATGGCCGCCGGCCTGGACGTCATCCTCAACGACGAGCAGGTCAAGTCGGTGTTCGTGAACGTCTTCGGCGGCATCACCGCCTGTGACGCCGTCGCCAACGGCATCGTGAAGGCCCTGGAAATGCTCGGCGACAAGGCCACCAAGCCGCTCGTCGTCCGCCTCGACGGCAACAACGTCGACGAGGGACGCAAGATCCTGGCCGACGCCAACCACCCGCTCGTGACGCTGTCCACCACCATGGATGAAGGCGCCGACAAGGCCGCCGAACTGGCGAACGCCTAAGGACCAGGGGAAAGAAAACATGTCTATCTTCATCAACAAGGACTCCAAGGTCATCGTCCAGGGCATCACCGGTGGCGAGGGCTCCAAGCACACCGCCCGCATGCTCGCCGCAGGCACCCAGGTCGTCGGCGGCGTCAACGCCCGCAAGGCCGGAACCACCGTCACCCACGGCGAGGTGACCCTGCCCGTCTTCGGTGCGGTCTCCGAGGCCATCTCCGAAACCGGCGCCGACGTCTCCATCGTCTTCGTGCCGCCGAAGTTCACCAAGGACGCCGTCGTGGAGGCCATCGAGGCAGGCATCGGCCTGGTCGTGGTCATCACCGAAGGCGTGCCCGTGCAGGATGCCGCCGAGTTCTGGGCCCTGGCCCAGTCCAAGGTCGACGCCAACGGCAACCAGGTTACCCGCATCATCGGCCCGAACTGCCCCGGCATCATCACCCCCGGCGAATCGCTGGTCGGCATCACCCCGGCCAACATCACCGGCAAGGGCGGCGTGGGCCTGGTCTCCAAGTCCGGCACCCTGACCTACCAGATGATGTACGAACTGCGCGACCTGGGCTTCTCCACCGCCATCGGCATCGGCGGCGACCCGGTCATCGGCACCACCCACATCGACGCCCTGGCCGCGTTCGAGGCGGACCCCGACACGAAGGCGATCGTCATGATCGGCGAAATCGGCGGCGACGCCGAGGAACGTGCCGCCGAGTACATCAAGGCGCACGTCACCAAGCCGGTCGTCGGCTACGTCGCGGGCTTCACCGCCCCCGAGGGCAAGACCATGGGCCACGCAGGCGCCATCGTCTCCGGCTCCTCGGGCACCGCCCAGGCGAAGAAGGAGGCCCTCGAGGCCGCCGGGGTCAAGGTCGGCAAGACGCCGTCCGAGACCGCCCACCTGCTGCGCGAGATCTACCCCGAGCACGCCGAGGCCTCCAACCTCTAAACCCGCGTCGCCGGCCACCGGCCGGTACCGGTCACACGCAACGGCACCCACCTTCACTGCGAAGGCGGGTGCCGTTTCGTGTTGCCGGGAGGGGGTCACCGCTCGGGGGCGGACCGGGGCAGCGACGTGCCGGAGAAGTACCCGGGATGACGGCGGTGGGCCCCGATGAGCAGCAGCAACCCCACAGCCAGGATGCCGACGCCGACCACGAACACCAGTCCCACGCCGAAGACCTCGGAGCCTGAGCCGTAGGAGGGATCCCAGCTGTCGAACGCCGTCTGCAGGAACACTGCAGTCAGGGCGATCCCGCCCAGCAGCGGCGCCAGGAACCGGAAGAGGAAGTTGCGCACCGTCCGGAACGCCGTGTGGCGGAAGTACCAGACGCAGGCCATGGCCGTCAGCCCGTAGTAGAAGCAGATCATCATGCCCAACGCCAGGATGGTGTCGTTCAGGACGTTGGTGGACAGCACCCGCATCAGCGCATAGAAGGCGGTGGAGACGCCGCCGGCGAAGAGGGTGGCGAAGACCGGTGAATACGATCGCGGACTGATCCGGGAGAACCGCTTCGACAACGCCCCGTGATGTCCCATGGCCAGCAGTGAGCGTGCGGGGGAGATCATGGTCGATTGCAGGGAGGCGGCGCAGCTGGAGAGCACCGAGAGCGAGAGCAGGATCGCGAAGGGCCCCATGACCGGCGAGGCGAGTGCGGCAAAGACGTTTTCCCCGTTGTCCGGGTTGCCCAGGCCGGTCCCCGTTGTCCCGGTTCCGGCGAACATCACGACGGCGATGGACCCGAACAGGTAGATGGCCAGGACCACCACGGCGGTGAAGCCCGCGGCCAGTCCTGAGGTCTTGCCGCCGTTTTTGGTCTCCTCGTTCATGGTCAGGCAGACGTCCCAGCCCCAGAAGGCGAAGATGGACAGGCTCAGCCCGACGGCGAACGCGGAGAACGAGCTGATGTGCATCGGGTTGAACCAGTCCCAGCTGAAGGCCAGGTGCCCCGGCTGGGCGGAGGCCTTCGAGATCCCGGCGATGACGAACCAGGCCAGCACCACGACCTGGAAGCCGACCAGCAGGAACTGCACCGTGCGGGTGGTGTGCAGGCCACGGCAGGAGACCCAGACGGCCAGGGAGACGAAGACCAGGCAGGTGGCGATGTTCACCGGAATGTTCTGCGCCAGCGCGGCCAGCTCCGGACGCCCGGTGACCTGGGAGAGCAGCAGGTAGAAGAAGTCGACGGCCACGCCGGCGAGGTTGGAGAGCACGATGATGTTCGCCGCCAGCAGCCCCCAGCCGCCCATCCAGCCGATCCGTGGTCCGAAGGCCTTCGAGACCCAGGTGAAGGTGGTCCCGCTGTCCGGGGTGTCGGTGTTCAGCTCGCGGTAGCCCAGGGCGACCAGGAACATCGGGATGAAGCCGATGATGAAGATCGCCGGCAGGTAGGGGCCGATGGCCTGCACTGTCGGGCCCAACGACGACGTGAGCACATACGCCGGGGCAATCGTCGAGACGCCGATGAGGATGGCGGCTCCCAAGCCGATCTGGCTGGGGGCCAGGCCCTTGGACGTTCCCCCGCTGCCATCGGCCAGGTCGGTGGGCCGCTGCGGGGCGGTTCCGGTGTTCGTGCTCATGGTTTCCTCCCCACGGCTGGTTGTTGCTGGGTGATGCAGTGGATCCCGCCACCCCGGGCGAAGAGTTCGCGGGCGTCGACGCCGACGACCTCGCGGCCCGGGTAGGCCCGGCCGAGGACCTCCAGTGCCTCGTCGTCGTGCAGGTCATCGAAGGTGCAGGCAATGACTCCCGCGTTGGTGACCAGATGGTTGAGGTAGCTGTAGTCGACCCAGCCCTCCTCGTCGCGCAACGTGGCCGGTGCCGGGACCGGGATGGCGTGCAGCCGCTGGCCGGAGGCGTCCGTCGCGGCGGTGAAGAGTGCGCGCAGCTCGATGCTGAGCTGGTGGTCCGGGTGTTCGGGGTCCCGCTGGTCGTGGTAGAGCACGACGCCGGGGGAGGGGAAGGTGGCGACGATGTCCACGTGGCCGCGGGTGCCGAATTCGCCGCTGTCACGGGCCAGCCCGCGGGGCAGCCAGATGACCTTCTTGACGCCGAGCAGCCGGGAGAACTCGGCCTCGATGTCGGCCTTCGTGGCGCCGGGATTGCGGTGCGGATCCAGCTGGACCGTCTCGGTGGCCAGCGCCGTGCCGGCACCGTCGACGTGGAAACCGCCGCCCTCGTTGACCAGCGATGAGGCGATGACCGGTACCCCGGCGAGCCCGGCGACGGCTGCCCCGATGTGGCGGTCGCGGTCCCACGTGGCCCACTGTTGCTGGCCCCACCCGTTGAAGACCCAGTCGACGGCGGCGAGGCGGCCGGCGTCGTCGTGGACGAACGTGGGGCCGATGTCGCGCATCCAGGCATCATCCAGGGCCCGTTCGACGATCTTCACTGCGGTGCCGAGATGGCGCTCCGCCTCTGTGCGGGCCGCGGGGTCCACGACCATCGTCACCGGGGTGAAGCGGGCCACGGCGCGGGCGACGTCGGCCCAGCAGGTCCTGGCGGCCTCGGCGTCGGCCGCGGTGTCGCCCAGCGTGTAGCCGGAGGCCGGGAAGGCCATCCAGATGCGCTCGTGCGCGGCGGTCTCGGCGGGCATGGTGAACGCCATCTCAGGCACCCCCCACCGGTGCGGTCAGCGCCGCGTAGGTATCCGGGCGGCGGGTCCGCAGGAACGGGAAGAGCTGGAGCCAGTCCCGGCGTTGGTCCAGGTCGATGTCGGCGACCAGGACGGCTGATGCGTCGCGCGGTGCCTGGGCCAGGATGCGTCCGTAGGGATCGCAGATGAAGGACGATCCATAGAATTCCAGCGATCCCTCATCCCCGTACCGGTTCGGTGCCGCGATGAACAAGCCGTTGGCGATCGCGTGGCCGATGATGGACTGCTGCCACAGCGGCTGGGTGTCGAACTCCGGGTGGTCCGGCTCCGAGCCGATCGCCGTGGGGTAGGCCAGCAGGTCGGCACCGGCGAGCGAGTAGCTGCGGGCCACTTCGGGGAACCATTCATCCCAGCAGGTCGGCAGGCCCACGCGCAGCCCGTCCAGGCCGGCCGGGGTGTGCACGGGGTAGGGGTCCTGCGCGGGGCCGGGGCGGAAGTAGAGGTCCTCGTGGTAGCCGGCGGTGACCGGGATGTGGAGCTTGTGGGTGGCGGCCTGCAGGCCGCCGTCGGCGCCGACGAGGATGGCGGTGTTCAGGCCCAGGCCGTCGCCGGCGTCGGCCCGCTGGTACAGGGAGGCGTGCACGCTGATCCCGTGCCGGCGTGCCGCCTCGGCGGCAAAGGCGAACGTGGGGCCGGATTCGAGATCCTCCGCGGCGTCGGCCGGGACCCCCTGGGGCCGCGTGTCGGCGGGGTAGCGCGAGAGGGTGAGCTCGGGCAGGAAGACCACTGCCGCACCGTGTCCTGCGGCGCGGGCGATGCCCTCGTCGAGCTCGGCCCGCAATGCGGCGGCGTCCGGCTGCCAGCGGTGTTGGACGAGTGCGATGCGGCGGGTGCCGCGTTCGGGTGCCTCGACCCGGCACGGCGGGGGGAGGGGTGTGGTGGTGACGATTTCCAGCATGGCCGGCTCCTTCGACGGGACGACGCTTATATGAATGACGTTCGTTTAGTAGTATGACCCTCGTCACGATGACGCGCAAGACTTTTAGCGAATGAGATTCGTTTTCTGGGCCGCGGCTGGCATACTCGGCTGCGGGGCCCGGCCGCGGCCCGCACACGAGGAGGGGACATGGCCCGACCGACGACGCCGAAACTCAGCAGGTCCGCCATCGCCGCCGCCGCCCTGGACCTGGTGGACCGCACCGGCGAGTTCACGATCCCCGCCCTGGCCGCAGCGCTGCACGTCAGCCCGTCCTCGCTCTACAACCACATCGGCTCCAAGGCCGACATCGTCGAGCTCATGCGCGGGGCAGCGATGTCGGCCGTCGACATCCCGGGACCAGCCGACGACGCCGACGCGGCGGCACCGGGGGAGGGGCACCACTGGCGCGGGACCCTGCGGGCGATCGCGATCGGCTACCTGGACTCCTACGCCCGGCATCCACGACTCATCCCGCTGCTGACCGCCTACACCGTCCGCGACGCCACCACCTTGCGGGTCTACGACGCCATGGCGCGCGCACTCGCAGCGGGCGGCTTTGACCCGGCGGCCCGGTTGCGTGCCGTGACCATCCTGGACTCCTTCATCCTCGGCTCCGCCCTCGATGCGGCGGCACCGGCGGTGGTCTGGGAGGCCGACGAGGCGGCCAGCGAGGAATTCACCCAGGCACTCGCCGCCGGGCTGGACGCACCGGACCGGGCCCGCACGACGTTCCTGGAGGGGCTGGACCTGATCCTCGACAGCTGGGCCGCGCGCGCGGCGGCAGAACGTTCTACGCTGGAGACGTAGACCGGAATCCCGGCCTCCTTACGCCCAGTTCCCAGGAGCACCTGCATGCGCGCCACGATGATCCACGCCCCCTATGACATCCGCGTGGAGGACCGCCCCGCGCCGGCGATCGCGCACCCCGGCGACGCAGTGGTCACGGTGGCCGCGGCCTGCGTGTGTGGTTCCGATCTCTGGCCCTACCGGGGCGTGCGTGAGACCAGCGCACCGCATCCGATCGGGCACGAGTTCGTCGGCACGGTGACGGAAGTCGGCGCCGAGGTCAGCACGCTGGCCGTCGGGGACTTCGTCATCGCCCCCTGGGCCAACAGCTGTGGAACGTGCCCGGACTGCCGCAACGGCGTCCAGGTCGCCTGCCGGCACCGGGCCATCTGGGGCGGACAGGACGAAAACGGGCTCGACGTCGAAGGCGGCCAGGGCGAAGCGGTCCGCGTCCCGAACGCCGACGGCACCCTCGTGGTCGTCCCCGGTGTCACCGATCCTGACGAAAAACTGCTCAAGAGCCTGCTCTCGCTCTCCGACGTCATGGGCACTGGGCACCACGCGGCCCTGGGCGCCCAGGTCGGGCCCGGACGCAGCGTCGTGGTGGTCGGGGACGGCGCCGTGGGCCTCAGCGGGGTGCTGGCCGCCCATCGACTGGGTGCCACCCGGATCATCGCCATGTCCCGGCACGAGGACCGGGCCGCGATCGCCCGGGCCTTCGGGGCGACTGACATCGTCGCCGAGCGGGGCGAGGAGGCCGCCGCCAAGGTCTCGGAGCTCCTCGGAGGTGTCCTGGCCGATTCGGTCCTCGAATGCGTCGGCACCGCCGAATCGATGGACCAGGCCCTGCGTTGCACGCGCGCCGGCGGTGCCCTGGGGTTCGTCGGCGTTCCGGCAGGGGGCGCCGAACTGCCGATCGGGGTGTTGTTCTCCAAGAACATCACGGTGGCCGGCGGCGCCGCCTCCACCCGGGAGTACATCCCCGAACTGTTGGCCGATGTGCTGGCCGGAAGCATCGATCCCGGGCTGGTGTTCGATGCCGTCATGCCGTTGGACGACGCGGCAGAGGCCTACCGGGCGATGGACGAACGCCGGGCCACCAAGGTGATGCTGTTGCCGCGGGGCGAATGAAAGTTATGGCCACCGCTGGGTGCCGCGGCACCGCGCGGCATAGCCTGTAGATGACTCCGGCAGCCGCACCGATGGGGCTGTCCAGCGGCCGGCTGCCGCCCGGATCCACAGCTTGAGGGTCCCGCGCCGCGGTACCCCTGCCCGAGGAGCTGCATGAGCACGCAACCCCACCGTCCAGAACTCAAGACCCGCGACCTGGACGATCCCTACGCCCTGAATGCCAGTGACGTCCAGGAACCACCCACCACCTGGCGGGGCCGCTTCAAGTTCCTGGGCCCTGGCATGATCACCTCGGCGGCGGTCGTGGGTTCCGGAGAACTCCTGACCGCCACGACCCTGGGCGCCCAGGTCGGGTTCATCCTCTTGTGGCTGGTGCTGGCCTCCACGTTCCTGAAGGTCTGGGTGCAGATCGAACTGGGACGGTGGTCCATCTCCACCGGCAAGGTCGCCGTCACCGGGTACGACGAGGTGCCGCCCCGGCTGGGCAAGCGCGGTTGGATGGCCTGGCTCGTGCTGCTGATGTTCGTCCAGTTCCTCACCAGCCAGGCCGGCGTGATCAGCGCCTCGGCCTTCGCCTTCTCCGCACTGATGCCCATCGGAGGGGACCCCTTCTCGATCCTGTCCATCGGCGCGTGGGTCGCCATCCTGGTGGTCATCGCCATCGCCATCCACGTGGCCAACAAGTACACGGTGGTCGAGGGCATCTCCACCAGCCTGGTGCTGCTGATCGCCGTCTTCGCCGTCCTGATGGTCTTCCTCATCCAGGGCACCGAATTCTCCTGGACCGCCGGCGACATGCTCGAGGGCATGCGCTTCCAGGTCGCCGTCGGGTCCATGGGCGTGGCGCTGTCCATGTTCGGCCTCACCGGCGTGGGCGCCGGCGAGATCACCGCCTACACCTACTGGTGTGTCGAAAAGGGCTACGCCGCCTGGTCCGGCAAGAACGACGGCTCCGACGCCTGGGTGAAGCGTGCCCGCGGCTGGATCTCTGTGATGAAGCTGGACGCCTGGGTCTCCTGGGTCGTCTACACGGTCTCCACCGCTGCCTTCTACATCCTGGGCGCCGCCGTCCTGCACCCGCAGGGGATCGTGCCGAAGGGCGACGCGGTCATGGGCACCATCGCCAGCATCTTCTCCACCCAGGTGGGACAGTGGGGCGCCGTCGTGTTCCTGATCGGCGCCGGACTGGCGCTGTTCAAGACGATCATCGCCAACGTCCCCTCGCTGGGCCGCCAGGTCGGCAACATCCTGGCCGTCTTCGGGGCCTTCGACTGGGACAACCAGGTCCAGCGGGACCGCTGGATGCGCGTGATCATGGTCGTCCTGCCCATCGTGTGGGGCCTGTTCGGCACCGTCGTGTCCTCACCGCTGGCCCTGGTGGTGCTGGCGGGCATCCTCAACGCGGTGTTCCTGATGGGGGTCGCCGCCGCCACGATCTACCTCTCCCACCGCCAGACCGATCCGTTGGTGAAGGACGGCAAGTTCTTCACCGTCCTGCTCGTGCTCTCGGCACTGGCGATCTTCCTGGTCGGCGTGCTCGGCCTGGCCAACAGCTTCTGATCCGCCCCGCGGGGCAACGAAGGGAATCCGGCATGAAAGCCGTCGTGGTACACGGGCAGGGCGACCTGCGCGTCGAGGACATCGCCGATCCGGCCTGCGGCCCGGACCAGGTGCTGGTCGAATTGGCCTGGGGCGGCATTTGCGGCTCCGACATCGCCTACTGGAAGCACGGTGCCTCCGGCACCGCCATCCTGCGCGACCCGCTGATCCTGGGCCACGAGGTCTCGGGACGCGTTGCCGACCTCGGCGAGCGGGCAGCTGGGGCCCTCGCCGGACGGGGCATCCGCGTCGGCACGGCGGTCACGCTGCACCCGGCGACGTATGTGGGACGCGAGGACCCCGTCGCCGCTGAAGGGGAACGGCTGAACCTCTGGCCCGAGGTCAGGTACTTCGGATCGGCGGCGTTCCAGCCGCACGAACAAGGCGCCTTCAGCCGCTACCGCACAGTGCGCGCCGACCAGCTGCGCGTCATCCCCGCAGGGGTCTCCCTGAAGCAGGCGGCCTTGGCCGAACCCTTCGGGGTGGCGCTGCACGCCGTCAAACGGGCCGGAGACATCACGGGCCAGACGGTGCTGGTCAACGGGTGCGGGCCCATCGGTGCCCTCGCGGTCGCCGCGGCCCGGGCTGCCGGGGCCGGGACGGTCATCGCCGCCGACCTCTCGGCGGCCGCCTTGGACATCGCCTCCCGGATGGGCGCCGACGGGATCGTGAACCCCCGGAGTGGCGACGAGCTTCCCAGCGACGTCGACGTCGCGATCGAGGCCTCGGGGGCACCCCGGGCGCTGGGCAGGGTCATCTCAGCGGTTCGCCGCGGCGGGGCGCTGGTCCAGGTGGGGAACCTGCCCGGGGGCGAGATCCCGGCGGCCCTGGGCAACATCGTCACCCGCGAAATCGACTACCGCGGCTCGTACCGCTTCGTGGACGAGATCAGCGATGCCCTCGCCCTGATGGCCGGCGGTGTCGATGTGGGCCCCCTGATGACCCACGAGGTGGCCATCGAGGATGCCGTCAGTGGTTTCGAACTCGCTGCGGACCGCCGCACCGGATCCTCCAAGGTCATGATCCGGCTCGGCTGACACGGGGCGTTCAGCCGGTCTGTGCGCCGGCGGGCCGGACGGGGAAGAACGAGCGCCCCACGCGGTCGTGCCCGCCGGGGACCAGCAGCATGCCTAGCGCTGCGTTGAACTGCACCGCGGAACGACCGGCGGCGGGCATCCGCAAGGCAGCGCTCAAGGTCTCGAAGTCCTCGGGAAGGAGGATGTGCCCCTGCTCTGCAGTGTCCACGCGGATGGTCCCGTGCCCCAGGACGACGGCGGCGTCGACCCAGTCACCACGAAAGCGCGGCATTCCCGGGGAGGGGTGTGGTGCGGGGTAGGGGTGCAGCGGCATGGCCTGCATGGCGGTGCCTTTCGGATCGTCCTTGCCCCTGGCGGCTACCGGAGGCCGCTTCGTCATCCGAACCACCCGCCGAACAATCCGTGGACGACGCGCGCGTCGCACGCAGTGGGGTTGGTGCATGGCCAGTCGGAGCTTGGCGCCATGTCTCGTGAAGCTGGTTACAGCCTAGCCGGGTGCCCCGACACTTTGAATCCGGGCACCGGCGTCGTTCATGTGACGCCATGCGGCGCAACATCGGAACGGGTCAGTCGACGTCCGTGAGCATGGAGGGGTGCGAGGAGCACTCGCTGCCGAACCTGATGTTGGTGCGCAGGTCATTGGTGCGGTAGGAGACGAAGGCGCCGTTGGGGCTCTGGGCATCGATGGCCGAGGCAGCCCGCTTGGTCTTCCCCGGAATGTAGCCGGTGATCTCCATGCCGCGGTCCTCCAGCAGCTTCTGCATCCGCTCGATGGCCGCCGGCCCATCGGTGCTGGGCCCGGTAGTGACCATGAGCAGCAACTGCCGCGCATCTTGGGGCCCGCTGGCGCAGGCTTTCGGCGCGAAGGACTCCCGGTCCTGCGGCGAGTAGGGGACGCCATCCAGGTACTCCCATTGACCGCCGATCGCCGTGGTGACATCGGTGATCGAGGCGTAGAAGTCCTCGCGGATGGCCTGGGCATCGCGCTGGTTCTCGGCGGCGGAGGCCGCGCCGGTGGAGGTGTCCATGGGTTCTCCTGGGGAGGGGCTGCAGGCGGTGATGCCGATGAGCAACGACAGGGCCAGGGCCGTGCCGGCGACGCGGGTCGTTCGAAAAGGGGTCACGGTTGCCGAGCCTATCGTGTCGGCTCGTCGCGGTGTGTGTCGGACCAGTGGCGGAGGGCGACCTCTTCCGGAGCCAGGGCGCTGTCCACGGCAACCCCGACACCGCGTTGCGCCGAATCGACCGATCCGTTGCCGACCAGCTGGAATCCGTCGATGGTTGTGTTTCGGGTCCACTTGGCGGCATCCGATAACAAGCGGCCACGGTCCTGCGCGTCATCGACACTGGCGTTGAAGGCATCGTGGGTGAGGTCGTAGGCGCCGCCGAGGACCTTGCCGGAGCCGTCCTGCAGGGACTTCACGACATCGGAGTCGCCCCAGCCGAAGGGGATGGCCTTGCGCGCGCCGTCTGCGGCACCGCTGGCCAGCGACTTGCCGGTGTCACCCGCCGCATCCACCAGTGACTGGCCCTTGTCGATCCCGGAATTCACCGCCCCGACCGCCGAATCCTGCAGGCGGTCGAAGACCGACTGATGCGAATCGACGGTGGTGTTGACGACCAGTTGGGAGGCATCGACCGCAACGGTGGGGGCCATGTAAACGTTCTTGGCTCTTTCGATGTAGGTGTCGCTGATGGCCTGGTCGTGGATATCCAGGATCTGCGCCTGGTCGGTGGTCACCGCCGCGAAGTTGTACAGGCTGGTGGTGTTCGCATCCAGGTAGCCGTGCCCGGTTTCCGTGTCGTAGGCACCGATGGCCTCGCCCTTGGCATAGTCGAACAGGAACTTCACTGCCTCTACCTGGTTGTGCGGCGTCGACAGGTGCGACCCATCGTAGGTGCCGTGCCCGCTGTGGCCCGTGGTGGCCTTCAGCGGATTGCCCGACCCGTCGACGCTGGACTCGGAGTAGAGCACCTGGGCGCCGAAGGCGTCATCGGTGGGCGAGATGCGGGCAACATCGCCGAACGCGGAGGACAGGATCCCGCCGGGGGCCACCAGATCGCCCTTGGCCTGGGTGGCATAGACCGCCGGACGGCCGTTGGGGGCGTCCTTGACGTGCAGGTCGTCGGCGGAGTCGGCGACGTTCGGGTCCAATCCGGCCGAGCCGTAGAAGTAGACGGAGTCGACCTTGAACTCGGTCTGGGTCAGCGCGTAGGCGGCCATGGTGGTGCCATACGAGTGGGCCCCGACGTTGATCCGGGGGACGGTTCCGCCGTCCTGTACCAGGGTCAGGTGCAGGCCGTCGAGTTGGGTGGCCAGCTCATGTCCGCCGACCCGCGCCTTGTCCGTGTAGTTCACCTCGGTGGAGGCCGGGAACCCCCCGGGGGAGTCGTAGCCGATCCAGGCGACGACGACCTGGCGGCCATCGGCATACATGCCCTGTTGGTCCCACAGTGCCTGGGCGTTATCGACCTCCCCCGTCATGCCCTGCGTCTTGCTGGTGATGCCGGAGGCGTTGAACGTCACCGAGGAGGCATCGTCGATGTTGCCGATGGCCACTGCCGCGAGCGGTTTGTCGGTGGAGGGGTCGAAGCTGATCAGGTGGCGTTTCTGGTCGTGGGTGGTGGGGGCCTTCAGTGATTCGAGGATCGACTTGTAGGCCTTCTCCTGGGCCTTGGTGACCGGGAATTTCCCGCCCAGCATCATGCGCAGCACCTTCTTGTTGGACTTCGCACGCTGGGTATAGCTGACGCCCTCGGTATTGCCGGCGATGATCGGCAGTGAAGCGATGATCGCCGTCTGCTGTGCGCCGGTCAGGCCCTTCCAGAAATCCACTTGTTCACGCGCCGGCATGGAGGTGCGTGGCCCATAGGCCATGGCCTCCGGGTACTCCTGGGCGAAGGTGGCGATCTCCTCGGGGGACATCTTGGCCAGGTAGGCGTAATAGGCCCGGACCTGGGCCGGTGTGGAGTCCTGGCGGCTCGCTGCCTTCTGCAGCCGTTCGGCGTCGTTGCTGACCAGGTCCAGGACTCCCGCGGCGTAGTGGGAGGTGACGTCGGTGGTGACCCGCTTGACCTTCTGCAGGGCGGTGACACAGGTTTTCCGGGCGGTGGTGTAGTCGGTGGCCAGCGCGCTGGCCCGGCGGATGAGCGGAGCGCGGATCAACTGTGCGACCTGGGCGTCGTAGATGTCCTTGAACCTGGCCTTGGCATCGTCGATGTCGCCAACCAGCGCCGTGTGCTTCGTCTGGATGTCGCCGACCGCCGTGGCGAAGTCGTCCAACGCGTTCTTGATGGAGGTGGCGCTGTCCACGAGGTCCTCGGCAGCTGTCTTGGGGGTGTTCATGGCCGTGAGGACCTGCTGTTGGGCCGGGGCGTGGTAGATGCCGGAGAGCCCGTTCCAGGTGGTGTGCAGGTCGGTGAAGTGGTTCGAGAAGGACTGGGTCTTCGTCTTGATGGCCGAGGCCTGCGTCGTCAGGGTGTCCTCGTCGGGGACGTTGGCCGTGGCGCTGATGTCGATGGGTTCCCACTTCACGATTCAACCGTCCGTTTCCCGGCGCCGAAGTTGAACTTGCCCGCTGGAACACCGCCGACCGGGGGACCGGCCACGGGGACCGAAGCGGCCATGGATTGTGCCCGGTCGCGCATTTCGGTATCTGCGCTCTGGAACGCCTTGACCGATGCCCCGGTTCCCTGGATCGCATTGTTGCCGCGGGTCATCGTGTCAGTCATGTCGTTGACCATGACATCGGTGCGCAGCGTGGACAGCTCCGCGACAATGTCCTCGCACTCCCCGGCGAGGGTGGACTCGACGGCTTCCAACGCGCTGTTCACGGCGTCCTTGGCCGGTTCAGTCAGTTCCAGCGTGCCCTCGGCCGAGGAGAGCAGGGTCTTCGCCGCCGCCACGTCCACTGTCCACGCCATGTGCTGCCCTTCTCCGTCCGTTGACCGTACCCACCCAGCGTAGGGGCGCGGGGCCGACGGGGCGATGGGGAGAACTCCCCATGGACCCGGTGCCGGGCGGCCCGGGTGCGGGGTCTAATCGACGAGCAGGTTGCGGATGTCCTCGGCGGTCATGGCCGAGCCGAAGCCCTCCCCGGCGTCCATGACCGAGGAGATCAGCTGGCGTTTGGCATCCTGCAGGGCCACGACCTTCTCCTCGATCGTGTCCTTGGCGACCATCCGGTAGACCATGACATTGCGGGTCTGCCCGATCCGGTGCACCCGGTCGACGGCCTGGGATTCGGCGGCGGGGTTCCACCACGGGTCCAGCAGGAAGCAGTAGTCGGCCTCGGTGAGGTTCAGCCCGAACCCGCCGGCCTTCAGCGAGATCAGGAACACCGGTGCCTTCCCGGATTTGAACGAGTCGATGACCTCGGTGCGCCGCCGGGTGGACCCGTCCAGGTACGCGTACTCCACGCCCTCGGCCTCCAGCCGTGCGGCTGCCTTCTTCAGGAACGAGGTGAACTGGCTGAACACCAGGGCCCGGTGCCCCTCGGCGAGCACATCGGCAAGTTGCTCGAAGAGCACATCGAGCTTGGCCGAGGCCACGCCGTCGTACTCCGGATCCACGAGCGAGGCATCCAGGGAGAGCATGCGCAGCAGCGTCAGCGACTGGAAGATGGTGAACCGGTTCTTGTCCATGTCATCGACCAGGCGCAGGATCTTCTGGCGTTCGCGCTGCAGGTGGGTGTCGTAGATCTTGCGGTGGCGCGGGGTCAGGTCCACGTTGAGCACCTGTTCCTGCTTCGGCGGAAGGTCGGTGACGACGGCGCTCTTGGTGCGCCGGAGCATGAACGGGCGGATCCGCTTGCGCAGCCTCGCCAGCGGTTCGTCCAGCCCCTGCTTCTCGATGGGCCGCTGGTAGTTCTCCGCGTAGCGCAGCGCCGAAGGGAACAGCCCGGGGGAGACGATCGCGAAGATGGACCACAGCTCCATCAGGTTGTTCTCCATCGGGGTACCGGTGATCGCCAACTTGAACGCTGCGTTCAGGTCCCGGGCCGCATGGTGGGCCTTGGTGGCCTTGTTCTTCACGAACTGGGCCTCATCCAGGATCAGCCCGGCCCACGTCTGGGAATGGTAGGCCTCGGCGTCGAGCCGGAAGAGCGTGTAGGAGGTGACCACGACGTCGTTTTCGGCGGCGACGGTGGACAGCGGCCGGGCGGCGCGGCCCTGCGTGTCGGAAATGGCCTCGACCTTCAGCCCCGGGGCGAAGCGGGCCGCCTCGTCGGCCCAGTTGCCGACCACCGAGGTGGGGGCGACCACCAGGAAGGGGCCGGGGACCGCGGTGGAGGACGACGCCGGGGCGCCGGCTGCCCGATCGAGCCCACGCCGGGCGCGGGCCGGGTCCCCGCCGTCGGGGACCGCAGCTGCCCACTGCTCCTTGGCGTGCAGGATCAACGCCAGGGTCTGCACCGTCTTGCCCAGGCCCATGTCATCGGCCAGGACGCCGCCGAGTTCGTTGCGCCACAGCATGGCCAGCCACTCGAAGCCCTCGCGCTGGTAGGGGCGGAAGGTGGCCTTCAGCCCGGCCGGCAGCGGCGGCGGATCGGCGTCGGCGACGTTGAGCAGCGAGTTGACCCCGGCGTACCAGGAGTCCGGGCCCTCGGTGACCGTGGCGAGTTCCTCGAGTTCCTCCCACAGCGACGCCTGGTAGCGGGTGATCTGCAGTTCCGAGTTCCTGTCGTTCAGCGCCCCGGCCTCGGCGACGAGCTCGCGCAGCTTGTCGAAGAGCTCGTGCTCGAGCGAGAAGTAGGTCTTGTCCGGCATCAGCATGCGGGTCTGCCCGCGGGAGAGGGCCCGCAGCACGTCGGCGAACGGGATCCTGCGCTCGCCGATGGCGATGACCAGGCCCAGGTCGAACCAGTCGCGCTTCTCCGATTCGACGGTGGTGACCGTGAGCTCGGGGGATTCGGTCAGTTCCCGGTATTCGGGAGGGGTGCCGGTGGCGCGGATCTGCAGGCCCTCGACCTCGGCGAGCAACGGCAGGGAGCGGCGCACGAAGTCCACGGTGTCCAGCCCGTGCAGGGTGCGCGGGACCAGGGCGCGGCCGGCCAGGGCGCTGGAATCGGCCAGTGCCGCCAGCGCGGCTTCCTCCAACGCGGTCTCGGTGTCGGCATCGCGCAGGTCGGCGTCGACGGGGCCGTGCCCGTAGTCGAAGTCCCAGGCGAGCTCCGCGGCGTCGCCGCCCGGATAGTTCACCGACAGGACCAGCTGCGGGGGCAGGATCTGGGGCAGTTCGATCGAATCGTCCATCGCGCTGACGGCCAGCCGGCGGCCCAGGCGCGGGTACACGCTGGCCAGGAAGTCATCGACGTCCCCTGCAGGAACGACCACGGGCTCGGGGCGGTGCAGCAGGGCGATCTCGGCGGCACTGAGCCGTTGGGTGGTGGGGGCCAGGATGACCAGGTCGCCGTCGGCCCGGGCCGCGTAGACGCCATGGGTGCCGATCGCCCCGACCGGGGTGTCCGGACCCAGGGCCAGGTCGCCGCCCTCCAAGGTGAGCCTGGGCACCAGGTCCAGCGCACCGTCGTCGTGCCCGGCGCGTCCGGCGGAGAGCCCGACGCTGGCCGGCTCGGCGAGGTGGATCTCGGTGTCGGCGTGCGGGCCGATGAGGCGGATGCCCAGGGCCGTGGTTTCGCGCAGCAGCGACCACAGCAGCGGGGAGGAGAACTCGTCGAGGTAGAGCCAGTCGTTGTCCTCGCCGAAGTAGAGCTGCCCGTTGGCGCGGTAGAGCGGGACGAACTGGCAGAACCAGCGGTGCTGTTCCTCGTCCAGGTTCAGCCCGTAGGTCTTGAAGCTGATGGTGTTCCAGCGCAGGTTCCCGCGGATCCAGCGGCCCTTGGCGTTCAGGACCATGGGCCGCACGCCCAGGCGCCAGCGGTGGCTGGAGGTGCGCTGGTGTCCGACCCCGGAGCCCGGCGCCCATTGCCGGTGCGCGACCTGGGTGGTGTCCTGCAACTCGAATTGCAGGGCCATGGGCTGGACGTGGTGGCGTTCGGTGGTGCCCGTGCCGCGATGGCCCGCGTTGATGAGTGAATTCAGCGAATCCTGCCAGGCGGGGACCTTCACCGGGGTGCTGGTGTTCTCGAAGAACACCCGTTGGGCCCGCAGGTGCAGGGTGTTGGAGTAGATCAGCACGGCGGCGACGTGCTTGCAGGCGGCGCCGACGGGGCAGGTGCACCAGGAGTCGGCAATCGTCCAGGCGTCCTTGGCCCGGCGCAGCACCACCGCCGTGTCGTAGGGCTCGTCGGCGGTCCCCGACACGCCGGAGGACAGCGTGGAGTCGCTGGTGCGGAAGTCCAGGTCCAGGACGTGCTCGGCGTTCGCGTACCCCTTGCCGCGGGTGAACGCGGCTCCGCCGACCACGCGCAGGATTTCGCGGGCGTCGACGAGCGGGAATGCGGATTCGGCCATCCCTGCATCTTTTCACGATCCGGGCCCCTGCGGCGAACCGGGATGCCCGCTGCTGTGGGGGAGTCGTAGGGTATCGACATGAAGACGACCCCGGCGATGCAGGCCCCACCCCACGAGCTGGACATCGACACGCTGGAGCAGTTCGACGCCCACACCGCGGCACCGGGCGCGTCGATGGCCGGATGGCATCTGCAATCGGTGGACCTGCTCCGGCGCGGGGCGGTCCTGGAGCAGGCCGACGTGTCGGGGGCCGTGTTCCTGGGCTGCGATCTGCCGGCCGACGCGGTGGAGGGGCTGCGCCGGCGCGGGGCATTGATCTTCCCGGAACTGCCCGGGCTGCCCTTCGACCCCTACCGTGGCGGCCTGTATACGGCGGCGGAACTCTATGAGGGCATCGGCACCGGACCCTACGAGCAGACCCCCGATGCCCGCATCTACGCCTGGACCCGGCGCCCGGGCAGCGGGCGCGGCACCCTGGATGCCGCCTTGGCGGCCACCTTGCACGACCATGCGATCGGGGTGGCCCTGGGGCAGTTGCTGGAGGCCGGGCCCGGGGCAGGGAACGACGACGGTGCCCCCGCCGGCACGATCCCCGGTCGCGGGGTGGTGGGGGTGATGGGCGGGCACGCGGCGCAGCGCGGGTCGGACGACTACGCCGATGCCCTCCGGCTGGGGACGGGACTGGCCCGGGCCGGCTTCACGGTCGCCACCGGCGGCGGGCCCGGGGCCATGGAGGCGGCCAACCTCGGGGCCTACCTGTCGGCGGAGGATGAGCCCGCCATCGACGGGGCCCTCGCCACGGTGGCCACCGCCCCCTCGTTCCGCCCCTCGGTCACCGGGTGGGTGCGCGCCGGCCTGGAGGTGGTGGAACGGCATCCGCACGGCACCGCCAGCCTGGGGATCCCGACCTGGTTCTACGGGCACGAACCGCCCAACGTCTTCGCCACCCACGTGGCGAAGTACTTCGCGAACTCGATCCGTGAGGACGTGCTGCTCACCGCCTGCACGTCGGGACTGGTGGTGCTGCCCGGCGCCGCCGGAACCGTCCAGGAAATCTTCCAGGACGCCTGCGAGAACTACTACGGCACCGCTGGGGTCCAGACGCCCATGGTGCTGGTAGGGCGCCGCTACTGGAGCCACGACCTGCCGGCCTGGCCGTTGCTGCGTGCGCTCGCGCGGGGACGTGACATGGATGCTTCCATCCACCTGGTCGACGACGTCGAGGACGCGGTGCGGATCCTCTCCGCCGGCTGAACTGCCGCCGCGCCGCCAGTCGGGATTCCACCCGCGGGAATCCATCCGCGCGGCGGCCGCCGACGTCCAGCGGATGGACAGCTCGGCTGGGTACGCTGGCGTCATGGACTCGAACCCGTATTTCGTGACCCGGCAGCGCCTGGTCCAGGCTCCCCCCGGAGCCATCTTCGAACTGCTGGCCGACCCGTCGAAACATCCGCTCATCGACGGTTCCGGCACGGTCAAGCGTGCCCGTCAGGAGCAGCCCGCCCGCTTGAGCCTGGGCGCCGAATTCGGCATGGACATGCGTCTGGGCCTCGGCTACAAGATCCGGAACACCGTCGTGGAATTCGAAGAGGCCCGGGTCATCGCCTGGCGGCACTTCAACGGCCACCGGTGGCGCTATGAACTGACCCCCGCACCACGCGGCACGCTGGTGCGCGAAACCTGGGACGCCTCCCGGCTGAAACGGCAATGGCCACTGAAGGTGCTCGGGTTCACCCGCACCACGCCGGTGAACATTGAGCGCACGCTGGAGCGGCTGGCCGACTACTTCGACCCCGAAACCCCGCGCCCCACCGATCCCGAACCGTCGAAGCGCACGAAGAAGGCCACGCCTGCCACCCCCGCCGAGGCGGCGCAGGAGGAGGCCCGGAAGCAGGCCCGGCTTCAGCAGGCGCAGCGCGCGGATGCGGAGGCTGCGGCCGCCCAGGCCGCGAAGGCCGAACGGGCCACCCGGACCGCCCAGACGCGCGCCGAGCGACGGGCCGAGTGGGCCGCACGTGCTGCCGTCGCCCGTCAGGCACGCGCCGAACGCCAGGCGGCCAAGGTCGAAAAGGTGGCGCAGGCGCAACGCGCCGCTGCGGAGAAGGCGGCCGAAGCCGAACGGGTCCAGGCGGCCAAGGCCGAGGCGGCAGCGCAGGCCGAACGGGCCCGCGTCGAAAAGGCAGCCCGCGAGGAGCAGGCGCGGGCCGAGAAGGCGGCGCGCCTCGAGCAGGAGCAGGCAGCCAAAAAACGCAAACACGAGCAGGCCCAGGCGGCCCGGAAGCGCAAGCACGAGCCGGAGGTCCCCGTCGAGCCGATGCCGCCGATCGGAGCGACCGCCAGGCCGCTGGCCTCCGCACCGGTCCGCCCGGCACGCGAGGCGATCGCCGCCGCCAAGGCCGGCCGGTGGGAGAAGCCGAAACCGAAACCGAAGCCGAAGGCACAGCCCGCGCCGGCACCGGCCCTCGTCGAGTCGGAGCCGGGCACGACCCCCGCCCCGGTACGCACCGGGCTGCCCCCGGCAGCGGCACGGAGGTTGCGCCGCGCCAGCTGAGCCGGCCCGGCACCCATCCCGTGCCTAGGCGACCGTACCGCCGAAGAGCAGTCCCAGCAGGTAGGTCACGCCGGCTGCGCCGAGGCCAATGGCCAACTGGCGGAATCCGCGTTTGGCAGGTGACGCGCCGGAGAGCAGGCCGACCACCCCGCCGGTGGCCATGAGCGCGATGCCCACCAGGACCAGGGAGAGCACCACGGCGGCGAGCCCGGTCATGCCGAAGATGTACGGCAGGATCGGGATCAGCGCGCCGGAGGCGAAGAAGCAGAAGCTCGACGCCGAGGCCCCGAAGGCCGAGCCCAGGGTCTCGTGCTCGTCCTCCGTCTCCTCGGGCAGCTCGGGCTGCAGCGACAGCGACGGGTCGCAGTCGCAGCTGAACTTGCCCATGCGTTCGGCGGCCCGGTGCTCGGCCGCCTCGCGGCTCATGCCGCGCGCCCGGTAGACCAGCACGAGTTCATTGGCCTGCAGGTCCAGGTCGGGGGCGGCCACCAGGGTGACCTGGGTCGGTTGGGATGCGGTGAGCAGTTCGCGTTGGGAGCGCACCGAGACGTACTCGCCGGCGGCCATGGACAGGGCGCCGGCCAACAGTCCGGCGATGCCGGAGAAGAGGACGAAGGCACTGGAGACGCCGGTGGCCCCGACGCCCATGACCAGGGCGAGGTTGGACACCAATCCGTCATTCGCTCCGAAGACCGCAGCCCTGAAGTTGCCGGAGAGCCTGGTGCGGCCCCGGGTGGCCAGACCGCGGACGACCTCCTCGTGGACCAGCTCGTCGGCGGCCATCTGGGCCGTCGCGTCGTCGTCGTCCTCGTACGGCGAGTCGCCCTCGGCCCGCTGGGCCAGGGCCAGGACGAAGACGGAGCCGAAGTTCCTGGCCATGAAACGCAGCATGGTCCGGCGCAGGGACGGGGGAACCCGCTTGTCCGCGTGCTCGCCGAGCAGGGCCGCCCAGTGCTCCTCGTGGCGTTTCTCGGCGGTGGCCAGGCCCAACAGGATTTCGCGTTCCTCGCCCTCGCGGCGCGAGGCCAGTGCGGCGTAGATCGCCCCCTCGGCCCGTTCGTCGGCCAGGTACTTGCGCCACCGGCGGATCTCGCTGGGGGTGGGTTCGGGGCGGTGGGTCCCGCCATCGGCGGGGGCATCGGGCAGGTGGGCATCCGGTGTCATCGGGCGTCCTTCAATCGGTTCGTTTCTCCCGCGCGAAGGCGGGGGTGCCGGTCAAAGGCTTGCGGGGATGCGCACGACCTCGGACCGCCACAAGCGGGCCGAAGGTCTCGTTCGCCCGGCGCAGACGCCGGGTGGATTGCCGGACCGCCGTCGTGGCGATCAGTATGTCGACAGATCCTCTGTCGTCCGCCCAGGCCTCAAGGTCCGGGCGGACGGGGTGTGGAACTACTCCCCTTCAGCCAACCATCATAGCCGAGTCGGCGTCGCGGTGCTCGCGGACGGGGAGGCGTTCGAGGAAGAACACCTGTGCTTCGCCGTCGGACCGGCCGGCCCGGGGGACCCGCACGGTCAGGGCGCAGGAGTCGGCCTCCCACGCGGGGCGTCCCGCGGTGTTGCCCAGGGCATGGGCCAGATCCTTGGGGTGGGGGGCGATGAAGCGCTCCCAGGCGCCATCCACGTTGAGGCAGACGGTGCCGAGCATTGAATCGAAAATGGGAAGAACAGGGACGCTGTGCGCCACGGATTTCCTTTCGTGCGTTCTTACCCGGCACGTTGTCGCGCGGGCCGCTTCCTCATCCGAACCACCCGCGAACCTGGGGTTGGTGCGCGGGTAGTCGGAGCTGTTGCCCGCGTCTCATGAAGCTTTCTGCCAGCCTAACGCGAATGGTGGAGCCACCCAAGCTGTGTCCGGGGCCACTGCCGGTGCATCCCAGGGCTGGTGCGGCTAGATTCGTTTCGCGTAACAGGCCGGAAAGGGGAACTCCGGGGCTATGATCGGCCCATGGCAGCCAACGACGGTGATGCCCCGGCATCTGCGGTGGAGAGTGGGTCTGGAAGCGGCGGGAAACCGGCCGCGCCCCGGGGCGAGGGGCCTCGGGAATCGGGGGCCGGCCAGAAGACCAGCCTGTGGATGTCAGGTATAGCACTGTGCCTTGCAGCTGCCAGTTGGCTGTGGCCGTTTCTGGGCTTGCCGACCGTGGGGACGATCCAGGCACGGGAACACACGGTGGACAACTATTTCAAGGCAGTGAACGTCCAGACGTCGGCCCCCGATGGCTTGCCGGCCTCCAGCGCGAGCATGGCCCTGGCCTACTCGGCCCCCGGTTCGCCCGCCGAGTCCTACGCCAGGGCGTGGAAGGAAATGTGGACTGCCTACTCGGAGGCCCCCACGTCGGATCAGCCGGAATTCCACTACCACCGGTTCAGCAACATCATGAATGTCTGCCAGGGCCCCGAGGAGGCCGGTGCCTGCCTGCAGTATGCCAATCTGCGTTTTGATGAAGAACAAAGGATCCAGGACTTCACCATCCAGGGCCTGCCGGTGGCGCAATTGACCTTCTTGGAAAGCGAGAAGCCCACCACGGTCGGCCAGCTGTCGGTCACCTATCTGGGCGGGGTCCAATCCCCCTTCGGTGGCAGCTACAAGTTTGCCGTCCGGCTCAGGAACAACGGGAAGGAACCGATTGTCATCTCGGATGACCTGAAGTTCCGCACCGATGCCAATGAGGACCTGGACCTCGGCGTGGAAGGGCGCCTGAAGCTCCAGGTGGCCCAGCCCTCCACCCTCTTTGCCTATACCGAGGGCAACCATGGTGGGTGGGTCTCGATGAACGTCGCCGAAGGTGGGGGCGAGCCCACTCTGCTGTGGTTCCAGGTGCCGTAGCCTCCGTACGGGGGAACACCGCACCCCGCCTGCGGTGGCAGACGGGGTGCGGCGATGGTTGCCGTGTGGCTACTGCTGGTCCGCCGGGATGCCCTCGACATCGACGCGTCCGGAGACGCGGTCGGCCCAGTGCCGGCTGACCTCGGGCCGGGTGGCCGGGGTCAGCAGGCTGACGACGAGGTAGACCACCAGCGAGCAGAGCAGGCCGTAGTAGATCGGCTCGTTGGCGTAGACGCCGCCGAACTTCTCGTCGGACTCTACCTCCAGCACGATCATCGTCGTCAGCGTGACGATGGTTCCCGCGGCCATGGACAGGGCAGCGCCCACGCCGTTTCCGCGCTTCCAGAGAAGCCCGCCGAGGATGGAGACCAGCAGGCCGCCGACCAGGATGTCGTAGGCGATGGTCAGGGCCGCGACGACGTCGTCGACGACGATGGCCAGGATGATGGCGACCACGCCCAAGCCCAGCACCCAGTAGCGGTTGGCGGCGACATCGTGCTCCGGGTTGCGCCCGGAGTTGACCTCGATCTTCTTGCCGAACCAGCCGGCAACGAAGGGGGTGACGTCGTTGCGGGCCACCGTGGCGGCGGCGATCAGGGCGCCGGAGGCGGTGGACATCATGGCGGCGACCGCGGCGGCCAGCACGATGCCGCCGACGACCACGGGGAGCAGGTTCATGGCGACCTCGGCGTAGATGACGTCCTTGCCCAGGTTCTCGATGTCGATGCCGGGCAGGGCGACGCGGGCCGACATGCCGATCAACGCGCCGGCCACGCCGTAGAGCACGCAGTAGATGCCGGCGGTCGAACCGCCCCAGCGGGCGACCTTCGGGGTCTTGGCGGTGAACACGCGCTGCCAGATGTCCTGGCCGATGAGCAGGCCCAGCGTGTAGACGACGAAGTAGGTGATGATGGTCTGCGCGCCGATGCCGCCCCAGCTGAAGAACGCCTCCCTGGCGCGTTCGGGGATTCCTGCGGAGATCCCGTCGAAGCCGCCGGCCGCCGAGAGGGCGAAGGGCAGCATCAGGGCGAACACGCCGATGGTCTTGATGACGAACTGGACCTGGTCGGCCAGGGTGATGGACCACATGCCGCCGATGGTGGAGTACACCAGCACGATGACGCCGCCGACGGCGATGGCCAGCCAGCGTTCCCAGTCGAAGAGCACCACGAAGATCGTGGCGTAGGCGCCGGTCGAGGTGGCGCACAACATCAGCGTGTAGGCCAGCATGACGATGGCCGAGGCGTTCGTGGCGTTCTTCGAGCCGTAGCGCAGGGTGAGCATCTGCGAGACGGTGAAGATCTTCAGCCGCTGCAGACGTGGGGCGAAGAGCAGGCTCAGCAGCAGCACGCCGATGCCGATGGCGATCACCAGCCAGGCGCCGGAGACGCCGAACTTGTAGCCCAGGCCGACGCCGCCGACGGTGGAGGCGCCACCGAGGACGACGGCGGCCATGGTTCCGGTGTAGAGGAAGGGGCCGAGGCGTCGGCCGGCGACCAGGTAGTCGCTGCTGTTCTTGGTGCGCGACTTGCCCCACCAGCCGAAGGCGAGCATCGCGATCAGATACGCGATGACAATCGCAATGTTGATGATTTCCATGGGGGACCTTATTTCGTGGGGAGACGACGATAGATGCTTGACGGTAAACACCTGTTGTCCACTAGGCTAAAGTGAGCTGGCTTACAAATCAATTGACCTATGCTGTGTGACGGAATGCAGCATCGCATTCCCCGTCACCACTGTTACCACCGTCACTGTCACCACGCGCACGAGGACTCGGAGTATCCCACCCATGAAGGCGTTGCCCGTCGAACCCAGCAACACGCCGCTGGCGATCGGCTCGAAGATCAGGGCCGCACGGCATGCCCAACGCATGACGATCGAGCAGGTGGCCGAGTCCACCGGGTTGACCAAGGGCTTCCTCTCCCGCGTCGAACGCGACCTCACCTCACCGTCGGTCGCGTCGTTAGTGACGCTGTGCCAGGTTCTCTCCGTCTCCATCGGGGACCTCTTCGCCCAGCCGGAGACCCATGTGGTCCGGCTCCAGAGTGCGCCGCGCATCTCCCTGGGTGGCCATGGCATCGTCGAGCGCCTGATGACCAGCCGCTCGGAGAAGCGCCTGCAGATGATCCGGGCCGTCATCGAACCCCGCGGTGAGGGGGAGTCGGAGCTGTATTCGGTCGATTGCGAGGTCGAGGTCCTGCATGTGGTCTCGGGGACGTTCATCATCATCTTCGCCAACGAGCGCTTCGAGCTGGAGGCCGGCGACTCGCTGACCTTCCCCGGCCGCGAACCGCATTCGTGGATCAACCCCACCGACACCGAGACAGTGGTCCTCTGGACGCTGGTCCCCGCGGCCTCGCGCTGAGCCCCGGAACGCCTCAGCGTCTCAGCGTCGCAGCGCCGTGGGCCGGGGCAGGTCCAGCCCCTCCAACAGGTCCCCGAGGAGCCGGTCCAGTTCGTAGCCGGCCTGCCGGATCTTGTTCGGCCCATAGCTGCCCAGCTGGGATCCCGGCTGGTCGAAGGACATCACCGTGCCGCCGGCACGGTGGGCGTGGAGTTCGATCCGCAGCGGGGCATGCAGGGCGGTGCCCGGTTCGATGCGGAACAACCGGGCCGACAGCGCCAGGCTGCCGATGAGGTAGATGCGGCTGGGCGCATCGTTGCCCGCCAGGTGAAGCAGCGCCGAGGGGGAATGCGTCCAGAAGCGGTACAGCTCGTACGCCGCCTCGTGGCCCGCAGCGCGTTGGAGCTCATCCCAGGTGGCCCCGCGTGCCGCCAGCTGCTCGAGTCCGGCCAGGTCAAGGGCCGGCACTGCCGCCTCGAAACGCGCCGTGAGGGAGCCGAAGGCCAGCGGCGTCTGCACGGCGATGCGGCGCACCGTCATCTCGGTCGTGGATTCGGTGGCTGGAAGTGTCACCCCCTCAGCGTAGGCCAGCCACCGACGGCATCGCCGGTTCAGCCCACATGGATCCAGGGGCGGCGCTGCACCTGCGGTTCGGCCTCGCGCAGCACCTCACGGGTCAGCGGGGCGATCTCGCCTTGGCCCAACAGCAGGAAGCCCGCCAGGTTGCGCAGCGGGGAGCCCTCCGTCCACCTGAAGTACAGGTGCGGCATGGTGGCGTATTCGTCGCGGATCCGCAGGCAGATCGCCGCCAGCGCCGTGGGGATCGACGGGGCGGTGGCCGTGAGCACCGGGTAGCCGTGCCGGGTCGTGCCGCACACCAGCAGGTCCTGGGCGAAGTCCGAGTAGTCGCCGAGTGTGATCTCGATGAACAGCGGCCGGGCCGTCTCGGGCAGGTGGCTGGCGACGCGTGCGTGCTGGAGCTTGTGGCGGTACCGCTCGGCGCTGAAGCGCACCGGTTCGTGGGCGATCAGCGAGATCTGTCCCGCATCGGCGGCGGAGCGCAGCAGGTCGTGGGCCGCGTCGTCGAACATGACGGTGGTGGCCCGCAACTCGGTGGAGCGGCGGAAACGCGAGATGAAGGAGACGAAGAGGATCGCCGCGATGAACAGGGCGGCGATGCGCAGGCCGTCGGGCCGCTCGACCACGTTGGCGATCGTCGTGTACAGGAAGACCACCACGACGACGGCGAAGGCCACCGTGCGCCCGCGTTGGCGCTTGCGCCGGGCCGAGAGCATCACGGCGACCGCAGCCGAGGTCATCAGCACCAGCACTCCGGTGGCATAGGCGGCTCCCTGCGCGTCGACGCTCGCCTTGAAGTGCAGGGTCACCAGGGCGGCGATGGCGACGATGACCAGGACCAGCGGCCGGTTGGCCCGGGCCCACTCCGGGGCCATGCCGAAGCGGGGCAGGTAGCGGGGGATCAGGTTGAGCAGTCCGGCCAGTGCCGAGGCCCCGGCGAACCAGAGGATGAGGATGGTGGAGAGGTCATAGACGCTGCCGAAGCCCTCGCCGAGCTGTTCGTGCGCCAGGTAGGCCAGGGCGCGGCCGTTGGCGGCGCCCCCGGGCTGCAGTTCCGCCGACGGCACCAGCCAGGTGGTGACCACGCAGGAGATGACCAGCAGCACGCTCATGGTGACTGCTGCCGTCGTCAGCAGGCGCTTGGCTCCGGCGATCCGGCCCGCGGGGTTGGCCTCGGTGTCGGTGGCCCGGCCGCGGATCTGCGGCATGACGGCGACCCCGGTCTCGAAGCCGGAGAGCCCCAGGGCCAGTTTCGGGAAGACCAGCAGGGCCATGGCCACCATCATCCACGGGCTGCCGTGGCTGGTGGTCAGGGTGGTCCACCAGTCGCCGACGGGCCCGGGGGAGGCGACGATGCGCGCGATGCTGGAGCCGAGCACCACGACATTCAGGGCCAGGTAGACCCCGACGATCCCGACGGCGAGCGAGATGACCTCGGTGAATCCGCGCAGGAACAGTGCAGTGAGCAACGCCAGCAGGACCAGCGTGATCGGCACGTTCCTGCCCTCGAACCAGGCGGGGGTGAAGGGGTTTTCGATGATGTGGGCGGTGGCGTCGGCGGCGGAGAGGGTCATGGTGATCATGAAGTCCGTCGCCGCGAAACCGAGCAGCACCAGGACCAGGACCTTGCCCCTCCAGTGGGGCAGCAGCCGTTCGAGCATGGCGATGGAGCCCTGTCCGTGGGGGCTTTCCGCGGCGACCCTGCGGTAGATCGGCAGGGCGGCACCGAGCGTGACGGCGACCAGGACCAGGGTGGCCAGCGGTGCCAGGACCCCGGCGGCCAGCACGGCGATGGCCGGCTGGTACCCCAGCGTGGAGAAGTAGTCCAGCCCCGACAGGCACATGACCTTGAACCAGGGCTGTCCGGTGTCGTGGTGCGGGTGGGCCTGGCCGGGTGCCTCGGGATGGGCGATCCCGTCCCGCATGAGCCAGGTGCCCAGGCGGCGTCGAATCGGGTGCTGTGGGCCGGAGCCGGTGGCGGGGCGCAGGCCCGCTGTCTTCTTCACGAGGTGGAACACTACGCCGACGGCGCCCGGAAACAAGAGGACAAGGTCGGCAGGGGGCGTGATCTGCGGCACTGCAGCCCGCCGGGGGTGCCGTCTTGACCCGCACGTGAGGTGGGACGAGGGTGGAGCGGGGATGCCGGCGTCGTGCTCCTTGACTGTGCCCCGGGCCACAAATAGCATGAAGAGCAACAAATGTATCTTATGAGGCAACTAGCCGAGGGAGAACCATGGAAGAGATCCGCATCGAGGCCAACGGCAACATCGGGCCCATTGATTCATCGCGCATCCCGCGTTTCGCCGGAGCGGCCACCTACGCCCGCCTGCCGCGACTGGACCAGGTCGAAACGGCGGGCATCAAGGTGGTCGGCGTGCCCTTCGACGCCGGCGTCTCCTACCGGCCCGGCGCCCGGTTCGGGTCCAACCACGTGCGCGAATCCTCGCGCCTGCTGCGCCCCTACAACCCGGCGCTGGACATCTCCCCGTTCGAAAACGTCCAGGTCGCCGACGCCGGGGACATGGCCGTGAACCCGTTCAACATCAACGAGGCCATCGAGACCATCCAGCAGAACGCCCTGGACCTGACGGCCGACGGCTCCTCGCTGATGACCATCGGCGGTGACCACACGATCGCGCTGCCGCTGCTGCGCGCCGCCGCCGAACGCGCCGGCGAACCGGTGGCCATGCTGCACTTCGACGCCCACCTGGATACCTGGGACACCTACTTCGGCGCCGAATACACCCACGGGACCCCGTTCCGCCGGGCCGTGGAGGAGGGCATCCTCGACACCGAGGCCATCTCCCACGTCGGCACCCGCGGACCGCTCTACGGCAAGAAGGACCTCGAGGACGACAAGCGCTTCGGGTTCGGGATCGTGACCTCCTCCGACGTCTACTACCAGGGCGTCGCCGAGGTCGTTGCCAAGCTCCGGGACCGGATCGGCAACCGCCCGCTGTACATCTCGGTTGACATCGACGTGCTGGACCCCGCCCACGCACCCGGCACCGGAACCCCCGAGGCCGGCGGCATCACCAGCCGCGAACTGCTGGAGATCCTGCGCGGGATGCGCGGCATGAACCTCATCGGCGCCGACCTGGTCGAGGTCGCCCCCGCCTACGACCACGCCGAGATGACCGGCGTCGCCGGCTCCCACGTCGCCTACGACCTGGTCTCCCTCATGGCGGACAAGCGCACCGCCGGACAGGGGGCATGATGTCGGCCCCCCACGCATCCACCACACCGTCGACCCCGTCGGCGCCCCGCAACGGCGGCGACCTGGTCATCGAGACGCTCTCCGCCCTGGGGGCGCGCACCGTGTTCGGCATCCCCGGCCAGCACGCCCTGGGCCTGTTCGACGCGCTCTCGCGCTCGGAACTGCACTTCGTCTCCTCGCGGGTGGAGAACAACTCGGCGTTCGCCGCCGACGGCTACTCCCGGGCCACCGGAGAGGTCGGCGTGCTGTTCCTCTCCACCGGCCCCGGGGCTTTGACCTCGCTGGCTGGGCTGCAGGAGGCCTACGCCACCGGCGTGCCGATGGTCGTGATCGCCAGCCAGATCCCGCTCGACGGGCTCGGCGCCCGGCGCAAGGGCATGCTGCACCAGCTCGATGACCAGAAGGCCTCCGCCGCCAACGTCACCAAATCCCAGCGCACCGTCCACCACGCCTCCGGCATCCCCTCGGCCATCCAGGACGCCTGGGCCGACGCCATCACCGTGCCGCAGGGCCCCGTCTGGGTCGAGGTGCCCCAGGACATCCTGCTGGCCGAGGTCTTCGTCCCCCCGGTGGTCGACGCGCTCGCCGAGGCGTACGAGCACCCGCCACGCGTGGAGCTCATCGAGGAGGCAGTGCGCTGGCTGGGCCAGGCCCGCCGCCCGGCGATCGTGGCCGGCGGCGGCGTCCGCCGGGCCGGGGCCCAGGCCGAGCTGCTGCGCGTGGCCGAACAGCTGCGCGCCCCGGTGATCTGCTCGCCCGGCGGCAACGGGGCGTTCCCCTGGGAGCACCCGCTGAGCCTGCAGTCCTGGATCGAGGACCGGCACACCACCGAGGTGCTCGAGGACGCCGACGTGCTGATCGTCATCGGCTCCGCCCTGGGCGAGGTCACCTCCAACTACTTCACGCTCGCCCCGCGCGGGCGCATGATCCAGATCGACGCCGAACCCCGCGTGCTCGAATCCAACAGCCCCGCCCTGGGCATCCGGGCCGATGCGAAGGCCGCCCTGCGGTTCCTCTCCGACGCGCTGGATGAGCATCGTGCCGGGAACGACGCCGGTGCCCCCGACTGGCACGGGTCCTCGCCCGAGCAGGTGGTCACGCAGACGCTTCACAAGGTCACCGACCGGCTCGACGCCCAGGACCTGGGCCTGGAACGCCGCTTCATGGAGGACATCCGTGCCGCCGTCCCGGACACCATGCAGACGTACTGGGACATGACGATCGCCGCATATTGGGGTTGGAGCTGCTGGGATGCCCGCGCCGGGGAATTCCACTCAGCCCAGGGCGCCGGCGGGCTCGGCTACGGCTTCCCTGCGGCCATCGGCGGTGCCGTCGGCCTGGCGGTGGCCGGGAAGGAAGGGATGGAGGGCCGCGTGCTCGCTGTTTCCGGTGACGGGTCCTCGATGTACTCGATCGCCGAACTGGCCACCGCGAAACAGCACCAGAGCGCGGTGACCTGGCTGATCGTCGACGACGGCGGCTACGGGATCCTGCGCGAGTACATGGAGGGGGCGTTCGGCAAGGCCACCGCCACCGAACTGGCCCGCCCCGACTTCGTCGCGCTGGCCGAATCCTTCGGCATCCCGGCCCGGGCCGTGGCGCCGCAGGATGTCAAGGCGGCCCTGCAGCAGTCCTTCGCCGCCGAGGGCCCCAACGTGGTGGTCGTGCAGACGCTGCTGAAGATGTTCGCCGCCACCCACCTGGACTGACAGCAGGGCCCGCGTGGTCCGTGCCCGGGGCGCGGACCACGCGACGGGTCAGGACCGGGCGCCCCGGGGCGCCGGTGCATGCGCATCGGCCGAAATGCCCAGCAGCAGCACCAGGCCGGCCACAACGGCGCTGGCGGATGCCGCGACCGGGGTGACCAGCAGGCCCCCGGCCAGCCCCAGCACGCCGACGACGGCGAGGGCCGCCCCCAGGCGGGCGAAGACCGGGGCGCCGAAGGCCCGCGCGTAGGGCAGGAAGTGCACGCCCACCGCCACGACGATCACCGCTGGTTGCACCGGCTCCCGGTCAAGGGCCGCCAGGAGCCGGGACCCGGCGAACATGATGAGGAACATCCCGGCGATCCCCGCCAGGTACACCCACCCCGCCGAACGTCCGGGACGGGGCAGATCGGGCATCACGCGCCGGGCCAGCAGGACCGTCCAGCACCACACGGCCAGGGCCACTGCGCCGGCCACCCAGGCGATCCCGGTCCAGGGCGCCGGCAGGGCGGGCGCGTTGGCCGCAACGAACACCGTGCCGCCGATGCCGCCGATGACCGCACCGATCAGTGCGGGATGACCGGGGCGTGAGACGCCGCGCGGTACCGGTGTCCGGGTGTCGTCGAGGGTTTCGCTCATGTCCTACACGCTAGGCGGGCGCCGCCGTGGCCGACAGTGACATCCGTCAGGGATCGGCCATGACGTCGGGCCGCCCCGGGCCGCGGTCCGTCGTGCCTAGCGCAGCACCACCGTGCGGTTCTCCAGCAGGAACACGCGTCCCTCGCAATGCCATTTCACCGCGTTGGACAGTGCCTTGCACTCGGTATCGCGGCCGGCGGCGACCAGATCCGCGGGGGAGAAGGTGTGGTCCACATCCTGGACCTGCTGGGAGATGATCGGCCCCTCGTCCAGCTCGCTGTTGACGTAGTGCGCCGTGGCGCCGACCGTCTTCACCCCGCGCGCATGGGCCTGGTGATAGGGCTTGGCGCCCTTGAACGAGGGCAGGAACGAGTGGTGGATGTTGATCGTCTTGCCCGTGAGCCGGCGGCTGAGCTCGTCGGAGAGGATCTGCATGTAGCGGGCCAGGACCACCAGTTCCACGTCGTAGTCGTCCATGAGTTCCAGCAGCTTCGCCTCGGCCGCCGGCTTGGTGTCCGGGGTGACCGGTACGTGGTGGAAGTCGATGCCATGCCATTCCACCAGTGACTGGTGGTCGGTGTGGTTGGAGACCACTGCGACGATGTCGATGGGCAGTTCGCCCATGCGCGAACGGTAGAGCAGGTCGTTGAGGCAGTGCCCGAACTTGGAGACCATGATCAGCACCCTGCGCTTCTCGGCCCGGGGGCGCAGGCTCCACTGCATGTCGTGTTCGCCGGCCAGCGGGGCGAACGCGTCGCGCAGGCGCTTCAACTCCTCGGTGGCGTCGGCGGCCACCTGGGGGAAGTCCTCGCCCGACCGGCTGGCGAAGTGGACGCGCATGAAGAAGCGGCTCGATCCGAGGTCGTCGAACTGGCGCAGTTCATGGATGTCCCCGCCATGTTCGAGCAGGTACCCGGAGACCGCATGGACGATCCCGGGGCGTTCGGGGCAGTCCAGGCTGAGGACGAATTCGTGGGCTGGGGCTTCGGCGACCGGTGCCATGGGGCCTGCTTTCTCGAAGGGTGGGTGGTGCTGACGGATCCGGAACAGGGTGATCCTACGTGGTCCACCGTCGTCGCCGGGGTCGGAAGACCACGACGACGACGGTGGGCCTGTGGGGAGGGCAGGGACTCAGGGGACCTCGGGGGCCGCGAACTCGCCCAGCGCATCGAGCAGCCAGTGCACGGTGTAGTCCGCGAACGAGGCCCGGGGCATCAGGCGGAACGTGGTCTCGTCCGTCTTCCACAGCAGGATCGGCACCGGGCCCAGCTGGGTGGAGACCGCCGTCCCGACCGCGAAGACCGAGGGGTGCAGGTCATGGTGGCACCCCTTCTCCAACACCGCGCGGGCCGAGGGGCCGGAGAGCTCCAGGGTGGTGCGGTTGGCGGAGAGGTCCACGACCGAACCGGGCAACGCCTGCTCCCCGGTGCCCAGGGCGGCGGCCGCCGCGGCGACGTCCACGCTGTCGGGGTCGGCGACGAGCAGGAACTCATCGGGGCTGATCCACAGCACCTGGCGTCCGGCGGGCCCGGTGACCTCGCCGGAGCGGCGCGGGAGCGTGGTGCCCAACGCCGCTTCCAGGGCCGCGGCCGATGGCGTCCCGGGGCGGGCGCGCACGCCCACCTGGGCCAGGAACGGGATTTCGCGCAGGGAGACCCCGCGCTCCCCGGACACCGATGCCGAGGCCATCTGTTCGGCCAGGTGGGCCACGGGACTGGTGCGCAGGCCGGCGACCTCCTGGCTCACGGCGGGTGCTTGCAAGGTGTTTTCAGCCATCACGACGGCTCCCTTCAGGGTCGTAGAGGACGGGGGATGTGATTTCGACGTCGACCAGCCGGCCGTCCACGGGGGACTGGATGATCTCGCCGATGCGGTTGCGGCCGTTGGCGACCAGCGCCAGGCCGAAGGTCCGCCCCAGGGCAGGGCTGCGGTAGCTGGAGGTCACGTGGCCCTCCATCGGGACGGGGCCGGCCTCGGGGGTGATCGGGGTGCCGGCGGTGACCAGCTGGGCCCCTTCCTCCAGCAGCGTGGTCCGGTCCACCGGCAGGACGCCGACCAGGTGCTTGCGGTCCTCGCGGGCCGTGTCGATCCGCGTGTAGGAGCGCTTGCCGATGAAGTCCTTGAGCTTGGACACCACCCATTCCATGTTGGCGTCCTGCGGCGTCACGGTGCCGTCGGTGTCCTGCCCGACGATGATGAAGCCCTTCTCGGCGCGCAGCACGTGCATGGTTTCGGTGCCGTAGGGGGTGATGTCGAACTCGGCGCCCGCGGCGGCCACGTCCTCCCACACCTTGAGCCCGTACCAGGCGGCGACGTTGATCTCGAACGCCAATTCGCCGGAGAAGGAGATCCTGCAGACGCGGGCGGGGATCCCGCTGGCCAGCGTGGTCTCGCGGAACTCCATGAACTTGAACGCCTCGTTGGACACGTCCAGGTCCGGGGCGACCCGCGCGATGACCTCGCGTGACTTCGGCCCGACGACGGCAATGGTGCTGAACTGCTCGGTCACCGAGGTGCACACCACGTCCAGGTCCGGCCACTCGGTCTGCAGCCACTCCTCCAACCAGTCCAGCACCTTGGCGGCACCGCCGGTGGTGGTGGTCATGAAGTAGCGTTCCTCGTCCAGGCGCAGGGTCACCCCGTCATCGAAGATCATGCCGTCCGGGGTGCACATGACCCCGTACCGGCCCAGGCCCGGGCGCAGCTTCTTGAATCCGTTGGTGTAGATGCGGTTGAGGAACTCCCCGGCGTCCTTGCCGCGGATCTCGATCTTGCCCAGGGTGGTGGCGTCCATGAACCCCACGGAGTCGCGGACTGCGGCGCATTCGCGCTGCACTGCGGTGTCCATGTCCTCCCCGGCCTGCGGGAAGTACCACGGGCGCTTCCACTGGCCCACGTCCTCGAACTCCGCGCCGTGGGCTTCGTGCCACGGCTGGATCGAGGTCAGGCGGGCCGGGTCGAGCATCTGGCCGCGCTGCCGGCCGGCCAATGCGGCGAACGTGACAGGGGTGTAGGGGGCGCGGAAGGTGGTGGTCCCGATGTCCCCGAGTTCGTCGACGCCGAGCAGGGCGGCGATGACGCCGATGGCGGCGACCCCGCTGGTCTTGCCCTGGTCGTTCGCGGTGCTGATCGAGGTGTAGCGCTTGATGTGCTCCACCGAACGCATGCCGGCCCCGGTGGAGCGCACGACGTCGGCGACGGTCTGGTCGCGCTGCAGGTCCACGAAGTGGCTCGTCATGGATGCCGCGTCACCGGTGTCGCCGATGAGCCACAGCGGCCGTGGGTCCGACGCCGCAGTGGCGTCGGCACGCGGTGCGGGGACCGCTGCGCGGGCTCCCACCGCGGCGACCGCTGCCTGGCCCGCCGCGGCGCCTTCGGCCAGGCAGGCCGCGAGGTCGAACGAGCCGTTGACGGCGCCCGCGGTGTGCAGGTCGCGCACCGGATTGCCGGGGACGAACGCTGCCAGTTCCTTGTTCCAGGCGACTTTGCCCTGTCGCTGGCTGAACAGGTGCACCACCGGGCTCCAGCCGTTGGAGACGGCGAGCAGGTCGGCCTCGAGGGTTTCGCGCTCGCCGGTGGCGGCGCCGTCATCGGCCAGGCCGGTGACCTCGACGGTGGCGAGGCGCCCCTTGGCGTCGGCCGAGGTGTCGGCGACCGCCGAACCGAAGATGCCGCGCACCCCCGATGCCCCGAGGACCCGCGCCGCGATGGCGGAGGCCTGTGGCCGCGAGTCGACGACCGCCGCGACGTCGACCCCGGCGGCCGCCAGATCGGCGACGGTGTCGTAGGCCGAGTCGTTGGTGGTGGCCACCACCACGCGGGATCCGGCGGCGACGCCGTAGCGGTTCAGGTAGCTGCGCACCGCCGAGGAGAGCATGACGCCGGGGCGGTCGTTGTTCGCGAAGACCAGGGGGCGTTCGTGCGCCCCGGTCGCCACGACGACCTGGCGGGCGCGGATGTGCCAGATGCGTTCGCGCGAAACGCCGGTGCCGGGGGCCTCGGTGAGGTGGTCGGTGCGGCGCTGGACGGCGATGATGTAGTTCGCGTCGTAGGCGCCGAAGGCGGTGGTGCGGGGCAGGTAGGTGAATTCCGCTGCCATCTCCAGTTCGCGGGCCGTCTCGTCGGCCCACTGGGCGGCGGGAACGCCGTCGATCCGCTCGGTGCCGGAGGACAGCAGCGATCCGCCGGGAGCCGGCTGTTCGTCGATGAGGATCGTCCGTGCACCGGAGTCGGCGGCTTGGCGGGCCGCGGCCAGCCCTGCAGGGCCGGCACCGACGACGAGCACATCGGCGTGCACGTACTTGCGGTCGTAGTAGGCCTCGTCGCGGCGGGGATCGAGCACGCCCAGGCCGCTGAGGTAGGAGGCCTCCATGCCGTCGGTGACCTGGGTGACGGTGGCCGGCAGCATCGATTCGTCGACGTGTCCGGCAAAGCGGGCCCCGACGGTCACCAGCGCGTTGGCCTCCTCCACTCCTGCGGAGAGGATGCCGCGGGGGCGGTCCAGGTACAGCGAGTTGCCGCAGGAGATGCGTCCGGCGGCCAGTGCGGCGGAGGCGATGGTGTCACCCGGGTGGGCGTTAAGGCGCTCTCCGTCGAGGGTGAAGCTGATGGTCGAGGACCGGTCGATGCCGTGGCCCGGGACCCGGTCCGCGTCGAGGCGGCCCGGCTGCGATGCGGGCTGCTGGGGGCTCATCGTGTTCCTCCTGCTGGGTCGTGGTGGGGGGTGTTGGCGAGTTCCGGGGATATCGCATCGGGGCGCGGCTCGTCGAGCTGGTAGATGGCCTGGATCTCGTAGGTGGCGGTGTCACGCAGGGCGTTGAACCACTTGCGGCAACCCGCAGCGTGGTTCCACCGCTCGGCGAAGACGCCCTTGGGGTTCTGGCGGTAGAAGAGGAACCGTGACCATTCGGTGTCCGTCAGGGCCGAGGGGTCCTGGGGGTAGGCCACATGGGCCTGTCCGCCATAGTGGTATTCGGTTTCGTCGCGGGGCCCGCAGTTCGGGCAGTCAATGAGCAGCATCAGGTGTCCTTCCGGGGCCTAGTGGGCGACGGCGGCGGCGCCGTGTTCGTCGATCAGGTGGCCGGTTTCGAAGCGGTCCAGGGCAAACGGGGCGTTGAGCGCGTGTGCCTGGCCGGTGGCGATGGTGTGGGCGAACGTGTAGCCGGCGCCGGGCGTCCCCTTGAATCCGCCGGTGCCCCAGCCACAGTTCACGAACAAGCCGTCGATGGGGGTGGGGGAGACGATGGGGGAGGCGTCCATGGTCACGTCGACGATTCCGCCCCAGGTGCGCAGCAGGTGCGCCCGGGAGAAGATCGGGAAGAGCTCGACGGCGGCGGACATCTGCTCCTCGATCACGTGGAAGGCGCCGCGCTGGCCATAGCCGTTGTAGGCGTCCACGCCGGCGCCCATGACCAGTTCGCCCTTGTGCGCCTGGGAGACGTAGACGTGGACATGGTTGGACATGACCACCGTGGGGTGCACCGGTTCGAAGAGTTCGGAGACCAGTGCCTGCAACGGGTGGGATTGGATCGGCAGGTCGAATCCGGCCAGCTCGGCCAGGACGGAGGAGTGTCCGGCACCGCACAGGCCCACCTTGTCGGTGAGGATGCGGCCCTGGCTGGTTTCGACGCCGACGACGCGGTTGCCGTCCTTGATGAAGCCGGTGACTTCGCAGTTCTGGATGATGTCCACGCCCATCTCGTCGCATTTGCGGGCGAAGGCCCAGGCGACGTGGTCGTGCTTCGCGATGCCGGCCCGTGGCTGGTAGGTCGCACCCATGACCGGGTAGCGGATGTCGTCCCCGGTGTTGATGATGGGGCACAGTTCCTTGACCTGCTGCGGGTCCAGCCATTCGGCGTCGACACCGTTCAGGACGTTGGCGTTGACGCGGCGTTTGGATTCGCGCACGTCCTGCAGGGTGTGGGCGAGGTTCATGACCCCGCGCTGGGAGAACAGGAAATCGTATTCGAGTTCCTCCGGCAGGCCCTCCCAGAGCTTCAGGGAGTGCTCGTACATGGCCGCCGACTCGTCCCAGAGGTAGTTGGAGCGGATGATGGTCGTGTTGCGGGCCATGTTGCCGCCGGCGAGCCATCCGCGTTCGAGGATGGCGATGTTGGTCATGCCGTGGTTCTTGGCCAGGTAGTAGGCGGTGGCCAGGCCGTGGCCGCCACCTCCGACGATGACCGCGTCGTAGGAGGCCTTCGGCTCCGGGTTGCGCCAGAGGAAGTCGGGGTGCTCGGGAAGTGCGTCAGCCATGATCATGCTCCAATCGTGGAAGAAACGGGGGGAAGGTCTGGGTAGAGCGGGTGGGCTGCGGCGAGGGCGGAAACCCGTTCGGTGAGCGATGCCAACACTGCCTCGTCGGTGCCGCCCTCGGCGGTTCCTGCCACCAACGTCTCGGCGATGATGTCGGCGACGTCGGCGAACGCCTCCTCGGAGAAACCACGCGTGGCCAACGCCGGGGTCCCGATCCGCAACCCCGACGTCACCATCGGAGGACGCGGATCGAAGGGAACCGCGTTGCGGTTCACCGTGATCCCCACCCGGGCCAACAGGTCCTCGCCCTGCTGGCCATCGAGGGCCGAATCACGCAGGTCCACCAGCACCAGGTGCACATCGGTGCCCCCGGTCAACACGCTGATCCCCCGCGCCGACACATCATCACCGGTCAGGCGTTCGGCCAGGATCCTGGCACCGGCCAGGGTGCGTTCCTGCCGCTCGGCGAACTCCGGCGACGCGGCGATCTTGAACGCAACGGCCTTGCCGGCGATCACATGCTCCAACGGTCCGCCCTGCTGGCCGGGGAACACCGCGGAATTGACCTTCTTGGCCACCTCGGCGTCGTTGGTCAGGATGATCCCGCCACGTGGGCCGGCCAACGTCTTATGCGTGGTGGAGGTGACCACATGGGCGTGCGGCACCGGTGAGGGGTGCAGCCCGGCGGCGACCAGGCCCGCGAAGTGGGCCATGTCCACGAACAGGTACGCGCCGACCTCATCGGCAATCTGACGGAACCGGGCGAAGTCCAGCTGCCGCGGGTATGCCGACCAGCCGGCGACGATCATCTTCGGGCGGTGCTCGCGCGCCAACGCCTGGACCTGGTCCATGTCGACCTCATGGGAGGCCTCATCGACCCCGTACGGCACGATGTTGTAGAGCCGGCCGGAGAAGTTGATCTTCATCCCGTGCGTCAGGTGGCCTCCGTGGGCCAGGTTCAGCCCCATCACGGTGTCACCGGGACGGATCAGCGCGTGCATCACCGACGCGTTCGCCTGGGCGCCGGAGTGCGGCTGGACGTTGGCGAAGCCGGCACCGAACAGGGCCTTGACCCGCTCGATCGCCAACGACTCGATCACGTCCACGTGCTCGCATCCACCGTAGTAGCGGCGGCCCGGGTAGCCCTCGGCGTACTTGTTCGTCAGCACCGAGCCCTGGGCGGCCATCACGGCCTGCGCCGTGTGGTTTTCCGACGCGATCATTTCCAGGCCGTCCTGCTGGCGGGCCAGTTCGGCATCGATCCGCTCAGCGACCTCGGGGTCGAGTTCTGCCAGCGACGCCGTGAGCGACGAAGCGGCCACTGCCTCCACTGTGGGGTTCACCATCGAAATCCTCAATTCCTTTTGTCGCAGACTGATATATCAACGTTGTGGTTATCGTATGATGGGGATCACAGCCCGTCAACGGGTTGGCCAAAAAACTTTCGGCACCAGCCACGCCGACGTCGAACCCGGAGGAAAACCATGACGCTGACCCGCGAGGCAGCCGGACAGGTGTCCTTGGCCGAACGCGCCTACCTGCAGTTGAGGGACCAGTTGATCATGTTGGACATCGCCCCGGGTGATCCCATCATCGAGGGACTGCTCGCCGCCGAGCTGGGGATCGGACGGACGCCGATCCGCGAGGCACTCAAGCGGTTGGAGACCGATCACCTGGTGGTCTCCTATCCCCGCCGGGGCACCTTCGCCACCATCGTGGACATCACCGAGCTGGCCGCCATCTCGGAGATGCGCCAGCTGCTGGAACCGCTGGCCGCCCGAAAGGCCGCATTGCATGCCCCGGACCATCTGCGCGGTCAGCTGGCGCGGACTGCGGCCGAGATCGCCGGCCTCGATGCCGACAGGGGCCGCAAGACCCTGATGGAATACGATCTCGAGGTCCACCGCTCCATCTACCGGGCCGCGGAGAACCACCATCTGGAGGAGACCCTCGTCCGGCTGGACAACCTCGCCACACGGATCTGGTGCCTGGTCCTTGACCGGTTGCCCGGCGTCGTCGAACACATCCGCGAACACGTCGAGCTCCTGGAGGCCATCGTCGACGCCGACGCGGACCGCGCCGAACGGCTGGCGGCAGAACACGTCGCCCACTTCGGGGCCTCCGTCCGCGCGATCCTCTGAGCAGTGGCCTGATCGGATCCTGGCCATCTCCGGGGTCGAAGGTGTTGCATGGAGACCATGAAGTCCACTCGTGCCCGGGCCCTGGCCTGGCGGTATGCACGGCAGTACCTGGCGGACGGTGCCGGCTCCGCGGTCGAGGCGGTACGTCGTGTCGTCGCCGTGCCCACCTGGCCCGCCGACCCGGAGCTCGCCGTCGGGCGACGCCTGGCCGGGCCCCGGCCCGGGGTCGTGGAGGCCGGTCTGGCGGAGGGCACCCTGGTGAGGACCTGGTCCTTCCGTGGGGCGGTCCACCTGATGGCCACGGACACCGCGCCGACCTATCTGGTGCTGCGTTGTGCCGCACGGCAGTGGGAACTGCCGAGCTGGAGGCGGCACTACGGGCTGGAACCCGGTGACTGGCCGGCCCTGCGGGGCGCCGTCCGCGCCGCCCTGGCCGGCGGGCCGCGGACGCCAGCTGCATTGGCCACCCACCTGGCGCGGAAGGCACAGTTCCGGCAGGTGGCCCCATTTATCGACCGGCGCGACGCGACGTTCCTCAAGCCCTTTGCCTGGCAAGGGGACCTGGTCCTCGGCCGGGGTCCCGGCGGCCAATTGCTCCTGTGCGCTCCTCCATCATCCTGGGGGGAGTGGCCGGCGCTGGAGGACGCCGGGAGGGATGCCGTGCGCGCATACCTCGACGCCTACGGCCCGGCGACGGCAGGCCACCTGCAGCGCTGGCTTGGCGAGGGACTCGGTGCCGGCCGACGAAGGATCCAACGCTGGATCGACGAGCTCTCCACCGAACTGACTGAGGTGGACATCGAGGGCGCTGCCTACCTGCACCTGGGACGGCAGGTAGACGCGCTGGCCGACACCGCCGCCGGAGAGGCCGGAACGCTGGCCCTGCTCCCCGCCTACGACCCGTGGACCTCCGGCCCGGGAACGGCCGACCCCTGGCTCATCGCCCCGGAGCGTCGTCCGGTGGCCACCGCCGGGGCGCATCTGGTCGTCCGTGGCGGCCGTGCCTGCGGAACCTGGAAGACGTCGCCGGGACGGCTCGCGGTGCGCTGGTTCCCGGAGGCGGGGGAGCCCCCGCGCGGGGACCTGGCCCGGGAGGCCACGCGCCTGGCCACGATGCTCCGGACGGAGCTCGCCGTGGAGGTGGCCGCCTGCTGAGCCGGCGCCCCGCCGGATCCGCCGCTCAGGAGGCGAGATAGCGCGCCGCCAGATGCAGTGCGAACACCCGCCCTTCCCGTCGCGGATCCCCGCCGACCAGCTCGAAGATCTTGGCCAGGCGCTTGTGCATCGACTGGCGCTCGATGTGCAGTTCCTGGGCCGCGGCCGTGGTGTTGCAGCCGCTCTCGAACCATGCCAGCAGCGTGGCGGCCAAACTGGATCCGTGCCGGTGGTCCCAGCGGACGAGGTTGCCCAGCAGGGCTTCACTGTAGGTCGCCAGCACCGCATGGTCCTCCATGGCAGTCAGCGTCCTGACCCCGAACAGGTCCAGCGCATCGCGCATGCTTCCCGGGCGGGGCGGATGCAGGCGCAGGATGGCCTCCGCCTCGGCAAAGGAGGTGTGCGCCGCCGTGGCCGACCAGACCAGGGGACCGGCCACCCCGAACACCTCGGAGCCTGCAGCGGCCCGCGCGGCGGCATGCAGGATGTGTGCACGGCTCTCCAGCGGGTCACCGAGCAGCGGGGCGACCACCACGAGCTTCCCCTCGCGCTGCTGCGCCATGATCCGCGGCTCCTGCACCCGCAGGGTACGCACCAGGCGCAGGGAGTCCGCGCCACGCTCCAACCCGGAGGCCACCAGCACCATCGCAGGCCCCTGGGGATCCAAGCCGTTCTGTTGCCAGAGGCGCTCGACGCCGCGGCCCTCGCGACCCTCCACCACCGAGGACACCAGGTGGTTCTGGGCGAGCTGTTCCAGGCTGGGCCGGTGGTGCTGGGACAGCGCCAGGGCCAGGATCCCGCGGAGCCGCTCCGCAGCCACCGCCAGGTGGTCCCGATGCGTCGTGGTCGAGGTGAGGATCAGCTCGGCGGTGGGCTGGCCATCGAGCACGACGTCGATGCTGACGCCGGCCGGGGGGACGGCCGCCGGGTCATGGCCCGCCGAGTCACCCGGCGCGGGAAGGGTGGGCCCGGTCAGTGACCCGGCAGTGTCGGCCAGGACGCTGCCGTCCGCCGACACCAGGCGTGCCTCGGCGTCCAGCTCCCCGGCGATGAGGTGCACGATGCGCGTCATGTCCGGGCCGGCCTCGGTGATGTCCTGGGCAATGAGTTGGGACAGGCGGTCGATGCCCACATGCAGGCGGGCCTGCGAGTCCACGATCAACCGGTTGGCCTCCTCGGTGACGTCCACGAACCGGGCGACCCGGTGCAGTTCGAAGACCGGCACTCCGGCCGCCTCCGCGGCGGCGCGTGCCGTGGGAGCCAGCCGGCGGCTGTTGGGCAGCGCCTCGATGCAGAGGGCGCAGACACCCCGCTCGCCCAGACGCTGCATGAAGTCGACCTGTGCTGCGGCGTTCTGCTTGAGCAGTTCCGTGCCGCCGGTAAGCAGCAACTCCCCGCCCCGCAGCAGCGAGGCGATTTCCAGGACCTCGCTGGAATGCACCCACCGCACCGTGCGCTCCAGCGCCCCGGGGACGTCGGAGACGGGGTGGGGGTCGGCTGCGGCCAAGGGAGGTGAGGCGAGTGCCTCGGCGAGGGTGATCATGCGGCTCCCATCATTGGGCGACGAAGTGTCACCCGGAATGTATTTTCAATAAGCAGAAAGTATATAGGCTGTGGCCCCGATCACTCGTAGGGTTGAACCCAAGTCTTCGGCAGGTCCCCCGCGGGGCCCGCCGTTCCCGGTGGGATCCCCCTCCCCGAACCCTTGCGAAAAGAGTCCATCCATGAGCCAGCAAGCGGCCTCACGCTCAGAAAACGCAACACATGAAGTCGAGGAAATGCTCCAGCCCGTGCCCGAATCGGCGCGGACCACCAAAGTCTCGGGCCAATTCTGGATCTGGGCAGGGGCCAACGTCGCCCCCATCAACTGGATCCTCGGCGCCCTCGGCATCCACCTCGGCCTGGGCCTGCGAGACACCCTGATCGTCCTGATCGGTGGCAACGTCATCGGCATGCTCGGCTTCGGGTTCTTCGTATTGCTCGGCCAGCGCACCGGTGCGACCGGCATGCTGCTGGCCCGCGGCGCCTTCGGACGCCGCGGTGCCTACCTCCCGGCGGCCATCCAGGCGATCATCGCCATCGGATGGTCCGCCATCAACACGTGGGTGATCCTGGATCTGATCATGGCCCTGTTCGGGATGATCGGCTGGGTCGACCCGACCGCCCACAACTACGCCTGGCGCATCGGCACCGCCGCGGTGATCATGGCGATCCAGGTGGCCATCTGCTACCGCGGCTACAAGGCCATCGCCAAGTTCGAACGCATCACGATGCCCCCGACGATCATCGTCCTGGTGGCCATGTCGATCGTGGCCTGGACCCAGCTGGACATCGACTGGGGCTACCAAGGCCCGGTCGGCGAAATCCTCACCGGCATGCCGCGCATCGCCGCGATGTCCTCGATCATGACCGCCATCGGCATCGGCTGGGGCATCGGGTGGTTCACCTACGCCCCCGACTACTCGCGCTTCGTGAGCAAGAAGATCAAACCAGCCAAGCTCTACATCGTCTCCGTGCTCGGGCAGTTCCTGCCGGTCTGCTGGCTGGGCGTCCTCGGCGCGAGCCTGGCAACGAAGAACGGCACGGCCGACCCCGGACAGCTCATCGTCGAGAGCTTCGGCGCGTTCGCCATCCCGGTGATCGCCCTGGTCATCCACGGTCCGATCGCCACGAACATCATCAACATGTACACGTTCGGCGTCGCGACGCAGGCCCTGGACATCAACGTCTCACGCAAGAAGCTCTCGATCTTCGTCGGAGTCCTCTCGATGATCGCCGTCGTCGCCTTCCTCTTCGCCCACGATTTCGCCGAGGTGCTGCATAGCTTCATCGGCACCATCGCGGCCTGGGTCGGTACCTGGGGCGGGATCATGGCGGTCCACTACTACGTGTTCGAACGCAAGCACCGCGACTTCTCCTACCTCTTCCCCTCCCCGGAGCGGACCCGGCTCAAGGCGTTCAACCCCTCGGCATTCATCGCCTTCGGCGGCGGCATCCTGATGACGTGGATGTGCATGTACGGTTCCACGCCGATCCTGCAGGGCCCGCTGGGCCGTGCGGTCGGGGGAGTGGACTTCTCCTGGCTGGCCGGCAGCATCACCTCCGCCGGACTGTACTTCGCCCTGGGCTACCCGCGCTTCAAGAGCCGCATCGCCGCGGGGGTTCCGCTCGGCCTGGCCAAAACGGAATCCGACGAGGTCTTCGTCGAGGACTTCGGCAGCGCCGAGGTGGCCCTGGACGACCACGAACTCGAATCGGCGGCCCAGGGCACGCCGATCATCGACCGGGACGAGGCCTCGTCACCGACCGCCGAGAGCGGCCGGCAACGGACCGCGATCCCCACGGAACCACCCGCACCGGTTCCCACGGGCGACGTGGACCGCAGCCCCCTGGCCGGCAGCTGAGCCGTCCGGCCCCACCAGACCACAGGCCGCTGGCCTGTATCCGCAACACCTATCAGTTACAACGAAGGAGCAACATCATGAGTGTTTCAGCCAGCACGAGCAGCGTCGCCGAACTCGAGCGCCTCAAGACCCTGCACATCGGGCAGAAGCAGCCGCTGACGTTCTCAGATGCAGAATTCGAGCGCCGCCTGGGCGGGCTGCGCCGGATCATGGGCGAACAGGGCCTAGACGCGGTCATCCTGACCAGCTACCACGGCATCAAGTACTACTCGGACTTCCTCTACACGACGTTCGGGCGCAACTATGCCTTGGTGGTCACGGCCAACAACTCCACCACTGTCACCGCGAACATCGATGCCGGGATGCCGTGGCGGACCAGCTACGGGGAGAACATCGTCTACACCGACTGGCGGCGTGACAACTTCTTCTACGGGCTGCAGGAAGCGCTGAAGCGCGACGGCGTGAAGGCCTCCCGGATCGGCGTCGAGGACGACTTCCTTCCGGGCCTGACCCGCCAGCGCATCCAGGACACCTTTGCCGACGCCGCACTGGTGGATGTCTCGCAGGATGCCATGCGCCAGCGGATGATCAAGTCCGCAGAGGAGATCGAGGTCATCAAGCACGGTGCACGCATCGGGGACCTGGGTGGCGAGGCCATCAAGGCCGCCATCCGCGAGGGCATCTCCGAATACGAGGTCGCCCTGATCGGCACCGAGGCCATGGTCCACGAGATCGCCCGGACCTTCCCCCACCGCGAGGTCCGCGATACCTGGGTGTGGTTCCAGTCGGGCATCAACACCGACGGCGCCCACAACTGGGCCACCACCCGCCAGCTGCAGCGCGGGGACATCCTCTCGCTGAACTGCTTCCCGATGACCTCCGGCTACTACACGGCCCTGGAGCGCACCCTGTTCCTCGGCCAGCCGGACGAGGAGAGCCTGCGCCTGTGGAACATCAACGTCGAGGTCCACCGCCGCGGCCTGGAACTCATCAAGCCCGGCGCGGTCTGCAAGGACATCGCGGCGGAGCTCAATGAGATCTACATCGGCCACGGCCTGCTGCCGAACCGGACCTTCGGCTACGGACACTCCTTCGGCGTCCTGTCGCACTACTACGGCCGCGAAGCGGGCCTGGAACTGCGCGAGGACATCGACACGGTGCTCGAGCCGGGGATGGTCGTCTCCATGGAGCCGATGATCACCGTCGCCGACGGCCTGCCGGGTGCCGGCGGATACCGTGAGCACGACATCCTCGTCGTCGGCGAGGACAGCGTGGAGAACATCACCAAGTTCGGCTTCGGCCCGGAGAACAACATCATCGACGCCTAGGCGTCCACCCCGGCGGGGCGGCACCAAACGGTGCCGCCCCGCCCCGGAACCGTCCCCGCCCGGAACGAACGGCCGGTCGGGGACACCCCCCCATCAGCTTCCCTGGAGGAACCCTTGCGCACGAGCGTATACATGGAAGAGCTGGACGCATTCAGCTACCGCGAAGCCATCTCCTCGGGGCGGCGTCCGGTGATCATCCCCGTCGGTTCGATCGAGCAGCACGGGCCCCACATGCCGCTGAACGTCGACGTCCTGCTCTCCCGGGCGGTCGCCGGCGAGGTCGCCAGGTCCATCGAGGGCATCGTCGCCCCGCCGATCACCTATGGCTACAAATCGCAACAGCGATCCGGCGGGGGCAACCACCTGGCCGGCACGACCAGCCTGGACGGCGGCACCCTGGTGGAGATCGCCCGCACGCTCGTCCACGAGTTCGCCCGGCACGGCGTGCGGAAGCTGGTGGTGCTCAACGGCCACTTCGAGAACTACCAGTTCCTCTACGAGGGGGTGGACCTGGCCCTGCGCGACCTCGAGCGTGCCGGGGTCGACGCCCCCACGGTCATGCTCCTCTCCTACTGGGACTTCGTGGACCAGGAAACCATCGAGACGATCTACCCGCACGGTTTCCCCGGCTGGGATGTCGAGCACGGGGGAGTGCTGGAGACCTCGCTGATGCTCCACCTCCACCCGCACCTGGTCGACATGGCCTCCGTCTCCGCGGACCCCGCGGCGGTCCTGCCGCCCTACGACGTGCTGCCCGTCAGGGCAGAGCGCACCCCGGCGTCTGGATGCCTGTCCCCGGCCGTCGACGCCACGGCCGAGAAGGGGCGCATCCTGCTCGACGCCGTCACCGCCGCCATGGCCCCGGCCATTGCCACCGAGCTCGAACTGCCCCTGGCCGCCACGATCCCGGCAGGTGCCTAATGGCCGGGCAAGGCACGACGACGACGGATCCGCACTATGCCGCGGCCCTGGCCGCGGCCGAGGAATCGCTGGCCGCAGGTGGCGTGCCCATCGGCTCGGCCCTGGTCGTCGACGGGAACCTGGTCGCCACGGGATCCAACCGCCGCGTCCAGGACGGGGACCCCACCGCGCACGCCGAAATCACCTGCCTGCGCCAGGCCGGACGCCTCACCGACTACCGCGGCGCCACGCTCTACACGACGTTGGCCCCCTGCGACTTGTGCACCGGGGCGGTCCTGCTCTTCGGCATCCCGCGCGTGGTCGTGGGCGAGGCCGTGAACTTCCCCGGAGCCGTGGAGCTGCTGCGCGCCCGGGGGGTGGAGGTCACCAGCCTGGACGACCCGCGGGCCACCGACCTCATGGCAGGCTTCATCGCCGAACGGCCCGACCTGTGGAACGAGGACATCGGCATCCCCGACTCCGCCTGACGCCCGAACGGCACGCCCCGGCACCCACTTCGTACCCGAGACACCCACTCCAGAATCGGTGGTCCCCATGAACAAGCAAACCAGCCATGGCGGCAGCCCCGCCGCCAGCCCGTCGATCCCCGAGACACCACGGACCAGTTTCAGCGGCGGGCCCGGACCTGACACCCCGGAATCCATCCGCAAGACCCGGAACAAGGTCGTCGCCGCCAGCTTCATCGGCAACTTCGTCGAATGGTTCGACTACGCGGTCTACGGCTACCTGGCCGTCACCATCACAGCCGTCTTCTTCCCCGAGGCCGACCCGCAGACCGGCCTGCTGCTGACCTTCGGGCTCTTCGCCGTCTCGTTCTTCGTCCGCCCGCTGGGCGGCTTCGTCTGGGGCCACCTGGGCGACAAGATCGGCCGGCGCACCGCGCTGTCCTGGTCCATCCTCATCATGTCGGCGGCCACCTTCTGCATCGCGCTGATCCCCGGCTACGCCACCATCGGCATCGGCGCACCGATCCTGCTCCTTCTCATCCGCGTCATCCAGGGCTTCTCCGCGTCGGGCGAATACGCCGGCGCCGCGGCCTTCCTCGTCGAATACGCCCCGCCGAAACGCCGCGGCCTCTACGCAGCGGTGGTTCCGGCCAGCACGGCCAGCGGCCTGCTGCTCGGTTCGCTGCTCGCGGCCCTGCTGACCGGGCTGCTGGACACCGGGCAGATGCACGATTGGGGCTGGCGCCTGCCGTTCCTGCTGGCAGCCCCCATGGGCCTGATCGGCCGCTACATCCGCACCCGGCTGGAGGACTCCCCGGCCTTCCGCGCGCTGGAGGCCGAGGACACCACCGAGGCGACACCGATCAAGGACCTCTTCCGCGATCATTGGCGCCAGCTCATCCAGGCCATTGGAGCGGTCCTGCTCAACGCCGTCGGCTTCTACATCCTGCTCAGCTACATGCCCACGTACCTTTCCACCGAACTGCAGCTGGAGGAGTCGGCAGCCTATCTGGCCACCACCGTGGCCCTGCTGACCTACATCGGGTTCATCTTCCTCACCGGCATGCTCTCGGACCGGCTGGGACGCAAGACGGTGCTGCTGACCGCCTCCATCCTCTTCGTGGTGCTCACGGTACCGGCGTTCATGCTGCTGGACACCGGGAACTTCCTGGTCATCGTCCTGGTGCAGATCCTGCTCGGGGCCATGCTCACCCTCAACGACGGCACGCTGCCCAGCTTCCTGGCCGAGATGTTCCCCACCCGGGTGCGCTACACCGGCTTCGCGGTCAGCTTCAACCTCTCCAATGCGCTCTTCGGCGGCACGGCACCCTTCGTGGCGACGTTCCTCATCGCCACCTCGGGCTCGCCGCTGGCCCCGGGCTGGTATCTGATGGGAGCCGCGGTCATCGCCCTGGTCGCCGTGCTGTTCGCCCGGGAGACCAGCAAGGCGGCACTGGCCTGAGCCGCAACGACACCGGGCGGGACCCACCGGCCCACGACAGGACGGGAGATCCGATGCTGGAACGCGCCGGCCACGCCACCTTCGACTACACCCTGCACGACGGCGCTGCCCCCGTGCGCATCCAACACCACTTCGTCGACGAGCTGGGTTTGGCGGTGAACATCCAGACCTGGGAGCTGCCCGTCGGCGGCTCCGAGGGCATGCACCGCCACGACGGCGGACAACCGCTGCAGGAGTTCTACCAGGTCATCAGCGGCCGGGCCCTCATGCACCTGCGGGAACAGGAATTCCGGCTGGGCCCCGGCGATTCCCTGCTGGCCCCTGCCGGGGTGGAGCACGACGTGGTCAACGACGGGGACGAACCCCTCCGGTTGATCACGGTCTGGGGTCCGCCCGGCACGATGGACACCACGGGGTATGGCAGCGTCGAGCGGGCGCGGGCGCTCGCCGCGGACCGGGCCCGGGGTGACGGCGGGCCCACACAGCCCGACTAGTTGCCGCCCACCCATTGCCAGTCGGCCATGCCTGTGTTGGGGTGGGAGCACGCCCAGCCCCCAGGAGAGGAAGACCGTCATGGCCGGGGAAATATCGTTCATGGAATTCGGAGCCGACGATGCGGGGGAATCCGCCCGCTTCTATGCTGCACTCTTCGGGTGGGGAAGCGAGCCGGGCCCCCATGGCGCCGCCAACGGCTTCAGCCTCGACATCGCCGGAACACCCGCGGGCATCCACTCCGGTGACCCGGGGGCCGCACCCTACGTGTTCTTCGCCGTCGAGCAGATGGGTCCCGCCTGCGACCGCGTGGTGGAGCTCGGCGGCGTCGTCGAACCGTTGGACCTTAACGGCAGCGACGAACAGCAGGAGCGCTACGGGCTGTTCACCCTGTGCCGGGACCAACAGGGCTCCCCGTTCGGATTGCACCAGCGTCCCACCGGATGATGCCACCGGGGACCTTCCGCGTAGGATCCCACCATGGGGCACACCACGCAGGAATTCGATGTCATCGTCGTCGGCGCCGGGCTCTCCGGACTGGTGGCGGCCACCGAGGCGACCGATGCCGGACGCCGGGTCCTGCTGATCGACCAGGAACCACAGGCCAACCTCGGCGCGCAGGCCTGGTGGAGCTTCGGCGGCCTGTTCCTGGTCAACAGCCCCGAACAACGCCGGCTGGGAATCCACGACTCGGTGGACCTGGCGCTGCGCGACTGGGCCGACACCGCCGGCTTCGACCGACCCGAGGACCACTGGCCACGCCAATGGGCCGAGGCCTACGTGAACTGGGCGGCCGGCGGAAAACGCGCCTGGCTGCACGGGCTCGGCGTTCGGCTCTTCCCGGTGGTCGGCTGGGCCGAACGCGGCGGCCACGGCGCCAGCGGTCCGGGCAATTCCGTACCGCGCTTCCACATCACCTGGGGCACCGGGCCCGGAATCGTCGAACCCTTCGCGAACAAGGCGCTCGCCGCCGTGGCGTCCGGTGCCCTGACCGTGCGGTGGCGGCACCGCCTCGACGGGCTGCTGCTCGACGCCGGTGCCGTCACCGGGGTGCGCGGTGCAGTCCTGGCCGACTCCACGGCGGCCCGGGGGGAACCCAGCAACCGTGACGAGGTGGGCGGATTCGAGTACCGTGCCCCCGCCGTCGTGCTGTGCACCGGGGGCATCGGCGGCAACCCGGAGAAGGTGCGCGCGGCGTGGCCGGCCCGGCTGGGTTCCCCGCCGGAGAAGATGGTCGCCGGGGTCCCGGCCCATGTGGACGGGCGCGGGCTGGACATCGGGGCCGCGGCCGGCGGGCACCTGGTCAACGGGGACCGGATGTGGCACTACACCGAGGGCATCATCAACCACGGTCCGGTGTGGGACAACCACGGGATCCGGATCCTGCCCGGGCCCAGCTCGTTGTGGCTGGACGCGCTCGGCCGGCGGCTGCCCACGCCGCTGTGGCCGGGCTTCGACACGCTGGGCACGCTGGAGCACCTGCGCACCACCGGGCACGACCATTCATGGTTCATCCTCAACCGGCGGATCATCGGCAAGGAATTCGCGCTGTCGGGCTCCGAACAGAACCCCGACCTGACCGGCAAGGACATCCGCGCGGTCCTGCGCCGCGCCGTGACCGCGGTGCCGGGCCCGGTGCAGGCGTTCCTGGACCGTGGCGAGGACTTCGTGCAGGCGGACACCGTGGCCGCACTGGTGGCGAAGATGAACCGGCTCGCGGGCGCCGACCTGCTCGATCCGGCGGCGATCGAGCGCGAGGTCGCCGCGCGCGACGCCGAGGCGGCGAACGGCTTCAGCAAGGATCCGCAGCAGATGGCCATCCAATCGGCACGCAGCTACGTGGGGGACAAGCTGATCCGCACGGTGGCGCCGCACCGGCTCACGGATACCCAGGCCGGACCGCTGATCGCCGTGCGGCTGCATGTGCTCACCCGCAAGTCACTCGGCGGGCTGGAGACGGACCTGGATTCGAGGGTGCTCGCGCCCGGGGGAGCGCCGGTGCCCGGCCTGTTCGCCGCCGGGGAGGCCGCAGGGTTCGGCGGCGGCGGGGTCCACGGCTACCGGGCGCTGGAGGGGACGTTTTTGGGCGGCTGCCTGTTCAGCGGACGGGCCGCAGGAAGGGCAGCCGCGGCGGACACGCGCTGAACCCCGGGTCCGCGAGGCCGTAGGGGGATCAGGTCCGGTCGCCGTGGTGGCGGCCGGTCCCCTGTCGGGACGGCGTCAGTGCCGCGCCCAGAAGGTCGTGCCCATCGCCACCCCGACCAGGCCGAAGAACACCCCGATGTACAGGGGGTTGAACACCTGGCCCGAAATGATCGACTGCAGGACGGCGAACGCCCCGAACAACAGCACGATGCCGATGCCCGCGACGATGTACTCCACCCCGTGGTGATGATGGTGGGCGTGGGCGACACCTCGTTGATTCATTGCTATACCCATGCTTCGAATGTACGCCCGGGGCAGGGGAAGATCCATAGCTACACTGGACCCGGGGAAGCGGCGCCGTCGGTGCCCACCCCGACCGCCACCGAACCGGAACGACCGAGGGACATCCATGAGCGAGCAGCACCCCAACCAACCGCCCAGCGGCTACCCGTACCCCGGCCAGCCGGGATGGAACCAGCAGCCGCCGGCGGCCACCGGGATGACGAAGGCCGCGATGATCATCGGCATCGTCGCCGTCGCGCTCTCCTTCATTCCAGTCATCGGTTTCGTCTCCTTCATCCTGGGCGCGATCGCCGTGGTGCTGGGCATCATCGCCCTGGTGAAGAAGCTCCCCCGCAAGGGATTCGCGTTGACCGGGCTCATCACCGGGGCCGTGGCGCTGATTGTCTGCGTCGTCTACATCTTCGTGCTCGTCGCCGTGGCCAACGTGGTCAAGGAAGGGGCCGGGAGCACCGCGCAGTACACGTACTCGGTCACCGGTGAGGGCGGCTACACCGTCACCTACCTCACCCAGGACATCGACCAGGTCGCGACCGAGGACATCAAGGGGGGAACGTTCACGAAGGACGTCACCGCGAGCACGCTGCTGGGGCTGGTCACGGCGACGAACGCGAAGGGCAACACCGGGGCGCTCACCTGCAAGGTCACCGACGCGCAGGACAAGGTGGTGTCGACCAACTCCTCGAAGGGGCCGGCCGCCCAGGTCACCTGCCCGGTGGTGGAGGGCATCTCCAAGTAGGGCCCTGAACGGTCGCCTTCGCCTATTTGCTGGCCTGTTTGCGGTGCCCGATGGCGCGGCGGGCCGCCAGCCGCTCCTCGACGATGCGGGTGCTGGTCGAAGCCGCGCCGCCCGGGCCCACCGCGAGGTAGACCGGTGCCTCGTGGACGGGCCGGTCCTCGTCGTCGTACCGGTAGGGGACATAGGTGCCGCCGGAGCGGCGCACCAGCAGGATCCCCGCGGCAACATCCCACGGGTTGGTGTCGAAACCGAACGTGACATCGGTCCAGCCGGCTGCCACGTGGGCCAGGGCCAGGGCCCCGCTGACGGTGCGGCGGACCGTGGCGTAGCGGGTGACCAGGGTGCCGAAGGCCTCGACGGCTGCCGGGCCGTCGATGGCGATGGCCTCGGCGCAGGGGTAGTCGGTCATCAGCGAGGACCGGGTCTCCTCGCTGCGGCCGTGCGGGGCCAACGGCTCGCCGTTGAGCCAGGCGCCCTCGGAGTTGGCCGAGAACACCAGTTCGGCCACCGGGTCGTAGACGACGCCGGCGAGCAGCTCGCCGTCCAGCGCCGCGGCAATGGACACGCAGAAGAACGCCACGCCGTGGGCGAAGTTGCTGGTCCCGTCGATCGGGTCCACGATCCACTCGATGCTCCCGGTGCCCTGGTGTCCGCCCTCCTCCCCGAGGATGCGGCTGTCCGGGCAGGCGGAGAAGAGGTGTTCGGCGAGGGCCGCCTCGCTGGCCCGGTCGTACTCGGTGACCAGGTCGTGGGCATTCTTCTTCTCGGTGGCCTCGGCTCCGGAGCGGAAGGCGCTGCGGAGCATCGGCCCGACCCCGAGGGCCGCCTCGACGGCGATGGTGCGGAGGTGTTCGGCCAGTTGGGGGGTGTTCCGGGAGGTGTCCACCCACCAACCCTAGCGCCCGCTAGTGCTCGTCGAGCTGCTCGGGTTGGCGGCCCAGGATGAAGTGGCGGCCGCTGATGGACGTCGGGGTGATCTCCACCCAGAAGTCCTTCAGCGTCTGGACCCAGGGGTCAACGCCCGAGGCGCGGGCTGCCAGGATCTCCGCGTCCGTCTCCAGCACCCGGGCGGTGCCGTGCACGATCACGGACCAGGCCTCGTCGCTGAGAATGCCGTCGGCTTCGAAGGCGACGTGCGGGTTCACCGTCAGGCCGGCCAGCTTCGATCCTGCGGCGGAGCGCAGGTACAGCTTGCCGTTCGAGACCCCGTGGTTGACCGGGGTGATCCCCGGTTGGCCGTCGAAGGCGGTGGCGATGCGTCCGTGTCGGCTGTTCCCCAACAGGGTCCAGCATTGCCCGTCGTCGAGCACCAGTACCGGTTTGTCCTCTGCGTGGTCGTACATCATGACCCAAGTATTCTACAAAGTGTAGAAAAGGTCGAGGGGTGGGCTGTCGCACCACACTGAGGTGCCGTGAAAGACTGGCGCCATGTCATCACGGAAACCATCGTCGTTGCGACAGCACCTGGGGGTCAGGCTCGAGGATTCCTGGCACGCGTTCCGCGAAGCCAACGGGCGCGGGCGCGGCATGGTCCCGACAGTGCTTCCCTTCCGCGGCTACGGACGCTCGGCCGCCGGAGGAGCCGGCTGGGTGCGCATCCTGGCCCGGATCGTTGTCGCCCGGCCGCGGACCTTCCGCAAGGGGGTGCCGCGCTCGAAGGTCGTGGCCGACAGCGTGCGCGGCTGGCGCAACTTCATCTCCCCACCGATCGCCTTCGCCGAGGTCACCGTCGCCATCGCCGGGGACCGCCACACCGTCCGCGCCGATCGCGGCGGGGTGCTCGATGCCCATATCGAGACCACGCTGGGTCCCGGATGGCACACGGTCACCCTGTCCACCGGCGACTCGGCAGAGGTCACGGCACGCGTCTTCGTGGTGGACGAATCCTGCGAATTCGGGCTGATCTCCGACGTCGACGACACGGTGGTGGTCACCGCCCTTCCACGCCCCCTGCTGGCGGCCTGGAACTCGTTTGTGCTCGACGAACACGCCCGTGTGGCCACCCCCGGGATGGCCGTGATGATGGAACGCGTGCTGCGCGGCCGTCCCGGAGCGCCGGTGCTCTACCTCTCCACCGGGGCCTGGAACGTCGCCCCGACGCTGAGCCGCTTCCTGGCCCGCAACCTCTATCCGGAGGGACCGCTGCTGCTGACCGACTGGGGACCGATCGAGACCGGATCGGCCAGCGGACGCTGGTTCCGATCCGGCTCCCAGCACAAGGTCGACCAGCTGCGCCGGCTGGCCGTCGAATTCCCGCAGATGAAGTGGCTGCTGGTCGGCGACGACGGGCAGCACGATCCCGAGATCTACGCCGGCTTCGCCCAGCGCTACCCGCAGAACGTCAAGGCGATCGTCATCCGCCAGCTGACCCCCTCCGAGGCCGTGCTGGCCGGCGGCCGCTCGCAACGGACCGTGAACTCCACGCCCGGCGTCGAATGGATCTACGCCCCCGACGGTGCCCGCATCCTGGCCGAACTCGAACGGCTCGGGATCGTCTCCGATGAGGAGCAGCACGTGGACCACCAGGAGCGCCGCCGGCTGCGCCAGCAATGGCCGGACGGGCAGCCGGGCAGCGGGGAACGGGGACTGGACGCATGAGCGGGCGCCGACTCCGGGTGGAAGTGCCCATGCGCTGGGGCGACATGGATGCCTATGGCCACATCAACAACGTGAACCTGGTGCGCATGATGGAGGAGGCCCGCATCGCCGGGTTCGGCGTGCCCGGCGGAACCGGCAAACCCGGCAACGATCCGATGGTGGAGCTGTTCTCCGCTGTCCCGGCGAACACCCAGATCCTCGTCGTCGAACACCGGGTGCGCTACGTCTCGCCGTTGGAATACCGCAACGTCCCGGCGGCGGTGGACCTCTGGCTCTCGGCGGTCAAGGCCGCCAGCTTCGATGTCTGCTACGAGTTCCACGATCCCGTGGACGGCGGGGTGTGCGTGCGCGCGTCCACGACCCTGGCCTTCTTCTCGGTGGAGAACCAGCGGTTGCTGCGCCTGCCTCCCGCCGAGCGCGCCAAGCTTGAGGAGTTCATCGGCGAACCGGTGTTCCGGTAACCGCGGCGAAGGCCGCTGCCAGGACGGGATCGTGCACCAGCCGGCACGGTTCCAGCGGGGCGGCTGACAACTCGAGGTAGGCCCGTCCGGCGCGCAGCCGCGGATCGGCCGGCAGGCCCAGCACCCCTGCGGCGGGATGCCAGTGGCACACTGCCGAGCCCACCAGCGGCAGAGTGGTGCCGGCGTCGTGCCCCGGGGCGGGCAGGTGGCAGCGCAGCGCCGCGGCCAGGGTCCCCACTCCGTGGTGGTAACCGGTCCACCGGGTGCCTGAAGGACAAGCCAGCACCAGCGCCTGGGCCGGCGGATCCACCAGCACGGTGACCGGGACCCAGCCGGCGGCATCGGCGAGCAGGCCGGGGTCGGCACCGGCGGCCGGCGGCAGGTGGCCGGGCGCGGCGGAACGACAAGCGGATTCGGTGCGGGTACTGGACGGGTGGCCCATGGGATGCCTTTCGCGTGCTCTTGCCCGGCACCGTGCGTGCCGGACCGCTTCGTCATCCGAACCACCCGTGAAGCATGGGGTTGGTGTGCGGCCGGGTCGGAGCCCGTGCGTGGCCGCAGCTCGTGAAGCTGGAACCAGCCTAGCGGATCCGAGACGCGGGGTAACTTCTTCGCCCATGGCGTACCCGGTTTGCGTTGGCCGTCCACGTGGGATGGGATGGGGAAAAGACCTTTGCCGGGTTGTGCCCGGCACCCGAAGGAGTGATCCGACAATGACCGTCCCCGCAGCCGCCCGGCCGCCGCGCCCGATGGTGGTGCTGGAGGTGGTGACCCGGCGCAAGATCGGCAAGCACATGGTCCGCCTGACCCTGGGCGGGGAGGGCTTCGCCGCCTTCCGCAACAAGGAAGCCACCGACAAGTACGTCAAGCTGCTCTTCGCAGATCCCGCCCTGGGCCTCACCCCGCCCTACGACCTGGAGGAACTGCGCGCCGTGCTGCCGCCCGAGCGGATGCCGGTGCGCCGCACCTACACCGTGCGCAGCGTCAACGAGGCCAACCAGACACTGCAGATCGACTTCGTCGTGCACGGCGAGGACGGCATCGCCGGGCCGTGGGCCAACCACGCCAAGCCAGGGGACCTGGTCTGCTTCTCCGGCCCCGGAGGGATGTACCTCCCGTCCCCGGAGGCCGACTGGCACCTGCTCGCCGGTGACGAATCGGCGCTGCCGGCCATCGCCGCGTCCCTGGAGGCCATGGACCGCTCGGCGGTGGGCGAGGTCTACGTCGAGGTCGCCGAGGAAAAGGACGAGATCAAGTTCAGGGCGCCGAAGGGCATGAACGTGCACTGGCTGCACCGCGGCGGCCCGTTCACCCCGGAGAGCACCAAGCTCGCCGCGGCCGTCATGGCCGGCACCTGGCGCGAGGGCCAGGTGCAGGTCTTCGCCCACGGGGAGCGCGAGATGGTCAAGGCGCTGCGCCGCTACCTTGCCGACGAAAAGGGAGTGGACCGCAAGGCGCTCTCGCTGTCCGCCTACTGGGCGTTCGGCCGGGCCGAGGAGACCTTCCAGGCCGAGAAGCGCGAACCGATTGGGCAGATCTTCCCCGACGAACCGGGCATCCAGGCCGCAGCGCGCGGCTGACGCCGGCGCCTATGCGGCGTAGGCCTCCTGGCTCCACAGGTGGAACAATGCCTGCGCCCGGTAGGGGCGCCACGCCTCGGCGCGGGCTTCGGCCTCCCGGGCGCTGATGCGTCCCAGGGCCCGGCGCAATACCAGGTCCCCGGCGGCGAACGCATCCGGGTCCAGCCGGGCCCTGACGTCCAGGTAGTCGGCGCTCCAGGGGCCGATGCCCGGTAGGGCCAGCAGTTGCCCCCGGGTCAGCGGCAACGCCCCGTCGGCCGCCGGGCCCGCCTCGACGAACGCCCGGGCCACGGCCAGCACCGTCCGGGTCCGTGCGCGGGTCAATCCCACGGCAGCCTGGAGCTCGTCCTCGGGGATGCGGGCGACGACGTCGGCTGGGGGGAAGGTCCGCAGCCCGGGTCCTGCGTCCCCGCCCCAACCGGCCACCAGCCGTCCGGCGAAGGTCCGCATGGCGGCCACCGACACCTGTTGGCCCAGCACTGTCGTCGCCGCCGCCTCGAAGGGATCCGGATAGCCGATCCGGCGCAGGGCAGGTCGCCGGGCCACCAACCGGGCCAGCAGCGGATCGCGGGCGAGGTGGGCATTCACCGGCTCCAGGTCCTCGTCGAGGCCGAACCACCGGCGCACCAGTGCCGCCAGTGCCGGTTCGTCGGCCACGGGGAGCGGGGCGTCGAGGCAGCGGACCAGCACCTGGCCAGGGGTGAACCGCAGGCCCAGTGGCACGACGCGTCCGTGGAGGCGGACAGGCCGGCGGTGTTCGGCCCCGACCCGTTCATCGACCCCCGGGATGGAATGGGCGGCCAACGTGGCCAGGCACAGGTCGGGATCCAACCGCCCGTGTGCCGTGACGCCCATCGACGGTCCGGGGTCCTGCTGCGTCGCGTCCATGGTCAGCGAGTCTAGTTCCCGCGGCCGGTCGCTGGGAGACTGGTCGACATGGGTGTGATGACGGGGTTCCGGGCGGCGGTGGCCGAGGCGGCACACGGCACCGGCGGCAGGGGCACCGCCGCCTGGCGGGACGGCCCCGTACTGCCGCGCAAGGTGGTCCTGGTGGAGGGGACCAGCGACCGGGTGGCCCTGGAGACACTGGCGGCCCGGCGGGGACGCGACCTCGAGGCCGACGGGGTCTGCGTGCTGCCGATGGGCGGAGCCACCGAAGCCGGAAGGTATGTCGGCCTGCTGGGGCCGGCTGGGTTGGACGTCGCCCTGGCGGGCCTCTGCGACGAGGCCGAGGAACGGTTCTTCAGGCGTCCGCTGGAGCGTTTCTGCGGGCGGGGGGAGCTGGACCGCGAGGCCCTGGAGGAGCTCGGGTTCTTCACGTGCAGCGAGGACCTGGAGGATGAGCTGATCCGAGCACTCGGCGTCGACCGGGTCCAGGAGGTGCTGGCGGTCGAGGGGGACCTGCGGGCCTTCCGGATCTTCCAGCGCCAACCGGCGCAGCGGGCCCGGACGGTGCACCGGCAACTGCTGCGTTTCCTGGGCACCATTAGCGGCCGGAAGGAACGCTATGCGCGCTCGCTCACCGCGGCGCTGGACCCGGGGCGGGTTCCGCGGCCGCTGGGCTGCCTGCTGGATCGGTGCTGATGCGGCGCCGGGGCGATGCGCCCCGCGGCTCTCCGGCGTAGGATCGCCGCATGGGTGACGTCGGGACCTATCTGGACACCGTACAGGGGCAGGACCGCCTCGCGCTCGAGCGCGTCTACGCCATCGCCCGGGACGTGGTTCCCGAGGCCGAGGAGGGAACCAGCTACGGCATGGCCGCGCTTCTGTACCGCGGCCAGGGGCTCATCGCCTCGGTGAAGGCCAAGAAGTTCCTCTCGGTCTATCCGTTCAGCGGGAAGGTGATCGCCCGGCACCGCGACCCGCTGGCCGGCGTCGAGACGACGGCGGGAAGCATCCACTATTCGGCGGAGCATCCACTACCCGAGGACCTGCTGCGCGCCATCGTGCAGGCACGCCGGGAGGAGATCGACGCCCGCGCTGGATAAGGTGGAACCCATGTTGATCTCCGTCATCGTCCTGCTGGTTGCCTACGTCGTCATCGCCGTCGTCGTGCTGGGATGTGCCTCCGGGCGCATTGCCCCGAACCAGATCGCCGGCATCCGCACGCCCACGATCACGGCCACCGAGCGGACGTGGCTCGTGGGGCACCAGGCGGCACGGGTCCCCACGCTGATCGGTGTCGCCGCGGGAGCGGCCTGCGCCGTCGTCGTGTTCTTCGTCGACGCGGAGCAGACGAAGTCGCTGTTGACCGGCGTGTCAGTGGCCGTGATGCTGGTGGGGCTGCTCGTGGGTGCCGCGGCCGGAACCAAGGCGGCCCGTACCGTGCTGGCGGAATCCGACCTGCACTGACGCCGGGCGGCCAAGGGTTGGCCGCGGGCCCAACACCGACTATCATCGTTAGATGACGATGATAGCGAAGGTGGCCGAACCAACGACCGCGGACCTGGCACCGGCCGCAGCCTTGTTCCATGGGCTGGCCGATCCCACCCGGCTGCTCATCCTGCGTCATCTGCGCTCGGGAGAGCACAAGGTCAGGGAGCTGACCGAACATCTGGGCCTCGCGCAGAGCACTGTCAGTGCCCACCTGTCCTGCCTGCGCGATTGCGGGCTCGTGGATTCGCGTCCCGTGGGACGGGCCAGCCTGTTCTCGTTGGCCGAAGCCGACGGGCTGGAAGCCATGCTGGTCGCCGCTGAAGCGCTGCTGGCGGCCACCGGCCGGGAGGTGACCCTGGGGGCCCACCATTGGCACGAGTCCCACGGCACCGTAGCGGGGACGCCATGAGCCACGGGCACTCCCACGACCACAGCGGTGGAGCCACCGCGCACCGGCCGCGGTTGGCCATCGCGTTCGGGATCACCGCAGCGATCCTCGTGGCCGAGGTCATCGGCGCCGTCATCACGGGGAGCCTGGCCCTGCTGGTCGACGCAGCCCACATGCTCACCGATGCCGCCGGCCTGCTCATGGCCCTGACCGCCGCCACCCTGATGGGCCGGCCCGCCACCGACCGGCGCACCTGGGGTTTCCGCCGGGCCGAGGTCCTCTCGGCAACCGCCCAGTCGACCCTGCTGCTGGCCGTGGGGCTCTACGCGTTGATCGACGGGATCCGCCGCCTCTTTGCGCCTCCTGAGGTGGCGGCCGGCGGGCTGCTCGTCTTCGGCATCATCGGCCTGCTGGGCAACGTCATCGCCATCGCGGTGCTCAGTTCCGGCCGCGGGGCGAACCTGAACATGCGCGCTGCGTTCCTGGAGGTCCTCAATGACGCCCTCGGGTCCGTGGCCGTCATCGTCGGGGCCATCGTGATCGCCACGACAGGATGGATGCGTGCCGACGCCCTGGCCGCCCTGTTCATCAGCGTGCTGATCCTTCCGCGCGCGTTCAGGCTGTTGCGCGAGACCACGTCGATCCTGCTCGAATCCACACCGCATGGCCTGGACCTGGAGGAGGTGCGTGGACACCTGCTTTCCCACGAACTGGTGCTCTCGGTGCACGATCTGCACGCCTCCCAGATCGCCACCGGCCTGCCGGTGCTCACCGCCCATGTGGTGGTCCGTGACGAGGCGTTCCACGACGGCCGTGCCTCCAGCGTGCTGGATTCCCTGCAGGCCTGCGTGGCCGGCCACTTCGACGTGAGCATTGAGCACTCCACGTTCCAGATCGAGGCGGAGAGCCACTCCGACCACGAGCAGCACTTCCACCCGTAGCCCGCCGGCGGGGCCTCAGCGCAGGATGAAGTCCGTCGCGACCGCGGGGGAGAGGCCGGTCTCCACAAAGCCCGAGACGTTGGACCCGGGGTGCTTGATGATGTCGGTGACCGAGCCCAGGTGCTGGGCCAGGTCGATCTTGTCCTCCGGGGCGGCCAACAGCAGCTGGAAGCCGAACTCCTGCAGCGCGTTGATGCCCGCCGCCGCGTAATCCGAGTTCGCCTGGATGAAGGCCTCGTCGATCATCACCGTCCCGTAGGTCGTGAACCCCTGCAGGGCGAAGCCCAGCTGGTAGGCCAGCGCGGCACCCATGATGAAGGAGGTGAAGCGCTGCCCCTCGCCGCCGGAGAGCGTCCCGGGTTCGAGCCCGTTCTCGACCTCCCCGCCCGGCTTGTGCTCGTTGCAGCTGATCTGCACGTGTTGGCGCACATCCAGGACGGTGTCCCGCCACGCGGCACGCGCTGGGTCGTCCAGGTCATCGACGAGCTTCTCGAGTGCCTTGTAGTTGGCGCTCAACTCGTCGGCGCCACGGGAACCGTAGGCGTTGCCCAGGGCGTCCTTGAGGGCATTGCGGAAGTCCCGCGCCTCGTCGGGGATGACCGTCTTGACCTCCAGGCGCAGGCGCGAACCATGCTCGAAGGGGACATCGGCCAGGATCTGGTTCAGGGGAAGGATGCGTTCGCCAATGCCCCGGCGTTCCTCCTCCAGCAGTTGCAGCAGGTCGGAGAACCGTTCGTAGGAGCGGTTGGAGAAGTACTCGCGGAACTCCTCCTGGCGTTGCGGCAACCCCTCGTCGACGATCGCGCGGTGCAGGGCAACATAGTGCGGGGCGCTGGCAATGCCGGTACCGAAGGAAGCAGACGTGGAGACGCCGAAATCCCGGGTGAACTGGCGGAACGTCTCGGTCAACGACGCCTCGGTGGCGAACACCAGCTCCCTCAGTTCAGCCGTGCGCTCGCCCAGCGCCAATGATGTCGCCGACACCGCGGCGTCGAGCTCGCCCAGCTCGACGACCTCGCCCGCCTCCAGCCGGCGGATCGCCTCGGCCAGCAGGGGCTCCCGGGCGAGCTCGGCCCGCGCCTCCTGGCGGGGGGCGGCCGACGCGCTGGAGCGTTGCGCTGCATCGAGTTGGGAGTTCGCCTGAGTCGCCCGCTGCTCCAGGGACCGGGTCTCGCTGCGCAACACGGCCAACTGCCCGACGGCGGATTCGAGCCCTGCGCGCGCCTCACCCAAGGCGGTGCGCAGCCCGGCCAGGTCGGTGCTGGAGTCCATGGCCTCGGCCAGGCGGGATTCCAGCTCCTGGACCGCAGCTGCCTGCACCGAGGAATCCAGCGCCGAGAAGGGCCGGTCGTCGGTGGACAGCTCGCGGAGCAGGTCCAGCTTGCGGGCCAGGGAATCCTTGGACCGGCTGCGTTCGGCCGCCAGCTCCTCGGCCTCGATCCGGTCCGCCTGGAGGCTGGCAACCTGTGCCTCCAGCTCGGCGATCTTCTCCTCGTTCGTGAAACCCAGCAGGTAATCCGAGGCGGCGATCTCCCGGGTGTCGCGTTCGAAGGCCCCGCGACCCGACTTGATCGTCCCGGCCCGGGAGATGGCCCGCGTTTCGGCGTGCAGGTCGGCATCGGTGTCGACGCACGTGAAATCGTGGTCGGCGGCGATCTTGCGTTGGAGCCACTGCCCGGCGTCGGTCTGCCGGAATTCGAGCTGGGTGACCAGAGCCCTGGGTCCGGCGGCCGCCACGGGGTCGGTGCCGCCGCCGGGGGTGTGGGCCGACATGTCGATCCACCGCAACCTGCCGTACCCTTCGAGCCGGTCGGCGGCCGCCGTCACCTTCTGGAGGTCGGCGCCGCGCACCAGCAGGGTGGTGGCCAGCGAACGCAGTGCCTTCTCGGCTGCCGGACGCCAGGCGGCTGCACCCGGAGCCATGTCCATCAGCTCGCCGGCGAAGGGCAGGTCCTCGGCGGACAGCCCGGTTTCGGAACAGATGCGTCGGCGGGCCGCTGCCGAGAGCCCGTCGATGTTCGATCCCCGGCGGGCGTAGGAGTCGATGTCCTGGCGGAGCTTCTGGGCCTTTTCGCGGGCGTCCATCGAGGCGGCCATCGCCTCGTATTCCAGGGTGCGTGCGTCCTTGGCCACGCCCTGCAGGGTTTCGGCGGTCACTGCCGCCTGGCGGCGGGCCGCCTGCAGGCTGGAGGCGGAGAAGGCCAGCTGCACCCCCGCCTCTTGCATCTGGGCCTTCAGCTTCGAGGCGATGGCCTCCCGCTCGGCGAGTCGTCCGCGGGCCGCCTCGAGTTCGCGCTCCAGGGCCTGGACGGCCTGGCCGCCATGGGAGTCATGCTGCTCCGTCAGGGAGCGGACGCGTTCCTCCAAGGCGGTCTTGGCCTCGGCTGCTGCGTCGATGGCCGCGTGGTTGCCGGTCAGCTCTGCGCTGATCCGCCGGGACTGGCTGCCGAGCAGGTCGGCGGCGAGGTGTTCGCGTAGCAACGGCAGCTGGGTCCTGGCCAGATCGGTGGTCCGGCGCAGCTGCTCGGTGAGTTCCCGGTGGCGTTTGTGCTGTTCGGGGACGAGCTCGAGGGCATCGCGTTGGGCGCGGGCCTCCTCGAGCTGGCGGTGGATCCCGCGCAGGTGCGAGAAGTCCTCCACGGCCCCGGCTGCAGCCTTCAGGGTGGAGGGGACCTCGAGGACCTCGTAGCGGAAGAACTGGTTGACGCCACGATCCAGGCCCTTGCCGTTCTGCAGGGTGCGCAGCAGCGAGAACGCCTTGTCGTTGTCGATGCCCAGCCGGCGGCGGAAGCGCTCGGCAAAGGTGCGGTGCACATCGAACGCCTCGAACCCGGGCAGCGCCTTCACCAGCGAAGTGGGGGAGAAGCGCCGGGAGCCGTGCTCCTCCAGGGCTGCGGTGTCCAGCGGGCCGTCGCCGATGACATAGTGCTTGCCGACCTGGCCCTCGAGTCCCTGGGCGGGCAGGTCGAAGAGGGCGCCGATGCAGGTCTGGGTGCCCAGCCCGTCCTCGAAGGTCAGGGCGATGGCGCTCCAGGTGGCCCCTGGCCGCTGGTACAGGGTCCCGGATTCGGTCTTGAACCGGCGCCCGCGCATGTAGGAGTAGGTGGTCCTGCGGTCCTTGCGCGTGGAGGCCTCATGGGCCGACTCGTTCAACCGGGGCGCCGCATGGAAGATGTGCCCGATCCCGTCGAACAGGGTCGACTTGCCCACGCCGGGGTGGCCGGTGAGCAGGGTGCCGTTGCGGTCCACGTAGAGCTGGTGGCGGCCATGGAAGGTGCCCCAGTTGATGACCTGGATCGAGCACAGCCGCTGCTGGCCCGGGTTGATCGCCTCACCGAAGGGAAGTGTCTGCGAGATGCTCACCGGGCGGCTCCTTCGGTGGTGGTGGTGGAGGGCTCGGCGGCGGGTTCGGCGGCTTCGCCGTCGTCGTCCTCATCTCCTGCCCCGGCGGCCGGTTCCAGGTCGAACGCCGGTTCGGGCGCCCCGTCCGCCGAACGGTCCAGGGACTCCAGGTAGGCGGGGATCTGGTCGATCGAATCGAAGGGCAGCGCCAACGCCAGCGCCCCGGACACCCGGTACTCGTCCTCCAGTTCGGTGGGCAGGATGAGCTTGAGGCTGGCCAGGCGGGCCAGTGAGGAATCGGTGAGCTCCTCGAGCCGCTTGTCGTCCACGGCGCCGGGGTGCCGGTGCTCCTCGAGGATCTCGCGGGCGCCGGCCCGGGAGATGACCGGGTCGGTTCCGGTCCCGGCATGGCGCTCGAGCAGCAGGCGCAGGCGCAGGGCCAGCAGCGTCTCCTCACGACGCAGGGGCTTGCGGGGGACGATCGCCGTGGTGTGGACCGTCTCGGTGGGGACCGGGACGAGCAGGGCGATCTTGCGTTCGGTGTCCAGCTGCAGCCTCAGGAACAGTTCGGCGCCGAAGGCGGAGATCTCCGCCCGGCGGTCCAGGACGAGCTGCCAGAGCCGGGCGTCGGCGGTGCCGTCCAGATAGGGCCCGCGCAGCAACCGGATCAGGGCCTGGCGCAGCGGCAGCGGGAACCGGCCGGTATCTCCCTCGAAGAGCTGCTCCTCGGCCCGGCGCCCCGCGGGCGCACCGGAGGCACCGTCGTCGAACCCGGTTCCGTTCTTCTCGGAGAGGTCAACGTGGGTGGGGTCGGTGTCTTCTTCGATGTGGCTCATGCGGGGTCCTTCGCGAAGGTGATCACGGGCAGGTAGGCGGTGCGGGTCGAGCCGTCGACTTGGGTGAATTCCAACGACTCGAAGGCGGTGGTGTCCACGTCCTGTCCCGACGTCCTGGCGGTTTCGACCAGGTAGCGGATCGAGTTCACGTGTAGGTGCTCCGGCTCGAGCTCGGCGAACACCGTGCCGAGGGTGGCGCGGCCGCCGGCCGTGAGGCGGGCCGCGGAGACTGCTGCGTCGAGCCGGGCCGTGTCCGCTTTCGGGGTGGCAGGGGTGCGGCGGATGTCGGCGCTGGAGACGTCCGGCGGGGCCGCCAGCTTGGGCGGGGCCAGATGTTCCTGGGGGTTGAAGATGCCCAGCCCGGCCAGGGTGGAGAACGCCGGGGCATAGAGCCTGACCGGTGCGACGGCGGTCCGGGCCGCCAGTGCGCTGGATCCTGCAACGGCCAGTTCGGCGGTGCGCACCGCCTTGCGCAGCAGGATCGAATCGCGGAATTCGTCGGACTGGACGTAGGCGTGCAGCGATTCGGAGAGCTTGCCGTAGCTGGAGTGCACCTCGCCTGCCTGGCGGCGCAGTTCGCGCAGCAGGTTGGCCAGCGTATGGCGTTCCTGGGCGCTGAGCCCGTCCACGAAATCGCGTTCGAGGACCTCGTTGACGGCATGGCGGAAGCGGCGCTGGCGTGCCGGGTCGTTGAGGAACTCGGTGAAACCCCGAAAGGTCTCGCCCTCGGCGGTGCTGCGCAGCTGGCGGTCGCCTTCGAGCACACGGCCCACGGCGACTCCCTTGGCAACGGAGGCCTCCATGATCTCCCGGCGGACCTGGTGGAGCATCTGGCGCACGCCATCGCGCATCCGCTTGAAGTCGGCCGGCAGGTTGGCCGCCAGGTCCAACACGCTGCGGGCAGCTGCCACCGCACCTTCGGTGGGCAGGACGGCGGGGCTGGTGCCGGATTCCAGGGCCTCGATGCGCTCGCGGCGTTCGGCGATCTCCGCCTCGAGCTGGCGGATGCGTGCCTGGGGATCCGGATCGGTTTCGTGGGCCAGCGACTCGATGCTGGTCAGCAAGGTGTTCAACCGCGAGGAGTTCAGGTTGGTGCCCGAACCGGAAAAGCCCTCGAGGAAGGTCAACACCCGGGCGGTGTGGGCGGTGGGCTCGTAGACGAAGGACCCGTCGATGAGCGGCCGGGCCAGGTAGCCGGCCCTGACCCAGGCGTCGGCATAGTGCTGGGCCTGCCAGGCGTCATTGAGCGGGGTCCCGACCGCCTTGAGGTGCCGCAGAAACGAATGCAGGGAGGCATGGAAGGCCTCCAGGGTGACGCGGGGCCGTGCCTGGGTGAACTCCGAGCGCAGGAACGCAACCGTCCACGGTGCTGCCGAAAGGAGCTTCCAGGCGGGGGAGGACCTGAATTCCTGCTGGTCGGCCCACGTCGCGGCTGCGGTTTCGGAGGGGTGCACTGGCTGCTCTCGGTCGGGGTGGGACGAAGTGGCGGGCCACTGGCGGGGATCGCACGCGGTGGTCCAGGCCTTCAATTCTAGGGCACCTCCGGATCCGACGACGGCGCGCCGGGGGCCGGGCTACGGGTCATGCCGCGGTAATGCCCGGGTAATTCGGGGAAGGGCAAGATGGGCCGATCACGGGTTGTGCCGAACGGCACGTCGGGGGAAGGAACTTCGATGACGCTCTTGTCCCTGGCCGCCCCGGAGGGGGCCACCGGCACTGACCGGGACCTGCCGCCCACCGCCGATGCACTGCAGGCCCTGCGCCCCCATCTGGTCAACCTCTCCGATGGCCGGTTCTCCACCGGCGGCCAGTTGACGACCGGGCCCCAGGACGTGGACCGGATCTTCGACGCATATCTGCCCGCGTTCGTGCAGGCCCAAGGCGGCCACGACGTGCCGCTGGTCATCTATGCGCACGGCGGACTGGTTTCCGAAGCCGCAGGACTCGCCGGCGCCGCCCGGCTCTGCCCCTGGTGGTTGGACAACGGGGTCTATCCGCTGTTCTTCATCTGGGAGACAGGGCTCTGGGACGCGCTGCGCTCCCTGCTCGGTGGCGGCCCCCGTGACCTGTCGGTACCGCGCGGCTGGTTGGAGGATGGAGCCAACCGGATCATCGAGGTGGCCAGCCGGCCGCTGGGGGAAAAGGTCTGGGGGCAGATGAAGATCGGTGCGGCCCACGCCGTGGCTTCCGACGGCGGTGCGGCCTACGTCGCGGCCCGCCTGGCGCGGTTCACCCGCGAGCACCCGGGAGCCGTCCGGATACACGCCGTCGGGCATTCCGCCGGGTCCATTTTCCATTCCCGGTTCCTTCCGGCCTACCTGGACGCCGGCGGCCAACACGTGGCGTCCCTGGACCTGCTCGCGCCAGCGGTGACGACCGCCGACTTCAGCGACCGCCTGCTCCCGCGCATCGGTGCGGGCCGGGAGATCGAGTCCTTCACACTGTTCGGCATGACCCGCCAGACGGAAGAAGACGACAACGTCGTGGGCATCTACCGGCGGTCGCTGCTGTGCCTGGTGCGGGCCGGGTTCGAGGACGAACCAAACACCCCGTTGCTGGGCCTGCAGGAATCCGTCCAGGCCGACCCGAAGCTGTCCGCCTTGGTGGCCGGTCACGACGGGGCGGCCATCTGGTCGCCGACCAGCGGGGCACCGCCCACCGCATCGAGCGGGGCGACGTCCCATGGCGCCTTTGACGACGACCCGTCGACCCTGGGCTCGGTGATGCGGCGCGTCCTGGGCCGGTCCACCATCATCGAGTACGGGCCATCGAGACCACTTCCACCGGACCCCTCGTCCGCGGCAGCCCTGCCCGCGGATCCGTCGCCCGTGGCCCCGGCACCGCCCGCGCACCCCGAACCGACCGGCGCTCCGGGTGCCGGAGCAAGCAGTGCCGGCCGGCTGGCCCTGTGTGTGGGGCTGAACGAATTCGCTCACCTGCCGCAGTCCAATTGGCTCAACGGCTGCGTCAACGACGCAGAGGAATTCGCCGCCCTGCTGGCCTCCGGCTTCCGTTTCGCGGACAGCGACATCACGGTGCTCGTCAATGCCGAAGCCACCCGGTCCGAGGTCATGGGGCGTCTGCAGGATGCGACGGCACGGTTGCGGTCGGGGGAGCTGGAGCAGCTGGTCTTCACGTTCTCCAGCCACGGCACCCAGGTGCCCGATGACAACCAGGACGAAGAGGACCAGATGGACGAGGCCTTCGTCACCTACGACATGAACCGGAACGGGGACCAATGGGACCCCTCGACGCTCATGGTCGACGACGACTTGCAGCACCTGTTCGACGACCTGCCTCCGGGGGCACGCGTCGACGTCGTCCTGGACACCTGCCATAGCGGTTCGGGGCTGCGCGCCATGGACCTGCTGCCGGGGAGGACCCCGCGCTTTGTGCCGCCACCGACGGCGGCCGGGCTCGAGGTGGCCACTGCCGCCCGATCACGGACCGCCGGCGATCTCTTCAAGACCTCGTCCGCCGGGCGCGGCCCCGTCCTCTTTGCCGCCTGCCGGTCCGACCAGACGGCTGCGGATGCCCACATCAATGGGCGCTACAACGGGGCCTTCAGCCGATATCTCATCGATGGCCTCACCTCCGGGGCCCACCGCAGCAGGTCGGACCTGCTGGCGGCGGTGAGATCGGACCTGCAGGCCGGACGTTTCAACCAGGAGGCCCAACTCGAAGGCTCGTCCTCGGCGCTGGGATCCGCCTGGGGTGCACCGTACTGAGCCGGCCGGCGGCCGGGAAGGGAGAGGTGCCCGCATGGACGGGAACGAGCGCCCCGACCATACCGGTGGTGAGCACCAGGCGGTCACGATCATCGCCGAGGGGCCAACGACCCGGGGCGATGACGGCCTTCCGTTGACGACGCAGGTCAGGATCCCCACCGAGCGCCTCCTCCCCGGCCCTGTCGGCGCACGGCTCGAGGTGGTGGTCCGGGGCCAGGACGGCGATCGGCTGGCACTGGACCTGACCGGTGGAACCGGGTGGCGCCTGGGGGACTGGGCGGCTGGGGGATCTGCTGCACCGTTTGTTTCGGACCCCGGGTTCCTGGCCCAGCATGTGTACGGCGTCGTCAGCGACACTCTCTCGACCTTTGAACGCACCCTCGGGCGCCGGATCAGCTGGTCAGGGGGCAGGCGGTTGGTGGTTGATGCCGATGCCGATATTCCGGCGGCGGAAACCGGGTATCGAAACGCCGACTGCCGCATCGCGCTGGGCCGGCAGGAGGGCATCCCCTTGGCCCTGTACCGTGACCTGCTGGTGCACGAGGTCACCCACGCGGTGCTGGCCGGGTACCGGCCGCGGTGGTCGGATCGCTGGGCGATGCTCGACCAGTTTTCCCTCCACGAGGCACTGGCTGACCTGATGGCCTTGTTGTCGGTCTTTTCCTCCGAGGAGGTCGTCCAACGTCTGATCGAGGTGGCGATGCGGCGGGACGACGGACCGGCAGCCGATGCGGCCGGACGGCTGGACGCCGCCCTCCTGCGCTCCGGGCTCTTCGGGTTGGCCGACGACCTCTTCGGGCGGGGGCGCGGGCTGCGCTCGCCGCTGGCAGCAGCGCCACCGGCCGGCTGGAGGACCTCCCTCGAACCCCATGCGCGGGCCGCCGGCATCGTCCATGCGGTCATGGAGACCGTCCTGCGCCTGTGGAACGACCGGCTGGATGTTCCCGGCGGGCATTCAAATGCCTACCTGGTGGCCAGTGCCGGTGCCGAAGTGGGGCTGCACCTGCGCGGGATGCTCGTCCGGGGCCTGGCCTACATGATTCCGGTGGACGCGGGACCCGAGGACCTGCTGCGCGGCATCCTGGCCGGCGACCAGACCGTCGTCCCGGATGACCCGCGCGGCTACCGCCGCACGCTGGCCGCCTGCTTCGCGGAAGTGGGCGTCCCGGCGGGAGACGACGCCACGTGGATGGGCACCGCCGACCTGGCACGGCTGGAATACGCGTTCGGCAACGGAATGCTCGACGCCGGCCCCGAGGAGATGGTGCGCTTCGTCTGGAACAACTCGGCCCTGACGTCCGCCCTGGCGCTGGACCCCTCACGGGGCCTGGCCATCGACGGCGTGCGCACCAGCACCCGCATCAGCCCCAGCGGATTCGCGGTCACCGAAACGGGGGCGTCACTGGTCCAGGAGTTCGTCGCCGATGCGCCAGAGGCCCGGGCGTTGGGAGTGGCCACCGAATCACCTGTGGCCTTCCGGGGCGGCGCCCTGCTGCGCTTTGACGACGGCGGACGGCTGGTCTTTGCCTCCATCAAGCCGGTCCTGGACATCGACCGCCAACAGGCCAGGCTCGACCAGTTGCGCAGGGAACGCCCCACCGGTGGCGGGGACCCCGGCTCCGCCGGATTCCGGGACCGGATGCTGGCACTGCACGCACGCCGATGGGCAGGCGCCCAACGTTGACCGCGCCCCCGCCGTCACCACCCGGGAGGCATCCCGGGCACGCATTGACGCACCCGTGCCGGGCGAGGAACATGAGCGGCAGATGCGGATGATATGCGGCTGCCACCAGCGGATCGGGGATACGGACCATGCTGCCCCCTGCAGAACGCCGACCCACGGGTCAGTACCGGTTGCAGGTACTCGGCGGATGGCACCTGACCGCCGGAGGGCTGCCGTGCCCCGTCCCCTTGAGATCGCAGCGGCTGATCGCGCTCCTCGCGGTGGCCGGCCCCCTGCCCCGCCCGGTCATTGGTGGCCGCCTCTGGCCCGAGGGCAGTGAAGACCGCGCCTTGGACAGCGTCCGCGTCGCCATCCACCACGTTTGCCGGGATCTGCCGGGGCTCTTGTCCCGGCACGGGGCCAGCGTTGCCCTGTCCACCGAGGTGGAGGTGGACCTGGATCTGGCCCGGGCCGCGCTCTCCGAGGACACGATGCCCGAGAGCCGGCCGGGCATTCTCGATGACCCCGAACTCCTGCCCGGGTGGTACGAGGAGTGGGTCCTGGCGGCGCAAGACAGATTGCGTACCCAGCGGCTGCGCGGCCATACGGGCCGGGCCCAACGACTGCTGGACACCGGCGACCTGCACGGTGCCGTCGAGTGGGCCAGCCGTTCACTGGACCTGGATCCGCTGGACGAGTGGTCATTGGAGGTGCTGGTGCGCGCCCATTGCCGTCTCGGATCCGTCGGCGCCGCACGGCGGGCCATCACGGTCCTGCGTGGGGGCCTCCAGCGGGAGTTCGGCCAATTCTCCTCGCCACTGCTGGAACAACTGGAGCGTTTGGCCACACACCCACCCGTGCCCCGGACCCCGGTGCAAGCCCGGGAACCCGCCGTTGGACGGGCCGACGGCATCCACCCGGGCGGAAGATGAGGCCGCTGGCGCGGAAGGGCCCTGCTGCAGCGGCGGGCACCCGGGCCATCCGAGGTGCCCAAGCGTGTCGTGCTGATCACGCGCAGTCCGGAGACTAGCGTGGAAGAGGACGGACAACCTGTCCTCGAGCGCTGAGGTCAGCAACTGCCATCTACGCATCAAAGGGGTGCCGAACATGACCTCCCAGCAGAAGACCCGATGCACACGAGCGCCGCTGGTCGCAGCGGGACTGGCCCTGGCCCTGGCCTTGGGCGGATGCTCATCGCCGACCGAATCCGGAGACCAGCAGGGTGCCCCCGGGGGCGGATCGTGGGCCGGGCAGGGCCCCTCCGGATCGGTCCAATCCCAGGAACAGGGCCCCACGCAGCAGGAACGCCACGACGCCGGCCTGGCCGCTGCGAAGACCGCCGCCGCCCAATACGACTATGCGCGCGCCTCCCGGGAGCTGAAGGGTTTGGAAGGCGACGATGTCTCCGAACTCTCAGAGACGATCCGCGCCGCGCAGAAGAAGGCGGTCACGTGGAAGGACAACTCGCAGATCTCACATCTGTTCTTCCACTCCCTCATCGTGGACCCGAAACGGGCCTTCGATCCGGGACCGAGCGCGCAGGGCTACGCGGATTACATGGTGACCGTCAAGGAGTTCAAGGCCATCCTGGACTCGCTCTACAGCAAGGGCTACGTGTTGGTGAACCCTCACGACATCGCCCGCAAGAACAAGCAAGGCGACATGGAGTACCGCCCGATCAAGCTTCCGAAGGGCAAAAAGCCGCTGGTCCTCTCCGAGGACGATGTCAGCTACTACGAATACATGAAGGGTGACGGGTTCGCCACCAACCTCGCCCTGGACAAGAACGGCCACGTCACCAACACCTACAAGAAGGCAGACGGCAAGACGGTCCACGGCGCCTACGACATGCCCACCATCGTGGACGACTTCGTCGCGGAGCACCCGGACTTCTCCTACCGGGGATCCAAGGGCATCATCGCCCTGACCGGCTACAACGGGGTCCTGGGCTACCGCACCAGCGACATCGAATACGGGGACGACAAGAAGATCGACCTTCCTGACCAGAAGAAGCAAGCCAAGAAGGTCGCTTCGGCGCTCAAGGACGAGGGATGGGTCTTCGCCTCCCACACCTGGGGCCACGCGAACATGACCGACTCATCGTTGGACCGGATCAAACGGGACTCCAGGAAATGGGACGACGAAGTGCGTCCCCTCATCGGGGACACCGACCTGCTGATCTACCCGTTCGGTGCCGACTTGTCAGGCATCGCCCCGTATTCGGGGGCCAAGTACCAGCTGATGAAGAAGGACGGTTTCGATTTCTACTTCGGCATCGATGCCTCCACCCCGGCCTGGATGCAGCTCACGGACGATTACCTGCGTCAGGCCCGCATCAACGTGGACGGCCTGAGCATGGCAGCCGCGCTGAAGGGCAAGCACCATGTGCTCGGGAAGTTCTTCAACGTCAAGAAGGTCATCGACCCGGCCCGCAAGAAATACGGGAAGTAGTCAGCCCAGCGGCGCGAATTCCTCGGTGTCGATGGTGCGCTGCTGGGCGGCGTTGTAGCGGGCGCCGTGCATGGTGGCGGAGTTGATGATCCCACCGAGCTCCGCGAGCGTGGCCTCGTCGAGCACGACCTCCCCGGCACCGAGGTTCTCGTCCACATGCGCCTGGTTCGTGGTCCCCGGGATGGCATGGACATGTTCGCCCTGGGCCAGCACCCAAGCCAGCGACAGCTGCGCACAGGTGACCCCGAGCCGAGAGGCGATGGCCTCGACCTGGGCCAGCAGCTCCAGGTTGGCCGGATAGTTCTCGGCGGAAAAGCGCGGCATCGAGTGGCGCATGTCCTTCTCGGGCAGTGCCTGGGGGTCGCGCAACGTGCCGGTGAGGAAGGCGCGGCACAGCGGGCTGAACGCCACGAAGGCAGTTCCCAGTTCACGGCAGGCTTCGAGCAGGCCGAGCTCCGAATTCCGGGTGGCCAGCGAATACTCGTTCTGCACTGCGGCGATCGGGTGCTCGGCGGCGGCCCGGCGCAGGGTGGCTGCCGACACCTCCGAGAGGCCGATCGCGCCGATCGCGCCCTCGGCCACGAGATCTCCCAGGGCCCCGACGCTCTCTTCCACGGGGACCTCGGGATCGAGCCGATGCAGGTAGTAGAGGTCGATGTAGTCGGTGCCCAGCCGGTTCAGGGAGGCCTCCGCCTGGGCCCTGAGGGTCTCCGGGCGACCGTCGATGCGCCCGCGTTCACCCGGGGCCATGATCTCCAACCCGCATTTGCTGGCCAGGAAGAACTCATCCCGGCGTTTGCCCAGGGCGGCACCGAGGAGTTCCTCGTTGCAGCCCTTGCCGTACAGGGTCGCCGTATCGAAGTGATCGACGCCGGCGTCCAGGGCGTGCCGCAGCAGCTCAGCGCCGTCCGCGTAGCTGGGGAAGTTTGAATACCCATGGCTGAGGTTCATGCACCCCAAGCCGAGCGGACGCACCATGGTGCCCGCCAAATTGCGCGTTTCCATGCCCCCTTGTCTAGCACGAGTCGCCACGGACTTCGAACCCCACGGCGGCGTGGACGCGATCCCGGGATCCGGATCACACCGACGGGCCTCGACAAGGCGGCCCGAACGGTGCCTACAACGGTTCGGGCAGCTCCCCGAGCAGGCGGGCGAGATCGCGTCGGCTGCTGCCCGGGATGGGCAGCAGCGGCCGACGCGGTTCACCGGAATCGATGCCCGCCGCCCGGGCCAGGGCGTAGAGGTTGCTGAGCTTGCGCAGTCCCGTGAATTCGTGCATCAAGGGGGCAAGCTCATCGCGCAACCGGGCCACTTCGGCGCCCTCACCGGCGACCAGGGCGGACCTCAGGGCCACATAGTGGGCCGGCAGCACGGAGGCGGGCCCCGAGTGCCAGGCGTCGGCCGCGAACCCCGCCTCGGCGATCAGCGCGTCCCCGCTCATCCCGTGGCTGAAGCCCTCGGGGACGCGCGGTGCCAGGGCCTCGTGCCGTTCGATGAAGGTCGCGATGTCGGGCGCCGATTCCTTGACAGCCGTGATGGTCGGCTCGGCGGCGAGTTCGGCGATGAGGTCCAGGGAGAAGTCGAAGTTGGTGGTCCCCGGATTGGAGTAGAGGCAGATCGGGGTCTCGGAGGCGCCGGCGACCAGACGGCATTGGGTCGCGACCTCGTCGTCGTCCAGGGGAACGTAGGAGACCGTGGAGAGCAGCAGCCCGTCAACCCCTGCCGACACGGCGGCTTCCACGTGGCCCATCAGCTCGGTGGTGGACACGGCGCTGACACCTGCGTGGACGGGAAGGGCAGGGTTGGCGGTCCGGACCGCATCGACGGCGGTGGCGATGACTGCGGCGCGTTCGGCGCCATCCAGGTAGGCGAAGCTGCCCGAGGACCCCAACACCGCGATCGCGTCGACTCCCGAGACGGCCAGGGAGGCCAGATGCCTGCGCAGTTCGGCGTGGTCGACCGCTCCGGAGTCGTCGAACGGGGTGACGGGGTAGGCGACCAGGCCGGTGAATGCGCTCATGCGCACACGCTAGCAGCCGGGGCACGGGTTGGTGGGCAGGATGGTGCCCCCTGCGTCCCGGTCAGCTGCACAGTCCCACGAACGCGCCCTGTTCGGCCAGGGCCTCGGGACGATGGGGCAGGAAGTTCGTCAGCTCGGGGGACCGGATGATGACGGCGCGCCATTGCCCGCGGGAGACGGCGACGTTGATGCGGTTGCGATTGAGCAGGAACTCCATGCCGCGCGGGGCATCCGCCGCCGCGGAGACCGCCATGCTCACCAGCACCACCGGGGCCTCCTGGCCCTGGAACCGGTCCACGGTGCCGACCCTGACCCCCGAGAGGCCCGCGGCGTCGAGGCGTTCGCGGATGAGGTTGACCTGGGCGTTGTAGGCGGCGACCACCAGGAGGTCCTCTTGGCCCAGGGGCCTGACGGGGGTCCTGCCCCCGTCGTCCCACCGTAGCCCCAGATGGCGGCGGACCTGGTCGATGACCTCGGAGGCCTCCTCGACGCTGGAGGTCACGTTGTCCCGATGCGGGACCATGACGGTCTCGACCCCCGGTTCCGCGCCGTCGAGCCGGCGCACGGCGGCTGCCGGGGCCGAGGCGAGCCGCCCGGCGTAGCTGAGGACCGAGACCTTCTCGCAGAGGGCAGGATGCATGCGCCACGAGTCGGCCAGGAAGTACCCCAGCCGGGGGTCCAGGGTGGCGCTTCCTTCGGAGAGCCAGCCGAGGGCCGACTCGTCGACCGGTTCGGGATGGGTGCCCTGGGTGACCTGCGGCAGCTGGCGAGGGTCACCAAGCAGCAGCAGGCGCCGGGCGGCCCGGGAGACGGCCAGCGTGTTGGCCAGTGAAAACTGTCCTGCCTCGTCGATGACCAGCAGGTCCAACGACCCGGCGGGGACCTGCCGGCCGGTCATCGTCCAGGCGGTCCCGCCGATGAGTGCCCCCCGGTCGGAATCGAGCAGGGCGGCGAACTTCTTGTCGTCGGTGACGGACCAGGCCACCGGGTGGGACGCGTCCTTGGGTTTCTTGCCCACCCGGTCGGGATCCACGCCGGCCTTGGTGATCGCCGCGGTGAGCATGTTCTCCACGACGGCGTGGGATTGGCCGACGACTCCGATCTTCCAGCCCCTTGCGAGCAGGGACGCGATGACGTGGGAGCCGACGTGGGTTTTCCCTGTCCCGGGAGGACCCTGGACCGCCAGGTAGGAGCTGTCCAGGTCGGCGACGGCAGCGGTGATCGCCGTGACGTAGTCGCCACGCCCGTCGGCATCCGGCTCGAGAACCGGCAGCCGGTCCAGCGTGGCCAGGCGCGGTGCCCGGCGGGCCAGGATGTCGATGCCCGGGTGGCGCGGCAGCCGTGGTGCCTGGCGCACCACCGGTGGGGTTCCGTCGTCGTGCCCCGGGCCGGTGGGGAGCACCAGTTCCGAGCCGACCTGGCGGGCCAGCTCGGCGAGGGCCTCGCGGATGGATGCCGTCATGACCGGTTTGCCCGGCGTGAGGGCCATCGGGGTCTGCGGGTAGGGGGCGATGCGGCCCGATGATTTTTCGATGACCGTCAGCACCGTGGTGTCGCCGCTGGTGTCCACCGCGGTGACCTCGGTGTCGAAGATCCCGCCGCGGGCGTGGGGCGCCGGCAGCCCCTGGGCGTCGAGCGGGACGTCGGCGCCGTCGGGGACGGGGGAATCGTACATGCGGAACCAGGTGCTCCCGGCCCGCAGGTCGGTTCCGTCGGAGGCGGTGCCGGTCAGCTCCAGGACCCGGCGTTCGGTGCGGGCGCGCGGGGGCTTGGCCCAGTCCTGGACCACCGTCGCGGTGTCGATGAGGAAGACGTTGCGGGTTTCCTCCCAGTCCTCGACCGGGGATTCGAGCCGGTCGTAGTGCCCCCACCAGAACTGCTTGTCCTCGCGCCGGTGGTAGCCGGTGGCGGCGGCCACCATGGCCACCGCCCCGTGGTCGGCCCGGGCGCGCTGGCGCTGGTCCAGCCCGAGTCCCGAGAAATCGGTGTCCAGCTCCAGATAGGCCTGCAGGGCCAGCTCGTCCCCGGTGGGCTGGTAGGCCTCCCGCGGTGGTGCCTGCGTGCCGGTGGCGACGGCGGTGGTGCCGGCGGCGACGTGGCCCGTGCCGGCCTCCCGGGCGTCCGCGGCGGCAGGATGCGCCGCGGCCAGGGACAACAACCAGTCGCGCAGGCGCAGCGTGGAGAGGCAGTCGTACTCGTTGTAGTCGGAGATGGACGCGAGGACCTCGTCGGCCTCGGTGTCCCGGCCTGCCTCGCGGGCGGCGCAGTAGTGGGCGTAGGCGACGACGGAGGCGCCGGCGTCCTTGACGTCCCCGCCGCGCAGGTGGTCGCCCATGTAGAGCGGTTCGAGCTTCTTGATCGAATACGACGCCTCGGAGATCCGCAGCGAATGCCGCACTGTGTCGAACAGGTCCGCCAGCAGGCCCTCGCGCAGCCACGCATCCACGATGTCCTCGCCGGCGGTGTGGGTGGTGGAGAGGTTGCGCAGCGCCGACTTCTCGTAGGGGGCGTAGTGGTAGACGTGCAGGTCCGGCCAGCGCCGGCGGCGGTCCTCCACGTAGGCCAGGAACTGCAGGAACGCCCGTTTCTCCCCGGCCCGCGAATGGGCCCAGAAGGGCCGGAAGACCGGGGTGCCGGTGTCGTGCTCGATGACGCCGAAGAGGTACTCGAGGCCCCAGCTGCCGGTGTCGGGGTCCTGCCACAGCGGGTCGCCCTCGAAGTCGAAGAAGATGTCCCCGTCGCTGGCCGGCGGCAGGTCATCGATGGTGTGTCCCGGCTGGACCCGGTAGGAGACGGTGTGGCCGCCGGCAGTGGCCGAGCCGTGGTACTCCAGCTGGCCGGTCTGCGCGCGCGCCTGCTCGCGCAGCTTGCCCAGGGGCGAGCCGGGGCGTTCGCCGTGCGGTACTGGCTGTTCGGCCAGCTGGTGCATGGTGGTGATGCCGGAGGCGATCAGTTGGCGGCGGCGGGTTGCGGTCATGCCGCCGACCAGCAGCAGGTCATCGTGGGCGGTGACCTGTTCGGCGCAGTAGTCGCAGCGCCCGCAGGCGCTGATGCCGGGCTGGCCCCAGGCCACCGGTGCCGCTGCGGCCCGGTGCCCGGAGGTGAGCCGGCGGAACCGGGCGCGGCGTTCGCGGTAGGCGGGCAGCAGGTCGGGCATCGGGTGCTCGCTGTGCTGCAGGTTGCCCAGCACCAGGGTGGCGACGGGGGACGGGGTGAACCCGAGGCGTTCGAGCTGGTCCCCGTAGGCTGCCAGTTGCAGCAGCGCGGTGACCTTGGCGTGGCGGGCGAGTTTGGAATCCCAGACGGCGTACCGGCCGTGCCCATCGCGGACGATGAAGTCGGCGAAACCCAGGAACTCGCCGTCGAAGAAGGTGGCCTGGAAGACGACGTCGGCGCCGAGGGTGAGTGCCTCGGTGGTCTGTGCGGCGAGGGCCTGAAGGGTGGCCCGGTCGGTGGCCGGTGCCTTCGGGATGAGCTTGACGCCGGTGCCCGACGCGCGGTCCCAGGGGCCGTGCTCCTCGAGCAGGCGGGCGAGGACGCGTTGTTCGTGCACGTCTCCGAGCCCGGCGGCACGCTCGAGCATCTCGTCCGGGGCGAAGGAGGGCCGCGGCAGCCGGCCGAGCTTGACGTCCAACCGGTACAGGGACTGGTATTCGCATTCACTGGCGATGACCAGATCCGAGGCCGAGAAGACCAGTTGTGCCGGCTCCCCGGCCTGCTCGGCGTCCAGCAGGAACATTGCCACCCCCTGTTCGGTGCCGGGCGGATCCCCGGCGTCGTCCGTGTCGAATGTAGCAGCGCGTCGGGACACTTCGGATCCGGCACCCCTGTGCAACGCACCCGGCCCGCGTCGACCGGGGCGGTCGGCGCGGGCCGGGTGGTTCGCTGCGGTGGACTCAGCCGGTCACCGGGACGGAAGCGTCGGCACTGACGATGCTCACGTCGGTGTGGGCGGTCCGCCAGATCTCCTGGCTGGCCGAGGCGTCCATCAGCGCGCTCAGCCCACCGTGGGTGGGGGCGCCGATGATCAGCGACCGGGCGTTGAGCCGGTTGGCGTAGGAGGCCACCGCATGCCCGGCGCCGGCGTGGTCGGCCGGATGGCCCGGACCCGTCAGCAGGACGAACCCGGCCGAGGGGATCCCGGCGGCCGCCAGCCGGTCCAGCTGGATGGAGACCGTGGCAGCCGCCGCTGCGGCGTCCTCGCCGTCCACCGCGGTGTCGCCGGCGACGATGTCCTCCAGGGCGTGCACCACGTGCACCTTCAGCTGCTGGGCGGAGGCGACGCGCAGCGCCTTGTCCACGACCCGGTCGGCGGTGCCGGTCGAGTCGATGGCGGCGACCACTTCGCCGGTGTAGGCGGTGTCGATCGTGGCGGACGCAGCATGCTCGACGGCGAGGATGTGGCGGCCGGTGCCCCGGGCACCCGGGGTGGCCCCGGCATCGTGCCCCGGACCCGTTGATGCCGTGGCACCGGCGGCGGCAGCGGTGTCGGCGGCCTGCGCCTCTTCGGCCTGGCGCAACAGCCGGTGTCCGGAGGCGAGGATCGCCAGGCCGATGACCAGGGCGACGGCGCCGACGATGAAGGGCACGTGCATGTTGTAGTGCTCCACCAGCTTGCCGGCGGCCAGCGGTGCCAGGCCGCCGCCGATGAACCGCACGAACCCGTAGGCCGCCGAGGCGACGGGGCGTTCGACCGGGGAGACGGTCATGACGGCCTGGGTGGTGACCGTGTTGTTCACGCCGATGAAGATGCCGGTGGCGATGACCGCGGGGATCAGCACCGAGGGCCGGTGGACCCAGATGCCGATGATGAGGATCGTGACGGTGAACAGGGCCAGGTTCAGGTACAGGGTGCCGGCGATGCCGAGCTTGCGCTGCAGCCACGGGGCCCCGAAGACGGAGAAGATCGCCACCAGCAGGCCCCAGCCGAAGAAGACCAGGCCCAGGTGGGAGGCGTCCAGGCCCATGGGGAACGGCGCGTACCCCAGCACGGTGAAGAACGCCCAGTTGTAGCACAGCGCCATCAGCGACATGGTCAGCAGGCCGCGGTGCTTCAGCGCCTTCAGCGGGTCCAGGATGCCGGTCTTCTTCGCCGGTTTCGGTGTCGGGGCGACCATGGTGATGGTGGCGATCAGGGCGATGAGCATCAGCGCCGCCACGCCCAGGAACGGGCCGCGCCAGCTGATGTTGCCCAGCACGCCGCCCAGCAGCGGGCCGGCGGCCATGCCCAGGCCCAGCGCGGCCTCGTACAGCACGATGGCCCCGACGAAGCCGCCGGAGGCGGAGGCAACGATGACGGCCAGCGAGGTGGCGATGAACATGGCGTTGCCCACGCCCCAGCCGGCGCGGAAGCCGACGATCCCGCCGATGGTGTCGGAGAACCCGGCGAGGGCGGAGAACACCACGATGATGGACAGCCCGTAGATCAGCGTGCGCTTGGCGCCGATGTGGCTGGAGATCCAGCCGGTGAACAGCATGGCGACTGCGGTGACCAGCAGGTAGCTGGTGAAGAGCATGGTGACCTGGCTGGGGGAGGCGTGCAGGTCGGAGGCGATGGCCGGCAGGATCGGGTCCACCAGGCCGATCCCCATGAAGGAGACCACGCAGGCGAAGGCCAGCGCGTAGACGGCCTTGGGTTGTTTGAAGGGGCTGGCCGGCTTGACGTCGGTCGTTGGTGCTCCGCTCATGGGTGCTCCAATCGAGGTGGAAGGTGGGTGGTTAGTGGTGGTTTCGTGGGGTCTCGGGCCGCTGTTCGGGCCGTGGCTCGGGGGCCGCGTCGACGAGTTTGCGCAGCGCGGTGGTGGCCGCGACGATGGAGCGCTGGTCGTCCCCGTCGAGGGCGGCGAGCAGGTCGGCGACGCGTTCGCTGCGGGCGGTGCGGCGTTCGGCCAGGGCCGCGCGGCCTGCCTCGGTGATGCTGATCAGCACCGCGCGCCCGTCGCTGGGGTCCGGGACCTGGACCACCAGCCCGTCGCGTTTGAGCCGCCCGACGGCCTGCGTCATCGACGGCTGGCTGACCCCCTCATGGGTGGCCAGGGCGGTGAGCCGGGCGTCGCCGTGGCGGCTGAGCGAGGCCAGCGCCGAATAGACGGTCAGCGAGTAGGTGCTCGGCGGGCTCAGCCGCCGCGAGAGGCGGAACAGCTCCTCCAGCAGGCGGGCGACGTCGGAGATCTCCTCCGGTTCGGGGGCCTGTCCCATGTTTTGCATAGGACATTTATATCAAAGTCCTATGTATTTTGTCGTGTCGTGTGACGAGGGGAACGACGGCGGTGCCCCGGCGCGCTGCTCCCGGGCACGCGACAAGGCGGCGCCGGACCGGTGGTCCGACGCCGCCGCGTCGCGGGTGGTGCTCGGTGCTAGGCCGTCGGGGAGGCGGTCCGGCGCCGGGCGAAGAGGAGGTGGTCCAACGACAGCCGGCCGCCGCCGGTCAGGGCCAGGGCCGCGGCTCCGCCGGCCAGGGCCAGCACCAGCTCATAGCCGCCGTCGGCGACGAACAGGCCGGCGCCGAGGTGGACCAGGGCCAGGGCGCCGAGCATGTCCACGGCCAGCAGCGCGGCGATCGGGCGGGTCAGCAGGCCCAGGACCAGCGCGATGCCGCCGCCGAATTCCAGGGCCGCGACGACGGGGGCGGTCAGCTCGGCCAGCGGGATGCCCATCTGGCCAAAGGCCTGCGCGGTGCCGGCGATGGTCCATTCGAAGATCTTCTGGGCGCCGTGGGCGGTGAACAGCGCGCCGAAGACCAGGCGGAGCAGGAGTGCGGCGGTCGTGGCGGTGGAGGCCGGGCGCGGGGGTGTGGCGGCGGGGGAGGGGTGGTCGGTGGTCTGCGTCATGGGTCGTCCTGGGGGTCGGCCGGGCGATGCGTCCGGGCGGCGGGTCGGGCCCGTCGCCGGTGCCGCACGAAGCGGCCTGCCTCCATCCTGTATCCTTATTGATTGTAGTTTCAACTAATGTGGTTTTTCCCACATCGGTGAACCCGGATGACGGATCCCTAGTCCTCCAGGTTCTGGTCGCGTTCGCGCACCGCCGCCTCGCGGAAGCTCTGCTCGACCCGGGTGTAGGCGTCCCGGGCGACGGCCTTCCAGAAGGCCAGCGCCAGGTCGGGATGCTCGTCCTCGAGTCCCGCGATCGCCTCCGCCGGCAGGACCTTGAGCTGGACCCTGCCCTCGGCGGTCACCCGCAGCGACTGCCCGCGGTCCCCGCCCAGGGCGATCTCGCCGAACGTCATGCCGGCGCCCAGCGTCGCGTGGCGGAACCGGTGGCCGTTCTGCGTGCTGGTGGTGGCGACCTTGCCGGAGCGGATGAAGTAGACACCGCCGAACTTCTGTCCCACCCGGCGGATGACCTGGCCGTCGTCGTAGGTCCGCTCCTCCATCAGTTTCTCCAGCGCGGCGATCTGCCCGGGCTCCAGCGGGGCCACCGCGGTGAACTGTGGGATCTCCACGAGGTCGGGGACCAGCCCCGGCCCGCCATGCACCGCGATGATCCACGCCTCGGCCCACTCGGCGGCATCGTTGCGGGTGCCGAAGACGGGGACGTCATTGCGTCCCGAGCCCACCGCGTCGGCGATGCTGCCCTCGTTCTCGATCAGCACCAGGCGGCGCTTGGCGGCGACCAGCCCGTCGCGCAGATCGCGCAGCATGGAGATGGCCACGTCGCCGACCTCGTCGACGCGGCGGACATCGAGGATGACCAGCTGGACCTCGTCGGGCAGTTCGCTGACCGCGCGGACCATCGATTCGGCCCCGGCGAAGAGCAGGTCGCCGTTGAGCTCAAGGATCTGGGCGCGGTGGCCGAACCCGGCCAGCACCGCGGTGGCCTCGTCGTTGTGCCGGACGCCGGAGGGCGCCTCGGTGAGGTCGTAGCTTTCGCGGATGACCGAACGGCCCATGCGCGCGGCCCGCACGAAGTGCAGTTCCATGTCGGCAGCCATGCGTTCGGAGGCGGCCACCCCGCGCACGGAAGAGCCGTGGTCGTTCAGCGGCGGCGAGTAGACGGCCAGGCCCAGCTGGCCCGGCAGCACGGCGAGCAGCCCGCCGCCGACCCCGGATTTGGCGGGCATGCCCACGGTGCTGGTCCACGAGCCGGCGTCGTCGTACATGCCACAGGTCATCATCACCGAGAGCACCCGCTGGATCGCGTCGATGCCCATGACCTGCTTGCCGGTCACCGGGTGGGTGCCGCCGTTGGCCAGCGTGGCGGCCATCAGGGCCAGGTCCCGGGCGTTGACCATGACCGAACATTGGCGGAAGTAGTTGCGCAGCCCCGCCTCGGGGTCCTGTTCGATGATGTTGAAGCTGCGCAACAGGTTGGCCAACGCCCGGTTGCGGTGCCCGGTGCGCACCTCGGAACGGTAGATCGATTCACGCACCGAGAGCTGGCGGCCGGCGAAGTCGGAGTAGGTGGACAGGATCCTGTCGAAGCCCTTGCGCCCGCCGGAGCCCTTGATCAGCGAGGTGGCGGCGATGGCGCCGGCGTTGATCATCGCGTTCGCCGGGCGCCCGGATCCGGCGGCGAGGGAGATCTCGTTGAAGGCATCGCCGGAGGGCTCCACGTCGATCTTCTCGTCCACCACCTCCGGCCCCAGGTCCTCCAGCGCCAGCCCGTAGGTGAACGGCTTGGAGACCGACTGGATCGCGAACTCGGTGTCGGCGTTGCCGACCTCGTAGACGTAGCCGTCCACGGTGGCCAGGCAGATGGCGAAGTCATCGGGATCGGCACCGGCCATGGCAGGAATGCCCTGGTAGGCGGTGCCCTCGCGCAGCTCGGACAGTTCGGTGTGCAGCCGGCGCAGGTAGCTCTCGATCGGGGATTGCATACTGCCACAGTAACGGGCCGGCGGCCGGGGTCCCGCCGGGGGATGGGGAGGACTATCCATGGCGCTCGCAGCTGTTATGCAATACGGTCGAATAATCGCGATGCGCCCCGCAGCTCCTCCGCTTGCATCGGCAGGCGGGCACTGCGGGATTGGACGCCGCCGCGTGCCGGGGTTCCACCACCGTTTCCCGGGCGCGAACGACGACGGGAGTGTCGCGGCCTCGGGGGGTGGCCCGGGCGGCGGCTCGTTGGGGAACGGAGCCGCCGCCCGGGGTACCACCGGCCGGGCTACTTCGCCGGCAGCGCCTTTTCCAGCAGCGGGGTCAGGTGCTTGACCGTGTAGAGGGCCGCCAGCGGCGAGTTCGCCGAGTATGCGTCGGAGATGTCCCCGTCGATCACCACCGCGTGGCCTTCCTTGACCGTCTTGAGCTTCTTGAACTGCGGGTCCTGGGTGATCGCGGTGGCCTCCAGGAAGATCGGGAAGGCCACGACGAGGTCGGCGTCCAGGACGTCGAGCTTTTCGCTGGAGATGTCCACCGAGAACCCGCCGGAGTTCACCGGCAGCTTCGCGATCGCCGGGTTCTGCGTGAATCCGTAGCGTTCCAGAGTCTCGACCCGGCCACCGCCGGCGATGTAGGCGCCCCAGCCCTCGCTGGTCTTCGTCGCCGCCGAGACCGTCTTGCCCTTCCACTGCGGATGGGCCGCTGCGGCCTTCTGGTAGGCCTCGTCGACCCGCTGGATCAGGGCGTCGCCCTTCTCCGGCACGCCCAGGGCGGTGGAGATCATCCGGGTCTGCTCCTCCATCCCGGTCAGGTAGTTCTCCCCACCCTGCGGGATCGACACCGTCGTGGCGATCTCGGCGAGCCGGTCGTGGCGGTCCTTGTCCCCGCTGCCGCGCACGTCAAGGATCAGATCCGGATGCAGGGCGGCGATCGCCTCATAGGACGGTTCCAGCGTGTCGATGAGCTGCGGTGCCTGGTCGTAGAGCCCTTTCGCCCACGGGCCCACGCCCTCGCCGCCGAAGCCGAGCCAGTCGGAGGCCCCCACCGGCTGGACGCCCAGCGCCAGCGCGGTCTCGGCATCACCCCAGCCCAGGGCGACCACGCGTTGCGGGGCCTTCTCGATCTGAACGGCGCCGAACGCGGTGTCGACGCTCTGCGGGAACGTGCCGGAGGACGGGGCGGATGATGCCGGCGTCTCGCCGGAGCCGGGGGATCCTGCAGAACATCCCGTCAGGGCCAGGGCGGCGGCCGCGATCAGGGCAAGGGACGTGCGGAACAACCTCATGGGGCGGGCCTTTCTGCGTCCGGTTTCGATCCCGGACGGGCGAGCTGTCGGTGGAAGCCGGGGTCGACCGGAAGCGGTCGCCAGGCACGAGGCAAGGATAGCCTAAACTCATTAGGTGACTGTTGAATCTGCTATCCCGGACCGGAGGCCGCCGGACGCCCCGCAGCGCCCCGGCACACCGGCAGGCCCGGCACCCGCGGGGCTGGCGTCGCGCAGGTTCTGGGGCTGCGCCGCGGCGCTCGCCGGCCTGGGCATCGTCGTCGTGCTGAGCCTGGTGGTGGGGACCCGGCAGATCTCGCTGCACACCGTCGCGGCGGCGCTGGCCGGAACCGGTGGCGGGGACGATGCCTCCGTGGTGCTGACCCTGCGCCTGCCGCGCACCGTGCTGGGCGTGCTCGTCGGTGCCGGGCTCGGCGTCGCCGGCGCCCTCATCCAGGCAGTGACCCGCAACCCGCTGGCCGACCCCGGCATCCTGGGGGTCAACGCCGGGGCCGCGTTCGCCGTCGCCCTCGGCGTCGGGGTCCTGGGCATCACGGCACCGCTGGGCTACATCTGGTTCGCCTTCGCCGGCGCCCTGGTGGCCACCGTCGTCGTCTACCTCATCGGCTCCGGGGTCCGCGGGTCGGTCAGCCCGGCACGGATCACGTTGGCCGGTGTCGCCATCGGCGCCGTCCTGGCCGGGTTCACCTCCGCACTGGTGCTGGCCAACCCCCGCGGCTACAACGCCATGCGCGCCTGGGAGGCGGGATCGCTGGCCGACCGCGGCTGGGACCCGATCACGACGGCGGGGCCCTTCCTGGCCGTCGGGCTGCTCCTGGCGCTGGGGCTGGGCCGGTCGTTGAACGCCGTCGCGCTGGGAGATGACCTGGCCCGCTCGCTCGGCGCCCGGGTGATGCGCACCCGCGTGCTCGCGCTGCTGGCCGTCACCCTGCTGGCCGGGGCCGCCACCGCCATGGCCGGACCCATCGCCTTCGTCGGGTTGATGATCCCGCACGTGGCCCGCTGGATCGTGGGGCCGGACCAGCGCTGGATCATCGCGTTCAGCGCGCTGCTGGCCCCCGTGCTGCTGCTGGCCGCCGACGTGCTGGGCCGGGTGGTGATGCGCCCCGGAGAACTGCAGGTCGGGATCGTCACCGCGGTCATCGGCGCCCCCGTGCTCGTCGTGCTGGTCCGCCGGGCCAGGGTGAGCCAGCTGTGAGGACGGCTCCCGCACCCCGGGTGCCCGCCGTGGCCCCCCGCTCCCGGTACCTGCAGCTGCCCGTCCCCGGGGGCTCCCTGCGGATCCCGCGCCGCCCCTTGCTCATCGGCGCCGTCCTGGCGGTGGCCGTGGTGCTGCTGGCACTGGTCGGGCTGGGCCTGGGGGACTACCCGTTGAACCCCGGCCAGGTTCTCAGCGCACTTTTCAGCGACCAGGGATTCGCCAGCAAGATCGTGCTCGAATGGCGGATGCCGCGGGTGGTGGCCGCCGTGGCGTTCGGCGCAGCACTGGGCGTCTCCGGTGCCTTGTTCCAGACAATGACCCGCAACCCCCTGGGTTCCCCTGACATCATCGGCTTCTCCACCGGCGCCTACACCGGGGCGATCATCTCCATCACGGTGATCGGCAGCAACCTCGTGGCCGAAACCGCCGGCGCACTCGTCGGTGGCCTGGCCACCGCCCTGGTCGTGTACCTGCTGGCCTGGCGCGGCGGGGTGCAGGGCTTCCGGCTGATCATCGTGGGGATCGCGGTGACCGCCCTGCTCAACTCGGTGAACACCTACCTGCTGCTGCGCGCCCAAACCGAGGTGGCCATGGCCGCCTCGATCTGGGGTGCCGGGTCCCTGTCGCTGGTCGGCTGGAGCGAGGCGGCCTTCGCGCTGATCCCGCTGGCGGTGCTCGGGGTGGCCACCTTCGCCGTCGTGCGCCCACTGCGCCAACTCGAGCTCGGTGATGATGCCGCCCACGCCCACGGGGTGGCCGCCGAACCGGCACGGCTGGCGATCCTGGTGGTCGGCGTCGGGCTCATCGCCACCGTCACGGCCATCACCGGCCCCATCGCATTCGTCGCGCTGGCGGCCCCGCAGATCGCCCGCCGCCTGGTCCGCGGGGCCGGCATCCCGTTGGGCGCCTCCGCCCTGACCGGGGCGCTGCTGCTGCTGGCCGCCGACCTTCTCGCCCAACACCTGATGCCGGGGTCGGTGCCGGTGGGCGTCGTCACGGTCGTCCTCGGCGGGATCTACCTCGTCGCCCTCCTGATCCACGAAGCACGGAAGCACCTATGAGCCATATGACCCCCCAGCTACCGCCGGCACCCGAGGGCACCGGCACACCCCCGCGGCTGCATGCCGAGGACCTCACCCTGGCCTACGACCGCCGGGTCATCTCGGAAAACCTCACGGTGGGAATCCCGGACCGTTCCTTCACGGTCATCGTCGGGCCCAACGCCTGCGGGAAGTCCACCCTGCTGCGCGCCCTCTCGCGGCTGCTGCGGCCGGCGGCCGGGCAGGTGTTGCTCGACGGGAAGGCCATTGCCTCCTACAAGGCCAAGGAAGCCGCACGGATCGTGGGGCTGCTGCCGCAGAGTTCGATGGCCCCCGACGCGATCACCGTGGTGGACCTGGTCGCCCGCGGCAGGTATCCCCACCAGGGACTCATCCGGCAATGGAGCGCAGCCGACGAGGCCGCCGTGCAGTCGGCGATGGAGGCCACGAACATCTCGGACCTGCGCGACCGGCAGGTCGACGAGCTCTCCGGGGGCCAGCGCCAACGCGTCTGGGCGGCCATGGCCCTGGCCCAGGAGACCCCGATCCTGCTGCTCGACGAGCCCACCACGTTCCTGGACATCGCCCACCAGATCGAGCTGCTGGACCTCTTCGCCGACCTGCACGAGACGGGCAACACGCTGATCGCCGTGCTGCACGACCTCAACCATGCTGCCCGCTATGCCACGCACCTGATCGCCATGAAGGACGGCCGAATCGTCGCCCAGGGGCCACCGGCGGACATCGTCACCGCGGAGCTGGTCCGGGAGGTCTTCGGGCTTCAGTGCCTGGTCATCGAGGACCCGGCCACCGGGACACCGATGATCGTCCCGCGGGCCAGGCGCCGTCCGGCCGGCGGCTAGCGGCGCCGGCCCAGCACCAGGGCCAGCAGGGCCGTGGCACCGGTCACCGTGTAGACGGCGGGCCAGGCGCCGATCTTCCGGGCCAGCGGGTGGGATGCGCCGAACCCCACCAAGTAGGTGGTGGTGAGCACGGCGGCACGCCCGGAGCCGGCGTCGCGCCGGCAGGAGGCGAAGGCAGCGGCCCCCGCGGCGGCCAGGACGGCACCGCCCAACGGCCGGTTTCCGGTGGACCTGGCGGTCTGGAAGCCGCCGATGAGGCCTGCTGTGGTCAATGCTGCGATGGAAATCGAGCTCATGGTTCTCCTGTGTATTGGTGCTAGTCAGCCTACTCCGCGCCTACCTTTGCGGCGGCCGTCGGGCGTACGATGGCGGGCATGAGCGCCATTATTGAACATGACTCGACACCCACCAAAGTGGTGATGGTCTCCATCGTCGCCGCCTTGGGTGGGTTCCTCTTCGGATTCGACTCCGCCGTGATCAACGGTGCCGTCGATGCCATCGCCGCGCAGTTCGGCCTCAGCGGGGTGGTCCTGGGCTTCACCGTCTCCTGCGCGCTGCTCGGTGCCATGATCGGTGCCTGGTTTGCCGGGCCCTTCGCCGACAAGCAGGGCCGCGTGCGCGCCATGCTGGTCGCCGCCGCCCTGTTCACGATCTCCGCCGCGGGATCCGGCTTCGCCTTCAGCGCGGTGGACCTGATCATCTGGCGCTTCATCGGCGGCCTCGGCGTGGGCATGGCCTCCGTGCTGGCCCCGGCCTACATCGCCGAAGTCGCCCCGGCCCACAGCCGTGGCCGGCTGGCCTCCCTGCAGCAGATGGCCATCGTCCTGGGCATCTTCGTCGCATTGCTCTCCGACGCCTTCATCGCCACCAGCTCCGGTGGAGCCACCGAACAGGGGTGGCTGGGCCTGTCCGCGTGGCGGTGGATGTTCCTCACCGGCATCGTTCCGGCAGTGATCTACGGGGTGTTGGCCTGGCAGATCCCCGAATCCCCGCGCTACCTCGTCGCCCGCGGCCAGCTGGCCAAGGCGGCGAAGGTCCTGCACGAAGTCGTCGGGCTCAAGAGCCGCGACGAGGTCGACGAGAAGATCGCCTCGATCAAGTCCACCATCAGCACCGAGAAGAACCAGGGACTGCGCAACCTCGTCGGGGGCAAGGGCTGGCTGCTGCCCATCGTCTGGGTCGGCATCCTGCTCTCGGTCTTCCAGCAATTCGTCGGCATCAACGTGATCTTCTACTACTCGACCAGCCTCTGGCTGTCAGTGGGCTTCACCGAATCCGATTCCTTCACCATCACGGTGATCACCTCGGTGACCAACATCCTGGTGACCATCATCGCCATCGCCCTGGTCGACAAGATCGGACGCAAGCCCCTGCTGCTCTGGGGTTCGGCCGGCATGACCATCGCCCTGGGCGTGATGGCCGTCGCCTTCAGCCAGGCCAACGGCAGCGGCGACCAGGTGTCCCTGCCGCAGCCGTGGGGCGTCATCGCGCTGATCGCCGCCAACGTCTTCGTGGTCGCCTTCGGCGCCACCTGGGGGCCGGTCGTCTGGGTCCTGCTGGGGGAGATGTTCTCCAACAAGATGCGCGCCGTGGCCCTGTCGGTGGCGGCGGCCGCCCAATGGCTGGCGAACTTCCTGATCACCACGACCTTCCCGACGCTCTCGGAGATCAGCCTGGTGCTGGCCTACGGGCTCTATGCCCTCTTTGCCCTGCTCTCGTTCTTCTTCGTCTTCCGCTTCGTGCAGGAGACGAAGGGCCGCGAACTCGAGTCCATGCAGTAGCGCCTACGGCAGCGCGGGCACCGTATCCTGCGCCGTTGGCTGGGTCCCCAGCGCGGCCAGGACGGCGGAGCCGAGGATCTGGGCCCCGGCCCGGGACGGGTGCGTGCCGTCGTAGGTCAGCCCAGCGGCATACCGGCTGGGATCCTCGTGGTCCCGCAGCCCGCGGGAGCCGTCGATCCACCCCCACCCCTGGGTGGTGACGAAGTGCTTGAGCCAGGCGTTGTACTGCAGGGTCCGCTCGCGGAATTCGTTGCGCGGCGGGACCGAGGAGACGATGACCCGGGGGACGTCGGCGAGGTCGACGATGGCGCGCAGGTTCTGCCCGATCTGCTCGAACGGGACGCCGGCCCGGATGTCGTTGGTGCCGGCGATCACCACCAGCACGTCGGCGGGAACGGGCGTGAAGCCGGCGAGCATCTGCCCCGTGGTGGCCCCACCGCGGGCCCACCCGCCGGCGAACGCCGTTCCGGGCTGCTGCGCAAAGGCCACCCAGGAGCGTTCGCCGACAATGCGGCGTGCCACCTGGTCCGGATAGGCATGGTCTGCAGTGATCGAATCGCCCACCACGGCGAACCGCAGGGCGTGCGAGCCGGCGGCGATGGCCATCGGCTGTGCCATCGGGAACCCGTCAGAGGTCAGGGGCGCCTGCTGGTTCTGCCCTCCGAGGTAGACGGCTCCTGCCACCAGGGCCAGCGCGACGATCCCCGCGGCCAGCACGCGGCGCGGACGGGCGGCCCATCGCCTGATGAGCGAGGGGCGGTGTGGGGTGCAAGTGGCGGAATCGGGCACGGGTTACTCCTGGAAAAAGCGGTGTCTACTCCAGCGTAGGGATCCACTGGCCCGGAGGGAGCACCACAACATGACAATCGTGTGACAATTGCCGGCCGGGCCCATTCACAGGCCGGTGCCCTAGCCTCGAAGCCATGTTCAAGCAGATTTCCATCGATTCCTGGTGGCAGGCCCTCCTGATCGGTTTCAGCCGAGGACCGTCGTTGCACGCCGAGGCCCTGACGCTGGTGCTGATCATCGCAGCGGCCATCGCCGTGTCCGTCCCCTGGGCCACTTGGCGCTGGTTCGGCCTCTACGTGACCTTCGTGCACGAACTCGGACACGCCCTGGCGGCCCTGATGACCGGGCGGGTGGTCAGCGGCATCCGGCTGAACCTGAACCACTCGGGCGAAACGGTGAGCATCGGGCGCGGCCGCGGGGGAGCGGCCTGGTCGGGCTTCTGGGGCTACCCCGCCCCGGCGGTCGCCGGTGCCGCCATGATCTGGGCCGCCTGCTCGGGGTGGGCCGGTGCCGCACTGTCGCTGGGGGCATTGTTGCTGCTCGTGGCCCTGTTGTTCATCCGCAACCTCATCGGCATCCTGATCGCCGTCGGCTGTGCCGTGCTGGCCCAGTTGCTGGTGTTGTTCACCGACCGCGAGGTCGCCGCCTACGTGGTGGTCTGCCTGGGCATCGGACTCGTGGTCGGTTCCGTCAAGGACTGGTTCAAGGTCACTGCAGTGCACACCCGGCGTCGCGGGCTGGAGAGCTCGGATGCCTACATCCTCGCCCGCGCCACCGGAGTCCCAGCGGTCCTCTGGCTGGCCGGATTCGCCGTGGTCATCGGCGGGTGCGCGTACTGGTCGCTGGCCTCCCTCGGCGGGGCGGTCCTGTAACGGCCGAACCCACCCGGTTCCGGAGGCTTGGCGCACGCCAGCGGCCTCGCGTAGCCTCGTCAACGGAGGTATCCATGGCCCAGTTCGAATTCACCACCAGCCTGCCCTTTCCCCGCGAAGACGTCTTCCGGTGGTTTTCCCGCCCCGGCGCGCTGGTGCGGCTGAATCCCCCCTTTTCCGGCAGCGTCCGCCGGGAACCGGACCACGGGCTGCAGATCGGTTCGACGGCCGAACTGGGCATCGGTGCCCCCGGCGGCCTGGGGCTGGGCGTGGGACCGGCCCTCGGTTCCGTCGCCGGGACGCTGCACCTGCCCGGTTGGGTGCGCGCCGAGGTTCCGTGGAGGGCCCGCCATGTCGGCCTCGTGCCGGGGCGGGGGTTCACCGATGTCATGGATTCCGGACCGCTCACCTCCTGGTCCCATGACCACCTCTTCGAGGACGACGGCGATGGCACCATCATGCGCGACTCCGTCACCTACACCCTGCCGTTGCCGGCTGCTGCGTCCCGGCCGCTGGGGTGGCTCTCGAACTGGGGCGAGGACCGTTTCGCGGCGGAACTGCAGCGCATGTTCGAATACCGGGAGCGCCAGCTCATCGGCGACCTGCTCTTCCACTCGCGCCACGGCACCGCCCGGCCCCTGCGCATCGCCATCAGCGGCTCCTCGGGGCTGATCGGCACCCAGCTGCGCGCCCTGCTGCTCGGTGGCGGCCATGAGGTCCTGCGCCTGGTCCGCCGACCTGCCACCGCCCCGGACGAGATCTCCTGGGACCCCGATGCCGCCAGGATCGATGAGGCGGCTCTGGCCGGATGCGACGTCGTCGTCCACCTGGCCGGGCATCCGATCGGCGGCCGGTTCACCCCGGCGAACCGGCAGCGCATCATGTCCTCACGCACCGCAGGGACCTCCCTGATCGCCCGCACCCTGGCCGGGCTGTCGGCCGATGGGCGCCAGCGGGCCCTCGTCTGCGGATCCGCCATCGGCTACTACGGCGCCTCCCCGGCGTCCCGCCGGCCCGGCGCTGGACGGGAATTGACCGAGGACTGCCCACCGGGCACCGACTTCCTCGCCGATGCCTGCGCCGCGTGGGAAGCCTCGTGCGCTCCGGCGGAACGCTCCGGGGTCCGGGTGGCACGCATCCGCACCGGCATCGTGCAGACACCGGCCGGCGGGGCGCTGCAGCGGATGCTGCCGTTGTTCATGGCGGGCGTGGGCGGGCCGCTGGCCGGCGCCGGGATGCAAAGCTGGATCGGCATCGACGACGTCGTGGGGATCTTCGCCCAGGCGGCCCTGGATGACCATGTGGACGGGGCGCTCAACGCCGTGGCCCCCTATCCGGTCGACGGAGACGGGTATGCGCGGACCCTGGCCGAGGTGCTGGATCGGCCGGCGCGGCTGAGGGTTCCCGCCGCCGGCCCCGCCCTGCTGCTGGGCCGCCAGGGTGCCCGCGAGCTCGTCCGGGCGGACCAGCAGGTCTCCTCGCTCCGTGCCGAGGAGCTGGGCTACGGGTTCAGGCACCCGGACCTCGCCTCGGCCCTGCGCCACGTGCTGGGACGAACCTGAAGGTCACGAATCGTTACCAGGGAGGGGCTGCCGCGGGACGGTAACGGCCGATCCAGGCACGATGTGGTGCTCCTGGGGCGTGTCTGAAACCTGTGAGGGGTGGGCGGTGAGACTCACAGGAAAGCCGAATAACGGCGATCCTGCCCCGGAATTCCGGGCTTTTGTCTTGTCAACTTTTTGTGGAAACCCCGCGGATGCCACGCCGTGAGTTGACGTGGACCCCCGTTGTGCGGTTACCGTTATCAAGTCACGTTTTGATAACGCCTCGCCGTTCGGGGTAGTGCAAAACGACATTGCACCCGGGTACCTCTTGGATCGTCCACCCGGCTGCCCACAAAACTTGGAGTCGACATCGACGCCGGACGATCGCGCAGTGAAGGCCGGGGACGGTCAGAGCGAACAGGTGGCCCCTGGAGAAATGTGATCCAGCAGCAGAACAAGAAGTTTTCGAAGTTTTCCCGCATCGGCGCGAGCAGCGGCGTAGCCGCACTGGCCCTGGCCGGCGTGGCAGCAGGCATCGGAGCAGCTCCCGCCTCCGCAGCCTCGACCGGGACCTGGGACGCACTCGCCAACTGCGAGTCCAGCGGTAACTGGTCCATCAACACGGGCAACGGCTACTACGGCGGCCTGCAGTTCAGCCAGCAGACCTGGAACGCCTTCGGCGGCTCGGGCAGCGCGGCCAACGCCAGCAAGTCGCAGCAGATCGCCGTCGCCGAAAAGGTCCTGGCTACCCAGGGCTGGGGCGCCTGGCCGGCCTGCTCCGCCAAGCTGGGACTCTCCGGCAAGAGCGGATCGATCGCCTCGACCTCCTCCTCGGTGAAGCCGGTGGAGAAGCAGGCACCGCAGAAGGTCGCCAAGAAGTCCTACGAGGCTCCGCAGAAGACCTACAAGGCAGCCCCGAAGCACCGCTCCGAGGCCCCGGTCCAGAAGGCCGCCCCGCAGCAGTCGGTCAAGTCGACGGGCAAGCACGTTGCCACCGTCAAGGCCACCGACTCGGGCAAGGACTACACGGTCAAGTCCGGCGACACGCTGGCCAAGATCGCCCAGTCCCAGGGCCTGGACAGCTGGAAGGCGCTCTACTCGCTGAACACCGACACGGTGCAGGACGCGAACCTGATCTTCGTGGGCCAGACCCTCGACCTGCCGACCAAGTAAGCTGGCCGGCCCCGGAGCCCAGCTCCGGAACCACAAGCTGCGGGAGCCCCGCTCCCGCATGAAAGCAGCGGCGGTTCACCTTTCCCCCCAAAGGTGGACCGCCGTTGTTTGCGTTGCCGGGCAGGTTCACCGCCCCCCGGCGCCCCCGGTGACCGACTCGACAAAGGCCAGCGCCGCCGGACGGTAGGCGTCGCGCAGGGCCAGGAAACGGGAACTGCTGGCCACCCCGGGCCAGTCGGCAGGCAGGCAGTGCCGCGGCAGGCCGGGATCCACGTAGGGGATGATGCGCCAGCTGTCGATGCACCTGACATAGGTGGCAAAGGCGGCGGCCCCGTCGGCCGGCGGTTCCCCGGAGACGGCCTCCTGGCCGGCGAGGAACCCGCGATGCAGCCCCGCCAGCTCGTCCAGGTCCCACCAGCCGGCAACCGCGTCGCGCAGCGCGCCCTGCACCAACGGGGTGTCCGTGACGAACAGCACCGCGGCACCACGTAGCCCCAGGTCCTCGAGGATCTCCTCGGCTTCCGTGCGCAGATAGTCGGGGCAGATCCACAGGCCTGGCCCCACCGTCCCGCAGCCGATCCAGTGCAGCCGACGGCGCAGCTGGTGCCGGAGCCCGCGTTCGGACTCGGGGATGGTGAAGGTGACCAGGCACCACGCATCGCCCGCCCCCATGGAACGGGGCTGGTGGATCCTGCGGTCACCGCGTTCGAGCATGTGCCGGGCCCGTTCCCCCACGGCATACCCCGAGGAGCCCTCGCGCGTCCGGGCATCCAGCACGCCCTTCTTGCGCATCCGCGTCAGCGCGGTGCGCGTCAGGGGCGCCGTCACGCCCACAGCTTCCATGAGGGTGACCAGCTCGGCCGATGACATCCAACCGCCCGCCTGGCGCAGGTACAGCCCGATGATGGTGCGCAGCAGCGACGTGGTGCTCCCGGGGCGGGAGTCCATGTCGTCGAGGACGGCACTCACTCCATCTCGGCCAGAGTGGTGGCGATGGCGTCGATGCCCGCCTCGAGTTCGGCGAAGCTGGTGCTCAGCGGCGACAGGCCGATGCGCAGCCCGTTCGGCGGACGGAAGTCGGGGATGACCCCCAGGTCCCACAGCCGCTGCGTCACCTCGGCGAACCTGTCGTGGTCCACGGTGACATGCGAGCCACGCCTGGCCGGATCGCGGGGGCTGGCGAGCCGGGCGCCGAGCGGGACCAGGCGCTCGTCGACCAGCCGGATCGCGTGCTCGGTCAGGGCGATCGACTTGGCCCGCACGGCGTCCATGCCGGCCTCGGCGATCAGTTCGACCATGTCCTTGAGCGGTTGCATCGCCAGGATGGGCGGGGTGCCGGTGATGAATCGGCGGATGTTGGCCGCCGGCTCGTACTGTGCGCTCATGCCGAAGGGGTCGGACGCCCCCATCCACCCCCAGATCGGCTGGCGCAGGCTGGACTGCAGCTCGGAGCGCACGTAGGCCAGGGCGGGGGAGCCGGGGCCACCGTTGAGGTACTTGTAGGTGCACCCCACGGCCAGATCCACGCCCCAGTCGTCCAGCTGCAACGGAACCGAACCGACGGAATGGCACAGATCCCAGACCATCAGGGCCCCGGCGGCCTTCACCTGGGCGGTGATGGCCTGCGCATCGGCCAGGTAGCCGGAGCGGTAGGCGACGTGGCTCAAGAGCACGACGGCGGTGTTTGCCGTCAGGACCGGCTCCAGGTCCGCGGTGCCCACTCCGGCCTGCGTCTCGGGGGTGATCCAGCGCAGCGTGGCGCCGCGTTCGGCGGCAATGCCCTCGACGATGAACCGGTCGGTGGGGAAGTTGCCGGCGTCGATGACGATCTCGTTGCGCGACGGATCGACTGCCTGTTGGTGGTCCAGTGCGGCGCGCAGTGCCTTGTAGAGCAGCACCGACGTCGAATCCCCGACGAGCGTCTGGCCGGGCGCGGCCCCCAGGACCACCTGGCCGAGGCGGTCCCCGAGCACCGTCGGCTCATCCATCCACTGCTCACCCCAACTGCGGATCAGCCCGGCTCCCCAATCGGTGCGCACGAAGGTGGCCAGGCGTTCGGCCGTGGCGGTCAGCGGGCGTCCCAGCGAGTTGCCGTCCAGGTAGGCGACGAGCGGGTGGGCCGGATCGTGCTCGGGGACCAGGAAGCGGTCGCGGTAGGCGGCCAACGGGTCGGCGGCATCCAGCTCGGTGCTGGTGGGGGGCACAGTAGTCATGAAAGGGCGCCTTTCGGGCTAGTTGCCGATTTCGGTGCGGACGGCGTAGAGCTCGGGGAAGAAGGTCAGGTCCAGGGCCCGCTTGAGGAAGTCGACGCCCGAGGAGCCGCCGGTTCCGCGTTTGAAGCCGATGGTGCGCTGGACGGTGCGCAGGTGGCGGAACCGCCAGGACTGGAAGTTGTCCTCCAGGTCCACCAGGTCCTCGCAGGCCTGGTAGAAGGACCACACGGTGTCCTCGGATTCGTAGATCTTCTTGAACACCGGGATGAGTTCCTCCTGCAGGACCCAGGGGCTGGAGAAATCACGGTGCAGGATCGATGCGGGGATGTCGTATCCGGCGCGGGCCAGTGCCGCCAGGAACGCATCGTAGACGGTCGGTTCCTCGAGGAGCCGGGCCAGCATGGAATGTGCCTCCGGGTGGGATTCGAAGACCTTGAGCATGCCGCGGTGCTTGTTGCCCAGGATGAATTCCACGGCACGGTACTGCCAGGACTGGAAGCCGGAAGCGGAACCGAGGGACCCACGGAACTGGGCGTATTCACGAGGTGTCAGGGTCGCCAGCACGGACCACTGGTCGGTGAGGATCTTCTGGATGTGTTTCACCCGTGCCAGGCATTTCAGTGCCTTGCCCAGGTCGTCGGCGTCCATCAGGCGCCGTGCCTCGGTGAGTTCGTGCAGGACCAGCTTCAGCCAGAGCTCGCTGGTCTGGTGCTGGATGATGAAGAGCATCTCGTCATGGTGCTCGGGGTTGCTGTGGGGGTGCTGGGCGTGCAGGACGCGCTCCAGGTCGAGGTACCCGCCGTAGGACATCTCGTTGCGGAAGTCGGTGCGGACCGTTTCCTCGATGTCGCGGACGCCTGCCGTGGCGCCGGGCGCCGGCTCGGGATCGTGCTCGGTGGTGTGGTGGGCGCTGCCGGGACCGGTTCCGGGCGTACCGGAGGGATCTTGGGAGTAAGGGCAGCTCATGCACCAAGGATATCTAAAATGTGACGAGCGTCAAGAGTTTGAAATTCGAGTCTTGCCGGGTCCGGCTTTCGCCACCGCTGGTTGGTTGGCATGCTGGAGGCATGGATGACAGCCCAAGCCCCACCCCGCCCACGACCGTCTATACGGTGGGGCACTCGACGCATCCGCTGGATGAGTTTGCCCAGTTGCTCACCGCCCATGGCGTCCAGCGGATCATCGACATCCGCACCGTGCCCAAATCACGGCACAACCCGCAATTCGGCATCGACCAGCTGCCGGGGAACCTGGCGGGACATGGACTCGGCTACACGCGCATCGAGGCCCTGGGCGGCCTCCGGCACACCACCAAGGACTCGCCCAACACGGGGTGGCGGAACACGTCCTTCCGCGGCTACGCGGACTACATGCAGACCGACTCCTTTGCCCAGGGCATGGACGAGCTCACGCAGTACGCCGAGGCGGAGACCGTCGCGATCATGTGCGCCGAAGCGGTCCCGTGGAGATGCCATCGCTCCATGGTCGGCGATGCCCTGCTGGTGCGGGGCTTCGAGGTGCTTGACATCTTCAGCGTCAAGCAGGCGAAGCCACATACGCTCACGTCCTTCGCCCGCGTCCAGGGCACCGGGATCCTCTACCCGCCCGACGACGAGGCGGCCGAGGGGTGAGCGGCTGCCGCCTCAGCTGAAGCCGCGGCTCATCGTGAACCGGTGCGCCACGATATCCAGCAGGGCGCGGCGCCCGGACAGTGCCGAAAGGCCCCGACCGCGCAGCCGGTCCACCGCCGGTGGCAACGGACGGCCGAGCATCATGTTCAGGTGGGCCTGGCGTCCGGCCCGGGCCGCCGCGCGCAACCGTGTCGTGGAGAAGGCGGCGAAAGCAGCCCGGGACATGTCGCCGGCGTCGCCCCGGAGGGTACGAGCCAGCAGCGGTGCCAGGGCGGCGGCATCCATCAACCCCAGCGCCATGCCCTGGCCGCCGATGGGACTGACCTCGTGCGCCGCATCGCCGATGAGGAACACGCGGCCGCTGGCCATGGAACGCACGCTGCGTCGGGAGCAGCGGAAGTTGCCCGGTCCCTCGGCCGCCTCGCGGGCGAGTACATGCCCGGTACGCCGCAGCACCAGTCCGGGCAGGTCCACCGGCTCCCGTGGCAGCCGCCACGCCACCCAACGCCGCAGGCCATCGGGCAGCGGGAAGGACTCGACGATGCCTTCCCGGTGCAGGACCAAGGCAGCGGTGGCCCCAAACCCCGTGCCGTCGGGGTAGTCGCCCATGACGTACCGGTCGCGGTAGCGGCCGCCGGCAAAGGCTTCGCCGGCCAGTGTGCGCACTGTCGAGTCCACCCCGTCGGCGCCGATGAGGAACCGCGCACCCAGCGTGTGCCGGGTGCCCCCGGTGCCGGGGCCGGCTGAAGCGTCGGCGGTGGTGAAGGCGACCCGCACCCCGTCCTCGTCCTGCCGGTAGGTCTCCAGCCGGGCACCGCGCAGCAGGGCGCCGGCGTCCAGCGCCTTCACCCGGTCCTCCAGGAGCCGGACCGTTTGCGCTTGGGGAAGGGAGAGGATGTAGCGGTGCGGTCCGGGCAGGATCCCGAAATCCAGGGAGGCGATCTCCCTCCCGCCGGCCAGGCCCACACCGCCACGGATGCGGACCCCCGCCGTGACGGCGGCATCCCCGACGCCGACGGCATCGAGGACCTCCAGGGCCGGAGGGTGCAGGCCGATGGCCCGCGAATGCGTGCCGGGGCAGTGCCGGGCCTCCAGCACCCGGACCGTGAACCCGGCGTCGAGCAGCAGCGAGGCCAGCGCCAGGCCGCACGGGCCGCCGCCGGCGATGAGGACGTCGATCATGCCAACGGCTCGACGCGATGGAGCAGCAGGTTCCTGAACGGGCGGCGTTCGATGACCTGCCACGCCGGTGGCACCACGGCACGGAGTTCTTCCGGCAGGTAGCTGCGTCGGATCGACGTCAGCCCGTCGCGTCGGATGAAGGAGGTGCCCGCCAGCGGCAGCGTCGCGGCACCGAAGAGCAGCAATGCTGCACGCGAACGCCGGATGTCGGCGTGCACCGCGAGGGAGCGGGCCAAGGCCGCGGAATCGGCGAGCAGGCCATCGAGTTCCGCCTCGCCGAGGTGGTGCAGCACGTGGTTGGACACCACGACGTCGAAGCGCTCACCGGCAGCGACCAGGTCCGAACTGGTGGCCCGGCGGAATTCGACGTCGGGTGCCCCGTGGCGGAGGCGGGCCCCCGCAGCAAAGCGCTGCGCCCTGTCGTCGGGGTCGATGCCGGTGACGTGGATGTCGAAACCGTCGCGCCGGGCCCACCGGGCCAGGGCCAGGGTGATGTCCCCGCCGCCGCATCCAATGTCCAGGATGCCGGCCGGTCCCTGCGTCGGAAGGCGGGGGCGGATCAGCTGGCGGTAGAGCCCACCCCAGCCGGAGACAAGGGTGTTCACCAGCGGGAACTGGGCATAGGTCCTCCGAAGGAGGACCGGGTCGCAGTCGGGACGGTCCATCTCCTCCACGGCGGTCACCGCACGCAGCATCGGCATCCCTAGCGGGTCGGTGCCGCGACCGCCGACTCCGCCCGGGGGGAGCGGCCGGCGACCCCGGGAACCAGCGTCATGAGGGAGGTTTCAACTGTCAGGCCGGGGCCGAACGCCATCGAGCACACGCGCTCGCCGGCGGCATCGGCCCGGGCGGCACAGCCTGCGAGGATGTCCCGGAGCACGAACAACACCGTCGCACTGGACATGTTGCCGTAGTCGTGGAGGACCCTGCGGGCCGGGGCCAGCTGTTCGTCGATGAGGCCCAGGCGCTTTTGCACCCGGTCCAGGATCGCCCGGCCGCCGGGATGGATCCCCCAGTGTTCGATGTCCGTATAGTCGTCCGGGACCGTGGGGTCGTGGGCCAACAGGGGGTCCAGGGCGCCGACGATGTGGTCGTCGATGATGTGCGGGACATAGCTGCCCAGCACCATCTCGAATCCCTCGTCGCCGATGTTCCAGGCCATGGCATCCTCGCCCACCGGGGTCAGCACCGTCTCGAAGAAATCCAGTTGCAGGCCCGGCCCCGCCTGGTCTCCGCCCGGGCGTGCGGTGACCATGGCCGCGGCGGCCCCGTCGGCGAACAGGGCGGAGCCCATGATCGTGTCGGGGTCGTTGGAACTGCGCACATGTAGGGAGCACAGTTCCGCACACACCACCAGGACGACGGCGTCTGGCTCGGCTTCGCAGAAGCTCTTGGCAGCGCGCAGTGCCGGGAAGGCGGCATAGCAGCCCATGAAGCCGAAGTGCGATCGTTTGGTCGAGGGGCTAAGACCCAGGGCGCGGACGATCTGGTAGTCCGGCCCCGGGTTGTAGAAACCGGTGCAGGACACTGTAATGACGTGGGTGACATCGGCGGCCGTGAGGTCCGGGCACGCCTGCAGGGCCCGCCGGGCGGATTCGATGAACAACGGGGCAGCCTCGCGGGCGAAGACCTCGTTGCGGACCTTCGTACTCGGGCTGAGCAGCAGCCGGGTCTCCGCGTCGAAGAACACCGGGTGCTCCACCCGCTCGTCCAGGGTCATCTCCGGCACCGCGGTGTGCCGGGTGGAGATGGCGGCCGAATCGAAGGAGGTGGCGATCAGCCGCTGGCCCAGGCGGGTCAGGCCCGGTTGGGCGGCGAAGACATCACGTGCCTGGTCCTGGTGCAGGATCGTCGGGGGAACGGCCGTCTGGATGGTCCTGATCATTACCGTCATGTCGCGAGCGTAGCCGCGGGGCGTCGGCCCGTAAAGGAACGCGGTCGGGCTCCCGGGGCGGCTACAACTTCCGGTCGCTGCGGTAGACGTGGACCAGGGCGTTGGCATGCCCATGCCCGAAACCGTGCTCGGTCTTCAGCCATGCGACCTGTTCCAGGTGCTTCTTGTCCTGCACTTCATCCAGCACCGTCATCCAGTGCTGAATAGGTTGACCGTACTTCGCCTCGATCGAGGGGAAGTACGACTTCGGGCCCTTCACGGCTTCGCTCATGCCACCATCCCAGCATCGCGGGCCGGACGTGGCAATGACCGGGGGGCGCCCAGGTCGTGAATCGCCGATTCCGCCCTGCCCCACTTCGTGCTTATGGTGGGTGCGGAAGCCCATCCTCCTGCGGCAGTGCCCGCGCCAACGAACCCAGGGAGTATCCATGCAGCAGCTCGTCCCCACCCGCCATCTCTTCGGCCCCGGCCCCTGCAACCCGTACCCGGAGGCGACCGCGGCGTTGGGACTGCCCCTGCTGGGCCACCTGGACCCCGAATTCATCGCCCGCATGGACCGCACCTGCGACGGGCTGCGCACCCTGTGGGGGACCGCGAACGCCCGCACCCTGCCGTTGAGCGCCACCGGATCGGCCGGCATGGAGGCCGCCTTCGTCAACACCATCACCCCCGGCGATGTTGCCATCATCGCCGTGAACGGACTCTTCGGCGAGCGCATGTGCGAGGTGGCCTCACGCGTTGGCGCCGAGGTCGTGCGCGTGGACCACGAGTATGGGACCCCGGTGGACGCCGAACGCGTCGCCGCTGCACACCCGAACCCGAAGGTGATCGCCGCGGTCCACGCGGAGACCAGCACCGGGGTCCTTTCCGACATGGCTGCCTTGGGTGCCATCAAGGATGATGCCCTGTTGATCGCCGACGCCGTCACCTCCATCGGCGGCATGCCGGTGCTGGCCGACGAGTGGGGGATCGACATCGGCTACGCGGGCACCCAGAAGTGCATCGGTGTTGCCCCCGGCCTGGCGCCCTTCACCATCTCGGATCGCGCGTTCGAGCAGCGCGTGCAGAAGCCGCAGTCCTGGTACCTGGACCTCGGACTCCTGGGCGGCTACACCACCGGCGGCTCCGGCGGGCAGCGCACCTACCACCACACGGCTCCCGTGGGCATGGTCGCCTCCCTCGAGGCGGGCATCGACAGGATCCTCGCCGAAGGGCTCGACGCCGTCACCGAACGCCACCGCGCCGCGGGAACGGCACTGCAGGAGGGGCTGCAGGAGATGGGCCTGGAGCTGTTCGCCGCCGAAGGACACCGGCTGCCGCAGCTGACCACGGTCAAGGTCCCCGACGGCGTCGATTCCGCCGCGGTGCGCAAGTACCTGCTGGAGCGCTACACCATCGAGATCGGTGGCGGCGTCGGCCAGTACGCCTCCACCGTCTGGCGCATCGGGCTCATGGGCCCCAACGCGAACCAGGACTCCGTGGCACTGATCCTCGCCGCGTTGAAGGACGCCATCGCCGTCAACAGCTGAGCACGACGGCGCTGACCGGGGCTACTTCTTCTTGGTCCTGGTCAGCGCCGAGCCCTTGTGCATGGCCACGTGGTCGGTCTTGTCGCTGCGGATCTCGTACTGCGGATCGTCCGGGCTGCACCGGCGCATGTGGCCCTTGTACTCGACGTCCTGGGTGTGCTTCCTGACGATGGTCCCCGAGACGCGGCCCGCCTCGGAATCCCACGACACGTGATCTCCGGTGGAGAATCCGGCCGACATTTTGCCTCCTCGGTTCGGGGCGGGTGGTGCACCACGCCGATACGCCCGATGCTACCCGTCGTCACCCGGCGAGCAAGCCGCCCCCATAGCCCAGTGCCGCGGCCGCAACACACAGCACGGCCATGCCCGGGCCGTTGGCCAGCGCTGCCAGATAGCGGCGTTCCTGCAGCAGGCGAACCGACTCGAAGCTGGCCGTGCTGAACGTCGTGTAGCCGCCGAGGAACCCGGTTCCCGCCACGACGTAGACCGGATGGGGTGTCACGAAGGCCAGGGTCAGCCCCGCCAGCAGGCCCAACACCAGCGATCCCGAGACGTTGATGAACCAGGTCCCCACCGGGAACGCGGCACGGGTGCGGGCCTTGACCAGGCCGTCGACGACGAAGCGCAGGGCGGCTCCGCACCCGCCGGCGATCGAGAGGGCAACGAACAGCAGCGGGCTCATGCCGTCCCCTCCGGCCTGGCTCGCCGCAGCCAGCCCGCCAGCGCGATGCCCGCCCAGGAGGCCAGGGCACCGGCCAGGATGGTGGCCAGCAGGAGGAGCACTGCAGCCCCGGGGTCGGCCAGGCCGATGCCGGGAACACCCCACAGCTCGACGACGTCGACGGCGAAGGTGCTGTAGGTGGTGAAGCCGCCCAGGAACCCCGTGCCCAGCATCAGGCGCAGCGCGCGCCGGGCACCGTCGTCGTGCCCGGCCCGCAGCAGCGATTCCAGCAGCAGCCCGAGCAGGAACGCCCCGAGGAGGTTGATGGCCAGGATGGTGCTGGGGAACCCGCCGATGCCGGGGACTGCCAGGCTGAGGCCCTCGCGGGCCGCCGTGCCGAAGACCCCGCCGAGCAGGACCAGGCCCACGTGGGGCAGGCTGAGGTGCAGCGGCCGGCCGGCGGTCCGGCCCTGCGGTCCCCGACGCGGTGGGCGGCGGGTGGTGCGCGGGGGGATCTCGAGGGAATCGGTGTCGGAGTCGACCGGCAACTCGGGGTGCGGGTCCCGCTGGCTCATGTCCAGACGCCCGAGGTGCCGCGCCGGTGGCTGTCGACCAGGTGGGTGTCCACGATCCCGACGGCCTCCATGAGCGCGAACATGGTGGTGGGGCCGACGAAGGAGAACCCCTTCTTGCGCAGCGCCTTGGACAGGGCGATGGATTCCGGCGACGTGGTGGGGACCTCGGCGATGGTCGTCGGCGCCGGGGTGGCTTCCGGTTGGAAGGACCAGATGAACTCCGGCAGTCCTCCCTCGGCCCGCAGGGCGATGGTGGCTGCCGCGTTGTTGATGGTGGCGCGGATCTTGGCGCGGTTGCGGATGATCCCGGCGTCGGCGAGCAGGCGTTCGACGTCGTCCTCGCCGAACGCGGCGACGGTCTCGGGGTGGAACCCGGCGAAGGCGGCCCTGAAGTTCCCGCGCTTGCGCAGGATGGTTGCCCAGGACAGGCCGGACTGGAAGGCCTCGAGGCTGAGTCGTTCGAAGAGCCCTTGTTCGTCCCGTACGGGCATGCCCCACTCGGTGTCGTAGTACTCGCGCATCAGTCCGTCGGCGGCCCAGGCCGGGCGCAGCAGGCCGTCGTCGCCGCGGACCAGTCCGTCTGGTGGTGTTGGCTGCTGGGTGGTGGTGGCCATGTGCGCTGCCTTCCCTCGCTGATGTCCTGCCCACAGGTTATCGGTTCCGGGCATCAACCGGTCTGGTTCCGATATGCTGCGGCCAATGGTTTCTTCATTCGTGCACGTGTGGCTCAAGCCGCTGGCGGTGAACATCGCCGGCTGGCTCCTGCTGGTTGTCGGGGTGTTGGCACTGGTGTTGCCGGGGCCCGGGCTGTTGTGCATCGTGGCGGGCCTGGCGGTGCTCTCCACGCGTTACCGGTGGGCCGAAAAGCTCATGCATCCGGTGAAGGCGCGCGCCTACCACCTGGCCGCCGAGGGAGTGAAGACCCGGTCACGGATCGTGGCCAGTTCGCTGGGGGCCGCGGTGCTGTTCGCCTGCGGACTCGTCTGGGGCCTGCGACCGCCGACTCCCGGCTGGTGGCAGTGGCCCGATGACTGGTGGCTGATCGGCGGGTGGGGGACCGCCATCTCGATCATGGGCTCCGCCGGGTTCGCCATCGGGCTGATCATCTACAGCCACCGGCGCTTCGGGCTCCCGATGAAGGCAGCCCGACGGGCCGGCGGTCCGGGAGCCTAGGCCAGGCGCTCCTTGACCAGGGAGCTGGTCGCCTTGCCATCGAAGCGTCCGGCGACCTCCGCGGTGACCGACTTCATGACCTGCCCCATCTGGCGCATGCCCGGCTTCACCCCGTCCACCGTGTGTTCGGCGATGGCCTTTTCGACGATGGCCACGACGTCGTCCTCGGTCAACGGTGCTGGCAGGTACGACTCGATGAACTCGGCCTCCGCGTTCTCTTGGTCGGCCCGCTCGGACTGGTCGGCATCGGCATAGGTCTGGGCGGTCTCGCGGCGGCGGGCCGCTTCCTTCTGGAGCAGGGCGGTCACCTGCGCATCGTCGAGCTCCACCGGAGTCTTTCCGCCCTTTTCCCGGGTATTGATCTCACCGAGGATGTTGCGCAGCGTCATGAGGGCGAGCTTGTTGCCCGACTTCATGTGCGCTGTCATGTCGGTGCGGAGTTGTTCCTTCAGCGTGCTCATTCTGCTGCCTTTCGTGGCGGTGGTGCCGAAGCGGGTGCTGCCTCCAGTATCCCGTACTCCGGCTGCCTTCCGAGCGCATCAACGGTGGAGGCGAGCCGGTGGATCCCGATGATGACGGCGATCCATCCGGCCAGGGTCAGCAGGCCGCCGAGCGCCAGCAGCACCAGGGCGCCGGGCCCCGGGCCGTCCAGCAGCCCGTAGTAGCTGGCGGTCATGCTCGAGACGGCGAGAGCCACTGCGGCCAGGATGGCCAGGGGGCCGATCAGCACGGCGGCCAGCAGGCCCCACACCAGCAGCGGTGCTGACCTGCGGGGCCCGGGACTCATGCGTAGAAGCCATCCTGCTGCATGGCAGCTGCCAGCGAACCGAAGATCACGATGGCCAGGACGATCAGCAGGACCCAGCCGATGAGCATGACTCCGTTGAGGATCACCCCGGCGATGGCCATGCCCCGGCCCGCCGGTTCGCGCCGGAGTCCAATGAAGCCGAACACCAGGCCGGCAATCGGAACGATGAAGGTGAAGCCGGAGAAGATCGACACCAGGCCCAGGACCAGGGAGGTGATGCTCATGCCGCGGTGTGGTGGCGCGTAGGGCTGCCCGTACCCGGAGGCGTAGGTTCCCGGGTATCCCTGGGCGTTCTGTTGCGGGTACTGCTGCTGGGGGTAATGTCCCGGGTCGGTCATGGGTCCTCCATCGGTGCTGGGGTGGGGGTTCTCTTGCACCCACCGTAGGCGAGCGGCGTCCGGGCCACCAAGAGCGCGCTCCCCATTTACTTGAAGCTCATATAGAATCCACTCCAGTAGCTGGTCCACATCATCACCTGGCCGTCCGGCCACCGCTTTCCTGGGGGGGAATCATTGAAGAAGGTCCTGCGCGGATTCGCCGCGCTCGCTGCCGCATCATCACTGGCACTGTCGGGCGCACAGGTCGTCGCCGTTGCCCACGCGACGCCCGCCTCCGCTGCCGTCATGGTGGCCACGAAGAAGGCCACACCGGCCGTGGCGATCCGCAAGATCCCGAACAAGAGCGTCAAGGGTTCTGCCAAGGTCAGGGTCAGTCCGCTCGTGACCGTGAAGCGGGGCACGAAGGTGACCTCCAAGCGGCTCAAGGTCGTCCAGGGCCGCAAGGTGCTCACCCGCAGTGCCTCCTCGATCCTGCTCAAGGCCGGAACCTACAAGATCACGACCACGGTGAAGTACAAGGTCGGCAGGGCCAAGCAGCGTTCGACCAGTAAGGTGCAGACCCTGGTCGTGAAGAAGGCCGCCAAGAAGGCCTCCACCAGGAGCACGCGGATCTCCGGAAAGGACTGCCCGGCAGGCTACCCGGTGAAGGGCAACCGCACGGGCAGCAAGAAGGAATGGAAGTACCACGTCAAGGGCGGCCAGTACTACAACAAGACAGTTCCCGAGGAGTGCTTCAGAACCCCAGGAGACGCCCGCAAGGCCGGCTACCGCGCCTCGAAGCGCTAGGGCACCCCGATGAAACCCACGGGCCGGGCGCTGCTCTCGACCCTCTTCGCCGGATCCCTGGTCGTGGCGCTGTCCCTGCCGGCGGCATTCGAGGGCACGACGGCGGAGCCTGCTCCCGCACCGGCGGTTGCCGCCGCGTCCCCCACCCCGGTGGCGATGGAATCGCTGCGCACCGCAGTGGTGCTCCCGGCGTCGACCGGGCGGACCAAGGTCAGGCCCGGCGCCCAGCTGACCGGACCGCGGGCGCGTACCGTGCTCAATGCCCTGCCGGTGAAGGGCAAGGCGCCTGCCACCGGGTACAACCGCAACGCCAGGTTCGGCAACGGATTCAAGGACTTCAACGGCAACAAGTGCGATGAACGCCAGGATGCCCTCAAACGCGACATGTCACGCGTGAAGTACAAGGACCGCAAACGCTGCCGGGTGGCCTCCGGTCGGCTGGATGATGCCTACACCGGGAAGGCCATCAACTGGAAGGTCAAGGCAGGATCGGTCGACATCGACCACGTCGTGGCGCTGAAGAACGCCTGGATCTCCGGAGCACAGCGGCTCTCGCAGGCCCAGCGGCAGGCGTTGGCGAACGACCCGTTGAACCTGACGGCGGCCTCGGCCTCGGCCAACCGGTCCAAGGGCGACCGCAATGCCGCCGAGTGGTTGCCGGGGAACAAGGGCTTCCGCTGCCAGTACGTGGCCACCCAGATCAGCGTCAAGCGCAAATACGCACTGTCGGTGACCGCCGCTGAGAAGTCCGCCATGGCCCGGGTCCTGTCCAAGTGCACGTCGCAGCGCGCCGCCAAGGTCACGCCGCTCAAGCCGGCTGGCGTCGCGGCGAAAAAGAAGACGACGAGCAAGCCGGCACCACGCAAAACGGTGAAGACAGCGGCGAGGAAGGTCTCACCCGGCGCTTTCTGCTCCCCGCGGGGTGCACGGGGCGTTGGCAAGTCCAACGGCAAGGTCTACACCTGCAAGACGAGCAGGACAGATACCCGGGCCCGCTGGCGCCGCTGATTCCGTGGCCGGCGGGTCAGTGCGTGATCGTGGTCTGCTGGTAGAGCGCCAGGCGCGCTCGCCCGTCGACGAGGCGGTAGGAACTCGACATGAGCGCCGAGAACGGCTCGGCATCGCCGTCGCGCCGGGCCCGGGCACAGTAGAGCAGCGCGGCGCTGTGGGTTCCCAGGCCCACCACGCGGGGTTCGCTGAGCTGGTAGGCATCCCACGGTGGGGCGTCGTCGAGCGAGGTCGCCACGGAGTCGCGGTCCAGGACCATCCCGTTGACCAGGACCATGAGCGCATCGGGCAACATCAGCTCCCCGTAGAACGCCCCGCCGGTGGACCCGCAGAGCGCACGCCAGCCGGAGTGCTCGAGTTCCAGCAGCGCGTCGAGGTCCAGCGGGCTCACCGCGCGGCGGCGGGGACCGGGGCGTCCACCTTTTCGAGGCGCACCAGCACCGCCTTGGACACCGGGGTGTTGCTGCCCTCGGCCACCAGGCTCAGGGGCACCAGGACGTTCGCCTCGGGGTAGTAGGCGGCCACGCAGCCCGGCGACGTCGGGTATTCGACCAGCCGGCACCGGCGCATGACCCGGGGAACACCGTCGTCGTGCACTCCGTGGACGTCGGCGTAGTCCCCGTCCTTCAGGCCCAGTTCGGCCAGGTCGGTGGCGTTGACGAAGACGACGTCGCGGCCCTTCTTGATGCCGCGGTAGCGGTCGTTGTGGGAGTAGATGGTGGTGTTGAACTGGTCGTGTGATCGCAGTGTCTGCAGGATCAGCGTTCCGGCGGGCCGTTCGACGTACTCGAGGTGGTTGACCGTGAGCATGGCCTTGCCCGTTGCCGTCGGGAAGGTCCGGGTGTCGCGGGGTCCGTGGGCCAGGATGAAGCCGCCCTCACGGCGGACGCGTTCGTTGTAGTTGGCGCAGCCGGGGACCACCCGGGAAATGTGGTCGCGGATCAGGTCGTAGTCCTTCTCGAACCCGACCCAGTCGGCGCCGATCTTGTCGCCCAGGACCGCGTGGGCGATCCGGCAGACGATGGCTGTCTCGGAGAGCAGCTGGTGGGAGACCGGCTCGACGTTGCCCCATGAGGGGTGCACGGCGCAGACGGTGTCCTCCACTGTGACGAACTGTTCGCCGGATTCCTGGATGTCGATCTCGGTCCGGCCCATGGTGGGAAGGATCAGCGCCTCGGTGCCGGTGACCGTGTGGGAGCGGTTGAGCTTGGTGGAGACCTGCACCGTCAACTCGGTGCCCTCCATCGCGGCGCAGGCGACTCCGGTGTCGGACACCGCGGAGACGAGGTTGCCGCCCAACGCCATGAAGACCTTGATCTTGCCCTGGCCCATGGCCTCGAACATCTGGACCGAGTCGACGCCGTGCGCGCGGGGCGGGCTGAAGGAGAATTCGCGTTCCAGGGAGTCCAGGAACGAGTCGGGCATCTGTTCCCAGATCCCCATGGTGCGATCGCCCTGGACGTTGGAGTGGCCGCGGATCGGGGAGGCGCCGGCACCGCGTTTGCCCATGTTGCCGCGCAGCAGCAGCAGGTTGATGATCTCCTTGATCGCCTCAACTCCCTTCTTCTGCTGCGTGATCCCCATGGCCCAGGTGATGATGACCCGGTCGGCGGCGATGTAGCGTGCGGCCAGTTCATCGATTTCGGCGCTGGTCAGCCCGGTGGCCTCCAGGACCGTCTCCTCGCGCAGGTGGCTCAGGTGTTCGCGCAGCTCGTCCAGTCCCTGGCAGTGGCGGTCCAGGAAGTCATGGTCCAGCACCGTGCCGGGGTTGCGGTCCTCCGCCTCCAGGACCCGTTTGGAAACGGCCTGCATCAGAGCCATGTCGCCACTGAGCCGGATCTGCAGGAACTGGTCGGCAAGGTCGGTGCCCCGGCCGATGATGCCCCTGACCTTCTGCGGGTTCTTGTAGCGGCGCAGTCCGGCCTCCGGCAACGGGTTGATGGCCACAATGTGGCCGCCGTTCTTCTTGCAGTTCTCCAGCTCGGTGAGCATCCGCGGGTGGTTGGTGCCGGGGTTCTGCCCCATGATGATGATCAGGTCGGCCTGTTCGTAGTCCTCGAAGTTGACGGTTGCCTTGCCGACGCCGATGGTTTCCCCCATGGCCCAGCCGGAGGATTCGTGGCACATGTTCGAGCAGTCGGGCAGGTTGTTGGTGCCGAACCCGCGGACGAAGAGCTGGTAGGCGAACGCCGCCTCGTTGGAGGTCCGCCCGCTGGTGTAGAACGCCGCCTGGTCGGGCGATTCCAGGGAGTTCAGCTTCGTGGCCAGCAGGTCGATCGCCTCGGACCAGGGGATGGGACGGTAGTGGTCCTCCCCGGCGGGCTTGTAGACCGGTTCGGTCAGCCGGCCCTGTTGGCCGAGCCAGTATTCGCTGCGGCCGCGCAGATCGGACACCGAGTGCTCGGCCCAGAAGGAGGAGTCGACGGTGATGGGGGTGGCCTCCCACGTGACCGCCTTGGCACCGTTCTCACAGAACTCGAACGCCTTGCGATGGTGGGGATCCGGCCACGCGCAGCTGGGGCAGTCGAAGCCGTCCTTCTGGTTCATCTTCATGACGGTCTTCGCGGTGCGCACCGCGCCCATCTTCGCCACGGCCGGTTCCATGGAGTGCAGCACGCCCGGCACACCGGCCGCCCAGGACTTGGGATGGCCGCTGACCTCCAGATCGGATTCGCTCGGTTCGCTGACGTCCTCGACATGCCTGGCCATGGTGACCCACCTTTCCGCAACGCACCCCTCAGGCCTCCGCCATGTGGGCGATCCCCTTCAGGCCTACCAGCGGGGACGCCGCTCCGCAAGAGGGCGCGTCCACCGGCCGGGTGGCTGACGGCCGCGTGGGGCAGGCGAACCTCTCGCCGCTGTGCCTAGCCGCTGCACCGCCGTTGGCATAAACTGCCAATAGAGGTGATGGAAGTGGCCACAAGAAACGTCGTCTTGAGTCAGCACCAGCATGAATTCGTTCAGGAACTGGTGGCATCGGGGCGCTATCAGAACGCCAGTGAAGTATTGCGCGAAGGACTCCGCCTGTTGGAGCGACAAGTGGACGAGGACGCTGCAAAGATTGCCGCCCTTCGGCAAGCCACCGAGCAGGGCTGGTCGGATATCGATTCCGGACGCTATGACGACATTGATGAGCAGGACCTCGATGACTTCATGGGCCAGCTGGGATTCCGGGCTGCCGGGGCCCGCCCCGCCGGCTGATGGCAGCATATCGCCTGGGCTTCGCCGCACAGGCTGACATCGTCGAGATTCTGGCGTGGTCGCACGAACGGTTTGGCGAGGAGGCGCGCCTACGCTACGAGAAACTTCTTGCCGCCGCCATGCGGGATGCGGCTTCGAGTGCGGATGTCGAACGGCCTGCAGCCCGCCCGGAAGGGGGACCCGGTGTCTTCTCGTGGCACCTGGCCCGAAGTCGCACCCGTTCGTCCGGAGGGCCGGTCCACCGTCCACGCCATTTCCTGGTGTGTCGTCGGGACGGTGGCCTGCTGGTCATCGGCCGGGTACTCCACGATTCCATGGATACGCCTCGACACCGTGACGGTGCGTGGACGGGGGAAGAGGCGCGGGACATCTAACGGGACGCAGGGCCCCGGAGTTGCTACGGTCGACAGATGGATGATTCGACAGCGGTTGCCCGGCCGCAGACTGCCCGCGGCCAGTCAACGGTGGATGGATTCGTGCGGGTGCGCGGCGCCCGGGAGAACAACCTGGTGGACGTCGACGTGGACGTGCCCCGCGATGCCATCGTCGCCTTCACCGGGGTGTCGGGATCGGGGAAGTCCTCGCTGGCCTTCGGGACGATCTTCGCCGAGGCCCAGCGGCGCTTCCTCGAATCCGTCGCCCCCTACGCGCGGCGGCTGATCCAGCAGGGCAATACGCCCAAGGTCGAGTCCATCACCGGGCTGCCTCCTGCTGTGGCCCTGCAACAACGCCGCGGGGCGCCGAGTTCGCGTTCCAGCGTCGGTACGCTGACGACGCTGTCGAACTCGCTGCGCATGCTCTTTTCCCGGGCCGGCAGCTACCCGGAGGGCGCCACGCGGCTGGACTCCGACGCGTTTTCCCCCAACACGGCAGTCGGTGCCTGCCCGGTCTGCCATGGCCTCGGCGTCTCCCACACGGTCACCGAGCAGACGCTGGTGCCCGACCCCGCACTGAGCATCCGCGAGGGCGCGGTCGCCGCCTGGCCGGGCGCTTGGCAAGGCAAGAACCTGCGCGATGTCTCGGCCGAACTCGGTTACGACATCGATGCGCCCTGGCACACGCTGCCGCAAAAGGACAGGGACTGGCTGCTGTTCACCGACGAACAGCCGGTGGTCCAGGTCAGGCCGCTGCGCGACCGCGTCGAAAAGCCCTACAAGGGCCGCTTCTGGAGCGCCAAACGCCACGTCATGCACACCCTGGCCGATTCGAAGTCCGCCACCATGCGCGAACGCGTCCTGGCGTTCATGGTCTCCGGCCCGTGCGCCGACTGTTCAGGCACCGGCCTGACCGCCGCGGCGCTCGCCGTCACGTTTGCCGGGCGCACCATCTCCGAGGTGAACCGCCTGCCCTTGGGGGGCCTTGCAGCACTCCTGGAGCCCACTGCGGCGCTCACGGAGGCCGAGCAGGAGACCGGGGCGGCGCCGTCGTCGGGGTCCTGGGGCGAACGCAGCGAGGTCGCCGTGACCATTGCCGCCGACCTGGTCGAGCGGATCGGGGTGCTCATCGGGCTGGGGCTGGGCTACCTGAGCCTGGACCGGGGGACCACCACGCTCTCGCCGGGGGAGATGCAGCGGCTGCGCATTGCCACCCAGCTGCGTTCGGGCCTGTTCGGGGTGGTCTACGTGCTGGATGAGCCCTCGGCCGGCCTGCACCCCGCCGACGCCGAACCGTTGCTGGCCGTGCTCGAGGAGCTGAAATCCGGGGGCAATTCGGTGTTCGTCGTCGAGCACAACATGGATGTGGTGCGGCGGGCCGACTGGATCGTGGACGTGGGCCCACGCGCCGGCGAGGGCGGGGGAGAGGTCCTGTATTCCGGGGCCGTCGACGGGCTGGCGGGGATCACCGGTTCGCTGACGCGGTCCTTCCTCTTCGATGACGGCGACCAGCCCCGGCTGGGCTCCGCCGGGCGCACGGCCACGGGAACCCTGGAGCTGACCGGCATCACCATGCACAACCTCGCCGACCTCGATGCGCGGATCCCGCTCGGTGTGCTCACCGCGGTCACCGGGGTCTCCGGCTCGGGGAAGTCCACGCTGGTGAGCCGCGTGCTGGCCGACGCCGTCGGCGCACTGGTCCGCACTCCGGTCGCCGACACCGAGGACGACGACGATGCCTCCACGGCGGGCGAGTCACCCCGGGTGCGGGCCATCCACGGCGCCGAGGGCATCGGCCGGTTGGTGAAGGTCGACCAGAAACCGATCGGGCGCACGCCGCGCTCCAACCTGGCCACCTACACCGGGCTGTTTGACGCGGTCCGCAAGACCTTCGCCGCCACCGACGAGGCAAGGGCGCGCGGCTACGGGGCCGGACGCTTCTCCTTCAACGTGGCAGGTGGCCGCTGCGAGAACTGCCAGGGGGAGGGGTTCATCGCCGTCGAGCTCCTGTTCCTGCCGGGCAGCTACGGGCCCTGCCCGGTCTGCCATGGAACCCGCTACAACCCCGAAACCCCGGAGATCGCCTACCAGGGGCGCACCATCGCCGAGGTGCTGGCGCTCAGCGTGGACGAGGCCGCGGGCTTCCTGTCCGAGGTGCCCGCGGCGGCCCGGAGCCTGGAGACGCTGCGGCAGGTCGGCCTGGGCTACCTGCGTCTGGGCCAGCCGGCCACCGAGCTCTCCGGGGGCGAGGCCCAGCGCATCAAGCTGGCCACCGAACTGCAGCGCGCCCGCCGCGGCCACACGCTCTACTTGCTCGACGAGCCGACCACCGGGCTGCACCCGGCCGACGTCCAGCTGCTGCTGGCCCAGCTGAACCGGCTGGTCGACGCGGGGAACACCGTGGTGGTGGTCGAACACGAGATGGACGTGGTGGCCGCCGCGGACTGGGTGATCGACTTGGGCCCCTCCGGCGGCGACGCTGGCGGAAGGATCATGGCCGAGGGGAAGCCGGAACAGGTGGCCCACTCGACCGACAGCCGGACCGCGCCCTATTTGCGGGCGAGGCTGGACAACTGACTTGGTGATCGGCGGGGCCGGCCCTCAGCGGTCCGGCGGGCCGAGCCGGCGAGACGGCTTGTGCCCGGGGGCCAGTCTTCGGAGCTTGGACAGTCTTAGAGAACCACGTAGACCAACCAGGACAGGACTGGTGCGACCGCAATCATGGACATTCCCCAGGTCATCATGCCCTTGAATGTCTTGTCGCGCAGTTTCTCCTCGGTATTGGCCACGACAAGCGCGCCGCCCGTGGAGAACGGGCTGGAGTCCACGGCAGAGGCCGCGATACACAGGGCAATAACGAAGCCCAGCGGAGCCAAGGGGCCGGAAGTGAGCAGCGGGGCCGCCAGCGGCACGAGCACGACGAACATGGCGTTTGTCGAGGCGAATGCTGACACGACACCGGCGACGAGGAGCATGAGCAGTGCCGCTACGAGTGGGGTCCCGATGTCTGCAACCCGGTTGGCGAGGCTGTCGATCACTCCGGCGTTCTCCAACATGCTGATGTAGGTGACGATGCCGCCGATGAGCAGGATGACGTTCCAGCCAATGTGGCTCAGGCCCTCCTTGGAATCACGCGGGTACAGCACGGACAGGATGACGGCCGCAGCCAATGCCAGGAATCCGACGTCGAGCTTGAATCCCAGTCCACCGACCAGAACTCCGACCATCAGCACGATGGTGATGATCTTCGGAGCGGTCCACGAGCCCTTCTCGGTTTCCGTATCGAGGTCGTCATCCGCTCGGCCGCGGCGGAGTAGTCCGGGGCCGCCCAGGATCATGAAGGCCGCGGCATTGATCACGACGTTGGCCACGAAGGTCCAGAGGAACAGCTGACCCGCGTCGACGGTGACGTTGATGGAATCGAGGACGCCGTTGACGATGCTGTAGTAGACGGCGATGGGCGAGAAGCCGCCGGCGTTGGTGCCGTTGATGATGGACAGGCCCATGAGCAGAGGGCTGATTCGGTAGCGCTGGGCGAATGCGAGGCCAACGGGGACGAGAATGGCATTGGTGGCGGCTGAGAGGGCCCCGGAACCTGTGATGATGGCAGCGAGCAGGAAGAATACCCAGGGGATGAGTGCGGCACGCCCGCGGACGGCGCCTACCGCTCCGCTGACGATCTGGTCGACGGTTCCGTTGGCGCGTGCGATGCCGAAGAGGAAGGTCACGCCGAGGAGCGTGATGAGCAGCCCGCCGGGGAATCCGTCGGCAATGTCGCCGGACTTCTGACCGAAGTATGTAGTTCCGAGGACAAAGGCTGCAACGAGGGCGACAGCGCCCATGTTGATGTTTCGCCACATGGCGATGGCAAATATGAGGACAAGGCCGGAGACGGCCACGAGTTCTGGCATGGTTAGTTGATTTCTACTCGGTAGCGGAAGGTGTCGGCGGGGCCGAAGGACTCGCGGTATTCGACGATGTCCCCGGCGTGTGTGGTGGCGATTCGGGTGATCCGAACCAGTGGTGAGCCGGCGGCCACTTGCAGGAGCTCGGCCAGGGGCTCGTCGGCTTCGGCGACAGATAGCTCCTCGCTGGCACGGCCGACCGACACTCCCGCTAGCCGCTCGTAGGCGGGATACAACAGGGGTGCCAATTCTGTTTCTGATGCCATGGCCACTTCACGGAATGCTGGCAAGGGCAGCCAGATCCGTTCCGAGAGGAAGGGACGCTCGCCCCAGAGGCGAAGGCGTTGGATGCGCAGTACGTCGGAGCCTGTCTTGATGCCCAGGGCCTCGGCTTGCTGGGGACCCGCGGGTTCGGTGGTGCGGTCCAGGATCCGGCTGGCAGGCTGCACTTCTGCATCGCCCTGGACCCGGAAAAAGCGGAAGAGGGAATTCTCGAAGGAGGCCCGGCGAACGAAGGTCCCGCGGCCCTGTTGTCGGAGGAGCATGCCTTCAGCGGTCAACTCGCTGAGGACCCGGCGCATCGTCCCGACGGAGCTGTCGTAGCTCGAGGCCAGTTCTGCTTCCGGTGGCAGCGGGACGTCCGTCGGCCATTCGCCGGACTGGACGCGACGGAGCAAATCGTCCTTGATCCGCGCATGTAGGGGAAGGCGGTGATCGGTAGAACCGCTCCGAGATGCATGTGTCATGTGCCACACGGTACAACAAAATACCTTTATAGGTCTAGTCCTTTAAAGGTTTAGATATTCACTGTCATTTGCCCGTAGACTCTGGGCATGAGCAATGCCCTCGCCCCACACATCGACACCCATGCGCACGTATTTGAGCCGGGCCTAGCGACGGTCGCGCAACCGCGATATGTGCCGTCTTATGCGGCGCCCTTGGCTGCCTATCTCGAGCAACTGGACGTCAATGGCATGCAGCGGGGTGTTCTGGTGCAACCGAGTTTTCTGGGAAGTGACAATTCCTATCTGCTCGCTGCCCTGGCCCAGGCACCGGACCGGCTCCGCGGTGTCATCGTCGTGGATACGGCCCACCTTGAGTCCGAGTTGTCCGAGGAGCGCATGGCACGTCTCGACGCGTCCGGTGTGCGGGGCATGCGGCTGAACCTCGTTGGAGCTGCTGTCCCGGCGCTCCAAAGTGCCGAGTGGCAGATTGTCGGCGAACGCCTCGCCGCACTCGGATGGCATCTAGAAATTCAAGCCGCAGGCGCCCAGTGGGAGGCGCTGGAATCGGCTCTGACAGCGTGGCCATCGACCGTGGTCATCGACCACCTCGGGCTGCCCTCGCCGGACGAGCGGGACGCCAAGCGCAGAGTCCTGCGTTTGGCGTCCCGGATCAATACCTGGGTCAAGGTCTCTGGCTTCTATCGCAGCCAACCGGGCGAAGCCCTGTCCATGACGTCCGCACTCCGATCCGCCGGGCTGACCGAGCGGTTGGTCTTCGGCAGCGATTGGCCGTTCACGCGCTTCGAGGATCAGCGATACGCCGATTTGAAATGCCGGGCCGTGGAAGCCCTTGGCGACGACGCCGAACGGGTACTTGGCCAAAACGCGTTGAGACTCATGGGCTGGGGAATCGGCTGATATTGACCACCCGCGCAGGGGAAGCAAGGATCGCGACGCAGCCGACGTCCAGCTACTGCTGGCCCAGCTGAACCGGCTGGTCGACGCGGGGAACACGGTGATGGTGGTCGAACACGAGATGGACGTGGCGGCCGCCCCCGACTGGGTGATCGACCTGGGCCCCTCCGGCGGCGACGCGGGCGGAAGGATCATGACGGCACTCTCGGTGCTCCGCTCTGGCACGTGCGTCGAGTTGGTGCCATCATGGCACCATGAAGCGGATGAACCTGCGCGACGTCCCCGATGACGTCTACGCCGCACTTGTTGCCGCGGCCAAGGACAGCCGCCAGTCGCTGAGCGCGTTCGTCGTCGACCGGCTAGCGGAGGTGGCGCAGGCAGTGCGTGTCGCAGATTACGTTGCTGCCTACTCGCCACCTCGCGGGACAGGGGTTACGGCCGAGGAAGCGGTGGCAGCGGTGCGGGAGCTGCGCGAGGCGTCGTGAGCCTGGCGGTGGTTGATGCTTCGGTCCTCGCAGTGTTCTATGCTGCCGACGATCCACGGCACTCCCTCGTTGCCGAACGACTGGCCGCGGGCGACGCGCTGTTCGCGCCTGCCCACCTGGATGCGGAGATCGTGTCCGCCCTGCGTGGCATGGCCCGGGGCAACGCAGGACTCGAGCAGGCCGTTCCCAGCGCCTTGGCGCATCTAGCGGGATTTCCCATCAGGCGGATGCCACTGCCTCCGTTGCTGGAACGCATGTGGGAGCTCCGTCACAACATCACGCCCTATGACGCGGCCTACGTGGCCTTGGCGGAACGGCTTGATGCGGTATTGATCACCTGCGATGCAAGGCTTGCTAGCGCGAGCGGCCCCAGCTGCACTTTCGACAAGATCACCTGAGCAGTGTGGTCCCGCTGTGGGGCCGGAACGCAGGCCAAGCGATCATCGCCCGGCCGCGCCCCGTCGGCCTACTGTCCGGTGCGTTTCGTCTCCGTGGGATCCGCATCGGAGCCGGGTTCCGTCGTCGTGCTGGTGTCCTGGGGGCCTTCGGCCGGAGCGCCGTCGTCGGTTGGGGCACCGGACGGGTCCCCAACGGAGGCTTCGGTGGTGGCCTCGTCGGCCGCCGGTTCGAAGCCCGGGCGGTAGACCGAGGTCTCCGGTTCGCGATGCCGGATGCCCTGGACGATGAAGAGGACCAGCCCCAGGGCGATGGCCGCGAACGAGGTCCACATGTTGGCGGGGACCCCGAGGAAGCCGTCGGAGGTGGGGTCGATGCGGATGGACTCCAGCCAGCTGCGTCCAATGCCGTACCAGATGAGGTAGAGGCCCAGGCTGCGGCCCCAGCGGGCGCGGATCTTGCGCTCGAGCAACAGGATCACCGCCACGCCGATGAGGTTCCAGATGATCTCGTAGAGGAACAACGGGTGGAACAGGGTGCCGATGGGCGCGTCCGCCGGGAATTTCGGGTTGGTCGACTCGATCTGCAGGCCCCAGGGCAGCGTGGTCGGCAGGCCGAAGAGCTCGTGGTTGAACCAGTTGCCCAACCGTCCGATGGCCTGGGCGACCAGCATGGCCGGGGCCACCGCGTCGGCGAAGGACAGGAAACGGACCCCGGCCCGGCGGCAGCCGATGTAGACGCCGAGGGCGCCGCCCAGCAGCGAACCGTAGAGGGCGTTGCCGCCGTCCCAGATCTTGATGATGTCCCACGGGTCGGCACCCGGGTAGAAATAGTCGCCGACGTGGGTGAACACGTGGTAGAAACGCGCACCCACCAGGCCCAACGGCACACACCAGAGGACCACATCGAGCACGATTTCCGGGTTCCCGCCGCGCCGGGCCAGGCGCTTTTGGGTGATCACGATGGCCGCGACGATCCCGGCCAGGATGCACAGGGCGTAGGTGTGGATCGTCAGCGGGCCCAGGTGGAACTGGGACAGGACGGGATCGGGGCTGGGAATGCTGGCGGGAAGGTACATCGGGACCCTACGTGTCAGGGGGTGTTGTCAGGTTCGATCATGCCATCCTTTGGGCCGGCGGGAGGAATGCCCGCAGCGACCCGGGTCACCGGCGGGCAGGAATAGGGGGCCGCCGACGGTGGTTGTCGCGTACATGTTGGTCATCGGAGTCACAGAGTTCGGAGGGCCGGACGCCCTCGCCATCCACGAGGTCCCCGAGCCCCACGCCGGGCCGGGACAGGTGCGGATCAAGGTCCGGGCCGTCGCTGTGAGCCCGACGGATACCGTCGTGCGCTCGGGCGGCAATGCCCAGGTCGCACGCGCCAAGAAGCCGCCCTACGTTCCCGGCATGGACGCCGCCGGCATCATCGACGAGGTCGGGGAGGGGATGGCGTTCGAAATCGGCGACGAGGTCATGGCCATCGCCCTGCCCGCCGGTGAACATGGTGGCGCCTACGTCTCCCATCTCGTCGCCGACGCGGACTCGGTCGCCTACACCCCGGCCGGGACCGAGCTGGAAACCGCCTCGACGCTACCCATGAACGGGCTCACCGCCCTGCAGGTGCTGCGGCGCTTGGACCTGCAACCCGGCCAGGTCCTGGCCGTCACCGGTGCCGCCGGCACCCTGGGCGGCTACACGGTCCAACTCGCCAAACACTTCGGGCTGACGGTGGTCGCCGACTTCGCCGAGAAGGACCGTCGGATCGTCGAGGCGCTGAACCCGGACCACCTGGTCCCGCGCGGTGACAGTGTGGCCCGGCATATCCGCCGTCTCTACCCGGACGGCGTCGACGGGATGCTGGACGGTGCAGTGCAGAACGAGCTCGGCTTGCCGGCCGTGAAGGACGGCGGCGGGTTCGCCACCGTGCGCTACTGGGAGGGGCCGAGCGAACGCGGCATCACCATCCACCGGGTGGCCGTCTCCGAGGACTACCACTCCGGGGGCAAGCTGGACCAGCTGCGCGAACTCGTCGAAGAAGGTGTCCTGACCCCGAACGTGGCCGATATCATTCCGGCGGAACGCGCCGCCGAGGCCCACACCATGCTCGAGGGCGGCGGCGTCCGCGGGCGTCTGGTGCTGGTCTTCGAGTAGGCCGGCCCCCGCCGCCGGGCACAATGGAGGGGTGAAACCCCAGTCCCCAGGCCGCCCCGGCCGGCCCTTCGACCTGGACGCCATCGGTTCCGGACTCGTCTTCGCCGAATCCCTGGCCGACCTTCGGACCGCGCTGGCCGGGAGCGCCCCGGCCGGCACCGCAGTGGTGCAGGCACCGCCGGGCACCGGCAAGACCACGCTGGTGCCGCCACTGGTGGCCAACCTGGCCGGCCGGGTCATCGTCACCCAGCCGCGCCGGGTGGCCGCCCGCGCCGCGGCCCGCCGGCTGGCCCAACTCGACGGCAGCCGCCTCGGCGAGCGCGTAGGATACACGGTCCGCGGCGAACACGTGGCCGGCCCCGGAACCCTGGTCGAATTCGTGACGCCGGGCATCCTGCTGCGCCGGTTGCTCGCGGATCCCGGATTGGAGGACATCGGCGCGGTCATCATCGACGAGGTGCACGAACGCGCGCTGGATACCGACCTGCTGCTGGGCCTGCTCGGCGAAGTCCACGAACTGCGCGGCGACCTGGCCTTCCTGGCCATGTCGGCGACCCTCGACGCCCTCAGGTTCGCCGCACTGATGGGCAGGTACGACGGCGACGGGCCGGCTCCCGTCGTCGACTGCCCCTCGGCACTGCACCCTTTGGACACCCGGTGGGAGCCATCCCCGGTGCCCCGGCTGGATGAGCGCGGTGTGACCCGGGGCTTCCTGGACCACGTGGCCACTACGGCCGTCGCCGCACATCGCCGCGCCCTCGCCGCGGACCCCGGCATCGACGCCCTGGTCTTCGCGCCCGGTGCCTGGGAAGTCGGGCATATTGCCTCCACCCTGCGCCGCCAAGTGGCCGGAACCGCCACCGAGGTCCTGGAACTGCACGGCCAGGTCGATGCCGCCATCCAGGACCGGGCCGTCTCAGGTCGCGGACCGGGGGATCCGGCCCGCATCATCGTGTCCACCTCGCTGGCCGAATCCTCGCTGACCGTCCCCGGCGTGCGGCTGGTCATCGACTCCGGCCTGGCCCGCGAACCACGCCGCGACGCCACCCGCGGCATGACCGGGCTCGTCACCGTCTCCGCCTCGAGGGCCTCCTGCGATCAACGCGCCGGACGTGCTGCACGCCAGGGGCCAGGCACCGTGGTGCGCTGCTTCGATGAGAGGACCTTCGGAGCCGCCCCGGCCCACCCCACCCCTGAAATCGCCGTGGCCGAACTGACCGGGGCCGCGCTGACCCTGGCTTGTTGGGGTGCTCCCGGCGGGCGCGGGTTGAAGCTCCCGGAAAGCCCGCCAACTGCCACGATGGACGATGCCCTCCGCGTGCTCACCGAACTCGGGGCCATCGACGCCGGCGGCATGGCCACCGAGCTGGGACGGACCCTCTCGGGGATCCCCGCCGAACCGCGGCTCGCCCGGGCCCTGATCGATGGCACGTCCTGGCTGGGATCCGGCCCGCGCAGCCAACGGCAGCAGGCCGCCCGCCACGTTGCGGAGATCATCGCCATGGTGGCCGGTGACGCCCGCGCCCCGGGAGCGGATCTGACCCGGCTGCTGGCCGACCTGCGCCGGGGCGGCGATCCAGCGGCCAGGGCGTGGAAGCGCGAGTCGAAACGTTTCGAAGCCATCGCCCGGTCCGCCCAGGACCACGCCATCAATTCCCCGTCCGGAACCCGGCAGGCCCCGGATGCTGCGGCCGAACCGGGATTGGTCGTCGCCCTGGCCTTCCCCGACCGGGTCGCCCGGCGGGTGGGGACCGGCGCGCAACAAAGCTACCTGCTCGCCTCCGGAACCCGCGCCGGACTGCCGGACGGGTCCCACCTCTCAGGGTACAAATGGCTGGCCATCGCCGATGTCTCCCGCGCGACGGGGCGGAACACCGCGGGAACCGGCGCCGTCATCCGCAGCGCCGCACCCATCGATGAAGACGTGGCCCAGGCCGCCGCGGCACACCTGCTGACCGACCAGGTGGAAGCACGGTTCGCTTCGGGACGGGTGGTGGCCCGCCGCGAACGCCGCATCGGGGCCATCGTCCTGGGGTCGACGCCGGTCAAGGCCTCGGTCAAGAGTGCCCGCGCCGCCGTGGCCGTGGCACTGGAACGTGATGGCCTGCAGGTCATTGGATTCTCGGAGGGGGCCGATGCGCTGCGCCGCCGCCTGGCGTTGCTGCACCGTGAATTCGGCCCACCCTGGCCCGATGTCTCCGAGCCGGCACTGCTGGCCCGGTTGGATGACTGGCTAGGCCCGGAACTGGATCGGCTGGCCGGCGGGGCGAACGCGGGCTCCATCGACCTGGCCGACCCGCTGCGACGCCTCCTGCCCTGGCCCGAGGCCTCCCGGTTCGGCGAACTCGTCCCGGAGCGGCTGCAGGTCCCCAGCGGATCCCACGTGAGGATCGCCTACCCGGAACCGGGGGACCCGGACGGGCGGCCCGTGGTGGCCGTCAAGCTGCAGGAATGCTTCGGGTGGACCGAGACACCGCGGCTGGCCGATGGCCGCGTCCCCGTGCTCTTCCACCTGCTCTCCCCGGGACGGCACCCCGTGGCGGTCACCGATGACCTCGCCTCGTTCTGGGCCGGACCCTATGCCCAGGTGCGTGCCGAAATGCGTGGCCGCTACCCGAAGCACCCCTGGCCCGAGGACCCCTGGAGCGTCCCGGCGACCGCGAAGACCAAGCGGCGGCTGGCCGAGGGCGGCAGCCGCTGACCAGCCCCTTGCCGGGGAGCGCCGACTACTTCTTCCCGTTTTCGGGGTGGCGGTGGTGCAGGGCACCCTTGACCCGTTCCACGCCCTCGGTCACCACTGCCTTGGCCGTGTCGCGGATGACGTCGGCCGCTGCCGGGTCCCCCTTGAGCAGGGCCATGCCGGTGTTCTTGGCGAACTCGAAGGCCACCTTGGGCGGCAACGGCGGGACGTTCTTGCTGGTGTACGCGTCGATGACGGTGACGCCGCGATGCGCGAAGGCCGTGTCCCACGCCGCGGCCACGTCGTCGTCGCTCGTGAGGCGGATGCCGGTGAAGCCCAGCAGCTCCGCGTAGCCGGCGTAGTCGACCGACTCCACCTCCTGGGACGTCTTCCAGACGGGGTTGGCGTCCTCGGTCCGCATCTCCCAGGAGACCTGGGTGAGGTCGTTGTTGTGCAGGATCAGGACGATCAGCTGCGGGTTCTCCCACTGCTGCAGGTACTTCTTGATGGTGATCAGCTCGTTCATGCCCAGCATCTGGAATGCGCCGTCGCCGATGGTGCAGACCACGGTGCGGTCGGGATGGGCAAACTTCGCAGCGGTGGCATAGGGCATGGCCGCCAGCATGGTGGCCAGGCTTCCCGAGAGGTCTCCCATCATGCCCTCACGCAGCCGGATGTGGTGGCCGTACCAGTCGGCCGTCGTGCCGGCGTCGGCGGTGACGATGGCACGCGGAGGGAGGCGCCGATTGAGCTCGTGGTAGACCCGGCGCGGGTTGACACCGTCGTCGTAGGAGACCATGGCCTCGGCCTCCATCTCCGCTTCCCACTCCTTCATCGACTCGATGACCCCCTGTTGCCAGGACGTGTCGGTCTTGTCCTGCAGATGCGGGATCAGGGCGGCCAGCGTCTCCTTGACGTCGCCCCACAGGTTCAGCTCGGTGGGGTAGCGCAGACCCATGTGCTCCGGTTTGAGATCGACCTGGAGGGCACGTGCCTGGCCGCTCTGGGGCAGGAACTGGGCGTAGGGGTAGTTGGTGCCCAGCAGGACCAGGGTGTCGCAGCCGGAGATCTGGTCCATGCTGGGACGCGAACCGAGCAGGCCGAGTTGCTGGGTATGGAACGGCACGTCGGAGGAGATGACCTGCTTGGCCCGCAGTGCGGTGATGATTCCTGCACCGCACAGTTCGGCGGCCTGCAGGACCTCCTCCGCCGCGCCACGGGAGCCGTGGCCGACCAGGAACGTCACCCGCGACCCGGCATTGATGATCTCCGCGGCCTGCAGGACGGCCTCACGCGGGGGTGCGATGCGGGTGGAGGGGACGACGGCGCTGGAACGGGACACCCAGGTCTCCGGGGTGAGTTCGGGCATCTCCATGCCCTGGACGTCGTGGGGGAGGATGACGACGGCGGGGCCAAGCCTCACACGGGCCATGCGGAATGCGGTGTCCACCACTGCCTGTGCCTGCTCGGGCGAGACCACGGTCTGGGCGTAGACCGCGACGTCCGCAACGGCACGTTCGAGGTTGGCCTCCTGCTGGGAAAAGGTACCCAACGAGTTCAGGCCCTGCTGCCCCACGATGGCGACGACCGGCTGGTTGTCCATCTTGGCGTCGTACAGGCCGTTGAGCAGGTGGAACGCGCCGGGGGCGGACGTGGCGGCACACACCGCCACCTCGCCGGTGAACTTTGCATACGCCGTGGCCATCAGGGAGCAGATCTCCTCGTGGGTGGGACGGATGTATTCCAACCCCTGGCCGGCGCGTTCGGCCTTGCCCAGGGCGCCGTCGAAGGCGCCAATCCCGTCGCCGGGGAAACCGAAGATGCGGTTGATGCCCCATTCCCGGATGCGTGCAATGACAAAGTCGCTGACAGTTGTTGCCATGGAAAGTTCCTCCTGGGTGCTGCCGGCCGGACGCCCCGGGGCGCGTCGGGCCGGCGGCTGGGCGTGCTGGATGTCCTTTCAGCTTGCCCACGGGAGGGGAATACGACAAGGTCTGGTGCACGCCACCGGTGAACCCGCCGGGCCGCGCAACGGTTTACCGGAAGATGTCCGAGCGCACGCCCATGATGATCTGGTCGCCCTTGCGGGCACTCTTGACGTACTTCACCAGGGGGCCGTAGCCGATGGCGATGCAGCCCCAGGTCGGGACCACATGGGTGTGCAGGAAGATCGCGAAGCCGGCGCCCTGCTTGATCCGCGAGTCAGGGGGCCGGTTGTAGTTGATGACCACCGCCTGGCGGTAGTCCCCGGCCTTCATGATCTTGTAGAGGTTCTCGTCCGGCCAGCGGCGGTGCGAGGCCGATTTGTCCAGGTAGTACTTGTTGTAGGAGGACCCGGCGGTGCCGGACCAGCGGGACCTCGGGTTCAATTTCCGGTAGGACAGCTTCGTACCCGGGTTGCCCGAACCGAAGGCCTCGGTCACCGAGAACATGCCTTGGGGTGACCAGCGGTTGCCGGTGTGCCCGGAGGCGACGCCTGGCTTCTTGAATCCACGCAGCCCCACGGTGGCCGGCGTCTGCCATTCCTTCTTCCACGTCGACCCGGACTTCACGCACTGGGTGAACGTCGCCCGGTAGCTGCCGTAGGACTCGGCGATCGCGAAGGACACGCGTTTTGCCCTGCCCGGGTTGTAGCGGGTCTTCTGCTGGTTCAGCGCGGTGCACGGATTGGCGAACCTGACAGGTTTCACGCTCACCGTCTTCAGGTAGCCCGAATGCACCCAGCCGGTCTTCCCGGAGGCCTTGACCTGCCACCATTTTCCTGACCGTTTGCCCGTGGGCACCACCGTGGTCCCCGCCTTCAGCACGCCGAGCGAACGGTGCTTGGTGCCGGCGCCGCGGCGGATGTTCAGGTTGGCGGTGGTGACCGTTTTCCGTTTCGACTTCACGGCGGACGGCAGTGCCGAGGGCAGTGCCGCGGGGACCGCGGACGACGCCGGTGCCACCCGGGCAGGCATGGTGATCCCCGCCGTCGTGCCCGCGGAAACGGAGGGTGCTGCGGTGGCCGGCGCGGAACCCAGGCCAGCGGCGATGAGGCCGAGGGCCATCCCCGCCACGGCGAGGATCGAGGGTCGTTTAGTCAGGTACATGGACTTTTTGTACCACAGGTTCACGCGTCCGCCTAGACGGTGGCGTCGTCCCGTCCCACAGGCGGGACCTGCGCCCGGCACAGCCCCTCCATGGAATGGTTTCCTAGGCTCGGTGGAACCACCCCAACCAACGAAGGAACACCATGGTCCACCACCACGACGGACGCCCCCTGCCCCGCCCCGACGAGGACCTCGAAGACCAGGGCCTGGGCTTCGACGTCGGCACGCTGCTGCAGCGCCGCCGGGTCCTGCAGGCCTTCGGCATCGGAGCCATGTCGCTGGGGCTGGCTGCCTGCTCCAGCGCCACCGGCGCCTCGTCCTCCAGTACCGCTGCAACCTCCAGCGGGGAGATCCCCGACGAGACAGCCGGGCCCTACCAGGGCGACGGCTCCAACGGCCCAGATGTGCTGGAGGAATCCGGGATCGTGCGCAGCGACATCCGCTCCAGCTTCGGCGACGCGTCGGCCACCGCGGAGGGGATCCCGATGACCCTGACGCTGAACCTGAAGGACCTCGCCCAGGGCGGCAGCGCGTTCGCCGGGGTCGCCGTCTACGTCTGGCAGTGCGACCGCGAGGGCAGGTATTCGATGTACAGCAGCGGCGTCGAGGACGAGAACTACCTGCGTGGTGTCCAGATCGCCGATTCCGCCGGGCAGGTCAGGTTCACCAGCATCTTCCCGGCCTGCTACACCGGTCGCTGGCCGCATATCCACTTCGAGGTCTACCCGGATCGCGAGGGCATCCAGGACAGCAGCAACGCCATCGCCACCTCGCAGGTGGCCCTTCCGCAGGACGCATGCGACGCGGTCTACGCCACCGCCGGGTATGCGTCGTCGGTCAAGAACCTGGCAGGAGTCACCCTGGCCGGCGACAACGTCTTCGGGGACGACGGCGGTGTGCACCAACTCGCGCAGGTCACCGGGTCGGTGAAGGCGGGGTACCAGGTGTCGCTGACCGTCGGGGTGGACACGGGCACCGAACCGACCGGTGGCGGTGCCCCCGCCGGCGGAGGCGGGCCCGGCGGGGGAGGACCCGGCGAAGGAGGGGCCCCGCCCAATGGTGGTCCCGGCGGGGAGGGCACGGGCACCTCCGGCTAGGTTCATCCGGTGGGGGACGCCCCGGTGCCGCCCCGGTGCCGGGGCGGTGCCCGGTAGGCTGGCTCGGTGGATCCCCAAATCGTTGCCGTTGCCGCCGGACTGGTGCTCATCGGCGCCGTGGCCCAACGCGTGGCAGGGCTGGGATTCGCCATGCTGGCCTCCCCGTTCCTGGTCCTGCTGTTGGGGCCCCACGACGGCGTCCTGCTGGTGAACATCTGCGGCGTCGTCTCCTCGCTGCTGATCACCCCACGCGTGTGGAAGGACATCAACTGGTCGGCCTTCCGGTGGCTCACCGCCTTCAGCGTGGTGGGCTCCGTCGGCGGGGCCATCATCGCCTCCCGGATGGAATCCTCACTGCTCTCCCTCGTGGTCGGGATCGTGGTGCTGATCGCCCTGTTGCTGTCACTGGGATTGTCGAAGGCGAACGCACACGTCAGCGGGCCGGCACCCCGCGCCGTGGCCGGTGCCCTCTCCGGGCTGACCAACGCGATGGCCGGGGTCGGCGGGCCCGCGGTCAGCGCCTACGCGGTGCTCTCGCGGTGGCCGCAGCGCTCCTTTGCCGCCACCATGCAGCCGTTCTTTGCGGTGATCGGGTTCGTCACAGTCGTCTCCAAGGCCATCGTGGCGCCGGAACAGCAACTCATGCTCCCCTGGTGGGATTGGGGTTTGTTCGTGCTCGCCATCGCGATCGGCATCTTTGGTGGTGAACGGCTCCAACGGTTCGTGAAGGACCACCACGCCCGGATCTTCATCCTGGCCATTGCGTTTGCCGGTGCGCTGGCCGCGGTGGCCAAGGGCTGGGTCGGCCTGGCCTGAGCTACGGCTGGAACCGAGGCGATCATTTGCTTTCCGTGTCCGGAGGCTGCGCCGCCACACGGCTGATCCGCGGACGTGAATCCGCCACTGCGCCATCCAGTTGGTGATTTTGATCGCGGCGCATCAGCTGGCGCGACGCAATTCGTCCAGGACCTCGCGCCGTTGTTCCTCGGGGAGGATGCCCCCGAACGGCGAGACCTCGCGCATCTCGATGGAGGTTCGGTCCAGACCTGTCATGGCACGGTGCAGGCCGATGATGTCGCTGTGGTCGATCAGGGTCAGCCATTGCTGGATGTTCCGACGGTGCACCGTTCCCCGAACGCCGTGGCGCAGGCGCTCGAAGTTGCGCACCAGCCGGGGGAGCCACTCCTGGAGCGAAGCCATCGTCAGGCGCGTCGAGAGTTTGCGGTGAAGCATCCACGACCGACGCTCGGAATGCGTCAGCTCCGGGCGTACGGGCCGACGGACCACTTCGAGGCGACGCTCCATGCAGGAGAGCAGCCGGTCGAGTTGCTCGTCACTGAAATCCACTTTTCCGGAAAGGAATTGGCTGATGCTGGGCTGGTGAACGCCACTCATCCGTGACAGGCACATCTGGGTGGTGCCGGTCTCGAGCATCACCCCTCGAAGGATCTCCCCACGTGAAGACATGGACCAATTATAGCAACCAAGACTATGAATACGGCTTCGCTCCCAGCAGGCCTCAGGACAACGCGGACATCGTGCTCAACCTCAGCGTCGCTGCGCCACCACGACCGTGTCCTCCAGCGTGGCGCGCTCACCGTCGGGTCCGGTGGCCTCCCGCGTCCTGGTTTCCGCCGTCGTGATCTCCCAGGCATCCTCGTCGAGATCGAGTGCCGCCAGCTCATCCTCGGGCGAGGGGAAGTCCACCGGCCCGTGGTGGTGGTTGCCCGCCCAGGAGGGGGCGCTCGCATGCGAGACGAGCACGAGCATGCCCCCGGGGGCGACGGCCGCCGCCGCCCGGCGCAGGATCTGGGCACGGGGCAAGGGGATGTTGGAGGCCAGGAAGCAGGCGGAAACCAGATCGAAGGTCCCGGACGGGAAGTCCCGGGCGAGGTCGACGTGCAGCCATTCGACGTCGTCCTCGCCCAGGCCGCGTGCCGCCGATTCCTTCCGCGCACGGGCCAGCGCCGTTTCCGAGACGTCAACGCCGGTGACCATCCATCCGTTCTCGGCAAGCCACAGTGAATCACCGCCTTCGCCGCACCCCAGGTCCAGGGCGCTCCCCGGCTTGACCGACTCGACCTCGTCAACCAGCGATGCGTTGGCCGAGCCGCTCCAGATCCGCTGGCGCTCGCCGTAGCGAGCATCCCAAAATGCCTGGGCATCCACGGGTGCATCGGCTCCGGGCGCTCCGGCTCCGGTCCCGCCGTCGTCGTGCTGGTCATGGTGGTGGTGGTGTTCCATCGTGTCCTCGATCCGTTCGCTCATGCTGCGTTGGCCCCCGCGGCGGCCAGGTCAAAGTCCTCGGTCACCAGGTCCATGTTGACCATGCTGCCAGCCATGGTGCCCGCCGCCATGCTGATGGGCACGTTGGCCATGGGGTTGGTGATGTTGCCGGCGGCGAAGATGCGGGCGTTGTTGGTCTTGCCCGTGAAGTCGGCGTGGATGAAGCTGCCGACGGGGAGCTCGTCGCGATCCAGAGCCAGGCCGTCGAGGTAGCCGTCCTGGGGGTGCAGTTCACCCGCGGTGAAGATGGCGTCCAGCCCCACGTGTTCGCCGTCTTCCAGCCGCACCCCGGTGAGGGCACCGGCGTCGTTCCTGGTCACCTCGAGCACGCGCCGGTCTTCGATGACGACATCGCGCGAGGCGAGCGTGCTGGCGACCGTGTCCTCGATCGGGCCGGCGTCGGCGCTGAGGAACACGACGTCGTTGCTCCATTGCCGCAGCAGGTGCGCCTGGTGCAGGCCCATGGGTGAGGTGGCGAGCACGCCGATGCGCTGGCCCCTGACCTCCCAGCCGTGGCAGTAGGGGCAGTGCAGCACGTCGCGGCCCCAGCCCTCGGCCAGGCCGGGGATGGGTGGGAGATCGTCCCGGACGCCGGTGGCGGCGATGAGCCGGCGGGCGGTGAACGTGCTGCCATCGGTGGTGGCCACGGCCACGCCCGTGGCCGTCTCGGCGACGGTGGAGGCGCCCGCCGCGCCGAACTGGACGCCGTAGGCTGTCGCCTCCGCCCGTCCGCGGGCCAGGAAGTCCCGGGGGCTCAGGCCGTCGCCGCCCAGGACGCCGTGCATGTGGCCGGCGAAGCGGTTGCGGGGGTTGGAGGTGTCGAGCACCAGGACGCTGCGCAGGGAGCGGCCGAGCATTTGCGCGGCGCTGAGGCCGGCAGCGCCGGCGCCGATGATGATGACGTCGAAGTCGTGTGTGGTTTCCATGCTTCAACTGTGGACCCCGCAATGCTAGAATCGCAACTATCTTTGCGGAAACAGCAAACTAACGACGTGTAGGGGTGTGGGATGAAGGACGCTGTACTCGAACAGATCGGGCCACGGCTGCGCGCGGCCCGGGTGAAACAGGACAGGACGCTGGATGACCTGGCCACGAAGGCCGGCATGTCCGTCTCCACGCTCTCGCGCCTGGAATCGGGGAAGCGGCAGGCCAGCCTGGAGCTCCTGCTGCCCTTGACCCGCGAGCTGCGCATCACCATCGACGACCTCATCCCGGCCGAGGTGCCCGATCCGCGCATCCGACCGGTTCGGACGACGCACCACGGCATCCGGACGCTCAAGCTCTCCCCGCCGAATTCGCCGACCCAGACCTTTCGGATGACCTATCCGGGCCGCAAGACCCTGCCCGAGCAGCGGGTGCACGACGGCTACGACTGGGTGTACGTCCTGTCCGGCCAGCTGCGCCTGCTGCTCGGCGACCGGGATCTGGTGCTCGGACCCGGCGAGGCTGCGGAGTTCGACACCCGGGTGCCGCACGCGATGGGTTCGGCCGATGGCAAGCCGGTGGACGTGCTGAGCATCTTCGGAGCCGACGGCGAGCGCATCCACACGCAGACGCACGACGAGGGATGATCGGCCGACCCTAGTATGTAACCAGCGCAACGACGTCAGCTCCCGCAGTGAGCAGTGCCACGGCTTGCTCCGCGATGGCGTCGACCAGTGCCGCTGTCCGCGGGGCAGCCCCTGCCTTCACCGCCACCACGAGGAGCACCACCGTGACGTCACTGCTGGAATCAGCCCGATCGGCCAACTCGACCATGGTCCGGGACATCATCGAGCTCGTCCGCCTCGAGACGCACAGCTACGACCGGGCAGCGCTCCATCACGGGGCCGAGCACATCCGACGGCTGACCGTGGGGCACCTCGGTGAGCCCGCCGGCCTGGACGTCCTCGACGGCGGCGACCAGGGACCCACCGTGAAAATGACGTATCCGGGAACCGGATCCGGCCGGGTGCTGGTCATCGCGCACTACGACACGGTGTGGCCCACCGGAACCCTGGGAGGGTGGGGCATCAGGGAAGCGACCGACGATGCCGGACGCCCCACGCTGAGCGGCCCCGGCATCTTCGATATGAAGACCGGACTGGTCCAAGGCATCTGGGCCGTCCGGCTCCTGCGGGAGGCCGGACGCGAAACCCCCACCGTGACCTACCTCTTCAACGGCGACGAGGAAATCGGGTCGTTGTCCTCGCGCCCGCACATCGAAGCGGCGGCCCGCGAGGCCGACGCGGTCCTGGTGCTGGAACCGACCTCCGGAGGTGCGGTCAAGACGGGACGCAAGGGAATCGGCATCTTCCGCATGACGGCCACCGGGATCGAAGCCCATGCCGGGCTCAACCCGACCGCAGGGGCCAGCGCCATCCACGCCATCGCCGAGGCCATCACCGCAGCCACCCGCATCGCTGACCTGTCCCAGGGAACCTCCATCAACGTGGGGCTGGTCAACGGCGGCTCCGGCACCAACGTCTCGGCCGGACACGCAACGGCAATGGTGGACATCAGGGTCGAAAACAGCGGGGAAATGCAACGCGTCGACGCCGCATTCGACGCGATCGCCATCAGCGACGATCGAGTGCGCCTGGAGATCGACCACCAGTGGAACCGGCCCCCGATGGCGATGGGCCAAACCGGGGAGAAGCTCTTCAACATCGTGCGCACCGCCGCGGCCGGCTTCGGCCATGACCTGGAGGGAATTTCGGTCGGCGGCGGCAGCGACGCCAACTTCGTCGCCGCCCTGGGCATCCCCGTCCTGTGTGGCATGGGTGCCGTCGGCGATGGTGCCCACGCGCGGAACGAATACATCTACCCCGATGCGATCCCCCTCTACACCGCCATCACCGCGGAGACCATGGGCATGCTCGCCACCGCGCTGGCGTAGCGTCGTCCGGTCTTCTGTGACGTGCCTTCTACGTGCGTGGCCCGGCAGGCGGGATAATGGGACGTTGCGCCCGGTCGTCTGGCGCGCATTCGAGACACGAGGGGAGCCCGGGACATGACCGAACGGTTTGTGAAGATCTGCGGCCTGCGCACCCCCGACATGGTGTCCGCCGCGGTCGCTGAAGGCGCCGACGCCCTCGGGTTCATCTTCGCCCCCGGGAGCGCCCGCACCGTTGACGCAGCAAGGGTGCGCGGGTTGGTCGCAGCGGTCCCGGCCACCGTCGAAACCGTGGCCGTGTTCCGCAACCAGCCCCTCGCCGTCGTGCTGGAAACAGCCCAGGCTGCCGGGGTCACGACGGTGCAGTTGCATGGAGACGAGTCCCTCGAGGACGTCCGGGCCGTCCAGGCTGCCGGGTTCCGCACCCTCCGGGCGTTTGCCGCGGCGGCCTTCACCGCCCTGCCGGCGTCCGAGCGCGCCGCCTGGGCGGGGGAGCGGCTCCTGCTGGACGCCGTCGAGCCCGGTGCCGGGCAGACCTTCGACGCGTCGGTGCTGGCCGATCGCACACCCGAGGGGTTCTGGCTGCTCGCCGGCGGGTTGACCCCCGGCAACGTCGGGGCGTTGCTGGCCGGTTCCGGGGCGAGCGGGGCGGACGTCTCCAGCGGCGCCGAGTCCAGCCGGGGCGTCAAGGACGCCGGGTTGATCCGCGACTTCATCCGGGCGGCACGCACCGGCGACGCCTGACGGGATCGCGCGGGATCGCGCGGCCACGGTGCCGCCGCCACGTAGCCGCCGCCACGCGTTCTCTGGTGCCCCGCGGCCGGGGTGGCTACGCTCGGAGCGTCGAAGGAGGACCGATGAAACGCCTGCCTGGCTTGAACGTCATGGATCGGCTGGAGAACCTCTCCATCCTGGATCCCCTGGTCAACAGCGTGCGGTCGGTGGTCGATCGCGCCCTGCGCCCCCAGGGACTGCGCGACGTGCTGCACGGCGTCCCGATCGGCCACCCGGTGCACCCGCTGGCGGTGCAGGTCCCGCTCGGGGCCTGGGTCTCCACGGGTGTCCTGGACCTGGTGCCCGGGATGGAGAAGCCGGCCCAACTGCTCGTGGGCGTGGGGCTGATGGGTGCCGCCCCCGCGGCGCTCGCCGGCTATGCCGACTGGGCCAAGCTGCACGAACAACAGCTGCGGGTGGGGATCGTGCACTCGGGAGCGAACGTGCTGGCCACCAGCCTGTATGCGGCATCGTTGGTCCAACGGATCCGCGGGCGCCACGGTGCCGGCCGGGCGTTGTCCTTCACCGGTCTGGCGCTGGCCGGCGTCGGCGGCTATCTCGGCGGGCACCTGGCCTACCGGCAGGCAGCCGGTGCTAACCACACCGAAGACGTCCCGCACCGTTTTCCCACCGGCTGGCAACAGCTGGGGCCGTTGGCTGACATCGAGGACGGCGTGCTCGGTCAACGGGTCGTGGCGGGTGTCCCGCTGCTGGTCAGCCGGCGCGGGACCCGGCTCCATGTTCTGGCCGATACCTGCAGCCATCTGTCGGCACCGCTGCACGAGGGCCGGTTGCTCGACGGCGGGGAGGGCCGGCATGCCGGCGCGCCCTGCGTCGAATGCCCCTGGCACGGCAGCGTCTTCTCCCTCGACACCGGCGCGGTCGTCCACGGGCCGGCCACCACCGACCAGCCGGCATTCGAGACCCGCATCGTCGACGACCTGGTGGAGGTCCGGCTGCCCGGCGCCGGATAGCGCCCATGCGGAGGGCGCGGCGCGGCCGACAGGGGGCGTGACCAGCAGGTTTGCGGGCGTCCCGGCCGCGCGGATAGCGTTGCCGGGTAAGAACACCTCTGGGCCGTTGGAACTCCGGGCGATCACCGCACGGGCCGCCGGCTGCCGGCATCCTGTGGAGTGCGACTCCCCATCCGGCACCCACCCTGCCCCCTCACGGAAAACCTGGTGCCCATGAAGAACCTGACCGTTGGCATTGCCGCCGACCCCGGCTTGCCGCTGTCCCTATCGCACCGCCTCCGCGAACATCTGGCGAGCGAGTTGAACCAACGGGTCGACGACGGCGTCGACTGGAGCGTCGAGGTCGAGGAACTCTCCCTGCCCCTGGACCGCGATGGCAGCGTCCAGCTCACGGCGAACTCCGAACTGGTGCGCACCGAGCACCAGTGGGACTACATCCTGTACGTCACCGACCTGCCCAAATACGTGCGCGGCGAACCGCTGGTCTCCTCGGTGAACACCGGGTACGGATCCGCCATGGTGGTGCTGCCCTCCCTGGGCATGGTGCACCCGCGCCGCCTGGGCCGCCGGCTGGTGGGCGTGACCGCAACGCTGCACGAGGCCCATGCGCGACGGGCGGCGGCCGTCGAGGACGATTCGCTGACCCGCAGGACGTTCTCGGTCGATGACGGACTGGAGGACCCGGAGTCGCAGCACACCTTCGAAACCGTGAAGGGACTGTTCGGACGGGTGGCCATGCAGATCGGCATGGTACGCAGCAACCAACCGTTCCGCCTCGTCCCCAAGCTGTCCTCGGCCATGGCCGCGGCGTCGGCGACGGGGGCGTTCGGCATCTTCTACACCAGCATCTGGTCCATGGCCGACTACCTGAGCACCCCACGGCTGCTGGGCATCGCCCTGCTCTCGGTGGTCGTGATGACCGTGTGGCTGATCGCCTCCCACGGGTTGCTGGAACGCCCCCAAGGCGCCAAGTGGCGCGAACGGCGCATCACCTACAACACCGCGACACTATTGACCGTAGCGTTGGCCGTGACGACGATGTTCGTGTTCCTGTTCGTGCTGATCCTCATCGGTGGACTGGTGGTCATCAACCTCGACTACATGTCCGACCAGCTCGGCCACGAGGCCGGGTTGCCCGAATTCCTGAACCTGGCCTGGCTGGCGGCGTCCATGGGCATCATCGCCGGTGCCGTCGGATCCGGGCTTTCGGACGCCGATGCCGTGCGCCGCGCGACGTTCAGCAACCGCGAATACCTGCGCCGCCAGATCTCCCTCGCCTCCGACGGGGCCACGCAGGAGGCCCGGGCCGAGGCTAAAGCCGCCTCCGAGTCCGCCGACGTGGCCGACTCGGCCGCCACCTCCGCCGCCGGTGACGCCGAGGCCACGGCCGAGGCAGCGGAGGAGGCCGACGCGGCGGCCCGTGAGGCCGTCGAGGCAAAGGAGGTCGCCACGGGGGAGGTCCAGCAGACCGAGCAGCCCGACGAGCGGCGGTAGCCCGCATCGATGGCCCTTGCCCGCGCAACAAGTTGCATATAGTGTGCAAATTGTTCCGGACGGTGGGAGCTGCATCACCGGGGGGATCGTGGCAGCCCGCCGCCGTCCGGAACGCGACGGCGGGCCCGCAGGTCCGCGAACCCCCCAGGACAGGACGGCAGCCAGTGCAACAAACAGGAACGGTCACCAGCGACTACTTCCGGCTCGACGACGAACTCAGCGCCGAGGAGACCGCGCTGCGCGACAGGATCCGGGCCTTCGTCGACGCGGACATCCTCCCGATCATCAACGACTACTGGGAACGCGCCGAGTTCCCCCGCCAGCTGCGCCCCGGCCTGGCGGACCTGGGCATCATCGGCGGCACCATAGAGGGCAACGGCTGCCCGGGGCTCAGCCGCCGGGCCATGGGCATCGTCTCGCGCGAGATCGCCCGCGGCGACGGCTCCGTGAACACCTACATCGGAGTGCACTCCTCGCTGTGCATGGGGGCCATCGACATGCTCGGCAGCGGCGAACAGCGCGCCCGCCTACTCCCGGCCATGGCCACGCTGGAGCGCACCGGCGCCTTCGCCCTGACCGAACCGGAGCACGGATCCGATTCCGTCGCCCTGGAAACCAGTGCCCGCCGCGACGGCGAGGACTGGGTCCTCACCGGGCACAAGCGCTGGATCGGCAACGGGGACGCCGCCGACGTCGTGGTCATCTTCGCCCGCGACGAGGCCGATGGCAACGTCAAGGGCTTCGTGATGGAGAAGGACGACGACGGCGCCCACCCCGCCGGTTACCTGCCCACCGTCATCACGGGCAAGATGGGCAAGCGCGCCATCCCGCAGTCCGACATCGTCATCGAGGACCTGCGCATCCCGGAGGCCAACCGGCTGGCGAACTGCCACTCCTTCCGCGACGTCTCCCGGGTCCTCACCGCCACCCGTGGCGGGGCCGCCTGGGAAGCCGTCGGCCACGCCATGGCCGCCTACGAGATCGCCGCCGCCTACGCCGGCGAACGCGTCCAGTTCGGCAAGCCCATCGCCAGCTTCCAGCTCGTGCAGAACAAGTTGGCGAACATGCTGGCCGAACTCACCGCCATGCAGCTGATGTGCACGCGGATGGCGGAGCTCGCCGACACCGGACGGCTCACCGGCCCGATGGCATCGATGGTCAAGATGTCCACCGCGCAGAAGGCGAAGTGGATCTGCAGCGAGGCCCGCGACATGCTAGCCGGCAACGGGGTGCTCATTGAACGCCACGTCGCCCGCCACCTGACCGACATGGACATCGTCAGCACCTACGAGGGTACCGACTCCATCCAGTCGCTGCTCGTCGGCCGGGACATCACCGGCATCTCAGCGTTCAAGTAGACCGTCCCGCGAGCGGATCCCCAGGAAGGCCCCCATGTCCACCACAACACACCCCACCCCGCAGGCCGCCATCACGGTGCACGGCCCGGTCGCCCTCATCACCCTGGAGGCTCCACCGGTCAACGCGCTGGGCCAATCGGTCCGCCAGCTGCTGGCCAACGCCCTCGAGGAGATCCGCGCCCATCAGGCGATCCGCGCCGTGGTGCTCACCGGCACCGACCGGGCGTTCTCCGCCGGAGCCGACATCACCGAATTCGGCGGCACCACCACCGGCATCACGCTGCCCGAACTCGTCGACCGCCTCGAGGACTTCCCGGTACCGGTCACCGCCGCCATCGCCGGCGTCGCGTTGGGCGGGGGACTGGAACTGGCGATGGCCGCCCACAGCCGCGTCGCCCACCCCGACGCCACGCTGGGCCTGCCGGAGATCACCCTGGGCATCATCCCGGGCGCTGGCGGGACCGGGATGCTCCCGCGCCTGGTCGGCGCCGAACGCGCGGTGGACATGATCCTGTCCGGACGGCGCATCGGCACCAACACGGCCGTCGAGTACGGACTCGTCGACGCGGTGCTCGACAGCGGTGACTTCGCCGGCGCGGCCGTTGCCTGGGCGGCCTCCCGGCTTCCGGCGACACCAGGACCCACGGAAGGGGCCCCGACCCGCACCCGGGACCGCACCGAGAAGATCGCCGACGCGGCCGCCCGCCCCGGCACCATCGCCGAACTGGCGAGCGGACCGCTGCGCAAGGCCAAGGACCCGTACGCGGCACGCGCCGCCGTCGAGGCCATCACCGCCGGCATCGAGGAGGGGTTCGACGCCGGGGCAACAGCGGAGCGCCGCCTCTTCCTCGAGCGCGTGGCCAGCCCCGAGGCCGCAGCCCAACGCCACCTCTTCGCCGCCGAACGGGCCACGCGCAAACCCGCCGGACTCGACGCCACCTCCGCCCGCGATATCGGGCAGGCCGCGGTGATCGGTGCTGGCACCATGGGTGGCGGCATCGCCCTGGCCCTGGCCACCTCCGGCGTGCCGGTGATCGTCGTCGAAACCCGGCAGGAGGCGCTGGACCGCGGGCTGGCCCAGGTCCGCAGGAACCTCGACGTCTCCGTTTCCCATGGCAGCCGCACCAGTGGGCAGGCGGACGAACAATTCGCCCGCATCACCGGGACCCTCGACTACGCGGACCTGGCCGCTGCCGACCTGGTCATCGAGGCGGCCTTCGAGGACCTGGACGTCAAGAAGGACATCTTCACCCGACTCGACGCGAACACCCGCCCCGACACCGTGCTGGCCACCAACACCTCCTACCTCGACGTCGATGCGATCGCCGCCACCGTGGCCGATCCGGGACGGGTGCTGGGCATGCACTTCTTCAGCCCCGCCAACGTGATGGAACTGGTCGAGGTGGTCCGGGGAGCCCGGACGACACCGCAGACCCTGGCCACCGCCGTCGCCTTGGGCCGCCGACTGGGCAAATGCCCCGTCGTCGTCGGCGTCTGCCACGGATTCGTCGGCAACCGGATGTTGGAGGTCCGCGGCCGGCAGGCAGAGGCCCTGCTGCTGGAGGGGGCACTTCCCGGGCAGGTCGACGACGTGTTGACCGGCTTCGGGTTCCGCATGGGCCCGTTCGCGATGGCCGACATGGCCGGACTGGACATCGGCTGGCGCAACCGCACGTCCCAGGGGACCTCGGCACCGGTGTCCGACGCGCTCTGCGAGGCGGGCCGGTTCGGGCAGAAGACCGGTTCCGGGTTCTTCGCCTACGACGGGCGCGAGCGCTCCGACGACCCGGAGACGACCCGGATCATCGAACGGGTCAGCGCCGAGCAGGGGACCGATCGCCGCGACATCGGTTCCGAGGAGATCCTCGAACGGCTGCTCTACCCGATGGTCAACGAGGGCGGCCGGATCCTCGCCGAGGGCATCGCCGAACGGCCCGGGGACATCGACGTCATCTGGGTCAAGGGCTACAACTGGCCGGCCTACCGGGGCGGGCCGATGTTCCACGCCGAGGCCGTCGGCCGCGCCCACGTCGCCGAGCGGCTCGTCCACCATGCCGAGGCCACCGGGGACGAGACCCTGCGCCCCGTCGCCTGGCTCACCGCCCCCGGCGGCGTCGACGGAGCGGGTGCACCGAGGTGAACGAGGTCGATGGGCGCAACGCCCGCGCCGAACGCACCCGCTCGCTCATCGTCGATGCCCACCTGGCCCTGATCACCGACGGAGAGCTCAAACCCACTGCGCGCCAGGTCACCGAGCGGGCCGGGGTCTCCCCGCGCACGCTCTGGGGCCACTTCGCCGACATGGAAGCGGTCATGGCCGCCTCCGCCGGCAGGCAACTGGAGGGCCAGGAAGCAGCCACCGTGCCGATCGACGTCGACCAGCCGCTGCATCGGCGCCTGGCGGCCTACGCCCACCAGCGCGCCACCCTGCTCGAGGCCCTGGCGCCGCTGGCACGCGCCGCCGATGTGCAGCGCCCGTTCTCCCCGGTGCTCCAGGCGAACCTGCGGGAGAACCTGGCACGCATCCGCGCGGAAGCCGAACGCGTCTTCGCCCCCGAACTGTCCCGGCTGGAGGCGGCGGAGCGGGAACGGAGACTGCTGGCGCTGGTCGTCGTCGCGGACTGGGCCAGCTGGCAGCTGCTGCGCCAGTATCTGGGCCGGACGGCCACCGAGGCGACGGACGTGCTGCGCACCGCCGTCGCCGGCATCCTCACCGGACCGACGGGCCCGGACCCGACGAACGGAGACCCCGCATGACCGCCTTGTCCCTGGCCGCGATCCTCGAGGGATCCGCCCGCAAGTACCCCGATGAGACCGCGGTCATCAGCGAGGGGGAGTCCTACAGCTACGGCGAGCTCTGGTGCCAGGCCCTGGGCCAGGCGGCGGCCTTGCGGGTTGCAGGCGTGGCGGCCGGGGATGTCGTGGGGATCATGAGCCCCAACGTCGTGGACTTCCCCCGCTCCTACTACGCCGTGCTCGCCGCCGGCGCCGTCGTCGTGCCCGTCCACCTGCTGCTCACCGTCCCCGAGGTCGTGCACGTGCTGCGCGACAGCGGGGCGACGATGCTCATCTGCCACCCCTTGTTCCTGCCCGTGGGCGGCCCCGCGGCGGAGGAGCTGGGCCTGCCGGTGCTCACCAGCAGCTGGCCGGAGGCCGCCGATACCGGCGGCACATCCGGCGCACCCGTCCCCGAGCCGCTGGCCACCTACGTGACGCGCCAGGCCGAGGATCCCGCCGTCGTCTTCTACACCTCCGGCACCACCGGCCAGCCCAAGGGTGCGATCCTCACCCACGTGAACATGGTCATGAACGCCACGGTCTCCGCCGTCGACGCCAACGACGTCCACCACGAGGACACTGCCCTGGGCTGCCTGCCGCTGTTCCACGTGTTCGGGCAGACCGCCAGCATGAACGCCATCTTCCGGCTCGGTGCCACCCTGGTGCTGCTGCCGCGCTTCTCCGGAGCGGCGGCGTTGGAGGTGATCCGCGAACACCACGTCGACGTCTTCCACGGCGTGCCGACCATGTACATCCAGCTGCTCGCCGCCGCAGAGGGACAGGCCGATCTGCCGAAGCTGCGGTTGTGCGTCTCCGGCGGTGCAGCGCTTCCGCAGGCGGTGATGGAGCGCTTCAACACGGCGTTCGATGTCACCATCTACGAGGGGTACGGCCTCTCGGAGACCTCCCCGGTCGTCTCCACCAACAACCCGCACTCCGGGGTCAAACCCGGCACTGTCGGCCCGGCGATCTGGGGCGTGGACGTGATGGTCAACGACCGCAACACCCCCGGCTCGCTGTCCCCGGTCCCGCACGGGGAACTCGGGGAGATCCTGGTGCGGGGGCACAACGTCTTCGCCGGGTACCTCGGCAACGAGCAGGCCACCGCGGAGGCCATGATCGAGGGATGGTTCCGCACCGGGGACCTGGGCACCCTGGACGACGACGGCTTCCTGGCCATCGTGGACCGCACCAAGGACGTCATCATCCGCGGCGGCTTCAACGTCTACCCGCGCGAGGTCGAGGAGGTCCTGGCCCGCTGCCCGGGCATCGCGCAGGTCGCCGTCATCGGGGTCCCGGATGAGGAGCGCGGTGAGGAGGTGTGCGCCGTGGTCATCCGCGATCCGGAGCACGACGGCGGTGAGGTCACCCAGGAATCCATCATCGAGTGGTCGCGGCAGAGGCTGGCCAAGCACAAGTACCCGCGGATGGTGCGGTTCGTCGACGAGTTCCCGCTGGGCCCCAGCCACAAGATCCTCAAGCGCGAGCTGCGCCGGAGCATGACCAAGCATGGAGAATAAGGGGTGGAATAAAAGACAGAAAAGTACCTTGCCTGTTTGCAAGTCCCGGATTCCCTGCAAGGAGTGGATCGTGAAAACGGATACCAGGAACATCGTGAGCGTGACGACCTTCAGTCAAAACGTCTCGACGTTCGTCAGGGGAGCCGAAGACGGCGAACCCCAGGTCATCATGCGGAACAACAGGCCGGCCGCTGTCCTCATGGGCATGGAGGATGCCGAACGGCTGAGCAGGATCGACGAGTTGGAAGATGACCTCAAACTCCTGACTGCTGCCATGGTGCGCACCATCACTGACAAGGGAAATCGCCATAGCCTGTCCGACGTTGCCGGGGAATTTGGCATCGACCTGAACGACCTGTCCACGGACTGAGGCTTCCCATGGCGGACGTGTTCCTGACTGACGAGGTCAAGGGGGACCTTGCCCGATTGGATCAGCCAACTCGACTCCTCGTTTTCAAGGGGATGACGAAGTTGGCCGATGAGCCGGGAAAGCGGGGCTCTCCGCTCGGCAGCCGGCGCACGGGGGACTTGACCGGGTTGCGGAAGTTGGTCGTGGGCAATGGCGATTGGCGCATCGTCTATCGCGTGGAGGCCGACGGGAGCGTTTGCGTGGTCTGGGTCATCGGCAAACGAGCAGACGATGAGGTGTATGACATCGCGATGGCCCGACTGGAACGACATCGGAGCCCGGCTGGCGTGGTGGAGATGGAACGAGCGCTCAAGGAAGCTTTCCGCAAGCCACAGTGACCCGCAGACGAGTTCCCGCGGGGCCCCAGCCACAAGATCCTCAAACGCGAACTGCGCCGGAGCGTGGCAGAGGGGAAGGGGGGAACGCCGAAACCCGGACATGAGGGAAACGCCGGCGGCCCGGGGTGGGGCCGCCGACGTTTCGGTGGGGGAATCAGCCGATTAGCACTGGGTGACCGGTGTGGCCTCGGTGATCCCGTAGTCGGCCCGCTCGTCGAAGAGCAGCGGGATCAGCGACCGGCCCGGCTGGGCCAGCGTGACATAGGCTCCGGCGTCGTTCTTCTTGAAGGTGATGCCATGCAGCTTCAGGGTCTTGCGGGTGTCCTTCAGCTGCGCAGCGGTCAGCTGGTAACCGCACATCGGGTGGGTCTCCACCCCCGCGGGGTCGGTGGGCAGCATGTTGTCCTGGCCGGAGAAGTAGATGACACCCGAGCGGTCGGCCCCTGCCTGCGTGGCCCGTTCGGCGGCCTGTGCCGATTGGTTGGCCAGTGCCCGGCGATTCTCCATCATCATCGACATGGTGCCCATGGCGCTGGCGTACTGGTCGGTGACCCGGCGGCGGTTCACGGCCGTGGCGCTCTGGTCGTCGTCGGTGGGGACGGCGCGTGACGCCGTTTCGGTCAGCTGGCCGGTGATGTGCCGCATCCCGGTGTAGTTGCGCAGGATGCGTGCCTGGTGGTCGCCGGCGACCTGCTGGAAGGGGGCGCCGTCCTTGACCAGTTCACCGTAGATGCCCACGGTGTGACCTCCGGCCTCGATCTGGGCCCCAGTGTAGGCGTTGACCATCCGCTGGGACAGGCCGTGGATCCTGGAATCGACGTTGCGGTTGCGGGGCCACAGCACCAGGGCCTGGGTGTTGTAGTACTCCCGGGGGCCGAACTCATGCAGGTCGTTCATGACGTCGGGCTTCCAGTCGCCCATGATCTTCGCGAGCGTCTGGGCCTCCGGTGTTTCCAGGGCGAGGAAGTCGCGGTTGATGTCGACTCCGTCCGCGTTCCCGCGGGTGTTGGCCTTCCAGCCGTCGGGGTTGATGTTGGTGAACAGGACGGTGGACTGCTTCAGCAGGCGCTTCCAGCTCGGGTCGTTGGTGGTGGACATGTCGCGCGCCATCTGCAGGCAGCCTTCGCGGCCGGAGGGCTCGTTGCCGTGGATGGAGCAGTTGAACAGGACCACCGAGCCCTTCTTGGCCTGGCCGAGGGGCTTCGGCTTCGGGAAGCCGACGGAGATGAGTTCGATGGGTTGCTTGTTCCCGGACCGGCCGACAGTCTGGACCTTCACGCGGTCGCTGGAGGCATCGAGTTGGTGTCTGAACTTCCTAGCCTGTTCCACGCTGGTCCAGGTGGCGCCGTTGCTGAGTTCGAACGGTGTCTTCAGCCCCTTCTCGGGTGCTGCGGCCAGCGCCCGTTGCAGGGAATCGCCGTCGGTATTCAGGCCGGCCGGCGATGCCGGGGCATTGGCCGCCTGGGCGGCGGGGGTGGTATAGGTGAATTGGCCGGATGTCAGCAGGACCCCGGTCATGGCCGTGGCGCAGATGGCAGCAGTGATGCGAGCTTTCTTCATGCTGTTGCTCCTCAGTTCATGAGTCGCACTTCCAGCGTCGGTGGTCGGCACCGCACTGTGTGACCCATCGGTCCCTCCATCGGAACAGGGGGCCGCCGGGGAGTCAAGGTTTGCAGAGGCAACCATTTATGGAACGGCCTCCGGGACATGGTGCGACGACCACCCGGCCGGTCTCAGGTGGTGCCGGGGCCGGCGTCGCGGGGAGCCCCGGTGTCCTCCGTGGCCTCTGTCGGCCCATCGACCAGCAGTGCCGTGCCCTCGAACGGGCCGAGTCGGAGGTGGAAGCTGAACAGGTCATCGACGGTGCCGACTTCGCCGCCGGTGAAGGCGTCGACCACGGTGGCCCCGGGGGCGAGTGCCTCCGAACGGACGGTCCCGGCGACGTCCTGGCCGGAGAAGTTCAGGACCGTGACCTCCTGGCGGCCCGACTCCAGGGCATGGACCATGACCAGCATTCCCTTGTGGGAGACGTCGGGGACGTCGAGCAGGCCGCCCTGGGCGATGCCGTGCTCCTCGCGGACCTCCAGGATGCGGGAGAGCCGGCGGGCGAAGGACGTGTCGTCCTGGAGCTGCTCCGGCAGGGTGCCGTAGAGTGCCTGGGCGCGGGGCATGCCGGACGTGGAGGCCACGGCCTCCGGATTGAAGCCCATCAGGTCGTGGGCACCGCGGTGGATCCACCGGGTATCGCCGCGGCTGAGCAGGTCGGTCACCTGATCGCGGTCCAACGGGAGCATGCCGCACAAATCCCAACCGGAGAGGGCGAAGACCCCGGGCTGGAGCGCGTTGTACATCGCCAGCAGCAGGTGGACCCGCTGGATCTCCCGCTTCTGGTCGGCGGTGATCGAGTCCAGGTCGGTGATGCCCAGCACCGCGGTGATCACGCTCGCCGTCGTGCACGCGATCCCATTGGAGGTGAAGACCAGGTTGTAGGGGGCCGCGTCGCCGGTGATGCCGTCGCGCAGGGTCTGCTGCACGTGGGCCGCCAGCTCCGCGCCGGTCAGTTCCCGGCCCTCGAGTTCGTAGATGTCATCCTGGTGCGCACTGGTGAAGTGCACCAGTTCATAGGTCAACTCGTCATGGTTCTGCAGCGCATGCACCAGGGATGCCTGGTCCACGCCGATCTCCTGGGCCAGACGCAGGGTCAGGCGCAGGAATTCGGTGTCGGCCGTCACGAGGGCGTGGTGGTAGGCGGGGCGCGTCACGAAGTCGTAGGACAGGTCCGGGCCGGCGGCCGAGGTGGCCTTGATGTCGTCGATGCCCAGGTTCAGCTCCTGGAAGGTGAAGCCACCGACCTTGCGCACCATGCTGCCGATGATCTGGTTGGCGGCCGCCGAGAGCGGGTGGCCCTCGGACCAGCCGGGGGTTTCCTCGCTGGACTTCTCCACGCCCAGGAAGCCATTGGCATCCAGCCGCAGGGCGCCGGTGCCGAGGTCGACGAGTGAGTGCAGGGCATCACCGACCACCAGGCGCATGCCCGCGAACGAGGGGTCGAGCCAGTTGATGGACGGCTGTCCCTCCTTGAAGTAGTGAAGGTAGACCCAGCGGTGGTAGGTGCCTTCGGTGTCCAGTACCGGGGGAGTGGCGCTCCAGTTCGTCTCCTTCACGCCGGGCTCGAAGAAGATGACGCGCTGCAGCTCGCCGATGATGTAGCCGGCCTGCTGGAGAGAGCGCTCGGTGGCGACATCGATGTTCACCGCGTCGTGCCCCTCCGGGACGTCGGGCAGCAGTGTCCAGTCCTCTTCGGGGATGTCGATCATGTGGTAGATCCCCGGGTAGTCACGGAAGTTCATCTCGGCCAACCGGAAGTCGGCGCCCTTGCCGGTGTGTCCGGGGACGATGTCGTCGAGGATCGTGCCGTCATGGTCCGCCGCAGTGGCGCACATGGCCCGGAACTCGTCCTCGGTGCCGAACAGCGGGTCGATGGCCATGCTGATCCGGTCGAAATGCCCGTCCACGCTGGGGGTGTGGTCCCAGCCGGTCACGCCGCCGGCGACCTTCACCGGGCCGATGTGGATGCCCTTGATGCCGATGCGCTGGAACGCAGTCCAGAGTTCCGCGTCACCGAGGGTGGACAGGAAGGTCTGTTGCGGGCGGGTCATCAGGGAGAGCGGATAGGCGGTGAACCAGACGGAGGCCTTTTCCACGGCGGCCCGCGGGTTGGGGTGTGCGTAGGGGTTCTGCCACATGCTGGCCTGGCCCGAGAGCTGACGGGCCAGCGTCTTGGCGTCGCCGAGCATCGACTGGTTGCGCAGCCATTCGACGTAGACCCGGTTCCTGGCGTCCGGGGCGAAGGGTGGCCGGTCCGCGGTGAAGTGCCGCCGCCGGGCCCGGGGGCGCAGGGTCCGTGGACGCGCCGGGTAGAACTGCTCGTCGAAGCTCGTCTCCGCCGCCGTCGTGGCGTCCGGGGCGGGCTCCGCCGCGGACGGCGCGTTGGCGGGCCCCCGGTGTGGGGGCATCGAATCGGTCACGGGGCTACCTCCTCGAACGGGTGCTCGGATGGGATCATCCGAACCGGCTGCTGCCCACACTGCCAGACATGGCGGGCGTTCCACTAGTCCGGTCGCGCGTGGCGGCGCCGGGGCCTATGCGGCGCCGGCCTCGTCCAGCTCGCCCACGCTGGCATTCTCATCGGCCAGGCGGGTCTTGCGCACGCTCCAGATGTGGGTCAGCACCAGCAGCAGGGCGCCGGGGACGAGCCAGAGCGCCAGCATCAGCAGGTCCAGGCCGATCGCCTGGCCGGGGAAATAGGCGATGGTCTGGACCGCATGCAGCCAGGCGTTGCCGTTCCAGAAGGTGCTGAGCCCGGCGAAGAGGCCCGGCTGGACCTCGGGGACGAAGATCCCGCCTGAACTGGTGAAGTTCAGGGCCACGAAGAGCAGGGTGAGCACCGGCGTCGTCCAGTGTCTGAGCATCGGATGCAGGCCCATGCCCAAGAGCACGATGGCGCTGACGTAGAGCCAGGAGATGAGCCAGGAGCCCCAGATGCTGGCGTCGATGATGTGGTAGATCGGTCCGGCGATGATCAGGCCGAGGCCGGCGACCACCGCCCCGGCGCCGGCCGCCAATCCGAACCGCCCGGCCAGGCGGAAACGCCCCATGTGCCCGGAGATCGGGATGGCGCTGGCGTAGCCGCCGATGCTCAGGGCGACGAGCAGGAAGAAGAGCCCCTGGCCGGTGCTGTCGTGTTCGCCGGCGGGGACGACGTCGTCGATCTTCAACGGCAGATGCTGCTGGTAGGCGATCGGCAGGAAGACCTTCTGCGCGATGTTCGCCGTGGTTTCCGAGGCGGCGCTGGAGACCAGCAGGGTGGCGGCGTCCTGGCCCGGGGCATAGGCGGCGTAGATCTGGCGGTCGGTGATCAGCTGCCGTGCGGTGGCCGCGTCGGGGACGGTCCGCACATCGAGTTCCTCGCCTGATTCGTTCTTCAGGGTCTGGGCGAAGACGAGCGTCTGGGGTGAACTGCCGACGACGGCGACCGGCAGGTGGTGTGGCGCCGGCTGGTGGAAGGCCCCGAGGTAGGCCAGCCCCATCACGGTGGCGAGGAAGAAGGGGATCAGCATCGTCAGGCCCAGCGGCTTCCAGACCCCGCCGGTCCGCGGGCGGCGGGGCCCGGTGTGGCCGCGCCGGGGCTCGGACGGGGTGATGGGGAGTTCGGCGCTGGTGTGGGGGCGTTCGTAGGCGGTCTGCAAAGTCATGGTGCCCCCAGAATACTCCAATGTTGCATTATGCAACAACTGAGCGATGGTCGACCGCGGGACGGGGGCGGCCGGGTAGTGCCTACGATGGGGGAATGGCCCACCCCGACCGCGCAGCCGACATCCGCCAGGCGTATGAGCAGATCCAGCAGCTCTCCCGCCGCATCACCGACCGGTCCCGGCACCTGGGCGAACCGCTGACGTTCGTGGAGCACTCCCTGCTGCGCTTCATCGCCGCGACGCCCGGCACGCGCGCCATCGACATTGCCGCCGCGTTCTCGCTGAACCGCTCCACCGTCTCGCGCCAGGTCGCCTCGCTGGCCGGCATGGGGTTGGTGACCGAGCTGGAGCACGACGCCGGTGTGCCCGGGCGAGGACGGATCCTCGCCTTGACGGGGGAGGGGGAGGCCAAGTTGGCGTTGGCCGCGCAGGCCCAACAGGAGAGCCTGCGCGAACGCCTCGCCGGGTGGAGCGATGACGAGGTCCACGCTTTCGCCGCTGCGCTGGCCCGCTACAACCAGCCGGGCTGAACCGGCCGGGCTGAACCAGCCGGGCCGAATCAGCCAACCAGCAGGGCGGCGTGGTCGCTGGCATAACGCCGGGCCCGGCGGATCTGGCGGGCCAGCAGCGGGATGCCCACCACGATCGTGAGCACGAGGACGGCGAACAGGACAGTGATGAAGGGGTCCGCGGGATGCTCCGCGACAAACCTGGCGTACTGCGTCAGCAGCGTGGCGAAGAGGTAGCCGAAGCTGAAGTTCAGCAGCGGCAGGACCACCGGCGCCACGGCTGCCATGCGGGCGGCCCCGAGCTCCTCGTCCGCATCGAGGGGAAGGTCCTTGCCCCGCAGCACCACCTTGCTGATGACCCGGTGCCGTGACGCGTCCGCGCCCGAGGCCTCACGCAGGGCGGTGCCCAGGGGGTAGGTGGCGATGACCGTAGCGAAGGTGCCCGCCAGGAAAACCCCCTGCAGGTAGAAGGAGAGCGACGCCAGGGCCTCGCTCAGGGGCAATCCGGCGTGGGTGGATCCGAACCCGCACAGGCTGGCCAGCAGTGCGGCGGCCACCACCAGCCCCACTTTGCGCATCGTCCGGCTGGTGATCGCCCGGGCTTCGGGCGTCCACGAGAGTTCCGAGAGGTCGTTGGCCACTGCCGGGGCGTTGGAGGAGTGGCGCAGGAAGCCGTGCCAGATGGCCCCGCCGCACACCACGAACAGCCCCAGCCCCGTGAGCAGGGCAGCGGACGTGGGGGAGCCCCCGGCCAGCTGTCCGGCCGCCAACGTCCCGAACAGCACCAGCAGGACGCAGCCGATGGTGCTGGCCACGAAGAGTGCGACTTTCATGCGGCTGACGCTTTCCGGGGGACAGGGGGTTTCGGGGGTTCTTCCACCGTAGCCCCCCGGCATCCCGACGTGGGAAACCAGACGAAGTCACCGCTGGCCAGTCGTGCCGGCACGGGGCGGTCCTAGACTTCCCGCATGGCCATCGATCTTGAAGCAACGTACCGCGATCTGCATGCACACCCCGAGCTCTCCTTCCAGGAGCACCGGACGGCAGGCATCGTCGCCGGGCACCTGCGCCGGCTGGGCCTGGTGGTGCACGAGGGCATCGGGGGAACCGGCGTCGTCGGCGTCCTGGCCAACGGCGCCGGGCCCACCGTCCTGCTGCGCGCCGACATGGACGGGCTCCCCGTCCGGGAGGAAACGGGGTTGCCCTACGCCAGCACCGCGCGCGGAACCGACCCCGACGGCAAGGACGTCCCGGTCATGCACGCCTGCGGACACGATGTCCACGTCACCGCGCTGCTCGGTGCCGTCGAGCGGTTGGCGGGGGAGCGAGCTGCCTGGAGCGGCACGCTCATTGCCCTCTTCCAGCCCGCCGAGGAGCTCGGTGGGGGCGCCCGGGCGATGGTCGAGGACGGGCTGTTCCAGCGGGTGCCGACCCCCGACGTCGTCCTGGGCCAGCATGTGGCGCCGTTCCCGGCCGGCTGGGTGGGCGTGCACGCCGGCGTGGCCATGGCCTCAGCCGATTCCCTCAGCGTCACCCTGCACGGCGTCGGCGGGCACGGTTCGCGTCCCGAGGCCACCATCGACCCGGTCATGATGGCCGCCGCGACGACGCTCCGCCTGAACGCGATCGTCTCCCGCGAGCTCTCCGCGACCTCCTCGGCGGTGCTCACCGTCGGCCAGCTGCACGCCGGGACCAAGCACAACGTCATCCCCAACCACGCCACCCTGGGCATCAGCCTGCGCGCCTTCGACGAATCCTTGCGCACGCGCATCCTGACGGCCATCGACCGGGTGGTCCGCGGGGAGGCGGCCGCCGCGGGAGCGGTGCGGGATCCGGAGATCGTGCACGACGACCACTTCCCGGTCACGGTGAACGACGCCGATGCCACCGAGCGCACGCGGGCGGCACTTCGCGGGGTCTTCGGCCCGGGCCAGGTCATCGATCCCGGCCATGTCTCCGGCAGCGAGGACGTCGGGGTCCTCGCCACCGCCGCCGGGGCACCGCTGGTCTACTGGTTCCTCGGGGGCGCGGACCCACAAGTCTTCGCCGGAGTCGCCGACCCGGTGGCCGTGGCCGCTGGGCTGCCGTTCAATCACTCGTCGCGGTTCGCCCCGGCGATTCAGCCGGCCCTGGACCACGGGGTGGCCGCCCTGGTCGCTGCAGCCCGCGAGTGGCTCGGGTAGGTCCGGCCCAGAGACTACGCCTGGTGGTGTGAGGTGAGCTTGGCATGGACGACGATGTTGTCCGCATGCCTCCCGATGCTCTTGTTGAACTTCCCGCCGCAGGTGATCAGCCGCAGCTCTGAGCCGGCGGTGTTCCCGTAGGTGTCCATGCTGGAGAAGTCCGGCTTGGGGACCTGGACGATGCGGGTGACGGTGAACACGGCCACCTGTCCGTCGGCGCGGGTGACGGAGATCTTGTCGTCCTTGCGCAGTGCCCCGAGCTTGAAGAAGACCGCGGGGCCTTCCTCTTTGATCGCGGTGACGTGTCCGAGGATGACGGCGGGTCCCTTTTCGCCGGGGGTGGGCCCCCGGTCATACCAGCCGGCGGGGGAATCCTTACCCAGCGGGGGGACGCCGATGCTGCCATCGGCCTGGAGCCCGACGTCCATGAGCGGGGTGTCGACGTCTATCGAGGGGACCGTCAGTCGGACGGGGTGGGATTCCTTCATGATCAGTTCCTTGGCCTTCGTCGGCCGTGGAGCGGGTTTGGAGGCCTTCGGTGTGGCTTTCGTGCTGGATGGTGCCGCCGTGCTGGGGGTGGGCGAGGTCGCTTCCGGGGACGTCGTCGCCCCGATGGCCTCGGAGGCCGGCGGTGAAGGGGGAGGAGCCTCCCCCTTCACGCCGACTCCGACCAACACCGCTCCGACGAGTCCTGCCGTGACGATGACCGATATGGCGTACATACGGCCCTTGCCTTGTTTCCGTCCGACATGTCTCATCGGTTTATTTCCTTTCCGGTGTTGGCGGTGGAGTGGTTAGTTCTGGCCGACCTGGCGGCGGCGGACCATGTAGACGCCGGCCCCGGCAGCGAGCAGGACCAGACCGCCACCCAGGGCGATCGTGCCGTTGTCCATGCCGGCAGTGCTACCGCCACCGGTTTCGGGGTTGCCGATCGGCATGTCCATCTGACCGGCGACCAACGTCCCGCACAGCGCCGGCGACGTGGCCGCCAGCGGCAGTTCGGGAACCAGGTTCGACTTGGCGGCCGCTGCCTTCTTGCTCAGCGTGGCCGGGTCCAACCCGTGGACGACGACGGTGCCGTTGCCGGCCTCGATCGCCTTGATGGTCTTGGCGTTCATCGTGAAGGTGCGCTCGTAGGTGTAGCTGCCACCCATTCCCGCGACCTTCAGGTTGGTGGCGGCCTTGTCGCTGGTGTCGCCCTTCGTGGAGAGCGTGGTGCCGATCATGCCGTAGGAGGGCATGCCCTCCACGGTGTCGACGATCCCGTCACCGTTCTTGTCCGACGCCGGCGTCGGGCAGACGCCCTGCGCGCCCGTGGTGATGTGGACGTGCTGGACATGTGGATACGGAGCGTCCATGAACTTGTCGGCGAGTCCGCTGACCTTTTCGGTGACGGTGGCCTGGTCACCGTCGATGCTGACCATCACCGTCCCGGACGCGCCGCTGCCATTCAAGGCCTTGAGCTCGGTTTGGTACGAATGCGTCCCCTCGTGGGCCGAGGCGCCAGCGGCGGTTGCCGCCACCATCCCCAGTGCCATGACCGGAACGGCCATCATGTGGAGCTTTCTCATCGTTCTTTCCTTCCTCGGTGGTGCCGTCCCTGGTGGGCGGCACGTGAGTTCATGAATCAGAACTGTGTTGCAACTCACGTTCGGAGCCGTGCATCGCTGCGGATTGGACACCTGGCAAACCTTTTTCGGAGAGGGCTCCAGTCATGGTCCTTCGACCAGCTGGCATCCCATGGATGGCCTGCGTGGACAGGGGGGATCCCCCTGGGAGTCGGAGATTGCGTCCCGGCCCGCGTCGATCCGTGGCTGGCTATTCGCCGCTGACCGGGATGGCACTACTGGCGCGGTCAGGACCGGTGCATCTCTGGCGGTAGCGGTTCAGGACCAGGGAGAGGACCCAACGCATCTCCATGCCGGGCGTCGGCGGGGTGTTGCGAATCGTCCGCCAGGCATCCATATAGGCGCCGTAGAGCAGGGCCTCGGTTTCCTCGCTGCGACCGAGGAGTGCGCTGGCCAGTCCATAGGAGCGGTCGCAGGTCAGGTCGTAGAACTCGTCCATGGCCTGGGGGTCGCCGCCGGCCAACCGCCAGCTGAGCGAGGTCAGCGCCTGTTGGCGGGACCTCTCCTCGGCAGGACCCGGCGCCGCATCGCGGCCGGCCGTTCCCGTCCTGACTGGTCCCTTGTCCGGATACCCTCCGTGTGACATGTCATCCCCCCCCGATGGTGGCTGCGCGCGTTCGCAACTGCAGCCCGCTCAGAATTACATGGCTTGTCCACGGAGTACACGATTCTTGCCACCGCATAGGGATTCGCGTTGCAAGGATATTCGGTGATGGCGGGGAGCCGCCCGCGATGACCCGACTTCAGCCGGCTTTTTGAGCCGATCGGATCCGCATCCCCAGGACGACGATGCCGCCGACGACAAGGATCAACAGGATCATGGTGACCACCAGGCCCGTGGGGAAGGCCCTGGCTTCCGTGTCGGAGACGGATGCTGCGGGTTGGCCGCTAGCTGGTGTCGTCTGCGAGGCGGTTGGTGCTGCCGGTACCGGTGCCGCGGCTGTTGCGGCGGCCGTCCGGGAAGCTGCATTGCCCGCGGTTGCCGTGAACGCAAAAGCCCCCTCGATCGGGTGTGAGTCCGCAGAGACTACGCGCCAGGTAACCGTGTATGCACCGCTGGGGGCTTCGGGGTCGACAGCTTGGCTGGCAACCCTGTCGACGACTTCGATCTTGCCGGTCGCCCAGTCCTTGCCAGCGGAGTCCACTACGGTCATTTTGGACCCCAGCGCGAGGGGTGGTTCGGAGAAGGTGAGCCTGATGGATGCTGGCACCTTGGCCACGGTCTGTCCGTCCTGTGGACTCGACCCTGAAAGCGAATCATGGGCTGAAGCGGCGGAGACCGGGACGGTGAGCACGCACAGTGCCACTGCCAGAGTTGCCAACGAACGGCGGATGGAATCCAGGATGCTGACGGTTCGCACGGTGTTTCTCCTCGTTTAGAACTTCTCTTCTGCCCAGGGCACTCACCTCCTGTTCGTCGCCGACGCCCATGTGGATGGGAAGCAAGCCGAATTGATTCCGGGTAGCCACTATCGACCACCGCGCTTGATCTCATGTACTTCGGTCGCAGGCGCGGGTGGCGGCAGCTCCGTGGCGGTGGCTATCGGCTTCATCGTCCCGGAACACAGCTGTAGCCCGGCCCGGAGACGTTGCCGCGGTGGCTTGTTCCGGATACGTCGAAGCCGCCGTGCTCGGCGACATTGACGCCGCAATTGGCGGACGTCGATGGTGCAGGGTGCGTGGTAGACGGGTCCATTCTGGACTGTCCCCGGTTGGCACACGTCGAGCTCCCCCATTTGGTCCCGGGGGCCGTACCCCACGTGCCGGATTGTCGGCAGCCGGCGGCGGGTGGCCGCGCCGGAGACTTCTCAGGTGCCGGGCGGCACGGTGCGACCCAGCACGGCGGCCACGGCCATCGTCGAGGTCATGACCAAGATTTCCAGACTGATCAACCGCCAAACGGGTGCTGTCGGCATTTTTCCGGAATGCAGTGCTGCGACGATCCAGCGACGGTGTAGATACCCGATGACGCCGAGTCCGAGCATTGCGCCGGTCTTCACGAGGACGAGGATGCCGTAGGAGGTGAGAAGCGCCTCCAGCGATCCGATCCGCAGCACCGCGGTGGCCACACCGGAGGCGAACACTGCCGCGTAGGCGACGCCAGCGAGCAGGGAAAAGCGCTTGAAGGTCCCGAGCGATTCCCCGGCCGTGCTCTGTCCCGGGCGGAGGAGATCGGAAAGCAGGCCCAGCACGATCACCCCGCCGACCCAAACCGCGACACCCAGCACGTGCAAGGCCAAGACGGTGGAGGCCCAGGGGACGTGGGTGGAGAGGGCATGGCCGTCCATGGACAGCGGCATGACCACCGTGGCTGCCACGGCCAGTGCCACCAGGTGTGCGTCGCCACCCGGACGCGCCATGAGGAGCACCAGGACCACGAGTGCCACGGCCAGCACCACCACGCGGGCACGGCCCGGTTCCGTGCCCCAGGCATAGGCCCCGAATTCGGCGACGACACCGCGGTGGATGGAGAGGGGTTGCCCGAGGGTGTCGGCGAAGGTGAAGGCCAACACTGCCGAGGCGGATGCGGCCCAGGTGAGGGCAGCCCATCTTGCGGCGGCCACGAGGCGGGCGGATACTCTGGGGTTCTTGAAGCTGATTGGCCGGACGCCTCGTGCGAAGGCCAGGGCGCCCAGCGCCACGGCGAGGGCCACATGGTGGACGGCCAGCGCAGCGGGCAGGCCCCAGCGGACGAGGGTGCCAGGGTCGCCCAGGACGCGAGGCGCCGCGGTGCCGGCGACCGACAACGCTCCGGTAAGAACCACGGCCGTCAGCGCGATGACCCCAACGATGCCCAAGGAGCGCCGAAGGGGCCCGGTGGGCGGCGACATGCTGGTCATGGTGTATGGTCCTTGCTCGACGGCGACGGAGGCCCTGCAACGGGTGTTCGGAGCAGGGGCCCTGTCCGGATGGGGTAGCGCAACCGGGAGGCGTCGACCAAGCACCGGACCGCAGGCGGCCGCTGCGGCTCCGGAGGCCCGGACGTGCTGGACCGCGAGCACTTGTTCCCGGGACGGATCGTCGCCGGTCCGCAGCGAGCGGTCGCTCACGGCGCCACGCAGGAGGGAAGAACCTGTTGCCGATGGAACTGCTGGATACGACTACCGGTACGCTGGACGCCAGAAGATGTCGTGGTACCCCATGCAGTGGACCACGCGGAGAAGGGGTCCATCATGACGGTACTGATCGCCGGATGCGGAGACCTGGGCACGGAAGCAGGGCTGCGGTTCGCCGCGGCAGGACACCGGGTCGTCGGATGGCGCCGTTCCCCGGACGTGCTGCCCGCCCCCATCGACGGCGTGGCGGTCGACCTCGCCGGCGACCTGCCCCGCGTCCCGGCCGACACGGACATCGTGGTGTTCGCCCCGTCGGCACGGGAGCGCAGCGTCGAAGCGTACCGCCGCGTCCATCTCGACGGTCTGGCCAACGTCCTGGACGCCCTCGGCCGCGACGCCGTCACGCCATCGCGCATCATCCTGGTCTCCTCGTCGGCCGTCCACGGGGACGCGGACGGCGCATGGATGGATGAATCCACGCCGGCCGACCCGCCAACTCCAACGGCTGCCATCCTGCGTGAGGCCGAGATGCTGCTGGCGACGCGTGCGCCGCAGGGCATCGTCCTGCGCCTGTCGGGGATCTACGGGCCCGGCAGGACCTGGCTGATCGACAAGGTCGCCAACGGAACCACCGGCGACGGGCCACCGCGCTACACCAACAGGATCCACCGCGACGATGCGGCGGCGGCCATCGTGCACCTGGCCACAGAGGTCACCGATCCGCGCCCGGTCTACCTCGGGGTCGACGAGGAGCCGGCCGGCAGCACCGATGTCTTCGCCTTCCTCGCCCGGCAGCTGGGCGTCGGCTACGAGCCCGGCCCGGCGGCCGCGGAGCCACCCACCGGCAAGCGGCTGCGCGGAGACCTGCTGCGATCCACGGGTTTCACCTTCGCCTACCCGACCTACCGCGAAGGCTATGCCGCCGTCCTGGCCGGCCAGGGGACACGGCACCGGTGACGCACAACAGGGCCGGCCCGAACGGGCCGTCCCTGTCAGTGGTGGGGCGGTGCTACTTCTTTGCCGGATCCAGCACGAAGTCGTAGTCGACCTGCACCCCGGTACCCGAGGCCGCGGGCTTCGGGTCCAACAGCAGTTCCGGCTTCACCGCCGTGGCGATGTCGTCGTTGTTGTGCGGGTCGCCCGGGAAGTACAGCTGGGCGGTCAGCAGCTCGTGCCCGGGGGCGGAGACCTTCAGGTGCAGGTGCGCCGGACGCCAGGCGTGCCAGCCGGCAGCGGCGATGAGCTGGCCGCAGGCTCCATCGGTCGGGATCTGGTACGGCGCGGGCTGCATGGTGCTGATCTGGAAGTTGCCCTCGCCGTCGGCGATGAACGTTCCGCGCAGGTTCCACTCCGGCAGCCCGGGGGCGAACTGCGAGTAGAAGCCGGCGGAATCCGCGTGCCAGAGCTCCACCGTGGCGTTCGGCAGTGCCGAACCGTCGGTGGAGCGGACCTGGCCCTGGAAGAGCAGCGGGGTGCCGTGCTCGTCCTCGCGCATGGCGATCGTCGCCGGGGACTGCTGGCTCGGGGCGCCGGGGATGTAGTAGGGACCCTCGATGGAGCCCTTGTTGCCCTCGCGGTGGTCGGTGGCGACGTCCTCCACCGAGTGTTCCAGCCAGACGTCCAGGAACAGCGGCCACTCGCCGTCCTCGCCGACCTTGATCAGCCAGGCCTTCAGGGCGTTGTATTCCTCGTAGCTGACGCGTTCCTGGAGCACTATGTCGTTCGCGGCGCCGATGAGCTTGCCGGCGAGCATGCTGACGCGCTCGATGGAGACGGCTGCGGTGCCGGTCTTGCCGGATTCGCGGAAGCGGTCGGTGGCTGCGTTGCCCGACTTGGCGGCGCTGGCGTCTGCTGTGGTTTCGGCGGTCATGGTGACTCCTTCGTCATGCGTGGACGCTGTCCCCGGGCGATGCCCCGCAGGGTGTGATCGGCGTCATGTGCTGCTGTTGGGATCAATCTAGGCCCTGGCATTGTGCCAAGGGAAATACCTGTTTCGTCCATATTCGGACGTTCGGCATATCAATCCCTCGAGGGGTCAGCGGATCGAGTTCGGGTGCTTCGACAGCGGGGTGACCTTGATGGTCATGTACGGGTACATCGGGAAGCCGCTGAGGATCTCGTGCAGCTCGTCGTTACTCTCGACGTCGAAGAGCGAGTGGTTCGCGTATTCGCCGACGATCCGCCAGATCCCGGCCATCTTGCCCGACTCCTGCAGCCCGCCCGAGTAGGCCTTCTCGCGGACCTGGAAGTCGGCGATCTGCTCGGCGGTCAGGGTATCGGGGAAACGCACGTCCATGCGGGCGAGGAACATCATGGTGACTCCTGTCGGTGGTGGTGGGGTGTACGACGGCGGTGTGCCGGGTGGGCAGCTCAGTCCTGACGGTAGCGGGAGAGCTTGTCCTCGTCGATTCCGGCCCCGACGCCGGGGACCTCGCGGACGCGGATGCGCCCGTCGGTGATGACCAGCGGTTCGGCCAGCAGGTCATCTGACATGTCCAGGAAGTTGGACAGCTCCCCGGCGCGGCGGCTGGAGGCCTCGTGGGCTGCACCGAAGGTCACCGTCGCCAGGGACCCGACCTGGGTGTCGATCTGGTTGCCCATCGTCACGTCCACGCCGAGCCCGGTGCACAGCCCCAGGATCTCGGTGGCCTCGGTGAAGCCGCTGCGGGCCGTCTTGATGCAGATCGCATTCGCGCCACCGGAGAGCAGTTCGCGCGAGACGTCGCCGGCGGTGGGCACCGATTCGTCGCCGACGATCGGGATCGGGGACTTCTCCACCAGCCGTCGCCGTGACATCGCCTCCTTGGCGTCGCACGGTTCCTCGAGCATCGTCAGGCCCAGGCCCTCGGTCCGGCGCAGCACCTGCATCGCCTCGTTGGCGCTCCACCCGCGGTTGGCATCGAGGTAGAGCTCGACGTCGTCGCCGAGCCCCTCGCGCAGGACATGGCAGGCCTCGATGTCCAGGGCCAGCGGCCGCCGGCCGACCTTGAGCTTGAACGTGGTGATCCCGTGCTCCTCGCCGAAGCGCTGCGCCTCGTCGAGCAGTTCGGCGGCCGGCTTGAAGCCGAGCATGTGGGACACCCGCATCGACTCGGTGTAGCCGCCCAGCAGCTTGTGCACCGGGGTGGCCGTGGCCTGGCCGATGAGGTCCCAGACGGCGATGTCCAGCGCGCCCTTGGCCACCTGGTTGTGGATCGTGCGGCGCAGCACCTCGTGGATGCGTCCGCGGTCGAACGGGTCCAGTCCGATCAGCTGCGGGGCGAAGACGTCCTCGGTGATGGTGCGGATCGACTGCTGCGTTTCCCCGTACGTGTAGGGCCGCGGCGGAGCGTCGGCGGTGCCGATGAGCCCCTCGTCGGTGTGCACGCGGATCAGCACGTGGTCCGCCGTCGTCACCTCCCCGGAGGCGAAGCGCAGGGGGTGGTTGTACGGGATGGCGTAGGGGATCGCCTCGATCCGCTCGATCTTCACTGGTTGTTTCCTTCCGGGTTCGCCCACGGGGTGCACAACTTCAGGAAGTTGTGGACCAGTGGGGCGTCGTTGCCGGCCTTCCAGGCCAGGGCCAGGTCGACGGTGGGGGCGTTGCGCAGGGGGCGGAATACGATCCGTTGGCTGGAGGGCAGGCGTGCTGCGGTGGGCATCAGGGCGATGCCGAGTCCTGCGTCGACGAAGGTCAGTAGCGTCGAGGTCTCCCGGGCCACCTGGACCATGCGGGGGATGAATCCGGCACGGCGGCAGGACTCCTGCACGATGAGGTTCACGGCCGAGGTGGCCGGGTAGCAGATGAAGGGTTCGCCGGCCAGGTCGGTGAGGTCCAGTTCGTCGTGGGCTGCCAGGCGGTGGTTCTCCGGCAATGCGACGCTGAGCCTGTCGTGTTCCAGGAACACCAGTTCCACCGAGGTCGAGCGCACCGGTGGGCGCAGCACGGCGACGTCGAGCCGCCCCTCGACGAGGGCCTCCTCCATTTCAGGGGTGAGCATTTCGCCCTGGACGTTGAGCTGGAGCCCCGGCATGTCCCGGTGGGCCGCCTCGACGATCCCCGGCATCAACCGGTAGGTCGCGGTGCCCGTGAAGCCGACGCGCAGCACCCCGCTGGCACCGTGGCCGACGGTGCGCACGTCCTGGGCCAGCTGTTCGAGTTCGGCGAGCAGGGTGCGCGCCCGGCCCAGGAACATCTCTCCCGCCGGGGTGAGGTCCACCCGCCGCGTGGTCCGGGTCAGCAGCGGGGTGCCCAGCTGTTCCTCGAGTTGCTTGATCTGCTGGGAAAGCGGCGGTTGGGCCATGTGCAGGCGCGCCGCGGCACGGCCGAAGTGGCGTTCTTCGGCAACGGCGACGAAGTAGCGCAGGTGTCTGGTTTCCATGGGGCTCCGATGATGCGGTCCGGGCGGCTGCCGCGGTGGCGTCTCGTGTGAACTCTAGGCCGGGCCGCTCGGAGGGGGAAATACCTATTCGACGCCTATTGAGAGTCTACGCGTCCTAATAGGGGAGGGGGCGCCGGCTTCAGCCGTTCCGGAGGCGGTCCAGGACCAGCGCCAGAGCCGGCCAGGCGCTGCGCCCACGCCGGGTCCGGGCAAACGCGCGCAACCTGACTTCGGGGTCGTGCAGCGCCAGGATGGTGATGCCCGCCCGCGGCGGCCGGTTCGCCGGCAGCATGCCGACCCCGAGCCCGGCCAGGACCAGGTCCTCCACCAGGTCCAGGCTGTCGGACTGGTGGCGCAGCGCCGGCTCGATGCCGGCCATCGAGGAGATCATGCGCAGCACCGTCTCGTCGGCGACGTTGCGCGAATTGCCGATCCAGTCGTGGTCACGAAACGCGTCGAAGACCTCGGCGGCCCCGGGCGTCCCGTCGGCACTGGCCCTGGTCGAGCGGAAGTGCAGGGCGTCCGCGGTCGGCACGCCGAGCCCCCACGGTGTGCTCCACAGGGGCAGGGTCTCGATGCCCGCCCCGACATCGTCGGGAGCCAGGCTGTAGTCGTAGGTCAGGGCCAGGTCGATCTCGTCCACTGCCAGCTGGCGCAGTGCCTCGGCCGGTTCGTGCTCGAGGACCTGGATGCGGACCCGGGGGTGGTGTTCGGCGAACTCGGCGATGACCGGCATCAACGTGGTGCGGATGGCCGTCGCGAAACCCGAGACGCGCAGCGTCCCCGACGGTTCGGCCGTCGGGTCAAGGTCCAGCCGTGCCGCATCGACGGCGGCGAGGATCGATTCGGCGTGCTCGGCGAGCCGGCGTCCTGCGGGAGTGAGCCTGACCCCGCGGCCCTCAGGTTCCAGCAGGCGCGCCCCGGTGTCCCGGGCGAGCAGCGCGATCTGCTGGGAGACCGTCGAGGTCGTGGTGCCCAGCAGGTCCGCGACCCCGCGCATCGAGCCCATCCGGGAGAGCTCGTAGAGGTATTGCAGGCGTCGGGTCTCCATGGAAACCATTGTGCAGCAATCCTGAATGGTTTGTTGAGGATTGTCACGTGGACATGGATGGACGACGTCGGATGCAATGGTCCCATGACTTCCCCACCTCGCACGGCGCTGGGCCCTGCCGGCACCGGCTCGATCATGGCACTGGCCTCCATGACCTGCGTGCAACTGGGATTGGCCGTCTCCGTCGGACTCATCGGCGTCCTGGGGCCGGAAGGCGTCGCCTGGCTGCGGCTGGCGTGGGCCGGCGTCATCCTGGTCGTGATCGGGCGGCCCTGGCGGGTCAGGTTCAGCCGCGCCGCCTGGGGTGCCAGCATCCTGTTGGGCGTGGCAACCGGAGGGGTGACGGTGCTGTTCATGCTCGCCGTCGAACGCATCCCGCTGGGCACCGCCAGCGCCCTGGAATTCCTGGGCCCGCTCTCCATCGCGATCATCCAGGGCCGGGGCCCCGCCCGCTGGTGGGCGCTGGTGGCGGCCGCCGGGGTGCTGGGGCTGACCGAGCCCTGGGTGGGTGCCACCGACCCGGTGGGCATCCTCTTCGCCCTCGGCGCCGCCGCCTGTTGGGCCGGGTATGTGCTGTTCACCCAGAAGGCCGGGGACACCGCCTCCGGGATCAGCGCGCTGGGCATCTCCATGCCGGTGGCGGCCATCGTCGCCACCTGCGTGGTCGGCCCCTCCATCGTGGCCCGCCTGGACTGGCAGATCCTGCTGGTCGGTTTCGCCCTGGCCCTGCTGCTGCCGGTCATCCCCTTCAGCCTCGAGATGCTGGCCCTGCGCAAGCTGACCACAGCAGCGTTCGGGACCCTGATGTGCCTGGAACCGGCCATCGCCGTCGTCATCGGGCTGACCATCCTTCACCAGGTCCCGCGACCCGCGGCGATCGTGGGGATCGTGCTGGTGGTCCTGGCCGGGATCGGCGCCACGCGCTCGGGCCAGCGGCGGGTTCCGGTGGCCGTGGAGGCCGCCAGCCCGGCGGCCCCGGCGCCCGCACCTCCGGGCGGGGCCACCGGGGACGTCTAATCCGTGGCGGGCGTGTCGCGGGTCAGGATCAACCGTGCGCCACCGCCCACGGCCAGTGTCACCTCCCGCGTACTGCCCACCGGAGTGAAGGTGAACAGCACACTGCTGATGGACAACCCGCTCTTGTAGATCTTGGCCAGCCGCCGGTGGTCCTCGGTGGAGAGCAGGAAGTGCTCGCCGTCGTACTGCAGCTCATACGGTTCCTCGCCCATGGACGCATCCTAGCGGCCCCCCACGCACCGACGGCGCCGCGCACCATTGCGCGACGCCGTCGGTTCCACAGGGGCCCGGAAGGTGGCCCGGTCAGTGGATGTCGGCGGTCTCCCGGGGGTCCTTCCCGCCGGGGAGCAGGCCGGCCTCCGCCTGGGCGGCGATCTGGCGCACCCTCTTGCGGCAGGCATACCACCCGGCCATCAGCGCCGGGACGATGACCACGATCGAGGCGACGGTCCACGTGCCGACGGGGGAGTCGAAGGCCATCAGGACCACCACGAAGAGCAGGAACGCCAGGGTCAGGTACCCGCTCCAGGGCGCGAAGATCATGCGGAAGGCCGGGCGGACCGCCTCACCGCGCTGGGTCAGCCGGTGGAAGGCCAACTGGCACAGGACGATCATCGCCCAGCAGGAGATGATGCCCAGCGAGGCGATGTTCAGCACGATCTCGAACGCCTTGGCCGGAACGATCGCGTTGAGCAGCACGCCCAGGCAGGCGACGGCAGCGGTGAGCATGATGCCGCCGTAGGGCACGCCGGCCTGGTTCATCCGGGAGGCGAATTTCGGTGCCGATCCGGCCAGGGCCATGGTGCGCATGATGCGACCTGTCGAATACAGCCCGGCGTTCAGCGAGGACAGCGCGGCGGTGAGGACCACCAGGTTCATGATGGAGTCCATGCCGGAGACGCCGATGGAACCGAAGAACGTCACGAAGGGGCTCACGCCGGCCTGGTAGGACGTGAAGGGCAGCAGCAGCGAGAGCAGCGTCAGCGAGCCGATGTAGAACACCACGATGCGCACCACCACGGTGTTGATCGCCTTGGGCATGATCTTCTCGGGGTTCTCGGTCTCGCCGGCGGCGGTGCCGAGCAGCTCGATCGACGCGTAGGAGAACACCACGCCCTGCATGACCACCAGCACCGGCAGCAGGCCGTTGGGCAGGATGCCCCCGTGGTCGGCGATCAGGGAGAAGCCGACCTCATGCCCGGCGAGCGGGGTGCCGAAGATGACGAAGTAGATGCCCACGGCCAGGAAGCCCACCAGCGCGACGACCTTGATGAGCGCAAACCAGAACTCCAGTTCGCCGAAGACCTTAACTGAGACCAGGTTCGCCGAGAGCACCAGCACCAGGGCGGCCAGTGCCCACATCCACTGCGGGACGGCCCCGATCCAGGGGACGTACTTGGCGAAGAAGTGCATGTAGAGCGCGACGGCGGTGATGTCCACGATCGCTGTCATCGACCAGTTCAGCCAGTACATCCAGCCGGTGACGAAGGCCGCCTTCTCCCCGAAGAACTCCCGGGCGTAGGAGACGAAGGAGCCAGACGTCGGGCGGTGCAGCACCAGTTCGCCCAGCGCCCGCAGGATCAGGAACGCGAAGAACCCGCAGACGGCGAACGCGATGACCAGTCCGGGGCCGGCATCGGCCAGCCGGCCACCGGCGCCCATGAACAGCCCGGTGCCGATGGCCCCGCCAATGGCGATCATCTGGATCTGGCGGTTCTTCAGGCCCTTCTTGTAGTCGCCGTCGCCGACGGTCAGGGCCTGCCCGGAGGCATGCTGGTGGGCCTCGTGCTGCGCCGGCGGCTCCGGCTGCTGGTGGGTGCTGGTCATGCGTTGTCCTTTGATCGGGGGAAGGAACGGTGCGAGGTGGTCTGTGTGGTGGTCAGTGAAGTGGTGTGCGGCGCTGCGCCGACTCAGTCGGAGAGGTTGGCCAGGCGTTCGGGGCGCAGCAGCTCATCGAGTTCGGTGCGGGAGAGCAGGTTCTGCTCGAGCACCAGCTCGGCGATGCCCCGGCCCGAATGCAGGGCCTCCAGGGCGATCGCCGTGGAGGTGGCGTAGCCGAGCTGCGGGGTCAGGGCGGTGACCAGCCCGATCGAGTTCTCCACGTTGCGGCGCAGGAGCTCCTCGTTGGCGGTGATGCCCTCGACGCAATTGCGGGCCAGCGTCTGGCAGGCCGCCTCGAGGTGGCGCATCGACAGCGTCAGCGAATGCACGATCACCGGTTCGAACGCGTTCAGCTGCAGCTGCCCGCCCTCGGCGGCCATCGAGATCGTCACGTCGTGCCCGATCACCTGGTAGGCCACCTGGTTCACGACCTCGGGGATCACGGGGTTGACCTTGCCGGGCATGATCGAGGATCCTGCTTGCACGGCGGGCAGGTTGATCTCGTTGAACCCCACGCGCGGTCCGGAGGAGAGCAGGCGCAGGTCGTTGCAGATCTTCGAGAGCTTGACCGCAACGCGCTTGAGCACCCCGGAGAGGTGCACGAATGCGCCCACGTCCTGGGTCGCCTCGATGAGGTCGGGGGAGGTGGTCAGGGGCAGGCCGGTCAACTCCACCAGGTGGCGGCAGGCAGCCTCGGTGTAGCCGGTCGGCGCGTTGAGCGAGGTGCCGATCGCCGTTGCACCGAGGTTGATCTCGTGCACCAGCTCCAGCGATTCGGCCAGCCGGTCGCGGTCCTCGCGGATCGTCACCGCATAGGTGCCGAACTCCTGGCCCAGCGTCATCGGCACGGCGTCCTGGAGCTGGGTGCGGCCCATCTTCACCACTGTCCTGAACTCCAGGGCCTTGCGCGCGAACGCCGCCTCCAGTTCCTCAATCGCCGCCAGCAGCGGCACCGCGGTGAAGGACGTCGCGACGTTGACGGCCGTCGGGTAGACGTCGTTGGTGGACTGCGAGAGGTTCACGTGGTCATTGGGGTGCAGGTACCGGTAGTCACCGCGCGCATGGCCCAGGATCTCCAGCGCCCGGTTGGCGATGACCTCGTTGGCGTTCATGTTGGTGCTGGTCCCGGCCCCACCCTGGAGCACATCGACGATGAACTGCTCGTGCAGTGCCCCATCGGCGATCTCGGCGCAGGCGGCCTCGATCGCGTCGGCGCGGGTCGCATCGAGCAGCCCGAGCTCGCGGTTGGCCCGCGCCGCCGCCTGCTTCACCAGGGCCAGGGCGCGGATCAGGTGCGGGTTGGACGCCAACGGCTGGCCCGTGATGTGGAAGTTCTCCGAGGCGCGCAGCGTGTGCACGCCCCAGTAGGCGTCGGCGGGGACCTCGCGGTCGCCGATCAGATCGTGCTCGATGCGGGTGGCGGCCAGGCTGGTGGTGGGCATGACGGGGTGATCTCCTGTGCTGGGTGTTGCTGTGGTGTGGGTGGTGGGGGTGCCGGGTTTCCTACTGCACGACGGCGGCGAGCTCGCCGACGCGGTGCCCGCCTCCGAGCGCGGGGACCGCCAGCAGCGGCTGTAGTGCTGTGGCGAGGGAGGCATCGTCCACCAGCCGGGTCAGTGCGGCGGCGGTAATGGGCATCCGTGCCCGGTCCCCGCCGTCGGAGACCTTCACCGCCAGTCCGGTGCCATCGGGCAGCCCGATGACCTGGATGCCCTCGAACCCGTCCTTCGCGACCAGCCCCGGCACGGCACGCATGATGGCGGTGACGTCCCGGCCCTCGCCGGCGACCAGGTAGGGGTGGGCCCGCATGGCGTCGGCAACCCGGCGCTCGGGGCTGCCCTCGGCCGCGGAGGCCAGCTGGCCGAAGGCACGGGCCATGCCGGCCAGGGTGATCGTGTAGACGGGGGTGCCGCAGCCGTCGGTGCTGGTGGCGCCGACCGCCTCGCCGGTCAGGTCCTGAACCGCGGTGCGCAGCATCGCGTTGACCGGATGGGACTCATCCAGGTAGCCGTCCACCGGCCAGCCGCGCTGCACGCACAACGCGGCCAGTGCCGCGTGCTTGCCGGAGCAGTTCTGGGCCAGCCGGGTGGGGCCGTGCCCGGAGCGCAGCCACGCCTCGCGCTCGGCCGGGCCGTACGGCAGGTCGGTGCTGTTCGCCAACGCTGTCTCGTCCAGCCCGGCGGCGGCCAGGGTGGAGAGCGCCACCTGCTGGTGCTTCGGTGATCCGTTGTGGCTGGCCGATGCCAGGGCCAGTTGTTCGCCGGTCGCTTCCAGCCCGGCGCGGAGCATGCCGACGGCGAAGAGCGGTTTCAGCGCCGAGCGGGGGTAGAAGCCGGCCTGCGCGTCGCCGAGGGCCTCGATCACCGTGCCGTCGGGGGCGGTGGCGACGAGTGAGCCGTAGTGGACGGACTCGACGGCGTCGCCGCGGGTCTGGGCGGCCAGGGGTGCGTGGGCGGGGAGGTTCACTGGAATCCGTTCCTGACGAGGTGGTCCACGGCGCCGCGGACGGCCCCGAGGTGTTCTTGCATGGCGCGCTCGGCGGCTGAGGGGTCGCGGGCCTCGATGGACGCGACGATGAGTTCGTGTTCGCGGTTGGAGGGCTCGCGGCGTCCGGCGACCAGGTTCAGGGTCTCCGACTGGCGGGCCATGGCATCGCGGATGTCGCCGACGACCTTGATGAAGACGCCGTTGCCGCTGGCGGCGGCGATGGCGAGGTGGAAGGTGGCGTCGAGCTCGACCCAGGCGCCGGCGTCGTCCTCGGTGCGCATGGCCTCCATCAAGGTCTTCAGCCGTTCGAGGTCCCCGGTGGTGCGGCGCTGGGCCGCGAGGCGTGCCGCGGGGGCCTCGATGTGGGGGCGGGCCTCGAGCAGGTCGGTGGAGGAGAAGCTGCCGAGCACCAGGTCCTGCCGGGGTTCGGCGGCGATGACGAACGTGCCGCGGCCGGTCTCGGTCCGGGTCAGGCCCAGGGCGGCGCAGGAGCGCAGCGCCTCGCGGACGACCGAGCGGCTGACGCCGAACTGGGCGCCGAGGGTCGCCTCGGAGCTGAGCTTGGTGCCGACCGCCAGTTCGCCGGATTCGATGGCGGAGCGCAGGGAGCGGAAGACGGCCTCGGACGCGCTGGTGCGGTCGATCGGCTGTTGTCCTGCTGTCCAGCTGTCTGACAGGTTCATGTTCAGTACTATGGCACGGCTCACAGGGGGCGGTCAAGACCGGGGCGAGGCCGCCGCGGCAGGATTCCTCTCGACGCCCAGGGTATTTCGTAATACAGTAATTATATGAATGCGCAGGAATCAATCAACGGAGTGCCCGTCACGGATGGGCAAATTGCCGCCTGGGTGACTGAAGCGGAAATCGGTTACGACGTCGAAAAGCTGAAGAAGCGGGGCCGGGGCCGGCCAGGGCGGGGGGCGGAACCCTCTCAGGTGGTTGCGGTGCGGTTCACGGTGGAAGAGCTCTCCGTGATTGACGCCCGCGCGGAACGCGAAGGTAAAACGCGCTCCGAGGTCATTCGTGAAGCGTTGACGATTTCAGCGGCGTGAACGTCCATCCATCTGCGCTGAAACACGGCATCGGGCACGAGGACGCGATCCAGGCCGCCACGTGGGCATTGTGGATTGAAGATCTCGACGACGAGTGCCCATCCCGGCAGTTGCGGCTGGGGTTCGATTTTCATGGACGCCTGTTGGAGACAGTTGTCTTGGTGTTCGACAGTGGCAACGAGTTGATCATCCATGCGATGAGGGCCAGACCTCAAATGCTTGACTTGCTGCCATGAGTCACGCCATCCGCACGGGTCGATACCGTGGGAAGTCCCCGGTCCGACTCGGACGGTCGTTCCGCACCGCACTCTGGCGTAGGGTGCAAGGAGACGGACACCAGCGGCATCCGGGCCGCCCGCGGGCTCGCCTGCGGGATGCCCCTGGAAGCCACCAGCGAAGGAGCCACCATGACGTTGAAACCAGCCGAACGCCAGGCCACCGGCGAGCAGCTTGCCGCCAACTTCGAGCGCTCGGGTTTGTCCCGCGAGCAGGTGTGCGAGGACCTGGAATTCACCGAAGACGAGCTCGACGCCTCGCTGGAGCTGCGCGAGATGGTCGACCCCGTGGATGTGTGGGTGCTGCGGGACTACCTGGAGCTGGCCGTCCGCCAAGCCGGTGCCGACCCCGTCGAGTACACCGTGCTCACCGAGGAGGCCCGGACCGAGGCCTACAAGTGGTACGTGCTGCGTGATGCCCCGCAGCCCGGAACCGGGGCCCTGCCTGTGGTTGCGGATAACGCCGACATCGATTGACTCCGACCCGGGGCCTTGCAATGATCGGGGCATGACACGAAAGGAAAGCCTGGAGGCTTCAGTCCTGCTCGTGGCCGTTGCCGTCGTGGTGCTGGTGGTCGGCTGGGTCGTGCACCTGACTGCAGGCACAGTGGCCGTTCTGGTCATCGTCATCTGCGGTGTCCTGGGGCCAACGATGGCCACGCGGTGGGCCAAGAGGCACCGGAGCGCCACCGGGGATTAGGGCACTATCGAATTCACCCGTGCATAGTGGCGTCCGGCCCGGACTTGCCGGAGGTAGTGGGCGGTGACCAGGACGACGGCGAGGGCCAAGACGGTCCCCACCAGCTGCGAAAAGGTGGACCGGCCGCCACCGACCGCTTCTTCGATATTCCGCACCACCTGCGACAAGAACAGCAGGGGGAGGAACAGCAACGGGAAGTGCAGCAGATACGGCAGGGCCACGGCATAGCGGATCCCCTGTCTACCCATCTCGTCGTCCGGGGCAGTGCCGTCGTGGTTCATGACCAGGGCATGCAGCTCGCGAACATGGTCCGGGTTCACCCTCGCATCGTGGAGGATCCGACCACGCATGAATGCCCCACATGCCATCGTCGCCACGCTGGTGATGAACAGCGCCAAGTGGAGGCCCGAGAGCAGCCGGGCATTCCAGCCGGGGGCGGACGAGCCGATCAGCAGCGAAAGCCAGAAGACCAGGGACGATCCAATGGCCAGGCAGCAGGAGCCCACGGCGATCAGATGTTCGGCGGTGGGAAACCGCAGGGAAACGGATGGGGTGTCGACTCCGCGGCCTTCCGCCAGACGTCTGCCCGCCGGGGCGGCCACGCAACGCAAGACGATGCCGGAGGCCAAGGTGGCGATGGAGGGAAGGAACGGGCCGCCGAAGGTGAGGGGATAGATGATCGACGCCATCGACCCCAGCGCCCAGGTGGCCAGGCCCGCGCGCTTCCACCAGGCGGGTCCGCGGAAGTGCGCTGGCTCGATCGGACCGCCGCCCAGGAAGCGGTCCAGGCCGATGAGCCAGGCGGAACACCACAGCGCGGTTGGCGCGAGTGCCGCCAAGACGTGGTCCTCGGGCCTTGCCGCCGTGTTTCCTGCGATAAGCCAGGTGGCCAAGCCCGCCGTATAGGCGTAGCCGGCCAACAGCGCGGACAGGTAGATCAGTACTTTCAACTCGTGGGATCCCTCGGTTGTCGGTAGCGTTGGAAACCAACGGTATTCCATCTGAAGCAGGGAGCGGTTCGATGCGTTTGTATCTGGTGCGGCATGGGCAAACGGCATCGAACGTCGGGGGTCACCTGGACACCACGGTTCCCGGGGCTCCCCTGAACGAGCTGGGCCTCGAACAGGCCCGGCGGCTCGTTGATTCCCTGGACGGCTGCGATTTCGAAGCGATCTACGCATCGACCCAACAGCGGGCCCAGCAGACCGCGGCCCCCGTGGCAGCGCAACGGGGTCTCGACGTCGTCGTGCGGGACGGGTTGCGGGAGATCTCCGCCGGTGAGCTGGAAATGCGCAACGACGAGGACGCGGTCCGCACCTACTTCATGGGGTTCGGCGCCTTCGCCGCGGGGGACCTGGCAGCCAGCATGCCCGGCGGCGAAACGGGTGCCGACGTGTTGGGGCGCTTCGACGCGGTCGTCGAGGAGATCTGCTCCAGCGGGTTCGGGGCCGCGGCCATCGTCAGCCACGGGGCCATGCTGCGGACCTGGTCCGCCTTCCACTGCGCGAATCTGAACGTGGACTTCGTCATGCGCAACCCGCTGACCAATATCGGTGTCATCGTCGTCGACGGGGATCCGGTGTCCGGTTGGTTGGCCGAGACGTGGATCGGGGAGCCCGTCGGTTCCGCCGACGAGGAGGCCGGCCCGATGGGCGAAACCGCAAGCGACGCCATCGAGGATGCGCCCGGAAAGTCCACCGACCGGGGATTCTGAGCCCTCCCGACCTGTTGACGATCCGGGCCAGTGGATGGGCATCACCGGTGATTCGCCGTGGATTGGCCGTTTCGGCAGCGACAGTCCTGGCCTGGCCCGCAGGATCAGGCGGGTTTGCGGGCCTCGATCAGGTGCCGGGTGGAATGCGCGATGAACGGCCCGTTGCGTTGGATGTCATCGTGCAGATTCCGGAGCCGATCCGCATACTGTTCCACTGTGAAACCGGGAACCCACCAGATGACCTTGCGCAGCAGGTAGATGGCAGCCCCGACGTCGTGGATCTCCATCCGCAATCGTGCGGTCCTGAGGTCGGTGATCTCCAGGCCGGCGGCGACAGCCTGGGCTGCCTCGTGGTCGGGATCGCGTGCCTGCCGTGCCCCGGGCTGGGGGCCCAGGAAGTATTCGATGAGCTCGAAGGCGCTGGCCGGGCCGACATGCTGGGCCAGATACGTGCCACCGGGGGCCAGGACCCGGGCCATCTCGTGCCAGTGGACGACCGCCGGGTGCCGGCTGGTGACCAGGTCGAAGGAACCGTCTGGAAAGGGCAGCGGTGGTTCTCCGGTGTCGGCGACGACGGTGATGCCCCGCGGACCCAGCAGCGCAGTCGCCTTCTCGATGTTGGGTTCGTACGACTCCGTCGCGAAGGCCCGGCGGGGGATGCCGGTGGCGAGGGAGAGTACCTCCCCACCGCCGGTCTGCAGGTCCAGGGAGGAGTCGACGCCCGCCATGCGCTCGGCGAGCTTGCCTGCGTACCCCCAGGGCGGACGTTCCTCGGTCGCGCGGCCGTCCAGCCAGGAAAAATCCCATCCGGACACGTCGACGGCGGCCGCCTCGGCGACGAGTTCCACATAGTCCACGGTCATCCGCCCAGCATGCCAAGCGGTGTGTTGGGGCGCAAACGCCTGCCCACGTGTGGCCTCCGGAGGGCGCACCGAGGCGGTCTTGCCGACGTTTCACTGCCTCTGGGGCGAACTACCCGTGCGCATCGACCGGTCTCGGCCCATACTGGGGGAAGGGACCGCCGCCGGAGGGGCTGGCTGTGGCGGTCCTGTTTCACTGGACCTGCGAGCCAGGAGTGTATTGATGCAGCCCACGCGTCGGAGCGGATTGGCCGCGGCCGGGATGGCGGCTGCCGTCGTGCTCTCCGCCTGCGCCTCCGGTGATCAGGGACCCACGGCAACGACGCCGGCAGCGGCACCTGGCAACGCCGCCTCGTCGCCGACGCCCTCCGCGGAGATCCCAGCGCATGAACCGTTGCGCGGGGAACCCCAGGAGGTGGCCGACGGGCTTCACGCACCGTGGTCCATCGTCTTCCGCGGCTCTACGGCACTGGTCAGCGAGCGGGACAGCGGGCGGATCCTCGAAATCGACGACGAAGGCGATACCCGGGAGATCGGCGTCGTGCCCGGGGTGGTCCACGGCGGTGAGGGTGGATTGCTCGGGTTGGCGCTGGAGGGCAAACGCCGGCTGTACGCGTATTCGACGGGCGAGTCCGGCAACCGCATCCAGCGCTTCGAACTGGCGGGGAAACCGGGTGCCCTGTCGCTGGGGAAGCCGACGACGTTGCTGGACGGCATCCCCGCGGGGCCCAACCACAGTGGTGGACGCCTTGGGTTCGGGCCCGATGGCATGCTCTATGCGACCACGGGCGACAGCGGGCAAGGCGGGTATGCCCAGAACCTGGACAGCCTGGCCGGCAAGATCCTGCGGATGACCCCGGACGGCACGGTGCCGCAGGACAACCCGTTCGACGGGTCGTATGTGTACAGCTACGGACACCGCAATCCCCAGGGCCTGGCCTGGGCGCCGGACGGGACGATGTACGCCGCCGAATTCGGGCAGAACACCTGGGATGAGCTCAACGTCATCACCGCCGGTTCCAACTACGGCTGGCCGCGGGCCGAGGGCATCGCCTCACGGGAGGGCTACACGGACCCGGTCCAGCAATGGGAGCCGGGGGAGGCAAGCCCCAGCGGAGTGGCCCTGGCCGAAGGGACGATCTTCCTGGCGAACCTGCGTGGGGCGTCCCTGCGCACCGTGCCGCTGGCCGACACCTCGGCATCGACCGAGCACTACGTGGGGGAGTTCGGCCGGTTGCGCGATGCGGTGATCGCTCCGGACGGCGACCTGTGGTTCCTGACGAACAACACCGACGGCCGCGGAAGCCCCGGCCCCGACGACGACATGATCTACAGCGTCGGCCTGACGGGTCGATGACGAAGCCCCGGTACCGAGCGGTCTAGGCCAGGACCCTCATAGGACAGGAGACTCCCGGCGCGTGGGCGAGCCGGCGATCCGTGGTCAACAACTCCGTGGCGCCTGCCATCTCCGCGAGCGCGACGTAGGTGGCATCGTACGCGGTGAGGTTCTCGCGGAGTTCCCACAGGCGATCCCTCAGCCGATCGGCCGGGTAGCGGGTCAACGCCAGCGCTCCGAAGCCGTCGAGGGCAATCCGACCTTGTTGCTGACTCAAAGCTCCGCGTCGGACCAATCGCCGCAAAACATTGAGGACCTCGCTGTCGAGCAGATGGGGTACCGCGAGTTCTTCGTAGCCGAGCCGTTCGGGGTCCAGGTTGCCGCAGAGCAGCTCCACCACCACTCCGGCATCCACGACCTTCATTCTGTGCGGCCGTCGTGCAGTTCCTTCAGAATGGTTTCCCGGTCGATGCTTCCGCTGACCTGCTCTTGCGTGCGGCGGATGACCTCGACATTGTGCCGGACCAGGTGTTCGCGCTCGGCAACCTGCTTCAGCTCGCGTTGCACGTACCGCGTGAGCGAGATTCCTTGCGACTGGGCGGCCTGGGTCAAGGCGGCGTGGACCGAGTCGGGAACATCGCGGATGTGGATGACTTTTGCCATGATGTCATTCTACGTCGAGTGGGTGCACGATGCACCCACTTGCCGCCGGGGCACGTGCCCGTCGCTTTGGCCAACGCCGGGTGCCGGGAGGATGATCGGGGGACCACCCACCAGGAGGCAGGCATGGGAGACACCCCACGGACGATGGCGCCCCGCGCCATCACCTCCGTCACGGCCGGATCCGGCGAGGGCGACGGCGAATGAAGCCTGCGTCTGGAGCAGCGTCCGGCACTGAGCTGGTAGCCGAGGCCCGCGCGGTGGTGGCCTCCATTCCCACCGGGCACGTGATGGCCTACGGGGAGATCGCCGCGATTATCGGGGTCGGCCCGCGCCAGGCCGGACGCCTGGTCGCCGCCCTGGACGAGGACGTGCCCTGGTGGCGCGTGGTGTATGCGGACGGGACGCCGGCGAGCTGCCACGGCGGAACGGCCCCGGAGCTGCTCCGCCGGGAGGGCGTCTGGTTCCGTGGCGAGCGCGTCGACCGCTCCGCGACCCCGCCGTCCCCTGGTGGCGGGGATTCTTAAGGTCTTCTGAAAACGCCGGGCGCACACTGGTTTCCGACCACACCAGACGATGGGGAGAACCATGGCCGAGACTTCCAGCAGAACATCCACCACATCCCCGCCCGGCCCCCGCGCCGGACGGGACCTGCGCTGGTGGCCGGTGGCCGCCGTCGTGCTCTATGCCCTGGCACTGGTGCTGGGTCTCTGGGCCAAGGGTTCCGGCCGGTTCAGCGGCGAACTCGGGTGGGACATTGCGCTCAGCCATGACCGGAGCGGTCCGCTGACTGCCGGGGCGTTGTGGATCAACACCGCACTGCAGCCGGCCGGCGGGGTCGTGATCCTCGGGGCCGCCTGCCTGTTGCTGTGGTCCCGCCGCGGACTGCACACCGTGCTGGCCTTCGGCAGCACCGCCTGCGCGGCCTGGTTGCCCGCCGCGATGGGCAAGGTCCTCATCGACCGGCCCCGGCCGCCGTTGACCGTGACCCACGCGCTGGTTCCCGAGCTGGGGACCGACAGCTTCCCGAGTGGGCACACCGAACTGGCGGCGGCGTTGGTGCTGGCGGCGGTGCTGGTGATCGCCACCAGCGGCAGGCACCGGCTGCTGATCGGGGTGGCCGGGGGCGCGTTCGTCCTGGTGGTCGCCGCCTCCCGGCTGTACCTGGGCGTTCACTATCCCAGCGACGTGCTCGGCTCGTTGCTGGTGGCCACTGCCGGGGCGTTGCTGTGGACCTGGCTGTGGAGCGGGTGGATCGGCCCGTGGCTGCACGAACGGTTCCCGCAGCTGGCCGTGGCCCCCGGAACACGGGTGGACACCATGGGCGGAGGACGCCATGTTTGATCCCTCAACGGTTTTGGTCGGTGCCGGACCGTGGGTGGCAGCGGTGGTCTTCGTCATCGTCTTCATCGAATCCGGGTGCCTGTTCCCGTTCCTGCCCGGTGACTCACTGCTCTTTGCCGGGGGCATGGTCCACCACCAGCTCGGGCTGCCGCTGCCGGTGCTCATCGCCGTGGCCGCGGTGGCGGCGATCGGCGGGGATTCCGTGGGCTACCTGATCGGCAGCAAGGTCGGGCGCCGCTGGTTCAGCCACGACGCCAGGATCCTGAAGACCCGCTACCTCCAACAAACCGAGGACTTCTTCGCCCGGCATGGAGGTGCTGCACTGGTGCTGGCCCGGTTCGTGCCGATCGTGCGCACCTATACGCCGCCGGTCGCCGGGGCAGCGCATTACCGCTACAGCAGGTTCCTGGCCTGGAACGTCTCCGGCGGGCTGCTCTGGTCGGTCGGCGTGGTGCTGCTGGGGATCTGGTTGGGAGGATTCGAGGTGGTTGCGAACCACATCGACGTGTGGATGGTGGCGGTGGTGGTCGTCTCGGTGCTGCCCCCGGTGATCACGTTCCTGAGGCGCCGCCGGCGCTCCGCCACCGGGGTCTGATTTCCCGGGCCCGGGCGTGGCCCGCATCCCGCTCTGCAACAATGGGGTTCCATGAGCCCCGTCCCCGTCCCGCGCCTGCTGCTGGTCGAGGACGACCCGGCGCTGGGGCCGCTGTTGCGTGAGCTGCTGGCCGACGGGTTTGCCGCCGAACTGGTCGTCGATGGTCCCGCCGGTTTGCACCGGGGCCTGACCGGGGAATGGGACGTGATGGTCATCGATCGCGGCCTGCCCGGGATCGACGGGATCCGGCTGATCTCCGCACTGCGCGGCCACGGGATCACCACACCGATCCTCATCCTCACGGCGCTGGGCGCCGTGGCCGACAAGGTCGAGGGCCTCGACGCCGGGGCCAACGACTACCTGGTCAAGCCCTTCGACGTCGACGAGCTGAACGCCCGGTTGCGCGCCCTGACCCGCGATCACGTGCAGCAGCGAACCGATGGGGCCGGCGCAACGGTGGCGGTCGGTTCCTGGGAACTGGCCGAACGCACCCGCCTGCTGACCTCGCCCTACGGGGCGCGCGTGGAACTGTCCCCCGCGGAGACCCGGCTGCTGGCGGTCCTCGCCGCGGCACCGGAGCGCGTCTTCACCCGGGCCGAACTCCTGGAGGCCGCCTTCAGCCCCGAGGATGGGCCGGGCATCGTGGACACGTACGTCCACCACCTGCGCAAGAAGACCGCCCGCTCCATCATCCGCACCGTCCACGGCACCGGCTACCACCTCGGAGGACTCGAATGAGCAGGACCAGCACCGGAGGCCCCGGGGCCTGGGAGGCCAGCGCCCTGCGTCACGCCGCGTGGCGGGTGGGCTGGCAGCTGGCCGCAGTCACCGCTGCAGTGGTGCTGGTGGTGTTGGCGGTCGGTGGGGCCTACATCTGGCTGCACGCCGGCACGGCGGCGGGGGAGGACGGCCAACCCCAGCTGCGCATCTCCCTGGAGGTGGCCGATCTGGTCCAGCTGCTCATCCTGGGCGGCGCGGCAGGGATCGTGCTCTCCGGGGTCGTGGGGGTGCTCAGTGCCCGCCACGCCGTCAGGCCGCTGGGCGCCACCCTGGAGGTCCAACGCCGCTTCGCCCAGGACGTCAGCCACGAACTACGCACCCCGTTGACAGTGCTCGACGCCCGGTTGCAACTGCTCCAACGCCGGGCCGGCGCCGGCCACCAGTTCGCCGAAGAGCTGGATACGCTGCGCCGTGACTCCACCCAGCTGGCCCGGGTGATCGATGACCTGCTCTCCACCGTTGACGGTGGGACGGACCTCGAGACCGATCGTCCGGCAGACCTGGCCGGGCTCGCCGCCGAGATGGTCGGCGAACTCGAGGTGCTCGCCGGCCCACGCGGGGTCACCCTGCACCACCTCCCGGCGAAGGAACCGATCCCCGTCCCGCTCACGGAGGTCGCCGTCCGGCGGATCCTGACCGGGCTGATCGAGAACGCCACGAAGTACACGCCCGCCGGCGGCACCGTCACGGTCACCACGGAGCGCCACGGGGGCACGGCCCGCCTGACGGTCACCGACACCGGCAGCGGGATCTCCGGGATCGAACCGCAGCGCATCTTCGACCGCCACGCACACGGTGCGGCAGGCGAATCGGGCACCCCGCGCAGCACGGGCATCGGACTGTCCCTCGCCCGCGAGATGGTGGTGCGTGCCGGCGGGACGATCGGCGTGCTGGCCACCGGTGCGGGCGGGACGAGCCTGCGCGTGGAGTTGCCGGTGCGCCCGCGGGCCTAGCGGGCGCCGGCGGGACTATGCTGGAGGAACCACCGGTCTATTCGGACAGTTCGACCATGCCCCGTGGGCTGCACGGTAGACGTCCCGGCCCTGAACCGGACTCAAGCATTGCCCGGAAGGACCACATGGAGGACCTGACGGCGCAGCAGCCGCGCTACTCGCGGATTTTCCTCGTCTTCAACCCGGACCCGGAGAAGAAGGCCCCCTACCTGGCCCGCCTGCTACGGGACGAAATCGCCGAACGCCTGCCCGGTGTTCCCGTCGAGCTCAGTCCCACCGACCACGCGGGACATGGGCGGGAGCTGGCCAGGCTGGCCGCCGCAGGGGCCGAGGGGGACGGCGGCCCATCGGTGCTGATCGTCTCCGTCAGCGGTGACGGCGGATACAACGACGTCGTCAACGGGGTCATGGATGTTCCGGGTAGCACCGCGGTGTGTGCCGTCCTGCCGGCGGGCAACGCCAACGACCATCGCCGCAGCGTCGAATCACTCCCGGTCATCGACGCCATCGCGGCCGGTGGGGTCCGTCGCATGGATCTGCTGCGCCTGTGCATCGGAGCCCCGGGGGATTCGACAAACATCCGGTATGCCCACTCCTACATCGGCTTCGGGCTGACGGCCGAGATGGGCCGCGGCATCGAACGTGCAGGAAAGGGCGGGGTGCGCGAACTCCTCGGCGTGGTCCGGACGCTGCCGCGGCTGCGGCCGTTCGAGATCGAGCGGGCCGATGGGGCGCGGGCGCAGTTCGACAGCCTGATCCTGGCCAACGTCGCCAGGATGGCCAAGTACGGAACCGTCAGCGACGCCGTCGTCCCCTCCGACGGCCGGTTCGAGGTCATCGCCCTGCCGCACTCCAGCCGATGGGCCCTGGCCCTGATGACCCTGCGGGCGGTCACCATCGGCCTCGGACCGCAGGACAGCGTGGAACGCTACGCCTTCACGACGCCGTCGCCGCTGCCCGTGCAGCTCGACGGCGAATTGCTGAAGATCCCGGCCGGGTCCTCCGTCGTCGTCGAAAGTGCGCACCGGGCCATCAGGGTCATCGGATAGCGGGTGGCAGCCCCGAGCGCGTCGTCGGCCGGTGCCCGGCCCCCGTCCTTCGCCTGTTCGTTCGAGGCGGCAACGGTGACGGAATCCCTGTCGGTCCCGCGAAGAGTGCTTCCCGGTCCGCTGTCGAGGACCACCCGGCGCGTCTGGTGGTCTTCGGCGGGCTAGTACCCCGGTCCGCGGTCACGGTCATGTCCGTCCTCGTCGTCGTCGGGCACGGCCCGGGCCTGTTCGGCGAGGTCCGCCTCGTCCGCTTCCAGGCCCTCTGCGGGCAGCGGGCCCTCGGCTGTGTCATCGGTTTCGGTCCAGGAACCCGGGTCTTGGACGTCGGCTTCGTTGGCTTCCAGGGATGCCGGGAAGGAATCGTCCGGGCCCTGCCCGCGGAATTCACGGTCGGCTGGGGGTGGCTGGTCCATGATGTCCTCCCGTCGGGCTGGCAGTGGGTTCTGCCACCATTGTCCGCCGTTGCGGGCAGGGTGCAAGGGCGGGAGCTGCCCTGGCGCGGAACCCCGTGGGGAAAACAGCGGTTACACAAAACGTCGACAGCGCCTCACTAGGGGGTCTAAGGTCAGGGACATGGGACTCGTACTGACGTTAATCATTGTTGGAGTTATTCTGCTCATCCTGGGCGTCGCCGTGAAGGCGGCGATGTTCCTGTTGTGGATCGGCATCGCCTTGCTGATCATTGGTGCGGTGATGTGGATCCTGCGCGGAGTGAAAAACCGCGTGTAGCCCACCGGCACACGACAGCCCGACGGCTGCTGCCGCACCCGGAAACTCCGGGGCGTGGCGGCAGCCGCTGTCGTTGGGGGCGAGCGCAGGTGGCACCGGCGCCGGGAGACCTTCCCGGTTGGCGTCAGGTCCCGAGGTCTCCCGGGGCACCCGCACGGTGAATGTGCTGCCGAGCCCCGGTGCGCTCTCGACGGAGAGGGTTCCGCCGTGCGCCTCCACCAGTTCGCGGGTGATGGCCAGCCCGAGGCCGGTGCCGGGGATGCCCGCGTCGCGGACGCTGTCCGTGCGGTAGAAGCGGGTGAACAGTTGCTCGACCTCCTCGGGAGCCAGCCCCGTGCCCGTGTCCCGGACCGCGACCAGGGCGGCATCGCCGTCGTGCCCCACCCTGACCACGATGCTGCCGCCGCGGTGCGTGTACTTCACGGCGTTGGAGACGAGGTTGTCCACCACCTGCCCCAGCCGTTCTGGGTCTGCCACCAGCGGAAGGCTCTCCGGGCCCTCGAGGTGGACCTGCAGTCCTGCAGCCTGCGCGGCCTGCTGCTGCCCGGCGACGCAGTCGCGGACGATGGCCGCGAGGTCCGAGGGCCGGTGGTGCAGTTCCATGCGGTCCGCTGCCGCGGTGAGCAAGTCGTTGACCAGGTGGAGCAGGCGTTGCGCGTTGCGTTCGGCCACGCCGAGGGAACGCACGGCGGGGGCGGGCAGTCCGGGAATGTCCTGGGCGACCTCGAGGTAGCCGATGATCGAGGTCAGCGGTGTCCGGAGTTCATGGCTGACGCTGGCGAGGAAGCGGTCCTTGGCCTGGTTGGCGTGGATCAGCTCGGTCACTTCCTTGAAGACGATGACCGAGCCGTCGAACTCGCCGTGCGGGCCTTTGAGCCGGCGTGCGGAAACGGCAAGGGCCTCGGCGGCCTCGGCCTGTCCGATCCACATCAACTCGTCGGTGAACTCCGCTCCCCGTACGGCGCGGTAGACGGGGCGTTCCTCCGGGGGCAGCGGAACATCAAGTCGTTCACTGCGCCGTCCCGCTCCGAAAAGCAGCAGTTGGGACTCGTTCGGATCGGTGTTGTCCTCGGGTGTTCCCGTGGAGTGGTGGAGTCGTTGTTTGTCGTTCATCAGGATGTCGTGGCCGTCGCGGTCCACGGCAACCACGCCGACGCTGGCTGCATTGAGCACCGCATCGAGCAGTGCGGCCTGGGTGCGGGAGGCATCCAGGGCCACGGCCGCCCGGTGGTCGGCGGCCATCATGCTTCCCACGGCGATGTTGGCGGTGGCGGCCAAGGCAACGACGATGATGGGCATGACCAGTGGGCGGCCGAAGGTCGGGATGGTCATGTCCTGTCCCGCATGAAGGTATTGGGCCCAGGCGATGACCAGTGTGGAGAAGAACCCGACGACGAGGGTGGCGCGGGGGTGCAGCGCCGACCAGGCCATCCAGAAGACCGGGATGATGGCCAGCATGGGCAGGCCGGTCAAGATCGGATAGGCCCCCGCGGCGAGGAACAGGATCCCGGCGAGGTCGAGGAGCGGAATCACCCAGTAGCTGCCCGTGGGCAACCGCTGCCAGGGGATGATGCCAGCGGCCACGGTCAGCACGGCAATCGTCGCCAACCCGATCTGAAACCAGGCGTCTTCGCTGACCTGGGCACTGGCGAACAAGAGGTCGACCAACACCACGAGGGCCGTGGCAATGGTCAGCGGTAGCTGGCTGAGCAGCACGCGGCGCCGCAGGGGGAGATCCCCGAATTGGCGGTTGGACAGGAGGAAGCGGAGCGGCGGGGGCAGGTGGGACACGACGGCGACTCCTGGGTGCTGGCAAAAAACGGGCCGGTAGGCGGACCACTGAACATCCTACGGTCGCGCTGGCGTCTGGCATGGTGGCAGTTCGCTCCCCGGTCGATTCGGCCCGAAAGCGGGCCCGGATGCGGCAGGGCCGGTGGCCCGTCTGCAGGTGCCGTCGTGGCTATAGGTAAAACCGAAGAATATGTCTGTAAAAAACAGTTTTACGTATGTGGGGAATCGGGCCATGCTTTCCAGTGAGCACCATCACAGCTTGGCCTGAAGGAGAAACCCCGTGCAAAACACGTCCCTGACCCCCCGTGTCATCACCCTGGGCACCGCTGGCGGACCCCGCTGGTGGACCGGGAAGAACGCCGGACGCCGCTCGGGAATCGCCACCGCCGTCGTCGTGGGGGAAGCCGTCTACCTGGTCGATGCCGGATCCGGAGTCGGCAACCAGCTGATGAAGGCTGGGTTCAACACCGGGGACCTCCGCGGCATCTTCCTCACCCACCTGCACTCCGACCACACCATCGACCTGGCGTCCCTGGCCATCTTCGGTCTGTTCACGCTGAAACCGGACCAGGCCCCGATCCCGATCATCGGCCCCGGAGACCGGGGCGCCTTGCCGCCGGTGTCCTCTCGGGCCACCGCCGCACCGCGGCCGCTCTATCCGGCCAACCCGACGCCGGGCACGGCGGGCATGTTCGAGCACCTGATGCAGGCCTATGCGACCGACCTGAACGACCGCGTCATCGATGCACTCCGCCCGTCGCCGCTGGACCACTTCGCGGCAACGGATATCAAGATCCCCGCCGGAACCGGATACCACCCCAACGAGAATCCGACGCCGGATGCCTGTGTTCCGTTCGAGATCTACCGCGATGAGCTCGTCACCGTCACAGCGACCCTGGTCAAGCACCCGCCGATCGCCCCGGCGTTCGCGTTCCGCTTCGAGACGGTCGAGGGCTCGGTGACGATCTCCGGGGACACCGCCCCGTGCGAGAACCTCGTCACGCTGGCGCGCGGCACCGACCTGCTGCTGCATGAGGCCATCGACTTCGACTGGGTCCAGCAGATGTACGGATCGGTCGGGACCGAGGAGGCCCAGGCCTCCATGGACCACCACCGGCGATCCCATACCTCCCCGGGCCAGGCCATCGAACTGGCCGAACGGGCCGGAGCCCGCAGCCTGGCCCTGCACCACCTGGTGCCGGGCACCACCCCGCTCTCCGTCTGGCTGTCCCGTGCCGACGGCTTCTCCGGGACCTTCCTGGTTCCGGAGGACCTCGATACCATCTCCTTTGCACGCCTTCCCCTTGAAATGGCAGCCACCCGATGAAAACCACCACGGAAAACCCGGCATCGAACGAACCACTGGTCGTCCCCTCCCTGAACACCCCGCAAATGCGGCGGATCCTGGCCTCCTCCTTCATCGGCAGCGCCATCGAGTTCTACGACTTCATCCTCTACGCGACCGCTGCATCACTGGTCTTCAACAAGGTCTTCTTCGTGGGCCTGACGCCGTCGGTGGCCATCTTCGCGTCCTTCGCGACCCTGGCGGTGGGCTACCTCGCCCGGCCGGTAGGCGGCATCGTGCTGGGGCATTTCGGCGACAAGCTCGGGCGCAAGGGCGTGCTGATCACCTCCATGTCGATCATGGGCGCCGCCTCGATGCTCATCGGCCTGCTGCCCACCACGGCGCAGATCGGCATGATCGCCCCCATCGCCTTGATCCTGCTGCGGATCGCCCAGGGGCTGGCCGTCGGCGGCGAATGGGGCGGTGCCATGCTGATGGCGCTGGAACATGCGCCCAAGGAACGCCGTGGCTTCGCGGCCAGTTTCGCGAACATGGGAGGACCCGCCGGAGCGGTCCTGGCGACCCTCGCCGTCTCCGCGGTCTCCATGCTGCCCAACGAGCTGTTCCTGTCCTGGGGGTGGAGGATCCCCTTCATCGCCAGCATCGCGCTGGTGGGCATCGGGCTGCTGATCCGGCTCAAGGTCGCCGAGTCCCCGCTGTTCCTCGCGCTGGAGGACAAGGCCGAGGAAAAACGGCTTCCGATCCTCGAAGTCCTGACCAAGTACCCGAAGTCCGTCATCAGCGGCACTCTGGTGGGCATGAGCTCCTACACTGTTCAGGGCCTCATGACCGTCTGGGCGATCTCCTACGTTGTCGACTCCGTCGGACTGGACCGCACATCGGTGCTGAACATCAAGGCCATCGGGGCCACGTTGACCATCATCGGCGTGTTCTTCGCCGCACGATTCTCCGACCGCGTCGGACGCCGTCCGGTCATGATGGTCGGGATCATCGCCGGGTCCGTGCTCGCGCTGCCGATCATGTTCTTGTTGCAGCTGGGCCAGCTGTGGCTCTTCGCGATCGGGTTGTTTGTCGCCAACGGGCTGATCCAGGCGTTCATCTTCGGGCCCTTCGGCGCCTTCACCGCCGAACTGTTCCCGACCCGGATGCGCTACACCGGCGCCTCGCTGGTCTACCAGCTCTCCTCCACGCTCGGCGCCGGCTTCACCCCGATGATCGTCGCCGGCTTGGTGGTCCTCGGCGGCGGGACGCTGTGGATCGCCGGGGCGGTCTGGGCGGCCTCCTTCCTGGTCGCCGCCCTCGCGATGCGTACGGTCAAGGAAGGCAGGGACGCGGACCTCACGGCAGCAGAAATGTAGGCCAACCGGCAACCTTGCGGCCGTGGAGGGGCGGGCATCGAATCACTCGATGCCTGCCTCTTCGTCGCGTTCGGCGCCGATCCGCTGGCAGAACTCGACGAACGCCTTTAGGCGCAGGCTCGGCCGGTCCGAAGCCGTGTAGGCCACGCAGATGTCGCTGGTGCCCACGGGGCCGTCGATCTCCACGGCGGCCAGGGGGAGGCCGTCGTAGCTTAGGTTGCTCGGCGGGCGCTGCACCAGCACCGTGTAGCCCAACCCCCGGGCCACCATGCCACGCACGGTCTCCATGCTGGTGGAACTCCACGCGATCTTCGGATCCAACCCGGACATGCGCAGGTTCACGAGCTGGTTGTCGCGCACGGTGGGGATGTCCAGGGAGACGAAGTCTTCGTCGGCCAGGTCCGCCAGCTTGACGCTCGGGAACCGGGCGAGTGGGTGGTCGGCGGCCAACAGCACGTAGGGGCGGCCCCGCATCAACGTCGTCGATTGGACGCGGGGCAGCAGGTGGCGGGTGTGGGTGATGACGGCATCGAGGTAGCCGGCGAGCATGCGCTCCTGCAGATCCCCACCGTCGCCCTCGATGATCGTGACGTCCAGATCCGGGTTGGGCAGCGTGAACTGCTCGCAGATCACCGGCAGCCAAAACGGGGAGAGGCTGGTGTAGCAGCCGATGACCAGCGGGCCGGAGAGCTTGCTGTTGCGTTCCCCGATCCGTCCCTGGACTTCCTCGGCATGCCTCATGAGCTGGCGGGCGTCGTGCAGGAACTCGGTGCCCACGGCCGTGAGCACCACGCCGCGGGCACGGTGGCGCACCAGCAGCTGGGAACCGACGATGCGCTCGAGTTCGCCGATGGCCTGGGACATGGCCGCCTGGGAGATGTGGCAGGCGGCGGCCGCGCCGGAGAGCGAACCGTTGTCGGCGACGGCGACGAAGTACTGCAATTGCCTGAAGGTGTAGTTGACCACCCGATCAGCGTAGGCGACGCACCGCGCGGGCCGGGGCCGGCGCTACGGCGCGCGCGAGGGAAACGGGTCCGAGGCCGGCATGACGTGCGCCAGCTGCTGGAGCGCCTCGCGCAACCGCAGGGCCCCGATGTGGCTGTTCTCCACATGGTCGCGCGCTTCCCGGGCCACGTCGGGGTGGTCGGTCACGACGCCCGCGACGCCGTCATACAGGTAGGAGCGGATGCGGTCCTCGCGGTTGACAGTCCACACGTAGACGGGCTTGCCGGCGGCCTTCGCCTCCGCCATGAACCGCGGGGAGTAGGAGGCCTGCTCGACAACGTAGAAGTCGCAGTTGACGTCCGGGGCACCGCCGGCGGTCATGGCAATGGTGTAGCCGACCGACAAGTCGGGCCGGCGGGCCTTCAGCGCCTCCACCGTGTCGGCGTCCAGGGAGTGGTAGATGTTGTCCCCGAGTGGCCCCACTCTTTCCAGCTCGGCGATGAAGCGCTCCAGGTAGTCGGGCGTCTCGTGGCCGTGGACCTTGGGCTCGATGAGGAGTTTGATGCCCAGTTTCCTGGCGTGGCGGACGTAGTCCACCATCGAGGGGATCGTGTCGGAGAAGCCCCGGGCGCTGACGGTGGTCTTCTCGGCCTGGGCCAGGGTGAGGTCGTAGGTGTTCACGTTGCGGCCCGAGAGCACCAGCAGGTTCGTGTCGTGGCTGGCGATGAAGTGCCCGTCCTTCGTCTGCTGGACGTCGACCTCGACCACGTCCGGATGTTGGGCCGCCGCGGCATCCAGGGCGCCGATGGTGTTCTCCACGCCGCCCCACACGTAGCCGCGGTGGGCGATCACCAGCGGGGCATCTGTCTGGACGGGAGCGGCAGCCACCGATGGCGCGCCGACGACCGCCATGACCAGTGCCGTGGCGCCGGCACCGAGGCGGAAGGCCAGGCGCCGTCCGTCGTTGCCCGCGACGGGGGAATGGTTCGCAGTCGTCGGCTCCACCGTCGGATCCGTGGGGATCATACGATGCCCCAGGCGCACAAGCAGGACGTGGACGATGGCGACGGTGACGGCAACCAGGACCAGGAACGTCAGGGCCCGGCTGAAGCCCTGCCCCAGGACGGCGACCAGATGCGAGTCGGTCTGCAACAAGGCGCCGGGGAGTTCGGCAACGGCCGCCATGGCGCGGCCCGGTACCTGGTAGGCCAGCAGCACGGCAGCGGCCGGGGAGGCGAGCAGCAGCGGAAACCGGAGGCGTCGGCCGCCGGTGGCCTTCCAGCTGGCGGCCATGGCCCCCAGTGGTGTCAGCCGTTGGACGACCAGGGCCGGCAGGGTCGCGAGCAGCCGCAGGTTCAGGTAGAACAGCGCGCTGGTCGCACTGAGGTAAACGGCGATGCTCAGGGGCTTCTTCAGGTACTCGGCCGTGACGAAGGGGGCGATGCCGATCTGGTGCGTCAGGGGTGAGAGCTCGCCCAGGCCACTGACGGGCAGGAGCAGCAACAGGTACAGCCCGACCAGAGGCAGCTGCCATCCCATGGCCGTGCCGGTGGTGCGCAGCGCCGAGCGCCACGCCGCCCGCCCCGGGCGCGGTGAACGGGTGTGCAGGGCGTGGGCGAGGGCGATGACCGAGGTGTATTGCAGGCAGAGCACGCCCGTGGCGATCACGCCCATGCCCATCAGCCACAGGAGCGACGTCGGATGGTGCACCAGCAAGGGGAAACTCTGGTCCGTCAGGTTCGGGGTTTCGGCTGCGTCCAGCGCACCGTGGAACAGGAACCGCATGACGGGGACCACCAGCAGCAGGGCGAGGCCCTGCCAGAGGACCAGTGCTCCGGCGAGCGTGGACAAGTTGCGCAGGGACCAGCGGTGTCTGGACCGGGATGCCACGGGGGGACCCTGGGCGGCAGGGTGTTCCTCGGTGTATCCATGGTGGTCGATGGCGTGGTCCCACGTTCGTTGTTGGTCCGGAGGCACCGCCCTGGCGGCGCGGTACACGTAATCTTCCGCCCCAATTTACCAACGGTTTACTGGGGGCCGCGCATTGTGGGACCTCCGCCACGTTCCGGTGTGAGGCCCCTGACGGACCGAAGGTGATGGTGGTTACCATGGACCATGGCACTTCGACTCAGTGAAATTGTCCTGGAAAGCCGCTCCCCGGAAGAGCTGGCACGCTTCTGGTGCGCTGCACTGGACTACGTCGTGCTGGACCAAGAGGAGGATGGATCCCTGGAGATCGGACCGTCCAGCGGTTTCGGCGGGCCGCAGCCCACGATCATCCTGAGCACACGCGACGAGCCCACCCAGCACCGGGGTCGGCTGCATTTCGACCTCAACGCCCTGGCTTCGACCCAGGAGGAGGAAATCCAGCGACTCCGGGAACTGGGCGCCACGGACCTGGACATCGGACAGGGCTGCGACGAGGGCTGGGTGGTCCTGCAGGACCCGGAGGGCAACGCGTTCTGCGTGCTCAAGGCCGTGCTGGAGCCGTAGCCGGCTGACCAGCGGAACCGCTGTCGTCGGTTCCGGATCAACCGAGTTCGTCGACCGTCGTCAGGCAGAAGATGTGCCCGATCGGGTCGGCGAAGACCAGGCAATGTGCGGCATTGGGCTGGAAGTCGAGCCGGGTGGCCCCGGCGGAAATGGCGCGTTCCTCCGTCGCGGCCAGATCGTCGACCAGGAAGTCGAAATGCACCCTGGCGGCGGCAGGATCGTTCGGCCAGTCGGGCCGGACGAAGTCATCGACGGCTTGGAAGTCGATGCGTCCCCCCGGCCCGATCATGGTGGCCCAGGAAGCGTGCCGGAACGTCACGGACCCACCGGTCAGGACTGCGTAGAAATCAGCGAGCGTCCCCGGCTCGGGGCAGTTCAGGGTCAGGGAACTGAGGCGAATGGAATCCGACATGCAATGCAGTCCTGCGGCTGGGGGAATGCCATCTCGGTGGATGGCGATGGGTTCCCCACTGTAGCTATCGCGGCTGGTTGGCCGCCACCCTTTTCGGCAGGACGGCGGAACAGGCGACGACCAGGATCCCCGCCAGTGGGACCACGAGCAGTCCGGTCGCCAACGACGAGCGGTCGGCGATGGCCCCGACGATCGGCGGCGAGAACAGGAAGCCCAGCCGCATCAGCCAGCCCAGGATGGTCAGCCCGGTGCCCGGGCGCAGCCCAGGCAGTTCATCCGCGGCGTGCATGGCCGCCGGGACCAGGGTGGCCGTGCCGAACCCGGCGAGCCCGAAACCGATGATGGTGGCCGGGATGCTGGGGAAGGCCAGCGCCAGCCCGAACGCGAGGGCGATCAGCACGCCGCCCGTCTGGGCGACGGCCCGTTGGCCGAAGCGGTCCACGAGCCGGTCGCCGATCATCCGGCCGACGAATTGGCAGCCGACCAGGGCGACGAAGCCCAGCGCCGCCACGGGGGCGATCGCGCCGAGGGATCCCTTGAGGTAGATGGCAGCCCACGAGCTGCCCGCGTCCTCCACCAGCGTGCCGCCAATGGCGACCAGGACCAGCGCGGCGAGCAGCCAGGCCAGATGCGACCGGGAAAAGCGCGTTGGGGAGGGGCCAACGTCCCGCCCGGTACTGTCCTGGGGGTTGATGACGGTGCTCCGCCGTGGTTCGGTGCCGGGCAGGAGCATCGGCAAAGCAATGAGCGCGACGGCGCCGAACAGGACGAGCGAGATCGCCAGGTGGATGCCGCGGGGGATGTCGAGCCCGGCGGCGGCACCGCCGAGCAGGCCGCCGAGCATGGCGCCGATGCTCCAGACGGCGTGGAAGGAGTTCAGGATCGAGCGTCCGTAGGCGCGTTGGACGCGCAGGCCGTGGGCGTTCTGGGCGACGTCGGTGATCGCATCCATCGCACCGCCGAGGAAGAGTGCGCCGGCCAGCATGGCCCAGCTCGGGGCAAGGCCGGCCAGCAGGACGCCGGTGCCGGTGAGGATCGTGCCGGCGACGGCGACCCGGGAGGAATGGAAGCGGCGGATCAGCGACGCGGCGGCGAGCCCGGCGATCAGGGCGCCGAGCGGGAAGGCCGCGACGGCGGCACCGAAGGCCGCGTTGGAGAGGTCGAGCCCGTCCTTGATCGACGGGTAGCGGGGGAGCAGGTTCGCGAACAGGGCGCCGTTGGTCAGGAACAGCAGGGACACGGCGAGCCGCGCGCGGCGGTTGGTCCGCGTGGGGCCGGTCTCGGCGGCGGCTTTCGAAGGTGTGGGCGTCACTGTCCTACCGTATGTGGCCCCACCGGCCGGCGCAGCCTCGACGGGCCGCCGGGTGCGCTAGGGCCACCAGACCGCGGCGAGCAAGCCGATCCCCGCGACGGCCAACAAGGCGATGGCGATGCAGTAGCTTCGGTACGCGCCGGTGGGATAGGCGCACCCGTCCAGGTCGGCGACGCCGCGGTCGTCGGGCAGGCCGCCGGTCTCCTGCTCCCGGGCCAGGTGGAACTGCGCGGAGAGGTAGCCGATGTAGGCGCGGCCCAGGCATACAGCGGAGAGCACGACGGCGGTGATCAGCACCGCGTGAAGCCACCGGGGCGCATGGGCGATGGAGGTGCCGTTCAGCCCGACGATGACCAGAACGCCGCCGATGCCGCCGCCGATGTACGTGCACACCTTCTGGATCCGTTCGTAGCGCAGGAACCGGACGGCGATGGTGTCCTGGCCGGGGTCGTTGACCTCCGTGGGCATGGCTATCTGTCGAACAGTCCGTTGAAGATGCGCCGCAAGACATCGCCGAGCGACAACATATCTGCGGAGTCCATCGGTGGTTCCCCAGTAGTTGAACGACAAATGGCTCCCACCGCGGTCAACTCTGCGGCATAGCCTGCCACAACTGCTCCAACTGAATGTGGAGGATGGCCGCCGAATAGGTTCAAGGCCAGGTCGACACTTTCCCGGACCACTGATTCGTCATGCGATTCAAGCGCAGAGCGGATGGCATCCGAAGCCGCAAGCCGGTCGTGGGCCGCGCTGATGGCTCGTGAAGCGCCGTCGCCGCTATCTTCGATGGCGTATCCGTCCATGACAGGTTCCTTCCGCAGTCCTGGGTCCACGACGTTGTTGGTGCAGACAGCGTGGCATCTGTCGGGGTGGGCGACAAGGAGGAATGGCTTGAGGATCAGGCGTGTTCGTAGGTGAGGCAGTCGGCGTTGTCGTTGCCGGGGCCGACGTGGACCTCGGTGGCGGTGCACATCAGGTTCTCGTTGTGGGAGCACTCGCCGCGCTGGCAGGCGCCAACCGAGGCGAGGACCTTGGGCAGGCCGCCGTGGGCTCCGGTGTCGATGAACGTGGCGCACTGGGCATGGTCGGATGCCCCGCCAATGGTGATGCCTGCTGCATTGCAGTTGGTGTGGTCATTGAACGAGCAATTGGAGACGGCGCACTCGGTTACCTGGACGGTCATGGTGTCCTCCTGGGGCCAGCGGGCCGACGGGTGTGGGCCCTGTCACCTCACGGTACCCCGGGTGCGCGCAACCAATTAGTGCTGGTTTCGGGTCGTAATCACCTGAGGTGGACGCAACTTGGCAACCGCCCGATGCTGGGCGAATAGCTGCCGGCCGCGTCCAGTCGAGGCGGAGTTGATGCGGATCGTCATCCGACCCAGTTCAGGCACCAGACGATCCAGGGTAGGGCCACCAGGTCGATGAGCACGGCACCGGCCAAGGGCACGATGAGGAAGGCACGCTCCGAACGGATGCCGAATTTGGCGTTGAAGGCATCCATGTTCGCCAGCGCATTGGGGGTAGCACCCAAACCATGCCCGATGAAGCCCGCGACCATCGTCGCGGCGTCGTAGTTCCTACCCAGCATCCGGAATACCACGAAGGCGGCGAAGGACAGGATGAACAGCAGCTCCACGACCAGGATCACCACGAGCGGGCCGGCCAGTGAGGCCAGTTCCCAAATCTTCAGGCTCATCATCGCCAGGGTCAGGAAGAAGCCGAGCGTGAACTGGGATACCAGGCTCACGGTCTCGTCGTCGATGCGGATCCAGCCGAACTTGTCGTTCAGGTTCCGGAACACCACGGCGATGATCATCGCGCCGACGTAGTCGGGCAGGGCGAACCCGGTCAGGGAGGAGATCCAGTTGCCCAGGGCCATGCCGAAGACCATGACCAGTCCGATGACGACGGCCACCGTCAGCAGGCTGGAGTAGTCCAATCCGGGCTTGGACTTGGTTGTCGAAACGCTCTCCGGCTTGTCCTCGGGCACGGTGATACTCAGATCCGGCCCCCGGCCGGTGGCCATGTTCCGGGCAATTGCTCCGGCCGTGGCCATCGCTCCCCGCACACCGCGACGCTCGGGAATGCTCACATTGTGCCGGGCCACCAGGAAGCTGGCGGTCATGCCGCCGAGCAGGCTGCCGGCGACGAGTCCGAAGGTGGCGGAGGCGATGGCCACGGTCGTCGCGCCCTGGACACCCATGGACTCCGCGGTGGGGCCGAACGCCGCAGCGGCGCCGTGGCCTCCTTCCAGGCTCACCGCTCCGGCCATGACGCCTAGCACCGGGTTGATGCCCATGACCTTGGCCATGCCGATACCGATGAGGTTTTGCATGATGGCAAGGGTCCAACATGCCACCAGGTAGACCAGGAGCAGTTTGCCCCCCTTCTTGATGCTGGCCAGGGAACCTGCCAGGCCGATGGTGGTGAAGAACGCCACCATGGCCGGGGACTGCAGCGAAGTGTCGAAATCGATTTCGGCGATGTGGGTTTGGCGCAGCAGGAGTACCAGCAGGGCGAACAGGAAGCCGCCGATGACAGGTGCCGGAAAGCAGAATCTGCGCAGGAAACTGAGCCGGTTCCGGGCCCATTCGCCCAACGCCAGGAGTACCAGCGCCAATGCCGCGGATTGTACGAGATTGAAGTGCAGTTCCATGGTGGTCAGCCTCGGTTCAGTATCAGGTCGGAGATCAGGCGCGCGGCCGTCCGGGCGGTGCGCTGGTCGATGTCGAAGACGGGATTGAGTTCGGCGATGTCGGCGTGGATGAGTTTGCCGCTGCGCGCCGCGGTCAGCACGATTGCCCGCACGATCTCCACCCCGATTCCGAATCCGGCGGGCGCGCTCACGCCCGGTGCGACGGCGGCCGGCAGCGCGTCCAAGTCGATGGTCAGATACAGGTGGTCCACCGATGCGGCGAAGTCGGCCACGAAGTGTCGTACTCGATCGATGTTTCCCAGGTGGCACTCCTCATCGAGCAGGACCTCGACGCCCAGCGCTTCTGCACGGTCGAAGAGCACGTTGGTATTGGACGTCTCGCTGATACCGACGGCCGCATAGCGAAAGGCTCGTCCGGCGGCGGACTCGGCGCGGGCGATCTGCGAGAACCCGGTGCCGGAGGTGGCCCGGGGCTCCTCGCGCAGGTCGAAATGTGCGTCGATGTTCAGGATTCCGAGCGTCCACTGGCCCTCGGTTCCCAGGGCGCTGGCCACTCCGGAATAGCTGGCGAAGGTGATTTCATGACCGCCTCCTAGCCCCACGGTGAAGTGGCCATCGGCCAGCAGGTCGGACAGCGCCGTGGCGAACTCCTCTTGCGCCGCCTCCAGGTCCCGGCCATCGATCAGCACGTCACCGGCGTCATGGAGCACAGTCGGCTGCCGAAGCGCCATGGATGCCAGCGCGGCACGCAGGGCCTCCGGTCCTGACTGTGCGCCGGTGCGTCCCTTGTTGCGGCGCACCCCCTCGTCGCTGGCCAGCCCCAGCAGTGCACTGCCGGATGCGGCGCCGCGAGTCCACGGGATGACGGTGTCGTGCCACCGGGCATTCCCCGGTTCCGGGCCGTCGTCGCGCCCGGTCCACGGTTGGGCGTGTTTGCAGGTCATCGTATTCCTCCGCTCAATGCGTTCGCCGTGCGGCGGACAAGTCCAATCAGTTCCGTGCTGCGATGGACGCTGCGTTCAACGGGAGCCATCAGCGTGACCACACCACCCAGGGTCCCGGCGCCATCCAACACCGGAGCGCTCACGCCCCAAATGCCCACGTCAAGCTCACCGGAGCTGATCGAATACCCGTCTGCCAGCGCCTTGGTGCAGGCCTGCTCCAGCGTCGTCCGCTGGTGTGGTGGGACGGAGTAATGCTCGAACACCGCACTTCGGAAGTCCGCCGGCATCCGCGAGAGCAGTGCCGTGGCAGTGGCCCCATGCAGGAGTGGCTGGGAGGCGCCCACGGTGTAGGAGCAGCGCAGAGTGTGCCGCGATTCGACAGCTTCAACACACACGGCCTCGGTGCCGTGGGCGACCATGAAGGCGGCCAGTTCCCCCGAGTCCTGGGCCAACTGGAGCAGGTACGGGGTGACCGACCCGGTCGTCAGCGTCGTGTCGCGGTAGCGCTCGGACAGCTGGACGGCGATGGGCCCGGCACCGAAATGCCGGGAGGAGGTCTTCTGGGCAAAACCCGCGGCCACCAGCGGGTTCAGCAGCCGGTAGACAGTGCTGACGGGGATCTGGGTCGACTCGGCAAGCTCCTTCGCCGTGGCCTGGGGGACCTTGGCGAGGGAACTCAGGACCTGGAGTAGCCGGGTGGTCTGTGTTTCGGCTCCAGTGCTTCCGTCCATCGTTCCCTCCATTCGCAGTCGTCGTCCATGCCGGTACATTCAAACCGAATTTTCAGACGAAACAAGCCGCTTTTCTCATGAGCCGGGAATGCACCGGTGAATTTTCTCGTGCGGCGATGTGCTTGGTGTCGTCTGTTCGACAAGTGGCGGCGGAGCAGGAGGGCACGACCTCGATGTCCGGTTCGTGGCACGGGGGCCCGTGCCACTCCGAGGTGAGCTTTAGCTATCTTTCCGCCGGCGTGATGGACGAGGCAGACAACGTGGCGCGTTTCCCGAAGCTCTCCTCCATCGCGGTCTCGGCCGTCACCAACCGCTGACCCGTCGCACGAAAGGCAACACCATGACCACCACCGATCACGACGTCCGCCCTGTAGATCGTTGCCCCGTGGCACACGGTTTCGATGTCACGAGCGATGACTACTACCGCGATCCCGCCGGCCACTTGGCCCAATTCCGGGAGCAAACCCCGGTTTTCTGGTACGCCCCGTTGCACGCGTGGGTCGCCACCACGAAGGAGGACTGCCTGGAGGTCCTCTCGGATTGGCAGACCTACTCATCGGCAGCGAACTCGGCCGCCGAAGTGCCCGAACGCCATCATGCGGCATACCCGCCGGAGCTGGTGGCCAAGATGATCGTGGGGATGGACCCGCCCCACCACACCCGCTCCCGGACTGTCGCCCAGCGGGGATTCATGAAAGACCGCATGGAACGGCTCCAGCCGGAGATCGAGGCACGTGCCCATCGGATCATCGACGGGCTGGAGCACCACGGCCAGGCGAACCTGCTGGAGGAATATTCGCTCGAATTGACCACCCAGACGCTGATGGCGCTGCTCGACCTGGACTACGAGTATGACGGCCTGCTGCGTGGCCTGCGCGATGACCTCTTCCAGGTGCTCTCCTCGGCCCACGCACCCATGGAAGAGCCGACGAAATCGCGAGTGTGGGACCGGTTCGTCGAATCCAACCTGGTCCTCCGCGACATCATTGAACAGCGCCGCGAATCGGACGCCGATGACCTGATCTCGGTCATGGCCTCGGCCAAGGAAGAAGATGGCAGCTACAGCCTGCCGACCGAGCTGATCGCCCTGCACATCGCCGAGTTCTCCGCGGCAGGAACCGACACCACCGCCCAGGCCATGACGAACGCCGTGCTGTTCCTGACGCAGCATCCGCAGGCCCTCGACGACGCCCTGGCCGAGCCCGAACTGTGGCCCAACGTGTTCGAGGAGACCGTCCGCCGTCGTCCCTCCTCCACCTTCACATCGCGCAAGGCCACCCGCCCAGTGACGTTATCGGGGGTCGACATCCCGGAAGGGGACATGATCTTCGTGGCGCTGGCCTCGGCGAACACGGACCCACTTCATGTGGCCAATCCCTTCGATTTCGATATCCACCGCCCGAACCCCACCGACCACCTGGCATTCACGGCCGGTCGCCATACCTGCCTGGGCAATCCACTCGCCAGGGTCCAGGGGCCAACCGGGCTGAGGGTCCTCTTTGAACGCCTGCCGTCCCTGCGTCCGGACCACCTCGAGCAGGTCGACTTCCTGGAGATGCCGCTGCTGCCCATCCGGCGCTCCCTGCAGGTCAGTTGGGACGTCGACGACGTCCAGCGCTACAGCGCACGCACCGTTCGCACGCTGAACCTGGAGGTCAGCCAACGTATTGAGGCTTCCGATACGGTGGCCGCGATATCGCTGGGCCACCCGGATTCCGGACAGCTGCCCCGTTGGAAGGCCGGGGCGCACATCGACGTCCACGTGGCCACGGAGGACGGCCGGGAACTGGTACGCCAGTATTCGCTCTCATCCGACCCTGACGATGACCGTGTTTACCGGATTGGAGTGCTACTGGAGGAGGACAGCCGTGGCGGGTCGGCGGGCATCCACAAGCACCTGCACCCGGGTGCCGCGGTCACCGTTTCCTGGCCCCGGAACAACTTCCGCGTCGCCACCGCGCAGGAGTATCTCTTCATCGCCGGGGGAGTGGGAGTCACACCCCTGCTGGCGATGATCCGGCAGGCCGAAGGTGAAGGTGCGAACTGGCAGCTCCACTACGCGGGACGAACGCGATCCACCATGGCCTTCCTCGACGAACTCGAACCATACGGAGACAAGGTCCACCTCTATCCCCAGGATGAGATCGGACGCCTGGACATGGAGCAACTGCTCGCCGAGCCCGGGAGAACTGCCTCGTGTATGCGTGCGGCCCCGAATCCATGATGCTCGACGCCGAGAAGAACACCGACCACTGGCCCAAGGACTCGCTGCGGTTGGAGCGGTTCGCTCCCAAGCTGATCCAGCGCGATGAACCCGACCGGGCATTCGAGGTCGAATTCGCCGCCAGCGCCGCGACGGTCACCGTCGGAGCGGACGAGAGCATCCTGGAAGCCGCCGGACGGGCTGGTCTACCGACGATCTCGTCATGTGAGGAAGGCACCTGTGGCACCTGCGAAACGCCCGTGGTCTCCGGAGAAGTCGATCATCGGGACTCGATCCTCAGCCCATCGGAACAGGAGGCCGGCGAAACGATGATGATCTGCGTATCGCGGGCCAACGGGACCTGTCCGCGTCTAGTGCTGGGCGCCTAGGAATCCGGCCCATTGCTGGGCCAGGCCACGCAGGGCGAACTCTTCCCGCTCTGCGTGGCCCCTGATGTAGATGAAGTAGAAATTCCGCTCCAGCCCCACCAACAGCGTGGTCAGGTAGCTCTCCCATGCCGCGCGCTCGTCGTCTTTCAGCTCCGGCTTCAGGCGATCCGCGAGTTGAGAGCTGATCCGTCGGTGCAGTCCGAGCCACTCATCCAGGACCTCGTCATCCGTCGCCGTGGCACGGTTGATCGCGTCGAATTCTGCACTGTGGCTGTTCCACATGGCCTTGCCCGTCGACCGCAGCCACTCCAGCATGCTGTAAGTCGAAAATGTCGCCAGTTCACCCAGCTCGTCGTACATTGCCGTGGCGCTGGGCTCGATGGATTTCATCCGGTCCAGCACGATCTGCGTCTTGGACGTGAAGTGCAGGTACAGGTTGGGGCGGCTGGTCTCCGCTTGACGGGCGATCTGCGACATCGTCGTTGCCTCGTAGCCGTGCTCACGGAAAAGCGTAAAGGCGGCGTCCACGATCCGCTGCTGAGTGGCCGTCTTGGACGCTGCCCGTTGCGTAGGCGCGGTCATGCACACTCCTTGGGATCCGTCGTCTCCTCGACTCTATAACAGGGGCGCGGACGAGCATGGCAGAAGATGCGTACGTTTTCCGGGCGGCAGACACGCCGTCGACTGGCAAATCCGGACCGGACGGTACGCCAAGAACCTGGACAGCCAGCGGCAGCGCCGAGGACGGTGCCCATGCTCCACACGGCGTGGAAGGAATTAAAGATCGAACGGCCGTAGGCGCATTAGACGAGCAACGCCTTGGGAGTTCTGGGCGACGTCGGTGATCGCGTCTGTGGCTCCCGCGAGCTTCATGCTGGCTACGGCGACCCTCGAGGAACGAAAGAAGCGCATTCCAAGAGGCTCGAAGTCCAAGAGGTCGGTTTTGCCTTTCCCGCAGCCATCATTGGCTTCGGTAGGGGTGGATATCAGGTCGACGTTGCGGCTGCACACTCACGCAAGCATTACCAGGAAACCAGGGGATCGGCGGGCGAAGAGGGCGCACCCACAACCGTGTTACACGCGATTGGCGCCAAGCTGGCGATGCCGAGATGTAGGCGGGGGCCAGGATCGCCAACTTAGTCCAACCGCGCTAGCTTGTCATTCCGTTCTGTACCAGCGTCCGGACCTGATCATGAGCCAACAGGTTATTCCCAACTGATTCGATTCGGTGGACTCTGGCTACCGGAGGAATTTGGTATGCCAGTGCTTCCGGGACCCAAGGCAAGGCAACATCGTCCAGGTAGATACCCATTGCTGCCCCGAGTTTTTTGCCAGCTCCGTAGGTGACGATTCCCCTTGCTTCAAAGGGTTTTATCAAGTCTTTAATGCGACGGTCCATCGGTTCTTCCGTATCCGTTGCAATTATGCCAAACGAGATACTGCACCCGCGTTCAAGTTGTTGTTCCAGCATGATCAGCAACTGGCGAGCTCCGGCGCTATCCGCGAGTGTCTCCACAATAACTGTAATTTTCTCCGCTCGGCGAATTTTGTCGAATATGAGCGTTGCATACTCGAAACTCGAGAGGTCGCTGACCGCTTCCACGGTAGATGTTCGGACTGGCCCTGTTCTTACTGATTGCAGAGTGACGTCGATAGCGGACAACCCCCCCACTGCCAAGAGCGCCAAACCGTGGTCCTCACTGAGATCGTCGTCGACCAGTAGGGCGGCATCAACCTGACCCATGGATTTGTCAGCAAAGATCACGAGTTCAGCTTCTATATACTTATTCGCTTTGGATTTCAGATCCACAATTCCCAGATAATCGACGCTTTCGTTATGCCTGCCGTTTCGGCCGAACAATTCACGGAGATCTGAAATTACTACGTCTGATCCCAGAATCGCCCTGGTTTGGGCTGCCGGAATTCGGATTGTTCCCTTTTCTACAGTATCCCTGCGGTTGATTAGGCGCGATGCACGATAGGGAGCAATTTTCCATGTGAGCCGGTCGAAGGCAATGTTCAGCGGTTCGACACTTGGTGTGATGACGGCAAGGTCGCTCGACAGTGAGCGCCCGCTAGGCGACAGCCTGACACTGCCAGAAGCACCCGCAACAACGTGACCGGACACCGCGAGTTCCGCTACCGCTTCGGCGGTAATTCGATTCTCAAGACCGGTGAGATCGGCAATGGCCTGAGGAGCATCAATGCCTATATCTACAGAACGGAGGACCGTCTCATGGAGCAAGGGGATCGGCTTACGCCGTTGGACATTGACTGTTAGCCGAAGCATCGTCACGGGCACTGCGACTTGCAGTAGCGCCACGGGTGAAAGGCCCGGCCGGGCGTTCCTAACTCTATTGTGCAAGTCGTGGAATCTCTCAATCATTCGATATCCCTCACTTCTGCCGACTCTGAGTGCTGTTGAAGGTAGGTGGCTATCTGACGAAGGGGGCCGTCCACTGACTTTGCGAAGTCGAGGTCTCCGACGATGACCAACCCAAGTCTTGACCGCGAAACAGCAACGTTGATTCGCCTCCAATACTTCTTCCCGATAAACCCGAAGTTCTGTATCTTATTGCTTCTCGTCACGGAGAAGAACGTCAGATCTGCTTCCTTGCCCTGAACTGCGTCTATCGACTCGACCGAAACGTTGAAGTCGACCTGAATTTGCGCTAGTTCGCGCCGGATCGTCTCCAATTGGCTGCGATAGGGAGCGATTACAAGTATTTCCAGCTTGCTCGCGTCCTGGCTCACTAGCCCCTTGTCGATGGACCGCTGGAGGACCGCTAACAGGCCAGCGATTTCGCGTGCTTCTAGTCGGTTCGCGAAGCTCCGGTGGCTAGATTTGTCCTGTTGCTCGAACCGGTCGTTTCGAAAGCTTGTGGAGACCCAAACAAGCGGTTGCCATAATGTCGAGAGATCGATATCTGGATCGAGACCTGGCGACTTTAGTTTTGAATCATAAAAGCACTCGGAAACCATATCCCCAATGGCCGGTAGCATGCGGTACTGTTCGTCAAGTTCTATGACCAGCCCTGAAGGCAAGAGTTCGGACAACACGTCGTAGAGGGTCTCAGATAATTCCTCGGGGGTGACGCCGAAATCTTGAAGAAGGTCGTCATCGCGGCTAGCTTCTTCTTCCATTGGGGGTAGCTGGCTCGGATCCCCAACCAGAATGATTCTACGTGACTTTGAGACCGGAACCAACGCTTCAGTTGCGGTTGCCTTCGAAGCCTCGTCGACGATGCACAAATCAAAATCTAGGTCTTTGGCTGCCGTGTGGCCCAGGAACCCGAGACAGGTGCCGCCGACAACTGACGCGTCGGCAAGGAAAGTGGCAACCAAAGACGAATCTATCGGCATCCGCTGAAGCCAATCCGCCTGTAGCTCTACAAGCTGTAAAAGGCGGTTTCCGTCTTGCCCCACCGCGATCATGCTTGTAGACAGGTCCCGTAGTTCGTCCGGCGACTTCTGCTCGTGGAGTCTCGTTGCATCCGGCACAAATTCGTCTAATTCTTGCCAGAGGTGCTCCACTAGTAGATTCTGGGCCTCAATGTCGATTCTAAGATCTGAGGACTCTGCTGCGCTGGCTTCGGATTCGACTTCGTCCATTACGGAAGTGGCGTATTTTTCTTGCTGCCGCGCAATGAGATCACCAATGGCAGCGATACGTTGAAGGATAAAAGCGGCCCGGACGCTGCCCGCAGGTATACCAGCTTGATGCGAGAGATCATCCATATGTTGTTCCGAGCGCTGGCGGGCCCTTTCAACCCAATCGCCGATCTGCGTATCGAGAAGGAGGCTACGGGAGGCTTTGGAGATCCGCTCGTCGTTCGGTTTCCCTAGCCGTACGACTCGGTCAACACCGAGCCCCGCAATTCTCTCGAGGGCGTTATCGACAGCGACGTGCGTTTGGCTCACGATTAGTATGCGGCTTGTGGGATCTTTCTTCAGTTCCTGCGCGACGATCTCAGCAATCAACCTGGTTTTTCCAGTCCCAGGTGGGCCTTTCACCAGCATCGCCGGATTGTTGGCGAGTGCAGTTTCCACAGCTTGCTGCTTCGCTCGATCAAGCGGTTGAAACCAACCTTGGGAGGGCGGCGATGGGGCTAGCTGCTGTGGGGGTATTCCATCGAGCAGATCCGCAAGATGAGTGTTAACTGACGATCCCAGCCGTAGCGAACTTAGAGCATCCATCTGCCGTCGAAGCGAAACCATTGTGGGACCAAGATTCGGCTCGAGCACACCCGTGCGAAATCTGCGGATCGGATGTCCAGAACCACTGCGAAGCGTTACAGTACGGTCCACATGGCGGATCACCTCCACGTGTATACCGGTCGGTGATTCCTTGCTCGACTTCAGTATCCATTCAGAGCCCACGAGCTCGTCTTCTGTCGTGTCGGCCAGGCGCACGATGAGGTCCCTAGAGTCCGTTAGGCCGCTTCCGAAATGCAACCTTTGTCGTTTTCGACGTTCAAACTCGATCGCGACATCCAACGACCTTGTCCAGCGATTTAGGTGTGCAGTCAGGTCATTCTGGCTTGCCGGGGCGTCGCGGTTGTCATTGTGCGATCTCAAATCCGTAAGGAATCCTGCTAGCCCTGCCACGGCGCGTTCCCGATTGACTGCGGTCTTGTTGGAAAGTTCGGTGTCAGTTGAAATCGGTTTTCCGGCACGCCGCAACCATTCCAATGAATCTAGGTCCTCCATGCTGACCTGGGTAATTAAGAGGATCCCCTCTTGGTTCTTTGGGCTGCACCGGTACAAACCCTGATTTCCAGCGAGTTCGACCATGGGCAGGCCGTCTGGGCCAACAGTTAAACGGGCAACTGCACACTCATTGAGGTCTTGGGCTACAAAAACTGCAGCTGATCGTTCGTCGGGAAGAGCTTTCTCTAGGGTTTGATGAGCTGTTTTGGTCAGTACGAAGTGGACCAGCGGTCGTACCAAGTCGCGTTCCCGGGCCTGTGAATGCGCGCGAATGAGCTCCGATTCAAGCACGGAGCAATCCGCAGGTCTTGCGTCCGGATTCATTTCGAGGCATTGCTCGAGCACATTCCGAACCTCTGAGGGGCACTGTATGGAGTCCAGCGCCGCTATGAGTTCAGTGTGCTCAGTTATTTTTCGCCCCGACACCGCTACGACAAACAATGCAGCGAGCGAGTAGACGTCTCGAACATACGGACGTTTGTCTATGTGTTCTGGGGGTGCAAACGGAGGAGTCCTCCAATTTTGCATGGTGAGGCCAGCACTGGTTGCCATGGTCTGTTTGCTTATACTCATGTCCGCAAGGAGCGGTTCCCCAGTTGACGTCATCAAGACGTTCAGCGGCTTCAAATCTCGGTGTTCAAGCCGGAGTCTATGGAGATGGGCGACTGCGGAGGCGAGGGGGAGAAGGAGCGATTCAATACTTTCCCGGACATCAGCTATGTTGCCCTCGTCGATCCACTCCTGGAGATTGCTTTCTACCCATGGCATGACAAGGTAAGGCGTCTGAGTGTCATCTATCCCGGAACTAAGCAAGGAGACTATATTGTGATGCCGTGCGGTCTCGAGCACTTTTACTTCTCGATTAAAGATCGATTCAGTCATCTCGTTGCCACGCCCGACAATGAATTTGATTGCCACAGGATCCCCCGTGTGCAGTTCGATTGCCTTTCGGACCGAGGAATGTCCTCCGTGGCGGGACTTCACCCCGCCCAAGACAGCATATGCATTTCCGACAATTTCCGGTGACAAGGCCCCCCTAGTGCATGTGCTTTAGATCGTAGCCGATCTGTCATGCCCAGAGTTGAAGATTTTTTCGTCGGATCGCAAACCCCGACTACACTGGAGTCGCTGTATCATCGTGACCAAGTGGATTAATGCGATCCCTTGAGTGTAGGACAGCAGGTCATGAAAACGGGATCCTGGTTCGGTGATGTCGAGTCCTTCGAGCTGTGCCCGTTCTTTCGATTTAGGTTCAACTATTCTCGGGGGTGTGATCGGATAGTCATCCGCCGAGAGCAAAGAATTACGCCTGAATTGAACTAAGGGGTGGGTCATGGGGGCACCGGATGAAATATCGATTCGGAAGCAAGCGATTGAGTGGTTGAAGATCCGCAGCGATGACGGTGCCACGCCGATCAATCGCGAGGAAATTCTCGATTTCCACTATGGAGGCGAGCCATTCCGACTGCAGCCTACTCAGACCGGGATTTGGAAGCCTCGGGGCTTCGAATCTGCGCTGTCGATTGTGACGGTATATCGCGGTCCGGGTCAGAAACGGCCGTATGAGGATGCGATCGGCAATGACAATCTCATCCGCTACGCCTGGCGTGGCGACGACCCTGATCATCACGATAACCGTGCGTTGCGCAATGCCATGAATAATCAGGTTCCCGTGATTTGGTTCATCGGGGTAGGGATGGGGCCGGCGACGTTCCAGCCGATATGCCCGGTGTATCTGATTGCCGAGGAGCCCGAACTTCAGCGTTTCGTCATTGCGCCCGTTGATGATGAAGCTTTTCTACCGAGGGATCCGAGTAAAGGGACGGAAATCCAGGAAACAGTCAGGCGATATCTAATGCGCGAGACGCGCATCAGATTGCACCAACCTGTCTTTCGGTCGACTGTGCTTCGAGCGTACGAGACGCGCTGTGCTGTCTGTAATTTGGGGCATCGAGTACTACTCGACGCCGCGCACATCGTGCCAGATGCTGACGAATTGGGCATCGCCTCCGTGGTCAACGGCATGTCCCTATGCAAAATCCATCACGCTGCCTACGACTCCTGGATCCTCGGCATCAGTCCCGATCATCGAATCTATATCCGGGCGGACCTGCTAGAGGAAATTGACGGTCCGATGCTGCAACATGGACTTAAGGAATTGCACGGTTCCAAGCTCATGAAGTTGCCGACAGCGAGGACCGAACGGCCTCGGGCCGACCTGTTGGAAATCGCCTACAACAAGTTCCTGACAGCCGAACCCGCATAGGTGGCAATTCGCTGCACTCTGATGCTCGAAGCTCCCATGTTCGGTGCAAGCTTCCGCTAGGGAGGTGGGGTCTGATCGCGATGATCGTGAGGACGTGGGATTAGCCAGCGCGTTCTACGGCGCCAGTTGAAAGTGCGAATTCAGTAGCTAAAGCAACAGCACCCAAAACGCCAGCATGAGACCCGGCTGTTGATGCAATGATCCGCAAGTGCTTGGTAGCCAGTGGCAGCGACCGTTGATAGACAACCTCGCGAATTCCGGCCAGCAAGTGTTCGCCGACCTGGGCTAAAGAGCCCCCGACGACGATGACAGACGGGTTCAGCAGGCTGACGCACGTGGCCAGAACGCTGCCCAGGTCCCGCCCCGCCTGCCGGACTGCGGCAATCGCCTCGGCGTCGCCGTCGCGCACACGCTGCGCAACCATTGACGGAACGTTATGCCCGGGCTCGGCCGTGATTCCCAGTTTTTTGGCGATGGCTGGTCCGCTGGCGACAGCTTCCAAACACCCCAAATTCCCGCATGTGCACAGTGTGTCCGGACCGCCGGGAACCCGCACGTGCCCGAGATCGCCCGCAGTGCCTTGGGCGCCACGCATCAGTTGGCCGTGGGCTACAAGGCCGGCACCGATGCCGGTGGCGACTTTGACGAACAGGATGTCCTCGTCGTCGGGCAGATTCGCCTTGTGCTCGCCCAGAGCCATGATGTTCACGTCATTGTCGACCAGGACCGGGACGTCGTAGTCCTGGTGAAGTCGGGCCGGAAGGTCATAGCCATCCCAGCCGGGCATGATCGGCGGGCTCACGGGACGACCTGTCTGGAATTCGACGGGGCCAGGAAGGCCGACGCCGATGGCGGCCAGGTCGGAAGCGGTGCATCCCGCCTCCTCGAGCAACCTACCGATGGTTTGAGCCAGCCATCCGACGACTTTCTCTGGTCCGTCGGCAATGGGCAGGGGCTCCCAGAACTCTGCCTTCACTTCACCGGCCAGGTTGGCCAATACGGCCCGCGCGTGCGTCGCTCCGAGGTCTGCGCCGATGACGACGCGGGCGTTCGGGTTTAAGGCAAACAGCGACGGCGGACGTCCACCGGTGGACGTCGAATCGCCCACGGGGGAGACGTATCCGAGCTGCAGTAGGGTATCGACGCGCGAGCCCACGGTCGAGCGGGCCATGCCGGTCAACTGCGCCAACTCGGCGCGAGTGCGGGGCCGTCCGTCGCGGAGTAGTTGGAGGAACTCGCCGGCCTTGGCCAGGTCGGCGGTGCCGTTCTCGGCTGTCTCGATGGCCATCGTTCCTCGTTTCGTGGTCCCCAGTGGTCAGGTGCTTGCAGTGATCATGCCATCGGCCGCCCTCATTCCCGAGTTATTGCGGGAAGTTGTTGCCGATCGACCTTCTGAGTATATTCCTACAGCTTTTGCTTGACGTTCGTCAAAAGTGCTCGTACGCTCAATTTCAACGCCGATGTGACAGCGCTCACGCTAATCCGCAGCGGCTGATGAACCGCCCGACAGCGCACTCCAGAGGAGCTCATTTCATGACAACGTCCGGCCCCACGACTCGGCGCTCACCGCAGCCGAAACCCACCGATGCGCAGGGCGCTTCGGTCAGACCCGGCCTTTCCGTCCAGCTCTACACCGTTCGCGGCCACCTCGCCGAAGACCTCCCCGGAACGCTGGAGAAGATCGCCGGCATCGGCTTCACCAACGTCGAGCCCTACGCGTTCGTTGAGCGTGCCGCCGAGTACCAGGAGCACCTCACCCGGCTCGGCCTCGCCGCCCCGACCGCCCACGTGAAGCTCATCGACGGCGACCTCGAAGCCATCTTCGCCGCAGCAAAGCAGCTCGGCATCTCCACCATCATCGACCCGCACATCGACGAGTCCCGCTGGACCACCCGCGACTCCGTCGCCGGCATCGCCCGCGACCTGAAGGACATCGCCGCCCAGGCAGCCGACCATGGACTGGCCGTCGGCTACCACAACCACGCCTTCGAGCTGGAGAACCGCATCGACGGCACGGCAGCCCTGGAGATCTTCGCCGACGAGGTCGGTACCGCCGTCGTTCTCGAGGTCGACACCTACTGGGCCGAAGTCGGCGGCGAGGACGCCCCGGCCCTGCTGGCCCGCCTCGGCGACAAGGTCAAGGCCCTGCACGTCAAGGACGGACCGAAGAACAAGAACGACAAGGAGCAGGTCGCCGTCGGCGCCGGTTCCATGCCGGTGGCCAAGATCCTCGCCGCCGCCCCGAATGCGTTGCGCGTCGTCGAGCTCGATGACCACGACGGCGACGTCCTGCAGGCAGTGGCCGACTCCTACGCCTTCCTGGCGGGCACCAAGTGAGCGCCGCGACGACGGGCGTCGGCATCGTCGGCGCCGGAACCATCAGCGACCAGTACCTGGGCAACCTCACCCAGTTCCCCGACCTGAAGGTCGTCTTCATCGCCGACCTCGACGAGGAGCGCGCCGCATCCCAGGCCGAGAAGTGGGGCGTCCCGAATTCGGGTTCCTATGAGCAGCTGCTGGCCACTGACGACGTCGAGATCGTCGTGAACCTGACCATCCCCGCCGTCCACGTCGAGGTCGCCCTGCAGGCAGTCGCCGCCGGCAAGCACGTCTGGGGCGAAAAGCCCTACGCACTGGACCGTGAATCCGGCCGCCAGCTCATGGAAGCCGCGAAGGAAGCCGGGGTCCGCGTCGCCGTCGCCCCCGACACCTTCCTCGGTGCCGGCCTGCAGACCGCGCTGCGCGAGGTCCGCGACGGCGCCATCGGCCAGCCGCTCACCGCGCTGACCCTCTTCCAGGTTCCCGGCCCCGAGTCCTGGCACCCGAGCCCGGAGTTCCTCTTCGCCAAGGGCGCCGGCCCGCTGTTCGACGTCGGCCCCTACTACCTGACCACCCTGATCCAGGTCTTCGGGCCGATCCGCCGCGTCGCCGCCCTGTCCTCGCAGGCCCGCAGCTCGCGCACCATCGGTTCCGGTCCCAAGGCCGGTACCGACTTCGTTGTCGAGGTCCCCACCCACGTCAGCGCGCTTATCGACTTCGAATCCGGGGCCAGCGCGCAATCCGTGTTCAGTTTCGACTCCAAACTGCCGCGTGCCGGGTTCGTCGAAATCTCCGGAGCCGAGGGCACCGCGGTGTTCCCGGACCCGAACATGTTTGACGGTGAGACCACCATCCACACCGGCGAGGGCGAGCCGCGCGTCGTCGAGGCCACCGGGTCCTTCTTCACCCGGGGCACCGGCGTGGCCGAACTCGCGCAGGCCATCCGCGAGGACCGCCCCGAACGCGTCCCCGGCGAACTGGCCTTCCACGTCCTGGACGTCATGGCGTCCCTCGTCGAGGCCGCCGACACCGGCACGTTCGTCGACGTCGCCTCCACCGTGAAGATCTCCGCCCCGCTCGACGCGGACTGGGATCCCTCCCGGGCCAGCAACCCGGTCTCCTGAGCACCCGCGGCGGGCTCCGCCGTCGTACAGCTTCCATCACCGCACCACCTCCATCACCGCTCCATCTCACTCACAGCAGAGAAATGAGAACCGTCATGAAACGCACCATGAAATGGGCTGCCGTCCTCTCCATCGGCGCCATGTCCCTGGGCCTGTCGGCCTGCGGCAACAACGGATCCGCCGACACCGGGGACGCCAAGGCCGGCGGCACCATCACCTACTGGGCCTCGAACCAGGGCACGTCGGTCACCGACGACGAGCGCGTGCTGAAGAAGTCGATCGAGCGCTACACCGAGGAGACCGGCACCAAGGTCGAACTCGAGGTCATCCCGTGGAGCGACCTCTACAACCGCATCCTCACCGCCGTCTCCTCCGGCGACGGCCCCGACGTGCTGAACATCGGCAACACCTGGGCCGTGTCCCTGCAGGCCTCCGGCGCGTTCATGCCGTGGGAGGGCGACGCCCTGGAGAAGATCGGCGGGCAGGACCGCTTCGTGCAGACCAGCTGGGCGACCGGCGGCGCCGAGGGCCAGGCCCCGACTTCCGTCCCGCTCTACGGGCTGAGCTACTCCATGTACTACAACACCAAGATGTTCAAGGAAGCCGGGATCGACGCACCGCCGGCCACCTGGGACGAGTTCGTCGCCGACGCCAAGAAGCTGACCAAGGACACCAACAAGGACGGCAAGACCGACCAGTGGGGCGTCTCCCTCGCCGGATCCTCGGTGACCAACAACGCCCACGCCGCCTTCATCCGCGGCCTGCAGAACGGCTCGGCCCTCTACGACGACCAGGGCAACCCGCAGTTCGCCTCCGACGGCGTCGTCAAGGGCGTGAACCAGTGGGTCCAGCTCATGGGCGAGGACGGCGTGGTCAACCCGTCGATGGCCGAGGCCCAGAACGGCTCGGACATGGTGGAGGACTTCGCCGCCGGCAAGTCCGCCATGTTCTTCGACCAGGCTCCCGGCAAGACGCTGAATGCACGGGACATGAAGGACTGGAAGGCCGCACCGGTCCCGATGATGACCGCCGATGCCACCGGGCTGGAAGGCACGCAGTCCCACGTGGCCGGCATCAACGTCTCCGTCTTCGACAACTCCGACAACAAGGAGGCAGCCGTCGACTTCGTCAAGCACCTGACCAGCGATTCAGAGCAGAAGTACCTGAACAAGGAGTTCACCGCCCTGCCCGTGGTCACCGCCGCCTACGACGACCCGGCCTTCAAGTCCGAGGAGATCTCGCTGAAGAAGGACATCCTGGCCAACCACGCCCAGCCGATGCCGCTGTACCCCTCCGAGAGCCAGATGGAGACCCTGGTCGGCACCGCGGTGAAGAACCTCTTCGCCCAGATCGCCCAAGGTGAAAAGGTCACCGAGGCCGACGTGAAGAAGGCGCTCGAAAACGCGAATTCGCAGATGTGAGCACGCCCGCCCCACCCGCCTCGAAACGGCCGAAAGGACAGATGATGGCTCCCACCCTTGAAGCCGGGAACCGCCGCCGTGTAGAGCCGGATCCGGCCGCCCCCACCGAGGGGCGGCCGGTACCCCCGGCCCCGCAACGCAAGCGCAAGAAGGACCTGTTCCCGTACCTGCTGATCGCCCCGGCGACCATCATGGAGCTGCTGATCCACATCATCCCCATGATCCTCGGGGTCTGGATCGCGTTCATCGCGCTGACCCAGCTCAGCATCGGGAACTGGGTGAAGGCCAAGTTCATCGGGTTCGAAAACTTCGTGGCCGGGCTCAGTCTGTCGAGTCCGATCGGCACCCAGTTCTACGGGGCGCTGGGGCGGACCCTGCTGTTCACGGTCATCGTGGTGGCCCTGGCCTGGGCGCTGGGCATGTTCGCCGCGGTCCTGCTCTCCTCGAGCTTCCGGGGGCGTGGGCTGCTGCGGACGCTGTTCCTGGTGCCGTATGCCCTGCCCAGCTACGTGGGCACCATTGCCTGGGCGTTCATGTTCAACCAGCGCGACGGCGTCATCAACCGCTTCCTGGTCGACGACCTCGGGTTGCTGGACCACCGGCCGTTCTGGCTGTTGGGGTCCAATGCCTTCTGGGTGATGGTCATCGTGACGGTGTGGCAGTTCTGGCCCTTCGCCTTCCTGATGCTGCTGGCGGCACTGCAGAACATCCCCGGTGAAGTGTACGAGGCCGCCGCGCTAGATGGGGCCAGCCTGTGGAAGCAATTCACCAACATCACCCTGCCCATGATCAAGCAGGCCAACTCGGTGCTGTTGCTGATGCTCTCGCTGTGGATCTTCAACCAGTTCAACGTCCCGTACGTGTTGTTCGGGCCGGCCTCCCCACCGGAGGCGACGCTGATCTCGCCGCTGATCTACCAGCAGTCCTTCAGCAACTGGAACTTCGGTGTCGGTGGCGCCATGAGCGTCCTGCTCCTGGTCGTGCTGCTGATCGCCTCGGCGTTCTACATCCGACTCGTCATGCCCAAGGGAAAGGGACCCAATGCTTGAGACCCGTGGATTCCGCATCCTGCGCACGTTCGGGCTGCTGGGCCTGTCGATCATCGTCATCCTGCCGCTCTATGTCGTGCTCGTCACCAGCGTCAAGCCGCTCGAGGACGTGCGCGGGCTGTTCACCTGGTGGCCGAGCACCATCACCCTGCAGCCGTACCTGGACATCTGGAAGACCGTCCCGCTGGCCGACTACTTCGTCAACAGCCTCATCGTCACCGTCAGCGCCACCTTCTTCTCGGTGGTGCTGGCCGTCATGGCCGCCTACGCCCTCTCCCGCTTCCAGTTCAAGGGCGCACGGACGTTCTCCCTGGTGGTCCTCTCGACCCAGATGTTCCCGGGCATCCTGTTCCTGCTGCCGCTGTTCCTGATCTTCACGCAGATCGAACGCACGGTCGGACTGCAGCTCTCGGGAACCTACCTCGGGCTGATCCTGACGTACCTGACGTTCTCGTTGCCGTTCGCCATCTGGATGCTCACCGGCTTCCTGGCATCGATCCCGCGCGAACTCGAAGAGGCGGCGATGATCGACGGCACCGGTCGGATGGGCGCCCTGATCCGCGTGGTGCTGCCGGTCGCCAGGCCGGGGATCATCGCCGTGGCCGTCTACTCCTTCATCACCGCCTGGGGCGAGGTCCTCTTCGCCTCGGTGCTGACCAACTCCGACACCCGCACCCTGGCGATCGGCCTGCGTTCCTACGCCTCGCAGACCGATGTGTACTGGAACCAGCTGATGGCCGCCTCGGTGGTCGTCTCGCTGCCCGTGCTCATCGGGTTCATGTTCGTCCAGCGCCATCTCGTGGCCGGCCTGTCCGCGGGTTCCGTGAAATGACCCGCTCCGAACCCACCCGAAGGAGGACCTTGTGAGCCACCCATCCACTGCACCGCTGAAGGTCGGCATCATCGGCGGCGGCTTCATGGCCCGGATCCATGCCCAGGCCGCGCGCGCCGCCGGCGCCGATGTCGTCTCGGTGCTCTCCTCCCGTCCCGAGCGCTCCGCCCGGGCCGCCGCCGACCTGGGGATCCCGCACGCGGCGGCCACCCTGGACGAGTTGCTGGCACGCGTCGATGTCGTGCACGTCTGCTCGCCGAATGCCACGCATGCCGGGCACGCCCGCGCGGTGTTGGAGGCCGGCAAACACGTCGTCTGCGAAAAGCCGCTGGCCATCGCCCCCGAAGAGGCCTCGGCACTGGCCGAACTCGCGACCCGGGCCGGAGTCACCGCGACCGTCCCGTTCATCTACCGCTTCCATCCGATGGCCCGCCAAGCCCGCCACCAGGCCGCAGGCGGGGGTATTGGGCGGCTTCTGACCGTGCGGGGGAACTACCTGCAGGATTGGATGCTGCAGGAGGATGACACCGATTGGCGCGTCGATCCCGCTGCCGGGGGACCGTCCCGGGCCTTCGCCGACATCGGCTCCCATCTGGTGGACCTGCTCGAATTCATCGCGGGGGAGCGGATCGTGCGCATCAACGCCCGGCTCGGTATCGCCCACCCCACCCGCCGCGGACAACCCGTCGACACCGAGGACGCCGCCGTGTGCCTGGTGGAGATGGAAGGCGGCGCCATCGGCAGCCTGATGGTCTCGCAGGTCAACGCCGGACGGAAGAACGCGTTGAGCCTCGAACTCGGGGGGACCAGCGGATCGGTCGCCTTCGACCAGGAGCACCCCGACGAACTCTGGCTCGGCGGACGTGCGGGATCCACCACCCTGGCCCGCGACGCCCCATCGCTGGTCGACGACGCCGCCCGGCTCTCGGTAGTTCCCGCCGGGCACCCGATGGGCTATCTCGATGCCTTCAACGCCTTCGTCGCCGACACCTATGCGACGATCGGCGGGGGAGCACCTGCCGGGTTGCCGACCTTCGCGGACGGTCTGCGCGCCAGCATCCTCACCGCCGCAGTGCTGGATTCCTCCCGCAGCAACAGCTGGGTCGACGTCTCCGCGGCCTCCGACCACCGAGCCGTCCAGCACATCCAGTGAACCCCGAGCCCCCGACCGTCCCTCCGAGGAGGACCTCCATGACCCAGACCCCGCAGCCCGTCACCCTGTTCACCGGCCAATGGGCCGACATGCCGTTCGAGGAACTCGCCCGCCGTGCCGCCGACTGGGGCTACGACGGACTGGAGATCGCCGCGTCCGGCGACCACCTGGACCTGCAGCGTGCCGACGAGGACGACGCCTACCTGGCCTCCCGGCTGGAGATCCTTGACAATTACGGACTGAAGGTCTGGGCCATCTCCAACCACCTCGGCGGCCAAGCGGTGTGCGATGACCCCATCGACTTCCGCCACCAGGGCATCCTGCGCCCCTATGTCTGGGGCGACGGCGAACCGGAGGGCGTGCGGCAACGCGCCGCCGAGGACATGAAGCGCTCGGCACGCGTGGCCCGCAAGCTCGGTGCCGACACCGTCGTGGGCTTCACCGGGTCCAAAGTCTGGCAGTACGTGGCCATGTTCCCGCCCGTGCCCGGCGACGTGATCGACGCCGGCTACCAGGACTTCGCCGACCGCTGGAACCCCATCATGGATGTGTTCGACGGCGAAGGGGTCAAGTTCGCGCTCGAGGTGCACCCTTCCGAGATCGCCTATGACTACTGGACGACGGTCCGCACGCTGGAGGCCATCGACCACCGGGAATCGTTCGGGCTGAACTGGGACCCCAGCCACATGTTCTGGCAAGGGATCGACACCGTCGGCTTCATCACCGACTTCGCCGACCGGATCTACCACGTGGACTGCAAGGACACGCGGCTGCGCCCGCCCCTGGGCCGCAACGGCATCCTCGGCTCCCACCTGCCGTGGGGCGATCCGCGCCGGCGCTGGGACTTCGTGTCCACCGGCCACGGGGACATCCCGTGGGAGGACGCCTTCCGCGCGCTGGCCCACATCGGCTACGACGGTCCCATATCCGTGGAGTGGGAGGACGCAGGCATGGACAGGCTCCATGGTGCGGCCGAGGCCGTCGGGAAGATCCGCGAGCTGCTGTGGAAGCGGCCGGAGGCGTCGTTCGACGCGGCCTTCTCGAACCAATAGGCCGCTGGCGAACGTAGAGGGCATCCTTATCTATGAGCTGCCATGTTTGGCTGCACCATATGCTTTGCTGCCAGGTTCATCGTCGGGCAGCTCCTGATGAACTTTCCGGAGGAGCCCGAGTTCTCGAATCAATGAAACTCGAAGTACGTGAATCTGAGAAGGATAGTTTTCTGGGTCATGCCGGCTTCCATGCAGATAGTCATTACAATGCAGGGACATCTGGTCTAGGATATGGTGCACTTCGGAACTGTCTTCATCGCGGGCAGCCAATCGCGCTTCATCGACTGCATTGCGGACGTTAAAGACGGACGCCGATACAGCGTCAAAATCGCGGTGACCAGGACCGGCGCTCTCGACTCGGGATAGCGACTGAGGTTCGACGAGAGCTCGCTTCCGGGCTAAGTCTCCGATTAGGCGCCTTAGCCCACCGATTTCCTTCTTCTCCAACTCGCGTCGATAAGTGTGCCGTCCCAACAGCCATGTCGTGACGCCAGCGACGATCGCCACGAGGAGACCGCCCAAAACATCTGTAATGACATTGATCCACATGGGGCAAGATTAGTCCCGCGCGAGGGCATTTTGGAGTGAATCTGGCGCAGGGGGCCAAGACTTACATCGAATCAGAGATAGACAGCAATTCTCTGCAATCAATCAAATCCACCACGCTCGTAGTCAGTCCAGCACCCGACCGGCCGGCTTCTCTGGCGTAGGCAACACGCCCTCCATGATTTCCAGGACTCGCCGAGTCGCCCTATCGGGGGCATCGCCCCAAATGATGATCGCGGCTAGGAAAGACGGCTCACCGGCGAGATCCCGGTAGACCAGTCCCGGGGTTTCGATATGCCGGACCGAGGACACCGTCAACGACACGCCCACGCCTGCGGCGACCAGCCCCAGAATGGCGTAGGAATCGGGAGCCTCCTGGGCGATGCGCGGCGTGAATCCGGTCTCGTGCGCAAGCCTCAACCCCATGTCCCGGACATTCGATCCCTTCGTGGCGGGGAACGAAACCCACGGTTCGTGGGCCAGTTCGGCCAGCGGCACCTCATCGAGTGCGGCCAGCCGGTGGTCGGCAGGCAGCGCCACCAGCACGCGCTCGAAGGCGAACACCCGACCATGGACACTCGACTGGTGCAACGGCAGGCGCGAGAAGCCGATCTCGAGTTCACCCGCGGCCACAAGTCCCGGCGCGTGGCCGCCGTAGACCATGGAGCGAAGATCCAACTCGATCCCGGGTTCGGCGGCGCGTATTGCGCGCGCGATCGCCGGCAGGACCTCGCGGCTGCTGGCTCCCGCGTAGCCGATGCGGACCTTCCCGAACACCTCGGGATCGTTTGCCAGGACGGCCAATTCGGTGCGGCGCGCCCAGTCGATGGTCTGTCGGGCCGGTTTGAGGATCGCTTCGCCCTGTTGGGTCAGGTGCACCGAACGTGTATTGCGCGAGAACAGCGGTGCACCCAGATCCGCCTCCAAACGCTTGACCCACTGGCTCAATTGCGGCTGGGCGATGCCGAGCCGGTCTGCGGCCCGCCCGAAATGCAGTTCCTCGGCCACGACGGCGAAGGCCTTGAGGTGCTTGAGTTCCATCCGACCATTTTATAAGAATTCGTTCATAGGCAATGACCGATTGTTTATTGGACAGCTCATCGCGTGTGGGAGCAGTCTGGTCCATGTGCCCCGCGTCATGCCACGGGGTGACCGACCCCATACCGGCCCGGAACATGACGAATGGAACTGGAGGAGCACCATGAGCGCGGAAGCCACACCCCGTTGGACCCGCAGGCCCGAGGGGTCGACCTGGGGCGACTTCGGACCCGACGACCGGATCGGGAGGATGAACCTGCTCACCGCGGCCAAGCTCCGCCAAGGCATCGCCGAAGTCCGGGACTTCACCACCTTCGCGCTGGGCCTGCCGCTGACCCTGCCCGGCGGCACCGCGCTGAACCCGAACCGGCTGCCACCGATCATCCGGCCCAACCTGCGCTCCGGAGCGGTGAACGCCAACTGCCGGCTCGATCGGGTCTACCCCGGTTCCAGCGACATCATGAACGACGACCTGGCGATCCTGCACACCCAGTACTCCACGCAATGGGACGCCCTGTCCCACGTCGGTTCGCTCTTCGACGCGGACGACGACGGCGTCGCCGAATCCGTCTACTACAACGGCTACCGTGCCGGCACCGACGTCACCGGCCCGGCCGATGTCAGCGGAGCCGGACTCGCTGACCTCTCTGTCGGCACCACCTTCTCGGCGGGGCCCCTGGGCATCGACGCGCTGGCCGCCCGGCCCGTCCAGGGCCGCGCCGTCATGGTCGACCTGCACGCCCACCTCGGCGACGCCCACACCATCGTCGGCTTTGAAACACTCGCCGGCATCCTTCAGGCCGACGGCATCGTGGTCGAGGAAGGCGACATCCTCTGCCTCCACACCGGCTTCGCGGAGAAGCTCCTGGAGATGGGCGGGAACCCCGACCCGGAGGTCCTGCACCATTTCGGTGCCGTCCTGGACGGACGCGATCCGGAATTGCTGCAGTGGATCACCGACACCGGCATCGCAGCCATCGCCGCCGACAACTACGCGGTGGAACTCTACCCGGCCCGCGAGGCCGAGGCTCCGGCCTCGGTGCTGCCCTTGCACGAACACTGCCTGTTCCGGCTCGGCGTGCACCTGGGCGAACTCTGGCGCCTCACCCCGCTGGCCGCGCACCTGCGCCGCCAGGGACGCTCCCGCTTCCTGCTGACCGCGCCCCCGCTGAACCTGCCCGGCGCCGCCGGATCCCCGCTGAACCCCATCGCCACCGTCTAGACGCCCGCCGTCCGGGCACAACCGAAGGACACACCTGTGAGCACCACCCAACCACCCCGCGTCCTGATCACCGGGGGAGCGGCCGGCATCGGCGCCGCCATCGTCGAGCGATCCCGCTGCGACGGCTACACCCCCGTCATCATCGACCGGGCCGGCGACGGCATCCGCGCCGATCTCTCCGATCCCGACGACACCGCCCGGGCCCTGTCCGAGGCCCTCGCCGACGGTCCCATCACCCGCGTGGTGAACAACGTCGGCGCCGTCTTCCCCGGATCCGCTGAAGACCAGACCCTGAAGGACCTGGAGCTGGCGTGGTCACTGAACCTGCGCACCGCAGTCCAGGTCACCCAAGCCCTGCTGCCGGGCATGAAGGAGACCGGGTTCGGGCGCATCGTGAACATGTCATCCCGCGCCGCCTTGGGCAAGGAACTGCGCAGCGCCTACGCCGCCACCAAGGCAGGACTCCTCGGGCTGACCCGGGTCTGGGCCCTGGAACTGGGCCAGTACGGCATCACCGCGAACGCCGTCGGCCCGGGCCCCATCGCCACCGACCTCTTCAACGGCGCCAACCCCGCCGACAGCCCGCTCACCCGCGACATCATCGACTCAGTGCCCGTGCACCGCATGGGCACCCCCGACGATGTCGCCCACACCGTCGCCCACCTGCTGGACGAGCGCACCGGGTTCGTCACCGGACAAACCCACTACGTGTGCGGTGGCCTGACCGTGGGCAAGGCCCATGTCTGAGACCACCACCCCACCATCCGCCCAGCCGATCGCCGTGGTCGGTGGCGGCAGCATCGGTGTCGCGTTCGCCGTGGTCTTCGCCCGCGCCGGCCACCCGGTGTGCGTGTCCGATCCCAGCGCCGCGCGCCGGGCCGCCATCCCCGCCGAAATAGCCGCCCGGCTCGAGGCACTGGCCGGGCACGGCCTGCTCACCGAGACCCCTGACGCGATTGCCGCCCGGGTCACCACCACGTCGTCGGTCGCCGACGCCGTCAACGGTGCGGTCCTCATCCAGGAGTGCGCACCCGAACAGCTGGAGCTCAAGCGTGCCCTGTTCGCCGAGATCGACCAGCACGCACCCGCGGACTGCGTCATCGCCAGCTCCAGTTCGGCGATGCCGGCCAGCAGCTTCGCCGCCGGGCTTCCCGGAGCCCATCGCACGCTGGTGGCCCATCCCGGCAACCCGCCCCACCTGATCCCCGTCATCGAACTCGTCCCGGCACCCTTCACCAGCCCGGAGACCGTCGACCGCGCCGAAGCGCTCTACACCGCCGCCGGGCTCTGCCCGATCCGCGTCCACGGCGAACCCGAGGGCTTCGTCTTCAACCGGCTCCAGGGCGCCCTGCTGCGCGAGGCCTACGCCCTGGTCCGTGATGGCGTCGCCACCGTCGAGGACGTCGACACAGCGGTCCGCGCCGGCTTGGGGCGACGCTGGTCCTTCATGGGCCCCTTCGAGACCGTCGACCTGAACACGCGCGGTGGCATCGAATCCCACGCCGCCAAGATGGGCCCCGCCTACCAACGCATGGGCGCCGAACGCGGCCAGCACGATCCCTGGACCGAGGACCTCGTCGCCACCGTCACCGCCCAACGCCGTGCAGTGCTCCCGCTCACCGACTGGGAAGACCGAGTCGCCTGGCGCGACGAACAACTCATGAACCACCTGACCCGCCCGACCCACTCACCGCACCCGACCACGGAAGACCACTCATGACCACACCCACCCAAGAACAGCAGAAGACCAACGTCCTGCAGAAGATCACCGGCTTCTTCACCGAACTGATGCGCCGGTACCTGCCCGACCCGTTCGTCTTCGCCATCGGCCTGACCCTGCTCGCCTTCGTCCTGGCGTTCGCCGTCCAACACCAGAACCCGCTCGATGCGGTGGCCAACTGGGGCGACGGCTTCTGGAACCTGCTGGCCTTCACCACCCAGATGGCCGTCATCCTCGCCGCAGGGTTCGTCCTGGCCAATTCACCACTGGTGGACCGGCTGCTGGACCGGCTCGTCACCCACGTGCACTCGCCGCGGGTGGCCATCGTCGTGGCCACCCTCGTCGGAGGCGTCGGCTCCTACCTGAACTGGGGCTTCGGCCTGGTCATCGGCGGGGTCATCGCCCGCAAGCTGGCCACCGAGATCAAGGGCATCCACTACCCGCTGATCATCGCCAGCGCCTACTCCGGCTTCACCATGTACGGACTGGGCCTCTCGGCGACCATCCCGCTGACCATCGCCACCCCCGGCCACCCGCTGGAAAAGAGCATGGGGCTGATCGGCCTGGATGAGACGATCTTCTCGCTGCCCATGGTCATCACCGCCATCGTCGTCATGGCGACCCTGCCAGTGCTCAACGCGGCACTGCACCCCAAGGCCGGCCAGCCCGTGCGCGAACTGGACCCCGCGCTGTTCGCCACCACCTCCACCGGCCCGGCCACCGACGAGTTCTCCGAGAACACGTTCGCCAACAAGCTGAACAAGTCGCGGATCCTCTCCATGGTCATCGGCATCGCCGGCATCCTGTACGTGGTGCTGCACATGGTCGCCGGCGGCACCGTGGACCTGGACCTGATCAACTTCATCATCCTGTTCCTGGGCATCATCCTGCTCGGCACCCCGATCGCCTACGTGACCAAGCTGAACGAGGGCATCAAGACCGTCTCGGGCATCATCCTGCAGTTCCCGTTCTATGCGGGCATCATGGCGATCATGGCCGGCTCCGGACTGGTGCTGACCATCTCGCAGTGGTTCGTCAACGTCTCCACCGCCGAGACGCTGCCGTTCTGGGGCCTGGTCTCCTCGTTCGTGATCAACTTCTTCGCCCCCTCCGGCGGCGGCCACTGGGTCATCCAGGGCCCCTTCATGATCGAGGCCGCCCACACGCTGGGCGCCTCGCTGCCGCAGACCTCCATGTCGGTCATGCTGGGCAACGCCTGGAACGACCTGGTCCAGCCCTTCTGGATCCTGCCCGCCCTGGCCCTGTCCAAGCTCAAGCTCAAGGACATCATGGGCTACACCGTGGTGATGATGTTCTGGGTCGGCCTGGTCTACATCGTCTCCATCCTCGCCTGGGGCTTCCTGGGCTGATTGGAGCACACCATGGCCTACCTCATCGAAACCTGGGACCGCGACGATGCAGGTTCCCTGCGCGCTGACACCAGGGAAGAACACCTCGGCTACCTCGACGTGAATGCCCGGCTCCTGCTGGCGTGCGGAGCGAAACTGGACGATGCCGGTGAGGTCGCGTCGGGTGGGATCTACTTGCTCGACCTGGAAAGCCGGGACGAAGCAGAGGCTTTCATCGCCGCCGATCCCTTCAGCCGCGTCAATCTGTTTGAACGCGTCGTGGTGACGCGGTGGCGTCAGGCGTATCTGGGTGGGGTCAGCTACCTGTAGCCATGTTCGTGTCCTTCTCACCGAAGACGGGCTCCCTGATGCACGGCGGCGGCGCTCCTTGAGCGTCGTCGTCGTCCTCATTTGATTCAACCCGGGGGAGCCCGGCGTCTAATGACCATCGGGTAGTGAACTGTTGGCGTCAAGAGCGGCCGGCCCGTCCCGGCGATGACCACCGGGATCGCAGCTGCGACAATTGGCCGAAGATCGTCCGGACGGACGACGGGTGCCGCCACTTTCGCGGGGAAGAATGGTCGCCATGACACGTTCCGCCGACATCCACCGTCCGGAAGCCCCCGGAGACACCGAACTGCCTGGGCTGGCCTACCACCGCCTGACGCGCGCGTGGCCCGCCTACCGCTGGTGGAAGCCGCTGGTGGTCGGCGCACTGGGCGCGGGTTTCTACGCCGCGTTCTTCCTGATAGGCATGGTCATCCTGCTCATTGCCGGGATGATCATTCCAGACCTCGGACGCGCGGCCGACGGCTTCTTCGAGGGCCCAGACATCCTGGACCTGAACGACCCCTTCACGTTGGTCGTCACGTTGTCGTCCATCATCCTGATGTGGCCCGCCCTCTGGCTGGCAACGCTCGTGTTGGGTGCCAAGCCCGTGGGGCTGTTGTCCTCGGTTGCCGGCCGCATTCGGTGGACGTGGCTGCTGCGGTGCCTGGGCGTGGCATTCGTGGTGACCGTGGCCGCCCAAGGGATCTCGCTCGCCCTTCCCGGTGCCGGAGCCGACGACCCTGCTGCGCGGTTCGACGGGACAAGCACCCTGGTGGTGCTGGCCGCGGCGCTGGTGCTTGTGCCGATCCAGGCCACCGCCGAGGAATACGTCTTCCGTGGGTACCTGATGCAGACACTCGGCGGGTGGCTACGGCATCCCGCGTTTGCCATTCTCTTGCCCGTGCCGCTCTTCGTGCTGAGCCACGACTACGCGTTGTGGGGCATGATCGATGTTGCCGTCTTCGCCGTCGCGGCCGGCTGGCTGACCTGGCGGACCGGCGGACTCGAGGCGGCGATTGCCCTCCACATCGCCAACAACACGGGAATCTTCGTACTCGTCGCCTTTGGTGCCGTGGACGCCAACGCCGACGACGTCGGCTTCGTGGACCTGCTCATTTCCATGGCCATACTGACAGCGTCCATCGCGGTCATGACCCGCTTGGCGCGGCACCGGAAGATTCAACGGACGAGCTGGTCGACGGTTGGCTTGGCCCCCTCGCGCTAGCATCGGGCAGCAGCGGGCCCACTCGAGGCACGACGGCGGCGCCCCGGAAGCGCCGCCGTCGTGCTCTGGTGTTGCCGTGAAGCGGTGGCTAGCTGTCCACCGATTGCTGTTCGGGATCTTGCAGCTGGGCCAGGGCCGCGGGGTCCTGCAGGTGGGTCAGGGAGAGCGGGCCGGTGTTGCCGTTGATGTACTGGTCGACGTCGGGCGAACCCAACGTCGTGTCCAGATGCTGTGCCCGGCACGAGCCGGTCAGCCGGACGAAGTCCAGGGGGATGTTGGAGTCCGCGTCCGCCTTGTGGTGCGCCGGCGACGGGATGCGCTCCTGCCATTCCGCGGTGACGAGGTAGGCGTACTCCCGATGCTCGGCGATGAAGGCGCGCACGGCCGGGCAGAACGGGAGGACCGCCAGCCGGCTGGCGTGTGCGTCCGTCAAGACGTGGTGGATGAGCATGTCGGTCAGCAGCGCCGACTTGAACTGGCGCTTCATGGAGGTATGCAGGACCCACAGGTCGGCCCCGTCCATGCTGTACTGCACGAAACCCGCCAGTTCGCCCGCCTTGAAGATCTGGTACTGGAACTGGCCGCGGTTGTTCTCGATGGCGATGGGCATGCGCTACGCCACCTCCGTCACGACACTGGAAACGGTCCAAGGAGCGACATGGCGTTGGTGCGGGGGGAGGAAATGGTTCAGGGGGATCACGTTGGCTCCTGCGCAGAACTGGCGGCCCTCTGCTGAACCGGTAATAGCATAGGCAGACAGCAGTAGTGGTTGGCAACTCAGCGGCACAGCCGGTAGCGGGGAACCGACACTCCAGGGTGTGGTCAGCGATGCCAGGGAACGTTTTCGGCAGGACGTTTTGGCCAGCTTCCAACCCTAGGCGCGACCGCGTCAGCGATATATCGTTGAGTATCGCTACCCGATCGGTGGCGAACCACGGAGGAGACCACGATGAACACTTCACATTCGGCCGGAGGGTTCGGCGGAGCCGGCTTCGATGGCGTTTGGCAGGCCCTCGAGGACCTGCGCTCACGGTTCGAGAAGCGCACGGGCACCCGCGCGGGACGCGGTGAGGTGCGTTCGGCGGTACTGGCGCTGCTCGGGGAACGCCCGATGTACGGCTACCAGATCATCCGCGAAATCGAGGAGCGCAGCGGTGGCAACTGGAAACCCAGCGCCGGCTCCGTCTACCCGACTCTGCAACTGCTCGCCGACGAGGGGTTCATTAGCGCCGAGGAATCCAGCGGGCGAAAAATCTACTCGCTGACCGAAGCCGGCCGCGAGGACCTGGACGCCTCCGAGGGCCCGGCGCCGTGGGAAGCGACGGAATCGGAGCGAGGCGGCACCTTCGCGGCCCTGCCCAAGGCAGGCTTCGAACTCGCCCAGGCCGCATCCCAAGTGGGCCGCACCGGGTCGCCGGAACAAGTGCAGGAGGCCGTCGCGGTGCTCGATGAAGCGCGCCGGCGGTTGTACTCGATCCTCGCCCAGGGCTGACCTGGGTGACATTACCTGGCCGGAGCCCGGCACACCCGGGGCCGGGAGCGGGGAACACCCGTGCCCGCTACCGCCGGATCCTGCGGTTCGCGGCGTGGCACCTGGCGGTCGTCTGGTGGTTCGAGCTGTTCCTGCCCCGCATCGGCCTGGCCCGGCTCGCCGTACGCTCGCGGTCACGGCGGATGCGCAATTTCGCGCAACGCTTCCATGCCCTGGCCGTGGAACTCGGCGGCCTGATGATCAAGGTCGGCCAATTCCTCTCCTCCCGGCTCGACGTGCTGCCGCCCGAGATCACCGCGGAACTGGAGGGGCTGCAGGACGAGGTGCCGCCGGTCCCGTTTGCCGACGTTCGGGCCCTGGCCGAGTCCGAGCTGGGTTCGCCGCTGGATCGCGTCTTCGCATGGGTGGATGAGACGCCCGTCGCGGCGGCATCCCTGGGCCAGGCGCACCGGGCGCGGCTGCTGCCCGAAGCTGCCGCCGACGTCGCGTTCGCGGGCGTCATCGTGAAGATCCAACGCCCGGGCATTGAGGCGATCGTCGACGTGGACCTCGCGGCGCTGCGCAAGGTCGGCGGCTGGCTCAGCCACATCCGGTTGGTGTCCCGTCGCGCCGACATGCCGGCGCTGGTCGAGGAGTTCGCCCACACCAGCCTGGAGGAGATCGACTACCTGCACGAGGCCGCGCAAGCAGAACGCTTCGCCGACGAATTCGCCCACAACGACGCCGTTGCCGTGCCCCGGATTGTCTGGGAACGGACCAGCCGACGCGTGCTGGCGCTCGAGGACGTCACGGCCATCAAAATCACCGACCTGGAGGGGCTGCGCGCGGCGGGCATCGACCCGGCGGAGGTCGCCCCCGCCTTCGGCGCGGTCATGTTCGACCAGCTGTTTGGCAGCGGCTTCTTCCACGCAGATCCGCACCCGGGCAACATCTTCGTCACGCCCACCGCCCAACCGGTGGCCGGGCGCCCGTGGAAGCTGACGTTCATCGACTTCGGCATGATGGGCGACGTGCCCCCGGGCACCCGCCGCGGGTTGCGCAAACTGCTGATCGCCGCCGCGTCGCGCGATGGCAGGGGGCTGGTCGCCGCCATTGGCGAGGTGGGGGTGCTGCTGCCCACCGCCGATACCGCGGAACTGGAACGGGCCATGACGCACCTCTTCGCCCGGTTCGGCGGGATGGGATTTGCCGAACTGCGCGAGGTGGATCCACGCGAATTCAGGGATTTCGCCGCCGAGTTCGGTGATGTGGTCCGGTCCCTGCCGTTCCAGCTGCCGGAGAACTTCCTGCTCATTATCCGGGCGATGTCGCTGACCTCCGGGGTGTGCAGTTCCCTGGATCCGAAGTTCAACCTCTGGGACACCGTGGAGCCCTACGCGGCGCAGCTGATCCGCGAGGAGCGGGGAAGCATCGTGCAGGACGTGGCCCAACATGCACTCGACGCGGCGACGACGGCGGTGCGTCTGCCCGGGCGATTGGACGGACTGGTCACCCGCCTCGAGGACGGATCGCTCGCGGTCGCCACGCCGCGCCTCGAACGCCAGGTGGCCCGCCTGGAGCGTACGGCGCGACGGGCCATTTCGGCGCTGGTCTTCGCGGCACTGCTCATTGCCGGGGCGCTGGTCCGGCCGGATGACCAGGTGCTGGGTACCGTGCTGATGAGCGTGTCGGTGTTGCCCCTGCTGCACGGTCTGTTGGCCGGCCGCCGCAGGCTTTGAGCGCGCCTTCCCGGGACGCCCGTCCGCCGGGGCAATAGCCCCTTAACCCACCGACGGCGGCGCAACGTGTGCGCCCCCGTCGTTCTCAGGGGTCCTGCGGGGTCAGCCGAGCGTCGAGGTGTCGATGACGGCGCGGTAGCGGACCTTGGAGGTCATGACGCGCTCGTACGCCTCGTTGATCTGGTCGGCCCCGATGAGCTCGGTGGCCGCGTTGATGCCGTGCTCGGCGCAGAAGTCGAGCATCTCCTGGGTCTCCCGGATGCCGCCGATCAGCGAACCGGCGAAGGAGCGGCGGGCGCCGATCAGGGTGAACGGGGTGACGGGCAGGGCCGCCGGCGGGGCGCCGACGTTGACCATGGTGCCGTCCACGTCCAACAGGGACAGGTAGGCGTTGAGGTCGATCTCGGCACTGACCGTGTTCAGGATGAAGTCGAACGAGCTGGCGAGCTGCGTGAACGTCTCCGGGTCGCTGGTGGCGAAGTAGTGGTCGGCGCCGAAGCGCTTGCCGTCCTCCTGCTTGGAGAGCGTCTGCGACAGGACGGTGACCTCGGCGCCCATGGCGTGGGCGATCTGCACGCCCATGTGGCCCAGGCCGCCCATGCCCACGACGGCGACGCGGGATCCGGGGCCGACCTTCCAGTGGCGCAGCGGGGAGTAGGTGGTGATGCCCGCGCACAGCAGCGGGGCCGCGGAGGCGAAGTCCAGGGCCTCGGGGATGGAGAGCACGAAGCCGGCGTCGACGACCACGTGGGTGGAGTAGCCGCCCTGGGTGATGGTGCCGTCGCGGTCCACCGCCCCGTAGGTGCCGGTGTTGCCCTGGACGCAGAACTGCTCCTCGCCGCGCCGGCACTGCGCGCACTCGCCGCAGGAGTTGACCATGCAGCCGACGCCGACACGGTCACCGACCTGGTGGGTGGTGACGTCGGAACCGACCTCGGTCACGAAGCCGACGATCTCGTGGCCGGGGACCAGCGGGTACTGCTGGGGACCCCAGTCGCCCTGGACGGTGTGGATGTCGGAGTGGCAGATACCGGCGTACTTGATGTCGATCAACACGTCGTTCGGGCCGACGTCGCGGCGTTCGATGGTCGTGGGGGCCAGGGGTTCCCCGGCCGCGGGTGCTGCATAGGCGTTGACGGTCAGCATGGTGTCCTTCGGGTGGGGGACTAAAGTACGATGAACAGCGTAGTACGATGATCATCGTCGTAGCGAATCCCGCCCCGAACCGAAGATGGACTGATGAGCACCCCCCGCACCCTGGAGCACCCCGACGTCGTGGAGCTGTCCCTGGACGCCGTGCTGTCGGCGCTGGCCGATCCGATGCGCCGGCGGATCGTGGTGCAGCTGGCGAACGGCTGCCACGACCAGGCCTGCATCGCCTTCGAGCTGCCCGTCAGCCGATCCACGGCCACCCACCATTTCCGCGTGCTGCGCCTGGCAGGAATCATCGAACAGCGCTACCAGGGCACCGCGATCCTGAACACCCTGCGGAGCTCATGCCTGGAGGAGCGCTTCCCCGGCCTGCTGGCCGCGATCGTCGGGGCCGAGGCGCCGTCCAGTTCGTGATGTAGGGTGTCGCCGCGAAACGGCTTGTTTCGCCAGGTGCGCGACCGGTTCCTCCGCACGTACAGCCGGACGGCGCAAGGCTGCGCCGTCCGGCCGGTGGGCGTTTCCCAGGACGCCCGGCGTGTGTCCCGGGTCAGCCGTTGTTGGCCGCCCGGGGTGCTCCGATCCCGGCGTCGATCTGGTGCGGCCCATCCGCCGATGGCCGGATGTCGAAGTTGAACATCGCGGTGGGCAGGTAGATCGTCGAACACGAGTTCGGGATGTCGACCACCCCGGAGAGCCGTCCTTCCACGGGCGCCGCACCGAGGAGCAGGTAGGCCTGCTCCGGGGCGTAGCCGAACTTGGCCAGGTAGTCGATGGCGTGCAGGCACGCGCGCTGGTAGGACAGATGCGAATCCAGGTAGCGCTGCTCGCCGTCGAGGGTCACCGAGGTGCCCGAGAAGGCCAGCCATTCACTGAACTGGGGTTCGACCCGGCCGGGCATGAAGATGGCGTTCTCGCTGACGCCGTAGGTTTCCATGCCACCGCGGATCAGGTCGACCCGCAGATCGATGAAGCCGCCCATTTCGATGCCGCCACAGAAGGTGATCTCGCCATCGCCCTGGGAGAAGTGGAGGTCGCCCACCGAGAGGTTGGCCCCGTCGACGAACACCGGGTAGAAGACGCGGGTTCCCTTGGACAGGTTCTTGATGTCCTGGTTGCCACCGTTCTCGCGCGGGGGAGCGGTGCGCGCCGCCTCGCCGCCGACCCTGCCCCATTGGTCGCGGGGCAGGCCGCCCAGCACCGCGTGTTCTGCCTCCGGCGGTAGTGCCAGTGGCGGGACGCGGTTCGGGTCCGTGGCGATGAGGTCGCCCTCGCGCTTGTTCCACTTGGCGAGCAGGTCCGCCGACGGTGCGGTGCCCATCAGGCCCGGGTGGATGAGCCCCTCGAAGGAGACTTCGGGGACGTGCCGCGAGGTGGCCACCTGGCCCTGGAAGTCCCAGACGGCCTTGTAGGCGTCGGGGAACTGATCCACCAGGAAGCTGCCGCCATTGTTCTTGGAGAAGATCCCCGTGTAGCCCCAGCCCTGCCCGGCCAGGGGACCGGAGTCCTCCTGCGGGATCGGGCCGACATCGAGGATGTCCACGATCAGCAGGTCGCCTGGCTTGGCGCCCTCGACCGCGAACGGGCCACTGAGCGTGTGCACGGTCAGGAGCGGTGCATCGAGGATGTCCTGGGCCGAGTCGTCGTTGACGATGGCTCCGTCGAACCATTCCCGGCAGTCGACACGGAACACGTCGCCGGGCTTGACGGTGGCCACCGGTGGGATCTCGGGGTGCCACCGGTTGTGCCCCAGTTTCTCCTGGTCCTTGAACTTCTTGTTCGAATCGAGCGAAAAGAGCACTTCAGGCATGTCATCTTCCCTAACTGTGATTCCGGTCCGTGGACCGGGCGGTCCGCGCCGATTCAGGAGCGCGGAAGTTTCTGGTGCAGCGGATTGGTGGTGTAGCCGGAGCCGGGACGGCGTGGGCCGGTCGGCAGGGCGGAAACCACTTCGGGTTCGTGCGCGCTGCGGCGCGTGGCGTCGACCAGCCCGTAGGCCGAACCGCCGGCGATCGAGAGACGGGGGCTGGGCATGCGTCGGCGGGAGGACTTCCCGCAGACGGGGCAGGAGGCCTCATCGGGCCGCTGGTCCATGGGGTGGGACTGCTCGAAGACGTCGCCTTCGGGGCAGCGGAATTCATAGAGGGGCACGATTGCTCCTGGTTCCTCACGGTACGGCTCCCACGGGACGAGAGCGGGCCGCGGGTCAGGGAGCCTGGGTGGCGGGCGGCCCGGTGGCTGCTGCGCTCCTCAGGCGACCACCTCCGAGGTGGTGCCGGTGGTATCCGCCGCCCGGCGGGCGCGTTGGGCCATGACGACGGCGACCACCGCGGCGATCACGCCGCCGGCGGCCGCCGCCCAGGCGGCTCCCGCGGTGGGCCGGTACGCCCCCGTGAGCAGGTAGAGGGCCGGAATCGTTCCGGTGACGTGGGCGACGACGATGGTGAACCAGCCGGTGAAGACCGTCAGATGGTCCATGTGCAGGCCCAGCACGAGGAAGAAGAGGAACCAGAGGACGGCCCACAACAGCCAGATGACGCCGAACGCCGGGTCCTTGACGGTGGTGAATTGCAGGACGGCGAAGACCACTGCACAGACGGTCACGAAGAGCGAGAACCAGCCCAGTCCCTCACCGGGCAGGTCGAAGACCTGGTTGAAGCCGACGTAGAGGTAGGTGAACCCGAAGAGGTAGAGCCCCGAGGCACCGAGAATGGCCGGAAGGTCACCGGCGGCCTGCAGGATGACAATGGTCGGGAAGACGACCTGCATGATGCCCACGCAGAAGTTCAGGATGGCCGCCGATTTGCCCGGGACCAGGCCAATCAGCATCAGCCCGTTGATGAAGAGCACTGCGCCGACGTACAGCAGGCCGACATTGGTCACGACTATCACGCTCCAGAGGTGTACCCAGGCGAAGAAATCGGGTAGCGACACGGATCAACGTAAAATCTTTGTCAAAATGTGATCTGGATCTCAATCTAGGCCGGACCCTCGGGAAGGTCAAGAGCAGGGTGGAGCAGGCCCGCCGGTACGGCTCACCCCGGCAGGATCACTCTGGCAGGATCACTCCGGCAGTGTGGCGATCTGGATGAGGTTGCCGCAGGTGTCGTCGAAGACAGCAGTGGTCACCGGGCCCATGTCGGTGGGCTCCTGGGTGAAGCGCACGCCCAGGGCCTTCATCCGCTGGTATTCGGCGTGGACGTCCTCGACGGCGAACTGGGTGAACGGGATGCCGTCGGCGACCAGTGCCTCCTTGAATGGCTTCGCCGCGGGGTGGCCGCTGGGTTCGAGCAGCAGCTCGGTGCCCTCGGGGTTTTCGGGGGAGACCACCGTCAGCCAGCGGTCCCCGCCGAGGTCGACGTCGTGCTTGACGACGAACCCGAGGATTTCGGTGTAGAACTTCTCGGCCGTGGCCTGGTCGTCGACCATCACGCTGGTCAGGTGGATTTTCATGATCCCACCCTAAACGCACGCAGCGTCGGATCGCTCAGCCGGCAATGCGTTCGCGGATCCTGTCCCGGAGCTGTTCCACTGTCGGCAGCCCGGCGAGCCCGTTCGGGGTCTGGTAGACGCGGCAGGACAATTCGCTGACCGGGGCGGCCCCGGGAAAGAGGTCCACCTCGTCGAGCGTGATCGTGGGGGAGCCGGCAAACGCTGCAGCCGCTCCGGCTGCGTCGTCCACCACCGTGCGGACCACCTCGACGTCCGGGGCGCCCGCCTCGGCCAGGGCCGCGACGATCCGGGCCTGGGTTTCGTCGGAGTTCGGGCAGCCGTCGATGCACAGCAGTTCAATCCTCATGGACCCATTTTCCCCCAGCCGGGAACCCCCTGAACGAGCGACGGCGGCGCGAACCTTCGCGCCGCGGTCGTACTCAATGCCCGGCAGCGGTCAGCCGAGGGTGGAGGTGTCGATGACGAAGCGGTAGCGGACCTTCGAGGCCAGCACGCGCTCGTACGCGTCGTTGATCCCATCGGCGCCGATGAGTTCGGTGGCCGGGGCGATGGAGTGCTCGGCGCAGAAGTCGAGCATCTCCTGGGTTTCGCGGATGCCGCCGACGGCCGAGCCGGCGAACGAGCGGCGCTGGGGGATCAGCGAGAACACGGCAACGGGCAGCGGGGCGGCGGGGGCGCCGACGTTGACCAGGGTGCCGTCCACGTCCAGCAGCGAGAGGTAGGCGTTCAGGTCGATCTCGGCGCTGACGGTGTTCAGGATGAGATCGAACGAGCTGGCCCGCCGGGTGAACGTCTCCGGGTCGCTGGTGGCGAAGTAGTGGTCGGCGCCGAAACGCTTGCCGTCCTCCTGCTTGGAGAGCGTCTGGGACAGCACGGTGACCTCGGCGCCCATTGCGTGGGCGAGCTGGATCCCCATGTGGCCCAGGCCGCCCATGCCCACGACGGCGACGCGGGATCCGGGGCCGACGTTCCAGTGGCGCAGGGGGGAGTAGGTGGTGATGCCGGCGCAGAGCAGCGGTGCAGCGGAGGCGAAGTCCAGCGCCTCGGGCACGCGCAGGACGAAGCCGGCGTCGACGACGACTGCAGTGGAGTAGCCGCCCTGGGTGATGGTGCCGTCGCGGTCCACCGCGCCATAGGTGCCGACGTTGCCCTGCGTGCAGTACTGCTCCTCGCCGCGCCGGCAGTGGGTGCACTCGCCGCAGGAATTGACCATGCAGCCGACGCCGACCCGGTCCCCGACCCGGTGGGTGGTGACCGCCGATCCGACCTCGGCGACGAGGCCGACGATCTCGTGGCCGGGGACCAACGGGTACTGCTGGGGACCCCAGTCGCCCTGGACGGTGTGGATATCGGAGTGGCAGATGCCGGCGTACTTGATGTCGATCAGCACGTCGTTCGGGCCGACGTCGCGGCGCTCGATGGTCGTGGGGGCCAGGGGTTCCCCGGCCGCGGGTGCTGCGTAGGCGTTGACGGTCTGCATGGTGTCCTTCGGGATGGGGGACTGGAGGGCGTCAGCCAGAATAGTCCCGTTGCCCCGCCGGGCGCGATCCCTGTGAGCTGGGCCTCGCCGCCGACGATTCGACGGCGTACCGTGGAGGGGAGGTATTGGTTCGAGGAAAGTGCCATGAAACCAGCAGTGAAGAAGTGGATGCCGGCGGCCGTCATCCCCGTGGTCATCGCCGCGATGGGCGTGGGGGCCGGGATCTCCGCGTCCGCCACCCCGACGCTCGAGCCGAAAACCGCAGGGCAGGTCATCGAGCTGATGGCTGGCGCCGACGTCACCGCGTTCTCCGGCCAACTGCACCTGGCCACCGACCTCGGCCTGCCCGCGCTGCCCGACGCCGGTGCCCCCTCCTCGTTCGGCCCACCCCGGCAGGCGCAACCCGGCGCACCCGCTGCCGGGTCATCGGAGCAGGGTTTCGGGTTGGGTTCCGGCCAGGGTTCTGAGCAGGGCTCCACCTCGGCCGATGCCCCCGATACCCCGGACATCGCCTCCCTGCTGGACCTGCTCACCGGCAGCCACGACGCCCGCGTCTACGTCGACGGGCCGGACAAGGCCCGCGTCCAGCTCATGGAGGGCATGGGGGAGCGGGACGTCATCCGCAACGGGCGCAGCCTCTGGACCTACGATTCGGAGGCCAACCAGGCGGTCCACACCACGCTGCCGCCGACCGCGTCGGCCCGGACGTTCGAGCAGCACGGCGACGCGACGGACGGCGACGCGATGCCGACCCCGCAGCAGCTGGCCGGAAAGTTCCTCGAGGTGGCGGATCCGAGCACCACGACCACCGTGGCGGACGGCTCCACCGTGGCCGGCCGCGACGTCTACCAGCTGGTCCTGACCCCCAAAACCGGGCAGACACTCATCGAGGACGTCACCATCGGCGTCGACTCCGCCACCGGCGTCCCGCTGGCCGTCAGCGTCGACGCGAAGGGCCAGGACACCCCGGCGGTGGATCTCGAATTCACCTCGTTCACCCCGACGGCACCGGACGCGAAGCTCTTTGACTTCACTCCGCCGGCCGATGCCACCGTGCAGCAGAAGCAGCTCCCGCAGAAGCCCCGGCAGGATTCCGTCTGGCCCCACCACACCTTCGGCAAGCAGCTGCAACGCCCGATGCCCTCCGACGACGACGCGGGGCCGCTCCCTGGCACGTCGGGGCATCCGGCCAGCAGCTCGTTCACCGGCACCGGATGGGACACCGTCGCCACGATCCCGGCCGACCAGGTCCCGGCGGGGTTGGCGGCCTCACCGTTGATCGGCCAGCTGGCCACAAAGGTCGACGGCGGCCAGCTGCTGCACACCTCGCTGGTCAACGTGTTGCTGGCCCCGGACGGGCGTCTGCTCATCGGTGCTGTGCCCGTGAAGCGGCTGCAGGCCGTGGCCGACGGAAGCTGAGCGTGGCGCCGCCCGACAGCGGTCTCGCCATCGAGACCAGCCAGCTGAGCAAGTCATTTGGCACCAGGCGGGCCGTGAACAACCTGGACCTGGCCGTCCCGCAGGGGTCCGTCTTCGGGTTCCTGGGGCCCAACGGCTCCGGCAAGACGACGACCATCCGCATGCTCTTGGGCCTGGCGAGCCCCACCAGCGGATCCATCACCGTGCTGGGCCAGCCCATGCCCTCCGCCGGGCAGCAGGTCCTGCCCCGCGTCGGGGCGCTGGTGGAGGGGCCTGCCTTCTACCCGTTCCTCTCCGGCCGGGCCAACCTGCTGCGACTGGATGCTGCCAACCCCCACTCGGCAGCTGCCGACCGGCGCGCCAGGGTGGACCACGCCTTGGAACGGGTCGGGCTGGGGCAGGCGGCCAAACTGGCGGTCCACGCCTATTCACTGGGCATGAAGCAACGCCTCGGCATCGCCAATGCGCTGGCCACCGACCATGAGCTGCTGGTCCTGGACGAACCCACCAACGGGCTGGATCCGCAGGGCACCCGGGAAGTCCGCCACCTGATCGCCTCACTGGCGCAGGCCGGTTCGACGGTGTTCATCTCCAGCCACCTGCTCGGTGAAATCGAGCAGATGTGCACCCATGTGGCGGTGATGAGCAACGGCAACCGCGTCGCCCAGGGCACCCTCGCGGAGCTGCGCTCCGGCGGCAGCGGCTCCGTGGTGGTCCACACCCCAGACGAACAGGGCGCCCGTGGAGTGCTGGCCCGGCTGGGGCTGGCTCCGGAGGTGCGGAGAGCGCCAGCCGGGGAACCCGCGGTCCCAGGCACCGGCGTCGTGCAGGTGCCCTGGCCCGATGGCGGTCCTGAGCCCGAGGCGATCGTCGCGGCCCTGGTGGCTGCCGGGGTGCGGGTGCGCGGGTTCGCGCTCGAGCGGCCCAGCCTGGAGGACCGGTTCGTGGAATTGACGGGGGAGGGGTTCGATGTTGCCCGGTAGCGCGCTGCTCGCCTCTGAGATCGCCCTGGTGTTCCGCCGGCGGCGCACCTGGGCGATGCTGTTGGCGCTCGCCGCGGTGCCCGTGCTGGTGGCGGTTGCGGTCAAGCTGACGTCGGGGCCACCGACGGGACGCGGGCCGGCCTTCCTGGATCGGGTGGCCGGCAACGGGTTGTTCGTGGCGATCGTGGGCATGTTCATGTGCATCCCGCTGTTCCTGCCGTTGACGGTGTCGGTGGTCGCCGGGGACACGGTGGCCGGGGAGGCCGGGCACGGGACGCTGCGCTATCTGCTGATTGCCCCGGCGTCGCGGGGCAGGCTGCTGCTGGTGAAATACCTCGGCGCCGCCCTCTTCTGCCTGGCCGCAGCGCTGGTGGTGGCAGTGGTAGGGATCCTCATCGGGCTGGCCCTGTTCGGCGTCGGACCGGTGACGCTGCTGTCGGGGGACACGATCGGGCTCGGCGAGTCATTCGTCAGGATCGGCCTGATTGCCGCCTACGTTGCGCTGTCGTTGTGGGGGCTGGCGGCGATCGGGCTGTTCATTTCCACGCTGACGGATGTGCCGGTGGGGGCCATGGCGGCGACGGCTGTGCTTTCGGTCGCCGCGCAGATCCTGGGACAACTGCCGCAGTTGGACTGGTTGCACCCGTGGCTGTTCACCCACTACTGGCTCGGGTTCTCCGACCTGCTGCGCGAACCGATCCTGTGGTCATCGTTCGGGCAGAATGCCCTGCTGCAGGCCGGCTACGTGCTCGTGTTCGGGGCACTCGCCTACGGGCGGCTCAGCACCAAGGACGTGCTGTCCTGAGCGGTGCGGATGCGCCTAGTCTGCGGGTCCAGTTCCGAAGCGGCCGCGGCTTGCGAGGATGCTTCCGGCCACGGGATCGCCCCACCAACCGACACCATCGTCGTCGTAGGTGAGATGCTCGGCAATGGTGCCGAGCGGTTCGGCGACATCGAAATCTGCGATCATTTCGCCGCATTCCGTGGGGTCCTCGTCGGCAGGGTTCTCCGTGCCACGGATCAGACCGGCGACGGGCCCCCAGGGGGACGTGTACACGATGTGCAGGGCATCGCCGGAGGTCCACGCATCGAAGACCTCGACGATCTGCCATTCCGTGGGACCGGCACTACCCAGTCGTTGTAGGCAGGCCAGCAGAACCTCCTGGATCCACGAGCGCTCGTGGATTTTCCCCAGGTCATAGATCAGCTGCTCGAGCCGGGGCGTCATCATGCATCGAGCGTAGCGTCGTCGGCGCCGGGAACCGATCGGAAACGGCCTGGAAGAAGACCACGTTCCCCTCACAGGTCCAGGGCCGGGGCAGTCGTCCCCAACATGCAGGGGCTCCCTGTCCGCGAGGTGGCGCCGCTGGCAGGATTAATACATGGAACACGTCACGAACGAGGTCGAGGTCAACGGGTGGGAAATCTCCCGTGCCGCCGGTCTCGCCCGGGACGGTTCCACCCGGCTGAAGGCCGCCGAAGCCCTGGCCCGGTTCGCCGAAGCGGAGAAGTTCCGTGCTGCGGCCATGCTCCACGCGGAAGCGCAACGCGCAGTGCCATCCCTGCTCGATGACCTCGACGATGAACCCGGCATGGGCATCTCGCTTCGCAGCGGAAACATGGCCTCGTTCGCTGCGACCGAGAGTGCCTCCCTGGAGATTGCCCTGGTGCTTGGCCTCTCACCCGGCCAGGGGCACCGGATCCTCGATCAAGCAGACACCCTGGTGGGGCAAACGCCGGAAGTCATCGAATCCCTGACCGCGGGCCGCATCGGTGCGGTCCACGTCCAGCGCATTCTCGATCAAGTCAAGACCATCCAGCCCGACGTGCCGCCCTATCCGGGCCGTCAGGCAGACGAGGCGACCCGGGAGGAATGGGAACGCGAGCGGGCACGGTTGGAGACCGCGGCCCAAGCGGCACGGAGGGATTTCGGTGCCGACATGCTCGCAGCTGCGCCCGGCAAGTCCCCGGCGCAGCTGCGCACCAGGGGCCGGCAACTCCTGGAAAAGTACTACGACATCTCCTACACGAAGCGGTGTCGGACGGCACTGCGTGACCGTCGCATCATCATCGAGGATGCCGCGGATGGGATGTCGTGGCTTTCCGCGTTTTTGCCGACCGCCCGCTGCCAGACCATGTATTCCATGGTGGATGCCGTGGCCAGGGCCTTGAAGGCCGACCCCGAAGCAGCAGCCGCCGTGTTGTCCCCCGATCCGGAGCAGCAGCCCACGTTGCCGGCGAAGGACCTCGCCGATGATCCCGCAGAACTGCGGACCCTGGAGCAACTGCGAGCGGATGTCTTCATGGACATGGTGCTCGACGGCGTCTGTGGAAAAGGGAACTCAGCGATCCAGCCCGAAGTCTTCGTCACCATTCCCGCCACGATGCTTCCGGGATTGCCCGGCGGGCCGCAGGGAATTGACGATACGGCCACCGACGGGACGGGGCCGTGCCCAGGGCCAGCGGGCGACGTTGGTGGGGCTGGCGATGATCCCCCGCCCGTCCAGGTGGGAACGGCAGAGCTTCCCCCCGGAGCCTTGGTGCCGACCCTCCTGGGCGGTGGACCCGTGGACCAGGAATCGGCAGCACGGTTCATGGCAGCCGCCAAGACCTGGTGGCGGGTCGTCACGGATCCGATGACTGGGGCCATCGTGGAGTTCGGGCAGAACAAGTACCGACCCACTGCAGCCCAACGGGCGGCCCTGAGGTTTCGTGATGGTGGCTGCTGCACACCGGGATGCCCCGGCCGGGTGGAACATTGCGATGCGGACCACGTCCAGGAGTGGCACGACGGCGGCGGGACTGACTTGGGCAATTTGGGAATGAGGTGTCGTCGCTGCCACCGGTTGAAGTCACTGGGTTTGCTTCATTTTGAACAAGGCGCCGACGGCAGCACCGTGGTGACCAGTCTTTTTGGAACGCGTCAGGGGACAAGTCCCTCGGCACCGTGGGCGGCCGGGACGGAACCATCGACGCGCGACGCCGACCCGGATGCGCCAGATGACGCGAGCACCCCGGGATCCACCGCAGGGAACCAAGAGGAGCCACCTGCCTGCGGGGAATGGGGAAAGGTCCAGGACGTTCCCGATCCGTCGTGTGAAAATCCGGAGTTTGGACGGTATGCGAAGTCCAGCCAGGCCAAGGGCGCTCGCAAGCGGCGGCTGAAGCGCAACGCTGGCGGCTATGCTCCTCGGAAATCCACTACCCAGGGCCGCGTGGATCCCTGGGAAAGCCATTCGGGCAGCGGCGAAGAAGGCACCGAAGACGTTCCGTTCTAGCCTCGTTCGGCACTCTTGCTGATGAGTACTTCACCTTCGAGCCCATCCGGGTCACGGAAGAACATGCTGAATTCCGACTCGAAATCATTGACCGTTCCGTCGCTGGCACCGGATTCGATGAGGCGGGCGCGGATGGTTTCAAAGGCTTCATGCGATGCAGCCGACAGCCCGAGGTGGTCAAGTCGTCCGCGGCCCCACATGGGTGTTTGCCGATCAGCCTCGGTGTTCCCGTCAATGACGAAGACGTTGAGGACCGTGGCGGGCCCGATCCTGATGTTCGTCATCGTCTCGCCGGGACCGTGGTCCCGGGTCTCGCCCACGACGGCATCGAAGACCGATTCATAGAAGGTCCCGAGTCGTTGGACGTCGTGTGAGATCACGGCAATGTGGTTGATTCCGTCAAGCAACACGAATTACCTGCCCCTTCTGAAGCGATTTCCTTTCGCCCAGTGTGCACTCAGGGCGAATGATCTGGCGAGCGAATTCGCCCGGCCTATTCGACCACGAAGAAATCCAACAACACTGATCCTGGTGCCCGCTCACCGCGCCCCACCAGAATGCGCGATGATAGCCAGCCCCACTTTCCCTGAGCGCGCATGCGCGGTGTGCAGCGAAAATAGATTCGTTCCGGGTCGACCGGTTCTTGACGTACGAGCCGGGCAATGTCCTCGGCCGAACCGGTGCGCAAACCGTAGTTCGAAACGTAGATGCGTTGACCGTCGTCGGTCTCGATGGCGTATTCCGCCTGCAGCTCGGTGAGTGTGTCCGATCTGAGTATTTGGAAGTCGGCTCCTGCCGGGAGGACGGTTCCCCGCAATTCCGGCCCCTCGACGGAGCCCCCGACTATTGGGATGATCCGCCGCGCCCCCTCTGGGGTGGGGCCGACCTCCACGGCAGGGGCAACCTCGATTCTCAGGGTTGCCAGGAACTCGAGTCTCGGTGCCACAGCCACACGTGGTCCGTTTGAATTTGATGTCATAGAGATGCCTCCTGGACTGCTTCGGGGTGTAGTTTCGCGCTTCGCCGCTGTTCGCGTCGTTCGCGCTGTATTCGTGGATCTGGAACCGGGGCGGCGGCAATGAGCCGTTGTGTGTATGGATGTTGAGGAGCGTCGCAGATCCTGCGACTTTCGCCCTCCTCGACGATCCGTCCTTGCTCGAGGACAATCGCTCGATCTGCAAATTCCCGCACGACGGCGAGATCGTGCGTGATGAACAAGTAGGCGACATTCGTTTGTGACTGGATCTCGCCGAGGAGCTCCAGCACGGCGGCCTGGGTGGATACGTCGAGGGCGCTGGTTGGCTCGTCACAGATGACAAGGGCCGGATCAAGCGCCAACGCGCGTGCGATGGCGATCCGCTGGCGCTGGCCGCCCGAGAAGTTCCCGGGATATCGCCCGACAGTATCGGTCGGCATCTTCACCCGTTCCAGCAATTCGGCGATGCGGGCGCTGGCGGTTGCGCGAGTATAGGCGCCGGAGGCCGTGAGCGGCTCCGCTAGGATCTGGCCGATGGACAATGCTGGGTTCAGCGAGCCGTAAGGGTTCTGGAAAATCACCTGCATTTGGTTTGCCAGTGTCCGGCGTTCACGACGGCCGAGTGCGCTGATCTCTTGTTCTCGGAACTTGATCGAACCCCCTTTGGAAGGAGTGAGACCGAGAATTGCCTTTCCAATCGTCGACTTGCCGGATCCGGACTCGCCGACCAACGCCAGGGTTTCGCCTTCGTGAAGGTCGAAGCTGACATCTTGGATGACGCGGAGCGGACGACTTTTGAATCCGGGTTTGCGGTATTCAACAGCCAGCGAGTTGACCTCAAGCAGTTTCTTGTTCACGACTGCAACTCCTTTGCCAGGCTGGGCGTGGCGGCGATCAGTTTCTGTGTGTATTCCTGCGCAGGACGGTAGAAGATATCGTCCGGCAGACCCTGCTCCACGACCTCTCCTTGCGACATGATCAGGATGCGGTCGCAGAGGTCGGCGACGACGCCGAGGTCGTGCGTGACGAGGATGATCGACATGCCGGTTTGATCCCTCAGATCACGCAGCAGATCCAGGATCTCTGCTTGGACGGTGACATCGAGGGCTGTGGTCGGTTCGTCGGCAATGAGCAGTTTGGGAGAGCCGGCTAGTGCAATGGCAATGACGACGCGTTGGATCATGCCTCCTGAGAGCTCGTGTGGATACTTCCGAAGGAGGCGCCCGGGGTCGGGCAGCTGCACCTGCCGCAACAGTTCGAGGGCACGCCCATTCAGGTCGCGGCGAGTGCCACGGTGATGCAGCCGGAGGACCTCGGTCAGTTGGCTGCTTATGGTGAATGCAGGATCGAGGGCAACCATTGGTTCCTGGGAGACCAACCCGATCTCGCTCCCGCGGATCTCTTCGTATTCCGACTCGGTCAACGAGGAAATTTCGCGCCCATCAAGGAATGCGCAGCCGGAGGTGACCTCCCCGTTGGCAGGCAGCAGGCCGAGCAGGCTGAGCGCCGTCACGGTCTTTCCACTTCCAGACTCGCCCACGAGGCCGAGGATTTCGCCCGCCTGGATGCTCCAGTTCAGCTGCTTCACGGTTGGCTCGATGCCTCCGTCGGTTCGGAAACCGACCGAGTAATCATGCACGGCCAGACGGGCGCCCTGATCGGATGAGGGAAGGGAGACATTGCTGCGTCGGTCAATCGGACGTTTTGGGTAGAGAGGGGCAGCTGGCTGCTTCTTGCTTTCAGAAGATAGGTCACGAAGGCCATCACCGAGAAAACCAAAGGCAAAGGTCAGCAGGGCGATGACTCCACCGGTGACGGCGAGGAAGAAGCCATGGGCCGACATCACTTCAGCAGCTTCTCCGACCATCGAACCCCAACTGGGAGCGGGCGGCTTGCTGGCTACCCCCAAGAACCCCAGGCCCGTTTGCACGGAGAGGGCAACTCCACTGAAAATTGAAAGCTGGACCAAAACCGGGCCTACAACTCCGGGCAGGATGTGGCGGGCGATGATACGCATATCCCCGAGGCCCGAAACCACAGCGGCAGAAACATAGAGCTCCTCCTTCAAGGTCAGGACCGATCCCCGGACGATTCGGATGAGGTTGCCCGAAGCCAGCACACCCAGGGTGACCATCGCGGCGGTTTGGCTCTGGCTGAACACTGCCAGTACCGCAAGGATGATGATCATGTTCGGCAGCGCCATGAACATGTCCACGATGATGCCTACGCACTTGTCGACCCAGCCGCCCAGATATCCTGCCACGGAGCCGAGGGCAACCCCGCAGACAACGAAGACGATCAGGGCAATCGCAACACCGAGTAGGGCCGGCTGTCCGCCGTAGAGTAGTCGGCTGAGGATGTCGCGACCGAGCGAATCAGTTCCGAGCAGGTGCTGGGCGGAAGGGCCAGACAGCGCTGATGGAAGGTTCTGTGCCAGTGGGTCGTAGGGGGCCAGAATTCCAGCGCAAATAACGGCCAGACTTACCAATGCAATGAACGCCAGGGGTATGGCGACGGCCAAACGACGCCGTACCCCCTTCCGTCGTGGCCCCTTCCGGACCGCCGAGCTGGGGGAGGCAAGTGGGGAACTCATGAAAGTCGCACCTTCGGATTGAGTACGGTGTAGGCCATGTCGACGATCAAGTTGATGATGACGACGATGACCGTAAAGGTCAGGACGACTCCCTGCGTAACAGGGGTGTCATGGTTATTGATGGCTCCAACGGCCAACGTGCCGAGACCGGGCAATGCGAAAACATTCTCGATAAGCACGGTGCCCGAAAGGCAATGGATCATGGTCAGCCCCGTCATGGTCAGGATCGGGATCCCCGCGTTCTTCAACGCGTGTCTCCACACGATCGATGAGCGTTTGACCCCTGCTGCCCGGAGCGTACGGATGTAGTCCATGTCCAATGTCGTCTTCATGCTGTCGCGGGTGACCTTGGCGATGGAAGCAAGGCCATGCAGCGCCAACGCTGCCCAGGGCAGGATCAAGCACAACAGCCAGGCGCTCGGCGAATCTCCGAATCGGGTGTAGCCGGTGGCCGGGAAAAGCGGGAGGCTGATAGCCAAGATCGACACCAGTACCAGGCCCAGCCAGAAATTCGGGAGAGAGAACCCGACCATGGACAGGGCATCAACGGCCTTGCTAATCCTCTGGCCCCGCGTGGCGCTGATGACGCCGAAGACGATTCCGATGGTCGCGGCAAGCACGACCGTCCCGACCATCAGGGCGAGGGTGACCGGCAAGCGCTGGAGCACACTGGTGGCTACGGGGATAGACGTGAATATCGAGTCTCCCAAGTCGCCGTGCAACAGCCCGCCGAGATAGTCGCCGTAACGGGTGAGGAACGGAGCGTCTAGGTTCATGGCCACCCGTAGTTGTTCGTACTGCTCCTGAGAAGCGTTGACTCCGAGGAGCGTACGGGCTGGGTCGCCAGGCACCAGAGCCTGCAGCAGGTATGTAATTGCTGAGACCAGGATGATCAACGGTATTGAGACCAGCAGGCGGTGCCAGAGGATCTTAAGCATTGGGTTTTTCCCCTCAGGAGTCGAGGTCGATGTCTCGGTTACTTGTTCCCAACTGGTTGCCAGTCATAGATGTACGAGAGCTTGGGTGTCTCACCGAGGAACTTCAGGTCCTGGATCTTCGTCTTGTCGTAGATGAAAATCTCGTTGGCCTTGACCACCGGCAGAGTCACTGCCTTTTCAACCAGGACCCGCATCATGGCCTTGGCGGCGGCACCCTCGGGATCGTCTCCGGCGGCCTGAAGCTTCTTGTAGGCCTTGTCGATGTCGGGATCATCAACGTTGAATGGATTCAGTACACCCCCGGGCAGCCAGCCCATCTGGGAAGCCAGCAGCAACGGACGTCCTGAGGAGTCTTGCTGGAAGGCCCCATACTTCAACGAGACGAGCTTGCTGACCCATTCGCCGGTGTTCGCTCCCGGCTCGAGCTGGACCTTTACGCCTACCTTTTTCAACTGGGCGGCGATCGACTGGACCATCTTGGTGCTGGGTGCTTGCTGACCCTTGTAGGGGACCCCCAACGTGAATCCGTCGGCATAACCGGCTTCCGCCAACAGCTTCTTGGCCTTCTCCGGGTTGTACTCGTAGTAGTTGCTCAATTTGGGGTCGTATCCGGTGTTGGAGTCGCCGGGGACCATCGGTTGCGATTCCGCTGTTCCGTATTCGCCATAGACCGCCTTGGCGATGGCCTCGCGGTCGATGGCGTAATTTAATGCCTGACGGACCTTCTCATTGGCCAGGGCTGGCGACACCTTTCCCTCACGGTCAGCGAAGTAGAGTCCGTTCCAGAAGGTAGGACTACTGACCACCCCGATCTCATCGTTGCCCTTCACCTCGGACATGATGGAAACGTCGCCCTGCATGACATCCACTTGGCCTGTTTTCAAAGCCTGAACCTGCGAGGTGACATTTGGAATCACACGGATGGTGACTTTGTCGTACTTGGTTTGTTGGGGATCGTAGTAGTTCTCGTTGGGAACATAGACATACTTGTCGCCGCTGACCGTTTGAGCCGGATCCAGCTGGTAGGGCCCTGCGCCGAAGGTTGCTGCGTTCAGTGCCTTGGGGTTTTCCAGACCCTTCGGGCTGATGATTCCCCCGCCCATGAACTTGGGGGTGAGCAAGGTCGGCATCAATGGATTGTCGGTGGGACTCGAGATCACCATTTCACTGTCGGAGGTCGGCTGGACGTCCAGATCCTTGAAATAGACGTTCGATGGACCGCTGCCCTTTTTGAAGTAGTTGATGGAGGCCGCGACGTCCTTGGAAGTCAGGGGTGTCCCGTCCGCGAACTTCACGTCCGGGCGCAAAGTGACCTTGAGTCGCTTGAAGTTCTTCCCGAGGAACTCCCATTTCTCGGCTAGACCCGGGACGAGCTTGCCGTCCGCATCGCGTGAGATCAGGGACTGATAAGCCAGATCAACGAACCAGCTGGATGTATTGCCATTGGCTGCGATAGCCGGGTCCAGGCCGATGGGTTCACTTGAGATGGCCAACGTGAGGTCGTCGTGCCCGGATGCGGCCGAGCCGGCAGAAGCGCAACCGGCGAGCGATAAGGCAGCTGCAAGCGCGACGGCGGTAAGGGAAAGGTGACGGGGAGCCATGGGATTCCTCTCTGAATTCCTGGGCAGGTGATGATGGGGTTGGTTAGATGTGGGCGGCGCGTACGCTGTTCGCGGATACGACGGGTAGCTCGATTCGGCTCGGGTGTAATTTGCCGAACTTGACGGTTTGTCGGGCGACTTTGCTGGTGTCGCTGTCGTAGATCGTCCCTCCGGTGTTCGGGTTCGCGTCCCACCGGGGGAAACTGCTGGAGGTGATGTCGACCCGCAGGCGGTGGCCAGCAAGGAAGGCATGGGCTGTGGCGAGAAGCCCGATGTGCAATTCAAGATCCTCGCCCGGCTCGGCCGGCTTCCGGCGTCCAGGGAGGTAAACGCCATCGATGGTGAAGCTATCCCGTTCGGAGACGCGGACGATGCCGTTGGCTATGAGGATCGAGCTGCCGTCCGGGTGGACATCGCAGAGGGACGCGACGAAGTCGGTATCGACCGCATCCGAGGCGGCATGCAGGTTTACGGTGACGGTCCCCAGAACATGCAGCGCACTTGCCAGCGGTTCGCTGGTGAATGAGATGACGTCGTCGCGCTCGTACAGTTCGTTTTGGGCCACGGGACCCACTGGGAATTCCGGGGCCAGGAGGATGGCGCCCCCCAACGTGGGGGCCGGGTCCTCGGGATCGTATGTGTAAGAGGTCGTGCCGGGTTCAATGGAACCCGTGTGCAGGAGAGAATTGTCCGGACCAAAATGCCATGATTCCACTTTGGAGGCCGGCGGCGGGAACTCCTCGAAGCCTAGCCATTGGTTGATCCCCATCATGAAGAGTCTCACTGGAGGCACTCCGATGAGTGCTTCTTCCTTATCCTTGATGGTGGCGTCGAACCACCGCACGATCTGGCCAGTTAGCGACTCGCCTTGGCACGCGTGAGTCGCTTTAGCCAGGGATCCAAAAGCCAGATCTCCGAGGCGATCGGTCGACTGGCGATGCGACCACGGCCCGATCAGAAGGTGTGGCGTTTGGGCACCGGAGTCTGCTGAGGCGGCGTGCAGTCCTGCGTATTGGGACAGTGTTGAACCCAGGAAACAGTCGAACCAGCCGCCAACGATAAACGCCGCAGGTTTGATATCCGCATAGCGTCCCTGCGTGCGGCTGACATGCCTCCAGGGTGCCTCCGCAGACTCGCCGAAGGTCTTGCTGGCGTCGGCCAGGAACCCGGGGACTTCGTCGTGTATGCGCGAAAATGGGCGCAGATCATAGATTTCCTGTGAGTCGAATCGCTTCTGTGTTCTCGAATATGTGCTGACCAGCGATCCGGCGTCGAGTCCTGTGTGACTCCGTCGGAGTTCCTCGAAAGCGATGGAGCCGTGGGCCCAATTAAGCCGGCTGCCGAATTCGTGCGCGCCGCCGCGCATGAGAAATCCGTTGAAAACTGAATGCGACGGCGGATTGATGGGGACAATGGAACGGAGCGGTTCCGGGCCACCGAGCGCAGCGCTCCATTGGGTTTCAGCGCCGTAGGATGAGCCCCACATGCCGACACGTCCATCGGAGCCCGGCAACGTCGCGGCCCAGCGCACGGTATCGGCCCCATCATGCTCTTCATGAAGTGATGGCTCAAACAGGCCGTCGGAGGCGAATCGCCCACGGACGTCCTGGAAGACCAGAACATAGCCACTCTTCACTACCCTCACAATGTCCACGTCACGCAGCATTGGTTCCCGGGACTTGCTGTACGGGTGACGCATCACGATGACCGGGTGGGATTGGCCATCATCAGGTCGGTAAATGTCGGCTCGAAGCTCCGTGCCGTCTCGCATCGTCGCGACGGCGTTGAGCTGAATTCTGATGTCGTTTATTGGTGAAGGGGATTTTTTCCCATAGGAGGTGGTGGTCATTACTTCTCCTTATGTGTCGCAGGCCACAACGGCGTGAAACCATTGTGCTGAACTATCATTGAGAAATGCAATGATTGTTTTATGCCATTAAGGTATCGACTCATGTGTTTTGGCATCACTCGAGAGTGTTCGGCCGATGCAACCCGCCTGCGGGGTTTTGGCATGTGTGCGGACAGTAGGATGTTTGCAATTGGTGTCTTGAACGACGCCGCTAAACGAGAGGATTTCCCGGTGGAGGCGGAACGTTGGCTGCGTGCATCCGGGCTCGCTGATGAGCTTGGTTTTATCGTCTCCCGCGTACGCAGTGAGATCATGATTCCCATTGAGGAGACCATGGAAGGGCATGGCCTCAAACGCCATGCGTATGCGGTCCTCGCCCTCGCCTGCACCGAATTGGGTCCCACCCAGCGCGAACTGGCGAGCATCGTCCGGCTGGACCCGAGCCGGTTGGTGTCCGTTCTGGATGACCTGGAGAGTGAGGGGCTCGTGGCGCGTCGACAGGATCCGCTAGACAGAAGATCCCGGCGGATACAGGCAACTGACGAAGGGCGTGTTGTCCGGGCGCAAGCTGCCGAAGCGGTGGGTGCGACCATTGATGAATTGCTCCACGTGTTCACCTCGGGCGAGCGAAGGAGCCTCGTGGATCTGTTGCAGCGACTGGCCTTCTGTGGGGACAAGGGCTAACGGACCCGGGGCACGAAGGGCGGTGGAGAAAGCTCGGCCCCGCCGGGGACCATTACAGCCGGGTCCCGGCACGTTGTCGGATTTGTTCAAGACGCGGGCCGGCCGTGAGACGTTCACTGGGGGAGTACCCCACTCCCGAAAGGACCCCTCATGACCACCGAATCCACGACGCCGGGCGAACTGAGAGCTCCGGTTTCCGGAGACCACACCACCGACGGAGTGCCCCATGGCTATACCTCGCTGACACCGTTCCTCGTGGTGGAGCCGGCCACCGCGGCCATTGCCTTCTATTGCGAGGTCTTTGGTGCCAAGGTTTTGTCCCGGATGCCCGGTGCACCCATGCCCGATGGGACGCCCACCGTCTCGCATGCCGAACTCGACTTCGGCCGCGGCATCCTGCAGCTGGGGGACCCGATGGCGGGCAATGGGCTCAAACCCCAGGATCCGTCCGCGGTGAACGGCTCGATCTGCGTGTATGTGCCAGACGTGGACGCCGTCGTCGCCAAGGCCGTCGAACGTGGAGCCACGATCGCCGAGCAGCCCTCGAACTTCGTCTCCGGCGATCGGTTCGCGAGCATCATGGATCCCTTCGCCCGACGCTGGAGCGTCATGACCCGGGTGGAGGATCTCTCCCGGGAGGAGTCGGAGGCCCGGGTCAACGTGTGGTTGGAGCAGTTCCTGGCTGGCGGAGATACCGCGTAGGAGTCATCCCGGTCACCGCGGAGAAATCACGTGAGAAGTGCGCCTGATCGGCATAGCCGAGCGCATATGCCAGCCGGGCCAGGTCGGGCCCCGATCCCTGGGCCAACAGGTGGGCAGCCTCTTGGAGGCGACGCCGCTGGATCAGCCATTTGGGGGTGAGGCCCAGCCGGTCGCGCACCAGCCGCTGCAGGGAGCGCTCGCCGAGCCCGAAGCGTGACGCAAGCATCCTGACCTGGAGTAGGCCGCCGTCGTTCTCCGCCTCATCCGCGACGCGGTTGATGAGCAATCCCTCCTCGTCCACTCCCTCTGGAAGCCGGGCAGCGAGCCAGTTCTCAAAGACCTCGAGGTACTGCGGCCGGGGGACGGGCCCGCCATCTGCCTGCTGGGGTGTGACGGGCTTCTGCGTTGCCAATGCGCTGGCGATGTCGGGCCCAACGGTGAAGCCAAAGGACTCTGCCGCCCGGCTGGAATCGGCGAGTTCGGCCAGGGGAACATCGGAGATCAGGGCACCGACGGCAGGTTGGAGGAGCACGCCGAAGGCGCTGCCCTTCCCTGCCAGTCGCCGCCGGCTCAGCCCGGTGACGGGTCCGAAGAGCCGTCCGTGTGGATCCGGGGTGGTCCCGCCGATCTCCACCACCAGATTGCATGCGGGGTAGGCGAGAATCCGTTGCTCGTGCTCGGTATCCGCGGGGATGTCCCAGGTGGAGATCCAGTAGTGCCGGATGAGTCCGGCCATCGGTGGCGCCGGGTCGTGGCGGGTCAGTTCCACGCTCCCCGCTCCGGAGGGGCGCAGGGGACCGCGGCTGGTGGGCATGGAGCCATCGTTGCAGGCGGGCCACCGGGTGTCGATGGATTGCGGCACTTCAATGACCTGACCTGATGCGGATCGCCTTGCGATCGTCCCGACGCCGGTCAGCCTCCGGCTGGCGGTGCGCCGGCATTCAGTGGGAACACGAGGAGCGATCCCGAGGCCGTGGCGACCACCTTTCCCGCGGCGTCCACCACCTCTGCCTCGGCGAACGCGACCCGTCGACCGGGTTTGATGACGCGGCCGGTGCAGCGTAGCGGGCCACTGTCCGCGGTGACCGGTCGCAGGTAGTTCACCTTGATTTCAATGGAGGTGTATCCCATCCCGGCGGGCAGCGTCGAATGCGTTGCGCAGCCCAAGGCGGAGTCCAGCACGGTGCAGACCAACCCGCCATGCACCATGCCGATGGGGTTGTAGTGGGAATCGTCGGGCTGGCAGGTGAAGGTCACCAGGCCATGCTGGACGTCGATGAGGTCCATCTCCATATGGGCGGCGATGGGCGCTGCGGGCAGTTCGCCGGAGGCCATCTTCTGCAGGTACTCCAGGCCGGCGAGGGTGGGCATCGCCGCGAGTGCCTCGTCGACGTCGTGCCAGGTGATGGTCTTTTCGCGGGATGTCACGTGTTCGCTCCTATCAGTGCGTGGTGGTGTCGGGCAGCGGGACGTTCTGCAGGCGCAACTGGCCGCGGGCGAGCACCTTCCCGGTCCCGGCGTTGGTGATGATGACCTCCCAGAGCTGCTGGGTGCGGCCCTGGTGCAGGGCGCGCGCTTCGACGGTGGCTTGGGCGGCGGTGGCGGGCCTGAGGAAGTCGGTGGCGTTGTGGACGCCGACGGCGAATTCGTCCCGTTCGAGGACGGCGTGGCTGGCGCCGATGCTTCCGGCGCTTTCGACCAGGGTGGTGTAGACGCCGCCGTGGACGACACCCCAGGGGGTGTGGTGGTCGGCGTCGAGTTCGACGTGTCCGCGTACCCGGGTGGTGGTGACCTCGTCGACCACCAGGCCGGAGGCGGCCACGAACTTGCTGGCCGCGGCCAAGGACACGTCGGGGGCTCCTGGTGCATCGGACATGGTTGAGCTCCTTCGACCTGACTTCTATGATTGAAGTCAGCCTAGGGTGCCGGTCCAGGAGCGTCAATCACCCGGACCACCCGGACAGGAGGAAACCATGCAGTGGCTCGACTACGACACCGCACACTGCTCGATCCAGAAAACGCTGGAGTTGGTGGGGGAGAAATGGACGTTCCTGGTCCTGCGTGAGGCATTCAACGGGGTCCGGCGCTTTGACCAGATCCGCGACCATGTCGGACTGTCCGATTCGATCCTCTCCAACCGGCTGCGCAAACTGGTCGAGGGCGGCCTGCTCACGGTGGAGCCGTACCGTGAACTGGGTCGACGCACGCGCAGCGAATACCGGCTCACCGACCAGGCCGCGGAGCTCTACCCGGTGATCATCGGCCTGCTGCAATGGGGCGACCGGCACCTGACGGCGCCCTCCGGACCGGCCGTGATCGTGACGCACCGCGATTGCGGGGAACCGGTTCAGGCGGTGGTCCGCTGCGCGGCCGGCCACGAGCTGGACGGGCCCAAGGCCGGGCACGCCGAACCGGGCCCGGGCGCACACCGGCTCGATACCGCGCAGCACGCCCCCTGAACCTGGCCTGACCGCATCGGTCGACGTGCACCAGTGCGCGCGGGACCACCGGCTGGGTAGGGTGGGATCCCGCCGACATCAAGGAGTCATCCCACGCCGCCGTCGTCCTGGCGTCCTCAGCGAAGCAAACGGAGCTGGACGTCCTGCGCCGCCCCTCGACGCGGATGCGTGGACCACCGCGGCCACCAGTTCATCTGATGCCGAGCAGGGGAAGCCGGAGCCTGACATCTTGGAAGCGGCCCTGGAAACGGTCTGGGTCGATGCCGGACATGCCGTATTCGTGGGGGATGCGGTGTGGGATATCCATGCGTGCACGAAGATTTCGCTGCCCACCATCGGGCTGTGCAGTGGCGGGACCGGTGCCGCGGAACTGCAGGAGGCCGGGGCGGACCAGGTGCATGCCCATCCCGCCGAGCTCCTCGAACAGCTGGAATCCAGCATCCTGGGCGAACTGGTCGAGCGGGCACGGGGTTTCTAGCACGGGGGGCCCGCCGATGCGATGGGTACTTCTCCCCATGCTCGAATCGGCTTCAAACCACCGGACCCCCGGCAATGCGTGGCACCCTGATGGATGGAAGCGGATCACGGATCCATCAGCAGCCCCCCAGGAGAACCCATGTCCAGTGCCCGGCCAGCCATCCTTTCAGTTGTCCTCGCTGCTGCCCTCCTGACTGGTTGCAGTTCGGGCGGCTCGTCACCGGACCCGCAGGGAACTGAAGCGGCCACGGGTGCCCCGTCGGGTTCGGCCGGAACGGCCAGCAGCTCACCGGCTGCGGCCTCCGGAGCAGATTCCGGCGTAGGAGTGGAATCCGCCGACACCAGCAAGGTGCTCGCCCAGCAGGAGTACACGCTGCCCGGCACCAAGGACTCCGTCAAGCTGGGCGTGCAATCACTGGTTGTCGAGGGCAAGACGATGGTCCTGAAGCTGGTCGTCACCCCGGAATTCAGCTCGGTGGGGGACAACGAGCCGGTGAGCATCTACGACGCGACCGGGGGCGGCTCCGTCTACATCGCCCCGAAGCTGGTGGACCGCGAGAACCTCAAGGAATACAGCCTGATCCACGACGGCGCCACGTCATGGTCAACGGAGATCGTCACCACGGACACCACCAACCACCAGCCCGTCATCTGGTGGGGCGTCTACGCCGCCCCCGAAGATGACGTCAAGACCATGGACCTGCGGACCATGCCGGGCGTCCCCGAGTTCACGAACGTGCCGATCCAACGATGAGCCGCCCGATGCCCCGTGCAGCCGCAGCAGGTGTGGCGCTCGCCCTCGCCGGCGCGCTCCTGGTCCCGGCTCCGGCCCTCGCCACCGTCCCGGACGGCCCGGACAACGTGCCCGAACCGACGTCGAACCAGCTGGGCGACTCCGTCCAGGTCTTCTCCGACCTGGCCGGTTCGGTCAGGCAGTGGAAGCTGGGGGACTCGGTGTCCAGCGTGGAATCCAAGACCACCGATGGCGGCGAAACCACCATCACCTTGTCCACCGACATCCTGTTCACCCCCGATAGTTCGAAGCTGCCCCGAACTGCCGCCGCGCGGATCGCGAAGTTGGTGGCCAAGGTGCCCCAGAAGGCCCATGTCGCCGTGGCCGGGCACACGGATTCGTTCCAGGGCAAGGTCGACAACCAGAAGCTCTCCGAGGCCCGGGCGCGCGCCGTCGCAGCGGTCCTGAAGGGCAAGCGTGCTGACCTGTTGCTTCAGGTCAAGGGGTATGCCGCCACCCGGCCGGCAGTTCCCGAGGACCCCAAGGACCCCTCGACGTTCGCCAAGAACCGGCGCGTGGAGATCACCTACAGCCGGTAGGGCGGATCCGGCACGCCGCTGGTTGGGCGCTGCAAATCGTGGCAGGGTGGGACCAGCCCCGCCCGGACGATCCGCAGGAGGAATCATGACCGCCATCCACGTCACCCAGTACGGTCCGCTGAGCCAGCTCGTCGTCTCCGACGAGTCAGGCCCCACCGGTGTCGGGGAGGGCCAGCTGCTCGTGAAGGTGGCCGCAGCCAGCATCAACGCCATTGACGCGGGAATGGCCGAAGGTGCCATGGCCGACGACGCACCCCTGGAGCTGCCCTTCACGCTCGGTGGCGACTACTCCGGCACCGTCGAGAAGGTCGGTCCCGGCGTTGGGGGTTTCGCCGTCGGCGACCCGGTGATCGGCCAGGCCAACGTCCTGATGGGCGGCTCGGGAAGTTTTGCCGACCGGCTCGTCGCCCCAGCCCTGTTCGCCGCCCACGCCCCACGCGCCGTGCCGCTGATCGAGGCGGCGTCCCTGCCCCTCGTGGGGGCCAGCGCCGTCCAGGCCCTCGGCACGCTCTCCCCGCTGCGGGGCACCACGCTGCTGGTGCTCGGCGGCGGAGGTTCGATCGGCAGCATTGCGGTCCAACTCGCCAAGGCCGGCGGAGCGCGGGTCATCGCCAGCGCCGCCGGGCCCGACCTGGACTTCGTCTCCTCCCTCGGCGTCGACGAGGTCCACGACTACGCCGACGATTCATGGCTCGCCGGCCTGAAGAACCTCGACGGGATCCTCGACGCCTCCCCGGGAGTGGACCCCACGCTGTACTATCCGATGCTGCGCGAAGGGGGCACCATGGTCTCGCTGCTCACCCAGCACGACGCCGATGCCGCCTCCGCTGCCGGCGTCATGGCCTCCACGCAAATGACGCTGCCCGTCACCGAGACCCTCGATCGCCTCGTGGCGGCCGTCGATGCGGGAGGCCTCACCCTGCGCATTGCCGAGGCCCTGCCGCTGGAACAGGTGGCCGAGGCCTTCGAAGTCGACGTCACCACCGCCGGCAAGGTCCTGCTCGTCGCCGGTCGCTGAGCGCCGAGGGCCACGGGACAAGACATGGACGCACGGCAACTCACCTATTTCCTGGCAGTGGTGGACCACGACGGGTTCGGTCGTGCCGCCGAGCACCTGATGATCGCCCAGCCCTCGCTCTCCCAGGAGATCAAGACGCTGGAGCGGGAGGTCGGCCTGCCGCTCTTCCACCGGGTCGGCCGCCGCGCGGTGCTCAGCGAGGCAGGCCGCGAGCTGATCGGCCCCGCCCGTACGGTGGTCCGCGATCTGCAGGCGGCGGGCATGGCACTTGATGCCCTCAAGGGCGTGCGCAGCGGCAGCCTGGACCTGGTCGCCATGCCCTCACCGGCAGTCGAACCCTTGACCACCATGCTCGCCGGCTTCACTGCCCGGCACCCGCGGATCACGGTCAACGTCGAAGCGGCTTTCACCGTGGACGACGTCGTGGCCTCCATTCGCTCGGGCAGCACCGAAATCGGGTTGCTCGGCTCGGACCGCCTACTGCGTCCAGCGGGCGTTGACGTGCTCGAACTCGAACGCCAGCCACTGATGCTCATCGTCAACCCGCATGCAGACCAGTTTGCCGATCGAGAGGTGCTGCAACGGGAGGATCTGGATGGGCACCGGGTGATCGTCTCGCAACGCGGGTCCCTCATGCGCTGGTTGATCGACGACATGCTGGTCACCGGAATCGACGTGGAAATCGCCGTGGAGGTCGCCCACCGCACCTCCATCCTGCCCCTCGTGTTGGCGGGGATCGGGCACGCGGTGATGCCCTCCTCCTGGGCCGCGCTCGCCCGCCAATCCGGACTGCGGGTCCTGGGCCTGGAGCCGGTGGCCGATCTCCATGTGGCCGTCGCCAGCCGACGTGCAGACCTCACTCCTGCAGCCCGCGCCTTCCTCGACGTTGCCGCCGACCACGCGGCCCTGGCGGAGCCGACGACCGAAACATAGGCCTTGCCTATGTGGCGGATGCAAAACAAGTCTTGGACGCTATGGGCAGATTCTTGCTCTGATGGATCCAACGTCACGACCCTGTGACACGGACCACCTTTTCCGAGGAGCATCATCATGACCCAGCGTTTCAGCATCGCCTCCATCCCGGCAGACCGCGTCGGCCGGGAAGTCGTCGCGGCCGGCCGCCGCGTTCTGGAGACCATCGCCGAGCAGTCCAACGGCGAGATCGCCTTCGACTTCACCGAATTCCCCTGGGGCAGCGACTACTACGCCCGGCATGGGGTGATGATGGACCCCCACGGCCTCGAGGCATTGAAGGACTTCGATGCCATCTACTTTGGTGCCGTCGGATGGGAGAACGTCCCGGACCACGTCAGCCTCTGGGGCCTTCGGTTGAACATCACGCAGAATTTCGACCAGTGGGCCAACATCCGTCCCGTGAAGTTCCTGCCCGGCGTGACCTCGCCGCTGCGCAAGGCAGATGATACAGAACTCGATTGGATCGTGGTCCGCGAAAACAGCGAAGGGGAATACGCCGGCCTCGGCGGACGGAACCTCGCCGGCCGGGGGCCCGGCAACGAAATGGCCCTGCAGACCTCGCTGTTCACGGAGAAGGGCTGCGAACGCATCATGCGCTTCGCCTTCGACCTGGCCCGCACCCGCACCGTCAAGAAGGTCTCATCGGTCACCAAGTCCAATGCCCAGCAGTACGGCATGGTGCTCTGGGACGAGGTCTTCACCCGCGTCGCCGCCGACTATCCGGATGTGGCCACCGAATCGGTGCTGGTGGACGCGATGAGCGCGAAGTTCATTCTCAAGCCCGAGGACCTCTCCGTCGTCGTGGCTTCGAACCTCAACGCCGACATCCTCTCCGACCTCGGGTCGGCGCTCTCGGGCAGCCTGGGCCTGGCGGCCAGCGCAAACCTCAACCCCGAGCGGCGCTTCCCCTCGATGTTCGAACCCGTCCACGGCTCCGCACCGGACATCGCGGGCCAGGGCATCTCCAATCCCATTGGAGCCATTGCCAGCGCCGCGTTGATGCTGGACCACTTCGGCCTGCACGAGGAGGCGCGCCGCGTCGAGGCGGCCATCGAATCTGCGACCGCCTCCGGGCAACTGACCCGCGACATCGGCGGAACCGCCGACACCTCATCCGTCACCGATGCCATCGTGGCCGCGCTGCTGCCGCGGCTGGCCACCGTGTAGGAGCCCGCCATGACACGCAACCCGCAGCGTCGCGGATCGTTGTTCGCCTACGCCCGCAGCGGCCGGATCTACCGGCAGCTCTACTTCTGGGTCCTCGTGGCCATCCTGGTCGGCATCCTCGTCGGCTGGCTGGCCCCCGAGACCGGCCAGGCCATGCAGCCCATCGGCACCACCTTCATCGAGGCGATGAAGATGCTCATCGGCCCGATCGTCTTCCTGACGATCGTCGGTGGCATCGCCAGCGTCGCCGATCTAAAGAAGGTGGGCACCACCGGGCTGAAGGCACTGGGCTATTTCCAGATCGGGACCATCCTGGCCATGCTGCTGGGCCTGGTGGCCATCAACATCTTCCGTCTCGGCGACGGCGTGAATGCCGACGCCAGCAAGATCCAGGCCACCGGAAGCGCGGCAGAGCTCATCGAGAAGGGCGAACACCAGCAATGGTGGGAGTTCCTGACCCATGTGGTCCCGGGGAGCATGGCCGAGCCGTTCGTCGAGGGCGACATCCTGCAGATCATCTTCATGGCGGTCATCTTCGGCGTCGCCCTCAACGCCATCGGCAAGATCGGCGCCCCGGTGCTCGACATCGTCGAACGGCTGACGAAGGTTGTCTTCAAGGTCCTGAACATCATCATGAAGGCCGCACCGCTGGGCGCCTTCGGGGCCATGGCCTTCGCCGTGGGCAAGTACGGCGTGGAGACGCTGACCAGCCTGGGCTGGCTGATCCTGCTGTTCTACGGCACCTCGATCTTCTTCGTGGTCGTCGTCCTCGGCTCGGTCATGGCGTTCCTGAAGCTGAACATCTTCTCGATGCTGCACCACCTGCGCGAGGAACTGCTGCTGATCCTGGGCACCTCAACCGCGGAACCTGCGTTGCCGGGGCTGATGAGCAAGCTCGAACACGCAGGGGTGAAGAAGGAGACGGTCGGGCTGGTGGTGCCGACCGGATACAGCTTCAACCTCGACGGCGCCGCGATCTACCTCTCGCTGGCTTCGCTGTACATCGCGCAGGCGACGAACACCGACCTGACGATCACCCAGCAGCTGGGCCTGCTGGCCGTCATGTTGCTGACCTCCAAGGGTGCAGCAGGTGTCGCCGGTGGCGGGTTCATCGCCCTCACCGCTACATTGAGCACCCTGGGCACCATTCCGGCGGCGGGCATCATGTTGATCTTCGGCATCGACAAGTTCATGTCCGAATGCCGTGCGCTGGTGAACTTCTGCGGCAACGCCGTCGCCACCCTGTTCATCGCCTGGTGGGACAAGTCGCTGGACGTGGACCGGGTGCGCAAGGTGTTCCGCGGTGAGTACGTGCCACCGTTGGCCACCGTGACACCCTCGGGCGCGGAAGGGGAAGCCGCACCAGCTCCGGTGGGAGCGCACCCGGGGGAGAACCCCGCCCATCCGGCGGAATCCGCCAGCGGGGAGGACTCCGGGCCCCGGGGAGCTGAACCAACCGAGGGCGCGGCGCGCGGGGCCACTGACGACGACGATGCCTCCACGCCGGCAGCACTGCGGGCAGGAGTCCGCTGAGCCCGGGATGGCCCGACACGGTGGCGGTGGCCCGGCGATGCAGGTATCGCCGGGCCACCGCCTTTCGGTCTCCGACGCGATGTGGGTAACGTAGCCACCACCGGGATGCATCCGGTGACATTCCGGCGTCCGCCCCAGGAGGCAAGTGCATGACCCCCACCGACACGCCAGCCCGCGCGAACGATGCTGCCGATGGCCCGTCCCTCTTCGGACCCGTCGACCTGACCGGGCTGGACGGGCAGTTCACCCCCGCCGAGAAGGACCTGGCGCTCTCCGTGCGGTCCCTGGTCGATGAGCACATCCGCCCGAACATCGCCCACTGGTATGAGCAAGCGGTCTTCCCGCGGGAGATCATCCCGGAGCTCGCCAAACTGGGGCTGCTCGGCATGCACCTGGACGGCTACGGCTGCGCCGGCAGGTCCGCCGTCGAGTACGGGCTGGCAGCATCGGAACTGGAAGCCGGCGATTCGGGACTGCGGACCTTCGTCTCCGTCCAGGGCTCGCTGGCCATGTCGGCGATCCACAAACACGGGTCCGAAGAACAGAAGCAGCGCTGGCTCCCCGCCATGGCTGCCGGTGAGGCCATCGGCTGCTTCGGACTAACCGAGCCGACCGCCGGGTCGGACCCCGCCGGGATGCAGACCCTGGCCGTCCAGCAGCCCGGCGGCGACTGGGTCCTCAACGGTGCCAAACGCTGGATCGGGATGGCCACCATCGCCGACGTGGCCATCATCTGGGCGCAGACCCGCGAACCCGGGGACGCCCGGGGAGTCCGGGGCTTCGTCGTCCCCACCGATGCGCAGGGATTCCGGGCGGAGGCGATCCCCTCCAAGTTGTCGATGCGGGCCTCCGTGCAATGCGACATCTTGCTCGAGGATCTCAGGCTGCCGGCGGATGCCATCCTGCCCGCCGATTCAGCGATCGGACTCAAGGGGCCATTCGCTTGCCTGAACGAGGCCCGCTACGGGATCATCTGGGGCGTCATGGGTGCAGCGCGCGACAGTTTTGACGCCGTCCTGGACTACAGCGCAGGCCGCTTGCAATTCGGGACCCCGCTGGCCGGACACCAGCTGACCCAGGCGAAGCTCGCTGACATGGCGTTGGAAATCAACAAGGGCTACCTGCTCGCCCTGCAGCTCGGCCGGGCCAAGGATGCCGGAACCCTGGAGCCCGTGGCGATTTCCGTCGGCAAGCTCAACAACTGCCGCGAGGCCATCGCCATCGCCCGTGAGGCACGCGAAATGCTCGGAGGCAACGGCATCACGTTGGATCATTCGCCGTTGCGCCATGCCAACAACCTCGAATCCGTCAGGACCTACGAGGGCACCGACGAGGTCCACGCCCTCATCATCGGTCGCCAACTCACCGGGATCGGCGCCTTCACGGCCGCCGGAAAGTAAACCGGCTCCAGCACGACGGCGGGGCCGACGCCGCGCGGGGAGCTGCCCGCCCAGAACGCCGGATACCCGGTCGGGTTGTCCCGGATCGTTACCGATCCGTGCTCGGTTCCCCAGCCCCACCGGGTCAGAATCGGAATGACCATTCGAAGGACCAATTCGGCCACCCGCTGTGAGGACACCATGGCACGACACACTGCCAGCGCTTCCACCCGTTACCGTCGGCCCGCGATGGGCCTGGTCCTGGCCGGCATGTTGGCCCTGGCCGCCTGCTCCGCCGGGGAACCCTCCAACTCCACGGCACCCACGGCCGATGAGGCGGCGGCCTCCGGAAGCCTTGGGGCACGGAGCAACCCGCCGTCCGGCGCATCGTCCGCACCGGTGTCCGCTGCGACGTCGCTCCCCGCATCCACCACCCCGCCCGCTGCCACGTCCCCCGCCCCCTCGCGGCCGTCATCGTCTGCACCCGCGGCTGGCGGGGAAATCCCGATGACCACGTGGAAGACCGCGAAGATGGCGGGCTTCTCGTTCAAACATCCCGCCCAGTGGTCGGTGCGGATCGACCCGGAATACGGGGACCAGGGAGAGTACTCGAATTACCAGATCGTCGATGGAACCGGAACACCCATCGCCGACTTCACCCCGAACTCGGCAGCGGACACCGACGGCGACGCCGGGGTCTACACCTACACCGACCTGCAGCGGATCCCCGTTCCCCAGCTGGACTACCGGCCCACCATGGTCCTGTTCGAGCACATGGACATCAACCAGCCGGCCGGCCAGAAGGAATACGAACGGCAGCTCGCCCGCCTATCGGTGCGCGACGTGGCCCAGGTGGGCAAACGTGGACACCACCCCTCGCTGCCGTACTTCCACGCGGCCCGGGACGTCTTGCCGTGGTTCTCCACCACCGACCCGTTCTTCAACCAGGGCATGGATCCCCGCACGATCACCGTGGCCCAGGCCACGGCGTTCATGGCCACCGAACGATATCGGGCCATGAAGCAGCTGATGCTCTCACTGCGCTACGACGGCTGATCCTCGAGCCGAGGCTGCGGAACATCCGCAAGAAACCGTTCCAGGTCTTCCAGCACGACGGCGGGGTCCTTGAGCTGGCACTCCCACAGGTCAAGCACCTGCCAGCCGATCGCCCGCAGGTCGGCGTGGTTGCGTTCGTCGCGCTCGGCGTTGCGCCGACGCTTGTCCGCCCAGAATCCGGCATTCGTCGCCGGGGCGTGCCGACCCACCGGACAGTCGTGTTCATGCCAGAAGCACCCGTTGACGAACACGACCTTGCGCCGGGAAGCGAACACCAGATCCGGGCGTCCCGGAAGCTTTCCGCCGCGGAAGGCCACCGTGGGGTCCCGCCTCCGGGCGGCCTGAAGCGCGGCCGCTGAAATCTGCCCATGGAGCCGGTAGCGGTACCCGGCGCGGTGGGCCAGGCGGCGCACCAGCAGCTCCGGTTGGGTGTCCGTCCCGCGGATGCGGGACATCTGCGCCGAACGTTCGGTGAGGGTCAAGCGGTCCATGCCCACAGGATCGCACGATCGTTGGGCATCGGCGAAGCCCCGGAGGCGAATCGGAGACGGTGCTCCCGGGTGGCCGGCGCCAGGATTCGCTAACGCTTCCCGCGGCTCTCGGATGAAACGAACCGCCCACGCTGCCGGTCGTGTTCCAGCAGCCATCGCGGGCGCCAGCGTTGCGGCAACCACCAGGAAAAGAGGAATCCGGCCCCTCCCACGAGAATGAGAAAGGGACAGGTCAACACGAAAGTCTGTGTTGGCGACATGTTCTGGTGGATCCAGCCGTACCACAGGATGTAGCTGCCCGTGACACCGACCCACGCGCAGCAGGCGCTCCAGAGGGCGCACGTCAGCAGACCCCAGTATCTGCCAACCGGGATCAGGAACGGAGGCCGGGTGAGGAATCCACGCCACCGGCCGGTGTAGGCCCATCGCGCCATGAATCCCAGCATTCCGGCACCGAGGGCGCAGAAGCCCGCGGTAAACAACACTCCTGGCATGAAAGCCGGCATAGGTCTGTCCTCTTCGTCGATGTGCAGTCTCCCAGATCCGGCCCGCAGGCTAATGGCCGGGCATCGAACCGTCCGTGGCCAGGCGGCGCTCGATGCGCCGGTCGGGGACCAGCCAGAGGATGGCCACCCCGGCAAAGATGGCGACGGCCACGTAGACCAGCGCAGGCGACTCGTCGCGGCCGAACACCGCGCAGAGGATGCCCGCGATGTAGAGCACGGGGGAGAGCTTGCCCTTCAGATCCCGCCCCACGGCGGTGCGCAACGTCGAGCCGGCGCCCTGGGAACGGATGATGACCGACTGCAGGATGAAGTAGGCCACCGCGAGTGCCAGCAGGTCGGCGCCGTAGATGATCGCCGGAATCCGGGCGAAGGAACTCTCGTCCAGCCAGGCAGTGGTCAGCGGCAGCAACGAGAGCCAGAACAGCAGGTGGAGGTTGGCCCACAAGGCACCGCCGGTGATGCGCTCGGTGATCTGGAACATGTGGTGGTGGTTGTTCCAGTAGATGCCCACGTAGATGAAGCTGAGCAGGTATGTCAGCAGGCTCATCCCCAGCCCGGACGAGGTCAAGGCTGCCCAGTCATGCCCCTCGGGAACGTGGATTTCCAACACCATGATCGTCAGGATCACTGCCATGACCCCATCGCTGAAGGCCTCGACTCGGCTGGTGGGCATCGTCATCATCTCCCGGTTCCATCGGTGATCGGTACCGGGCGATCCTATCCCCAGGAACGACGGCGGTGCACGGCTGCCGCGGCCGAGGAAGACGCCGCTTCTTGCCTGCATGTTGTTTGTTCAAGTTTTCGCTTACGATAACTCCATCACATGTGCCCGGGGTGGTCCCGGGAAGAAAGCTGGGGGGATGAAAACAACATTTTGCCGCGCCATGGCGGTCATGGCGGCGGCCTCGTCGCTGGTCCTCGGTGGCACTGTCGCGGCAAGTGCCGCACCGGTTGCACCGTCCACCGTGACACCCTTCGCCGTGCAGGGCTCCGTCCCGGCGGCGACGACCTCCAAGGTCACCCTGGGAACCATCAGCTCGCCGATCGTGCGGGTGGGCGGTACCGCCACCGTGGCGCCCCAGGCGAAAACCAGTGGTGCGGTGGATATCCGGTCGAAGGCCATCACCGTGGTCCGGGGCAAGAAGACGCTCGTCAGGTCAAAGAGCAGCGCCCGGCTCAAGGCCGGAACCTACTCGGTCACCTCGGTGGTGAAGTACCGGAGCATTTCCGGGACGGGTGCGTCGAAGAAGTACTCGTCGACGAAGACGATCAGCAAGAAGCAGAAACTCGTTGTGCGCTCCGCCGTGGCCATCAAGGGCATTGCCGGCAAGACGGCTCCCTATCGGGGCAAGGCGACGATCAAGCCAAACGTGTCGCGGGCCAGCGGAGTCAGCCTCTCTTCCACCCGCCTGACAGTGAAGCAGGGCTCGAAGAAGGTCGCATCCAACAAGACTTCAGCTGCCTTGAAGGCAGGGACCTACCGCGTCACCACCACCGCGAAGTACCGCATTCCGCTCTACAAGACCAGCACCGTCAAGGCCACGTCGAAGCGGTTGGTCGCCGGCCCCGACACGCCAGCCAGGATGAACTGCAAGGTGACGAAGATCGGACCCGAAGAGAACTACTACTACTACTTTCCCACCCGCGAACTGACCCTGAAATGCACCGGCGCGTTTTCGGGTAGCTACACGACGATGGCCGACTACGCGCTCGACTCACCGGAAGCCCGGGACCTCGGCATTGCCGGGCAGTCCAATTGGTGGGACAACGAAGATTCCGCGACGAAGGTCAACCCCGTGGTCGGCGCCACCGCCTCGCCCTACCTGTTTCCCCAGCGGAATCTCTACACGTCGGTGACGACCAGCAAGAAGGTGACCAAGAAGTCCTGGTCGCCGACCTACTCGACGACGAAGACGCAGACGGTGCGCATCAAGGCGGGCAAGAAACCGAACCACGTCGACGGTACGGGTGGATACAAGTGTCCGGCCGGGTTCCCGATCAAGGGCAACGCCAGCTCGATGATCTACCACGTCCCCGGCGGCGCGTTCTACTCCCGCACCACACCTGAGGAGTGCTTCTCCAGTACTGCTGCGGCCCGATCCCACGGCTATCGCGCCTCCAGGCGATAGCCCCGCTGATAACAGGCCGGCCCGCGCGATGAAGTATCGCCGGGCCGGCCTGTTGCGGTGGTGCGACCGGCATCCAGGAGTAGTTGAACCTTCATCACAAATTTTGTCGATGGATTTTCCGTTTTCCCTTGCGATTCGTCACACTTCGTCCATACCCTGAACCAATGGACATCTCACGCACCCGTCAGAGGACCAGGCCAACCCACCCCAACACCCCGGGAAGTGCCCAGTGAGGGCCGGCCGCTGGACAGGCCCAGCAGCAGTCCTGGGGGTGGCCAGCCTGTTGATCGCCCCGGCCACGGCGGGAGCGGCAACTCCCACGACCCCCGTCCAGGCCCCGGCTGTCACGCTGCCGCAAGCCCCGTCGATGCACACCGAAGCCCGGAAGGTCGACGCGGTCCCGACCCCGAAGGCCGATTGGTTCGATTGTGATGAGTGGGCCGACGGTGCCGACTGTGCCATGGTCCCGCTTCCGCTGGACTACGACGAACCGAAGGGCCAGAAGACCGAGGTCGCCGTTCTGCGGTTGAGGGCCACCGATACGTCGAAGAAGAAGCTGGGAACCCTCTTCGTGAACCCCGGTGGACCCGGGGGCTCCGGCGTCCAGATGGCAGCAGCTGCCGAGCAGTTCGTCAGCCCGGCGGTCCGCCAGCGATTCGACATCGTCGGAATGGACCCCCGGGGAACCAACTTCAGCGACGGCGTCGCCTGTTGGAAGAACAACGGCGCCATGCAAAAGGACCTCGCCGGTTTCGCCGTCGCCTTCCCGTATACGAAGACCGAGACCAAGGCTTACGTCAAGTCATCGGAGGCCTTCGGCAAGGCCTGCGGGACCACAGGCAAACCCATGTCGGGCTCCATGTCCACCGCCGAGGTCGCCCGTGACATGGACATGCTGCGGCGTGTGGTGGGGGACAAGCAGCTCACCTACCTGGGCTTCTCCTACGGAACCTACCTGGGTAACGTCTACGCCAACATGTTCCCGGATCGGGTGCGTGCCGTCGTCATCGATGGCGTGCTGGATCCGCAGGGGTGGGCCGGGACGAAGTACAACAAGGCCCGCCCGCAGACCCAACGCATCAAGTCGGGTCAGGGAGCCGCCAAGGCGCTGCAGGAAATCCTCAAGCGATGCAAGGCGGCAGGGGAGAAGTACTGCCAGTTCGCCGCCGATGGCGACCCGGTGAAGAACTACCAGAAAATGATCGCGTCCCTGAAGAAGAAGCCGCTGGTGATCAAGGGGGAGGAAACCGGCGGCGAGCCCGTCGAGGTCAGCTACGCGACGCTGATCGGAACGCTCCTGAGCTCCATGTATTCTCCCGACGCCGGCACGTCGGTGGACTCGATCCTTTCCGAGGTCTCGGCGCTCCTGGCCCAGCCCGGTGCCCAGGGCAGCAAGCTGGCCCAGCGCCAGGCCGAGGCCCGCTCGGACATCGCGGCACGCATCAGTGCCGAGCAGCAGGCGCAGCAGTCCGCGGCGAACGAGAAAAAGCGGCTGGGCGCTGCCACCGGCTGGGGATTCCCCTACGACAATTCGGCCGAGGCTTTCCAATCCGTCCTGTGCACCGACGGGACGAACCCGTCCCGGGCGAAGAACTGGAGCCACTATGCCGACTACGCGCAGATCCTGGCTCCGGACTTCGGCCCGCTCTGGACCTGGGGTTCGGCTCCGTGCGCCAGCTCGACCTGGACGTCACAGGATGAGGATTCCTACCGCGGAACCTTCGATCACACCACCGCCCACCCGGTGTTGGTCGTCGGCAGCTACTGGGATCCGGCCACCAATTACGACGGCGCCGTGAAGGCTGCCTCGCTGTTGCCCAAGAGCCGGTTGCTCTCCAGCACCAACTGGGGCCACACCGCCTATGGCACCTCGAAATGCGCGACCGGTGCGATTGACGCCTACCTGCTCAGCGGCAAACTGCCCGCCAAGGGCACTGTCTGCGAGGGGGACGTGCAGCCGTTCACGACTCCGCTGGATGAACAGGGGGCGCAGAGCAAACTGCGCAAGGCGCAGGAAAGCCACCTGCCGCCCGTGGTCCCGCCGGTTCCCGGCGCGGTTCCGCGTCGCTGATCCAACCATCATGCAGCCCCCGGTTCCTTCCGTCGCGCGGGAGGGCCGGGGGCTGCGCCGTGTGCTGGGGCAGCGTGCCGCCGCCGGTGTGGGCGACCGGCTGCGCCTGCTCGGGGAGCTGGACGTGCTTCGGGGCACCCGTTTGCGGGGAGTCAGGGTGTGGGTGGAAAGGGATCGGTGAACTCTTGCACAACGCCGTCGCACCAACTAATGTACAACCAAATGGTTGCTTATGAAGTGAGTGACGCCGAGATCGACCGCATCTTCCAGGCCCTGGCGGATGCGACCCGGCGCGACATCATCCGGCAGGTCATGCTGGCCGAACAGTCGGTCACGTCCCTGGCCGGGAACTACCAGATGAGCTTCGCGGCGGTGCAAAAGCACATTGCGGTGCTCGAGCGGGCGTCGCTCGTGGGCAAGGAACGGCGCGGAAGGGAACAGATCGTGCACGGCAACCCGGAGGCGCTGCAACGGGCGGCAGGCCTGCTGGACGCCTACGGGGACATCTGGCGCCAACGCGCCGACCGCATCGGGGACATCCTCTCCGAACCGAGACAGGACTAGCACCATGACAGTCATCAGCCACACCGCAGACACCGAGAACCTGACCCTGACCTTCGTCGCCGAGTTCGACGCCGACGTGCAGCGCGTCTGGCAGATCTGGGAGGACCCGCGCCAACTCGAGCGCTGGTGGGGACCGCCCACCTACCCGGCGACGTTCGTCACGCACGAACTCGTGCCCGGCGGGGAGTCCCGCTACTACATGACCGGCCCCGACGGCGACAAATCCCGCGGGTGGTGGAAGACGGTGGAGACCAGCAAACCGGCCAGCTTCACCTTTGAGGACGGCTTCTCCGGCGACGACGGCGAACCCAGCGGTTGGCTGGGCAGCTCCTTTTGCACCGTGGAGCTCGAGGACCTCGGCGGGAGGACCCGCATGACGACGGTGACGACGTTCTCCAGCCTGGAACAGCTCCAGGAGATGCTCAAGATGGGCATGGAGGAGGGCATGGCACTGGCCATGGGACAGATCGACGCGATCCTCGCCGGGGACCCCGTCGGCTGACGCGGCTGCTGCACCGGGAGATGGCCGATCATCCGTCACACTTCCGGGGGCGCCGCCACCCCGGGCAGACTGGGATCCACGAGTCGCCGGGACGTCCCGGTGGCGGCGCGACGGCGAGGGAGCACCACATGAACGAGATCCAGCAGATGACCGTCACCGAGCTGGTGGGGGCGATTCGTCGTCGGGATCTCTCCTGCCGCGAGGCCGCCGAATCCCACTTGGCGCGGATCGACGCGATTAACTCGGTGATCAACGCCGTCGTGACGGTGGATGCCGACGGCGCTTTGGCCGCCGCCGACGCCGCCGACCGGATGACGGCCTCGGGGGCCGATCTGCCATTGCTCCACGGGTTGCCGATGACGCACAAGGACACGCATGACGTCGCCGGCATGCGCGGTACCCAGGGATCGCCGATCTTCGCCGACCACATACCAGTCGCCGATGCGCCGATCGTCGCCCGGCTGAAGGCTGCCGGAGTGGTCACCACGGGCAAGACGAACGTGCCGGAGTTCGCCGCCGGTTCCCACACCTTTAATCCCGTCTTCGGAACCACCACCAACCCGTATGACCCCACCCGCAGCGCCGGCGGCTCCTCGGGCGGGGTGGCGGCCGCCATCGCAGCGGGGATCCAACCGCTCGGCGACGGTTCGGACATGGGAGGATCGCTGCGGATCCCTGCCTCCTTCTGCAACGTCGTTGGCTTCCGCCCCTCCTACGGCGTGCTCCCGATGCCGGCGGCCACGAACGATTGGGCGTGGCTGGGCCGCACCGGCCCCATGGCCCGCGAGGTCGCCGACATCGCCTTGTTCATGCAGGCGGTGGCCGGGCCATCCGAGCGCGTGCTGCCGTCCGCCCCGCTGCGCGGCACCGATTTTTCCGGGATCCTCAACGACCGCGAGCCCGGTGATCTTCGCGGGGTACGCATCGGTTTCAGCCCCGACTTCGGGCTCGGCGTCCCGGTCGAGGCCGAGGTGCTTCAGGTCCTGCGTGAGCAGCTGCACCACTTCGAGGATGCCGGGGCGATGGTCGAGGAGGCCACCATCGACTTCACCGACGCGGACCTGGTCTTCCAGCGCACCCGGGCCACCGCCTTTGCGGCCAACCTCGGGCAACTGGTGCGCGATCACCGCGCGCTGATCAAACCCGAGGTCATCTGGAACGTCGAGCTCGGACAGTCGCTGACCGCCACCGAACTCATCGAAGCGACCGCGGCCCGCACCCGGCTGGCGGCAGCGGTTCGCGCGTTCTACTCCCGGTTCGACCTCTTCCTGGCCCCGGGAGCGCAGGTCCTGCCCTTCGATGCGACCCAGCGCTACCCCGGCGCAATCAACGGTGTCGAGTCGAGAACGTACCTGGACTGGATGCGCTCGGCCTGCCTGCTGTCGGCCACCGGATTGCCCGTGGTGGCGCTGCCGGCCGGCTTCACCGCCTCCGGACTGCCCGTCGGATTCCAACTGGCAGCGAACCACTACCGAGATGTCGAGCTGCTGCGCCATGCCCACGCCTTCGAGGCCCGCAGCCGGGTGGCCGACCGCCGCCCCGACCTGGTGCCCGGAAGCGGCCAGGCGACCCGGCCCATCGTCACGCTTGACGCCTAAACTGGCAGGCGATCTCACGATTTGCCCCTGCCACGCGTCTACAGGTTGATGAACACCACCCCAGCATTCGAAACCGTCGTGGAACGCCACGGCACCACGGTGCTGCGCGTCTGCCGCGCGGTGCTCGGCGCCGGAGCCGACGCCGACGACGCCTGGTCCGAGACATTCCTGGCAGCACTGCAAGCCTGGCCCGGACTCGACCCGGAGGCCAACCTGCAGGCCTGGCTGGTCACCATTGCCCACCGCAAGGCCATCGACGTCACGCGCGCCCGCGCCCGCCGCCCCGTCCCCGCGGGCCAGGCCGGCGACCCCGGGTGGCCACCGGGCACGACGGCGGAACGCACTCCGGGGATCACCCCACCACACGGGATCCCGGGGGAGGGCGAACCCGAACTCTGGGCCGCCGTCGGGCAGCTGCCCGAACGCCAACGCCTGGCCATCGCCTACCACTACCTCGGAGGACTCGCCCACACCGAGACCGCCCGGCTCATCGGCGGCACCCCCGCCGCCGTCCGCCGGGCTGCAGCCGACGGACTGAGGACCCTGCGCCGGGCCTACGGGGCCGACACCACCTGGGAAGGAAGAACCCCATGAACACCGCCACACCGGAGCCCACCACCGCAGCGCGCGCCGACAACGCACCGACCGGCGAGGAGGCGCGCCACCTCGATGACCTGCGCACGGCCCTGGCCGGCCGGGCCGAGGCCGCCGACCTGCTTGAGGTCTCCTACCGCACCGTGGACACCCCCGTGGGCCAGCTGCTGGTCGCCGCCACCGCAGCGGGCCTGGTCCGCGTCGCCTTCGCCCGCGAGGATTTCGACTCGGTCCTGGCCACCCTTGCAACCCACATCGGACCGCGGATCCTGCGCGGCGGCCACCGGCTGGACGAACCCGCCCGCCAACTCGACGAGTACTTCGCCCACCGGCGCACCGCGTTCGACCTGGTCCTGGACCACCGACTGTCCTCCGGCTTCCGGCAGGTGGTCCAGGCGTACCTGCCGAGCATCGGCTACGGACACACGGCAACCTACAAGGAGGTCGCCGGGCACGTCGGCAACCCGAAGGCCGTACGGGCCGTGGGCACCGCCTGCGCCACCAACCCGCTCCCCGTCGTCGTGCCCTGTCACCGGGTGCTGCGCTCCGACGGCGGATTGGGCGGCTACATCGGCGGGCTCCAGGCCAAGACAGCGCTGCTGCACCTCGAGCAGGCGGCCTGAGGACGGGGACCGCAGGAGGGAAGGGGAACCGCATGAACGAGGAGGCATTGTTCGGCAACGAACTGCTGCACCGCCCGCGCCGTGAACTGGCACCCGGGGCCACCTGGGTTCCCGGCTGGCTGGAAGCGCACCAGCAGCGCTGGCTGGTGGACCGGTTCCACGAATGGGCCAGCGGCCCGGTGCCGCTGCGCTCGGCCAGGGTCGGCGGGCACCGGATGAGCGTGAAGACCGTCTGCCTGGGCTGGCATTGGCGCCCCTACGCCTACACCCGCGACGCCGTGGACGTGAACGGCAACCGGGTGCTGGAGGTGCCCGACTGGATGGTGCGCCTGGGCCGCATGGCAGTCTCCGAGGCCACCGGGGATCCGGCAGCGGGAGCGGCCTACACCCCGGACACCGCCCTGGTGAACTACTACGACGACGCGGCCCACATGGGCATGCACCAGGACCGCGACGAACGCTCCCGCGCCCCGGTCGTCTCGCTGTCCATCGGGGACACCTGCAGGTTCCGCTTCGGGAACACGGAGCACCGCAACCGACCCTACGAGGACATCGAGTTGGCCTCCGGTGACCTGTTCGTCTTCGGCGGGGCGGCCCGGCTGGCCTACCACGGGGTCACCCAGGTGCTGCCCGGCACCGCCCCGGCCGGGTGCGGGCTCGGCTCGGGGCGCATCAACATCACGTTGCGGGAGACCGGGCTGTCCGGCTAGGCAGGGGCACCGGAGGGCAGGCTCAGGCGTCGAACCGGTCCAGCGCCGCGAGGTAGGCCTCGTGGAAGGTGGGGAACTGGGCGACCTGATCGCGCAGAACCTCCAGGCGGATGCCGGCCCGGATGGCCAGGGCCGCGTGGTGGATCCATTCTCCGGCCTCTGGGCCGATGGCCCACGCGCCGAGCAGCACCTTCCGGTCGGTGTCGGCCAGCAGGCCCAGGTGGCCCGCCGGCTCGCGTTCGAAGGTCCAGGGTTTGGCCAGTGCCGCCGCGAGGTCGAGCTCCACGGATTCCACCGCCAGGCCCTGGGTTCTCGCCTGGGCCTCGGTCAACCCCACACAGGCGATGTCCGGGACGCCGAAAACCACCCGGGGGATCCCGTCATAGTGCGCCGTCCGCACGGTGCCGAGGATCGCATCGGCGGCGATCCGCCCCTGGTACTTGGCCACATGGGTGAAGGGCATGATCCCGTTGACGTCCCCGACGGCCCACACATTCGCTGCAGCACGGCACTGGCCGTCCACCCGGATCGCCCCCCGGGCGTCGGGCTCGATGCCGAGCGTCTCCAATCCGAGGTCGCCGGTGCGCGGGGCGCGCCCGGTGGCGAAGACGACGACGTCGGAGCGCACCTCGGCCGTGCCCGTGCCCTCCAGCTCCAGCACGCTGTCATCGCCGTCGCGCCGCGCCCGGTCGGGGGAGGCCCCGAGCAGGACGGTGGCACCCGCGGCCTCCAGCCGTTCGCGGGCCAGTTCCCCGACGCGCGGTTCCTCGCGGGAGAGCAGCGCCGTCCCGCGGTGCACCAGCGTGGTCTTCACGCCGAAGCCTGCCAAAAACGTGGCGGTCTCCACCCCCACGGCGCTGCCGCCGACCACGGTGGCCCGGCGTGGCAGCTCACTCACCGTGTAGGTCTCGCGATTGGTCCACACCGTGATGTCCTCCAGCCCGGGCACCTTCGGGAGCACCGGCGTCGTCCCCGTGGCGATGACCAAGTGTTCTGCGGTGATCGAGTCGTCGCCGACCCGGACCCGGATCCGCCCTTCGGTGCCGCGCCCGTCCCGGCCGGTGATGCGCCCGGCACCCTGGAGGACGACTGCCCCGCGCCCGCGGTAGCCATGGACCTGGGCGGCGTCGTCGAGATGGCGGATCATCGTGTCCCGGTAGGTGGCGGCATCGGTCCAGTCCAGCGTCGTGCCGGTGACGCCTGCCGCCGCGCGGGCCTCGGCGGCCAGCTGGACGGGGCGCAGCAGCGTCTTGGACGGGATGCAGGCCCAGTAGCCGCATTCGCCGCCGATCAGCTCCCGCTCGATCACCGCCACCCGTCGTCCGGCATCGAGCAGCCGGCTCGCCGCGACTTCCCCGCCGGGGCCCATGCCCAGCACGATCACATCCACCTCGGTGTCCATGCCCCCACGATGCCACGGGGGACGACGGCGGAACAGGGGTGCTGCTTCTGGGCGGCGTGAACCTGGCGCACGTCGATGCGCACGTGGTGTCCGCTGGAGCGGCTGGGGCGGGCATCCCGGGTGAGCAGTGGGCAATCAAGTGCTTCGGCCAACGCCAGATAGGCCGCGTCGTACGCCGAGACGTTCTCCCGAAGCTGGAAGGACCGCCGCCGTAGCCCGTCGGACGACGGCCACCGGCGCAGGGGAAGGTCGTCCAGATCCGTGAGCAGATCCTGCGCCCGAGTTGCCGAGATGCGCCCACCCCGGGTGAGCCCACGGAGCGCCGAGACCACTTCGACGTCGATCAGTGTTGGCGCATGGAGTTCCTCAGTGGCCAGGAGGGTGCGCAGGGCCCCGGAACCGGGCACGGCGAGCAGCGCGTCGATCGCCGCCGAGCTGTCCACCACGATCATCAGCCTCTGCGTTGGGCCAGCTGTTCGTCCCGTTCCCTGCGGGCTTCCGCGAGTGAGTCGAGCGTTGACTGTGGGCCGTGCTCGGATCTGCGCGCCGCGCGTTGGAGCACCTCGCCGACTGTGGGACGGGCAACCTCGTTTGATATGAGATTCAGCAGGTAGGTGTTCAGGGATTCTCCCTGTTCGGCGGCACGCGCCTTCAACGCCCGGCGTTCGTCATCCGGGACATTGCTGATCTGCAAGGGCGAACCCATATATGCATTTTGCCTCCATATGGATACAAAGTGCATCCCCTGCGGAACAACCCCACCCGGGGCACGACGACGGAACAGGGGTGGCGGCGTTAGTGTCCGGGGGGCTCCAGGCCCGCGGCCGCCGGATAGTGGACCACCACTGAGAAGACGGCTGCCGAGCGGCCCTCGTTGGAGTAGCTGTGCTCGACGTCGCCGGCATGGGAGGCCGAGTCGCCGGCGGCCAGCACCACGGTGTTCTCCTGGACCCCGAGCGTCACCTTGCCCGAATGCACCGAGAGCAGTTCGCGGGTTCCCGGCGGATGGGGTGCGCTGTGGTGGACCTCCCCGGCGGACATCCGCCATTCCCAGAGCTCGGCCACATTGCTGCCGCCCAGGCTCCCGGCCAGGTGGGCCGTGCCGCCGTCGTCCCCCTCCCAGAGCAGCGGGCCCTCACCGGCGCGGCGGACCTGCAGCGCCTCGGTGTCCCCGGCGCCGACCAGCGAGGCGAAGGCGATCCCGAGGGCATCGGAGATGCTCGAGAGCACTGCAATGGAGGGGTTGGCCTGGCCCTGTTCGATGGCGACCAGCGTGCGCCGGCTGACACCCGAGCGGGTGGCGACCTCGTCGAGGGACCACTGGCGGGAGGTGCGGCGGGCGCGGATGCGCTGGCCGATCAGTGCCGCGATGTCCTGGTGTCCGGTCACGAGGGGTTCCTTCCGTTCGTCGAGGGCCATCCTACCCGGGGAACGGCGCCCGCCCCATGGTGATGCACTGCATAGTGCAGTATTGTGCACTATTCGTTACGATGGATCCATGACTTCCTACCGTGATCTCTTCCGTGCCCCCGGCGTGCTGCGCGTCGTGGTCTCGCAACTGGTCGCGCGCTTCCCCGCGGGGATGCTGTCGCTGGCCGCGTTGATCCACGTCGAGCGCGTCCACGACTCCTATACGGCTGCCGGCCTGGTGCTGGCTGCACTGGCCATCGGCCAGGCCATCGCCGGTCCACTGAGCAGCCGCATCTTCGGACGGTTCGGCATGCACCGCGTCCTGCTGGCCACCCTGGTGGTCTCCGGCGTCTCCATCCTCGCCCTGGCCCTGCCCGGGCTCTCGGTGGGTGCCTACGCGGCGATCGCCCTGGTCTGCGGACTGAGCACCCCGCCGGTGCAGCAGGCGGCCCGCTCGATCTACCCCTCCCTGGTCAACCCCGGGGCCCGCGGTGCCCTGTTCTCCTTCGACGCCTCCCTGCAGGAGGTCATCTGGATCCTGGGTCCGGTGCTGACCACGTTCGTCTCGCTGTCGATCAACTCCTCGCTGGGCATCGTCATGGCCGCAGTCTTCCTCATCGGCGGCGGCGTCTGGTTCATCACCACCGAGCAGATCTCCCGCGCCGTGGCGCTGCCGCCGACCGGCCGCTTCGGCTCGGTGCTGGTCTCGCCGGCACTGCGGCTGGCCGCGGTCATCGGTTTCCTCATCTGCGCCACGATCTCCATGGTCGAGGCCTCCATCGTCGCCACGTTCGGCCACGGGGGAGCCCAGGCCGGCATCATCCTGGGGATCTTCTGCGTCGGCTCCCTGGCCGCGGGCCTGTACCTGGGCCGCAAGCGGATCGGCCGCTGGAGCACAGCGCGGCGGATGTCCATCGTGTGCGTCGGCCTGGCGCTGGCCACCCTCGGCACCGGGTTCTGGTGGCTGACCGCCACCATCTTCCTCGCAGGACTCGGAGTCGCCCCGGTGATCGCCGCGCTGACCCAGATGACCTCCTCCGGGGTCCCCGCTGCCGACGTCGCCGAGGCCTTCGGCTGGACGACGACGGCGCAACTGATCGGGGTGGCCATGGGCTCCGCCGTGGCCGGCGCGCTCATCGACGGCCCGGGCACCCAGGCCGCAATGGCCGGGGCGACCGCCGTTGCAGTCATCACCTGCGTGGTCGCCCTGGCAGCCCGCCGCGGGCAGCCCGGGGCACCAACCACCGAGGAAGAGCTCGTCGCCGCCGGATACACCAAGGCCGCTTGAAGCGACCTTCCCTGAAGCCGGCGCGGGCGGTAGCGTGCGGTCATGGCCATCGCACGCTACCCCAGCTTCATCATCGACTGCCCTGACGCCGAGGCGCTCGCCTCCTTCTACTCCGGGCTGCTCGGCTGGCGCATCAGCCAGGAGGACGGCGGTTGGATCGACATCCGTCCCGACGACGGATCGAACTGCATCTCCTTCCAGCAGGTCACCGATTACCGCGCACCCGAATGGCCGGGACAGGGCGTGCCGCAACAGATGCACCTCGACGCGATCGTGGAGGACCTCGAGGAGGGCGAACGCGACGTGCTGCGCCTGGGCGGGACCGTGGCCGACACCCAGCCGGGGACGACGTTCCGCGTGTTCCTGGATCCCGCGGGCCACCCGTTCTGCCTCTGCCTGAACTGATCCCCGCGACCGCTCAATCGGTCGGTGACGGTTCCGGGGGACCGGCATCCCGGGACGGGGGAGGCCCGCCGTCGTCCTGGCCCGCGTCCACGGGGCGGCCGTCCCGCTCGCCCTCCAGATGCCGTTTGAGCTTTTCCTCGGCATCCTGGCGTCGGCGCAGGATGTTGCGGAATTCGTCGACTTCGTGCTCGGTTTCCCCGGTATGACGGGTACTGGCGCGCTGCAAAGGGGTCTTTCGTCGTGCGCTCATGGGGTGTGCATCGACGGCCTTGCGGGGGCCGAATCCTCACGAAGCGGGTCGGTCTCGGGTTCCGGCGGCACCTCGATCGGATCGATGGCCGGTTCCGGCCACGGTTCGGCGGGCGGTTCCGGTGAGGTCGGTGGATCCGTCGTCGGCACGGTGCTCGGACTCGGCTGCGGCTCGGTGGGCGGGGCCGTGGGCGGCTGCGTCGGATCGGCGGGCCGGCCCGGGCTCGGTTGTCCCGGTGGATCGATGCCCGGACCGGCGGGAATCGAGGAATCGTGGCCCGAGCGGGCCCTGTCGATGTTCATCGTCTACCTCCATTGGAGGGGCCTGTTGGGGCCGTGCGTGGTTCATCCCACGCTGCGGATGGGCCGACAATGCGGCAAGGCTCCCCTGCTTGGCAGTCAACACCGGCAGGCACCGCAGGTCAATGATGCGGGCGGGTCAACCGTCGAAGTGCGTCCCGACGTCGCCCGGTGCGACGTTCTCGACGATCCGCATGGCGACGTCGCGAAGTTTCATGTTGCGGGTGCTGGACGCCCGCTGGAGGATCGAGAACGCCTCCTCCTGGTTGCAGCGGTTCTGCCCCATGATGATTCCAACGGCTACGTCGATGACCGTCCGGGAGGCCAGGGCTGCCTTGAGGTCCTTCGTCGTGTCGAGCAACTGCGCGATCCGGACGGCCAGGCGGATGCTGGCACTGGCCTGCGCCGCATAGGCGAGCGCCAGGTCCTGCATGTCCTCGTCGAAGGCGGCCGCGCCCTCGGCATAGAGGTTCAAGGCCCCGAGCGCTTCGCCCAAGAGGTCAAAGGGTGCTGCCATGATGGACTCGACGCCGGTGCCGCGGATCTCCGCGATGTACTCGGGCCATCTTTTCTCCCGGGACAGATGGGGCGCATGGAACACCTCGCCGTTCCTGGCGGCGCTCAGGCAGGGGCCCTCGTCGTACTTGTACTGCAGCTCATCCATGAGGGCCGCCTCGGGGCCGCTGCTGGCGGCCATGTCGCCACGACGGTCCCGCAAGAGCGTCACCCCGCAATGAATGCGCGGACCTTGGCGGGACAGCGAATCCGACGCGTGGATGGCCAACTGCGTCAGGAACTCCTGGACCTGGGCGCTATCGAGGATGTGCCGTTGCAGCTCTTCGGCAACGTTCTGCGGGTCGAGCCGTTGGCTGTTCATCATGGTTTCCTCTCCAGAGAGGTGACGCGCCCCGAAGCCGGGTGCACGATGATCCCCTTCTGCAGTTCCACCCCGTCGGGCTCAGGCCAGCCCGGTGGGATGGGCAGCCAGATCGGTGGGGTGTTCATCGGGGTGAGGGGGCGTCGACACGTAGTCGGCGACGTCGGGTGACTCCAAGGTCGTCTCATGTACCCGGGACCTGCGTGAGCCCGTCATGCGGACGAAATCCAAGGTGGACTTGGTCTCCACACCCGCATGGTGGGCGAATGGTGCCGGAATCCGGTCCTGCCATTCCGCGGGAACAAGGGGCGCAAACTCGGTGTGCTCGGCGATGTAGGTCCGTAGGGCCGGGCAAAACGGCAAGACGGCGAGTCGACTGGCGTGGGCATCCATCATCACGTGCCGCATGAGGATGTCCACGAGGACTGCGGACTTGAAACAGCGCTTCATGGAGGTGTAGCGCAGCCATATTTCCTGGCCTGACATGCTGTATTGCACGAAGCCGGCCAGCTCCCCGGCCTTGAAGATCTGGTACTGGAGCTGCTCGCGGTTGTTCTCGACAACGATCGGCATGGGCTAGGGGGCCTGCGTCCGGAATGCTGCGGCAGGGGAAGGCGAAAATTGGGAAAACAGGGAACTCACGGCTGCTCCGATCAAGGATCCAGTGGCCCGCTGCTGAACCACTAGTCAGCCTACTACAGGCGCTCGGATTCCGGGGGCATGCCGGGGATCCATACGGGAGCACAAGACCCGCGGGATTGCAGGTCGCCGCGGCTCCGGAGGCTGCCGGCCCGACGTCGCCGCCGGGCGGCGTGGTTGCGGCGTCCCGCAGCCTACCGTCGGCCCCGGCCCCAGTCCCTGAAAACCGCGCGGGCCGCATTCCAGCCGGCCATCCCATGCACGCCGCCGCCGGGCGGGGTGGACGAGGAGCAGATGTACAGTCCGGCGTGGCTGGTGTTGTAGGGCCTAAGCGTGGGGGCCGGCCGCAGGAACTGTTGGGTTCCACGCAGCGACCCGCCTCCGATGTCGCCACCGACCAGGTTGGGATTCCAGGCCTCCAGGGCATCCGGCGGGGTTTCCACCCGTGCGATGATGCGGTCCCGGAACCCGGGGGCGAAGCGCTCGAACTGCGCGTCGATAAGCGGGCCGACGTCGGCGCGGGAACCGTTGGGGACGTGGGCGTAGCTCCAGAGGAGCTGCCGCCCCCCGGAAACCCGGGTGGGGTCGGCCATGGACTGCTGGGCGGCCAGGACAAAGGGACGGTCCGGGACCTGGCCGCGGTTGGTCAGGTGTTCGGCGTGCACGAGTTCCTCGAAGCTGCCCACCACGTGCACCGTGCCCGCATGTGCCGTCCGCTCGTCCGTCCAGGGGACGGGCCCGTCCAGGAGGTAGTCGACCTTGTGGGCGCCGGTACCGTACTTCCAGCGGCGCAGCCAGCCGCGGTAACGGGTCGAGAGCTGGGTGCCGGCCAGGTCCAGGACCTGGCGGGGCGTCAGGTCCAGCAGCACCGCGTCGGCTGCCGGGAGCTCGCGGAGGTCGGTGACGGGTGACCCCGTGTGGATTCGAACTCCGTGGAAGCGGAGCACCGCAAGCAGCGCCGTGACGATTTGTCCCGTACCGCCTCGGGCGACGGGCCATCCAGACGAATGTCCCAGGCCGCCGAAGACGACACCGAAGGCAGCGCTGAAGGGGTGGGTCAACGGCAGCATCGAATGCGCTGCCGACCCCCCGAAGAGGGCCCGGGCTTCGGGCGTCTTGAACACGCTGCGGGCCAGGGTGGTGGCCGGCCACGCGGCGCGGAGCCCGAAGGAGGCCATGGGCAGAAGGTGTGGGGGAAGGCGCAGCAAGGGCCCGGTGATGTTCTCCAACATGTCCATCGGATGCTCCGTGACCGGCGCATGCACGCGCAGCCACCAGGCGGCGTCGGGACCGAATTGCGCGGCGGTACTCGCCGCGTCGCGGTGGAGGATGGCCGACTCCTGCCCGGAGAGCGGATGCGCCATGGGGTAGCGGGGATGGACCCATTCCAGGCCGTGGCTTTCCAGATCCAGCGAGCGGAAGGCCGGACTGCCCACGGCGAAGGGATGCGCTGCGGCTCCCAGGTCGGAGACGAGCCCACTGCCCAGCAGCTCGCCGGAGCGTGCCCCTCCGCCGGGTTCGCCGGCCTGCTCGTAGACCGTGACCTCCACGCCGCGGCTGGCCAGCGCGGCGGCCGCCGTGAGCCCATTGGGGCCGGAACCGACGACGATGGCGGTGCGGTTCATCTCGTTGCCTTCCCTGGGCCCACGCGGTGGGGCATCGATGCTCTCGTGGAGTCCTGTGCGACCCGAAAAAATTCCCACACGGCCACTCTTGTCCTCGGCGGGCCGAGCGGGATGTCCGGTTCCACCTGTCTCATCCCCGGGTTTTCCTGATGCAGGAGGTTCACGGGAATGAGCCTACCGCCCCCCCGGGCCGGCCTGCAGGTGGTGGTCGCGGCACCTGGGGGTGTGGCGTGCCGCCGGCTGCATCCTATTCGCGATCGGATGTCCACGCGGCGGGGAGCTGTAGCGTGAAGTGCCCGTAATAGCGGTCACATTTGCTGCACCAGTAGCTGACGTCCCAGCCGCGTCGTTCACTGCGGTCCGGCGCCTGGTGGCCTTTGACGCTTTCGGGGACGAGGAATTCATCGGTTCCGCAGTGGCCACACTGGCACTGGAGGGATTCCTGCGCCGTGACCGGATCTTCGCTTGCTGCTGCGGCCGACAGGTGATGATGGCCAATGCCCACGGTTGCTCCTGGCAGTCTTCGTTGGCGGGCTGTGCCCGCTTCACCGCTGACGGTGTACCCCCGCTGCTTGAAGGCCGTGTTCGTTTTCCTACGCGATCTGGGCTCGTCGGCGTCCAGACGTATTCATGGTTGGCCGCCCCCGACGCGGATGTCAAGGACATGCGTCGGGCAACCAGGCCCTCGAGGCCGCTCCAGGTGGCGCCGCCAGGCAACGGCAGGTAGGGGCACCCGGAGTCTGGCATGAGGGGTCCCGGTCAGATGCACGTGCTCCAGCAGGGTTGTTGGGCCGTTTTGCCCTCCCACTGGATCGCCACGTCAGCACGCCAGGGAAGCGGCCGACCTGACAATGACAATGGCAGCTGCGTTGGGCTTGCTGCGCCGTCGATCCCGCCGGGCATCGACCCGAATCCTTGACGGCCGCGGGCGTGACGGGCCTACCGTGGCCATAACGGGCATCCGGCCATCCGACGGGATGGCGCATGAGCGGTGTTCGGCGAAAGTGCCCTTTCGATCGGAGGAAACAGCATGACCAACCCCAGCCCCGAACCCCACACCCACGCCAACCCCAACACGGAGCCGGATCATCCGCAGGGGGAGACCCTGACGACGAGCCAAGGCGCTCCCTTGCGCGATACGGACCACTCCCTGAAAGCCGGCCCCCGCGGGCCGGTGTTGTTGCAGGACCACCACCTCCGGGAGAAAATCACCCACTTCGACCACGAACGGATCCCCGAACGTGTCGTCCATGCCCGCGGCGCCGGGGCACATGGCCGGTTTGTCAGCTACGGCACCGGAGCCCATCTCACCCAGGCATCCTTCCTTGCCGAAGGCGTGGAGACGCCGGTCTTCGTTCGCTTTTCCACCGTCGCCGGGTCACGCGGATCGGCCGACACCGTGCGTGACACCCGCGGCTTTGCCACGAAGTTCTACACGCAAGACGGCGTCTACGATCTGGTCGGCAACAACATCCCGGTCTTTTTCATCCAAGATGCCATCAAATTCCCCGACGTCGTGCACTCCGTGAAGCCCCATCCGGACCTGGAGATCCCCCAAGCCCAATCCGCACATGACACCTTCTGGGACTTCGTTTCCCTGCACACGGAAGCGCAGAACCACACCATGTGGTTCATGGCCGACCGCGGCATCCCCCGGTCATTGCGGATGATGGAGGGCTTTGGTGTCCATACGTTCAAACTGATCGCCGCAGATGGCACGACGTCGCTGGTGAAGTTCCATTGGAAACCCAAGTTGGGCGTGCACTCGCTCGTGTGGGAAGAAGCGCTGCTCACCAATGGCAACGACCCGGATTTCCACCGTCGCGATCTGGCGACGGCGATCGACGGCGGGGCCTTCCCCGAGTGGGAACTCGGCGTCCAGGTGTTCCCGGACAACGAAGAGCAGATGTTCGAGGGCATCGACTTGCTGGACCCCACGAAATTCGTACCCGAGGAACTTGCACCGGTGCAGATGCTGGGCAAGATGACACTGGACCGCAACCCGTCGAACTACTTCGCGGAAACCGAACAGGTCGCCTTCCACCCGGGCCACCTGGTTCCGGGCATCGATGTCACCAACGACCCGTTGTTGCAGGGCCGTCTCTTTTCCTACATCGACACCCAGATCACCCGGCTCGGTGGACCGAACTTCTCGCAACTGCCCATCAACCTGCCGCATGCCGAAGTCAATGACATGCTGCGCGATGGCATGCACCAGACCTATATCCACGAGGGCGTTGCCCCGTACCACCCGAACTCCCTTGACGGCGGGTGCCCGTTCATGGCGGGGGAGGGCGATTCGAAAAGAATGCCTTTCATCGACGTACCGGAACACATTGCAGCGTCGGTGAAGGAACGCCGCAATCCCGCCACCTTCGAGGACCACTACAGCCAGGCACGGTTGTTCTACCGGAGCCTCTCGGCGCAGGAACAGCTGCACGTGCAGCAGGCCTACTCCTTCGAACTCGGGAAGTGCACCAGCGAGGGGGTGCGGTCCCGCCAAGTGCAGGCGCTGGCGAACATCGATGCCGACCTGTGCGCAGAGGTGGCCACCTCACTGGGCCTGCCCTCGCCCGTGGCGGACACCGAGGTCGAGGACCGGGACCTGAGTCCTGCGGTTTCACAGGTCGGCAAGACCTGGCCCGTCGATGGCCGCGTGGTCGGCATCGTGGCCGACCACGCCACGGACGCCGGGGTCATCGAGGCGCTGTTGGCGGCCACGCACGCAGCAGGAATGACACCGCTGCTCATCGCCCCCACCGGTGGGCGGCTCGCCGACGGATCGCCGGTCGACCGGACCTTCCTGACCGGCCGTTCCATGGAATACGATGCGCTGATCCTCGCTGCAGCACCAGCGGCTGGACCGGACGCGAAGCCGGACCTGGACGCTAAGGCCGGAGCCGTGGTTCCACCGCAGGGCGGTGACCTCGACCCACGGCTGGTGCTCCTGCTGCAGGAGGTCTTCCGGCAGGCCAAAGCCATCGTCCTGGCCGGCCCGGGGGCGGATGTCATGTCCGGTTCCGGACTTCCCACGGACTCCCCGGGGGTGCGGGAGGAATCCCCGGACGATGCGGTGCCAGCGATCGCGGAACTGCTGGCATCGCACAGGGTCTGGGAACGGTTTGCCTAGCCAGGAGCCCACCCTGCCTGACGCCTGAAACCCACGCTGAAGGCGCCTCTGCCCGCAACGGGGCGGGGGCGCCCGGTTGGTTCCGGTCGATAACCCGGCTGCCGTTAGGGAGCGTGGTCGCCGGCGTCCTCGAATGATGTCGATGCCGGCACCCTTGCCTCCGGAGCACCGTCGTCGACGGCAAGACCGGCCAGGAAATCGGCGAAACCGTGGCCGACTCGTCCGTGGAGCCTGCCCGACGTGATGACGTGGAGCTGGGCACTGGACCGTACATTCGCGCCATGGGCGCGAAGGGCATGGACCAAGCGCACGTCCTCGTCGCCGGGCACCTGCGGGAATCCACCGACCTCGCAGTAGGTCGAAGCGCGTACGCCCAGATTGGCGCCGTGGATGTGCGGGTGGCCGTCCTGACGGACATACAACGACTGCCAGGCCAGAAAGCGTTGCCGTCCGAGGTCGCCGGCATCGGGCTCGACAGTGCCGACCAGGGCGTCGGCACCGGCGTCTGCGGCGTCGGCGAAAACCTGGAGCCAGTCGGGCGGGACCCGGGTGTCCGCATCCGTGTTGGCGATCCAGTGCCGGCGCAGGGACATCGCTGGAAGGGCCGCCAGTGCGGTGCGCACCCCCAGATCGCGGGCGGCACCCACTGCGCGGACCGCAGTGTGGATGACCCGGACCCGGGGATCCACCCCGGCCAAGGCCTCGGCGATGCGCGCGGAGCTGTCGGTGCAGGCATCGAGGACGACGACCAGCCGCGCCTTTCGCCGCCCGTCGGTTTCCACGTGGTCCATGGCTGCGCGGAGATGGTCCAGGGCTGCGCCGAGCAGTTCCTCTTCATCGCGTACCGGAACGATCACGGTGATCTGTCCGATCCGTGGCACGGTTCTAGCCACCGCTACCTCCCGGGGCGCGGAGGACTTCGAGCAGGAAATCTTCTTCGCGGTGCTCGACCATCCGCTTCCACCCGAGGGATCGGGCGATGTCGTGTACTTGACTGCCGTCGAGCTCCCAGCCATCGATGGGGTGCAACCAGTGGCACAAGAGCAGATCTCCCCCCGGGCACAGCGTTCTGGACACCACGTCGAGCAGCGTCCTGCACTCGTCCCGGCTGAGGAAGTAACCGATTTCAGAGAGGACCACCAGGTCGACGGTGCCCGGGTCCTGCTGTGGCCATCCGGCGGGAAGATCGGCGCGGAGCAGTCCGACGTTCTCGGCCAGCCGGACGCGGTCGCTGGCCGCGTCAATTGCCACTTGGCTGGCATCGATCCCGAGGACGTGCGAGCAGCGTTCTGCCAAAGCGGAGGTGAGCACCCCGATCGAACAGCCCGCCTCGATGGCGAAGTCATAACGTGGCCGGGGCAGGGACGCCAGGGTCACGGCCCGCTTGCGGTGTTCGTAGGCACTTCCGAGGTAGTCCCACGGATCGGGCCGGCGGCGGTACAGGTCATCGAAGATCCGCGCCGCCGACGTGGAATCCCGCGGCGCCGGCGCGGTCCAGCGGAAGGTCTCGGTGGGGCGCAGGAAATGTCGTTGGAATGCACCGCTGAGGAGCACTTCGTCCCCGGGAGCAGAGGAGAGTGGCAGGATTTGCGAGCGGTGTGCTCCCAGCGCCGCCCGCTTGGCCTCGCGGGCCGATGCATCCAGCCGCAGTGTTTGCCACTCCCGCCATTCGGTGCGTTCCGGTGTTCCCCAGTGCCAGTACCAGATCGGAAACTCCAGCAATCCCAGCTGCTTCCGGGTTGCAAGCCGTGCCGCGGCGGAGCCGACGGCGTCGTGGTCCGCATGCGCGTCGAGGCGGTAGGGGGCGGCGATCACGGTCCGGCCGGTGGACGGCCGGGCCGACGGTCCGTCGGCGGGCCCGTCCACGACGGCGGCGAGTGCCTCGTCGAGGGCACCGGCGTTCGCGGCCAGGTCCCCATCGGGTAGGCCGAGGTGGCACCAGCTCAGCCGTCGGGGATCCGGGGCCCCCTCCCGCAGCCTGCCCAGCGCCGTATCTAGTTCGCCGCGACGCAACGCGGCCAGCTGGGTGGGCGTGTACGTGGGGGAGCGCGGATGCGAGGCCTCTCCGGCGCTGCAGATCACGACCTCCACGGTGGCCCCGCTGTGGAGCGCGCTGTGGATGAGTCCGGCTGCGCCCAGGGACTCGTCGTCGGGATGCGCGGCCAGCACGATGAGGCGTTCCCCGTCACCGGGGACGACTCCCGCTGCCAGCCCCGGTAGCTGCCCGATTCCGGCGTCGGCCCATGTGCTTTCCGGGGTGCCGGCGTCGTCATGGCTGAAGGTCACCATGGGCGGACTCCAGTGCCCTGCCCGGCTGTCGAATCCTCGAGCAGGAGGCGGCCCAAGGAGGCATCATCGCGGGCTGCGTGGTGTTGGCGCACGTAGACGGTCAGGTCGGCAACGCGGCGTGCATGGTCCGCATCGAAGGTCAGCGGTCCCGGGCCCAGGGACTGGCCGGTGAGGGAGAGCATGCGCCCGCACAGGCTGGCGATGTGGCCACGAACGCGGTGGGCAACACCCCACCCGACACGGCCGGCGTCCACCTGGTGGGCTGCATCGGCCAGCAAAGCGGCCCCCGAGGCCAGAAGCCGATCGGCCTCGCCCAGCCAGGCCAGGGCCAATTGGTCCGGCTCACGGCGCGTGGCCGACTGGATCAGGGTGCGGTACAGCCCGACGGCCCCGCCGAACCAGCAGGCGGCGACGGCCAGCCCGCCCCAGGCGAACCCGTCGCGTCGCAGGTACCAATCGGTGCCGCCCACTGGCCGGGCGGCAACGTCGTCGAGCCGGATCGGCCCGCTGGGGACGTTGGCCAGGCCGTGGCTGGCCCACGTCGAGGGCGCCGGCACGACGCCGGATTGGCGCAGATCAACGGTGAAGGCGCGGCGTCCGCCGGGTACGGCTGCCGTGATGAGCGCATGGTCCAGGCTTCCGGCGAGGGAGCACCAGGGCTTGTCGCCGCGTAATCGCCAGGTGCCGTCGTCGTCCTCGGCGCCGGCCTCCAGTTTCAGGCCGGGGCCCTCGGCGGCGAAGACACCCCACGTGGTGCCGGGAACCCAGGCGATGCCGGCTTGGTCGAGGATGGCGGCAGCGTCCAGATGGGGTTCCAGGGTGCGCGCTGCCGTCAGGTCCAGGGCGGCGACAGAGGCCAGCAGCTCCCACAGCGACAAGGTTGCACCGGTGCCGGGAACGGGCGGTGGCCCGGGGGTGTTCCGCAGTGCCGCGAGCATTGGCGAGGGGTCTCCCGCGCAGCGTGCCGCGGCGTGCAGCCAGGCCGCGGTGGCCCCGCCAGCGGCCGGTATCGGGGCCGCGGTGCTCAAGAGCACGGTGGGTGTTTCCATAGTTGCCTCCCTGGGCTCGTCGATCACGGGGTGCGGCTTTCGATCGGGCCTCGTCGGCGGCAAGACCTAGGCACCTTTTTTCGACGCGTCCTTCTTGCCGGTCGACTGCGCCTTCTTGTCCTTCGCCGCGCTGGCGGGCGCTGCCTTCTTTCCAGCGGGTTTCTTCCCGCTGGATTTCTTGCCGCTGGATTTCTTGCCGCCGGATTTCGTCTCGGACTTCGATGTGTTGCCGGCGCCGCCGGATCGTTTCTTCTCGACGCTGCGCTTCAGCGCCTCCATCAGGTCGATGACGTCCCCGGACCCGGACCCCGCATCGTCGCGGGCGGCCTCCTGGTCCCCGAAGGTGGCGTCCGTGTCCAGCGAGTCGCCCTGCTTGATCTTCTCGTCGATGAGGGTGCGCAGCTCGAGCTGGTACTCGTCCTCGAAGTCCCCGGGGGTGAAGTCGTTGCTGAACTGCTCCACCAAGGCCGCTGACATCTTCAGTTCCTTGTCGCTGATCTTCGTGGCCGACTGGGTGGCCGGGAAGTCGACTTCCCGCACCTCATCGGCCCAGAGCATCGACTGCAACACCAGGACCTTGCCCCGCACACGCAGCAGCCCGAGGCGCGTCTTCTGGCGTAATGCGAACCTCACGATCGCGATCCGTTCGGTGTCCTCCAAGGTCTGGCGCAAGAGCTTGTAGGCCTTCGGCGACTTCGAATCCGGCTCGAGGTAGTAGCTGCGTTCGAGCATCAGTGGATCGATCTGGTCGTGCGGGACGAACTGGACGACTTCGATCTCGCGGCTCTTCTCCGCGGGCAGCGCCTCCATGTCCTCGTCCGTGAGCACCACGGTGCGATCGCCGTCTTCATGGGCCTTGTCGATGTGCTCGTAGTCGATCTTCTTCCCACACACCTCGCACCGGCGCTGGTAGCGGATCCGCCCGCCATCAGCGTCGTGCACCTGATGCAGGTCGACGTCGTGGTCCTCGATGGCACCGTAGGCCTTGACCGGCACGTTGACCAGGCCGAAGGCGACAGCGCCCGTCCAGATTGCCCTCATGTGCCCAGTGAAACATCGGTTCCACCGTGGCGCCAGCATTCGCGGCGCGTCTCGGGCGCCCGCCATCGCCAAGACCGGCATTTCGCGGCACAGTGGAACGTGACGGAAGGAAAGGCCTTGTCACCACGGACGAATGAGCAAACGGTCGGGATTTCCGGTCGTCAGTTGAAGATCAGCAATCTCGACAAGGTGCTCTATCCGGAGACCGGCACTACCAAAGCCGACGTCCTGCGCTACCTGGCCGAGGTGGCGCCCGTGCTCATCCCGCAGGCGATCTGGCGTCCGGTGACCCGCAAACGCTGGGTCAATGGTGTCGGCACGCAGGAAAAACCCGGCCAGGTCTTCTTCCGCAAGGACCTGGAGGATTCGGCTCCGGACTGGATTCCGCGCAGGGAACTGGAGCACCGTGACCACGCCAACACCTACCCGTTGGCCAACGAGCCGGCCGTGCTGGCCTGGTTCGGGCAGTTGGCCGCGTTGGAACTGCACGTCCCGCAATGGCGGTTCACCCCCGAGGGCACTGCGGCCAACCCCGACCGGCTGGTGTTGGATCTGGACCCGGGGGAGGGAGCCGGCCTGCCGGAATGCGCCGAGACCGCGTTGCTGTGCCGTGCACTGCTCAAGGGGATGGGCATGGACAGCGTGCCCGTGACCTCGGGATCCAAGGGCATCCACCTGTATGCGCCCCTCGATGGCAGCTACACCTCCGACCAGGTTTCGGAGGTGGCCCACGAACTGGCCCGCTCGCTGGAGGCGGACCACCCGGATCTGGTGGTCTCGGACATGAAGAAGTCCCGGCGATCGGGCAAGGTGTTGGTCGACTGGAGCCAGAACAGCGCGGCCAAGACCACCATCTGCCCCTACTCGCTGCGCGGGAGGTCCCGCCCCTTGGTCGCCGCCCCGCGCACCTGGAAGGAAATCGAGGACCCGAAGCTGCGCCAGCTCGATTACACGGAGGTGCTCGAACGCGTCGCGGACGGTATCGACCCCCTGGCCGACCAAGGCTGGTCCGGCGCCACCGCCGAGGACCGGCTCGGGAAATTCCGCTCCATGCGCGATGCGTCCCAGACGCCCGAACCCGTGCCCGCCGAGCCGGCACGGCGGCGGGACGGCGCACCAACCTTCGTCATCCAGGAACACCGCGCCTCGAGCCTGCACTGGGACTTCCGGCTGGAGCACTCCGGGGTGCTCGTTTCCTGGGCCGTGCCCAAGGGCCCACCACTGGACACCGGGCAGAACCGGCTGGCTGTCATGACGGAGGACCACCCGCTGGACTACGGATCGTTCGAGGGGACCATCCCCAAGGGGCAATACGGGGCCGGGAAGGTCACGCTCTGGGACCACGGAACGTGTGAACTCGAGAAATGGCGGGAGTCCAAGGAGGTCATCGCCGTGCTGCACGGGCGCCCCGACGGCGGCCTCGGCGGGGTCCCGCGCCGCTACGCGCTGGTCAACGCCCCGGGCATGGGCGCGGAGAAGAACTGGCTCATCCACCTGATGGAGGACCAACCCGCCCCGGACGGCCCTCCGGACGGCCCCCTGGCGGACGCCCCCGACGCCGCCGGGCTTCCGGCCCCGATGCTCGCCACGAAGGGTTCGCCCGCAGACCTGGCGGAGGACGAGCAATGGGCCTTTGAGATGAAATGGGACGGCGTACGGGCCCTCGCCGCCGTCGCCGACGGTGCCGTGACGCTTCATAGCCGCAACGGCAAGGACATGACGGCCAGCTACCCCGAACTGCAGGAACTGGCAGGCCTGGTCGGCGACGGTGCGCTGCTCGACGGTGAGATCGTGGCCCTGGACTCCTCCGGCCGGCCCGATTTCTCTCGCCTCCAGCAGCGGATGAGTCCCGGCAAGAAGCGCGACGTCGAGGCGCTGGCCGGCAAGATCCCGGTGCATTTCATGGCCTTCGACGCGCTCCGTCTCCCGGGTGCAGCCACCGGGGACGGCATCCGGCACCTGATGCGTTCGCCGTACTCCGAACGCCGCACCGCCCTGTTCGACGCGGTCACCGAGGGCGAACACATCCACCTCCCCATCGCCCACACCGGCACCCTGCAGGACGCCATCGACACCAGCAGCGAACTGCGCCTGGAAGGACTCGTCGCCAAGCGGACCGATGGCCGCTACCTACCCGGCAAACGCAGCCACGGGTGGATCAAGATCAAGCACGAGAAACACCAAGAGGTGGTCGTCATCGGTTGGCGGGCCGGGGCCGGATCGCGCAGCGGCAGCATCGGCTCGCTGCTGGTGGCAGTGAACGACGGCGGTGCCCTGCACTATGTTGGGCGGGTGGGCACCGGCTTCTCCGCAGCGGAGCTGGAGGCGGCACGCACCCGGTTGGGGCGCATCACCCGCAAGACGCCGCCGGCCGACGACGTGCCGGCAGCTGATCGACGGGATGCCACCTGGGTCTCGCCGCAGCTGGTGGGCGAAGTCAGGTTCAGCGAGCTCACCGGTGAGGGCCGGTTGCGCCACCCCGTCTGGCGCGGTTGGCGGCCCGACAAGACCCCCGGGCAGGTCCGCTGGGAGTGAGGTGGGGCTGCACGAATCGTTGCCCGGCCCCACCGTGTCGCCTAGCGTGGTCGCAGGAAGCACCATCGAGGAACATCGGAGGCCACCGGCATGGAACAGCGCCCATCAAACCCGCAAGATGCCCAGGCCCAGCTGCGGCTGGACAACCCGGTGACGCGGTACCCGAAGATCTCGCCGCCGAAACAGGACCAGCCCGAACCCGGACTCGACGCCCAGCTGGAGCCGAAGGCCGACCACGGTGAGGATACCTACGTGGGCACGGGCCGGCTCACGGGGCGCAAGGCGCTGGTGACCGGTGGCGATTCGGGCATCGGAGCGGCAGTGGCCATCGCCTTCGCCCGCGAAGGTGCCGACGTCGCCATCGCCTATCTTCCGGCCGAGGAGGAGGACGCCCGGCACGTCATCTCCGTCATCGAGGCCGAGGGGCGTGTCGGCGTGGGCCTGGCGGGGGACCTGCTCGAGGCGGACTACCGCAACACGCTGGTGGACCGGGCGGCCGAGGGGCTGGGCGGCCTGGACATCCTGGTGAACAACGCCGGCAAGCAGATCGCCGTCGAGCAGCTCGAGGACCTCGACGACGAACAGGTGGCGCAGACCTTCCAGGTCAACATCCAGGCGATGTTCTCGCTGTGCCGTGCGGCGCTCAAACACCTCCCCGATGGGGCCAGCATCATCAACACCACCTCCGTGCAGGCGTACGAGCCCTCACCCCAGCTGCTGGACTACGCCTCCACCAAGGCGGCCATCAACGCGTTCACCAAGGGCCTGGCCACGCAGCTGGCGCCGCGCGGGATCCGTGTGAATGCCGTGGCTCCGGGGCCGATCTGGACGCCGTTGCAGGTCTCGGACGGCCAGCCCAAGGAGGCGCTGCCGGAGTTCGGCCACAACGTCCCGCTGGGTCGTGCCGGGCAGCCGGTGGAGTTGGCCCCGGCCTATGTGTTCCTCGCCTCGGCGGAGTCGAGCTACGTCGTGGGGGAGACCCTGAACGTCAACGGCGGCAAGTCCACCCCGTAACCCCCGCACGGGTGCACGGCGGGTTCCGAACCCCGCCGTGCCGGCGGGTCAGAGCGTCCAGCCGGTGATCTCCGGTGCGTCTTCGCCGTACATCCTCGTGTGGCCCCGTGCGTCGACCAGCGCCTGCTCGTAGCGTTGGCGCAGCCCCGGGTAGCGTTCGTCCATCCCGGGGACCCGGTCCAGCACGTCCAGGGCCAGGTGGAACCTGTCGATGCGGTTGAGCATCGCCATGTCGAACCCGGTCGTCGTCGTGCCCTCCTCGACATAGCCCCGCACGTGGATGTTGTGGTGGTTGGCCCGGCGGTAGGTGAGCCGGTGGATCAGCCACGGGTAGCCGTGGTAGGCGAAGATGACCGGCTTGTCCCGTGTGAAGAAGGCATCGAATTCGGCGTCGGGCAGTCCGTGGGGGTGTTCGCCGTCGTCCTGCAAACGCATCAGGTCGATCACGTTGACCACCCGGATGCGCAGCCCCGGCGCGTCCCGGCGCAACAGGTCGGCGGCGGCGACGGCCTCGGCGGTGGGGACATCCCCGGCACAGCCGAGCACCACATCGGGTTCGGCGGCGGCCTCGTCCCCGGAGCCGGCAAAACCCCACGTGCCGATGCCCGCGGCGCAGTGCTCGACCGCCTCGTCCAGGCCCAGCCACTGCAGGGCCGGCGCCTTCCCGGCGACGACGACGTTGACATAGTCGCGGGTGCGCATCACATGGTCCATGGTCACCAGCAGGGTATTGGCATCCACCGGCAGGTAGACGCGCACCACTTCGGGCTTCTTGTTGACCACGACGTCGATGAACCCCGGGTCCTGATGGGAGAACCCGTTGTGGTCCTGCTGCCAGACATGGGAGGAGAGCAGGTAGTTCAGGCTGGCCACGGGGGCACGCCAGGCGAGTTTGCGGTGGGATTCGAGCCATTTGGCGTGCTGGTTGAACATGGAGTCCACGATGTGCACGAACGCCTCGTAGCAGGTGAAGATCCCATGCCGGCCCGAGAGCAGGTACCCCTCCAGCCAGCCCTGGCAGAGGTGTTCGCTGAGCACCTCCATGACCCGTCCGGCGCGGGCCAGGTGCTCGTCGGTGTCTTCCAGGCGGGACTGCCAGACCTTTTCGGTGGCCTCGTAGACGGCAGAGAGCCGGTTGGAGGCCGTCTCGTCCGGGCCAAAGAGGCGGAAGGTGTGCGGGTTGGCGGTGATGAGATCGCGGATCCACCCGCCGAGGACGGTCATCGCACCGGCGCGTTCGGTGCCCGGCTCCGGGACCGCCAGTGCGTGGTCGGCGATGTCGGGGATCACGAGTTCGCTGAGCACCGTCCCGCCGTTGGATGCCGGGGCGGCGCCCATCCGCAGGGCGGGCGGTGGGGTGAGCCGCACGGTGTCGGGGCGGGGCGCGCCGTCGGCGTCGAAGAGCTCGTCGGGCCCGTAGGACCGCAGCCAGTCCTGCAGCTGCGCCAGATGGCCGGGATCCTCGCGGACGTGGGGAAGGGGGACCTGGTGGGCCCGCCAGGTCCCCTCGACCTGGTCCCCGTCGACCATGTCGGGGCCGGTCCAGCCTTTCGGGGAGCGGAAGACGATCATCGGCCAGGCCGGTTGCCCGGATGCGGCGTCGCGGCCCCCGTCCGTTGTGGCAGCGGTGCGGGCCCGGTGTTGGATGGAGGTGATGTCCTGTAGCGCCGCATCAAGTGCCGCCGCGAAGCCAAGGTGCGCCCGCTCATGGTCGGCGGGGTCGGCCACGGTGACGAACCGGGGGGCATAGCCCAGCCCCTCGAAGTACTTGCGCAGCCGTTCCTCGGGCATCCGGGCCAGGACCGTGGGGTTGGCGATCTTGTAGCCGTTCAGGTGCAGGATGGGCAGCACGGCGCCGTCGTGCACTGGGTCCAGGAACGCCACCGAGTGCCAGGCCCCGTTCAGCGGGCCGGTCTCCGCCTCGCCGTCGCCGATGACGCAGGCGCTGACCAGATCGGGGTTGTCGAACACCGTGCCGAACGCGTGGGCCAGCGAATAGCCGAGTTCGCCGCCCTCGTTGATGGATCCGGGGGTTTCCGGTGCGGCGTGGCTGGGGATGCCGCCAGGGTAGGAGAACTGGTGGAAGAGCTTGCGCAGGCCCTCCTCGTCGCGGGTGATCTCCGGGTAGATCCCGGTGTAGGTGCCCTCCAGGTAGGTGTTGGCCACGTTGGCCGGGCCTCCGTGGCCGGGGCCGGTGACGAAGAGCACCTGCTGGCCGCCGGAGATGATGGCCCGGTTCAGGTGCGCGTAGATGAAGTTCAGCCCTGGGGTGGTGCCCCAGTGGCCCAGCAGGCGGGTCTTGATGTCCGAGGGTTCCAGGTCACGGCGCAACAACGGGTTGTCGCGCAGGTAGATCTGGCCCGCGGAGAGGTAGTTGGCCGCGCGCCACCAGGCCTCGAGGTCCCGCACCCCGGCCTCGTCCACGACGGGGCCGTCCACGGTGGAATGCTGTGGTGTGTTTGCGTCCATGTCCGCACTCTACGGCCATCGTCGACGGCCTGTCAGCCGAGCGCGGTCCGGCGCCCACCCGACCCTCCGGCGTGGTTCACTGGCACCAGCGATGAATGCCGGAAGGGGTTGGGATGGGAATCGGGGACGAGGCCGCCACGGGCGGAGCCGAACTGCTGGAACTGCGCATCCACGGGGTCCTGAACACCCCGGCCTACGAGATGCTGGAGACCACTCCCGATCGGGTGGTGGCCACCCGGGGCGACCAGTTGGCCGGATTCTCCACCTACCGGACCCCGCTGCCACGCACCGCCCCCGAGGACCGGAGGGTGGAAGCCTATGCCTGGGGTCGGCTGGCCCGGTTCACCGGGTTGCCGGGCCTGGGGCGGATCGGCGACGCACTCGTCAAGGCCCTGTGGTTCGCGCTGGCCCCCTTCGGCCTGGCCAATACGGCGTACTGGTCCCGGACGCAGATCGGATCGGGGAGGGCACCTGGGCCCGGGAACACCACAGATGGGCAGCACCGCTGGATCGCCCACACCATCAGTACCGGTCGCGGTGCGGGGACCCTGAGGATGTACGGGCTGCTGCTGAGCCTGCTCTTCATCACGACGGCGGCCACCGTCGCCCTGGACATGATGGCCCGGCAATGCTTCGGTGCAGCGGGCGCGGGCACCAGCTGCCCCGCGGTGAAGACCTTCCTGGCCCCGCTGGCCGGGTGGGGCACCGGCGCCCGGGACTCCCTGTTGATGGTCCTGCCGCTGCTGGCCCTCGCCGTCGTGGTCCTTTTGCCGATGCTCGGGCGCACCCGCTATCTCACCGGCCCCTCCCGTCCCGGACGCGTCCCCCCGGACTCCGGGGACGCCGTGACCGAGGGCGCGCCGCTGCTGGCCCAACGCGACATCTGGCTGGTGGGCTCCGGCATGGGGCGGCTGCGGCGGATCCACTGCGGTGCTGCCTTGTCCTGGTTGGCGGCGATCCTGGCCTTCGACCATGTGGATGGCGTCGGTGGTTTCGGTGGCCCCGGTGACGGAGCCGGGGGACTTGGCTGGATGGCGGGCACCTGCGTGGCCGTGCTGCTCACCGTCGGCGGGGCCGTCTGGATCATCCACCCCCAGGCCCAGGTCTCGGGGGACCGGCCCCGACGCCACGTCGCCTACCTGGTGGCCGGGGCGGTGGTGTTGGCCGCGGTCATGGTCTTGGGATGGGTGGATCCGCAGGCGGGGCGGGGTGGCCGTGCCGGGGCGTTGGCGGCCACGGTGATCGTGCTGGCCATCGCGGGGACCCTGCTGGTGCTGCTCTTCCAGGCTTCGGCCATCGCCCGTCACCTGCCGGGCAACGAGGCACCCGGGGAACCCCGGACCGGACGCGACACGCTGGGGTGGAACGGCAGGGGCCCGTTCGTGCTGGGCTCCCTCGCAGCCGGGTTCGCCCTGGTGCTCTCCTTCGCCGTCGTCCTCGGTGCCGGCTGGGTGCTGGGCGGCCCGAAGCCTCCGCGGGTCTACGTGATGCAGGGTGCAGGATTCCTGGTGTTGCTGGTGGTGGCCGCGGGCTGGCTGGGTGTGCGCCAAGCCGGAATTCAGTGGCGTGGCCGCGGACTGCGGGCCGCGGAGGTGGCTGGCATCCGTGCGGAGCTGGTGCGCCAGGCCGGGAACTGGACGACGGGCCCGATGACCACCCATGCCGCCGAAGCAGTCCACCGGGCCCGACGGCGGGCCGCGCTGTTGCGGCGCATGGAGATCTTCATCGGCTGGCTCGGCTGGGCGGTGTTCGTGGGGATCTGCGTGGGCTGGTGCGCGCTGCTGCTGGCCCCGCGGGACGGGGCCCCGGGGGCCGAGGCGGTGTGGCCGGTGCTGCGCGGGCTCGGCGATGCCGGGCTGTGGGCCTCGATGGCCGCCGTCGTGCTCCTGTACCTGCTCTCGCGTCGCTCCGACGCCCGCCCGCTGGGGCTGTTGTGGGATCTGATGTGCTTTTTGCCCACGCAGGCCCACCCGTTCGGGCCCTCCTGCTACGCCGAACGCGTGGTCCCCGAGCTGGCCGATCGGATCGTGGACTGGTTTGCCGCCGGCGACCCGGAGCAACGCCACGAGCCGGGGTCCGCGGAACCGGCCGCCCCCGGAACCGGCACACGCCAATTGGTCCTCTCGGCGCATTCGATGGGCATCGTCCTCGCCGTGGCCGCCCTGTTCCAGCTGGGCTCACGGGGGCTGGGGGCGGCGGAGCGGGAGCGGGTGGGGCTGGTGAGCTACGGGTGCCAGCTGCGCCGCTACTTCTCCCGGTTCTTTCCTGCAGTCTGCGGACCCGACGTGCTCACGATCGTCCCGGCAGGACCGCCCTCGCCGACCGCGCACGACCCCTTCCCGCCCACGGTGGCCGGGGAACTGGAACTGTCGTGGGGTGGGGATGCCGACGGACCGGGCCCCGTCGTAGGGCTCCCCGGTTCACTGGGCAGCATCTTGGGGCAACGGTGGCTGAATCTGTACCGGGTGACGGATCCGCTGGGGTTTCCCGCGCGATATGCCCCCGCGGGAACCACGATGGACCGGGCCGCGGCGACGTATCGTGAGCACGCGTACCAGTTCGTCCCCGCCACCCACGGCCACTATCTGGAGTCCACGGCCTATGCCAGGGCCTTCTCCGATCTGCGCGCCCGACTGGAGGGGTGAGCTGCCCGGGGGATTAAAGCCCGGGGATTAAAAAACGTGGGGAGGCGGTCCGGTTCACGGGCCGCCTCCCCACGCGGAAGAGGTCTCGGCATCGGAGCAATCTTGGGGGGAAAACAGCTCCGATGCCGATGGGTTCTACCCTAGGGTAACCACCGGTGGCCCGCGATGGGGAGTTCTCCCCATGCCCGTGGCTGGACAAGGAGGGTCGCCATGGTGTATTGGCGGCACCGCGGCGAAAATACTTTTCGATCCGTCCAATCCGCCGGCCCGCCGGCTCCGAATGACTCCATGACAGCCCACCCCGTCAGGGGGAACGGGACGCACGGCGGCATCAGCCGCTCCAGCAAGGAGAAGTGTCATGAAGACCATGAACCGCAAGTACGCAGCACTGTTCGGCCTGCTCGCCATCGGCTCCCTGAGCCTGAGTGCCTGCGCCGAGGGCAGCGATTCCGGTTCGGGCGAGTCCTCGTCGATGTCGATGGAGTCCTCCTCGTCCGCACCCATGTCGGAGTCCTCGTCGGGCTCGTCCTCGTCGATGTCCTCTGACATGGACCCGGCCGCCAACCTGGTCGGCCCCGGCTGCGAGGCCTACGCCAAGGCCGTCCCGGACGGCAAGGGCTCGGTGGCCGGCATGGCCCAGGATCCGGTGGCCGTCGCCGCCTCGAACAACCCGATGCTCAAGACCCTAACGAAGGCCGTCTCGGGCGAGCTGAACCCCGACGTCGACCTGGTCGACACCCTCAACGGCGACGAGTTCACCGTCTTCGCCCCGGTCGACGACGCGTTCGCCGCCATCCCGAAGAAGGACCTCAACGCCGTGGTCGAGGATTCCGACATGCTCACCAAGGTCCTGACCTACCACGTGGTCCCCGGCCAGATCGCCCCCGATAAGATCGCCGGAACCCACAAGACCGTCGAAGGCGACACCCTCAAGGTCACCGGCAGCGGAGACGACCTGAAGGTCAACGACGCCTCCGTCATCTGCGGCGGCGTGAAGACCGCCAACGCCACCGTCTACCTCATCGACTCGGTGCTGATGCCGCCGGCCAAGAAGTAGCGCTGGATCAACGATGGACATCGGGCTCCGGCGGTTCCCACCGCCGGAGCCCGTCGTCTTCCACCCCCCGGGGCCCCGCAACGCACCACCGGACCACGGAAGGCCATCGCAGGAGGTCGCATCGTGTTTTCGACAGGACGCAAGGCATGTAAGACTTGATCCCATGAGAATGCCTTGGGCCCGGACTGCGGAGGAACCCGCACCCACCAACCACGAGGAACTCATCCAACGCATTGCCGGCGGCGACGAAACCGCCTTCGAGGCCTTGTACGACGACGTCTCGGCGCGGGTCTTCGGACTCATCCGCCGGGTACTGCGCGATGAGTCCCAGTGCGAGGAGGTCCTCCAGGAGGTCTTCGTGGAGGTCTGGCAGCAGGCCGCCCGGTACGACGCGGACCGAGGACGGGCCGTCTCCTGGATCATGGTCATGGCCCACCGCCGGGCCGTGGACCGGGTCCGGGCCAGCCAAAGCAGCCGGGACCGGGACCTGCGGCAGGGCGCCATGGAATTCGAGGAAAGCTACGACGACGTCCAGGACACCGTCGAGGCCCACCTCGAGGGAGAACGGGTGCAGTCGGCGTTGAAGAACCTCTCCGACGCCCAGCGCAAGGCCATCGAACTCGCCTACTACGGCGGTTACACCCACCAGGAGGTCGCCAAACTCCTCGAGGTCCCCGTGGGGACCGTCAAGACACGGATACGCGATGGCATGATCAGACTCAGAGACCAGTTAGGAGTGGCGTGATGGACCGGCAACTGCACCTGCTCACTGGTGCCTACGCGCTCAACGCCCTGGACCCTGCAGAGCGCGAGGAATTCGAATCCGCCGTCGTCGGCTCCGAGGACGCGCTCCACGAGGTCCGCTCGCTCAGCGAGACCGCGGCCCTGCTGGCCGGGCAGACCACCCCGGTGGCCCCTCCGGCGCACGTGAAGGCCAACATCATGGCGGCCATCCGGCAGACCCCCCAGCTGCCGGCCGACAATCCGTCGGGCACCCCAGACGTTGCCGCCCCCTTGGCCCCGGCCGCCGGTGTCCTCGACCTGGGCCGGGAGCGTGCACGCCGCGCCGACCGTGCCGGGCGGATGCCGCGCTCGACCAAGTTCCTGGCCGCTGCCGCCGCGACCTTCCTGCTGGCCGCCGGTGGCCTGACCGGTGTCGTCGTCAACCAGAACCACCAGCAGGAACAGCTCGAACAACATGTGGCCGCCCTGGGTGCCCACCAGCAGCAGCTGCAACAGCTCACCGCTGCGTCCGACATGAAAACCGCGACCCAGCAGATGGACGACGGCGCCGCGGTGACGATCGCGTATTCGGCATCGGCCGGCCTGGCCGCCTTGACGGCGCACGACCTGCCCGCCCTGCCCTCCGACAAGGGGTACGAGCTCTGGCTCATCGGCGACCAGGGTGCCACGCCCATGGGCATGCTGGACGGCACGGGAACGACGCTGTTCGAGGGCTCGGTGGCCTCGGCCACGCATCTGGGCATCACCGTCGAACCGGCGCAGGGCTCGAAGCAGCCCACCTCCGATCCGATCATGCTGCAGAAACTGTAGTCCTGCGGGACGGCCCGCCGGCATCCGGGTGCCACCGGCAAGAAATCGTCGCCGGGTCCAATCCGTGGTACCTCCGGCTCCGAAGTACAGGTGTCATACGCCCCGGGGCTCATCCGGGGCGGCGCACCCAAGGAGTACGACCATGGTTTCCACACACGCCACCACAACCCGCCGCACCCATGTCCAGCTGGCCGCCCTCGTGGTGGGCGCTGCCTTCCTGCTGGTCGGCGTGCTCGGCTTCGTCCCGGGCATCACCACCAACGTCGGTGAACTGACCTTCGCGGGCCACCATTCGGGGGCCATGCTGCTGGGCCTGTTCCAGGTGTCGATCCTGCACAACATCGTCCACCTGCTGTTCGGCGTCGCCGGACTCACCTTCGCCCGCGGACCGCTGTCGGCCAAGCGGTACCTGGTCATCGGCGGCATCATCTACCTGGTGCTGTGGATCTACGGCCTGCTGGTCGGCCACGGCTCGCCGGCGAACTTCGTGCCGCTGAACGACGCCGACAACTGGCTCCACCTCGTCCTGGGTGCCGCGATGGTCGCCCTCGGCAGCATCCTGGGCCGCAAGAAGGCCTGACCCCACAGCCGGGGATCGGGTCGTGCCGTCGAGAAGTCGGCGGCACGGCCCGCACGGGCGATCATAGAAGCAGGCCCACGCCGCGGCGCGGACGGGGCCACCGGAGACCGAGGAAGGTCAACCATGGAAACGCACAGCACGCCCCGCGAACGCACGACGCGGCCGGGCCGCATCCGGCAGCAGCTGCGGTGGTGGCGTTTTGCCCTCGCCGGGCTGGTGTCCGCTGCCCTGCTCTTCGGGGTCGCCGAACTCGTCGCGGCCTTCTTCTCCACGACCTCCTCGCCGCTGGTCGCGCTGGGCCAGACCTTCATCGACATCACCCCGGCGTGGCTCAAGGACTTCGCCATCGGTCTGTTCGGCACCAACGACAAGCTGGCGCTCTTCGTGTCCATGGGAATCGTCGCGGCGCTCGTCGCTGCGGGGACCGGGCTGTTGGCCCGGACGCGTCCGGCAGCGGCGAGCGGTGTCATCGTCCTCCTGGGCGTGGGCATGTCGGCCAGCGTGCTCTCGCGGCCGGCCTCCGGCGTCCTGGACATCGTCCCGACAGTTGTCGGCACGATTGCCGGGATCCTCGCCCTGCGGTACCTCGCACATCTCGCTGCCACCGCGACCGCCACCGCCACGGTGACCGGCGACGCCACGGTGACCGGCGGTCCGGTGGCCACCGGCCGGACCGTGGCACCCTCGTCCCGGCGTGGTTTCCTCCTCGGATCACTCGTCGGCGCCGTCGGTGCCGCCGCCTTGCTGGCCGGCGGGCGCGCGCTGTCCGCCATCCGCAATACCGCCGAGACCACCCGTGAGGCCCTGAAGCTGCCGAGCCCGGTCAAGCAGGCAAAGCCGCTGCCCCAGGGGGTCGCGTCCGACGTCAAGGGCATGCCGGCCTTCGTCACCCCGAACTCCCAGTTCTACCGGATCGACACCGCGTTGGCCGTTCCGCGGGTTGACCCGGCCAGCTGGAGCCTGCGGGTGCACGGCATGGTGGACGAGGAATTCACCATCGGCTTCGACGAGCTGCTGGGCATGGACCTCGAGGAAACGTGGCTGACGCTGACTTGTGTTTCCAACCCGGTCGGCGGGGATCTGGTCGGCAACGCCAAGTGGCTCGGCTACCCGCTGCGTAAGGTCCTCGAACGCGCCCGTCCACAGGCCGGTGCCGACATGGTCCTGTCCACCAGCATCGACGGATTCAGCGCCTCCACACCCCTGGAGGTGCTGACCGACGAGCGCAACGCCTTGCTCGCGGTCGGCATGAACGGCGAACCCCTCCCGCTCGAACACGGCTACCCCGTGCGCATGGTCGTCCCCGGCCTCTACGGCTACGTCTCGGCCACCAAGTGGGTCGTGGACCTGGAGGTCACGAGGTTCGCCGACAAGACCGGCTACTGGACCACCCGGGGATGGTCCGACCATGGGCCGATCAAGCTCTCCTCCCGCGTCGACGTCCCGCGGCCCTTCGCGACGGTCGCCCCGGGAACCGTCATGCTGGGCGGCACCGCCTGGGCCCAGACCACGGGCATCAAGGCCGTGGAGGTCAAGATCGACGACGGCGACTGGCAGGCCGCCGACTTGGCGGCCGAGGCCACCGTCGACACGTGGCGCCAGTGGTCGTACGCCTGGAAGAATGCGCAGCCCGGGACCCATTCCGCCACGGTCCGCGCCATTGACGCCGAGGGAACCGTCCAGACCGCCGAACGCGCGAATCCGGCACCCAACGGGTCCAGCGGGCTGCAGCGGTTGCAGTTCACGGTTGGCTGATCCGCGCCGGCGAGGTGCCATGGCGGGACGCTGGACGTTGACCTTCGCCGGACAGTGCATAGGCTTGGGGGACCAGCTGCCGAAAGGAGCACCAGATGGCTGACAGGATCAAAGACGAGCATCTCTACGAGGAACTGCGTGACGAGGGCAACTCGAAGCAGAAGTCTGCACGCATCGCCAACGCCGCCGCCCGTGACGGTCGCGACGAGGTCGGCGAACGCGGGGGCGAGTCCGGTAGCTACGAGGACTGGACGGTCGACGAACTGAAATCCCGCGCCAAGGAGATCGGCTTGTCGGGGTATTCCGACCAGAACAAGGACGAGTTGATCAAGTCCCTGCGAAATTCCTGAAGTCCGCACAGCGAGAGTTGGGAGAGGCCGTGTCAGACAACAAGAGTTCCCGCTGGCCGCGGAACATGCAACCGGCCGGGATGAAGCTGGCGCTGTCCGGCGCCATCGTCGTCATCGTTTTCGGTGCCTACATCCTGATCCAGGCCATGAATGGGGCCTCCATGGCCAGTCCGGTGTGGCTGGGCGTCATCCTCGGTCTCGTGATGGTGGCCTACGGCATCTACCGGCGCCTGCGGGGCCCCGGTGCACTGGATTTCCCCGAGGAAGGTGGCACGAATGTCCAACGACGAAAAGAATGACCCGACCCAGACCGGGAACGGCCCGGACGAGGACCAGACGGCTTCTTCGGATCCGTCGTTCCTCGGTGCGGATGGCCCCGGAAACGACGACGCCGAGCACCGGACCGTCGGGGGTGCCGAGGGGGAACTGGTGGATGTCCCCGGCGAGCCCGGCGAGACCATCCGCACGGTCGAACCGCGCGGCGTCCCGGACGGCAGCGGCAACGATGCCCGGGACCCGGACCGCCGCCCCGACGACGACGAACGGTACGACGCCGGCTGACCGGCTCCCAGGCCCGCCACCGCCTTCTGCGGTAGCGGGCTCTGTCGTGCCCGGGGCGGCGCCCGGCCTCATGCCGCGCGACACGCGCGACGGAATTCACCTGTGGCGTAAAGCACATTCAGGGCATAGTCTCAGCTTCAAGGCCCCACCGGACCGGATGGGTGTGGGCACCGCCGACATTGACGGGGAGGCTCTTGCTGATGCCAGGACATTCAAGGCGCGGCCGGCTGTCGCGCGGTACACGGTGGGCGGGGGTGGCTGCCGCCGCGTCGGCGCTGTTGCTCTCCGGCTGCGGACCGGCGGACTCGACACCGGTGCTGACCTGGTACATCAACCCCGATGATGGCGGCCAAGCCGCCATCGCCAAGAAGTGCACGGCAGCGGCCGATGGGAAGTACAGGATCGAGACCACGCTGCTGCCCTCCGACGCCGCGGCACAGCGCGAGCAACTCGCCCGCCGCCTGGCAGCCAGCGACACCTCGATGGACATCATGAGCCTGGACCCGCCGTTCATCCCGGAACTGGCCGAGCCCGGCTTCCTGGCCCCCGTTCCCGCGGACACCGCCGAGAAGACGACCCAACACACCCTGGACGGCGCGCTCGCCGGAGCCCGGTGGAAGGGCAGCCTGGTCACTGTGCCGTTCTGGGCCAACACCCAGATCCTCTGGTACCGCAAATCGGTGGCGAAGGCCGCAGGGCTGGACATGTCCAAGCCGGTCACCTGGGACCAGCTGATCTCGGCGGCAAAGGACGAGAAGAAATACCTCGGAGTCCAAGGTGCCCTGGCCGAATCCATGACGGTCTGGGTCAACGCGCTGGTGGAATCCGGCGGCGGCCACATCGTTCAGAACCCCGAAGCCTCGGCCGATGACATCCGCCTCGGACTCGAATCCGAGGCCGGCACCAAGGCGGCGCAGATCGTCTCGACCATCGGCAAGCAGGGGCTGGGCGGGCCGGGTCTGCCGACCCAGGCGGAAAACGAATCGATGCTCCAGTTCCAGGGCGACAAGGGCTCGTTCATGGTCAACTGGCCCTTCGTCTGGCCAGCAACCAACGCAAGCGTGGAGGCAGGCAGCCTGGACAAGTCGCTCATCGAGGACATCGGCTGGGCGCTGTACCCGCAAACGGAATCCGGCACGGAATCCCGGCCACCCCTGGGCGGGATCAACCTCGGCGTCGGGGCCGCCAGCACGCACGTGGACCTGTCCTACGATGCGATCGAATGCATCGTCAGCCCGGAGAACCAGGTCGAGTACTTCGTGACCAACGGCAACCCTCCCTCGGATTCCACCGCGTATGACGACCCCTCCATCAAGGAGAAGTTCCCGATGGCGGACACCATCCGCCAGTCGTTGCGGCAATCGGCCCCACGGCCCCAGACGCCGTACTACAACGAGGTCTCCACCGGCATCCAGCAGAACTGGGCCCCGCCGTCGGGCGTGGACCCGGCCACGACGCCGAAGAAGACCACCGACTTCATCATCGAGGTCCTGCGAGGGGAGAGGCTGCTATGAGGCGCATCAGCAACGCCCAACCGGTCCGGCCCGGGGAGGGGCGGCCATGAGCACCACGGCAGACACCCGCACCGGCCGGCGGCGTGCCCACACCGGCGTCGTCCTCTCGGAGAGACGTCGCGCCGAACGCAAACTCGGCTGGTGGCTGGCCGGTCCCGCGTTCGTGGTCATGCTGCTGGTCACGTTGTATCCGATCCTGCAGGCCGTCTGGGACTCGCTGTTCAACTTCCGGCTCACCGCACCGGGGGACAAGGCCTTCATCGGGCTGAAGAACTACGGGGTGATCCTCTCCGACTCGCTGTTCTGGCATGATCTGGGCGTCACCGCGCTGATCACCGTCATCACCGTGGTGGTCGAGCTCATCCTCGGCTTCGCGTTGGCGCTGGTGATGCACAAGGCACTGAAGTCGCTGCGCGGGTTCGTGCGCACCGCGATCCTGGTGCCCTACGGCATCATCACCGTGGTCTCGGCCTTCGCCTGGTTCTACGCCTTCGACATCAACTCCGGGTTCATCAACCACTGGTTCGACTGGGTTCCCGGCATCGGCACGGACACCAACTGGTTCGCCGGAACGTGGACGTCGCTGTTCGTGATCATGGCCTCGGAGATCTGGAAGACCACCCCGTTCATCTCGCTGCTGCTGCTGGCCGGGCTGGCGCAGGTCCCCGATGAGCTCACCGAGGCCGCCGAGGTCGACGGGGCGACCTGGTGGCAGCGCATGCAACGGGTCATCCTGCCGAACATGAAGGCGGCGATCATGGTCGCCGTGCTGTTCCGGGCCCTGGACGCCTTCAGGATCTTCGACAACGTGTTCATCATGACCAACGGCGCCTACGGCACCGAGGTGCTCTCGCTGCTGGCCTACCGGACCTCGATCGGCCGGTTGGAGATCGGACTGGGCTCGGCGGTGTCCGTGCTGCTGTTCATCTGCGTGCTGCTCATCTGCTTCGTGGCGATCAAGTTGTTCAAGGTCGACCTCGCCGGCGCCCAAGGAGGCAAGTGATGAAGAAGACCACCGCCAAGACGCGGATCATCTGGATCATCATCACCATCGTCGTCGCCGTCTACGCCCTGTTCCCGGTCTTCTCGATCCTGGCGACCTCGTTCAAGCAGCCCAGCGACCTGTCCAACGGCAAGCTGCTGCCCACGACCTGGTCGGGAGTGAACTACGAGCAGATCCTCGTCGGCGACGCCCAGGAACTGTTCCTGACCTCGCTGCGCAACTCGATCGGCATCACCCTCATCGCCACGGCAGTCGCCGTCGTGCTGGCCACGCTGTGCGCCTACGCGATCGCCCGGCTGGACTTCCCGGGCAAGAAGCTGGTGCTGACCACGGCCCTGGCCGTGTCCATCTTCCCGGTGATTTCCATCGTCACCCCGTTGTTCAACGTGTGGCGCACCATCGGGCTCTACGACACCTGGCTGGGGTTGATCATCCCGTACCTCTCGCTCACGCTGCCGATCTCCATCTGGACGCTGGCCGCCTTCTTCCGGCAGATCCCGTGGGAGCTGGAGCAGGCGGCGCAGGTGGACGGGGCCACCGCCTGGCAGGCGTTCCGCAAGGCGATCGTGCCATTGGCGGCGCCCGGGGTGTTCACCACGGCGATCATCGCGTTCTTCATCGCCTGGAACGACTTCGTCTACGGCATCTCGTTGACCTCCACCGAGGCGGCCCGGCCCGTTCCGGCGGCCCTGGCGTTCTTCACCGGCGCCTCACAGTTCGAATCACCCACCGGCGCGATTTCCGCAGCCGCCATCATCGTCACCATCCCGGTGGTGCTCCTGGTGCTGGGCTTCCAGCGCCAGATCGTCTCCGGGCTGACCCAGGGCGCCGTCAAGGGCTGAGGCCCTGACCCGAGAAAGCAGAGGACATCCCATGGCATCGATTTCGCTGAAGAACCTGGTCAAGAAGTACGACGACGGGTTCCCGGCCGTGAACGACGTGTCCATCGACATCGCCGATGGCGAATTCGTGATCCTGGTCGGGCCCTCGGGCTGCGGCAAGTCCACGTTGCTGCGCATGATCGTCGGGCTCGAGGACATCACCGAAGGCGACCTGTACATCAACGACCAGCGGGTCAACGACAAGGCCCCCCGCGACCGGAACCTGGCCATGGTCTTCCAGAACTATGCGCTGTACCCGCACCTGACGGTGTTCGAGAACATCGCCTTCCCGCTGCGACTGGCCAAGGGCAAGTTCAGCGAGGACGACGTCCAGGAGCGCGTGCGCACCGCAGCGAAGACGCTGGAGCTGACCGATCACCTGGACCGCAAACCCGGCAACCTCTCCGGAGGCCAGCGCCAACGCGTGGCCATGGGCCGGGCCATCGTGCGCCAGGCCGACGCGTTCCTGTTCGACGAGCCGCTGTCCAACCTGGACGCGAAGCTGCGCGGACAGATGCGCGCTGAGATCTCCCAGATGCAGCGCCGGCTGGCCACCACCAGTGTCTACGTCACCCACGACCAGACCGAGGCCATGACCCTGGGTGACCGGGTGGCGGTGCTCAAGAAGGGCGTGCTGCAGCAGATCGCCTCGCCCCGCGAGCTCTATGAGCAGCCGGTGAACCTCTTCGTCGCCGGCTTCATCGGCAGCCCGTCGATGAACTTCCTGCCGGCCACCGCCGAGGGGAACACGCTCAAGACCCCCATCGGGAACATGGCAGTGCCCGAGGCGCTGGCCGCGAAGGCGGCCGGCAAGGATGTGGTCCTGCTGGGGATCCGGCCCGAATACTTCGAGGACGCGGCCCTGGTCGAGGAGTCGAAGCTCGAGCACGGCACCGTGTTCAGCGCCGAACTCAGCCACACCGAATGGCTGGGCAACGAGCAGTACGGCTACATCCACTTCGAGCCCTCACCCGAGGTCAAGGACCTGCTCGATGGGTTGGCCCGGGACCTGGATGCCGACGAACTGCGCCCGCAGGTCGTCGTCACCCTCGATGCCGCCAGCCGGATCCGCGGCGGCCGGGCCGCCGAGCTGTGGCTGGACACCCGCCGCCTGCACGTCTTCGACCCGGCGACGGGGGAGAACCTCACCCGCGATGAGGCCGCCGGGGCCGCCCTGACCGAAGAGGCCAACCGGGAACGGGCCGAGGAAATCGACAGGGCCGGACGGGACGCCGAGTCGGCGGGGGAGCGCACCGCCTGACGGTGCGTGCCGCCGGGTCCTAGGTCCCTTGTATCCTGCGGGGGTCCGGCCTACGGTGGAAGTACCCATTCGGCTCGTCCGGGGCCGGATTGGCTTTCGAAGGAGAGGGTCATGGGCTACGGAAACACCATCCCCACAGACGGCCGCCCCCAGGGCGCCATGTCGGTCCACTCACGCATCCAAGGCGGTGCGATGGCTACGGGAGGACTGCTGGTCCTCGTCGCCTGCGCGCTGCTCAATGCGGCGGTGCTCGGCGATTCCGACACCTCGGGTTCGCTCTGGTTCGGCGTCCTGGTCGGGCTGTACATGCTCGCCTATGGCATCGTGAAGCGATTGAGCCTGACCATCCTTCCCCGGCCCGGAGCCGGAGCCGGCAGCTCCCGGGAGCATCACCCGGCGGACTAGCAGACAGTGCCGGGAATAGATCGGCCCACCACCCCGTTTTACATGCAAACGCATTTAAACACGTGGGAGGAAGCCATCATGGCCACAGAAATCGTCGTCATCTCCGGAGGACTGGGAACACCGTCGACATCGCGCATGCTCGGCGAACAGCTGGGGCAGGCGTCCGTCGCGGCCCTGGCCGCCGACGGCGTCGAGGCCCGGGTCTCGATCGTCGAACTGCGGGACGTCGCCGTGGACATCGCCACCACGATGGTCGCCGGCTACGCGCCGCCCCGGCTGGCCGAGATCATCGGCCAGGTGGAGCGGGCCGACGCCCTGATCGCCGTCAGCCCGGTCTTCACCGCGTCGGTGTCGGGACTGTTCAAGTCCTTCCTCGACGTGCTCGACCCGGCGGCCCTGGACGGCACGCCGGTCGTGCTGGCCGCCACCGGGGGATCGGCGCGCCACTCGATGGTGATCGACTACGTGATGCGCCCGATCTTCAGCTACCTGCGCGCCCAGGCCATGCCCACCGCGGTGTTCGCTGCTCCGGAGGATTGGGGCGGGGACACCGGCGGTGGCCAGCTGGCCGATCGCGCTGCCCGGGCCGGGGCAGAACTGGCCCGTGCCCTCGGTGGCGTCCGTGCGTCGGCGCAGCGCCCCGACCCGATGGAATCGCTGCCGTTCGAGCAGCTGCTGGCCAACGTCCAAGCCGGCGCCTGAGCGGGTCCGGACATGCGTGAGGGGCGGACCAACCGGTCCGCCCCTCACGTCTACTCAACGATCAAAGCCAGGCGCGCCCACGAGCCCACCACCCCTCGGGGGAGGTGCGGCACGCGAGCCAATCCAGCCTCGTCGTCGTGCCTTTACTTGCCGCCGAAGCCGTCCTTGACGTCCTGTGCGGCGTCCTTGACGTGCTCGCCGGCCTGCTTCGCGCCCGCGCTGGCCTGGTCGCCGGCACCCTCGGCCTGGAGGCTCTCATTGTCGGTGGCCTTGCCGAAGGCCTCCTTGGCCTTGCCCGACAGCTCTTCGGCCTTGTTCGAGATCTTGTCTCCGAGTCCCATTGCGCATTCCTTTCATCGGTACTGCTCAGATGGCGGTTCCGAGGAACCGTCGTGCCGGTGCGCCCGTTGGCGACCTGCACGGTGTCTTCCACGCTAATGGCGTGGGGCCGATCCGTCTAGCTCCGTCCAGCCGGGTCGGCTCCGCGCGAACATGGTGTCGGGGCCATGTCTGCCCCTCCGTGGGCGCGCCGCAGGGAGCGTGGAGGCCGGGGGAATCCGGACAGTGTGATGCCCATCACGCCACGGATCGTATACGATGTGGGTACGAGGGGTGCGACGGGTCCACGTTGACCTGAATACCGTCGAACCCCAGGAACAGGAAGGCCCAACTGGACATGCTCAACGACGAGACCATCACCTCCATCGCCGACGAACTGGTGGAAGCCGGCCGGACCCGCACCCCGGTGAAACGCCTGACGGCGCGCTATCCGGAGATGACCATCGAGGACTCCTACCGGGTCCAGGGGTTGTGGCGCGAGCGCAGCGAGGCCAACGGGCGCCGGCTGGCCGGACGCAAGATCGGCCTGACGTCCCGGGCCATGCAGATGGCCACCGGGATCACCGAACCGGACTACGGCATCATCTTCGATGACATGGTGCTGGAGAACGCCGCCACCATCGAGTGGAAGCAGTACACCCACCCGCGCGTGGAGGTCGAGCTGGCCTTCGTGCTCAAGGAGGACATCACCGGTCCCGGCGCGACGATCTTCGACGTGCTCCGTGCCACCGAATACGTCACCCCCGCCCTGGAGATCCTCGATTCGCGGATCGAGATGGAGGGCCGGACGATCGTGGATACGATCAGCGACAACGCAGCCATGGGTGCCATGGTCATCGGCGGCCGCCCCATCGCCCCGGATGCCGTGGACCTGCGGTGGGTCTCGGCGATCCTGTACAAGAACCAGACGGTCGAGGAGACAGGCGTCGCCGCCGGCGTGCTGAACCACCCGGCCGCCGGCGTGCACTGGCTGGCCAACAAGATCGCCCCGCACGGCGACGGGCTCAAGGCCGGGGAGATCATCCTCGCCGGGTCCTTCACCCGCCCCATGTGGGTCAACGAAGGCGACACCGTCTTTGCCGACTATGGAGAACTGGGAACCATCACATGCCATTTCGCGTAAACCCCGATCCGTCCTTCCGCGACGCACTCTCCGCAGCAGAGCGCCCCCTGGCGGGCATCTGGGTCTGCTCCGCCTCCCCGTTGGTCGCCGAGATCTGCGCCGGCGCCGGTTTCGACTGGCTCTTCATCGATGCCGAGCACTCCCCGAACTCCCCGGAATCGGTGCTTGCCCAGCTGCAGGCTGTGCGCGGCTACCCGGTGGTGCCCGTGGTGCGTCCGGCGGTCAACGACACAGTGCTGATCAAGCAGTACCTGGACATCGGGGCCCAGAGCCTCATCGTGCCGATGGTGCACACGGTGGCCGATGCCGAGGCAGCGGTGGCCGCCGTGAGGTACCCGCCGCTGGGCGTGCGCGGGGTCGGTTCGGCGCTGGCACGGTCGGCCCGCTGGAACCGGATCCCCGGGTACCTGGAGCGCGCCTCGGAGACGATCACGCTCATCGTCCAGGTCGAATCGGCAGAAGCAGTGGCCAACGCGGCGGACATCGCAGCGGTCGACGGTGTCGACGGGATCTTCATCGGCCCCTCCGACCTGGCGGCCTCGATGGGTGTCATCGGCCAGCAGGAGCACCCGGACGTTGTCGCCGGCGTCGAATCGACGATCGCCGCCGTGAAGGCCGCCGGCAAATTCGTCGGCGTCAACGCCTTCGGCGAAGCCACGGCGCGGCGGTACATGGACGCCGGGGTCGACTTCGTGGGGGTGGGCGCCGACGTGGCGCTGCTGGCCCGGGGGACCGAGGCCCTGGCAGCGACGTTCGTTCCGGCCGATGCCGAAGCCCAGCCCGGAGGGGCACCGGCCAGCTACTGAGCGCCGCCGGCCCGCGCGGAAAGCTAGACGCTGCGGCCGCCGAAGTCCTCGGCAATGCGTGCTGCGGCCTCCTGCAGCACGGGCACCAGGTCGGCCTCCACGTCGGGGGTGTCCTGGCGGCCCGATTGGATGGAGACGTTCAGTGCCGCGATGACGTCGTCTCCGCGACGCACCGGAACGGCCAGTCCCCGCAGCCCCACGTCGAGCTCCTGCGAGACGAGCGACCAGCCGCGCCGGCCCACCGTGTCGATCTCCTCGCGCAGCCGCTCCAGGTTGGTGATGGTGTTGGAGGTGTAGCCGACCAGTTCGGCACCGGCGAAGAAGCGCTCCCGGGTGGCAGTGGGCAGTGCAGCGACCAGCACCCGGCCCATGGAGGTGCCCCAGGCCGGCAGCCGGTTGCCCAGGTTCACCGTCACGCTGTGCAGGCGCGGGGCGGCGACCCGGGCGATGTAGATGACGTCCTGGCCATCCAGGGTGGACAGGGTCGCCGTCTCGTCCAGCCGGTGTGCCAGCTCGGTCAGGTGCGGCCGGGCAATGTCTGGCAGGCTCAACGATGACAGGTAGCTGGCGCCCAGATCCAGCACGCGCGGGGTCTGGGTGAACGTGGTGCCGTCGGTGGCCAGGTAGCCCAGATCGGTCAGCGTGAGCAGGAACCTGCGGGCCGCGGCCCGGGACATCGACGTTGCCGCCGCGGCCTGGGACACGGTCAGCGTCGGGTGCGCCGAGGTGAAGGCCAACAGGATCTGCAGCACCTTGTCGGCGGACTTGACGAAGTAGTCGGGGACTCCGTCTTCGGTGTCTGCCATCGGTGGATCCTCGTTCGTCGTCGGAGTGGGTCAGCGCGCCCGCAGCCGGTTGTGCTCGAACTGGGAGGCGAGGCGGACCGGCGCATTGGGGGCACCATAGCCATCGTACCCATCGAGGCGTTGCACGACCTCCAGGAACAGCCGGCCCACGGTCCGGGTGTAGAAGTGCAGGAACGCCCCGTTCCCATCGCGGTCATAGAGCAGCTGCAGCGAGCGCAGCGTCCCCAACAGGTCCTCGTCGAGCCCGAAGCGGGCGGCCAGGTCCTCGTAGTAGTTCTCCGGGATGGGCAGGAACTCCATGCCGGCTTCCAACGCCTGGCGTGCCAGGGTCACGATGTCGTTGCTGGTGAAGGCGACGTGCTCGGCATACGGGTGCCGCGCATCCCCGTGCCCGTTGGCATCGAGCACCTGCGGGACCAGGTTCAATGCCAGGCGCACCGCGCCGTCGTCGGTGCGCATCACCTGGCTGCGCACTAGGCCCAGTGGGCTGGGGACCTCGGTCGCCGGCGAGGTGGACAGCCGCAGTGCCGACTCGTAGAACAGCACTGCCTCGTCGAAGGCCTGCCACGGCTGGGCCAGGTTCACGTGGTCGATCCCGGTGACCAGGCACGACGCCGGTTCCCGGCCGGCGCCGGCACCGTCACCGAATTCCGCTGCCCAGGCCGGATCGGCGGTGGCATCGGCGAAGAACACCTCGGTGCCGTCGGGGGCGATGACCCCGCGCAGGACCGCCTCGTCGGCGGTGCTGTGCCGGGGGACCGGTGCGGCCCGCAGGCGACGGGACCGTTCGACGCTCGTGGCGGGGGATGCGACCTGGAAGCCCAGGGCCGAGATGGAGGCGGGGGTGCCGGTGGCCCGTTGCCCGTTGATGATGATGCGGGCCCCTCCCTGGGTCCACAGCTGGACCGGCTTGCGCCGGTGCTGGCCGACGAAGGTGAAGCCCAGCTGGGCCAGCAGGGCGGCTACTGATTCGCAGTCCTCGGTCAGGATCTCGGCGAAGTCCATGCCCGACGGCGCGCCGGCCGGAGGCAGCGAGGCCAGCTTCATCGGGTAGCGGCCGGCCGTGTCGCCGAGCCGTTCGGCGGTGCGGTCCTGCAGCCAGAGCAGCGAGCGCAGCGCATCGACCGCGGTGCGCTGGACGTTGGACTGGCGGAAGGTGTCGTTGAAGATCTCCAGCGAGACGGGGCCGTCGTACCCGCTGTGCACCAGGTGGGTCATGAAGCCGACCAGATCGAAACCGCCCTGTCCGGGGAAGACCCGGTAGTGACGGCTCCAGGAGAGGATGTCCAGCGCCAGGACGGGGGCGTCGGCGAGCTGGACGAAGAAGATCCGTGCGGGATCCAGGTCGGCGATCGCCGCCGGATCGTCGCCGCGGGAGAGGATGTGGAAGGAGTCCAGGCAGGTGCCCACCATCGGGTGGTCGGCCAGTTCAACGATCCGGTACGCGTGGCGGTAGGTGTTGACGTAGCGGCCCCATGCGAGGGCCTCGTAGGCGAGCTTGATGCCGAAGCGCTGGGCCGTCTCGCCCAGGCGGCGCAGTTGGGCCGCCGCGACCTCGTCGTCGTCGATGGTCGCGGTGCCGACGTTGCTGCACACCAGCATCGTGTCGATCCCCAGCCGGTTCATCAGCTCGAATTTGGCTTCGGCCCGGCGCAGGTTGGCGGCCAGGGTGTCCTCGTCGACGCCCTCGAAGTCCCGGAAGGGCTGGTAGAGGTCCAGCGTCAGGTGCAAGCGGTCCGCCAGCGCCCGGATCTCCTGCGGCGACATCGGGCTGACCATGAGGTCCTGTTCGAAGATCTCGATCCCGTCGAATCCCGCCCGGGCGCAGGCGAGCATCTTCTCCTCCAGCGTTCCGGAGAGGCAGACGGTGGCGATGGAGGTCCGCATGCCCTAGAGCCCCCGCTCGATCATGTCCAGGAAGTGGGCGCGCATCGCCGCCGCATCGGGTTCGATGCCGGTGATGAGGGTGAAGGCCCCCACCGCCTGCCCCACTGCCATGTGGCCGCCGTCCAGGGTGCGGCAGCCCAGGGCTGAGGCGGTCCGGATGAGCTCGGTGTCCACGGGGCGGTAGATGACATCGGCGACCCAGTGGCGCGGTTCCAGGGCCGCGGTGTCCAGCGGAAGCCCCGGGTGCTGGTGCATGCCCACGGGGGTGGCGTTGACCAGGCCGTCGGCTGCGGCCAGCAGGCCGGGGACCTCGGCGGGGGCGTGGGCGGTGACGGAGGCCTGCGGGAAGTGCCCCGCTAGCGCCGTGGCGCGGTCGGCGCACCGGTCCGGATCGGTGTCCACCAGCGCCAGGTGCCCGACCCCGGCGTCGAGCAGGGCATAGGCGACCGCCGATCCCGCGCCGCCGGCCCCGAGCTGCACGACGCTGCCCAGCGGGGCGTCGGGCAGGCCGGTGCGCAGGGCGAAGCCGAAGCCGAAGAAGTCGGTGTTCTCCCCGTGGAGCTTGCCGTCGCGGATGAGCACGGTGTTCACCGCACCCAGGCGCCGGGCATGCTCGGAGAGGGAATCGAGTTCGTCGATCGCCACCTGCTTGCAGGGGTGGGTGATGTTGAAGGCATTGAAGCCCAGGTCGCGCCCGGACCGCAACAGCGCGCCCACGGCACTGGCGTCGCGGCCCAGGGTCAGCAGGTCCACGGGGCGGTAGAGGTAGCGCAGGTGGTGTGCGTCGGCGGCCGCCTCATGCAGGGGCGGGCTGAGCGAGGGCTCGACGCCGTCGCCGATGAGGCCGACAAGATAGGACTGTTCGGGGGTGCTCACTGTGGTGACCTCGCTGGGGATGGGAAACAGCCACCGGCGGAGGTGACCTGCGTCCCATCCTAAACCCGTGTACGAATTACGTACAGTCGTGCGTAATGCGCACACTTGGTTGGGTGGATGACGCCTTGTGGGGCGGATGGCTGGGGGTCAGGCCATCCGGGCGTGACGGCTGCGGGTCTTGACGTTGATGGCCCGTTCGTAGTGCACCAGCAGCTCGTCGCAGACCGACGTCCACGACCGGGACTGCACCGAGGCCAGCGCCGCCTCGGCGAAGGCGCCGCGCTTGGCGTCGTCATGGGCCAGGTCGGCCACCCGCTCGCGCAACCCGGACAGGTCACCGGGCCGGTACAGCCAGCCGGTGCGGGAGGAATCGATGAGGTCCAATGGCCCGCCCCGGCCCACGGCGATCGCCGGAAGGCCGGAGGCCATGGCCTCCTGGATGGTCTGGCAAAAGGTCTCCGATTCCCCGGGGTGCACGAACAGGTCCAGGCTGGCCATCATGACGGCCAGCTCGTCGCCGTCGAGGAACCCGGTGAAATGCGCGCCCGGCAACTTCCGGCGCAGTGCCTCCTTCAGCGGGCCCGACCCGACGATGACCACCCGGATGCCCGGCAGATCGGCCAGGACGGCCAGGTCTTCGACCTGCTTCTCGGTGGCCAGCCGGCCCACATAGCCGACCAGGCGCTCGCCGGCCGGGGCGAGCCGGGCCCGCAGTGCGCCATCGCGCAGGGAGGGGCGGAAGCGCCGGGTATCGACCCCGCGGCGCCACATGCGCAGCCGCGGGACCCCTGCCTCCTGCAGTTCACGCAGGGAGTGGCTGCTGGGCACCAGGGTCACAGTCGACGCCTGGTGCATGGCGCGCACGTGGTTCCACAGCACCGGCTCCAGCCAGGGCACCCCATAGCGGCCCGCGTAGGCCGGCACCTGGGTCTGGTAGATCGACACGAGCGGCAAGCCCAGCTGGCCCGCGGCCTGGATGGCCCGCCAACCCAGGACGAACGGACTGGCCACATGCACCACATCGGGGCCGAACCCCGACATCAGCCGGCGCAGCCGCGCCACGGTTCCCGCGGCCACCCGGACCGAGGCATATCCGGTCAACGGAAGCGAGGGCAGGCGAACCACCTCGAAGCCCTCCACCCGTTCGACGCCGTCGCGTGGGATCTTCTGTGCGGGGGCCGTCTCCCCGGGCCGGGCCCCCTCGGGGGTTCCGCCGGAGGGGGCGATCACCAGTGCCTCGTGTCCTGAGCGGCGCAAATGCGCCAGGACCTGGAGCACCGAATGGGTGACCCCGTTGACGTGGGGAAGGAAGGACTCTGCGACCACCAGGACTCTCACACCCATGAGTCTGCGCGGCGCGGATGATGGGCGGTTGAAATCCCGGCGGCGCACAGGTGAACATCGTCCTGCGGGTCGCCGCCCGGCGGGGTGGTCGTCGTCGTGCCCCGGTCCCGGGTCGCGTCGCTCGCGCCGAACCAAGGCCCCAGGTGGCACGATTGAGACGATGAAAAAAGCGCAGCAGTCCGGTTCCGGCCGGCGGAAGACATCCGGGAACGCCAGCGGTCGCGGGAGTGCGGCCGTGGATTCCCTGCGAGAATCGTGGCGCGATGGCATCCCCATGCCGCTCTGGCTCCAGGGTGCGCTGGAGTTCATCCAGTGCGCGTTCTTCTCGGCAGTGCTCGTCGTGGTTCCGCTGATCGCCGTGTGGTTCGCCGACGGATTCGCCGAACGCAGCCTGGACTCGGTATTCCGGATGTGCGGTCAGGTCTGGCTGCTCATCCATGGCGTGCCCCTGGAACTGAACCTGGTCGCCCCCGGTTCCCCGGCAGTGGTGACCGGGGCGATGACGCTCATTCCCTTGGGTCTCACGCTCATCCCGTTCTTCCTGGCGTGGCGTTCCGGGCGGCGGATCGCCCGCGCCTCCTATGCCGACCAGCTCTGGCAGGGCATCGTCGGTGCCCTGGGCGCCTACCTGCTCGTCGGGCTGATCACCGGTTTCGCGGTGGCGACCGAGGAAGTGGGGGTGAACCTCGGTGCCGCGGCACTGATCCCCCTGATCCCCGCAGGGCTGGGCGTCATCACCGGAGCCCGCCGCGAGGCTGGCTCCTGGGGGCGGCTGATCGGCGTGGACTTCGCCGAATGGATCGCCACCACCAGCCAGCATTCCCGGTGGGCCGGCTCCTATGTGTGGTCGGTCATCCGTGCTGGAGTGCTCGGCTACGTGATGGCCTTCGGCCTCGCGGCGGTGGGCCTGACCGTGTCACTGGCCATACACTGGCTCGAGATCTCGAACATCTACCAGCAGCTCCAGCCCGGTCCGATCGGCGGGGCGGTGCTGACGATCGCCCAGCTCGGCGTGTTGCCCAACCTGGCGTTGTGGTCGCTGGCCTGGATCAGCGGCGGGGGCATCACCCTGGGCGTGGGCAGCACGCTGGGTCCGCTGGAAACCGCAGTGGGCCCGCTGCCCGCAGTGCCGGTGCTCGGTGCGCTGCCTGCCGGGGACCTGGGACCGTCGTGGGTCTACCTGCTGGTGCCGGTGCTCGCCGGCATCCTGGCCGGATGGTGGTTCCTGCGCGAGGGCGAAAACCACTTCGAGGACTGGCTGTCCATACGGCTCAAGGTGCGTTGGGCCTCACTCGCCCTATCCACCGTGCTGCTGGGCTTGTTCATTGGCGCCGTGGCCGGGCTGCTCTCGACGCTGGGCAGTTGGCTGGCCAGTGGGTCGCTGGGCATCGGCCGGCTCACCGAGCTGGGGCCGAACCTGTGGACGACGGCGCTGATGCTGACCGGGGAGGTCGGCCTGGGAGTCGTCATCGGCTACCTGGTGGCCCCGTTCCTCGAACGCGATCCGGTCCTGGAGGACTGAGCGGGCAGGCCTCAGGCGCCGACGTCGTGCAGATGATGGGCGACGTCGTGCCAGGCGTAGCGGACCAGCGTCTGGACCGTGAATTCGGAGCCGTTGCCACGTAGCCCGCGCCGGTGCAGATCGCGGTTCAGGACGGCGTCGAAGGCGTCGGCCAGCCCCCGGCCGGCTGCCGCCAGCTGCGTCGCGACGACCTGCGGGGATTGGCCCGCGTAGTTGTCCTCCAGGGCGGTGGCATCCTGGTCCCAGTCGGGAAAGGCAGGGTCCTCTTCCATGAGCATCAAGTCCAGGCGGTAGTGCATCACCTTGAAGACATCACGCACATGGGCCGCATACTCCAGGGCGCTCCATACAGTGGGCGCGGGGCGCACCGCCACCGCTTCACGACGCAGGACCTGGGCCCAGCGCGGGAGGCAGGCGCGCAGTTCCGCGGCGACATCCTGCGGGCTCATCGCCGAGACGTCGGTGCCGCATTCGGGGCACCGGCGTTCGATGGTCCAGGTCCAGTCCTTGGTGTCGGGCTCCGGTTGGCGGTTTGCGGGTTCCGGGGTGGATGCGTCGCTGCTCATGTTCCGATGACTCCTTGCAAGGTGGAGAGCTTCTGTTCGTAGTCGTGCTTGCATTGCGCCTGCGACCTGTCGGTCACGGTGGTGGCCATGCACTGTTCGTAGTCGGAGGTCGGCTGGTAGAACAGCACCTGGGTCGACGTGGAGACGGTGAACAGCAGGCAGGCGAGCGTGGCCAGCGGGACGGTGACCCGCAGGACCCCGGGCAGCTTGCGGCGCAGCACCTTCACCGACGCGACGACACCGCAGAGAACACCGGCCCACCCGAACGCGACGGAGGCGATCTTCCAGGGCAGGACGAGGGACGAGGTCAGGTAGGCCAGCAGGACCAGCAGCACGACGGCACGGACCCATCCGGTCACGGCGGCCAGACGCGCAACGGCGTCCTCATCGGGGGCAGGCATGACATCAGCCTAGTCGCGCCCCGACCAGCATCTAAACTGTCAGGATGCGCATCGTAGTCCTCGTCTCCGGTACCGGTTCCAATCTCCAGGCAGTCATCGACGCCGTCGCCTCCGGGGAGCTCGACGTCGAGATCGCCGCCGTCGGGGCCGACCGCCCCGGGACCGGGGGAGTGCAGCGTTCGGCCGCCGCGGGCCTGCAGACGTTCGAGGTGCCCTTCGGCGAGTACGCCGAGCGGTCCGAGTGGAATCATGCGCTCACGCAGAAGTGCCAGTCCTTCGCACCGGACTACGTGGTGTCCTCGGGCTTCATGCGGATCGTCGGCGAGGAGTTCATCTCCGCCTTCGACGGAACCTACATCAACACCCACCCCGCTCTGCTGCCCGCCTTCCCCGGGGCCCACGGCGTCCGCGATGCGTTGGCCTACGGGGTGAAGGTCACCGGCTGCACCGTCCACATCGCCGACGCCGGAGTGGACACCGGGCCCATCCTGGCCCAACGGGCCGTCGAGGTGCTCGACGACGACACCGAGGAGACCCTGCACGAGCGCATCAAGGTCGCCGAACGTGCCCTGCTCATCGAGACCCTGGCCTCCCTAGCCGCGGGGCGGCCGGTCCGTCGGTAGTCTGGTGGCATGACAGCACCGGATCCCGCATCGAACCGCATGCTCGAGCGCATCAGCGCCATCCTCGATGCCCTCGATGCCGGGCCCTGCACCGCCAGCGACCTGGCCCGCTCCACCGCCATGTCGGTGTCCACGGTGCACCGGCTGGCGGTCTCCATGGTGGCCCACGGGTTCCTGCGCCGGCACGACGACGGGAAGTTCGCGCTTGGGCACCGGTTCCTGCGCTCGGCCCTGGACAACATCGCCCTGCCTCATCTGGTCCGGCTGCGCGATGCCACCGGGGAATCGGCCCAGCTGTGGGTCCGCCGCGGGAGTGAAAGGATCTGCCGGCTCAGCGTGGACAGCCGCCACGAATTGCGCGCCACGTTGCCCGAGGGGGCACGGCTTCAGCTTCCGGCCGGGTCCGCGGGCCGGCTCTTGGCCAACGAACCCGAGGCCCTGGAATCGTGTGCCCGGGACGGGTGGCTGGAATCCTCGGGACGGCGGACCCCCGGGCTGGGGTCGGTCAGCGTCCCGATCGTCATCGACTCCCGCCTGATCACCGTCCTCTGCCTGGCCATGCCCCTGGCCCGCGTCAACCAGTCCCCGGGACGCGATTATGGTGCGGTGGTCGTGGACGCGGCCGCGGCCATCACCGCCGAACTCGAAGCCCGCTGACCGGGCCGCTCCGCCAGCCTTTTCCCGCGCAGCCCGCCGCCTGCTGATCCGGCAGGGCGTGCCCGCCGGCCCCCATGCCCGCACGGACCATCTGTCATCTGGGCCCTTTTCCCGTGCCGATCCCTTGTTGTGTTGCGCATCACCTGTTACTGTCCATGCACAAAACAGGAAGCTCTTCCCATCTAGTGGGAAATCATGGAGGTCAGCATGCCACACGAAACCACCCCGGACGCGCCGAACGTGGACATCCGGTTGTCCACCGGGCAGTCGGAGGATGTCCTGCCGTTGGAGGGCATCCGCGTCCTGGAACTGGGCAGTTTCATCGCCGCCCCGTTCGCTGCACGGATCTTTGGCGACTTCGGCGCCGAGGTCATCAAGGTCGAGAAGCCCGACGGCGGTGACGAGCTGCGCAATTGGCGCAAGCCGGTGGGGGAGACCTCGATGCTCTTCCGCACCCTGGGACGCAACAAGAAATCGGTGGTGCTGGACCTGCGGACCGACGCCGGACGCGAGGCGGTCAAACGCCTGGTGGCCAGCTGCGACGTCGTCATCGAAAACTTCCGCCCGGGCACCCTGGAGAAGTGGGGGCTCGGACCCGAGGTCATCGCCGCCATCGCCCCCGACGCCGTCATGGTGCGCATCTCCGGCTACGGCCAAACCGGGCCCTACCACGACCGGGCAGGGTTCGGCAGCGCCGCCGAATCCTTCGGCGGACTGCGGTTCCTCACCGGCGAACCCGACCTGCCGGCCTCCCGCGCCGCGGCCAGCCTGGGAGACACGGTGGCCGGACTGTACGGGGTCATCGGCGCCCTGATGCTCATGCTCCAACGCTCGCGCGGCCGCGACACCGGATCCCGGGTCGTGGACGTGGCGCTCTACGAGGGCATCTTCAGCCTGCTCGAATCCCTCGTCCCGGACTACGACGCCTACGGGATGGTCCGCCGCCGCAGCGGCGGCACGCTGCCCGGGGTCGTCCCGATGGGGGCCTACGCGTGCTCGGACGGGCTGGAGATCGTCATCGGCGGCAACTCGGCCTCCGTGTTCACCCGGCTCATGCAGGCCATCGGACGCCCCGACCTGGCAACCGACCCCAGCCTGCGCGAGGCCGAGGGACGCGAGGCACGCGAGGCCGAACTCAACGGCCTCATCGGCGATTGGACCGCCGGACACACCCTGGCGCAGGCACAGGAGCTCCTCGACGCGGCCGGCGTCCCCGCGGGCCCGGTCTACGACGCCCCCTCCATCGCCGAGGACCAGCACTACATCGCCCGCGACATGATCCAAACCCATGAGGTCGTCGTCGACGCCGAACCCCGCCTGGTGCGCTTCCCTGGCATCGTCCCGAAGATCCCCGGCGCCCAGGGCAGAACCCAGTGGATCGGTCCTGACCTCGGCGCCCACACCGACGAGGTCCTGCGCGAGGTCGCCGGCTTCACCGAGGCCGAGCTCGACGCGGTCCACGCGGGGAGCACCCATGCGCATTGAGATCACCGACGTGTTCCTGCGCGACGGACTCCAGGACGAACCAGTCATCGTGCCCACCGCCGCAAAAGTGGAGATCGGCGGCGCCCTGCTCGCCGCGGGGATCGGCACCCTGGAGACCGGATCCTTCGTCAACCCGGCCCGGGTGCCCCAGATGGCCGATGCCGCAGAGGTCCTCGCCGGCCTGGCCGGGGACGACGGCGGTGCCCGGTTGGCCGTGCTGGCCCTGAACGCGCGTGGCATCTCCCGCGCCGTCGAGGCCGGGGCCACCCGGATCCAGATCGTCGCATCCGCCAGCCCCGCGCACAGCGCAGCCAATGCCAGCAAATCCACGTTCGAGGCACTGGACGACCTGGCCGCGGAGGTCGCCCGACACCCGGAGGTGGACTTCATCGCCGGGGTCTCCACGGCCTTCATCTGCCCCTTCACCGGTGACGTCGACCCGCACCACCTGCTGCGGGTGGTGCAGCGGTTCGCGGCCATGGGTGTGCGGGGCATTGGCCTGGCCGACACCCTGGGGACCACCCCGACGGTCCAGCTCATGTCCTCCCTGGAGGTGGTCCGTTCCGCGGAACCGGCGCTGGAGTACAGCCTGCACCTGCACAACGCGAACGGCCAGGCGCTTCAGACCGTTGATGCCGCCATCGCCGCGGGCATCACCCGCTTCGACGCGGCCGCCGGAGGATTCGGCGGGTGCCCGTTCGCCCCCGGCGCTGCGGGGAACCTGGCCACCGGGGAACTCGTGGCCCACCTGCACGCCTCCGGCCACCAGAGCGGAATCGACGAGGCCAAACTCGCCATCGCCACCGCGCTGGCCCGGTCCGCCGTCGCGGCAGCACCACCCATCGAATCGGCGCACAGCATGCGCCAAGCCCAACGAAACCATGCCTAGGAAAGAGCAGGAGACAACGATGTCCACCACTTCAGTACGCCCCACCCCCTCCGAACAGCAACCACCAACCGGGTCGGGCCACCAGGCGCTCCTGGAAGCCCCGGCCTCCGGCGGGCCCCGGGTCAGGCTGCGCTACAACTTCAAGCGGCTGGCCGACATGCCCATCCTCTACTTCGCCGCCCTCCTGGCCACGGTCCTGCTGGCCGCGATCACCGGGACGCTACCGGACACCATGATCGTCGGCTTCGCCGTCACCCTGGTCTTCGGAGGCGTGTTCATCTGGATCGGCAACCTGGTCCCGGGCCTGCGCGACTTCGGGCTGCCGACCATCCTGTGCACTTTCATGCCGGCGACGCTGATCTTTTTCGGCATCCTCCCGCAAAACGCCATCGACGTGGTCACCACGTTCGTCACCGGTGCCGGATTCCTGGACTTCTTCGTCATTGCGGTCATCGCCGGAACCATCCTGGGCATGCCGCGGACGCTGCTGCTCAAGGCAGGACCCCGCTTTGCCGTGCCGCTGGTCGGCGCCCTGCTGGTCACCTTCCTGGTCATCGGCGCCATCGGCGGAGCCACGGGATTTGGGTTCCTGAACGCCATCCTCTTCATCGCGGCCCCCATCATGGCCGGCGGACTGGGGCTGGGGGCGGTGCCGATGTCGGAGATGTACGCAACGAAGACCGGAGGCACCTCCGAGCAGTTCATGGGGGACCTGATGTCAGCCGTCGTGTTCGCCAACATCATCTGCATCCTCATCGCCGGCTTCTACAACTTCCTGACCAAGAAGAACTACAAGGTCTTCGCCGGCTTCAACGGCCACGGGCAGCTGCTGCGTGTCGACCGGCGCGCCACGGACCTGGCGGTGCCGGACAAGCGCTCGGCCGCCTCGTTCCTCTCGCTGGGCAAGGGCCTGATGATCGCCGGTTGCCTGTTCGTGCTGGGCACGATGCTGAACGCCGTCATGCCGATCCTGCATCCATATGCCTGGACGATCATCGCGGCGGCATTGGTCAAGATCTTCAAGCTCTTCCCCGAGGAGCTGGAAACGGCGTCCGCCGAATGGGGCGACATGCTGATGACCTACTTCGTCCCCGCGCTGCTGGTGGGCGTGAGCATCTCCTACATCAAGATCGACGAGGTCCTGGCCTCGTTGTCCAATCCGGCCTTCGTCGGGTTGACCATTGCCACGGTGGTGGTCGCTGCGTTGAGTTCGGGGGTGATCGGCTAGTTGTGCAAGTTCTACTTCGTGGAGGCATCGCTCACCCCGGGACTGGTGATGGCCGATACCGGGGGCAGCGGCGACGTCTCGGTGCTCAGTGCCTCGGACCGCATGCACCTGATGCCTTTTGCCGCGCTGACCAACAGGATCGGCGGGGCGCTGGTCCTGTTCCTGACCTCGGTGCTCGCTTCGGCCTTCCTCGCCTGAGCCGGCGCCACCCCACGGATCGGCGCCCGGCGCGTGGGCCCGCCACCTTCCCCGGTGGCGGGACCACGCGCCGCACGGTTATTGGAGGTCGGATCCGGGGTCCGGCAACTGGATGGTCCGTTCGACGCTGACCGAGGCGACCCCGTCGAGGGCCTCCAGTCCGGCCCGGCGGTCCTCCGCCACGGTCCCGGTGACCATGCCCAGCGAGTCCAGGACCTGTTCGACCTCCAGGCCGGCGGCACTCAACCGGTCCGCCGCCTCCGTGACCCGGGCGGCCTGCGCATCGGTGAGTGTCACGGTCACCCGCGGGCTCACGGCGTCTCGTCGCCGTCGCCCGGGTCAGCGGGTTGCGGATCCGGCGGAGCCGCCTGCGGTGCGGTCACCAGGCCGGAGCCCACATCCACTGACGGGGCCTCCAGCCGTTCGGCGACCTGGACCAGTTCGGCCCAGAGCTCGCGGCCGCGCAGACCGGTGGATTCCGCCAGCAGTGCACTGACCCCCGCGGCGTGGGGCGTGGCCATGCTGGTGCCGCTGATCGTGTTGTACCGCTGGGGCATCGGCCACGAGGAGTACACGTTCACCCCGGGACCGGCCACGTCGACCTGCCCTCCTTGCAGGGTGGAGGACCGTGCCGAGAAGTCGGCGACGGCGAGGGCATCGTCCACGGCGGCAACGGCCAGGATGTAGGGGCTGTTGGCCGGGGTGCCGACGAAGCCGGGATTCCCAGCAGAGCGTTGTGCGTTGTTGCCCGCTGCGGCGACGATGAGCGTGCCCTGCGCGAGGGCCCGCTTGCCGGCTGCCACGTAGGGCGGGTGGATCTCGTTGACGTCGGCGCCCAAGGACATCGAGATCACGGCGCAGCCCTGGGAAATGGCCCAATCGATGCCGGCCAGGATGCCGGCGTCGGATCCGGAACCCTCATTGCTGAGCACCTTGCCCGCGTAGATGTCGGCCTCGAAGGCGATCCCGTAGCCGCGTCCGTCGGCGAGGGTGCGGGGTCCGCAGGAGGTCCCGATGCAGTGGGTGCCGTGTCCGTGCCCGTCGTGGGGTCCTTCGCCGTCGACGAAGGACTGGGTGACCACCGTGCGCCCGGCGAAATCCGGATGGGTTTCGTCGAAGCCGGTGTCCAGGACGGCGACCTTGATGCCGTGTCCCGAATAGGGGGACTGCGCAGCGTGGGTGGCGAGCAGCCCCCAGGTGAAGGCGTCGGTGTCGGCAAACGCTGTCTGGCCGTCGTCGTCGTCCGCCGAGCGGTGCCGGCCGGTGGCGGGGGACAGGACGTGGTGGATGAGTTCGGGATACATCCGCAGGCGCGGTGCCCCGCCGATGGCGCGGGTGCGCAGCCCGGCCAGTTCGTCATCGGCGGCGTCGACCACCGCCATGTTCAACTCGGCGAAGAAGGTCCCGGCGGTGCCGCCCATGGCGTCGGCGCGGGCCTGCGCGGTATCCAGCGCCCCCAGGTCCCGGGTGCTGGCGATCCGGGTCAGGCCACCACTGGCCAGCACGCCCAACGGATCCGGTTCATCATCGTCGAAGACCACGATGTAGCGGCCGGTGCGCTGACCGGAAGGGCCGGTGAAATCTGGATCCAACATGGCGCTGCCTCCACCCTCGTCACCGGGGAAAGGCCCCCGATAGGGCCAGTGTAGCTCCGTGGTCCGGCCGGGGGAATGGCAGGTGCCGCCCCGCTAACGCAGGGCCGCGCCGCGCGTTTCAGGTGCCCGCAGGGCCATCCACACCACGGCCGCCACCACCAGTGCCCCGGCGGCCAGGAAGGAGTTCGCCAGCCCGAACACCGGCCACAGCCAGGCGAAGATCAGGGGGCCGAATCCAGCACCGAGGCGGCTGAAGGTCGAGGCCCACCCGAAGCCGGATCCGCGCAGCTGGGTCGGGTACAGCTCCGAGACGTAGGTGTAGAGGACCGGGATCGCGATCTGGATGACGAACCCGAAGACCAGCAGCCAGGCCACCGCGAGCCGCGGTTGGGACAGCGACAGGGCCACCAGCACCAGGATGATGGCGGCCAGCGGGCCGGTCACCCCCAGCAGCCATTTGCGCCCCACCTTCTCCACCAGCAGTGCGGCCACCGCCACGCCGGCCAACCCCACTGCCGCCATGCCGGCAGTGCTGAACAAGGCGGCAGACTCGGCCATGCCGGCGTCGAGCAGGATGGAGGGCATCCAGGTCAGCGCCAGGTAGTAGACGAGCAGCACCGTCAGGAACAGGCTCCAGCTCACAGCCGTGATCTTCCAGTTGAACGCCCAGACACGGCGGAGCTGATCCCACCACGAACCGGCGGACAAGGTGGGGACGAGGGAGGCATCGGGCAACGTGTAGGGGGCGGCGACGGCTCCGGTGCGGCGGACCAGGTCATCGATGACTGCGGAGGCCTCCCGCCTTCGGCCGGCCCGGACCAGGAAGAGCGGGGACTCGGGGACCGAACGGCGGATCCAGAAGACCAGGAGGGCGGGCAGCACCATGACCAGCAGGATCAGCCTCCAGTTGCCCGTTTCCGCCTGGATGAGTGCCGAGATGAAGAACGCAGCTGCCGCGCCGATCGGCCACCAGCCGTCCATGGCCGTCAGGACCCTGCCGCGCTGCTTGGCCGGGGTGAACTCACCGACCAGCGCATAGTCCACCGGGATGCAGCCGCCCAGGCCGACGCCGGCCAGGAAACGGCAGGCGGCGAAGAAGATGAAATTCGGCGATACGGCACCGAGCACGGTGAAGATCGAGAAGATCAGCAGGGTCCAGGTGAAGGCCCGACGCCGGCCGATCCGGTCGGCGATGGTGCCCCACAGGAAGGCGCCCAGCGCCATGCCGATCAGGTTCGCGGTGCCCAGCCACGCCGCCGTCGTGCGCTCCAATCCCCATTCCTGCATGACCAGCGGGATCAGGGCGCCGTTGAGCGTGACGTCCCAGGCGTCGAACATGAACCCCAGCCCGCCGATGATGAAGATCCTGCCCTGGACGCCCCACTTCCACGGCAGATCCTGGACGATCGCGTCACCTGAGGGAAGGGTGCGGTATTCGTTCATGACGTGGTGGTCCCCTTGGATCCGGAAGCAGGTGAAGGATGGGCGCGGCGCAGGAGTCGATCCGCCCCGCTCAAGGGTAGCCGCTGGACCCCGCGCCCGGCCGACGACATGATCTGGGTCGGGGAGAGCGGGGGCACTACACTTGGTGGCGATCACCACACACCCGGCGCGCACTGCAGCACGCCTGAAGGGACCCACCACCATGTCAGAGGAAACCACCGAACGGGGCATCGAGCTCGAGCCCCCCAAGAAATGGAAGATCATTGGTCCCGGACTGGTCGTGGCGGCCACCGGCGTCGGCGCTGCCGACATGGTCTCCACCCTGGTCGCCGGCTCCAAATTCGGCTACGGCCTGCTCTGGGCGCTGGTCATCGGCGTCATCCTGAAGATCGTGCTCGTCGAGGGTGCCGGACGCTACTCGTTGGCCACCGGCAAGACGATCTTCGAGGGCTGGCGCACGCTGGGCCGCTGGCCCGTCTGGTACTTCGGGCCCTACATCATCATCTGGGGCTTCATCTACGGCGCCTCGGCCATGGCCTCCACCGCCCTGCCGCTGGCCGCACTGTTTCCCGGCGTCCCGCAAAACGTCTTCGCCATCGGCACCGGGCTGGCCGGCTGCCTGCTGGTCTGGTTCAACCGGTATTCGGTGTTCGAGAAGATCACAGCGGTGCTGGTGGGCCTGATGTTCATCACCATCGTCGGCCTGGCCATCATCGCCGTCCCCGACGTGCCCGCCATGCTCGCCGGGCTGATCCCGCGCCTGCCGACCGGCTCCGTCCTCTACACCCTGGCCCTGGCCGGCGGCGTCGGCGGCACGATCACCCTGGCCGCCTACGGCTACTGGCTGCGGGAGAAAGGCTGGGTCAAGCCCGGCTGGATGCGCGTGATGCGCATCGACAACACCATGGCCTACGTCATGACCGGCATCTTCGTCATCTCCATGATGGTCGTGGGCACCGAGGTCGTGGCCGCCGCTGGCGTCACGATCGACGCGGGCGACAAGGGCCTGATCGACCTGTCAGAGGTCCTGAACGAGAAGTACGGCACGTTCATCGGCAAGGCGTTCCTGGTGGGCTTCTTTGCCGCGGCGTTCTCCTCCGTCCTGGGTGTCTGGCATGGAGTGTCGCTGATGTTCGCCGACTTCTGGGGCAACACGCGCGGCAAGGGGTCCGAGCACAAGGACTCGCAGGCGCACGGAAAGTACTTCCGCTTCTACATCCTGTGGCTGACGTTCCCACCGATGCTGCTGCTGTTGCTCGGCAAGCCGATCGGCCTGGTGCTGGCCTATGGCGTGCTGGGATCGCTGTTCATGCCGTTCCTGGCGATCACCTTGCTGCCGCTGCTGAACACCCACCGGGTGCCCAAGGAATGGCGCAACCGCTGGCACACGAACACCGCATTGGTCATCACCGCGGTGCTGTTCATCTGGCTCGGCATCTACCAGCTGGTGACCACGATCCTGAAGTACGTGTAAGCGGCCGGCACGCCTTCGCTTCATTGGCGGGCGTCGGACGGATCCCTTCCGGGGGCCGTCCGGCGCCCGCCGTCATTGCTGGCACCACGCCGGGGAACGGCCCTTATCAGGGAACGCCGACGGGGGTAGGCTCTGGTCATGGGAGTGGATTGGACGGCTTTGGAAGAGGCAATCCGGCGATCGGCATTGCGACAGGCTCGGGACGTGATCGAGCATCACCCCGACCACGTGTTCTACGCGGTCGCGCTCGACGGGGTTTCCACCGAACCAAGCGGACGGGTCGAACTGCCCGTGTTGGCCCTGAACTCCGAACAGGCGTTGACCCGTGACCGGGGCCCGGTGGAGGAAGCCGACCTGATCGACGATGAACCCGAGGAAGTCGAAGAGGACGGCGAGGGACCCGATCCACTGAACCTGGGCACCGATGCGGACGCTGCAACCCCCGACGACGACTCCGACGATGATGAAGCCGCCGTCGACGATGACGAGGATGACGGTTTCGACATCGATGGGGAACTGACCCGCCTGGAACAGGAAGGCGAAGCCACCGAGGCGGACTCCAGCTACTATTCGGCCCGCTGGAATCCACCGGACTGGCACTGGTGCTCGATGGAGCTCTTCGATGAGTCGGCCGCCGAACTCTGGAGCGATGCCCTGACCCGGGTGGCCGAATCCGCCGGCTGGGAACCGACGATCCGCCGCTTCTACGAGGTGCTGCTCTCGGTGACCGCCAGCCTGCGCGGGGAACTGGCACAGGGCCCCAACGTGGACATCGTCGTGTATGTCTCCGACGACGACCACGCCGACGCCCTCCTGCGGCGGTGCCTGACGCCGGAACAGCTCTCGCGTCATTTCCCCGACCTCGTCTCCTGAACGCCACCCCGGGGCCGGTAGAGTTGGGGGCGACCCCACCCCGAGATTCCAGGGAGTTCCTTGTGAGCCAAACCGTCCTTGACCGTGTCCCCCTCCGCCGCGCACTCATCTCCGTCTACGACAAGACCGGTCTGGAGGACCTGGCTCGCGGCCTGCAGGCTGCCGGCGTCTCCATCGTCTCCACCGGCTCCACAGCAGCGAAGATCGCGGCGGCCGGCGTCCCGGTCACCGAGGTTTCCGAGGTCACCGGGTTCCAGGAATGCCTGGACGGCCGCGTGAAGACCCTGCACCCACGAGTGCACGCCGGGATCCTGGCCGACCGCCGCCTGCCCGAGCACGTCCAGCAGCTCACCGACCTGGGCATCGAACCCTTCGACCTCGTGGTGGTGAACCTGTATCCCTTCGTGGACACCGTGAAGTCCGGGGCCGGGCAGGACGCCGTCGTCGAACAGATCGACATCGGTGGACCCTCCATGGTCCGTGCTGCAGCGAAGAACCACCCCTCCGTCGCCGTCGTCGTGGATCCGGCCAGGTACGGGGACGTCGTCGCGGCCGCCCAGTCCGGCGGCTTCGATCTGAAGACCCGCCGCCGCCTGGCATCGCTGGCCTTCGCCCACACCGCCGCCTACGACACGGCAGTGGCCAGCTGGACCGCCGCCCAGTTCGGGGACGACGAGGCCCCGGCGAAGTTCCCGCCGTACGCCGGCGTCGCCCTGGAACGCTCCGAGACCCTGCGCTACGGGGAGAACCCGCACCAGGCGGCCGCCCTCTACGTCGACGGCTCGGCCCCCGCCGGCATCGCCCAGGCCGAACAGCTGCACGGCAAGGCCATGAGCTACAACAACTTCACCGACGCCGACGCCGCCCTGCGCGCCGCCTTCGACTTCGGCGAACCGGCAGTTGCCGTGGTCAAGCACGCCAACCCCTGCGGGGTCGCCGTGGCAACGCCGGGTGCCGATGACCCGATCGCCGACGCACACCGCAAGGCCCACGCCTGTGACCCGGTCTCCGCCTACGGTGGGGTGATCGCCGCGAACCGCACCGTCACTGCGGGGATGGCCGAGACCATCCGCTCCATCTTCACCGAGGTCGTCATCGCGCCCGGCTTCGAACCCGCAGCGCTGGAGATCCTCCAGGCCAAGAAGAACATCCGCCTGCTGCAGCTGCCGGCCGGCTATGAGCGCGACGGCGTCGAATACAAGCAGATCTCCGGCGGCATGCTCCTGCAGGCCTCCGACCGGATCGACGCCGACGGCGACGATCCGGCCAACTGGACCCTGGCCGCCGGGGAAGCCGCCGACGAACAGACGCTGGCCGATCTGGCCTTCGCCTGGCGGGCGATCCGGGCCGCCAAGTCCAACGCCATCCTGCTGGCGCGCAACGGGGCCACCGTGGGTGTGGGCATGGGCCAGGTCAACCGCGTGGATTCCTGCCAGCTGGCCGTCGAGCGGGCCAACACGCTGGGCGTCTCCGTCGAATCAGAGGTCGATGCCGCCGGCGGCGCGGCGGGTCCCGACGGTGCGGCCTCCGAGGAGCGGGCCCGCGGTGCAGTGGCCTCCTCCGACGCGTTCTTCCCGTTCGCCGATGGACTGCAGATCCTCCTCGACGCCGGGGTGAAGGCCGTGGTCCACCCGGGCGGTTCGATCCGGGACGAGGAAGTCATCGCCGCCGCCCAGGAAGCAGGCATCACGATGTACTTCACCGGAGCACGCCACTTCTTCCACTGACGTCCCGCGTCCCGGACGCGACGCACCGGTGCCATACGGTCGGTTCCCTGCCTGCGCGGGGGACCGGCCGTTGCACTTCCCGGGGCAGAACTCATCCTGCAGGGTGATGTCCTCGACCTGAAATGTCGATACATTGGATCTTCCGGTAAATAAGAGGGGGATCACAGGATGCGGACCATCGTGGGCCAGCTGATGATGGCGGCGCAGGCCGCCGGTGACGATTCGGGGAACCTGGCGGTGGGCCTGGTCATCGGCGCGTTCGCGCTGGTGGCCGGCATCTGGTGGTTCGTCCACCGCTTCCGAGTGGCACGGCGCCCCGCGGCCAGCCGTGCCGAACATGAAATGCTGCGCGAAATCCATGGCGAGCGTGCGGAGCAGAAGGCCGTGAACGACCAGACCTCCGTGAAGTACCTGCGCCGCGGGGGAATCTAGGGGCCGGGCGGTCGCTAGCGTCGGGCCGTGAGGACCTGGTGGGCCAACGCCGAGTCCGGGTCGAGGCCGGGCAACAAGGCCGCCCCGTCCAGCGAGGTGGCCAACGGTTCGCGCACCTCGAGGTGCGGCCACAACGCGGCCAGCCGGGCGGTCAGTTGGGAGCGCACCCGCTCCCCGCGCAGGACCCCACCCAGGAAGCAGGCGGCAGGGGAGTCGGACTGGTCTTCGCCCACACGCCGCAGCCCGGTGGCCACGGCCAGGGCGAGTTCCGCGGCGGCGGCGTCGCAGATTCCCCGGGCCACCTCGTCGGTGTCGGCCAGCCGTGCCACGTGGGCGGCGTAGGAGGCGGTGCGGCGGATGCGGTCGGGGTCCCGCTGCAGATCGACGTAGGCCTGGGCCAGGTCGGGGAAATCGGCCAGCATGACCTCGGTCAGCGCGGTGGCGGGGCCGCGGCCGTCGAAGGCCCGCATGACGGCCACGAAGGCCTCCCGGCCCAGCCAGTAGCCGCTGCCGGCATCGCCCATGATGTAGCCCCAACCGTCGATGCGCACCACCTCGGTGGCACCGACCGCCAGCGTCACCGCCCCGGTTCCCGCGGCGATCACTGCCCCGCGTGCATTGCCCAGTGCGCCCAGATAGGAGCTGACGGAGTCGTGGACGAGGTGGACCGTGGAGACACCGAATCCAGTGGTCGCGGCGAGCAGCGCGGGTGCCAGCGCCTCGCCGTCGGTCAAGCCCGAGAGGCCAGCGGACACGGTGGCGAAATCAAGGCCCGTCGCGGCCCGTGCCCGGCCCACCACGTCGGCGATCTGCGGTGCCAGCGGGCGGTCGGTCAGGATGCCGCGGAACTCCTGGATCGGCAGTCCGGCGCGTTCGGTTCCATCCATGGTGCGCACCTGGGCGCGGATTCCCGTCTGCCCGCCATCAATCGCCAGTGCTGCCTCGGGCATGCCCGCCGCCCTTCAGTCGGTCAGTGTTGTCCGCGCCGGTCCGGCGCCTGGAACATCATACCGGGACGCATCCGCGTTTGTGAGATGGCCCACGGCAAGACGCCGGAATCCGCTGGATGTGTGGCATCCCACAAAATGGTGGCCCGGGGCAACAGGTAGCGTGGTGGCGGCGGACGCCACGTCCGCCTCGAGAGAGAATCACGAACCACTGGAGCCACTCATCATGAAGTCCACCCGTACCCTGGGCGCCTGTGTTGCCATCGCCGGCGCCGCCCTGGCGCTGGCCGGTTGCGGCGCCGGGGAACCGGCCGCCACGCCGTCCGCCAGCTCGGATGCCGCCACCGTTCCCGCCCCCGAGACCAACGCGCAGATGAAGGCCGAGGGCGCCCCGGGCCTCTCCGCCACCACGTACTACTACTTCGAGGCCATGACGTACGCCCAGCAAACGGGTCAGACCGATGACATGCTGGCCGTCACCGATGACTGCGCGCAGTGCACGAAGACCGCCCAGGCCATCGCCAAGGTCTACGCGGACGGCGGCAAGATCGAGGGCGGCCAGCCCAAACCCCAGGATGTTGCCGCAGTCGGCGAGGTCAACAAAAAGGGTGAACTCAGCGCTATCGTCCCGTTCATGCAGGATGCCGAAAAGATCCTTGACAAGGACGGCAAGGTCGTCGACGAGACCGAGTGGGACAACGACGGAACCACGTACACGGTCACCGGACGCTATGCCGAGGGCAGCTGGAAGATCACTGCACTGAAGGAAACCCCCGCCGCACAGGTCCCCGAGGGCGAGTAGCAGCGCCGCAGGAGATCCAGGACGACGCCGGTTCACGCCTGTCGAGGGCGGGTGCCGGCGTCGTCTCATCCCGGTACGGAATATGGGCTGGAGGCCCCTCTCGGGTAAGTTGGAGACGTTGAGATCATCACGTTGATCTCCCCAAACCGTTGACCTTCAGGGAGATGCCTCACCCATGGCAAAGATTATCTATACCCACACCGACGAAGCGCCGATGCTGGCCACCTACTCCTTCCTGCCCGTGGTGGAGGCCTTCGCCTCGACCGCCGGCGTGGACGTTGAGACCCGCGACATCTCGCTCGCCGGCCGCATCATCGCCGTCTTCGGTGACTTCCTGACCGAGGAGCAGCGCCAGCCCGACGCCCTGGCCGAACTCGGTGCCCTCGCCCAGACGCCCGAGGCGAACATCATCAAGCTGCCCAACATCAGCGCCTCCATCCCGCAGCTCAAGGCGGCCATCGCCGAACTCCAGTCCCAGGGCTACGCCCTGCCGGACTACCCGGACAACCCCTCCTCCGATGAGGAAACCGACATCCGCTCCCGCTACGACCGGATCAAGGGCTCCGCAGTGAACCCGGTCCTGCGCGAGGGCAACTCCGACCGCCGCGCGCCCCTGTCGGTGAAGAACTACGCCCGCCAGAACCCCCACTCCATGGGTGCCTGGTCCGCCGAGTCCAAGACCAATGTCGCCACCATGGACGGCGGGGATTTCCGCGCCAACGAGAAGTCGGTCGTCATGGCAGACGACGACCAGCTCGAAATCCGCTTCACCGCCGAAGACGGCACCGTGAAGGTCCTGAAGAAGGCGTTCCCGGTCCTCAAGGGCGAGGTCATCGACGGCACGTTCATGTCGGCGAAGAAGCTCGACGAGTTCCTCGCCGCCCAGGTCGCCCGCGCCCAGGATGAGGGCGTGCTCTTCTCGGCCCACCTGAAGGCCACCATGATGAAGGTCTCGGACCCGATCATCTTCGGCCACGTCGTCAAGGCCTTCCTCCCCGACCTCTTCGCCACCTACGGCGACGACCTCGAGGCGGCCGGCCTCAGCGCCAACAACGGCCTGGCTGCGATCCTCGGCGGACTCGACGACGTCTCCGAGTCGGTGCGCGACGGCGTGAAGAAGGCCATCCAGGACGGGCTGGCCAACGGCCCGGCCATCGCCATGGTCGACTCGGACAAGGGCATCACCAACCTGCACGTCCCCTCCGACGTCATCGTGGACGCCTCGATGCCGGCCATGATCCGCACCTCGGGCCACATGTGGGGCGCCGACGGCGGCGAGCACGACACCCTCGCCGTGCTGCCGGACAGCTCCTACGCCGGCGTGTACCAGGCGGTCGTCGATGACTGCCGTGCCCACGGCGCCTACGATCCGACCACCATGGGCACCGTCCCCAACGTCGGCCTGATGGCCCAGGCCGCCGAGGAATACGGCAGCCACGACAAGACGTTCGAGATCGCCGCCGCGGGAACCGTCCAGGTCGTCAACGCAGCGGGCCACGTGCTCATCGAGCACAAGGTCGAGCAGGGCGACATCTGGCGTGCCTGCCAGACCAAGGACATTCCGATCCGCGACTGGGTCAAGCTGGCGGTCACCCGGGCCCGCGCCTCCGAGACCCCCGCGGTCTTCTGGCTCGACGAGACCCGCGCCCACGACCGCAACCTGATCGCCAAGGTCAACGAATACCTCACCGAGCACGACACCGCGGGCCTGACCCTGGAGATCATGTCCCCGGTCGACGCCACCGCGTTCACGCTCGAGCGCATCCGCCGCGGCGAGGACACGATCTCCGTCTCGGGCAACGTGCTGCGCGACTACCTCACCGACCTCTTCCCGATCCTGGAACTGGGCACCTCGGCGAAGATGCTCTCCGTGGTCCCGCTGATCAACGGCGGCGGCCTGTTCGAGACAGGTGCCGGCGGCTCGGCCCCCAAGCACGTCGCGCAGCTGCTGAAGGAAAACCACCTGCGCTGGGATTCGCTCGGCGAGTTCCTGGCCCTGGCCGTGAGCTTCGAGCACCTGGCCACCACCACGGACAACGCCCGCGCGCAGGTCCTGGCGGACACATTGGATGCCGCGACCGGCACGTTCCTGCTGGAGAACAAGTCGCCTAAGCGCAAGGTCGGCGAGCTCGACAACCGTGGCAGCCACTTCTACCTGGCCATGTACTGGGCCCAGGAGCTGGCCCAGCAGGACAAGGACGCCGAGCTGGCCGCTGCCTTCGCCGAGATCGCGCAGGACTTCGCCACGCACGAGGATGCCATCAACGCAGAACTGCTCGGCGTCCAGGGTGCCCCCGTGGACCTGGCCGGCTACTACCGTCCCTCCGACGAGGCGGCCACGCAGGCCATGCGCCCCTCGGCCACGCTGAACCGCGTCCTGGAAACCCTGTCCCGGAAGTAGGACGGGGCACCGGCACCGCCGGTATTCCAGAGCACGACGACGGCGCGTTGCCCGGTGACCACCGGGCGGCGCGCCGTTTTCATGGCAGGATCCCCTTCCGATCCCTTCCCTGCCCGCTGGCCGGGACGCTAGCATTCGTGCCATGACACTCACACTGGGCATGGTCACCATCGACACCACCGACGCCGAGACGCTGGCCCGCTGGTGGGCCGGGCAGACAGGAGCCGGGATCACGCAAACCAATGACGGGTGGTTCGTGGTCCTGGAGGGCGGCGGCCTGCCGGTGATGCTGGCCTTCCAGAAGGTCGATGAGCCGACACCCGGAAAAAACAAGATCCACCTGGACCTGGGGACCGCCGACCTGGACGCCGAGGTCGACCGCCTCGTGTCCGCCGGGGCGACGCTGGTCGAGCGTCGGGGTGATGAGAGCTTCCGCTGGGTCACGTTCGCCGACCCGCAGGGCAACGAATTCGATGTAGCCCAGCATTAGACTGCTGCGCATGACGTTGATCTGGAGCCCTGCGCAGCCGACCCTCAACGTGGCCACGGCCCAGGGAGACGAGCTGCTGATGCGCCCGTGGGCCCACCGGGACGCAGATGCCATCCACCGCGCCTGCCAGGACCCCGACATCGTCCGGTGGACGCGGGTGCCCCAGCCCTACACCCTCGAGCATGCACTGTCCTTCGCGGCATCATCGGAACCCGGTTGGCTGGGGCAGTCCTCGGTGGGCTATGCCGTGGTCGAGGCGGCGACGGATGGGGTCCTCGGGGCGTGCGGACTCGTGGACATCAATGAGGACGACGGCGTGGTCGAGGTGGGCTACTGGGTGGCACCCTGGGCCCGGGGCCGGGGCGTGGCCACGGCGGCCACCCGGACCCTGTCCCGCTGGGCCCTGGAGGAGCTGGGGGCGCACCGGGTCAGCCTGGAGGCGGCCACCGGGAATCTTGCATCGCAGCGGGTGGCCCTGGCTTCGGGTTTTACCCGCGAGGGGGTCCAACGCTCCAAGGCGCAACGTTTCGGTGAACGCCTGGACATGGTCCTGTTCTCCCTCTTGCCTGGGGAAGCCCGGCCGTAAGCCGGAGGGCTGTGGGCTGCGGCGGTTTCAGTCGTCCAGGGTGGGGGAGGCCGCCAGCAGGGCACGCGTGTAGTCGTGCTGCGGATGGGCGAAGACCTGCTCGGTGGGCCCACGCTCCACGATTTTCCCGGCCCGGAGGACGGCCACGTCGTCACTGACGTGGCGGACGACCGCGAGATCGTGGGAAATGAACAGGTAGCCCAGTCCCAGCCGGGCCTGCAGGTCATCGAGCAGGTCGAGGATCTGCGCCTGCACCGAGACATCCAGGGCGGAGACCGGTTCGTCGCAGATCAGCACCTGCGGCCCCGGGGCCAGGGCGCGGGCGATCGCCACCCGCTGGCGCTGCCCGCCGGAGAGCGTTGACGGGTGGCGTGAGGCCACTGCCGGATCCAGGCCGACCAGCCCCAGCAGGGCCTTCGGGCTGGCCGCCCCGGCTCCGGCGCCGGAACCGGTGGCCGTCGACAGCGCGTCGGCCAGGATCGCCCCCACCCTCCGACGCGGGTCGAACGAGGAGAGCGGGTCCTGGTAGATCGCGCCCAACTGCGTCCGGCGTGGCCGGCGCCCGGCTTCCGGCAGGGGAACCCACGGCTGGCCGAAGAGTTCCACCGTCCCGCTCTCCGGCGTCTCCAATCCCAGCAGGATCCTCGCCGTCGTGCTCTTGCCCGATCCGGAGGCGCCGACCAGGCCCAGGGTCCTGCCCGCCTCGACGCGCAAGCTGACCTGGTCGGCGGCGTGCAGTATGCCTCCGCCGGGGACGTCGAAGGTGCGCACGAGGTTCCTGGCCTCCAGGACCGGTCCGGCAGTGGCGGCCGTGGGTGCCGGCTGGAACGGGGCAGGGTCGTCCGGTCGGCTCGCTGTCCCACCGGCCGCTGCGGACAGGCGGGTGCCCCGGGGCCGCCCGGCGGGCACGGCACGCAGCAGCATCCGCGTGTACTCGTGTTCGGGGGCCGTGAGCACCAGGTGGGTGGGCCCCTGTTCGAGGATCCGGCCGTCGCGCATGATCGCCACCCGGTCGGCCACCGAGGAGACGACCGCCAGGTCATGGCTGATCAGCAACAGCGAGGACCCACCGGCGCGCAGCGAAGAGAGCAGGTCCAGCACCTGGGCCTGGGATTCGGCGTCCAGCGCGGTGGTGGGTTCGTCGGCGATCAGCAGGTCGGGATCCAGGGCCATGGCGGAGGCGATCAGCGCCCGCTGGCGCATGCCGCCGGAGAGTTCCCCGGCCCGCCGGCCGGCATCCGTGGCGGCCAGGCCCATCGACTCCAGCAGGCCGGCCACCCGGCGGGCCCGCTCGGCGGGGGACAACCGGGTGTGCAGGCGCAGCGCATCGTCGATCTCCCGGCCCACGGTCCGCAGCGGATCCAGCGAGACCAGCGCGTCCTGCAGGACCAGGCCGATCCGTGATCCGCGCAGCCGGCGCCACGCGCGGTGCCCGGCCCCGGAAAGATCGGTCCCGTCGACGTCCAGGGCGCGTGCGCTGACGTCGGCGCCGGGACCGGCCAAGCCCAGCAGGGACCGGGCGGTCACCGATTTGCCGGACCCGGATTCGCCCACCAGCGCCAGGCATTCGCCGCGGTCGATCCGCAGCGACACGTCCCGGACCACCGGGGTGCCGCCGAATCCGACGTCGAGCCCCTCGACGCGCAGCAGGGGACCGGGACTCATGCGCCTACCGCCCGGCGTTGCAGGGCCCGGCCCAACACGGTGCTCGCAGCAGCCGTGGCCACGATCGCCAGCCCGGGGAAGAACGTCATCCACCAGGCGAAGCCCAGGTAGGTGCGCCCGGCGGCGAGCATCGCCCCCCATTCGGGGGCCGGTGGCGCCTCGCCCAGGCCCAGGAAACTCAACGCCGACGCCCACACCACTGCCTGGCCGATGCCCAGGGTGGCCAGCACCAGCACCGGTCCCAGCGCGTTGGGCAGCAGGTGGCGGGTGAGGATGCGGGCGGGGGAGTGCCCGAGCACGCGGGCGGCCTCGATCATGGGCGAGGTCCGCAGGGCGCGCACCTGCGTGCGGATGATCCGGGCGTACCCCGGGGCCGTGGACAACCCGACGGCGACGATCGTGGTGGCCACGCCGGGGCCGGCCAGGGCGATGAAGACCAGGGCCAACAGCAGCCCGGGCAGCGCCAGCAGGACCTCCACGATGCGCCCGACGCCGGCGTCCAGCCAGCGCCCACCGAGCCCGGCGGCCAGGCCGAGCACCAGGGCCAACCCCAGCCCCAGGGCCGTGGCCGCTGCCCCGATGAGCAGCGAGGGCCTGGCACCGTGGACGATGCGCGAATAGATGTCACGGCCCGACTCGTCGGTGCCCAGCCAATGGCCGGCGGACGGGGCGCGGAAAGCTGCCGCCGGGTCGATGGCCAGCGGGTCGGTCGGTGCCAGCCACCCCGGCACCAGCGCGGCGAGCAGCAGGAACACGGCCACGGCCGCCGCGACGGCCGGCAGGGCATTGCCGGCCCGCAGCGACCCGGCCCGCGGACGGTGCCGCCGGGACCCGGGGCGCGGCGTGGGGGTGGACCGGGGGATGGACATCGGGCTCAGTGCTCCCGGATCCGGGGGTCGATGGCGCGTTCGGCCAGATCGGAGACGGCCATGACCAGCACGTAGGCCAACGCGGAGACCAGCGCCACGCCGGTGACCACGGGTACGTCACGCAGGGTGACCGCCTGCAGCAGGCTGCGGCCCAGTCCCGGGCGGGCGAAGATGGCTTCGACGACCACCGCCCCGGAGACCAGCGATCCCAGGGCCCACCCGGACAGGGCGACCCCGGGCAGTGCCGCATGGCGCAGGGCATGGCGGAGCACGACGCCGGTTTCGGACTCCCCGCGGGCCCGGGCCGAGAGCGCGAAGGGGGAATTCATGGCGGTCAGCATCGATTCGCGCATCACCTGGCCCAGGAACCCGGCCAGCGGCAGCGCCAGCGTGATGACCGGCATGACCAGTCCCGCCGTCGTGCCGTTGCTCACCGGTGGCAGCCACCCCCACGCGGTGGAGAAGAGCAGCACCAGCACCGAAGCGAGCCAGAAATGCGGTACCGAGGCGGCGGCGATTTCCAGCGCCGAACCGACCACCGCGGCGCCGCGCCCGCCGAGGCCCGACCAGAGCGCCAACCCCAGCGCCAGCACCCAGGCCAGGACCCACGCGCCGACTGCCAGGCCCAGCGTGCCCGGCAGCTGGTCCCCGAGCAGCTGCGCCACCGGGACCTTCAGCGCATAGGAGCTCCCCAGGTCCCCGGTCGCCAGCCGGCCCAGCTGTCCGAGGTACTGCACCCACAGCGGCTGATCCAGCCCGTATTCGGTCCGGGCGGCTTCCAGCGCGGCGGCGGACGCCTGCGATCCGGGGCCGCCCATGATGGCCTCCGCCGGGTCCCCAGGGATCAGCCGGATGGCCAGGAAGATCAGCGTCGCCACGGCCCACAGCACGAACACCGCCGAACCGATCCGGCGCGCCAGCCAGGCCCCGGCACCGACCCAGCGGCGGCTCCGGGGCACGACGGCGGTGCCTCCCGGGTGCGGAAGCCCGCCACCGGGGGAGCCGGGGAATGCCGTCTCGGCCATGCGCCGCCGTCGTGCCTAGTTCTTCAGCCAGGTGTCATGGAAGGTGGGGGAGGCCACCGCCGTGGTGGCCCCGACGCCCTGCAGCTTCGTCCCGTACAGGAAGTGGTTCTGCTGGTCGTACAGCGGCAGGATGTAGTAGCCGCCGAGCACGATCTGCTGGGCCTGCGTGTACTTGTCCTGGCGCTCCTGCTGGTCGGTGGTGGCATTGGCGGCGTCCAGCAGTGAGTCCAGCTTCTGGTCCTTCACCTGGGCGTGGTTGGAGAAGTAGCCCGAGGGCGCCGGAACGGTGTTGGAAGAGTGGAACAGGGTGCGCAGCACGTCCGGGCCGACCTTGGTGTAGGGGGCGGAGACCAGGTTGTACTGGTTCTCCCCGAGGACGCCGTACCAGCTGGAGAGGTCCAGCAGGTTGAGCTTGACCTCGAAACCGGCCTCCTTGGCGGTGGCCTGCAGCTGCTGGAAGAGCGACTGCTCGGCCGGCACCGACTGGTTGGTGCTCACCGGGAACGCCAGGGACAGGCGCTTGCCGTCCTTGACGCGGTACCCGTCGGCGTCGCGCTGTTGCCACCCGGCCTCGTCGAGCAGCCGGTTGGCGGCGTCCAGGTCGCGCCCGAAGAGCGAGGGGTCGGAGTAGCCCATCGGCTCGACGCTGGAGAGCGCCGAGTAGGAACGCTGCGCGGTGTCGAAGAACAGCGAGGAGATGCCGTCGTCGACGTTGACCGCGCGGATGAACGCCTCACGGACCTTGGCGTCGTTGAAGGGTGCCTTGGAGGAGTTCAGTTCGATCCGGTTCGAGGCCCCCGGGCGCGGGGCGTCGAGATGGCCGATGGCCCCTGAGGTCCCGGCGGCCTTGATGGTGTCCGGCTGCGCGTTGTCGATGATGTCCACCGTGCCGGATTGCAGGGCCGCGTACCGGGTGGCCGCCTCCGGGATGAACTTCCAGGTGATGCCCTCCAGGTAGGCGGGGCCGTCGTGGCCGACGCCCTGCACTGGAGGGGTGTAGTCCTCGTTGCGGGTGAGCTCCACGGAATCCTGCTTCGTCCACTTCGTCACCGTGAACGGCCCGGTGCCGACGGGGGACGCGCAGTTCTCGGCCTGGCTGCGCTTGAGCGCCTGCGCCGATTCGATGGCGACCCAGGGCATGGAGAACGATTCGAGCAGCGCCGAATCCGGGGACGAGAGGTTCAGCCGCAGCGTCGTGTCGTCCACGACGTCCATGGTCTTGATCTTCGCCACCGCCAGATAGCCGGTGGAGGAGGCGGTGTCGGGATCCTGCAGGTGCAAGATGTTCGCCTTCACCGTGGCGGCATCCAGTGCGCTCCCGTCGGTGAACGTGATCCCCTCGCGCAGCTTCAGCGTCCAGGTCAGCCCGTCCTCGGAGGGCTCGGCCCCGGAGGCCAGCCACGGGACGATCTTGCCGTCGTCGTCCTTGGTGTACAGGGTCTCGAGGTATTGGCCGGCCAGCAGTGCCTGCGGGTAGTTTCCGCCCACATGCGGGTCAAGGCACGTCGGCTCGGCATCGCCGGACGCGTAGACCATGGTGCCGCCGCTGACCGGTTCGCCCGCAGCCGACGGGTCACCGGCGCCGCCGGAACCTGCGGACCCGGCGCAACCGGCCAACAGGAGCGATGCGGCGAGCAGGCCGGCCACGGTGGTGGCCGGGCGTGCGGAACGGGGGACTACGGGCATGGCTGACTTCCTCGACAGATGCTGGTGGCCGCCCACCCGGGATGCGGGCCGGCGGTGCTGCGGTGCGGTGGTGCGCTTCAGCGCCCCACCATCCTAGTCCAGACACCTGAGCCGCGCCGTGGCACAGGTCATGCCGTCTCCCCGGGCGGGAGGGTCACAATTACCGGCGTCGTGCGGTGTTTTGGAATCATGTTGCCCATGTCAACCACACCAGAGAATCCAGATGGCCGCGATGGCCGGGCAACGGCGACGTCCGAGCGGGCGGCCGCCCCTGCAGCGCCGAACGCCGCCGAGGAGCGCAGCGCCCGCGTCGCCGTCACGCTGTTCCCGCTGCTGATCCTGGCCGGCGGGGCGATCGCCCTGTTCCTGCCGGCACCGTTCCTGGGCTGGGCGGCGTTCATCAACCCGGGCCTGATGCTCATCATGTTCGGCATGGGCCTGACCCTGACGCTGCCCGACTTCTCCCTGGTGATCCGCCAACCGCTGCCGGTGCTGCTGGGCGTGATCGCCCAATATGTGATCATGCCGCTGGCCGGGCTCGGCGTCTCGACCGTGCTGGGCCTGCCCCCGGCCCTGGCCGCCGGCGTCATCCTGGTCGGCTGCGCCCCCGGCGGGACGGCATCGAACGTGGTCACCTACCTGGCCAAGGGCGACGTCGCCCTGTCGGTCACCATGACCAGCGTCTCGACGCTGATCGCCCCGATCTTCACCCCGCTGCTCACCCTCTGGCTGGCCGGGCAGTACATGCCGGTCGACGCCGGATCGATGGCGCTGTCGATCGTGCAGATCGTGCTGGTCCCGGTCATCCTGGGCCTGGTCGTGCGGATGGCTGCCCCGAAGCTGGTATCAGCAGTGCTGCCGGCCCTGCCCTGGGTGTCGGTGCTGGCGATCACGTTCGTGGTCATTGCAGTCGTCGCCGGCAGTGCCGCGGCGATCTTCAGCGCCGGGCTGCTGATCCTGGCAGCCGTCATCCTGCACAACGGGCTGGGCTACCTGCTCGGCTACGGTGCCGCCAAGCTCTTCCGCCTGCCGATCCCCTCGCGCCGGACCATGGCCATCGAGGTCGGCATGCAGAACTCGGGGCTCGCCGCCGGGCTGGCCAAGACCTACTTCGCCCCCGAGGCTGCACTGCCCGGTGCCGTGTTCTCGGTCTGGCACAACGTCTCGGGTGCGATCCTGGCAGCCATCTGGCGTCGCAGCAGCTCCACGACCCGGTAGCCGCCAGACCCGGAACCACCGGCGGGCATGGACCAGGAGGGCGGACGCCGGCGCATGATCCGCCGTCGTCCGCCCTCCTGTGTGGGTGGTGCTTGGGTGCTACTTGGTGATCGGGCCGAGCACCGGGTCGTTCACGTAGGCTTCCTTCACGTTGGCCTTGGTGACGATCTGGGGCTTGAGCAGGTAGGCCGGAACGGTCTTGACGCCGTTGTCGTAGGACTCGGTGTCGTTGACCTCGAGCTCCTTGCCCTGCTGCAGGTCCTTGACCATGGTCACCGTGTGCTCGACGAGGGCCCGGGTGTCCTTGTTGATGGTGGAGTACTGCACGCCCTTCATGATCGACTTCACCGATTCGACCTCGGAGTCCTGGCCGGTGACGATCGGGGTTTCCTTGCCGGCTGCCTTGACGGAGGTCAGGACGGCCCGGGCGAGCGTGTCGTTCGGCGACAACACGCCGTCGACCTTCTTCGAGCCCGGGTAGGTACCGGTCAGCAGGGTGTCCATGCGCTTCTGGGCGTTCTCGGCCTTCCAGCCCTGGGTGACCGCCTGGTCGAACTTCTTCTGGCCCGAGGCGACCTTGAGCGTGCCGTCGTCGATCTTCGGCTTCAGCACGTCCATGGCGCCGTCGAAGAACACCTTGGCGTTGGCGTCATCGGGGGAGCCGGCGAAGAGCTCGATGTTGTACGGCGCCTTGCCCTTCTTTTCCTTCAGCCCGTCCAGCAGGGCCTGGCCCTGCAGCTGGCCGACCTTGAAGTTGTCGTACGCCACGTAGTAGTCGACGTCCGGGGTGTTCAGCAGCAGGCGGTCGTAGGCGATGATGGTGGCCCCGGCCTCCTTGGCGGCCTTGAGCTGGTTGCCCAGCTGCTTGCCGTCGATGGCACCGACGACGATGACCTTCGCGCCCTTGGTGATCATGGCGTTGATCTGGTTCTGCTGTTCGGCGACGCCGCCGTTGGCGAACTGGACGTCGGGCTTGAACCCGGCCTCCTTCAGGTCCTTGTTGAACAGGTTCTCCGCCAGGACCCAGTTTTCGCTGGTCTTCTGCGGCAGGGCGACGCCGATGGTGGCGCCCTCGTCGAATCCGGCGGCGGAGGAGTCCGCCGCGGCATCGGTGTTGGCGTCCTGTCGGCCACAGCCGGTCAGCGCCAGCGCGGCGATCGCGGTGACCGCCGCGAACTTGGTTGCCTTGCCCATGATTTTCATTGGTTTCCCTTTTCTGGTGTGAGAGAGGTGGAGCTGGTGGGTTTCAGGCCCCGGTGGGGATCTTTTCCTCGGCGGCCTCGACGGCCTCCGGTTCGGGTTTGTTCTTGGTGAGCAGTCCGCGGGAGAGCATCCCGGTGATGGACGGCTTGCCCTGGGATTTGTTGTAGACGTCGAAGGCGACGGCGGCGAGCAGTACCAGGCCCTTGATGATCTGGGTGGCGTCGGCGCCGACGCCGAGCAGCTGCAGTCCGTTGTTCAGCACTGCCATGACCAGGCCGCCGATGATCGATCCGACGACGGTGCCGACACCGCCGGTGACCGCCGCGCCGCCGATAAAGACGGCGGCGATCGCATCGAGTTCCCACATCATGCCGTCCGAGGGGCCGGAGGCGGTGGAACGGCCGACGAAGATCATGCCGGCCAGGCCGGCGAGGATGGCCATGTTCATCATGACCAGGAAGTTGACCTTCTTGGAGCGCACGCCCGAGAGTTCTGCAGCGTGGCGGTTGCCGCCGACGGCGTAGATGTGGCGGCCGATGACGGTGCGCGAGGAGACGAAGCCGTAGATGATGACCAGTCCGATGAGGATGATGCCCGGAATCGGCAGCGAGGTTCCGGGGCGTCCGGTGGCGAAGAGGTACGTGGCGTAGAGGATGACGGCGCTGATCAGGGCCAGCTTGGTGATCTGCACCCACATCGGCGCGACGACGGCGCCCAGGCGGGCTGCCTTGGTCCGGGCCCGCAGCCCCAGGGTGACGACCAGGGCGACAGTGGCCAGGCCCAGGAGCACCGTGAGGTTGTTGTATCCGGTGTTGGGGCCGATCTCCGGCAGGTACCCGGCGCCGATGTACTGGAAGTCCTCCGGGACGGGGACGGTGTTGGACTTGCCGACGAACTGGTTGAGCCCGCGGAAGAGCATCATGCCCGCCAGGGTCACGATGAACGCCGGGATGCCGACGTAGGCCACCCAGAACCCCTGCCAGGCGCCGATGACGGCGCCGAGGGCGAGGCCGAGCAGGACGCCGGCCCACCAGGGCAGGCTCCAATCGCGGATGGCGATGGCGACCGTGATGCCCACGAAGGCGGCGATGGAGCCGACGGAGAGGTCGATGTGCCCGGCAATGATGACCAGCACCATGCCGATGGCCAGGATGAGGATGTAGGCGTTGCCGTTGAGCAGGTTCATCAGGTTGCCGGAGGTGAGGGTCACGCCTTCGGTCATGATCTGGAAGAAGACCACCAGGGCCACCAGGGCGAAGATCATGCCGAATTGGCGGGTGTTGCCGCCAAAGAGCTGCTTGATCGCGTTCATTGTTTGTTCCTTGGTTCGCGGGGTTTGCGGGGGAGGCCGGCCGGCTGGCCTAGGCGGGGACGCGGCTTGAGGTCATGAGCCGCATGAGATGTTCGGGGGTTGCCTCGGATTTGTCGACGACGCCGGTGACGGCGCCTTCGAAGATGGTGTAGATCCTGTCGGAGAGTCCAAGGAGCTCGGGCAGCTCGGAGGAGATGACGATAACCCCCTTGCCCTGGTTGGCCAGTTCCTGGATGATCCCGTAGATCTCGAACTTCGCCCCGACGTCGATGCCGCGGGTGGGCTCGTCCAGGATCAGCAGGTCGGGTTGGGTGAACATCCACTTGGCCAGCACCACCTTCTGCTGGTTGCCGCCTGAGAGCTTGTCCACGCCTTCCTCCACGGAGGGGGTCTTGGTGCGCAGCGTCTTGCGGTAGTGTTCGGCGACCTCGAATTCACGGTTCCGGTCCACGATGGAGCGGGGGGAGATCTCCTTCAGGTTTGCCGAGACGGTGGTGGACTTGATGTCGTCCAGCAGGTTCAGCCCCAGGGTCTTGCGGTCCTCGGTGACGTAGCCCAGGCCGGCATCGATGGCCTGGGCGACGTTGCGCAGCACGACCTCCTGGCCGTTCAGGGTGAGGGTGCCGGAGAGGTACTTGCCGTAGGAGCGTCCGAAGACCGAGCGGGCGAGTTCGGTGCGGCCGGCGCCCATGAGGCCGGCGAAACCGACGATCTCACCGCGGCGGACGAAGAAGCTGGAGTCCTTGCAGACCATCCGGTCCGCGATCTGCGGGTGGGCGACGTTCCAGTGGCTGACCTCGAAGAACTTCTCGCCGATCCGGGGCGAGTGCTCCGGGAAGCGGGACTCGAGCGTGCGGCCCACCATGCCCTTGATGATGCGGTCCTCGTTGACCCCGTCGTCGGCGACATGCAGGGTCTCGATGGATTCGCCGTCGCGCAGGATGGTGATGGAGTCGGCGACCTGTTCGATCTCGTTGAGCTTGTGGGAGATCATGATCGAGGTGATGCCCTTGCCCTTCAGGCCCCGGATCAGATCCAGCAGGTGCTGGGAGTCCGATTCGTTCAGCGCCGCGGTGGGCTCGTCGAGGATGAGCAGCTTCACCGACTTGTTCAGGGCCTTGGCGATCTCCACGAGTTGCTGCTTGCCGACGCCGATTTCCTTGATCGGGGTGTCGGGTGAATCCGAGAGGCCGACGCGGGCGAGCAGTTCCATGGCGCGCACCCGGGCACCGGCCCAGTCGATGATGCCGAACCGGGTCGGCTCGTTGCCCAGGAAGATGTTCTCCAGGATGCTCAACTCCGGGATCAGCGCCAGTTCCTGGTGGATGATCACGATGCCGGCTTCCTCGCTGGCGTTGATGCCGCGGAAGGACTGCACGGCGCCCTGGAAGTAGATGTCCCCGGTGTAGGTCCCATGGGGGTAGACGCCGGAGAGGACCTTCATCAGGGTGGACTTCCCGGCACCGTTTTCGCCGCAGATGGCGTGGATCTCCCCGGCGCGGACGGCCAGGTTGACGTCGGAGAGGGCCTTGACGCCCGGGAACTCCTTGGTGATGGAGCGCATCTCCAGGATGTTGGGCGTCTGGTGCCCGGTGGGTGCTGTCTGCATGGTGCCCTGCGGCCTTCCGGTGGGTGCGTTGTGGGGGAGTGGGTTCGTGTCCTGGTGTTCGCGTGCGGGATCAGGGGGCACGGATGCCCACATGCTGGAAGGCCAGCGCCGCGGCACCGAGCGCCTCGGCCCGGTCGCCCAACGAGGACATGACCAGGGTCGTGCTTTCGCCGACGACGGGGACCGCGTGGCGCAGCAGGCCGCGCCGGATGGGATCGAGCAGCAGGTCTCCGAGACCTGCCAGCGGACCGCCGACGACGATGACCTCGGGGTTGAGCAGGTTGGCGATGTTGCCCAGTTCCTGGCCGACGGCCATCCCGGCGTCGTCCACCACGCGCAGGACGGCCGAGCTGCCCTCGAGGCCCTGTCCGACGATGTCCTCAGCTGTTTCCGGGGGTTGTCCCGAGCGGGAGAGCAGGTTGGTCATCACGGTGGTGGAGGCGACGGTTTCCAGGCAGCCGCGGTTGCCGCACCGGCAGACCGAGCCGTGCTCCTGGACCGTGGCGTGGCCGATCTCCCCGGTGATGCCGACGTTGCCGTAGTAGGGGATGCCGCTGATGATCAGGCCCGCGCCGATGCCGGAGCCGATCTTGATGAAGATCAGGTTCTCCAGCCCGTTGTGCGGGCCCCAGGTGACCTCGGCCAGGGCGCCGAGGTTCGCGTCGTTGTCCACGATGACCGGCAGGTCCAGGGTCTCCTCCAGGCGTTCCTGGATGTTGATGCCGACCCATTCGGGCAGGATGGCCCCCTGGGCGACGGTGCCGGTGCGGCGGTCGATCGGTCCGGGGATGCCCACGCCGGCGCCGATGAGGGCGCTGGGGGCCAGGCCCTTGGAGGCCAGCAGTTCGGTGATCAGGCCCGCTGCGGCGGCGATGCCCTCCTCGGCGTGGTGGCCCAGGGGCAGGATGATGGTCTTCTCGGCGACGACCTGGTAGTTCAGCGAGGAGAACACCACGCGCAGGTGGCGGCGTCCGAAGTCGATGCCCACGGCGATCGCCCCATCGCTGATGAGCTTGACGTTCAACGCACGGCGGCCGGAGCTGGTGGTGGGTTCGGTGCTGACCAGGCCCGCAGTCTGCATGAACTTCACGATGTTGGACACGGTGGCGGTGGACAGCCCGGTCTGCCGGGCCAGTTCGGCCTGGGTGGAGGGGCCGGAGAGCAGGCAATCGATGATGCGCTGCTGGTTCAGGTGGCGCAGCGCCGATTGGGAGCCTGGGCTCTTGCGCGTCGGTCGTGACGCGGCTCTCGTTTCCAGCATGAGAAGTAGTCTGCATCACATTTGACTTGGCGTCAAGAAGTGAACGCATGAATTGGGAAAAGCCGGTATTGGGTTTTTGAAATTACTTCAAGGGCGGTGTGCCGCGGCACCGATCAGGGCAGCGGCCACTCGTGCACCGGCCCCGAATGGTGCATGTGCTCCCAGTACAGCCGCGTCATCTCCTGCAGCGCCCGGCGGCGGTCCAGACCGTGCTTTTCCAGTCGCTCCAACGCCTGGATCTGCCACTGCGCGCCATTCTGCTCGGTGCTGGCCCGCTCACGCAGCACATCGAGGTAGCGGGCAGCGACGGCGTCGTCGACCCCGAGGTCGGACAGGCCCTCCGCGGCGAGCGGCAGCAGATGCCGCACGATGAGCTCGGACACGGGAATCTCCCCGACGCCGGGCCAGTAGACCGTGGCGTGCAGGCCGTCGCGGGCACAGGCCAGGAAGTTCTCCGAGGCGGTTCCGAAGGCCATCCGCGACCACAGCGGCCGTTGGGCGGTGCGCAGGCGCCGGACGAGCCCGAAGAAGAAGGCGGCATTGGCCACGGTGTCCAGGACGCTGGGACCGGCGGGCAACAGGCGGTTCTCCAGGCGCAGGTTCGGCAGGGCCGACCCCGGGTCGTAGATGGGCCGGTTCCAGCGGTAGACCGTCCCGTTGTGCAGCAACAGCTCATGCAGCCGCGGGGCACCGGCCCGGGTCTTTTCCGCCCGCCGGCCGGAGAGCTCGGGCAGCAGCGCCGGGAAATACCGGACGTTCTCCTCGAACAGGTCGAAGAAGGAGGTGATCCAGCGTTCGCCGAACCAGACCCGTGGCCGCACCCCCTGGGCACGCATCTCCGGGGCCCTGGTATCGATCGACTGCTTGAACAATTCGATGCGCGTTTCATGCCAGAGCACCTTCTCCAGGAACACCGGGGAATTGGCGGCCAGCGCGATCTGCGGTCCGGCGATGATCTGGGCGGCGTTCCAGGCCGAGGCGAATTCCCCGGGGGCCAGCTGCACATGCAGCTGGACGGAGGTGCAGGCGGCCTCCGGGGCGATGGTCTGGGCGTAGAAGCGCAGGTGTTCGGCCCCGTTGATGTCGATCAGCACGTCCTCGCCGCGGGCCTGCAGCACCGAGGTGTTCAGGGCTGCGTAGCGCTTGCCGGAGCTCATCCAGTCCTTGTCCTGCAGCTGCTCGGCGCGCAGCGTGGGCAGGATGCCCGTCATCAGCAAGTCGGCGCCCGCGGCGTCTGCCCGGGCGTCGGCCCGGTTGAGTTGTTCGCGCAGGCTCTCCTCGAGATCGCGCAGCCCGCGCCCGGACACCTCCAGGGCCGGGTGGTTCAGCTCGATGTTGAACGCACCGATCTCCGTCTGGAAGGCCTCGTCGGCGATCGATTCGAGCACCTCGGCATTGCGCATCGCCGGGGTGAAGTCCTCGTTGGCCAGGTTCAGCTCGAGTTCCAGGCCGATGGTTCCCGACGCGGCGAAGTGCCCGTCGGCGAGGAAGGCCTCGAAGGTCTCGAGGTTCTGGATCAGGCGCTCACGGTACGTGGTCCGCTGTGCCCGCGTGAAGGTCTTCTTGCTGACTTCGGCTCCCATGCACTGAGAGTACTGGCGAGTGGCCGTGCTGTATACGGCAACCGCCCGCGCCGGCAGCCCCCTCGGCGGGGACCGCCCGCTCAGCGGGCTGCGTCGTTGGGGTAGCTGATCCCGAGCTGCTTGCGTACCCCGTCGAGCAGGTGCATGGTGTCCACCGAATCGGACCAGCTCATCGTCGGGCTTTCGAGCAGGCCCTGCTGGATGCAGCGGGTGGCCTCCCTCAGCTCATACACGTAGTTGCGCCCCACCGGCTCAAAGTGCTCGGTGCGCGGCTCGCCCTCCAACGGGTGGACGGTGAAGGACGAGGGGTTGTTCAACGGGCCGGCGGTGCGCAGCCAGCCGGTGCTGCCGGCGATGACCGCCTCACGTGGCCCGGCACCGGTGAGCGAGCAGAGCAGCTGGGCCTGCACTCCCGAACCGTAGCCCAGGGTGAGGGACTCCTGGGTGTCCACACCGTCGTCGTTCAGGTGCCCGGCGGCCTGCACCGAGTGGGGGAAGCCCAGGGTGCCCAGCGCCCAGGTGAGCGGGTAGACGGCCAGGTCCAGCAGGGCTCCACCGCCGGCGGCGGGGTCCCAGAGCCGCCAGGTGCGGTCGTAGGGGGCGGGGAATCCGAGGTCGGCCCGGACCCAGGAGATGTCGCCGAGCCCACCGGAATCGATCAGTTCCAGGGCGCGGTGCACCGCCGGCAGGAACCGGGTCCACACCGCCTCCATGAGGAAGAGCCCCCGGGTGCGGGCCAGCTCCACGAGCTCGATCGCCTCGGCGGCGTTGATGGTCAGCGACTTCTCGCACAACACGTGCTTGCCCGCGGCCAGGGCCTGGCGGGCGGCCTCGAAGTGCTGGCCGTGCGGGGTGGCGATGTAGACGGCTTCAACGTCCGGATCCGCGAGCAACGCCGCCAGGCCCGTCCGTTCGGCGTCGTCCCCATGGGATGAGGCGAAACCGTGCTCGGAGGCGAACGCCGCGGCCCGCCGGGCGTCCCGGGAGGACACGGCATGCAGGACGGAGTCCTCCAGCAGGGCCAGGTCGGAGGTGACCGTGTGGGCGATGCGTCCGGTGGAGACCACGCCCCAGCGCACCGGGCGGCCCGTCGCGGACAGCGGGGAGGGGGCGTTCGGTGCCGCACAGGGTGGGGTGGGGAAGCGCAGGCTCATGCCCCCAGCTTCGCACGGGGTACCCGGGGCGGCAACGCGCCGCCGCGCAGCTCAGCCGGCGTTGGCCGCGCGGTGCTTCTCGGCCAACACCAGGTAGTGCTCGGTGTTGGTGCGCAGCCCGTCGACCTCCTCGTCGGTCAGTTCGCGGCGGACCTTGGCCGGGACTCCGGCGACCAACGAGCGCGGCGGCACCACGGTGCCCTCCAGCACCAGGGCGCCCGCGGCGACGAGGGACTGCTCGCCGATCCGGGCACCGTTCATCACGGTGGCGCTCATGCCGATCAGGCAGCCGTCGCCGATGGTGCAGCCGTGGATCACCGCCGCGTGGCCGACGGAAACGCCGGTGCCCACCGTGGCCGGGTAGCCGGAATCGGCATGCACGACGACGTTGTCCTGCAGGTTGGTCATGGCGCCGATGCGGATGGGGGCCGAATCCCCGCGCACCGAGACACCGTAGAAAGCGCTGGCGCGCTCGCCGATCTCGACGTCGCCGGACAGGGTGGCGGTCGGGGCGATGAAGGAGGGCTGGGCGACCTTGGGAGTCTTCGAATCGATGGTGATGATGTGGGTCATGACCCGAGTCTACAAAGACCGCCGGGGCGGGGTCCTAGTTGAAGACGACGGTGCGGCGCCCGTCGAGCAGGACGCGGCGCTGGGCGGCCCACTGCACTGCCTGGGCCAGGGTGCGGCCCTCCACGTCGCGGCCCATGGCCACGAACTGCTCAGGGGTCTTGGCGTGGTCGACCCGGATGACCTGCTGTTCGATGATCGGGCCCTCGTCCAGGTCGGCCGTCACGTAGTGGGCCGTGGCCCCGATCATCTTCACGCCGCGGGCGTGGGCCTGGTGGTACGGCCTGGCTCCCTTGAAGGAGGGCAGGAAGGAGTGGTGGATGTTGATGGCCCGGCCGTTGAGCTCGCGGCAGAGCCCGTCGGAGAGGATCTGCATGTAGCGGGCCAGGACCACCAGTTCGATGTCGTGTTCGCGCACCAGTTCCAGCAGGCGTGCCTCGGCGTCGGCCTTGGTGCCGGGGGTGACGGGCAGGTGCAGGAAGTCCACCCCGTAGAACCTGGCCATCGGCTCCAGGTCCCGGTGGTTGGAGACGATGAGCGGGACCTCGATCGGCAGAGATCCGGCACGTTGCTGGAAGAGCAGGTCGTTCAGGGCGTGCCCGGCGGTGGAGCACATGATCAGCGTGCGCAGCGGCTGGGCCTCGGGGTGCACGGCCAACGTCATGGCGAAGCGGGTGGACACCTCATCGAGCGGGGCGCGCACGGCGTCGATCCCTGATTCGGTGGACACGGCGACGCGCATGAAGAACAGTCCGGACTCGGGGCTTTCGAACTGCTGGGACTCCGTGATGTTGCATCCCGCCTTCAGCAGGGCACCGGAAACGGCGTGCACGATGCCGGGCTGGTCGGCGCAGGAGAGGGTCACGATGAATTGCTGGCTGGTCACCTTCCCTAGCCTACCGGCACCGGTTGGAGTGAGCGCAGGGCGGCCAGGGCCGCTGCCCGGCCGGCCCGGGTGGCGCCCAGCGTGGAGGCGGAGGCGCCGTAGCCGACCATGAACAGCCGCGGCTCGCGCACCACGGAGACCGCGTCGGCCGCCATGCGGATCCCGCCGCCGGGTTCACGCAGCCGCAACGGGGCCAGATGCTCCACCGCCGCCCGGAAGCCGGTGGCCCACAGCACCGAGTCCAGTTCCGTCGTCGTGCCGTCGGAGAAGAGCGCACCGTGCGGGAGCAGGCGGGCCAGCGGCCCCCGGGAGACCAGGACGCCGGAGGCGATGCCGGCCCGGTAGGGCCCGGTGAGCGGGAGCCCGGTTTCGGAGACCACGCTGCGCGGGGGCAGGCCCGCAGTGGTGCGGGCGTTGACCCGTTCCTGGACCCCGCGGCCCCACTCGACGTCGAAGGCCTCCGCCGTCCAATCCGGGGGACGCCGGGTCGACCAGGTGGTCCGGGCACCGGCGGCGTCGAGCTGGAGCAGGAACTGCGCCGCCGACGTCCCGCCGCCGACCACCAGCACGCGCTCGCCGGCGAAATCTGTGGCGTCGGTGAAGTCGTGGGTGTGCAGTTGCCGGCCGGTGAAGTCGGCGCGCCCGGGGTAGTACGGCCAATACGGCCGGTCCCAGGTGCCGGTGGCATTGATGAGGGCACCGGCTCTCCAGCTCCTCCCATCGGCTGCGGTGACCACCAGCGGGCCGGTGGGGTCGGCGCCGCGGGACACGGAGGCGACCGTGACGGGGCGGATGACGCGCAGGTCGAAATGCCGTTCGTAGGCGCCGTAGTACCGGGCGACGACGGCGGAGGCCGGCTCGTGTGGATTCGGGGAGCCCAGGGGCAGGCCGGGCAGGTCGTGCAGAGCGTGGGCCGCATCGAAGGTCAACGAGTCCCAGCGGTGCCGCCACGCCCCACCGGGTCCGGCGTTGGCATCGAGCACCACGAAGTCCACCCCTGGCCGCAGGCCGCGCCGATTCAGGTGGTAGGCCGCGCTGAGCCCCGCCTGTCCGGCGCCGATGATGACGACCTGCACGCTTCACTCCTTTGCTTGAATACTCAACTACTGGGGGAACGGAGGCGCTGCCGCGGGTATTCCCCGCGGGCCGTGGCACCCGCGGGCGGGGCGGCCGTCTTCATGGTGCGCAACGCTGGCGTAAACCTTGGGACGGCCGTGGTCCGCTCGGTTAGCATGGGAGCGTCGTGACTGGCGTATTTGTGGAGGACCACGGGGGAGCGACGACAGGACCAGAACACCGGATCGCGCGCCTGGACCCGGTGTCAGCGAGACGGCTTGCGCCGTCGTCGTGCTCCAGACCGCACATTGTCCCCGTCAGCAGGAGAACCACCCGTGAGCCAAGACACCACCGTCACCAACCAGCCCCTGTCCGAGGTGGACCCGGAGATCGCAGCGGTCCTGGCCGCCGAACTCGGCCGGCAGCGCAACACCCTGGAAATGATCGCCTCGGAGAACTTCGCCCCGCGCGCCGTCCTGCAGGCCCAGGGTTCGGTGCTGACCAACAAGTACGCCGAAGGCTACCCGGGGCGCCGCTACTACGGTGGCTGCGAGCACGTGGACGTCGCCGAGAACCTCGCCCGTGACCGGGTGAAGTCCCTCTTCGGTGCGAAGTACGCCAACGTCCAGCCGCACTCCGGCGCCTCCGCCAACGCTGCGGCCCTGGCCGCGATGATCGAACCCGGCGACAAGATCCTGGGCCTCTCGCTGGCCCACGGCGGACACCTCACCCACGGGATGAAGCTGAACTTCTCCGGCAAGCTCTACCAGGTCGCCGCCTACGAGGTGGAACCCGACACGTTCACCGTGGACATGGACAAGCTGCGCGCCCAGGCCATCGCCGAAAAGCCCCAGGTCATCATCGCCGGCTGGTCCGCCTACCCGCGCCAGCTCGACTTCGCGGCCTTCCGCTCCATCGCCGACGAGGTCGGGGCGCTGCTCTGGGTCGACATGGCCCACTTCGCCGGACTCGTCGCCGCCGGACTGCACCCGAACCCGGTGCCGTACGCCGACGTCGTGACCTCCACCGTGCACAAGACGCTGGCGGGACCGCGTTCGGGCCTGATCCTGACCAACGACCTGGAGCTGTACAAGAAGATCAACTCCAACGTCTTCCCCGGCCAGCAGGGCGGACCGCTGATGCACGCCATCGCCGGCAAGGCGGTCGCCTTCAAGATCGCCGCGTCCGAGGAGTTCCGCGAACGCCAGGAACGCACCCTGGCCGGATCCCGCATCCTCGCCGAGCGCCTCGGCGCCGAGGATGTCACGGCGAAGGGCGTCTCCGTGCTTACCGGCGGCACCGACGTGCACCTGGTCCTGGTGGACCTGCGCGACTCCGAGCTGGACGGCAAGCAGGCGGAGGACCTGCTGCATTCCATCGGCATCACGGTCAACCGCAACGCCGTCCCGTTCGACCCGCGCCCCCCGATGGTGACCTCCGGGCTGCGCATCGGCACCCCGGCGCTGGCCACCCGCGGCTTCGGTGCCGCCGAATTCACCGAGGTCGCCGACATCATCGCCACCGCCCTGCGCGACGGCGCCGGCGCGGACACCGCGGCCCTGAACGCCCGGGTGGAAAAACTCGCGGCCGACTTCCCCCTCTACGCGGAACTGGAGCAGTGGTGACCATGGCAGAACGCGCACAAATCCTCGACGGCAAGGCCACCGCGGCGGCCATCAAGGCGGAGCTGGCCGAACGCGTGTCCGCCCTGGCCCAACGCGGTGTGACCCCCGGGCTGGGCACCATCCTGGTCGGGGATGACCCGGGATCGAAGTGGTACGTCGGCGGCAAGCACAAGGACTGCGCCGAGGTCGGCATCACCTCGATCCGCATCGACCTGCCCGAGGACACCACCGAGGACGAGCTGCTGGCCAAGGTCCGCGAACTCAACGAGAACCCGGAGTGCACCGGCTACATCGTGCAGCTGCCGTTGCCGGCACACATCGACCAGGACACCGTGTTGGAGGCGATGGACCCGTCCAAGGACGCCGACGGGCTGCACCCGATGAACCTGGGCCGGCTCGTGGCCAACGTCAACCGCCCCATGGAATCCCCGCTGCCCTGCACGCCGAAGGGCTGCGTGGAGCTGCTGGCCCGCCACGACCTCGACCTCAAGGGCAAGAACGTCCTGGTGGTCGGGCGCGGGGTGACCATCGGCCGGCCCATCGGCCTGCTGCTCACCCGCAAGGAGATCAACGCGACGGTCACCCTGGCCCACACCGGGACCACCGACCTGGCCGCCCACCTGGCGCGCGCCGACGTGGTCATCGCCGCCGCCGGATCCCCGCACATGATCAAGGCGGGCGACCTCAAGCCCGGGGCGATCGTCCTGGACGTCGGCGTCAGCCGGGTCGACGACGGCTCCGGCAAGGCCAAGGTCACCGGGGACGTGGATCCCGCGGCGTACGACGTCGCCTCCTGGATCTCCCCGAACCCCGGGGGCGTGGGCCCGATGACCCGCGCCATGCTGCTCTCCAACGTGGTGGAGTCCGCCGAACGCCAGGCCGGCTGAGCCACACCCCTGGCCGAGGACACCACACCGCGCACCGATCCAACGGGGCCCGGGAACCAGCTGGTTCCCGGGCCCCGTTGGCTCTGCCGGCGTGCTCCGGGTGCCTACACCCCACGGAGTACGACGGCGGTACCCCGGCTACCGCTGGGGGCGGATGATCCACTCCCCGGGCGCGGGTACCCTCAAGGCATGGGAAGACGCCGAGCGCCGCTGGCCGTGCTGCCGGTGGTCGTGGCAGTCATCGAACTCGTCGGCTCCACCGTCGCCGCCCGCCACCAGGGCGTTGGCCTTCCGGCCGGTGCCATCGTGCTGCTCCTGGCCGGCCCGGCGCTGCTGTTCCTGCGCCGCAGGGCTCCTGGCCCCGCCGTCGCGGCGATCACCCTGGTCGACGGCGCCTATCTGCTCGCCGGCTACCCGTGGGGTCCGGCGCTGCTCTCGCTGGCCCTGGGCCTGGTGTTCTCGGTGCTGGGCCGCGCCCGTTGGTGGGGGTGGGCGTCGGTGGCCGTGCTGGCGGCCGGGTTCGCCGTCGCCGGCCTGGTTCCGGGCTGGGCCCCGGGTACCGGACAGGCGGCCGGCCAGGGACGGTGGCTGGCGATGCCCGCCTGGTTCGCCGTCATCCTGCTGGTCACCGAACTGGTCCGTTCACGACGGGACCGCGCCAGCGAACAACGCAGGATCGCCCGCGAACAGATCGCTCACCGCCGCGACGAGGAACGCCTGGTGCTGGCCCGGGACATCCACGACGTCGTCGCGCATTCGCTGTCGATGATCAACGTGCAGTCCTCCGTGGCCCTGCACCTGGGCCGCCGCAACCCCGACCCGGAGGCCCTGCTTCAGGCACTGGCCACCATCAAGGCCGGGTCCGCTTCCGCGCTGGCCGAGGTGCGGGAGGTCCTCGCCGTGCTGCGCCAGGACGCGCCCCGGGTCCCCGGCCAGCGGCTCGACGCGCTGGCCGAGCTCATCGACCGGGTCCGCTCCGCGGGACTGGAGGTCGGCTACACCGCCCCGGCCCGGCCGTGGCCCGCCTGGGTCGGCGAGCGGACCGAGAACGTGCTGTACCGCGCCGTCCAGGAGTCGCTGACCAACGTGGTCCGCCACGCGCAGGCGACGTCGGTGGACATCGAGGTGTCCCTCCAGGAGGCGGGTGCCCGGCTGCGCGTGGCCGACGACGGTCGCGGCCGTGGCGAGAACGGGGAGGGCAACGGCCTGCGCGGCCTGCGCGAACGCGTGGCAGCGCTGGGTGGAACCGTCAGCATCGAGGACGCCGACGCCGACGCCGACGGCACCGGCACCATCATCACCGTCACCCTTCCGGCCCAGGAGGCCCCATGACCACCGTGCTGCTGGCCGACGACCAGGCCCTCATCCGTGCAGGATTCCGTGCCCTGCTCGACGCCGAAGAGGACCTCGAGGTCGTGGGCGAGGCCTCCACCGGGCAAACGGCCCTGGCCCAGGCACGGGCCCTGCGCCCCGACGTCGTGCTCATGGACATCCGCATGCCAGACGGCGACGGAATCGAGGCGGCCACCGCACTGCTGGCCGACCCCGGCCTCACCGCCACCAAGGTCATCATGCTCACCACGTTCGAGCTCGACGACTACATCCTGGACTCCGTGCGGGCCGGGGCCAGCGGATTCCTGGTCAAGGACACCGAACCCGAGGAGCTGCTGCGCGCGGTGCGTGCCGTGGCCCGCGGCGATGCGCTGCTCTCGCCCTCGGTCACCCGCCGGCTGCTCGCCCGCCTCGCCGCCGCCCGCCGGGCAGCCCCCCGCCCGGCGGCCGACATCCAGGCGCTGACCGGGCGCGAGCGCGAGGTCCTGGCCCTGGTGGGCCGCGGCCTGAACAACGCGGGCATTGCCGCCCGGCTGTTCATCACCCCGTTGACGGCCAAGACCCACGTGTCGCGGATCATGGGCAAGCTCGACGCCCGGGACCGCTCCCAGCTGGTGGTCCTGGCCTACGAGAGCGGGATCGTCACCGCGGGGACTGCGGAGGACGAGGGGCCCGGGCGCTAGGGTCCGCCATGGACGACGGCGGTACTCCCGCCGCCCGCCGGCACTGCTCCCGCCGGGGTAGCCGCAGCCATCCAGGTGCCTCCCCGGGGCGGATGCCCGGTCCGGGCGAGCGCGGCAAGGTGGGTGATGTGGCCAGATCGGCCACCAGTTACCCCAGGAGAAAACCATGCTCACGACCTCAGCCCTGCTCGCCGCCACCACCGCCCACACCGTTGCCCATGCCGGGCACTGGGGACACGGTGGATTCGGGTGGTGGTTCATCTTCCCGCTGTTCTGGATCGCTTTGATCGTCCTGTTCATCGTGGGGCGCCGGCGCGGTCAGCGGACCGAACACCGGCAGGCCGCCGAGGGGGTCCTGCGCGAACGCTATGCCCGCGGGGAAATCGACGAAACGGAGTTCCGGCAGCGCCTTGAAGTCCTGCACGCAGCGCAGCGCCGATGACCGCAGGTCTGTCGTCATCCGTGCAGGGATGGTAGACAAGGGCATGTAGGTCCCGATATTCCCACCCACTTAGGGGGTTCGATCTCATGGACACAGCTCAGATCATCTGGATCGTTGTCGCGGTCATCGTGGTGCTGGTCATCATCGGCATCATTGCCCGCTTCGCCGGCCGCAAGAAGGCAGAACGCCAGCGTGAAGAGGCGGGCAGGATCCGCCAAGAGGCGCAGGAAACCCAATTGCAGGCCAGGGAACGCGACAACGAGGCACGTCGCGCGGCGGCCGACGCCGACGCGGCCGAACTCAAGGCCAAGGAACGCGACGTCGAGGCCCAGCGCCTCCAGACGGAAGCCAATGACGCCGAAATCGCCGCCGAGCGCAAGCGGATGGAAGCCGAGAAATTGGGCACCGATGCCGTCGAACGCCAACGCGAAACCGATGAGCGGCTGGCCGCCGCCGACAAGTTGGACCCTGATGCCGGGAAGCGCCGGTCTGCGGACACCGACGAGAAGGCGCCGCGTCGAAAGGATGCCGATGCGGGTCGGGACACCGACGCCCGTGTTGACGGCGCCGATCGTGCGGATCGTGGCGATCGTGCCGCGGGTGCCGGTGCCGGTGCCGGTGTCGGTGCAGGCGCCGCTGCTGGTGCTGACGCAGGTCGTCGGCCCGTCGGAGAGCCGCGTGCTGGCGAGCCGCGTGCTGGCGAACCGCATCCTGCCGAGCCGCGTGCTGGCGAACCGCATCCTGCCGAGCCGCGTGCTGGCGAACCGCGTGTGGACGAAAGTGCGCCGCGTCGCCAGGATGCCGCTGCGGGTCGGGAAACCGACGCCCGTGTTGACGGCGCCGATCGTACCGCCCGTGCCGCCGAGCCACGTGCCGCCGAGCCTCGCGCAGCAGAACCGCGCGTGGACGCAACGGAGCCGCGTCGAGACGATGCCGGGTTCGCTGCGCAGGATGCCCCGCGGGCCGAATCAGCGGGTGCACCGGTCGCGGAGCACCACACCGATGCCTATGGAGGCAGGACGCGTCAGGAAGGTGAACAGCCTCGTCGTCAGGAGGCCGCCCCGGCATCCGGTGACCCCTTGGCCATGGACAGCCCGGACGCGTACGGTGCGGCTGCCGGCCAACGGACGGAGCGCCACGCTCCGCGCCCTGACGGGGAAGAGGACACGATCGACCCGCGGGGTGAAGAATCCCTGGGGCGTCACGGTGAGCTTCCCAAGCACCGCGATGGGGCCTGAGTAGGCTGTAGCGCAGGCCATTGGCGGGCCGTCCCGGTGTTCATCGCCGGGGCGGCCCGCCGTCGGTTCCGGGGCGCGGAGGACCAGGGGGCGAATCACCGGTTCCCGTCATCTGACAGGTCACGCACAGCAAGTGTGCGTAGTGTGGGGAACCAGGGAACCGGACCACTTCGGTTTCCGCGGCGTCACCGCCGAGAACTTCGCTCAGAGGGAGTTGCCGATGAGCACTCACGACCTTTCCACGACAGCCCGCCCGCCGACTCCTGGCGCACCCTTGCGCCGCAATGCCGGAGCCCGCAACTTCAGCCTTCTCAAAACCCGTGTCCTCGATGCCGGCCTCTTGCGTCGCCGCCGCGGATACTACCTGGGCGTCGTGATGCTCTTGACACTCCTCCTGGCCGCAGCGGTCACCGGATTCACGTTGCTGGGCGATAGCTGGTTCCAGTTGTTCGTCGCCGCCGCCCTGGGCATCATCCTGACCCAGTTCGCCTTCCTGGCCCACGAGGCCTCGCACCGCCAGGTCATGGAATCAGGCCCAGCCAACGACCGAGCGGGCCGGATCCTGGCCAACGCGGTGGTGGGCATCAGCTACCAGTGGTGGATGAACAAGCACACCCGGCACCACGCCAAACCGAACACCGTCGGCAAGGACCCGGACATCGAGCAGGACACGATCTCCTTCCAGCCCGAGGACGCCGCAGCGCGCACGGGGCTCATGGCCTGGTTGACCCGCCGCCAGGGGTACCTCTTCTTCCCGCTGCTCACGATGGAGGGCCTCAACCTCCACATGCAGTCGATCAAGTACCTCTTCTCCGGCAACAAGGTCAAGGCACGCAAACGCGAATTGACGACGATCGGGCTGCGTCTGGCCATCTACCTCGCCGCGATCTACATCTTCCTGCCCTGGGGGATCGCCAGCGCGTTCGTCGGCGTGCAGCTGGCCGTCTTCGGCATCTACATGGGTGCATCGTTCGCCCCCAACCACAAGGGCATGCCGCTGATCCCCAAGACGTCGACCATCGACTTCTTCAGCCGTCAGGTCCTGACCAGCCGGAACATCGTGGGCAAGACCTCCTTCGGGACCCGCATGCTCACCGGCGTCTTCGGCGGGCTGAACTACCAGGTCGAGCACCACCTGTTCCCGAGCATGCCGCGGCCGCACCTCCGCGAGGTCAGCGTCATGGTCCGCGAGTACTGCCAGGAACTGAAGGTGCCGTACACCGTCGCCTCGGTCGGCGCCTCCTACGCCCAGGTCATCAGGTACCTGAACACCGTCGGGCTCTCGGCCCGGGACCCCTTCGACTGCCCGATGGTGACGGAGTACCGACCCCACTGACGATGGTGATTGAGTTGTGCCAACCAGTGTGGGGCAGTAGAGTGCGGTTGTGCCACAGACCACATCCCGTCCGACAGTCATCGTCGCCGACCAGCTCACCAAGCGGTACGGGGACTTCACAGCAGTAGACTCCATCTCCTTCGAGGTCCCCGCGGGGGAGTCCTTCGGTTTGCTGGGCCCCAACGGGGCCGGCAAGTCCACCACGATGCGCATGATCGGCGGCGTGTCGCAACGCAGCTCCGGCACCCTGCGGATCATGGGCCTGGACCCCGAGGAACAGGGGCCCGAGGTCAGGGCCCACCTGGGAGTGGTCCCGCAGGAGGACAACCTCGACCAGGAACTGAAGGTCAGGGACAACCTGATCGTCTACGGGCGCTATTTCGGCCTGCCGCTGTCCTATCTGCGGCCCAAGGCCGACGAGCTGCTCGAATTCGCCCAGCTCACCGACAAGGCGGGCGCCCGGGTCGAGGACCTCTCCGGGGGCATGAAGCGGCGGCTGACGATCGCCCGGTCGCTGATCAACGACCCGCGCGTGCTGCTGCTGGACGAACCGACCACCGGCCTGGACCCGCAGGCCCGCCACATCCTGTGGGACCGGCTGTTCCGGCTGAAGGAACGCGGTGTCACCCTCATCCTCACCACGCACTACATGGACGAGGCGGAACAACTCTGCGACCGCCTCATCGTCGTGGACCGCGGCCGCATCATGGCCGAGGGTTCGCCGTCATCGCTGATCCGCCAATACTCCACCCGCGAAGTCCTCGAACTGCGTTTCGGCGCCGACCGCAATGCCGGTGCCGCGGCCGCCGTCGAGGGGATCGGCGAACGCGTGGAGGTCCTGCCCGATCGCCTGCTCGTCTACGCGCACGACGGCGAAGCCGCCCTGGAAGCCATCGGTGCCCGCGGGCTGTCCCCGCTGACGACGCTGGTGCGCCGTTCCTCGCTGGAGGATGTCTTCCTGCGGCTGACCGGCAGGAGCCTCATTGAGTAGCCAGGAGCGCGGGCCCGCCACCGGGGCCCGGGATGAGCCCCCCACGACGGCGCCGGTGCCGCCGTCGTCCTCCGGGACCGGCGAGCTGCCCGCCTACCTGTCCTCCACCCTCGTCCCGCACCCGCCGCTGACCAGCGCCGCCAGGGCGCGTCGCTTCGGGACCTGGTACCTGGCCGAGCAGCACCTGCGCGGGATGAAGGGCTACCTGGACATCGTCATTGCCTATTCGGTGGGCAACCCGCTGGTGTACCTGTTCGCCATGGGGATCGGGCTCGCGTCACTGGTCGACGGCAACGGGGGCGACGCGGCCTTCGGCGGGGTCAGCTACCTGCAGTTCATTGCCCCGGCGCTGCTGGCCTCGGCGGCCATGATGACGGCGGCCGGGGAATTCAGCTACGCGGTGATGTCGGGTTTCAAGTGGTGGAGGACCTACTACGGTCCGCTGGCCACCCCGTTGACGCCGCAGCAGATCTGCCAGGGCCACGCGCTGGCCGTGACGATCCGCATCGTGGCCCAGAGCGTGGTCTACCTGGTGATCGTGCTGTTCTTCGGGGCGGCCACCAGCGGTTGGGCCTGGGTCTCGATCATCACCGCCTCCCTGGCCGGGGTGGCCTTCGGGCTGCCGCTGATGGCCTTCTCCGCGTCCATCACCGAGGAAAAGGGCCAGTTCGCCCTGGTCCAGCGGTTCATCGTCATGCCGTTGTTCCTGTTCTCCGGAACGCTGTTCCCGTTGTCCACGTTGCCGTGGTTCCTGCAGTGGATCGGCTGGATCTCCCCGGTCTGGCATGCCACGGAACTCGGCCGCGTGCTCTCCTACGGCTATGCCGAACCCGGCTGGCTCTCGGTGCTCCACGTGCTCTACCTGCTGGCCCTGGCCGCCGGGGGACTGGTGCTGGCCCGACGCGTCTACGCCCGACGGCTGGAGGGTTGAGATGAGCCTGGTCAAGGATGCCGACCTGCAACTGACGGCCGACCGGCGGCCGCTGGCCGCCCTCTATTCGCGCAACATTCGTGCCGTGATCGTCCGCGGGCTGGTGGCCACCAAGACCTCCAACGCCGCGATCATGATCTCCGGCTTCGTCGAACCGGTGCTCTACCTGCTCTCCATGGGGATCGGGCTCGGCGCCCTGATCGGCACTGTGGAAGGACCCGGAGGCACGCCGATCAGCTATGCCGCCTACATCGCCCCGGCCCTGCTGACTGTCTCGGCCATGAACGGTGCCCTGTACGACTCCACCATCAACGTGTTCTTCAAGATGAACTACGCGAAGCTGTACCAGAACATGCTCTACACCTCGCTGGGCCCGCTGGATGTGGCGCTGGGGGAGATCTTCCTGGCGCTGCTGCGCGGATTCCTCTACGCCACCGGCTTCACGATCGTGATGGCGGCCATGGGACTGATCACCACCTGGTGGGCGCTGCTGATGGTTCCCGCAGCGGTGCTCATCGCCTTCGGCTTCGCGTCCATCGGCATGGGCATCACCTCCTACATCCGCACGTTCCAGCAGCTGGACTGGGTGACGTTCATCATGCTTCCGATGTTCCTGTTCTCCGCCACGTTCTACCCGCTGAGCGTCTACCCGGAACCCATCCAATGGGTGATCCAGGCGCTGCCGCTCTGGCACGGAGTCGAGTTGTTGCGCCAGCTCTCGGTGGGTTCGCTGGGCGTGATGACCGCCGTCCACCTGCTCTACTACGTGCTCATGGTGATCGTCGGAATGACGCTGACCACGCACCGGTTGCGGTCGCTGTTCCTGAAGTGAGCTGGGACGCCGGCCCGCTCGACAGGTAGTCTGTTCCACACCAGAACCCAAGGAGGAGCCGTGATCGGCAGTTGGCATGCGGTCGTCATCGACTGCGAGGACACGGAAATCATGGCCGATTTCTACGAGCAGATGCTCGGCATGGTGCGTGTGCAGCACGACGACGACGGATGGATCACCATCGGCGACGCCCCGGACCGGCCGGCGATCGCGTTCCAGCGCGTGGAGAACTACCAGCCGCCGGAATGGCCCGGGCAAGCCCACCCCCAGCAGGCGCACCTGGATGTCAGGGTCGATGACCTGGACATCGCCGAGGAGGCAGTGCTCAAGCTCGGGGCCACGTCGATGAACACCGGCGGACAGAACTACCGGGTCTACCTGGACCCCCAGCGCCACCCCTTCTGCCTCGTCACCTGGTGAGCCCCGGCTCCCAGACGGCGCGGCGTGCCGTCATCCTCGGCGGCACCGGGATGCTCGGGCGCGCCGCCGCCGAACGGCTGGCCCGTGCCGGCTGGTCGGTGGATGTCACCGGCCGCACCCGGGGGAACCTTCCCCCGGCCCTCGCCGACCTCGGAGTGCGCTTCCACCCGGTGGAACGGCGCGACGGCGAGGCCCTGGCAGCCCTTCTGGGCAGCGGGACCGACCTGCTCGTCGACGCCCTGGCCTACACCGCAGCCGATGCCCGGTTGCTGCTGCTGCTGCTCGGCGACGTCGGGACCACGGTGATGCTCTCGAGCAAGGCCGTCTACGTGGACGCGGCCGGTCGGCATGTGAACACGGCCGAGGGCCCCTCCTTCGACGGGCCGATCAGCGAAGACCATCCCACGCTGGCGCCGGGGGACATGCCCCATGATTCCCCGGAGGGCTACGGGCCCAACAAGGTGGCAGCGGAGCACGTGCTGCTCGATGCCGGGACACCAGCCACCGTCATCCGCGCCTCCAAGGTCCACGGCCCCGGCGCCACCCGCCTGCGCGAATGGGTGTTCGCCCGACGGGTCCTGGATCGCCGGCCCGCCGTCCTGCTCGCCGGAGGCGGGACGGGAATCGACCACCCGACCGCTGCGGTGAACACCGCCGCGCTGATCCACTGCGTCGCGGATGCCCCGCCCGGCACCCGGATCCTGAACAGTGCCGACCCCGACGTCCCGACCGGGGCGCAGATCGCCCGGATCGTGGCCGGTCATTTCGGGCACGAGTGGCGCGAGGTCCTGCTGGCCGACGACGCGCCGGCCGGGCTGGGGGACCACCCCTGGGATGCCCGCCCCGGCATCGTGCTGGACACCGCGGCAGCCAGCGCCCTGGGCTACACGCCGGTGGGCACCTACGCCCAGACCATCGCCCCGTCCCTGGACTGGCTCACAACCCAGCCGAGGAGCCGTTTCGACGCCGACCCCTACTTCGAGGGGTTCTTCGACTACGCCGCCGAGGACCGCTACCTGCGGGCGCACCCCGTCTCCTAAGCCAATGGCGGGGCGGACACGGCAGGCCGGAGACCGCCGTCGTGCACCGGTGCCGGTGTTCGCCCACGGGAAACCCGTGACGAAACGGCCCCACGGTTTGGGATACTGGGGGACATGGAACCCCTCGGCACGGCCCGGACCGCCCCGGACAAGAAGCTCACCCTCAAGGCCAGCACCCTGTCGCTGGCGGTGATGGTCACCGTCTTCCTGGTAGCGGTGGTCTTTGCCGCGAACCAGAACGACGTGATCGGCTGGATCGTTGCCGTCATCTCCTTCGCCTGGCTGCTGCTGGCCGCCTTCCTGGTGTTCGGACTGCGTCGCGGGGCCCGCAAGGTCAGCAGCCACCTGCAAAACGCCTCGGCGAACATGGCGGCCCGGGCCCGGCAGCCCAACGCCTCCGAGACCGTGGTGATCGACGAGGGCTCCCGCACCCGGGACCTGAAGCTGGACCACTCCTTCAAGATCGTCCAGGTCCAGGCCGGCGTCATCAAGGAGCACCTGGACACCCCAGGGGCCGAGGCCCGCGGCATGGTCGACCGTGCGCTGGAGACCATCGAGATCACCGCACACAACGCCCGCGACATGATGAAACCCTCCGATGGCAGCGCCCCGCTCTCCGGTGAGGTCATCGACTGACCGATCTTCGGTAAGCTGGATCGGGTGAGCACAGCAGCGGAACAGAAACCCAGCAAGAACGCCGGCGCAGTGCGCGTCGCCTCCGTCAACCTCAACGGCATCCGGGCTGCCTACAAGCGCGGCATGGCCGACTGGCTGGCCGAACGCGATGTCGACATCCTGACCCTGCAGGAAGTCCGCGCACCCGACGCGATCGTGCGCGAACTGCTGGGCGATGACTGGCATATCCTGCACGCCGAGGCAGAGGCCAAGGGACGCGCGGGGGTCGCCATCGCCTCCCGCCAGGCACCCACCGCGACCCGCGAACACATCGGCGAGGACTACTTCGCCACCTCGGGCCGCTGGGTCGAGGCCGACTTCGACATCGCCGGGAAGACCCTGACAGTGGTCAGCGCCTACGTGCACTCCGGTGAGGTCGACACCCCCAAGCAGGACGACAAGTACCGGTTCCTCGACGTCATGACCTCCCGGCTGCCCGTCCTGAAGGCGACGTCGGACCACGTCCTGGTGACCGGGGACCTCAACGTCGGGCACACCGAACGGGACATCAAGAACTGGAAGGGCAACGTGAAGCGTTCGGGCTTCCTGCCGGCCGAGCGCGCCTACTTCGACAGGTTCTTCGGCGAGGAGATCGGCTACCGCGACGTCGCCCGCCAGCTGGCAGGGGACGTTGACGGCCCCTACACCTGGTGGTCCTGGCGCGGCCAGGCCTTCGACAACGACACCGGGTGGCGCATCGACTACCACATGGCCACCCCCGACCTTGCCGCGATCGCCGGCAACGCCGTCGTCGACCGTGCCCCGACCTACGCGTCCCGCTTCTCCGACCACGCACCACTGGTCATCGACTACCAGTTCTAGGAACACGCACCCATGACTGAAATCCAGACCCCTGCGGCCCAGCGGCCCCGTGTCCTGTCCGGCATGCAGCCCTCTGCCGATTCGCTGCATCTGGGCAACTACCTCGGTGCCCTGGTCAACTGGGTGAAGTCGCTGGACGACTTCGACGCATTCTTCTTCGTCCCCGACATGCACGCCATCACCACCGGGCACGACCCCGCAGCGCTGCGCGAACGCACGCGGCGTACCGCAGCCCAGTACATTGCCGGGGGCATCGACCAGGATGCCGCCACGTTGTTCGTGCAGTCCCACGTCCCCGAGCACGCCCAGCTGGCCTGGGTGCTGAACTGCATCACCGGGTTCGGTGAGGCCTCGCGGATGACCCAGTTCAAGGACAAGTCCTCCAAGGGCGGCCAGGAATCGGCCAGCCTGGGGCTGTTCACCTACCCGGTGCTCATGGCGGCCGACATCCTGCTGTACCAGCCGCATGCCGTGCCCGTCGGTGATGACCAGCGACAGCACGTGGAACTGGCCCGCGACCTGGCCCAGCGGTTCAACCACCGCTTCGGCGAGACCTTCAGGGTCCCCGAGCCGCTGATCCAGAAGGAGGGGGCACGCATCTACGACCTGCAGGACCCCCGCTCGAAGATGTCCAAGTCGGCCGCCAGTCCCAACGGGCTGATCAACATCCTCGATGACCCGAAACTCATCACCAAGCGGATCAAATCCGCAGTGACCGATGCCGATGCCGTCATCGCGTATGACCGTGAGGCCAAACCCGGGGTGACGAACCTGCTGGAGATCCTCTCGACGATCACCGGGAAGCCCGTCGCGGCACTCGTGGAGGAGTACGAGGGGAAGTTGTACGGGCACCTGAAGGTCGATGTGGCCGACGCCGTCGTCTCGCGGGTCGAGCCGATTCGGCGCCGGACGTTCGAGCTGCTCGACGACTCCGCCGAACTCGACCGGCAGCTGGCCGTCGGCGCCGCCCGCGCACGGGAGATCGCCGCGGCAACGCTGGAGTCGGTCTACGCAAACGTCGGCTTCCTGCCAGCCGTCAACGCGGCCATGCCCGGGAACCCGGCGATGGGCGAAGGCGCGCGCTAGCGCATGGTCCTTCCCGAGCCGCTCACCGACATCCCCGGGGCACCAGACCCCGGGGACGAGGGCGTCAGCGTGGGGGTGGTGATCCCCCTGCCCGAGCCGCTGCGCTCGGACCTGCGCGCGGTACGGGCCTCGCTGGGGGATCCCGTGGCACGGACCATACCGCCGCATATCACGCTCGTGACCGGTGCGGTGGCCGTGGATTGGGTGGCGGCCCGCGAACATGTGCGCCGGGTGGCCATCGGCGCCAGTCCGTTTCGGATCACCCTGCACGGCACCGCGACCTTCCGCCCCGTCACCAACGTCGTGTTCCTGAAGATCACGCAGGGGTTCGACGAATGCGTGGAACTGCACCGGGCCCTGCAATCCGGGCCGATGAGTTCCACCGTCGAATTCGACTTCCATCCGCACCTGACGATGGCGCACGACCTTCCCGAACGGCAGCTGGATCGTGCGGTGGAGGACCTGAGTGGATACACCGCGGAATTCCCTGTGGATAGAATCGGGTTGTTTGAACACGATGCCGACGGCCTCTGGGCCCTGCAGGAGGAACTGACTCTTGGCCAAGCCGGACAAGCGCCTAGCTAGCCGCACCATCGCCCAACGTGGCGCGCCGCCGGCAGCCGACGGCGGTCTCGATTCGCCGTCGGACCCGGATCTGATCGCCGACACGATCTCACCGCTGGACCATGCCGGCCTGCGGGCGGAGGCCCTGCACCAGCGGGCCGCCTTCGGACGGGCCCGGCGGGAAAAACAGGGGACCGGGAAGGTCGCCCTGCGGGGTCTGGGGGCCTTCCTGGGGTGGTTGAAGGCCACGAAGCCGATGCGTGCCTTCACGCTGTACAGCCAGCGGCATGGGCCGCTCATGGCGGCCGGCAGTGCCTACAACATGTTCTTCTCCATTGCCGCCCTGCTGGTGGCGGGGTTCTCGATCTTCGGCATCGTCGCCAGCGGCAACCAGGGCCTCCAGGACATGGTCGTTGACACCGTGGCGCAAAGCACTCCCGGGCTCATCGACACCGGGAACGGGGGACTGGCCACACCGGACGTCCTGTTCCAGTCGAAGGGCTTCGGGTGGGCACTGGTCATTTCCACTGCCACGATGCTGCTGACCTCGCTGGGCTGGATCGCCGGTCTCCGTGAGGGGATGCGCGGGGTCTACGGACTGATCCCGCTGCCGTTGAATGCGGCGTTGGTGAAACTGCGCGACCTCGGGGTCCTGCTGGTGCTGGGCATCTGCCTGGTTGTCACCACCGTCGTCGGATTCCTGGCCGGCGGCTTCATCGACGTCGTCATCGACTTCCTGCACCTTGAATCCGGTTTCGCGATCTTCGCGACGCAGGCCGGCAGCCTGGTGGTCATGTTGCTGTTGGATGCCCTGGTGGCGACCATCCTGTTCCGGCTGGCCTCCGGGATCACCATGCCGCGCGGGGCGGTCCTGCAGGCGGCGCTGCTGGCCGGTGCCGGCTCCACGATCCTGCGCTACTTCTCCTCCGAACTGCTCGGAGGCGTCACCAAGAACCCGTTGCTGGCGCCCTTTGCGGTGATCCTGGGGCTGTTCGTCTGGTTCTACCTGCTCAGCCAGGTGTACCTGATCTCCACCGCCTGGGGCGCCGTGGCCACCGCGGACATCGAGGCGGCCGCCCGTCACGACAAGAAGCCCAGCCTGCGGGCCCAGTCGGCGCGGCTGCGCAGCCAGCGGTCGCAGGCCAACGAGGCCAGGGCCGGCTGGCCCCAGACCAGGCCCTGAGACCGTCCGGCCCGCTCCTTCTCGCAGGAGGCCAGGGCCGGGGGAGCGGGGCGAAGGGACGACAGGCATGCGAAAGGCGCCGCCCTCCGGAGGAATCCGGTGGGCGGCGCCTTGCGTGGTACCGGCTGTTTTCCTAGACGGAGCGGGCCAGGATGGCCTGCTTCACCTCGGCGATGGCCTTGGTGACCTGGATGCCGCGCGGGCAGGCGTCGGTGCAGTTGAAGGTGGTGCGGCAACGCCACACGCCTTCCTTGTCGTTGAGGATCTCCAGGCGCATGTCGCCGCCCTCATCACGGGAGTCGAAGATGAACCGGTGGGCGTTCACGATCGCTGCCGGGCCGAAGTACTGGCCGTCGGTCCAGAACACCGGGCAGGACGACGTGCACGCGGCGCACAGGATGCACTTGGTGGTGTCGTCGTAGCGCTCCCGGTCCTCGGGGGACTGGTAGTGCTCGGCCGTCGGCGCGTGGCCCTTGGTGATCATGAACGGCATGATCTCGCGGTAGGACTGGAAGAACGGCTCCATGTCCACGATCAGGTCCTTCTCGACCGGAAGGCCCTTGATGGCCTCGACCGTGATGGGCTTGGAGGTGTCCAGGTCCTTCAGCAGGGTCTTGCAGGCGAGCCGGTTGCGGCCGTTGATGCGCATGGCATCGGAGCCGCAGACACCGTGGGCGCAGGAGCGGCGGAACGAGAGCGAGCCGTCGATTTCCCACTTGACCTTGTGCAGGGCATCGAGGACGCGGTCCGTGCCGTACATGGTCAGCACGTAGTCCTTCCAGGTGGCCTCCTCGGAGAACTCCGGGTCGTACCGGCGTACGCGCAGGGTGATGTCGAACTGCGGGATCTCTCCGCCGCCACCGATACCGGGGGCCAGATCGACCTTGGATGCTGGTTCGGGAACTTCGCTGCTCATTAGTACTTACGCTCCATTGGCTGGTAACGGGTGAAGATCACGGGCTTGGTGTCGAACCGGATGCCGTGGATGCCCTCCATTTCCGCGGACTCGTCCTTGTAGACCATCGAGTGCTTCATGAAGTTCTCGTCGTCACGGTCCGGGAAGTCCTCGCGGAAGTGGCCGCCGCGGGATTCGTGGCGGTGCAGGGCGGAGACGGACATGACCTCGGCCAAGTCCAGCAGGAAGCCGAGTTCAACGGCCTCGAGCAGATCCAGGTTGAAGCGCTTGCCCTTGTCCTGGATGCTGATGTTCTTGTAGCGCTCGCGGAAGCCCTTGACGTCGGCCAGGGCCTTCATGATGGTGTCCTTGGTGCGGAACACCTGCATGTTGGCGTCCATGGTGTCCTGGAGCTCCTTGCGGATCGCAGCGACCCGTTCGGTTCCGGAACCCTTCCGGACGACGTCGAGCAGTGCCTCCGTGTCGGCGACCGGGTTCTCCGGCAGGTCGACCCAATCGGCGGTCTTGGAGTATTCGGCGGCGGCAATGCCCGAGCGCTTGCCGAACACGTTGATGTCCAGCAGCGAGTTGGTGCCCAGGCGGTTGGAACCGTGGACCGACACGCAGGCGACCTCGCCGGCGGCGTACAGGCCCGGGATGGTGAACTCGTTGTCCTGGAAGACCTCGCCCTTGATGTTGGTCGGCACACCGCCCATGACGTAGTGGGCGGTCGGGAAGACCGGCACCGGCTCCGTGTACGGCTCGACACCGAGGTAGGTGCGGGCGAACTCGGTGATGTCCGGGAGCTTGGCGTCGATGTGGGCCGGCTCCAGGTGGGTGAGGTCCAGCAGCACGTAGTCCTTGTTCGGGCCGCAACCGCGGCCTTCACGAACCTCGTTGGCCATCGAGCGGGCCACGATGTCACGCGGCGCCAGGTCCTTGATGGTCGGGGCATAGCGTTCCATGAAGCGCTCGCCCTCGGAGTTGCGCAGGATCGCACCCTCGCCGCGGGCTGCCTCGGAAAGCAGGATGCCCAGGCCGGCCAGGCCGGTCGGGTGGAACTGGACGAACTCCATGTCCTCCAGCGGGATGCCCTTGCGGAACGCGATGCCCATGCCGTCGCCGGTGAGGGTGTGGGCGTTGGAGGTGGTCTTGAAAACCTTGCCGGCACCGCCGGTGGCCAGGATGACCGACTTGGCCTGGAAGACGTGGATCTCGCCGGTGGCCAGGTCGTAGGAGACGACGCCGGCGATGCGCTTCTGCAGGTAGGTGGTGCCGTCCTCGCGGGTGGCTTCCTCCTCGACCGTCAAAAGGTCCAGCACGTAGTACTCGTTGTAGAACTCGACGTTGTGCTTGACGCAGTTCTGGTAGAGGGTCTGGAGGATCATGTGGCCGGTGCGGTCGGCTGCGTAGCAGGAACGGCGGACCGGGGCCTTGCCGTGGTCGCGCGTGTGGCCACCGAAACGGCGCTGGTCGATCTTGCCTTCGGGCGTGCGGTTGAACGGCAGGCCCATCTTCTCCAGGTCCAGGACGGCCTCGATGGCTTCCTTGGCCATGACCTCGGCCGCGTCCTGGTCAACCAGGTAGTCGCCACCCTTGACGGTGTCGAACGTGTGCCACTCCCAGTTGTCTTCCTCGACGTTCGCCAGGGCCGCGCACATGCCGCCCTGGGCGGCTCCCGTGTGTGAACGGGTGGGGTAAAGCTTGGTCAACACGGCCGTGTGGGCCTGCTGGCCGGACTCGATGGCAGCTCGCATGCCCGCGCCACCGGCGCCGACTATGACGACGTCGTACTTATGTACCTGCATACCGGATGCTCTCTCTTCTTTGAATCTTGGTTTCGGCGAAGCTTGCCGGGGCTACTGGCACACCGCGAGGGTGGAGCCCGGGATGCACGGGTCAAACGTGAAGATCACGAGCGTGCCGAGGATGATGATGGCCGCGGAGCACAGCATCAGGACCAGGGTCAGCCAGAACCGGGGACGGTCCTTTTCGACGTAGTCGCTGATGATCGTGCGCACGCCGTTGGTTCCGTGCAGCATCGCCAGCCACAGCATGGCCAGATCCCAGAACTGCCAGAGCGGGTTGGCCCACTTGCCGGCCACGAAGCCGAAGTCGATGGCGTGCACGCCCTCGCCGACCATGAGGTTCACGAAAAGGTGCCCGAAGATCAGGATGATCAGCAGGACGCCGGAGATGCGCATGAACAGCCATGCCAGCATCTCGAAATTGCCGCCCTTGGACTTGGCGCGGTTGTACTTCGGGTCGATGCGGCCCGAGCGCGGTGCAACAAATTCTGTGGTTGCCATGGCTTAAAGACCTCCGAAGGCGAGGGAAAGGTGACGGATCGCGAAGCCGATCATGACCACGGCCCAGACGATGAGCACGCCCCACAGCAGCTGACGCTGGTACTTCGGCCCGGACTTCCAGAAGTCAACGAGGATGAGGCGCAGGCCGTTGAAGGCGTGGAACATGATCGCGGCGACGAGACCAAGTTCCCCAAGGGCCATCAGCGGGTTCTTGTACGTGCCGATCACGGCGTCGTAGGCACCGGGGGACACCCGGACCAGGGCCGTATCAAGCACGTGCACCAAAAGAAACAAGAAAATAACGACACCGGTGACCCGATGCCCTACCCAGGACCACATGCCTTCGCGGCCGCGGTAGAGGGTGCCTGACGATGTCTTCGACACTGAATTAACCTCCATGCATCGCAAGGGCGTTCGTGTGGCGTGCACACAAAAGATTGGCGCCGGTGCGTAAGCGTTCCTAGCCTGATCCTAGACCACAGGGGACTCTCAGGCTTCTTCTTTACCCTACCCCTGTGGTGAGCCTCACTCCGTCCGGGTCGACACGGCGTAACGCCCGGAATTCCGCGGAAAATACGTGACGTTTCCATGCCGTAAATCGTGGGGCGCCTCCCGCCGATTGGGGTGTTGATCCCTTACTGTTGACCCATGAATGCTGACCTCCTGGCCCGTTTCCACGGCGTCATCCCCGCCGGTGGTGTCGGGACCCGATTGTGGCCCCTCTCGCGTGCCGCTGCGCCGAAGTTCCTCCATGACCTCACCGGGTCGGGGACCACCTTGATCCGGGCGACCTACGAGCGGCTCGTACCGATGGCCGATGACCGCATCATGGTCGTCACCGGGCAGGCACACCGTGAGGCCGTCCAGGCCCAGCTGCCCGAACTGGAGGAGAAGAACCTCGTGCTCGAGTCCGAGCCGAAGGATTCGGCGGCCGCCATCGGCCTGGCAGCGGCCATCCTGCACCGGCGCGATCCGGAGATCATCATGGGCTCCTTCGCGGCCGACCAGGTCATCGGCCCGGTCGACGTCTTCCAGGAGACGGTGCGTGAGGCCATCCACACGGCGGCGACCGGAAAGATCGTGACCATCGGGATCAAGCCCGTCTCGCCGTCGACCGCCTTCGGCTACATCCGCGCCGGCGACGCCCTCGCCGTGGACGGGGCACCCAGCGCCACCTCGGTCCTCGAATTCGTCGAGAAGCCCGACGAGCAGGTGGCCCAAGGGTATGTCGCCAGCGGCGACTACCTCTGGAACGCCGGGATGTTCGTGGCCCCCGTCGCCCTGATGCTCGATCACCTGAAGCGCAACGAACCGGAACTGCATGCCGGGCTGATGGAAATCGCCGAGGCCTGGGACACCGGCGAACGCGATGCGGTCAAGAAGCGCATCTGGCCGGGGCTGCCCAAGATCGCCATCGACTACGCGGTCGCCGAACCGGCCGCGGCGGTGGGCGATGTGGCCATGATCCCCGGGGAATTCACCTGGGACGACGTGGGGGATTTCGCGGCCATCGGCCGGCTGAACCCGGCCAGCGAGGCCACGAACCTCACGGTCCTGGGAGACGGGGCGCGGGTCTACGCCGACCAGGCCTCCGGCGTTGTCGTGTCCGACACCAAGCGCATGATTGCGCTGATCGGGATCGAAAACGTGGTCGTGGTGGACACCGGCGATGCCCTGCTGGTCACCACCAGCGACCACGCCCAGTCGGTGAAGAAGGCGGTGGAGGCGCTGAAGGCCTCCGGGGACGTCGACGTGCTCTAAAGGCCCGCCAGCGGCCGGGGTCGGAAATCTTGTGTTGCAAAGTCAATCTTTGCCCGGCGTTCGTCGTAGGGTCGTGGATGTGACTTACGATCCAGCACCGCAGCAGTCCCATCCCAGCATCGGGCCCTGGTTGGCGCCCCTGCTGCCGCAGTTGATCGAGTTCCGGCGCGATGTCCACGCCAACCCGGAGTTGTCCTACGAGGAGCACCGGACCACCGAGCGGATCACCGCCACCCTGGAAGCCGCGGGCCTGTCGCCCCGGCGACTGGAGGGAACGGGCCTGTTCGTCGACATCGGCGAGGGCAACATCGCCCTGGGCCTGCGCGCGGACATCGACGCCCTGCCGATCCTGGAGGAGACGGGCCTTTCCTACGCCTCGTTGCGCAATGGCGTCTGCCACGCCTGCGGCCACGACATCCACGCCACCGTGATGCTGGGTGTCGCCCTGACGCTGGGGCGCATGCACGACGCCGGTGATCTCGCCGGCAAGGTCCGGGTCATCTTCCAGCCGGCCGAGGAAACCATGCCCGGAGGCGCCCTGGCCGTCATCGAACAGGGGGTCCTCGACGGGGTGCCGCGCATCCTGGCCCTGCACTGCGAACCGCGCGTCGACGCAGGGATGATCGGCACCCGCATCGGGGCGATCACCAGTGCCAGCGACACCATCAAGATCGAACTGACGGGCCGTGGCGGGCATACCTCCCGCCCGCACCTGACCGAGGACCTGGTCTTCGCCCTGGCCGAGATCGCCGTGAACGTCCCGGCGGTGCTCAACCGCAGGATCGACGTCCGCAGCGCGGTATCGGTCGTCTGGGGACAGATCCACGCCGGGTCGGCCCCCAACGCCATCCCCGCCGCAGGATACATGGCAGGGACCATGCGCTGCCTGGACGGCGAGGCGTGGGAGTCGGCGGGGGTGCTGCTGGACGAGGTGGTGCGCCAGGTCGCAGTGCCCTACGGCGTGGACGTCAAGCTCGAGCACATCCGCGGCGTCCCCCCGGTGGTCAACGCGGAAGCGGAAACCGACCTCATCGAACGCGCCGCGCGCTCGGAAATCGGCTCGACCTCCATCGTCCTGACCCCCCAGTCCATGGGCGGGGAGGACTTCGCGTGGATGACGCACAAGATTCCCGGTGCCATGCTGCGCCTGGGGACCAGGACGCCCGGCGGCGAGACCTACGACCTGCATCGCGGTGACTACATACCCGACGAGAAGGCCATCGAAACCGGTATCCGGGTGATGGCCGCTGCAGCTTTGCGCGCGGTGGCCGATGGACAAGTCGCCTGATTTGCCTACCTGTTGGTAACAAATAGTCAACAATATTGACCTGTCAACGCCTGATGGTGGCCCGCTGGCCGTGACGGCCGCTACTGTATTCTCCGTCACGTCTTCCTGCCTTGGGAGGGCGGACGCGGTTGGCTCCCTCTTGTGGCAGGTGCATTGCCCGATTCCCGGAGGGACGGACCCATGCATCATTCGTCACTGGAGGAAACTTGAAGAAGTCACCGCGCACCCTGAAGCGCTCCACCGGGCAGCTTGCTGCCGTCCTGGGCGTTTCCGCCCTCGTCCTCACCGCCTGCGGTACCGCCCCCGAATCCAGCCCGAGTGAGGCAGCGTCCAGCCACCCGGGTGCCGCCGACTACACCGGCTGCATCGTTTCGGACTCCGGCGGCTTCGAGGACCGCTCCTTCAACCAGTCCTCCTACGAGGGACTGATGAAGGCCAAGAAGGAACTGGGCATCAAGACCAAGCAGGCCGAGTCCCAGGCAGCCACCGACTTCGAGCCGAACCTGAACTCCATGGTCAAGGGCGGCTGCGACCTGACGGTCACCGTCGGATTCCTGCTCGCCGACGCCACCAAGAAGCTGGCCAAGGCGAACCCGGACCAGCACTTCGCCATCATCGATGACAACTCGATCAAGGCCAAGAACGTCAAGCCGATCATCTACGACACGGCCCAGGCAGCCTTCCTGGCCGGGTACGTCGCCGCCGGCACGTCGGAGACCGGGAAGGTCGCCACCTACGGCGGCATGAACATCCCGACCGTCTCCATCTTCATGGACGGCTTCTACGACGGTGTGCAGTACTACAACGAGCAGAAGGGCAAGGACGTCAAGGTCCTGGGCTGGAACGAGAAGACCCAGAACGGCACGTTCACCGGTGACTTCGAGAACCAGGGCAAGGGCAAGACCAACACGACGAACTTCATCAACGAAGGCGCAGACGTCATCATGCCCGTCGCCGGCCCCGTCGGCCTGGGCACCATCGACGCCGTGAAGGAAGCCAACGCCAACGGCAAGGACGCGAAGATCGTCTGGGTTGACTCCGATGGCTACAACACCGTGCCCTCCGGCAAGGAATTCATCCTCACCTCCGTCGTGAAGCTGATGGGCGAAGCAGTGGACAAGGTCGTCACCGAGGACCTGGACAACAAGTGGGACAACTCCCCGTACGTGGGCACCCTGGAGAACGAGGGCGTGGCACTGGCTCCGTTCCACGATTTCGATTCCAAGGTCTCCGATGAGATGAAGAGTGAACTCGACCAGATCAAGGCGGACATCATCTCCGGCAAGATCAAGGTCGCGTCCCCGTCCAGCCCCAAGTAGCCGGACGGATGCCGGCTTCCGGAGGGTCATCGACCGCCGGGCTCCGCATCCGCTGACCGCACGCCGTCCACCACCCGCGCCCCGGCCGGGAGGTGGACGGCGTGCGCTTGCCCACCACCTGGCGTTCGCGACTACGCTGGGCACGACGGTCTCGACGGCCGGTGCGACATCCGCGGCCACGGCGTGCCGCGGAAAAGAAGGGAATAGGTAAACAGCGTGAAATTGGAACTTCGCGGAATTACCAAGAAATTCGGGTCCTTCACGGCCAACGACGACATCACCGTCGTCGTAGAGTCCGGACAGGTCCACTCCCTGCTGGGGGAGAACGGTGCCGGGAAGTCGACGCTGATGAACGTTCTCTTCGGCCTCTACGAGGCCACGGCCGGCCAGGTCCTCATCGACGAGAAGCCAGTGAGCTTCCAGGGCCCCGGCGATGCCATGGCCGCAGGGATCGGCATGGTCCACCAGCACTTCATGCTGGTGCCGGTGTTCACCGTCGCCGAAAATGTAGCCCTCGGCGACGAGACGACCCGGGTCGGTGGGATCCTCGACCTGGAGGCAACGCGCCGCAAGATCCGCGAGATCTCCGACCGGTTCGGCTTCCACGTGGACCCCGACGCCGTCGTCGAGGACCTGCCGGTGGGCGTGCAGCAGCGGGTCGAGATCATCAAGGCCCTCGTCCGCGACGCCAAGGTCCTGATCCTGGACGAACCCACCGCCGTGTTGACGCCCCAGGAAACCGATGAGCTGCTGAACATCATCCGCCAGCTCCGTGACGCCGGCACCTCGATCGTCTTCATCTCCCACAAGCTGCGTGAGGTCAAGGAGATCTCCGATGTCATCACCGTGATCCGTCGCGGCAAGGTCGTCGGCAACGCCGAGCCCTCGGCGTCCGCCACCGAACTGGCTTCCCTGATGGTCGGACGCTCGGTGAGCCTGTCCCTGGAGAAGGAACCGGCCAAGCCCGGCCGGGAGACCTTCAGCGTGCAGAACCTCACCGTTCTGGCCGACAACGGGCAGGTGCTGCTGGACGATGTCAGCTTCGGCATCCAGGAGGGGGAGATCCTGGCCGTCGCGGGTGTCCAGGGCAACGGGCAGACCGAACTGACGGAGGCCATCATGGGCCTGCTGGACCATGCCTCCGGGAAGATCGTCCTGCAGGGACAGAACCTGCTCGGACGCAGCGTCAAATCGATCATCAACTCCGGTGTCGGCTTCGTGCCCGAGGACCGGAGCACCGACGGACTCGTCGGCACCTTCAGCGTTGCCGAAAACCTCATCCTGAACCAGTACGACCGCGAGCCCTTCGCCCACGGAATGAACATGCGCGGAGCAGTCATCGCGGAAAACGCCGAGGCGAAAATCGCCGAATTCGACATCCGCGCGCAGGGCGGGCAGGCCGACGCCGGAACGCTCTCCGGCGGCAACCAGCAAAAGGTCGTCATGGCCCGCGAGCTCTCGCGGCCCCTCAAGCTGTTCATCGCCTCCCAGCCGACGCGTGGCGTCGACGTCGGATCCATCGAATTCCTCCACCGCAGGATCATCGCCGAACGGGACGGCGGCACCCCGGTGCTCATCGTCTCCACCGAACTCGACGAGGTCGTCGAACTCGCCGACCGCATCGCGGTGCTCTACAAGGGCAAGCTGGTCGGCATCGTCCCCGGGGACACACCCCGCGACACGCTGGGACTGATGATGGCCGGCGCCTCGGCCGACGAGGCAGGAGCCCCCGGCACCGACCCGACCCCGCCCGCCGCAACTTCCGCCGACACCCCGGTGGCCAACCCAGAAGAGGAGCACGGGAATGACTGATCCCGCGAACCTGCCGGACCGGGACCCCGCGTCCGCACAGACCCCGCCACCGGCGCCGACCGGTGAGACCCCGGGCGGGGCCGCGGCCGGCAACACCCCGGCCCAGCTGGCCGAGGCCACAACCGTTGACCCGCAGGCATCGCTGATGCGGCGCATCACCACCGGCAATGGCCTCGTCTCGGTGCTGGCCATCGTGTTGTCACTGCTGGTCGGGGCCATCCTGATCGCCGCCACCGATGACCGGGTGACCGGCGCCGCCAGCTACTTCTTCGCCCGGCCCACCGACATGCTCGCCGCCGTGTGGGCCTCCGTTTCGGAGGCCTATGGGGCGCTCTTCCGCAGCGCGATCTTCAACACCCAGGCCGACGGCTTCGCCAACGCGATCTACCCGTTGACCGAAACCCTCACGGTGGCCACCCCGCTGATCCTGGCCGGTCTGGGCGTGGCCCTGGCCTTCCGGGTGGGACTGTTCAACATCGGCGGCCAGGGGCAGATCATCCTCGGCGCCATGCTGGCCGGCTGGGTCGGCTTCACCCTGGATTTGCCCGCCGGCCTGCACCTGCTGCTCGCCGTCGTCGCGGGCATCGTCGGCGGGGCCATCTGGGGCGGCATCGCCGGCGTCCTGAAGGCCAAACGCGGTGCACATGAAGTCATCGTGACGATCATGCTCAACTACATCGCCGTGTACCTGCTGCTGTACCTGCTCACCACACCGGGCTTCCAGCGGCCCGGCTCCAACAACCCCATCAGCCCCGAAATCCATGAATCGGCGGCCTACCCGCTGATCTTCGGTTCCGGCTTCCGGCTGCACCTGGGATTCGTGGTGGCCCTGCTGGCCGTTGCGTTCGTCTGGTGGCTGCTGAACCGCTCCACCACCGGCTTCGAACTGCGGGCCGTCGGCGCCAACCCGCAGGCCGCCCGCACCGCGGGCATCAACGTCTCCCGCGCCTACATCACGGCGATGGTCGTCGCCGGCGCCCTCGCCGGGCTGGCCGGCACCGCGCAGATCTCCGGCACCGAGCGTTCCCTGTCGGGCGACATCGCCGCCAGCTTCGGTTTCGACGCGATCACCGTCGCCCTGCTGGGCCGCTCCAACCCGATCGGGACGCTCTTCGCCGGGCTGCTGTTCGGTGCCCTGCGCGCCGGCGGCGTCGGCATGCAGTCCAACACGGGCATCCCCATCGACATCGTGTTGGTGGTGCAGTCCTTCATCGTGCTGTTCATCGCGGCACCGCCGCTGGTTCGTTCGATCTTCCGCATCCCCACGGGCCAGAAGAAATCCAAGAAGACCACGGCGCGTACCGCCAAGGCCGGAGGAGCAGCGTGAGCACCGCAACCACCACCCCCTCGCCGCGCACGGCGTCCATCGCCCCGGCGATCCGCAACTGGGGCGCCCCGGTGACGCTGGCCGTCCTGGCGCTCGTGGCACTGTTCGGCTTCGCCCTGGGCAGCCCGCACGCGACCGCCAGGTTCAGGATCTCGGCCGACGCCGACGCCATCAAGGTGCCCGACGTCCTGCTGGGGACCACCGTGGTGGGCTGGATCACCGCCGTCGTGCTCCTGGCCCTGGCTGCCTACGCCTTCGTGCTGACCAGCCGGGCGAAGCCCAACCCGCGCTGGCTGGTGCCCGCCTTCGCCGCCGTCTGGGTGATCGCCTTCCTGGTCTGGGTCATCGGCAGCGCCAACAACCCCAACGTCTACTTCTCCGGCCTCGTCGCCGGGTCCTTCACGTTGGCCATTCCGCTGATCTTCGGTTCCCTCTCCGGCGTGCTGTGCGAACGCTCCGGCGTCATCAACATCGCCATCGAGGGCCAGCTGCTGGCCGGCGCCTTCGGCGCGGCGATCGTCGGCTCGATCACCCAGAGCCTGCTCGCGGGCGTGCTGGCCGCCGTGCTCGCCAGCGTGGTGGTCTCCATGGTGCTGGCCGTCTTCAGCATCAAGTACCTGGTCAACCAGGTCATCGTCGGCGTGGTGCTCAACGTCCTGGTCGCCGGGCTGACCAGCTTCCTGTTCTCCACCGTGATGAAGGACAACTCGGCGCTGTTCAACTCCCCGCCGAGCTTCCACAACATCCGCATCCCGGGACTGGCCGACATCCCCGTGTTCGGGCCGATCCTCTTCGACCAGACGATCCTGGGCTACGGCATGTACCTGGCCGTGTTCCTCGTGTGGTTCGGGCTGTTCAAGACCCGCTGGGGCCTGCGCGTGCGCGCCGTCGGCGAACACCCCAAGGCGGCCGACACCGTGGGCATCAAGGTCAACACCATGCGGTTCTGGAACGTGACCCTGGCCGGCGTCGTCGCCGGCGTCGGCGGAGCGTTCTTCACGCTGGTGACCTCCTCCTCCTTCAACAAGGAGATGACCGCCGGGCAGGGCTTCATCGCCCTCGCGGCGCTGATCTTCGGCCGCTGGAACCCGATCGGGGCGTTCTTCGCCGCACTGCTGTTCGGCTTCTCGTTGAACCTGTCCTTCGTGCTCACCATCCTGGGGACCCCGGTGCCCAGCCAGTTCATGCAGATGCTGCCCTACGTCGTCACCGTCTTCGCGGTGGCGGGGCTGGCCGGCAAATCCCGGCCGCCGGCCTCCAACGGCATCCCGTACGTGAAGGAGTAGGGCCCATGCCAGAGCAGCTGCCGGCGACACCACTATCCGACGCCGACTGGGAGAGGCTGCGCAGCGCCGCCACCGAGGCGATGACCCACGCCTACGCCCCGTATTCGAAGTACCCGGTGGGGGCTGCCGCGCTGACCGAGGACGGCCGGCTGGTCAGCGGCTGCAACGTGGAGAACGCCGCCTACGGGGTGGTCCTCTGCGCCGAATGCACGCTGATCGGCGAGCTGCACATGGGCGGTGGTGGACGGCTGCGGGCGTTCTACTGCGTGGACGGCAGCGGGAACATCCTCATGCCCTGCGGGCGCTGTCGGCAGCTGCTGCACGAACACCGCGGCCCCGACCTGGAACTGATGACCACCAGCGGGATCAAGACCATGGAACAGGTCCTGCCCGACGCCTTCGGCCCGGACAACCTGCTCCGCTAACGCCCACCGAAGCACCGCAGCACCCGAGGAAAGGCCCAGCATGAGCACCGAGAACTTCGACGCCGTCGACATCATCCGCATCAAGCGCGACCGCGGAACGCTCACGCCCGAGCAAATCGACTGGACCATCGACGCCTACACCCGCGGGGTCATCGCCGAGGAGCAGATGGCCGCGCTGAACATGGCGATCCTGCTCAACGGGATGGACCGGGCGGAGATCTCCCGGTGGACGACGGCGATGATCAACTCGGGCGAACGCATGGACTTCTCCTCGCTGCGCACCGCGGCCGGCGCGGTGAAGCCGACGGCCGACAAGCACTCGACCGGGGGAGTGGGAGACAAGATCACGCTCCCGCTGGCACCGCTGGTCGCCGTGTTCGGGGTGGCGGTACCCCAGCTCTCCGGCCGCGGGCTCGGGCACACCGGCGGGACCCTGGACAAGCTCGAGGCCATCCCCGGCTGGCAGGCCTCGCTGTCCAACGCAGCGATGATGGAACAGCTCGCCGACTGCGGCGCCGTCATCTGCGCCGCAGGATCCGGGCTGGCCCCGGCGGACAAGAAGCTCTACGCACTGCGCGATGTCACCGGGACCGTGGAGGCCATCCCGCTGATCGCCTCCTCGATCATGTCCAAGAAGATCGCCGAGGGAACCGGCGCCCTGGTCCTGGACGTCAAGGTCGGCTCCGGGGCCTTCATGAAGGACGAGGCCAACGCCCGCGAACTCGCCAGCACCATGGTCGGGCTCGGCACCGACGCCGGGGTCAAGACCGTCGCCCTGCTGACCAACATGCAGACCCCCCTGGGGCTGACCGCCGGCAACGCGATCGAGGTCGAGGAATCGGTGGAGGTCCTCGCCGGTGGCGGCCCGGCCGACGTCGTGGAACTGACCGTCCAGCTGGCGGAGGAGATGCTCGCCGGGGCCGGCATCCACGATGCCGACCCGGCAGCTGCCCTGGCCGATGGCCGCGCCATGGACGTGTGGAACCGCATGATCTACGCCCAGGGTGGCGACCCGCACGCCGCGCTGCCGGTGGCCCGCGAAGCCGAAACCGTCTACGCCCAGGCCGACGGGGTGCTCACCGAACTCGACGCACTGTCCGTGGGCGTCGCCGCGTGGCGGCTCGGAGCCGGACGGGCCCGGCGTGGGGACCAGGTCCAGGCCGGCGCCGGGGTGCGCCTGCACGCCAAGCCGGGTGACGTGGTGCGCCGTGGACAGCCGCTGATGACCCTGCTGACCGACACCCCCGACCGGTTCGCCCGTGCCCTGGAGGCCCTGGAGGGGGCGACGACCATCTCCGCCGAGGGCAGCCGCAGCGGCCAGCGGCTGGTCCTGGACCGGATCGCCGAGTAGCCGTGCACGGGGGTTGCCCTCAGGGATGACCCCCACCCGTCCCGGAATCATCCCTGGGTGGGACGGCAAAACCGTCCCCGAGGGGCGAGAATAAAACCATCGCCCCGTTGCCACCGGGCGGGACCACGTCGGCTACCGCCGGCGGGGTGTCAACAAGGCCGAGGAACCTACCCCATGGAGTTCATCAACGAGGTCATCCTCCACGCTTCCACTGCGTGGTGGGTCCTGCCGTTGCTCTTCCTGTTCTGCACCATCGACGGCTTGGTCCCGCTGCTGCCCAGCGAGACGTTGATCGTCGCCCTGGCCAGCGTCGCCGTGGCCTCGGGGATCCCGAACATCTTCCTGCTGGGCCTGGTGGGGGCCGCCGGTGCCGTCCTGGGCGACCAGATCGCCTACCGGTTCGGCCGACGGATCGGCATGGACCGGTACCGGTGGATGCGTGGACGGCGCGCCCGCAAGTCCTTTGCCTTCGCCCGGCGCGAACTGGAGCGGCGCGGGGCCCTGCTGATCTTCACGGCACGCTACATCCCCGTCGGCCGCGTCGCCGTGAACTTCACCGCCGGTGCCACGCACTTCTCCCCGCGCCGCTTCACCGTGCTGGACATCATGGGCTGCCTGACCTGGGGCGCCTACTCGGCGACGATCGGTGCCGTGGGTGGCCACTGGATGAGCGACAACCCGCTGTTGGGCATTGGGCTGTCCATCGGCATCGCCATCGTCCTGGGGTTCATCGTGGACCGCGTCGTCAACGTGATGCTGAGCCGGCTGGGCCGGGACGAACCGGCCCCCGAACCGGATCTGGTGCCCGCCGGGGCAGACACGGAATCCTAGCCGGGCCGGCTGATTGCCGGGCCAGGGGACCGCGTGGTGCGCGGTGTCCCGTCACTTCCCCCGAGGATCGGCGGCCAACAGGCCCCAACGCGTATCGCGGGGTGCGTCCACTGACACCCGTCCATGCATGGCCCCCACCTGTTGGCTGCGTGTCACCACGCCGTCGCACACGATTGCGACGTCGATGCCGGAGTCATCGGAGACCGTGATGTGCGGGGCCGCATCTGCCGTGCCGTCCCCGGGCCAGCACACACCGTAGATGTTGATGTGCCGGGCATGGCCGATGTCCATGACGTGGCCGGCGGCTCCCTGGCCGGAGGTCCTGGCCAGCTCGAGGTCCTTCGGCAGGGGAGCCAGCACCGCATCCACCTCCGCCGAAACCGTGGGTGTGCTTTCCGCGCCGTCGGCAGCCACAGCTGACATCGACGGTGAAGCGGCGATGCTCACGCCACCGGCCGCGGAATCCCCTGCGGAGGGGCCCGCCGTCGCCGAACAGCCGCTGAGCAGCAGGGCTGCCACGGCGACGATCCCCAGCTGGGCCGCCGGGTGCCTCATCGTCGCCCCCGAGCGTTGCCGACTTGGAGTGGACTGGACATGGTTCCCCCTCGGTCTGCGACGAACCGTCCCGTGGTCCATCGGCTGATGCACAATATAGCCGCTGTCGAGGATGGATTCGTTTGCCGTGCAGGGTATTTCCCGGCGGCGCGCCGCGCACCGGTTCCCCGGGCACATCCGTGATCCGTGCCGTGTGCGGGGCGTCCGGGGCGGACGTCCGCCGGCTGGTTCCGCTGCGCCCGGGCGCCCAGTACGCTGGGGTACGTGACTGAAGAGCTGATCCACACCGCATATGACCCCGACTTCGACTTCCGCAACCTGCCCAAGGTGTCGCTGCACGACCACCTCGACGGCGGGCTGCGCCCCGCCACCATCATCGAACTAGCCGCCGCTGCCGGGCATGAACTGCCGGCCACCGACCCCGTGGCGCTGGGGGAGTGGTTCCGCGAATCCGCCGACTCCGGTTCGCTGCCGCGCTACCTCGAGACCTTTGACCACACCATCGCCGTCATGCAGACCCACGACAACCTGGTCCGGGTGGCCCGCGAATTCGTCGAGGACCTCGCCGACGACGGCGTCGTCTACGGCGAAGTCCGCTGGGCACCCGAACAGCACCTCGCCGGTGGACTGACCCTGGACGAGGCGGTCGAGGCAGTGCAGGAGGGCCTGGACGCCGGCGTCGACGCCGTGGAGGCCAGCGGCCGGCCCATCCAGGTGGGCCAGCTGATCACCGCCATGCGCCACGCCGACCGCGGCGTGGAAATCGCAGAACTCGCCCTGCGCCACCGCGACCGCGGGGCCGTCGGCTTCGACATCGCAGGAGCCGAGGACGGGTTCCCGGCCTCCCGCATGGCGGACGCCTTCACCCTGCTGGCCGAGAACTTCTTCCCGGCCACCGTCCACGCCGGCGAGGCGGCCGGGGTCGACTCCATCGCCGACGCCCTGCTCACCGGACGCGCCCAGCGCCTGGGACACGGCGTGCGCATCGCCGAGGACATCGAGGTCGAATTCGGTGGCACCGACGACGACGGCTCCGAGGTCGGGGAGGACACCGGCCTGGTGACCCTGGGGCCGGTGGCCAACTGGGTCCGCGACCGGGGCATCGCCCTGGAGATCTGCCCGTCCTCGAACCTGCAGACCGGGGCCACCGAGGCCTTCGGCGAGGGCATCGAATCGCACCCGATCGACCTGCTCTACCAGACGGGCTTCACCGTCACCATCAGCCCGGACAACCGGCTGATGAGCGGCACCAGCCTCTCGGACGAGTTCGAGCTGCTGGTCGAGGCCTTCGACTACGACCTCGATGACCTGCTCGAGCTCACGCTCAACGCCGCCGAGGCGGCCTTCCTGCCGCTGGAGGAGCGCGAGGCGCTGGTGGAATACATCAACGCCGCCTACGCGGGCCTGTCCGACGAGTCCACCGACGAGGACCCGGACGACGACGAGGCCTGATCCACCCATGGACCCACGCCGCGACACACCGTCCACCGGCACCCCCGGGGAACCGCAACGCCTGCTGGGGCTCATTGCGGACCTGAGGGAGCACTGCCGGTGGACGGCGGCGTTGACCCATGCCTCGCTGGTGAGATACCTGGTCGAGGAATCCTACGAACTGCTCGAGGCCATCGAGACCGGGCAGGACGAGGACGAACTGCGCGGGGAACTGGCCGACGTGCTGTACCAGCTGGTGCTCCACGCCCAGATCGCCTCCGAACGCGGCGCCTTCGACTTCACCGACATCGCCGGGCACCTCAGCGAGAAGATGATCCGGCGCAACACGCACATCTTCCACCCGGACGGCAGCCTGCGCGGGGAATTCCCCGACTCCATCGAGGAGATCATCGCGTCCTGGGACGCGGCCAAACGCGCCGAGAACCCCGGGCGCACCGACCCGTTTTCCTCGCTGCCGCGTCACCTGCCGGCCCTCGCGCTGGCCGACAAGGTCCTCGAACGGGCCGAACGCTGGAGGGCCGGGAACGACGACGGTGCACGCCCGGCGGTGCCGGACGCCCCTGCGCCGACACCGGCGCCGGAGCCCCCGGCCATGCGCATCCCCGGGACCGAGGCCGAACTCGGGGAACTGCTCTTCGGGATCGTCGCGGCGGCCCGGGAGCGCGGACTCGACGCCGAGCGCTCCCTGCGCACCGCCGTCGTGCACTACATGACGGGCGCGCAACCAACTTCACCGCAGGCCCCCGGCACGCGCTAGGCTGGGTCGCGAGGCAACGTGCCCGCGTATCCACTGACGTGTACGGCCCCCACCCACCGACGAAGGAGTACCTTCCATGGCCCTGATCGACGCCATCCACGCCCGCGAAATCCTCGACTCGCGCGGCAACCCCACCGTTGAAGTCGAAGTCCTGCTCTCCGACGGCTCGCTCGGCCGCGCCGCAGTGCCCTCCGGCGCCTCCACCGGTGCCTTCGAGGCAGTCGAACTGCGCGACGGCGACACCTCCCGCTACCTGGGCAAGGGCGTCACGAAGGCCATCGACGCGGTCATCGACACGATCCAGCCGGCCCTCATCGGCCAGGACGCCACCGACCAGCGGGCCATCGACCAGATCATGACCGATCTGGACGGCACCCCGAACAAGGGGACCCTGGGCGCCAACGCCATCCTGGGCGTCTCCCTCGCCGTGGCCTCCGCCGCCGCCGAGTCCTCCAACCTGCCGCTCTACCGCTACCTGGGCGGGCCCAACGCCCACGTGCTGCCGGTGCCGCTGATGAACATCCTCAACGGCGGCTCGCACGCCGACTCCGACGTGGACATCCAGGAGTTCATGGTCGTGCCCGTCGGCGCGTCCACCTTCTCCGAGGGCCTGCGCATGGGCGTGGAGGTCTACCACGCACTGAAGTCCGTGCTCAAGGAGCAGGGCCTGTCCACCGGCCTGGGCGACGAGGGCGGCTTCGCCCCGAACCTGCCCAGCAACCGGGCGGCACTGGAACTGATCACCGAGGCCATCAAGAAGGCCGGCTACACCCCGGGCGCCGACGTGGCACTGGCCCTGGACGTCGCCTCCTCCGAGTTCTTCGAGAACGGCACCTATGCCTTCGAGGGCGAGCAGCGCACCGCGGCCCAGATGAGCGACTACTACGCGGGCCTGGTCGCCGACTTCCCGCTGGTCTCCATCGAGGACCCGCTGGACGAGGACGACTGGGACGGCTGGAAGACCCTCACCGACGCCATCGGCGACAAGGTCCAGCTGGTCGGCGATGACCTCTTCGTCACCAACCCCGAGCGCCTGCAGCGTGGCATCGATGCCGGCACCGCGAACTCGCTGCTGGTCAAGGTCAACCAGATCGGTTCGCTGACCGAGACCCTCGACGCCGTCTCGCTGGCCCAGCGCAGCGGCTACACCACGATCACCTCGCACCGCTCCGGCGAAACCGAGGACACCACGATCGCCGACATCGCCGTCGCCACCAACGCCGGCCAGATCAAGACCGGTGCCCCGGCCCGCTCCGAGCGGGTGGCGAAGTACAACCAGCTGCTGCGCATCGAGGAGGAGCTCGGCGACGCCGCGGTCTACGCCGGAAAGTCGACCTTCCCGCGTTTCACCGCGTAACGCCGCACCACACCGCGTAAGGTCTTGAGGGGAACAGCCGGGCACCGGTTGTTCCCCTCAGGCCGTTAGCGGCCTCCGGGCCCCGGCCCGGCCCCACCGTCCACCCCGAGCTGACCGGCAGGAGATTCATGGCCACCCGACGCCCCAACATGCCACGGGTCCGCCCCGCCGGGAATGGCTCCGCGGAGCAGGACAACGCCACCGGCGGATCCGCAGACACCTCCGGCCGCGACGCCAACCGCTCCACCCCGGCAGCGGTGAACCGCAGCAAGGTCGTCCCGCTCGGCGCCGCCCCCGGACACCAGGACGATACCCCCGCGGCCCCCACGGCACGGCGGGCCCCCCGCCAGCCGGACGGCGGCACGCCGGCTGCTACCAAACCGGCGGCGCCCAAGCCGGCAGCCAAGAAACCGGCAGCCAAGAAGCCGGCCGCTGGCGCACGCCGACCGGTCGCACGACCCGGCAAGCGACCCAGCACCCCCCACGAAAAGCGCCTGCGCGAGCGGGCGGAACTCTCCGGCGCGATCCGCTCCGGCAGCGGATCCGGTGCCCGGCCTCCCGCAGCGGGCCAGGGTCCGGCGGGGGATGCTGCCCCGGTTCCCGCCCGTGCCTTTTCCGGACGCATGCTGGCCCTGGCCGTCATCCTCGCCGTGGTGACCGTCCTGTTGCTGCCCAGCGTGGGGACCTACATGAACCAGCGGGCCGAAATCGCCCAGCTGCAATCTTCGATCGCCGAAAAGCAGCAGGAACAGGACAACCTCAAGACCCAGATCAAGCGGTGGGACGACCCTGCCTACGTCAAGGCCCAGGCGCGCAACCGCATCAACCTGGTGATGCCGGGCGAGAAGAAGTACATGGTGGTCGGCGCCACCGGAGACGACAGCGCCGTCGGGCCCCGCAGCGTGGGCGATGTCCGCACCGACCTGCCGTGGGTCGACTCCCTGTGGGACACCGTTGTACGCTCGGCCACCGACTGACCATGTTTTTTCGAAGGAGCATCCGTGGAGCATCCTGCCCCCGCCCCGCGTCATGAGGCGCTGGACGCCGAACAGCGGATCCCCACCCCCGCGGACCTGGAGACGCTGAGCCGCCAGCTCGGCCGTCCCGCCCGTGACGTGGTGGAGATCGGTGCCCGCTGCGTCTGCGGCAACCCGCTGGTGGCCACCACCGCCCCGCGGCTGGCCTCCGGCATTCCGTTTCCCACCACGTTCTACCTGACGCACCCGGTGATCACCTCGGCCGTCTCCCGCCTCGAGGCGGCCGGCACCATGGCCGAGATGACCGAGCGCCTGGGCCGCGACGGCGAACTGGCCTCCGCCTATGCCGCGGCCCACCACGACTACCTGGCCGCCCGCGACGCCATCGGCGCCCGGACCGGCGTGGGACCCGTGCCGGAAATCGACGGCGTGTCGGCGGGGGGCATGCCCACCCGCGTGAAGTGCCTGCACGTGCTGGTCGGCCACTCGCTGGCCGCCGGGCCCGGGGTCAACCCGCTCGGAGACGAGGCCCTCGCCGGGATCGCCGCCTGGTGGACCGCCGACCGGTGCCATTGCGCCGGCGCCTGGGATGTCGACGCACCCGTGCCGGACCGCGACCGCAGCCGCCACGTGAAGACCCAGGCGGAGGACCCGGCGGCCAAGAAGGCCCGCCGCGCTGCAGCCCGGCAGGCGCGGGCGGAACGCGAACAGGCGGGGGAGCCGGACGCCGGTGGACCCGGCACGACGACGTCGGGGGAGCCGGCATGAGGGTTGCGGGAATCGACTGCGGAACCAACTCCATCCGCCTGCTGATCGCCGACGTCATCGAGGACGAGGACGGGGACGTCAGGCTGTTGGACATCGCCCGGGAGATGCGCATCGTCCGGCTGGGCCAGGGCGTCGACGCCACCGGAAACCTCGCGCCCGAGGCCCTGGAACGCACCTTTGCCGCGGTGGACGAATACGCTGCGCTGATTGGTGCCCACGGCGCCCAGCACGTGCGGTTCGTCGCCACCTCGGCCACCCGCGATGCCGGCAACCGTGCCGAGTTCATGGACGGTGTCCGCGACCGCCTGGGCGTTGAACCCGAGGTCATCGAGGGCTCCGAGGAAGCCGAACTGAGCTTTGCCGGTGCCGTCTCCGTCCGCCCCCCGGCCGACGGGGAGGACATCCTGGTCGTCGACCTCGGGGGCGGCTCCACCGAATTCGTCGTGGGCAACGCCCAGGGGGTCCGCGGTGCCATCAGCATCAACATGGGGTGCGTGCGCTACAGCGAACGCTTCCTCACCGATGACCCGCCCACCGCCGAGCAGGTCGCCGCCGCGGAAGCCGAGGCCAACCACCAGCTCGACACGGTGTTCGCCGCGCTCCCGATCCAGGACGTGGACCGCGTCGTCGGGGTTGCCGGCACCATCACCACGGTGACGGCCCATGTGCTGGACCTGCACAGCTACCAGCCCGAGGCCATCGATGGTTCCGAGCTGCCGGTCGGGGTCATCGAGGCAGCGGCCAGCGAATTCCTGTCCTTCTCCCGGCGACGCCGGGAACAACTGCCCTACATGCACCCCGGCCGGGTCGACGTGATCGCCGCCGGATCGCTGATCTACCGGACCATCCTGTTGCGGGTCGCCGAGGCCACCGGGAACCGGGTGCGCACTGCGGTGGCCAGCGAACACGATATTCTGGACGGCATTGCCCTTGGCCTGGCCGGGCACTGAACGGCCCCGCCGAACCAGCCAACCGTCGTCGTACCCCCGGAAGGAACCGCCCGTGAGGCCCCGTCCCCCTCGTGTTGCCGCAGCCTTCCTGGCCGTCCTGCTCGCCGCAGGATCGATGCTGGCTGCCGCGTCCGCGGCGCAAGCGGACCACATCCGCGACAGCGAATACTGGTTGGACGACTACGGGATCAAGCAGGCGTGGAAGGTGTCCCAGGGCGAGGGCGTCAAGGTGGCCGTCATCGACACCGGCACCGACGGGTCCCACCCCGACCTGCGCGGACAGGTGGTCGGCGGCCAGGACTTCTCCGGCGCGGGCAACGCCAACGGGACCGAACCCATTGGCGCACTGCCCGAACACGGGACACTGGTGGGGACCCTGCTGGCCGGACACGGCAACAACGCGGAGGCCATCGCCAAGGCGAAGGCAGAAGCCGAACAACAGGACATCGCCTGGAAACGCGCCGTCAAGGACGCGAAGAAGGCCGACGAGGATCCACCCGAGAAGCCCGAAGCGGTCAAGATCCCCAAACCCGGACCAGGGCGCGACGGCGTCATCGGCGTTGCGCCCAAGGCCAAGCTGATCTCCGGCTCGCTGTGGCTGGGGTCCGAGAACCCGGGAGGTGTTCCGGTCAGCGAACAGGTGCCACGGGCCGTTAAATGGGCGGTCGACCAGGGCGCCCAGGTGATCAACATGTCGCTGGGTTCGACCACTCCGAGCTGGCCGACCAGCTGGGACGAGGCCTTCCAATACGCCGAGTCCCATGACGTGGTCATCGTCGCGGCCGCCGGGAACCGGGCCGGGGGCATGCAACAGGTCGGAGCCCCGGCGACCATCCCGGGCGTGCTGACGGTGGCCGGCGTCGACAAGAAGGGCAAGGCCAGCTGGGACTCCTCCACGCAGGGGATCAGCATCGGGGTCGCCGCCCCGGCGGACCCGCTGGTCGGGGGACTGCCCGACGGCGGCTACGCCGACTGGTCGGGGACCTCCGGGGCCGCGCCCCTGGTCTCCGGGGTCGTGGCGCTCATCCGCTCGAAGTACCCGGACCTGAAGGCCGCCGACGTCATCGAACGCATCCTCGCCACGGCGAAGGATGCCGGCAAACCGGGAGTCGACAACCTCTACGGGTATGGACTGCTGGACGCCGAGGCGGCGCTGACCGCCGATGTCCCCACGGTGGAGGACAACCCGTTGGGAACCATCAGCGAGTGGATCCACGTCCACCGCAGGGGCCAGCCGGCCACGCCGACGGCCACGCCGCCCCCGGCCAAACCCGAGGCGAAGTCCACGGTCCCGCCGGTGGCCGCCCCCCGGCCCCAGGCTCCGGCCGAACCCGGAGGAGCCCTCCCGGCGGTGCTGGTGGTCGGCTTCGGCACCCTGGCGTTGCTCGTGGTCATCGCGGGCGCCGTGCAGGTGGGCCTGGCGCGACGGCGTCGGCGGGCCGTCGAGGCCGCCTCCGCCGGGACCATTGCCGAGGGAGAGTGGCCGGACGCCCACGAGGGCCACGACCCCTTTGACGACCTGCCCGAAAGTAGATAGTGAAGACTTTCACATAAGGTGGATCCGCGTTAGGATGGGAGGCATGGCTAACACTCCTGAACTTTCCGATCGCCCACGTATCCTCGTCGTCGGCGGTGGCTACGTCGGTTTGTACGTCGCAATGAAACTGCAGAACAAGGTCAAGGCCCACGGCGGCATCGTCACCGTGGTGGACCCGCTGCCGTACATGACCTACCAGCCCTTCCTCCCCGAGGTCGCGGCGGGACAGATCGAACCGCGTCACGCGATCGTCTCCCACCGCACCCACCTCGACAATGCGGAACTGATCACCGGCCGCGTCACGGCCGTTGACCATGCCAACCGCAAGGCAGTGATCGTGCCCACCAACGGTGAGCCCTTCGAACTCGGCTACCGTGACGTCGTCATGGCCGCCGGTGCCATCACCAAGACGTTCCCGATCCCGGGCCTGGCCGAAAGCGGCATCGGCCTGAAGTCCATCGAGGAAGCAGTGACCCTGCGCAACAAGGTCCTGGAGCGCATCGAAAGCGCCTCCATGATGAGCGACCCGGCGGCCCGCCGTCGTGCGCTGACCTTCGTCGTGGTTGGCGGCGGATTCGCCGGCATCGAGACCATCACCGAGCTCGAGGACATGGCCCGTGCCGCAGTGGCCAAGACCAGCCGGGTCGAGCAGGACGAGGTCCGCTTCGTGATGGTCGAGGCGATGGGCCGCATCATGCCCGAGGTCACCGAAGAGCAGGCCGTCTGGGTCGTGGGGCACATGCGCTCGCGCGGCATCGAGGTCATGCTGAACACGTCGCTGGGCAAGGTCGACGGCACCAGGCTGGAACTGACCAACATGTTGGACAAGACCCCCGGCGAGACGTTCGAGGCCGATACCCTCATCTGGACCGCCGGCGTCCAGGCCAACCCGATGGTCCGCTCCACCGACTTCCCGATCGAGCAGCGAGGACGCGTGCGCACCGGCACCGACCTGCGCATCACCGGCGACGACGGCCCCATCGAGGGAGCCTGGGCCGCAGGCGACGTCGCGGCAGTCCCCGACGTCACCGGTGGCCTGCCCGACGGCACCTGCGTCCCCAACGCGCAGCACGCCGTCCGCCAGGCCAAGCTGCTGGCCGCGAACATCTACGCCACCCGCTACGGCGTGGGCCAGGTGCGCGAGTACGAGCACAAGAACCTGGGCGCGGTCGCCGGCTTCGGTACCGGCAAGGGCGTCGCCAAGATCATGGGCCTGCAGCTCAAGGGCCTCCCGGCCTGGGCCGCGCACCGCGGCTACCACGGCATGGCCATGCCGACGTTCGAGCGCAAGTTCCGCGTGGTCGGCGACTGGTTCTCCAGCCTGCTGTTCAAGCGCGACATCACCCAGATCGCCGACCTGCAGACCCCGCGCCGCCAGTTCGTCGAGGCAGCGACCCCGAAGCCGAAGGCGGCCGAGAAGCCTGCCGCCACCGGCGAGAAGCAGGAAGCCGCAGCCAAGTAGCACCCCTCACGGCGCCGTATCGGCCAGGATCCTGGTGGGTACGGCGCCGTGTTGCGTCCGGGGCATGTGCTGCTCTTGTAGGATTTACCCTCGGGCCCCCATAGCCCAATTGGCAGAGGCAGGAGACTTAAAATCTCTGTGTTGTCGGTTCGAGTCCGACTGGGGGTACTACACGCTCCTGGCCCGGACTGGCCGGTCAGTTCCAGAGCGTTAGCTTGTCGGGGTTCATCATCAGGCGCACGTCCGCCACCCGCCCTGCCACGACGTCCAGGGTGGCGACCCCGTGGATCCGCCCGCCGTCCCAGATGGCGAACCCGAGCCCATCGGGGGTCTGCTGGTCCAGGACCAGCGCTTCGGGATTCTTGTGCAGTGCCCCGAACAGGAACCGGGCCACCTTGTCGGCTCCGATGACCGGGTTGCGTGCCGCCGTGACGCGGCCGCCGCCGTCGGAGCGCAGCACCACCTGCGGGTCCAGGACCGGGATGAGGTTGGCGATGTCCCCGGACCGTGCCGCCGCGGCAAAGGCCCTGACCACCTCGTCATGCTCGGCCCGCGAGGCGCGGCGGCTGCGGTTCTGCTGCACATGACGACGGGCCGAGGTGGCTAGTTGCCGGCAGGCAGCCGGAGTGCGTCCGACGACCTGGGCAATGTCGTTGAAGGGCATCGCGAAGACATCATGCAGGACGAAGGAGACCCGTTCCGCCGGTGTCATGGCCTCCAGCACCACCAGCAGGGCGGAGCTGATCGACTCGTCAAGGGTCACGCGTTCGAGCGGGTCCTCCTGCGGATCCCGCGCCGTGGCAAACGCGAAGGCCGGGACCGGTTCGGGAAGCCACGGCCCGACGTAGCGCTCGCGTCGGTGCCGCGCCGAATCCAGGACGTTCAGGCAGACCCGGCTGGCAACGCGGGTCAGCCAGGCCCGTGGCACCTCGATCGCCTCGCGTTCATCCTGGCTGAGCCGGTACCAGCGGATGTAGGTCTCCTGCACGGCGTCCTCAGCTTCGGCGACGGTGCCGAGCATGCGGAACGCCAGGGACATCAGATGTCGTCGCTCACCGAGCACCTCGGCCTGGAGCGCCTCGTCGTCTTGCGGGTCCATCGCGCCCTCCTTTCGGCTCTTTGACCGGGTCGCTGGCCGATCTGTGAGGTTGGAGCCTCACATCCGGGCGGCCCATCCGGTCCAAGAGGACATGAACGCCCTACAACACCTCCATCATCTCCCGATCCCGCCACACGCCGAAGCCGTGGCGGTGACACGATGAGGCTCGTCGTCGCCGGAGCGAGCGGCACCCTCGGAACCCACGTTGTCCAGGCGGTTCGCGCCGCGGGCCACGAACCGGTGTCCATCAGCCGGCAGGAGGGCATCGACCTGCTCAGCGGCTCCGGCCTCTCCGAGGCGCTGCGGGGAGCCTCGGCGGTGATCGATGCATCGGCCACAAGCAGCACCTCGACCAAGGCGTCCATCGGATTCTTCACGACCGTGACGCGCAACCTGCTGGCCGCCGAGCGGGCCGCCGGCGTGGGGCATCACGTCGCCATCTCCATCATCGGAGCGGCGCGGGTCAACGCCAACTACTACGCGGGCAAGGCCGCCCAGGAGGCGATGCTGGAAGCCGAACCGGGCGGCTGGTCGCTGCTGCGCACGACGCAATTCCATGAGTTCGCCCGCCAACTCGTCGACCATGGCAGACTGGGGCCGGTCCAGATGGTGCCCCGGATGCGATCGCAACCGATCTCGGCCGCCGAAGTCGCCGCCAAACTCGTGGCCATCGCCACCGGCCAGCCGCGCGGAGCGCTTCCCGCGCTGGCCGGACCGCAGGAGGAGAACATGGCCGACCTGGTCCGGAGCTACCTGGCCGCCACGGCCCACCGCCGCCCCGTCATCGAGGTCCCGCTACCCGGCGCCTGGGGACGTGGCATGCGGGACGGTTCCCTGCTGCCGCCGGCCGGGACGCGTTGCGGGCGCCAGACCTTCGCCGCATGGCTCGCCGGGCAGACCCTCTGATACCCCTGGTCGCCGGACGGGACCCCGGCCGACGACCACCAGATGAGCACGAAACACAGAGCGGACACCCATGCATATCTTCCTCGCCGGCGGCTCCGGAGTCATCGGACGCCGACTGATCCCGGAACTGCTGGCCGACGGACACGACATCACGGCGACCACGCGGCGTCGGGAGAACCTGGGCCCGCTCCGCGACCTGGGGGCACGGCCCGTGGTGGTCGACGTCTTCGACGGCGCGCACCTGGCAGACGTCGTGGCAGGAGCCGCGCCGGACCTCGTCCTGCATGAACTGACAGATCTCGGCGACTTCGACACCCAGGCGAACGCCCGTCTGCGACGCGAAGGAACGGCCAACCTCGTCGCCGCCGCACGCTCCGCCCACGTGGACCGCATGATCGTCCAGAGCATCGCCTGGGCCTACGCCGCCGGCGGCGCTACGGCCGTCGAGGACGACCCCCTCCAGGCCGGGTCGCCGATCGAGTTCATGGAGGAGCTGGTGCGCAGCATGCCCCATGCCACGATCCTGCGGTACGGGATGCTCTACGGGCCCGGCACCTGGTACGCGCCGGGCGCGCGTCTGGCCGCCGAGGTGATGGCGGGTCGGGTTCCCGCGACGCAGGCCATCACCTCGTTCGTCCATCTCGACGATGTGGTGGCCGCGACCGTCCAGGCCCTCACCTGGCCCCACGCGGCCTACAACATCGTCGACGACGCCCCGGCACCCGCCACCGAGTGGCTGCCAGCCTATGCCGCTGGCATCGGAGCGCCCGTGCCACCGCAGGCCGACCTGCCGGACGGCGTACCGCGGGGGAGAGGGGCCTCCAACGCCAAGGCACGCGCCGCAGGGTGGCGCCCCGCGCACCCCACCTGGCGCGGGGGCTTCCCCCGGGCCTGACCCGGCGTCGGGCGGGGACGGCACCGCCGCCCCCGCCCGCGTGCTCACCCGGCCGGACGTGGATGGCGCAGATGGGCCCGCGCCGCCAATTCCCCGGCGGCCACGGGGACGGTCATCTCCTGCCCCGGAGCACGGACCATCACCGCGACGAGCACCGTCCGCCGGTCGGACAGGTGGTTGGCCGCCTGGTAGTGGATCACCTCGCCGCCCGGCTCCCAGAACGCTTCCCCCGCACGAATGACCTGCTCCGGCTTGCCCTCGAGCTCGTACAGGAGTTCACCCTCGAGGAGGTAGGCGAACACCGGGCCCGGACGGCGATGCGGCGCTGAACCGGGCGAACCGGGTTCCAGTTCGATCTCCACGGTCACGACGTCCGAGGGACCGGACCAGTGCTCCACGGCTGCCTGGCCCAACAGGCGGATGGCGGGGGTGGGATCTGACATCGTGATGCTCCGTTCCTGGCGAACTGGATTCGTCTTCTGGCGAGTGCGACGAGCCGTCGCAGAGGGGCCGGTGGACGCTTCGGGCACGGGGCGCTCCGCCCCGCCAGGTCCCGGGGCTGTCGGCCGGCCTTCCCCCGCCAAGACCGGACAGCGACCTCCGATGTGAGGTGCGGCCATCGCGCCCCCTCATGAAAGGGCGGGCTGTCCGGTCATATCCCCGAGGCATTCGTGGGCGTTCCCGACCACGGGGCCCGGGCCGTGGGGCCATGAGTGAAGGAGTACCAACCATGACCGTCTTCATCCGCTGTGGACTCGCCATCCTGTTCCTCGACGAACTGGTGGTCGGCGCCTGGAATGCGATCTCGCCTGCGACGTTCTACCGCTATTTCCCGACAGTGGACCTGACCCCGCCGTTCAGCGAGCACTACGCCCGCGACTTCGGTGGCGCGACCCTGGGCATTGCGCTGCTGCTCGGCATCGCCCTCGTGCGTCCCCGGACCCATTTCGTCATCCCTGCGGCCCTGGCCTATTCGGTCTTCGCGGTGCCGCACTTCTTCTACCACGCCGCCCACCTCGAAGGTTCGACCCACGGCGACGCCATGGCGCTGACGACCGCGAACGCTGCGGTTGCCCTGCTGGGCCTCGCCGTCGTCGTGGTGGCGATGGTGCACCGCCGCCGCCCCGCCCCGCGGCGGCCGGAGGGCACGCTGCGCCCCTCGCCCTGACGTGGGCACCGGGCGTGGGGCGGGACCGGTTCCGTTCCGGCGGCGCGGAAGTCCTAACCCTGCCGGGGCACCGGATTGCCGAGGTCATCCGGGCCGGACAGGTCGATCTCGCGCAGCGGCACGACCCGGGACCGGGTCACCAGCCGGTGGGCCAGCCAGAGCCCCAGGAAGATCGGCACGCCGATGTAGGAGGAGAGCACCTCCATGCCGCGTCCGGCCAGCACGGCCTGGTAGTTCTGCCCGGCGATCACCAGGATGAGCACCGCAAAGGCCACCAGCGGGCCGACCGGGAAGAACGCCGCCCGGTAGGGCAGTTCGGCGACGGTGTGCCCCTGGGCCAGGAACCCGCGCCGGAACCTGTAGTGCGAGATCGCGATGCCCGCCCAGACGATGAATCCGCACAATCCCGAGACGTTCAGCAGCCAGGCGTAGGCGGAGCCCTGGCCGACGATGGCGCTCAGGAACCCGAACAGCCCCACCCCGGCGGTGGCCAGCAGGGCGGGGATCGGCACCCCGCGCCGGTTGGTCCGCCCGAAGATGGCCGGGGCCTTGCGGTCGTGCGCCATCGCGTAGAGCATGCGTGTGGAGGCGTAGAGCCCCGAGTTCCCCGCGGAGAGGATCGCGGTGAGGATGACGGCGTTCATCAGCGCCGCGGCGAACGCGATGCCCGCGTGCTCGAAGACCAGAGTGAACGGGGACGCCGCGACGTCGGCCTCGCCGGAGGCCAGCAGGCTGGGGTCGGTGAACGGAATCAGGCAGCCGATGATGAAGATCGCGCCGATGTAGAAGAGCATGATGCGCCAGAAGACCGAGCGGATCGCCCGCGGGACCTCCCGGCGCGGGTTCTTCGCCTCGCCCGCCGCCACCCCGACCAGCTCGGTGCCCTGGAAGGAGAACCCGGCGATCATGAACACCGAGATGATGGAGACGAACCCGCCGTGGAAGACGTCGTCTGGACTCTTCCAGTTGCCGAACCCGGGGGAGTTGCCGCCCAGGATGCCGAAGATCATCAGCGAACCGGCAAGGAGGAAGACGACGACGGCGATCACCTTGATCAGCGCCAACCAGAACTCGCCCTCGCCGAATGCCTTCGCCGAGAGGGCGTTCAGCCCGGTCAGCAGCACCAGGAACGTCCCGGCCCACACCCAGCCGGGGACCCCGGGCAACCAGAAGTCCATGATGATCCCGGCGGCGACCAGCTCCGCTGCGACGGTGATGGCCCAGTTGAACCAGTAGTTCCAGCCGATCGCGAACCCGAAGGACGGGGAGACGAACCGGGTGGCATAGGTCTGGAACGACCCGGCGACCGGGATCTTGGCCGACATTTCGCCGAGGGACTGCATGAGCAGGAACACCATCAGCCCCACCGCGGCATAGGCGACCAGGGCACCGCCGGGCCCGGCCTGGGCAATGGTGCCACCGGAGGCGACGAACAATCCGGTGCCGATGGAACCGCCGATGGCGATCATCTGGAGGTGGCGGCTGCTCAGCCCACGTTGGAGCCCGTTGCCCGCGGTGTCCGCATCGGGGCGGTCCACGACACGCTGGTTCTGGTCCAAGGGAGCCCCTTCGGCTGGTGGGTGGTCCGGAGGGCGACCGCCCTGCTGACGGTGTTCCGGGTCGGGTTCTCCAGCGCACAGTGGCCAACCCACCGTGCGTGGGCCCATGACGGTGCTGGGGACACCGTCAAGTATGACGCCCCGGCACCCGAGCCGGGGAATCGGCGCCACGGTGGCCGCCGGGCAGGCGCGGTGGGGGAGCGCGGAGCCTGACCGGACGGGGGCGTGGTGGCCCGCGCTGATAGGCTGGCCGGGTGACTTACGAGATTGAGATCGGCCGCGCCAAGCGCGGCGTGCGGGCCTATTCGCTGGACGACGTCGCCATCGTCCCCCACCGCCGCACGCGGGACCCGCAGGACGTATCCGTCAACTGGCAGATCGACGCCTACCAGTTCTCCAGCCCCATCATCGGTGCCCCCATGGATTCGGTGATGAGCCCCGCGATGGCCATCGCCCTGGGGAAGCTCGGCAGCTTGGGGGTCCTGAATCTCGAAGGGCTCTGGACCCGCTATGAGGATCCCGAACCGGTCCTGGAGGAGATCAGGTCACTCGAGGCAGACCGGTCCTCCGACCAGGCGCTGGGGGCCCATGTCAGCCCGGCGGTGACCGCGCGGCTCCAGGAGCTCTACCAGGCGCCGATCCAGCCGGAGCTGATCACCTCCCGTCTGGCGGAGATCCGCGAGGCAGGCGTGACGGTCGCCGGTTCGCTGACGCCACAGCGCACGCAGGAGTACTACAAGACGGTCGTCGCCGCCGGAGTGGACATCTTCGTCATCCGCGGCACCACCGTCTCCGCGGAACACGTTTCGCAGAACCAGGAACCGCTGAACCTCAAGCAGTTCATCTACGAACTCGACGTGCCGGTCATCGTCGGCGGGGCCGCCGGCTACACCCCGGCCCTGCACCTGATGCGCACCGGGGCCGCCGGGGTCCTGGTCGGCTTCGGGGGAGGCGCAACGGCCACCACGCGTCGTGCCCTGGGCATCCACGCCCCCATGGCCACCGCCATTTCCGACGTGGCCGCCGCCCGCCGGGACTACCTGGATGAGTCAGGCGGACGCTACGTCCACGTCATCGCCGACGGCGGACTGGGCACCAGCGGGGACATCGTGAAGGCCATCGCCATGGGAGCGGACGCCGTGATGCTGGGCAGCGCGCTCGCCCGGGCCGAGGAGGCCCCCGGCCGCGGCTGGCATTGGGGTGTCGAGGCACACCACGGCAACAGCCCCCGGGGTGACCGGGTGCGCGTCGGCACCGTTGGCCCCCTCGAGGAGGTCCTCTACGGGCCATCGCGGCACACCAACGGAACATCGAACCTGGTCGGTGCGTTGCGCCGGGCCATGGCCACCACCGGTTATTCCGAGCTCAAGGAGTTCCAGCGCGTTGACGTCGTCGTCTCGCCATACGAGGCTGGATAGCATGACACCACGCGAGCGCCCGAACCTGCCAGATGCCTCCACCGCGCGGGGGGTCCTGGACCCCGGCTTCCGGGAATCCTCGCTGGAGGCACTGCGGCTCTCGGGGACCGACCCCGACGGCGAACTGGACCTGCTCATCATCGGCGGGGGAGTCGTCGGGGCCGGGGCCGCACTGGACGCCGCCACCCGGGGCCTGAAGGTCGGGATCGTGGAGGCCCGGGACTGGGCCGCCGGCACCTCCTCGCGCTCGTCCAAACTGATCCACGGCGGGTTGCGCTACCTGGAAATGCTCGACTTCGCGCTGGTGCGGGAGGCCCTGCAGGAGCGTGGCCTGCTCATCGACCGGATCGCCCCGCACCTGGTCCGCCCCGTGCCCTTCCTGTATCCGCTGACCAAACGCTTCGTCGAGCGCCCCTACGTCGGGGCCGGCATCGCCCTCTACGACGGGATGTCCATGGCCTCGGGCCACAGCCGCGGCGTGCCCTTCCACCGCCACCTGAGCCGCAAGGGGACCCTGCGCAGCGCACCCAGCCTGAAGGACGACGCCTTCGTCGGATCCATCAGGTACTACGACGCCCAGGTCGACGACGCCCGGCTGGTCCTGGACCTGGTCCGCACCGCTGCGAACTACGGGGCCCTGGCCGCCAACCGGGTCAAGGTCGTCGACTTCCTGCGCGAGGGCGAACGCGTGGTCGGCGCCCGGCTCGAGGACCAGGAAAGCGGTGAGGCGTTCGAGGTCAAGGCCAAGCAGATCGTCAACGCGACGGGCGTCTGGACCGACGAGACCCAGGACCTGGTGACCGATCGTGGTCAGCTGCGCGTCAAGGCGTCCAAGGGCGTGCACCTGGTCGTCCCGCGCGACCGCTTCCAATCCACCGTCGGGCTGATCCTGCGCACCGAGAAGTCGGTCCTGTTCGTTATCCCCTGGGGCAGGCACTGGATCATCGGCACCACGGACACCGAGTGGAAACTCGACAAGGCGCATCCTGCAGCCTCCAGCCAGGACATCGACTACATCCTCGACCACGTCAACCAGGTCCTGAAACGCCCGTTGACGCGCGAAGATGTCGAAGGCGTCTACGCCGGGCTGCGGCCCCTGCTCGCCGGGGAAAGCGATTCGACGGCCAAACTCTCCCGCGAACACGTCGTCGCCCATCCGGTTCCCGGCCTTGTGGTCGTCGCCGGTGGAAAATACACGACCTACCGGGTGATGGCCAAGGACGCCATCGACGAAGCGGTGCGCTCGATGGACCAGAACGCCCCGGCCTCCTGCACCGAGATCATTCCGCTGCTGGGAGCCGAGGGATACCGCGCCACGTTCAACAGCAGGCACCGCCTGGCCAAGGCCGCGGGGATCCACGTCTCCCGGGTCGAGCACCTCCTGGGCCGCTACGGCTCGCTGGCCCGTGATGTGCTCGCACTGCTCACCGCCGACCCGGAGCTGGCCCGGCCGCTCCCCGGCGCCGATGACTACCTGGCCGCCGAAGTCGTCTATGCCACCACCCACGAGGGGGCACGCCACGTCGAGGACGTGCTCACCCGCCGAACGCGGATCTCCATCGAATCCTGGGACCGCGGCGTCGCCGCCGCCCCGGTCGTCGCCGGGCTGATGGCACCGCTGCTGGGGTGGAGCGAGGCGCAAACCGAGCGGGAGGTCACGTCCTACCATGCCCGGGTCGCCGCGGAGCGGGCCAGCCAGGAACAGCCCGACGACGTCTCCGCCGATGAGACACGACTGAATGTGGAAGACATTGTCCCCGTACGCGACTGACCACGACGCAGAACTGACAACCCCCGCGCTGGTGGTCCTGGAGATGCAGGCGGCCGACCGTTCCGAGGCCGTCCGGCTTCTGGCAGGTCGACTGTACGACGCCGGCAGGATCGATGATCTCGAGGGTTTCGTCGGCGAGGTGGAGGCCCGCGAGCACCAGCTGGCCACCGGCCTGCCCGGGGGCATCGGCATGCCGCATGCCCGCACCACCCACGCCGATGTCGTCTCCATCGCCGTGGGGATCACCGCCTTCGGGCACTCCCTGGACTTCGGCTCCGCCGACGGGCCGGCGACGGTGGTCCTGCTGCTGGCCACACCGGCGGGCAGCTATTCGCTGCATCTGCAGGTCCTGGCCACCCTCGCCCGGAGCCTGTCCAAGCAGGCGTTCCGTGAGTCGCTGCGCCGCGCCTACGACGCCGAGGTCATTGCCGACCTGGTCAATTCCACTGTCGACTTCACCGACGTCTAGGCCGCCGGGAGCCGGCGGCGTAGCCGGGTCGATCAGTCCAGTGAGGCCGCGAACCCCGGCTCGGTGATCAGCAGGCCGGCGACCTTCCCCGACCGGTCCACTGCCACCTTGGCGTCCATGATCCCGTCGGAGAACACCAGCGAACAGTGCACAAAGCGCGTGGATCCGTTGCGCCGGACCGTGGCGGCTGTCAACCGGTCAAAGGCACCGAGGGCCTCGCGGCAATCGGCCCAGAGCGACGTGACGGTGGCCGGTGGGACCTGCGCCAGCATGCGGGCGGTGAACTCGGCGCCGATGCCCTCGTGGTCGCCTGCGTCGATGGACGCAAACAGCCGGTGGACCTGTTCCAGGAGCTCGGCATCCCCGGACCGGCGCCCGTCCCGGGTCGAAATGCCTGCCGCGAAGCGCTGGTAGGCGGCCTGGCGGGAGATGCCCAACTGGTGGCCGATGTCCTGCCAGCTCAGGCCCGCGGCGTGGGCGTGTGAGGCGGTTGCCACCAGCAGGTCGTCGGCGAGGTTCTTCAACTCCTCGGCCCTGCGGAGGGCGGCCACGGCCCCGGAGGCGTCGACGGGGGTGGCGAGGCCGGCGGCCAGTTCGGCGGCCCGCCGGGCCCGGGCACTGTGGCCGTCGGCAGCGTCAGTGGAGGAATCCATACATCACCAGTACCAGAAGCGCGCCCTCGATCATGAGCGACACGACAGTGCGGATCCTGCGCTCGGCGGGACCGGGGCGCACCAGGGTCGGCCAGCGGACGCCCAGGGCCGTCGCGCCGACTGCCACGGCCGCTGCCGTGGGATACCAGGACCACATGGGTACGGCGCCCGTACCCATGACCACCACACCCAGCACTGCAAGGGCCGTCACGGCCACCAGCGAGCCGATCCGGTTCAGTGCGGGTTCTGCCGTCGTGGAGCGCACCATCCGCAGGCACCAGGGGCCGGTCAGGGCCAGCAGGATGAGGGGAACCGCCACGGCGACATAGGTGCTCATCGGCTGCCTTCGTCCAGGAGGGCGAGTCCTGCCTCGTCCACACTTCGGGCAGCGCCGGAGAGCACGACCACTGCACGGTGTTCGTTCGGTTGCAGACCCAGGTAGGTGGCGAAGCCGGCGGTCATCCCGTTGTGCCAGATGACCTCCTCTGAACTGCCTCCACCGGTGCCTGCGGGAGTGATCATCCAGGCCAGCCCCACCTGGCCGCCTTGTCCGTCCCCGGTGACCGGGTCCAGGCTGCCGGTTCCCGGGGCACTGCCATCCATCACGGCCCGGGCCAGCAGGGCCAGGTCCGCCGCGGTGGATCGGATCCCACCGGCCGGGGCGAAACCCTCCATGGGCCACTCGGCGGCCACGTGCCCGGATTTCAGATGCCCGGTGGCCATCGGCGTGGCCAGACGGGGCGCGGTGCCGTCAGCGGGGGAAGCGGATTCGGCGTCCAGCGGCTGGACCCAGGTATGGTCCATCGACAGCGGGCCGGTGATCCGCTGGGCCACCAGCTCGGGGTAGCTGGTCCCGGTGACCCGGGCCAGTGCCTGTCCCAGCAGGGCGGCCCCGAAATTCGAATACCGGAAGCCATGAGCAGGATCCGGGTGTGCCGTGCGCCCCAGCTCGATCACGTCCTGAACGGACTGGGTATACGGATTCGTGTTGGCAAATTGCGAGAGCACGGAGCCCGCGATGAATCCCGCGGTGGCCGGCAGCCGGGGCAATCCGGAGGTGTGGGTGGCGAGCTGGCCCAGCGTGATGCCCCCCGGGCCATCGGCGGGGTAGCCGAAGATCGCGGCCAGTGTCGTCTTGGCGGTGACCTCTCCGCGGTCGATGGCATCGGCCAACAGCAGACCACCGAAGACCTTGCTGATGGACCCGAGTTCGAAGGCCGTGTTCTCATCCGCTCCACGGCCCGCGAACTGGACCTCGCCCTGCTCCAGGCTCGCGACGGCGAAATCCCCCGCCGGTGCCCCGGGACCGTCGATGATCCGGCTGGCCAGATCCCGGTCCCCGGTCGGTGCCGCAGCGGGAAGGGCACGCGGCGCGGCGACGAGGAGGATGGCGATGGCGGCCGCGGCGATGACCCAGGGGATCCGGCGACGCCTCGTCCGGTGCGCACCGTTGGTCCGTGTGGAAAAGCCCATGCCGTCAATATCACATTGACATGCGACGCCTGTCAATAACTTCTTGACGATCATGGCGACGACGGGACGGCATTCGCTCTTCTACAGGGCATCGAAGTAGGCTGGAGCCTGTGTTCAAGACTGCCCTGAAGCCCAAATGGATCCTCGCGCTGGTTGGCGCACTCCTGGCGGCGAGCGGCTTCGTCCTCTTGAGCCAATGGCAGTTTTCCCGCTCGCAGGACGCGCCACCGCCGCCGGTGTCCACCACCGAATCCGCGGTCCCGCTGACCAGCCACTTCAAGCCGGCCACCGTGATGTTCGAATCCGCCGCCGACCAGGTCGTCAGCGCCAGCGGCCATTTCGTCGACGGCAAGCAGGTACTCGTCAGGAACCGCCTCCAGGACGGGGACAAGGGCTACTGGGTGGTCGCCGCCTTCGAGGTCGACGGTGCGCCCAAACACAACACCATTCCCGTCGTCCGGGGATGGCAGCCCGAGCCCACACCGCCGCCTGCAGTTCCGGAGGGCCAGCTTGACCTCACCGGACGGCTCCTGCCCACCGAGGCACCCATCGACGGCAAACCCGACGGGCATCCGGGACTGAGATCCCTCTCCGTCGCCCAGCTGATCAATATCTGGGACGTGCCCTCCTACAGCGGCTTCATCGTCGCCTTCGACCTCGCCACCCCGGCAGGAGCCGATGCGGGGGCATCGGCTGCGGGGCTCGAGCAGGTCAATGTCGGACCCCAGCCGCAGGACCAGGAACTGAACTGGCTGAACATCTTCTATGGCATCGAATGGTTCGTCTTCGCCGGATTCGCCGTCTTCCTGTGGTGGCGCCTGGTGGTCGACGACTACCGCCGCGAACAGGAAGACCTCGAGGACGACCTGGCGGCAGCCCACGCAACATCCACCCCCACCAACCCCGAGGACCAGCAGTGACCAACCAGCCCACCCCGGCCCCCCGCAAGCGTCGTTTCGCAGGAACGCCGGCACAGATCCGCAGCGCCGCCACCTTCTACAAGGTGCTCGCATACGCCACCGGCGTGATGCTGCTGCTGTTGTGCATCGAGATGATCGCCAAGTACGCGTTCAGCTTCGAGGCCTACATCGGATCGCTGAACCTCTCGACCACCGTGCTGATCGTGCACGGCTGGATGTATGTGGTCTATCTCGCAGCGGACTTCAACCTCTGGTCCAAGATGCGGTGGCCTTTCAGCCGTTTCATCACCATCGCCCTGGGTGGCGTGGTGCCGTTGCTCTCGTTCATCATGGAAAAGAAGGTCCACGGGGAGGTCGAGCGCGAACTGCGCGAGCACCCCGAGGCCGCCAAGCGCTACTGAGCCGCAGGCGTCACATCCTCCAAGGTGCATCCCGGGCCCGCTGGCGACTAAGCTGGAGTGCGTGACCAACCCAGCCCCCACCCCAGAGCACCAGCCGGTTCTGGTCGTCGACTACGGAGCCCAGTACGCGCAGCTGATTGCACGCCGCGTCCGCGAGGCCAACGTTTACTCGGAGATCGTCCCGCACACCTTCACCACCGAACAGATCCTGGCCAAGAACCCCTCGGCCATCATCCTTTCCGGCGGCCCCTCGAGCGTCTACGCGGACGGGGCACCGCACGTCGGCGCCGACCTCTTCGAGGCGGGTGTTCCCGTCTTGGGCATCTGCTACGGCTTCCAGGCGATGGCCAATGCCCTCGGCGGCACGGTCGCCGAGACCGGTCTGCGCGAATACGGCTCCACCGACGCGACCGCGACGGGCGTCTCGCGCTCCCTGCTGGCCGGGCTGCCCGAGGAGCAGAAGGTCTGGATGAGCCACGGCGACTCCGTCCAGGAGGCCCCGGCCGGCTTCGAGGTGCTCGCCTCCACTCAGGGGGCACCCGTGGCGGCCTTCGCCCACGCGGACAAGCGCCTCTTCGGCGTCCAATGGCACCCGGAGGTCAAGCACTCGGTGTACGGCCAGCGGGTGCTGGAGAACTTCCTGTTCGACGGCGCCGGACTCGAGCCGTCCTGGACCACCGGCAACATCGTCGAGGAACAGGTCGAGAAGATCCGTGCACAGGTCGGCACCGGCCGTGCCATCTGCGGGCTGTCCGGGGGAGTGGACTCCGCGGTCGCCGCCGCACTGGTGCAGGAGGCCATCGGCGACCAGCTCACTTGCGTTTTCGTGAACCACGGCCTGCTGCGTGAAGGCGAAGCCGAGCAGGTCGAACGCGACTTCGTGGCAGCCACCGGCGCCAAGCTCTACATCGCCGACGAGCGCGAGCGGTTCCTGACAGCCCTGGAGGGCGTCACCGACCCCGAGACCAAGCGCAAGATCATCGGCCGCGAATTCATCCGTGCGTTCGAGGCCTCAGAGGCCGCCATCATGGCGGAGGCGGCGGACAGCGGGGAACCGGTCCGCTTCCTGGTCCAGGGCACGTTGTACCCCGACGTCGTCGAATCAGGCGGTGGCGAGGGTGCCGCCAACATCAAGAGCCACCACAACGTGGGCGGGCTGCCGGAGGATCTGCAGTTCGAACTCGTGGAACCGCTGCGCGCACTGTTCAAGGACGAGGTCCGGGCCGTGGGATCCCAGCTGGGCCTGCCGGACGAGATCGTCCAGCGCCAGCCCTTCCCCGGGCCCGGCCTGGGCATCCGCATCATCGGGTCGGTCAACGAGGAGCGCCTGGAGCTGTTGCGCAAGGCCGACGCCATTGCCCGCGCCGAACTGACCCGCGCCGGGCTGGACCAGGAAGTCTGGCAGATGCCGGTTGTCCTGCTGGCCGACGTCGGTTCGGTCGGCGTCCAGGGGGACGGGCGGACCTATGGCCATCCCATCGTGCTGCGACCTGTCTCATCGGAGGATGCGATGACCGCCGACTGGTCGCGCCTGCCCTACGACCTGCTGGCACGCATCTCCAACCGCATCACCAACGAGGTCGACGGGGTCAACCGGGTCGTCCTGGACGTCACCAGCAAACCGCCGGGAACCATCGAATGGGAATAGGCGCACCGTCCCCGACGGGGCGCGCCTGACGCGGAGGGAAGGCCCCGACCTTCCCTCCGCGTGCTTTAACCCCGTGCTGATGGTGTTTTGATCGGACAACCGCGGCCCCGTGTCGCGTAACTTAGGTAATGGCGTGCGCCGTGAACCGCGCACCGGCTGGCCCCCTCCACCCCGGGCGGGTGGGGACGCAGGGCCCCAACGTGAGGAAGGTGGTGTTCCGGTGGTAGGGACGCAACAAGGCGAGGCGGCACTGACCGATTGGCTGGAGAAGCTCGGTCCCGGAGCGGGAACCGACACCCTGCTGCGCTTCGCCGGGTCGACGTCCAACTGCATCGACATCACCCACACCCACCCGTCGGGCCTGGCCCAGTTCCTGGCCGGCCGACGCACCCGCTTGTCGATGCTGCTGCGCGACGTCGACACCTACAACCAGGCACGCCGCACCGCACGGGCCCTGCGCGCAAAGATCCGCGAACTCTCCGAGGACCGTGGCATCGACGTCGGATACCTGGCCTCCGGCGTGGCCACCTGGCGAGCCGTGCAGGACGGCCGCTCCGAACAATTAAGTGCCCCCATTATGCTGGGGCGGATCTCCCTGACGCTGCGCGAGGGACAGGACGACGACGAGATCCAACTGGCCGGACGGGCCCAGGTCAATCCCGCACTCGTGCGGTACCTCCGGGAACAGCAAGGCCTGTCCATCGACGTGGAGGCCCTCGAGCAGGCCGCCTACATGACGGCACGCTTCGATCCGCGCCGGGCTCTGGACAGCCTGCGCGAACAGGTCTCGTCCCTGCCCGGCACCGTGATCGAGCACCGCCTGCTGGTCTCCACGTTCGCCGACCTGGCCGATCCGGCCGATCCGTCGCGCATCGATACCACGCACCCGGTGGTCTCTCGGCTGCTGTCCGACGACGCGGGCCAGGACGTGGTGGTCCCCGAGCCCGAGATCACGGTCCGGAGCAGCGATGAACGCGACCCGGCCGACGAGTCCCTGGTCCTCGACGCCGATGAGAGCCAACAGGAGGTCCTGGACCTGGTCGGTGCGGGGGAGTCCGTCGTCGTCTCCAGTCCTCCCGGCACCGGGCAGACCCAGACCGCCGTTAATGCCGCTGCCATCCTGGCCGGTCAGGGCAAACGCGTCCTCGTCGTCGCCGAGCGCCGCGCTACCGCCCGCAGCCTCAACGAGAAGCTCGCCGAACTGGACCTGGCCTCGATGGCCCTGCGGCTCTCCCCGGAAGTTGGCCCGGAGGAACTCCGCGCCCAGCTCACCCAGGCCATCCTGCGCAACGAGCGGGCCACCGAACCCCAGCTGGGCAAGCTGCACCAGCGGCTCACCGAACACCGCCACGCCCTGTTGGACCACGTCAACTCCCTGCACAACGTCCGCAGCCGCTGGAACTGCTCCCCGTACCAGGCGATGCAGGAGCTGGCCCGGCTCACGGCTATGGATCCGGCACCATCGACGTCGGTGCGGCTGAAGCGCTCGGTGCTCGATAGCATCAGCGACCGCGGGGAAACCGCGGTCCGGTTGCGTCGTGCCGCCGAAGTCGGCAGCTTCACCCGGGCGACCACGCTCAGCCCCTGGTACGGTGCCCGGCTGCGCAACCGCCGTGAAACCGACGATGCGCTCGCCATCGCGACCAGCCTCGCCGAGGACCTGCCGGACCTGCACCAGCGCATGCTCACCGTCGCCGACCACTCCGAGATCACCCTGGGCACCACCTTCGCCGAATGGGGTGCCCAGCTCGACCTGCTCGTGGCAGTGCGCGGCAGCCTGGACAAGTTCGAACCCGACATCTTCGACCGCTCCGTCGAGGACCTCATCAGCGCCACGGCCAGCACGTCCTGGCGTCGCGAACGCGGGATCGAGATGAGTTCGATCACCCGGTCCCGGCTGCGCCGCGTGGCCAAGGAATACGTGCGCCCCGGCGTGCACATCTCCGACCTGCACGCCTCCATCGTCGAGGTGCAGCAGCAGCGCGAAATGTGGAACCGCTACGCGACCAGCCAGCGCCACCCCAAGGTCCCCACCGGACTGCTCGAGCTCGACAAGTCCTACCGCGATGCCGGGGACCGGCTGGAACGCCTGGTCCAGGCGCTGGCTCCTGCCGGTGACCGTGGCGCCCTGCAGGACCTGCCCGTCGAGGACCTCGTGGCCCGGCTCCAGGCGCTGGTGGACAGCGAGGAAGCCCTCCACGTGCTGCCCGAAAGGACCCTGGTCCTGGAACAACTGCGTGAACAGGGCCTCGGCGAATTGCTCGATGACCTCGAAGCACGCGAGGTCGGCGTCGAGGAGGTCGCTGCCGAACTGGATCTTGCCTGGTGGCAGTCCGCCCTCGAGGCCATGATCAGCGGCGACGAATACCTGGCGATGTCGGACGGTGAATCACTGCGCCGGCTCGAGGCCGAATACCGGCTGGCCGACAACGCGCATATCGCCTCCGGGGCCTCGCGGTTGCGGTGGCAGCTGGCCCAGCGCTGGAAGGCCGCCCTGGCCGACCACCGCGCTGCCTCGCGTGAATTGCGCATGATGCTCAAGGACGGCGAACCCAGCCTGGCGGACCTGGCCGGCCTCGGCGTGGGACTGGTCAATGCCCTGGTTCCCGTCTGGGTGGGATCGCCGCTGCTGATCCCCGCCGTCGTCCCGCAGGACGTCGAATTCGACGCGGTGATCCTGTTGGATGCCGATGCGCTGTCGCTGCGCTCGGCGATCGGCTCGATCAGCCGCTCCGGGCAGGTCATCGCCTTCGGCGACGGGATGCTGGGCAAACCGCGTGGCTTCCACGTCTCGGTGGACCCCACCGCATCGGCCCGGGAGCCGCGCGAACCGGTCAGCACCTTCGAGGCACTGTCGACAGTGCTGCCGTTGCGCCGGCTGCGCACCGTCTACCGCGGTGTGGACGAGGGCCTGACCGAGATGCTGGGACGCGCCTACTATTCCGGCTCGCTCCACCGCCTGCCGGCAGCCCGCGCCATGTCCGATGGCACCCCTTCGTTGTCCGCGGACTATGTTCCCGACGGCACCGGGATGCCGGGGGCCGGTGCCGAGGGCGTGGAGACCACCGTCGCCGAGGTCAACCGGGTCGTGGACCTGGTCTTCGGACACATCCGCCGCCGCCCGCACCGGTCACTGGCCGTCATCGCGGCGAACCAGCGCCACGCGGCGCGCATTGCGGAGGCCATCTCCCTGCAATTGCCCAACTACCCGTGGGCCCAGGAATTCTTCAAGGGCACCGTCGAGCCGTTCCAGGTCTCCTCCGTTGAACGGGCCCATGGGCTGGTCCGCGATGCAGTGATCTTCTCGCTGGGGTTCGGGCGGACCCCGCATGGCAAGAGCCTGCACGAATTCGGTGCCCTGTCCTCCGCACGGGGCGATGAGCTCTTCGTCACCGGGGTCACCCGCTCGCGTGACCTGTTGCATCTGGTCAGCGCCGTCGCGCCCGAGGACCTGGATCTTGACCGCGTGGGCAGCGGCGCCCGTCAATTCATCGAACTCGTGGGCCGTGTCAGGTCCGGGGAATCCGGTGTCACCGGCGATGGACATCCGCTGGAGGACCCGCTGGTGGCCGACCTGAAGGCGCGGCTGGAGGCGGCCGGCGCCACCGTCAAGCAGCGCTACCGCGGCGTCCTGGACCTGGCGGCGCAGGCCTCCGACTCCTCGCCGGCGGGCGCCGAGCCGCCCCTGGCCGTCGTCTCCGACGGAACCGACGCGTACCGGCAGATGACGGTGCGTGAACGCAGCCGGCTGCGCCCCCAGCTGCTCGAATCCATGGGGTGGCGGTACATCCCCCTGTGGACCATCGACGTGTTCTCCGACCCGGCGAGCATCGCCACGCAGATGGCCCGTTTCCTGGGATTGGAAGACGAAGCCGATACCACCACCGACCGGGAGGCCGACATGGAACCAGGACAGCCGGGCCGCCGGCAAGCAGCCGACGCACCACAGTCCACCGACCCCCGGGCCGCCGAGCCGGCCGGCCGTCATGCAGCCGACCCGGTGTTGCCCAGCCGCGCTGCAGATGATGACCCGAAGCGCTGGGGTGACCGCGAGGGCGATCACGACCAGTGGCTGCGGGAGCAGCGCCCGCCCCACTGGGGCTGATCCGCCTACCCGGGGCCGACGAGGACGAGGAAGATCTTTCCGCGCGCGGCGGCCCCGGCCAAGGCAGCGGAATCCCGTTGGGAGGCGGCCACTACCACCATCCCGGCGGTATCGCCGGCCTCCAGCCATGAACCGCTGCTCCCGGACGGGACCCACAGCACCGGAACACGGTGGGCGATGACCGTGGAGTCCACGGACCGTTCGTAGCCATTGCCTTCGCTGAGGACGACGTCGACGAGCTGGCCCGGGGCCAGCAGGCCGATCGTTTCGGTGTCGCTGGGACGCACGGGGACCGCCACCGTGCCCGGCGCAGTTCCCGTGAGCAATCCGGGGCCCACCAGCATGGCAGAGCCCAGCGGCGAACCGGCGGCCACCGGAAGGGCGAGCTGCTGGCCGGTGACCGACTCCGTCGAGGCGAACACGTCGGGCGGCAACGCCTGGCTGGCCAGATGGGAAATGCGCAGCGACGAGGCCTGAAGTACGGCGCCGGCGGGCAGGTCGCGGGCGGCGACGACGACGGGAACCGTTGCCGTGTGCTCGGGAGCCAGGGCCGACAACGATGCGGCCACCGCCAGGGCGGCCAGGGCGGCGGCCAGGGGGCGGCGGTAGACCGCCAGCACCTCACGCCAGGAACGGCGGTACCGGGCGGGACGCCCGGGTGGGCGCGGGGAACGGCGGTGGGATCTCATCCACCCAGTGGGCCACGATCGTGCCGGCAGCCGGGCCCGCGGAGCACCCGCTGGGGATCCGGCCCCACCGTCCGCCGGTGGGCGGACGCGGTGAGGGGGACGTCAGGAGCCGGTGGAGACCTTCTGGCCGGAGGAGGCCGGGGACGTCGTCGCGGGGGTGGCGCCGGTGGCACCGGAGGAGGATCCGTCGCCGGAGGCCGCCTTGGCCGACGCAGCGGCCGGGGCCGAGGCGTTGGAGCTGTTGCGCGAATCGGTGCGGTAGAAGCCCGAGCCCTTGAAGACCACGCCCACGCTGTTGAACTTCTTGCGCAGGGTCCCGTGGCAGACCGGGCATTCGGTCAGCGAATCCTCACTGAAGGACTGGACGGTTTCGAATGCGTGGTTGCAGTCCTTGCAGGCGTAGGCGTAAGTGGGCATCGTGTTCCTTCGTTGCACTGGTCTCGGTGGGGGACCCGGCAGGTCCCGCGGGGTCGTCTTGGCACTCGCATCCACCGAGTGCCAATTCTACCTCATGGCACCAGCGGTTCGCCGACCCAGGTGATCCCCGCTGCCGTGAGCACCCCATCGACCGGCTGGTCCCCGGAGTCCACCTCGAAGGTTCCGGCGGGCACCAGCTCGTGCTCGTACACCATGGCCAGCAGCACCGGTGGGTGCTCCAGGGTGCGCAGTGCTGCGATGAAACGGTCGTAGTAGCCCCCGCCCTGCCCGAGCCGGCCGCCGGCGGGATCCACCACCTGGGCCGGGACCAGGACCACCCCGACGTCCTCCATGACGGCCAGCGGGTGGCGTTCACCCACCGGTTCGTCGATGGGGGCCACCGTGGCCCGCGCCATCGGCACCCCCGGGTACCAGTCGGCCCAGGACAGGCGGCGTTCCGGTTCGCAGATCGGCACCAGGATCCGATGCCCCCGGCGGTGCAGGTCCTGGAGCAGGGCACCGGTGGGCGGCTCCGCCCCGTAGGAGAGGACCGAGGCCAGGGCGCAGGCACCGCCGTCGTCCCCGAGCCAGTCGAGCAGGTGCGCCTGGATGCCAGCGGCCTCGAGCCGGCGTCGTCCAGGGTCCATTTCGCGGCGCAGGGTTCGGAAATGCGTACGGGCCGCCGCCTTTGACATGGTCTCCACCCCTTGATCGTAGGCCAGGGTGCCCGGCGGCGGGTGGGCGGCGGATAAGCTGACGGCATGGAATTCGGAACCGGTTCGTGGCCGGTGACACTGGAGAGCGGTGATCTGCTGCTCCGGCCGTTGCGGTACCGGGACAAGGCCGAATGGATGGCACTCAAGCGCCGCAACGCCGACTGGCTGCAGCCCTGGGAGGCGTCGGCTCCCGTCGCCGGGGGAGCGCTGCCGACCTATCGGGAGATGGTCGCCTCGCTCAACCGGCAGGCCCGGGCGGGACTGACCCTGCCGTGGGTGATCGCCCTGCGCCAGGAACCGCGCCGCGCCCCGGTCATGGTCGGGCAGCTCACCGTCTCGGGCATCATGTGGGGATCGGCGCTGAACGCGTCGCTGGGGTACTGGATCGACGTCGCCCACGCCGGCGCCGGGATCACCCCGCACGCCGTGGCCCTGGCCACCGACTACTGCTTCGGCACGTTGGGGCTGCACCGCATGGAGATCAACATCCGCCCCGAAAACGCCTCCAGCCTGCGGGTGGTCTCCAAGCTCGGCTTCCGCGACGAGGGGCTCAGGGAACGGTTCCTGCACATCAACGGGGACTGGAGCGACCACCGGACCTTCGCGCTGACGTCCGAGGAGGTCCCCGGCGGGCTGCTGCAACGGTGGCTCGCCAACGACGCCACCCGCTGACACGCACGTCAACCCGGGGAATGTGAGGCACGACAGCGCGGACACACCGGTGTCAATGCGGCCCATGGTGGGGTGGGCCACGTAACGTCGGTGGGGTGGACATCCAAGTCGAAAGCTCAGTGGTCCTGGCGGCCATGATCGCCGTGCTGCTCGCCTTCATCGTCCCCTCGGTCATCCGCCGCGGGCAGAAGTCCACCGAGCCGTCCCTGGCGCTGGCCGAAGCGCCGATGGCGGCCACCGAACACCCCGCCGCTGCCGACACCACCGCGGCACGCGGCACGGCAACGAACGAGACCTCACGTCCCCGGAGGAACACCATGGCAACGCCCGCACGGTCACGGACCGCCGCACCCCAGCAGGCACCGTTCCGGATCAGGTACGACCGCCTCGGCGTCGCCGCTGCAGGTGCCCTGGCCGCCGTCGTGCTCGTGGCCGGCGCGATCCTGGCGCCCTTCGGCGTGGTCTCCGGACTGGTTCCCCTGTTGGCCGCGATCGTCCTGGTGGCCTCCTTCATCGGACTGCGCGCCTTGGCGGTGCGCGACCGCCGCCGCAAGGTCCTGGCCCGCATGGAAGCGGTCTTCCACGAGGCCATGCACACAGCCCCCGCCGAACCGGTGCTCCGGCGCCGCACCACCACCGTCTTCGACGCCCGCGACACCGGCACCCCCGCGGCCGAACAGCCCGGGACCACGCACGAACGAACGTCTGCACCCGCCGCGGCACCCGCCCCCCGGACCTGGGAGCCGGTGGCCGTGCCGAAGCCGACCTACGTCGGGGCGGCCAAGGCCGAGCGCCCGGCGCCCGAGCCGCTGCCGGCCCCCGAGGCGAAGAAGCCGCAGAAGGTCACCAGCATCCTGGCCGAGACCCGGCTGGCCGAACAGGGCGCCGCCCTGGCGGACCAGGCCGAACGCGGCGAGGCCGCCGGGCAGCCGAGGCGGCTGCCGGAGACCGCGCGCCGCCAGGCACCGCAGACCGGCGGGATCAACCTCGACGCCGTCCTGCAGCGCCGCCGGGCCTGATCCGGCCCGGACGCGCCGCCGCGCGGCAGGAACCCGATGCAGGACGGCTTCAGTGACGCGGACCAGGCCCAGGCGCTGGCCGCCCACGGCCCGGAACTGATCGCCCGCGCCTGGGCCGGACACCTCGGCGACCACGACCCGGCCACCGCCCGCCAGGTCCAGTTCCAACAACGCCCCGGGGCCGGAACCAGCATCGTCTACTCGCTGCGGCACGGCACCACCGAACTCTTCGTCGGCCTGACCACCGAGGTGCTCGACGACGCCGACGGCCCCCACCTGCGACGCGTGCAGCTGGCATCCCCCCGGGGCCGCCCCGGCGCCGGGACACTGGCCGTCGCCAGCTGGCTGCATCCCCACGACCCCCGCCTGCCGGGCCTCGCCCACGCCGGCGTCGCCTCCGAGGCCGAACGGCTCTGGGGCGACGGTGACCGGCTGACCCGGCTGCACACCGTCACCTACCGGCCCCTGCGCCGGGCCGTGCTGCGCGCCGACTTTGCCACACCCGGCCCCCTGGTGTCCACCCGGCGCGTGTACCTGAAGGCACTGCGCCCGGCACCGGCAGCGGATCTGGCCCTGCGCCACCGGATGCTCGCCGCCGCCCACCTGCCGGTGGCACCGCTGGCCGGGGAGGTGCTCCACGGCGTGGTGGCCACCGCCGCCATGCCCGGCGAGTCGCTCTCCACCACCCTGCTGCACGACGGCGGTGCCCGGCTGGATCCGCTGGCCCTGGTGGAGCTGCTGGACCGGCTGCCCGACACCGTGCTGTCCCTGAACCGGAAACCGTCCTGGGCCGACCGGCTGGCACGCTACGCCGGGGCCGCCGCCACCGCCCTGCCCGAGCGCACCGGGGACATCGAGGCGCTCTGCTCCCGGTTGCGCGGGATCATCGCCGCCCGCGATCCCGGTCCGGTGGTTCCGGTCCACGGGGACTTCTACGAGGCCAACGTGTTGATGACCGGCACCAGGATCAGCGGATTGCTGGACCTGGACTCCGTGGGGCCCGGGCACCGGGTCGATGACCTGGCCTGCCTGCTGGGGCACCTGGCGGTGCTGCCCGCGGTCAACACCCGCTACCGCGACATCTGGCCGGTCATCGAGCGGTGGGGCACTGCCTTCGCCCGCGGCGTCGACGGAGCGAACCTGCACGCACGGGCCGCTGCAGTGGCCATCTCGCTGGTGGCCGGGGCACGCCGCCCGGGCATGACGTCCTGGTCGCGGGCGGCACAGGCGAGGCTGGACGGTGCCCTGCGGTTGGCCGAGCTGGCCGGTTAGCCGGCCGTCTCCGCGGACCCCGGCGGCGGGTTGTCGTCGCCGTCGTCGTCGTCGGTGGAGTCGGTGGCGTCCTGCCCGTCGGCCTGCCCGTCGGCCTCCTGGGCCTCGACGAGCGAGCGGTTGGCCAGATCGGCTGCCTCCTTGGCCTGCACCGGCAACCCCAGCGAGAGAAGCACCTCGGCGAGCCCGCGCTGTGCTGCGTAGAAGTGGGCGACGCTGCCACGGTGTTCGGCGGCGATCAGCCGGTACATGCGCGCCGCCTCGTCCCCGCGTTCGGTCTGGGACAGGACATGGGCGGCGAACAGCTCGGCGTTGCCTGCCCCGTCAGTGTCCTCGGCGACCTTGAACCGGTCGGCGGCCTCCAGGGCAGCGGCGACGGCCTCGGTGGCATACCCCAGCGCCCAGAGCGAGCGGGCGCGGGTGTCGCGGAAATCGGCCTGGTGCCAGTCGGCACCGTCCTCGTCGGCCAGCTCGATCGCCTCGCCCAACACGGTCAGGCCGGTGGGGTCCCCGCTTTCGGCCAGCGCGTGGCCGTAGGCGTGCAGGGCGACGGGCAGCACGCTCGGATCGTCCTCCGCGGCGCGCGCCAGCTCGGTGGCCCGGGAGAAGTGGCGCAGGCAGGCCGCGGGATCCTCGGCGTCGGAGAGCAACGTCCCGGCGCTGAGGTGTGCGCGGGCGGCATCGCCGGCCAGCCCGGAGCGTTCGAACCCCGCGGCGGCCCGTTCCCACGCCAGCAGCGCATCCTCTTCGCGTTCCTGATGGCGCAGGCAGTGGCCCAGGGACATCAGGGCCCGGGCCGCGTCGTCGTGCCGGCCCCGGGCCTCCAACAGGGCGCAGAGCGATTCGAGCACCTCCTCGGCCAACAGGAACTCCTCGGCCTCCAGCAACTGGTTCCCCAGGGCCAGCCGGACGGCCCAGGTCTCCTCGAACTCGCCGCGTTCTGCCTGTTCGACGGCGATGCGCCAGGCGGTGATCGCCGCCTCCTGGTCCAGGTCGGCCGAGGCGATGTTGGCCACCAGTGCGGCGGCCGAGACGGCACCGCGGCGCACTCCGGTGGCCGAGTAGAGGGCCAGCGCCTCCACGGCACAGCCCTGGGCCTCCACCGGGTGGCCGAGCTCGTGGTGGCAGGAGGCCTTGACCATCCAGACGGCTGCACGCATGGCCCGGTTCACGTCCAGCGCCAGCAGCCGATCGGCAGCCTCGAGGGCCAGCTGCTGCCGGCCACCCTTGGCATGGCCGTGCGCCAGGTACAACAGGGCCCCGGATTCGCTTTCGGGCCGGCTCCCGTCCCGGTAGGCGTCGGCGCAGCCCTGCAGCTCCTCGAGGGCCTGCTCGTCGCCCTCCTCGAACCGCATCACGGCCAGGGGCAGCCGGGCGTCGGCCAGCACGTGTGCCGGTGCGCCGGCTGCGGCATGGGTGGCCAGGGCGGCCTGCAGGACGGCCGTTTCCCCGGGGCGCGGCTCGCGGAAGAGCAGGCCGCCCAGGTGTTCCTCCAGGTCGGCCTGGTGGGTCCGGCCCAGGGTGCGCAACCAGGAGATCCGCCGGGCCGCCGCGGCGTCGGCACCTGCCGTGTTGCCGTCGAGCTGCTGGACGGAGGCGAGGACCCCCAGCAGGGACAGGCCCACCTCGCTGGCGGACGGGTCGGCGTCGGGGCCGGTCGGTTCCGGCGTGAGCTCCAGTCCGGCTTGTGCCGCCCGGGCGGCGCCCTCGTGGTCCTCGGAGTAGGCCCGTTCGTAGGCCAGCTCCAGCCACCCCCGGGCATCGGCGGGCGCGGCCAGCGGGTCCGGCTGCGGTGTGCCCGAGATCCCGTGCAACCGCTGCGTCAGTGCTGACAAATGCCTGATCCTCCCAAGCTCGGGGTTCCGGTCGTCCCCGGTGGCCGGTTGTGCCTCCAGCCTAGTGCCTGGCCGCCGCGGCGAGGTGGCGCAACAAGGGCTCGGCCCGGTATCCGATGTGCTCGCTGAGCGCCAGCGACGTCTCGGTGCGGATGACCCCGCGCATGCGCAGGATCGAGCGCAGCACGCCCTGCAGGTGGTGGGTGTCCAGTGCGACGACCCGGCACCAGATGTCGCCACGGCCGGAGATCTCGTGGACCTCCAAGACCTGTTCCTGTTGGCGCAAGGCGGCGATGACGGCGTCGAGTTCGCGGTGGGAGACCTCGATGGTGATGAACGCCAGCACGTCGTAGCCCAGGGCGGCCAGGTCGACCTCCCGGCCCCCGGTGCGCAGCACGCCGGCGCGGTCCAGCCGCTTCAGGCGCGACTGCACGGTGTTGCGTGCCACGTCCAACGTGGCGGCGAGCTCGCCGATCTGTGCCCGCGGGTGCTCCAGCAGTGCCAGCACCAGGCGTAGTTCCAGCGCGTCAAAGGTTGCCATGATGCCTCCCAGTAGATCACATTAACCGCCGATTCTGATCAAAATCGTCAAACAAGGTGCGCTTGGGCGTTCATGGAGATCACCAGAACGCAGAATGGTGATTGAAAGGCCAGCGTCGGGACACCCACCGGCCGGCCGCCGAGCCCGCACCACCCCATGAGGCACCGTGACCGTCATCAGTGAACTGCGCATGCGCGCCCAACCGACCACCAGCGCCCGCACGGGCTGGGACGCGTCGGTCAACATCCGGCTGGTGCTGACGTTCTCCGCCACGGTGCTGCTGCTCATCGGAGCCAACCTGGCCACCCCGCTGTATCCGCTGCTCCAGGAGCAACTGGACCTGGGTCCCTTCGCCGTGACGCTGGCCTTCAGCTCCTATGTGCTGGCGCTGATGGCAGGACTGGTGCTCTATGGCCACTGGTCCGATCACATCGGCCGACGCGCCGCCCTGGTGCTGGCCGTCCTGGGTGGAACGGCGGGCGTCGTCGTCTTCGGCACGGCCGACAGCCTGTCGGGGCTGATCCTGGGCCGTGTCCTGCAGGGGGCCGCCGTCGCCCTGTGCACCGGTGCCAGCAGCGCCGCCCTGCGCGAACTGCTGCCCCGCAACCCGGAATGGGCCAGCCGGCTGACCCTGCTGGCCTCCTCTTCCGGGGTGGCCGCCGGCCCGGTGCTCGGGGGACTGATGGGGGCCCTGCCGCAGCCGACCCGCACGCCCTTCCTCCTGCTCGGTGCAGTGCTGTTGCTGGTCCTGGTCCCGCTCTGGGCGCTGAAGGCCAGGCCGGCGCTCTCGCCGGCTCCGGGGCACCGCGCCGCCCAGGTCCTGCGCCCCCGCCGGATCGGAGTGGTCACCGATGCCCGGGGGCCGTTCCGCCGGGCGGCATCCATCGGGTTCCTCAGCTTCGCGCTCTTCGGATTTGGGCTGTCGCTGGCCCCGCGCTACTTTTCCGACCTGTTCGGGATCGACACGCTCGTGGGCATCGGCGTGCTGGCGGCGCTGACCCTGGCCGCCTCCTCGGCGGCCCAGCTGCTGGGCCGCTCCCACCGACGGCTGCTGCCCTGGGCGCTGGGCGCCATGGCCTGCGGGATCGTGCTGATCGCCGTGGCCGGATCGGTGCGCAGCCTGCCGCTGCTGGTGGCCGCCAGCCTGCTCGCCGGTGCCGGCCAGGGCACCGCCTTCCGGACGGCCTTCAACGAGGTGGCACTCGCCGTCGAACCGTCCAGGCATGCGCAGGTCATCAGCTCCGTCTACGTCGTGACGTATCTGGGCAGTGCGGTGCCCGTGCTTGGCCTGGGTCTGGTCGCCGGTCTGATCGGGCTGCCGGCCGCCGTGGCCTGGTTCGCTGCGGTCATCGCCGCCGGCTGCCTGCTGGTCGCCGTCGCCGCAGTGCGCGATGCGCGGCGCCAGCGGGCCTGAAACCTGAAACGCCGGTCCGCCTCAGAGCGGTCCGGCCTGGCCCTGCACATGGTCGAACACCAGCGTCGTCTCCGTATGCCCCACCGACTCGTCGGTCGCCAGGTGGTCCAGCACCCAGTCGCGCAGCGCCTCCGTCGACGGCACCGCCACATGCAGCAGGTAGTCCGTCCCGCCGGAGACATGGAAGAAGGACAGGACCTCGGGCAGCTGCGGCACCCGGCCGGTGAACCTGTCGATCTGGACGCGGTCGTGCACCCGCAGCTTCACCGAGATCAGCGCCTGCACGCTGCGGCCCACCGCCGGCAGGTTCAGCCGGGCGTGGTATCCCTCGATGATCCCGCGCTCCACCAGCTGGCGGGTGCGCAGCAGGGCCGTGGACGGGGCGACTCCCGCCCGCTGGGCCAGTGCCGCATTGCTGATCCGTGCATCGGCCAGCAGTTCGGAGATCAGGACGCGGTCGACCTCATCCAGGGGGGCGTTCAGCGGGGGTTTCTGGGCCGGTGACATGAGGATATTCCACCACATGCCGGTGCCGCGGCGGACACGACGGGCATCGTGCACAGTACGCTGGTCGAATGACTACTGCGCCCGGGAACCCCGGTACCCGTTTCGATACGCGGCTGGCCGCCTACTGTGTCATCGTGCGTGAGGGCAGGATCCTGCTGGCCCTGTGGGACATGCGCCCCACCCTCCCCGGATTCAGCCCCCGGTGGACCCTGCCCGGCGGCGGGGTCGAACTCGGCGAATCCATCGAGGACGGGGCCATCCGCGAGGTCGCCGAGGAAACCGGGTACACCGTCCGCCTGACCGGCCTGCTGGATGTGGACGCCGGGCACATCCCCGCCGAGGCCCGGCTGCACCGCACCGAACGGCCGCTGCAAACCGTCGCGGTTCTCTACGGTGCCGAGGTCACCGGGGGCGAGCTGGCCTTCGAACGCGATGGCACCACCTCCCAGGCCGGCTGGTTCGACCTCGATGACCTGGCCCGCCTGGAGCGCACCTCACGCGTCGACTGGGCCGTCAAGGCCCACCACGACCGCCTGGAAAGGGGCATCGCATGATCCGCTTCGAGAACGTCTTCAAGAGGTACGACGGCGGTGCCCCCGCCGTCACGGACCTCACCCTGGACATCCCCGAGGCCAGCATCACCGTCTTCGTCGGCCCCTCCGGCTGTGGGAAGACCACCTCACTGCGCATGGTCAACCGCATGGTCGACGCCACCTCCGGCACCATCGAGGTCGACGGCCGGGACATCTCGGCCGTCCCCCCGCACCAGCTGCGCCGTTCCATGGGGTACGTCATGCAGGCCGGGGGGCTGATGCCGCACCGCACCATCGCCGAGAACATCGCCACCGTCCCCCGGTTGCTGGGCACGTCCAGGGCCCGGTCCCGCGGCCGCGCCCTGGAACTGCTGGAGACCGTCGGGTTGGACCGCGACCTGGCGGGGCGCTATCCCGCCCAGCTCTCCGGCGGACAACAGCAGCGCGTCGGGGTCGCGCGCGCCCTGGCCGCCGACCCGCCGATCCTGCTGATGGACGAGCCCTTCAGCGCCGTGGACCCGGTGGTGCGCACCGAATTGCAGAACGAGCTGCTGCGCCTGCAATCCCAGCTGTCCAAGACCATCGTGTTCGTCACCCATGACATCGACGAGGCCATCCTGCTCGGTGACCACGTCGCGGTCATGGGCAACGGGGGAGTGCTGCAGCAGTTCAGCCCCCCGGCCGAACTCCTGCATGCCCCGGCCAACGACTTCGTCGCCCGGTTCATCGGCCGTGACCGCGGCTTCAGGGCCCTGTCCTTCCGGCCCGCCAGCGAGCTTGACTGGAGCCCGGCCGCCGGCTACTCCGAGACCGACCTGGCGGCAGCGGTGGCCATCCCACGCACGGCCAGCGTCCGCGCCGCCCTCGACGCCGCCCTGACCTCGCTGTCGGGATTGGTCGTGGCCCAGGACCAGGACGGGGCCGTCGCCGGTGTCCTGGATGCCGCAGGCATCGGCCGCCAGATCGGGGGGAGGGACAGCGATGTTGTGGCTTGAGGGGCACCTGGACGAGATCGTCCAGCTGGCCGGTAGCCACCTGCTGCAGTCGATCCTGCCGCTGCTGCTCGCCGCAGTCATCTCCATCCCCGTGGCCCGGCTTATTCGTTCCAACGGGACCGGCCGCCGTCGTGCCCTGCGGGTCGGGGTCATCCAGCTCAGCGCGCTGCTCTACACCATCCCCTCGTTGGCGTTGTTCGTCGTGCTGCCCTCGATCCTGGGCACCCGGATCCTGGATCCCGCCAACGTCATCATCGCGCTGACCCTCTACGCGATAGCGCTGCTGGTGCGCAGCGCCGCCGACGCCCTGGAATCGGTGGACCCCGCAGTGCTGCGCGCCGCCGATGCCATGGGCTACCGTCCAGTGCGCCGGTTCCTGACAGTGGACCTGCCGCTGTCGCTGCCCGTGCTCTTCCCCGCCCTGCGCGTGGTGTCGGTGAGCAACATCTCGCTGGTCAGCGTCGGTGCACTGATCGGCATCGAGAACCTGGGAACCCTGTTCATGGACGGGCTGCGCCGCAACTTCCCGTTCGAGATCGGCGTGGGGATCGTGGCCACGCTCGTGCTGGCCCTGGTGATGGACCTGCTCCTGGTGCTCCTCCAACGGATCCTGACCCCCTGGGAGCGGGCCCGCCGCGGCCCGCGCCGGCCCCGGTGGGTGGCCGCATGAGCGCCGCGGCGATCGCCGCCGTCCTGCCCGCGGCCGGCGGCTTCGGCGGGCTGGGGGACTGGCTGGCCAGGCCCGGGACGCTCTCCGGGCCCGGCAGCATCGGGACCCGGTTGGCCGAACACCTCGAATACACCGGCATCACCTTGGCCATCGCGTTGGCGATCGCCGTCCCCGTCGGGCTCCTCGTCGGCCACACGGGCCGGGGCCGGGTCGCTGTCATCGCCGGATCCGGGATGCTGCGGGCCCTGCCCACCCTGGGCATGGTCACCCTGTTCATCCTGCTCTCCGGCACCCTGGGCATCATGCCGCCGATCTGGGCGCTGGTGCTCCTGGCGGTACCCCCGCTGCTGGCCGGCATCGCCGCCGGCATCTCGGCGGTGGACCCGCAGGTCGTCGACGGGGCCAGGGCCATGGGGTTGACCGGCACCCAGATCCTGTTCCGGGTCGAGGTGCCCAATGCGCTCCCGGTGTTGATGGGCGCCCTGCGCCTGGCCGTGCTGCAGGTCATTGCCACCGTCGCCGTCGTCTCCGTCATCAACCTCGGCGGCCTGGGCCGGTTCCTCATCGACGGGATCGCCGTGCGCGACTACCCACAGGTCTTCGGGGGTGCCGTGGTCATCGCTGCATTGGCTATTGTGGTGGATGCGGTGCTGGCGCTGGTCCAACGGATTGCCGTCTCGCCCGGATTGAGAACCCCAACAGGAGGCACCCCATGATCCGCATCACCCCCCGTCGTCGCCCGACCCGCCGGATGGCCCTCGGAGCCGCCCTGGGCCTGGTCGCCGCCCTGGGCCTGTCGGCCTGCAGCGGCTCCGACCCGCTCGCCACCGACAGCCCCCAGGCCACCGGTTCGGCAGTGGACCGGCCGCTGGTCGTCGGCTCGGCCGACTTCCCCGAAAGCAAGATCATCGCCGAGATCTACGCCGGCGCGCTGAAGGGCGCCGGCATCGAAGCCACCACCAAACCGGGCATCGGTGCCCGAGAGGCCTACGTCGGGGCCGTCAAGGACGGTTCGGCGGACATCGTGCCCGACTATTCCGGGAACCTGCTGACCTACTTCGACAAGAACGCCACCGAAGCCTCCGCCGGGGACATCATCAACGCGCTGAAGAAGGCAGTGCCGAAGGGCCTGGGCGTGCTGAAGGCCTCGAAGGCAGAGGACAAGGACTCGCTCGTGGTCACCGCGGCGACCGCCGAGAAATACGATCTGAAGTCCATCGCCGACCTGGCCAAGGTCTGCGACCAGATCGTGCTGGGTGCCCCGCCGGAATTCAAGGAACGTGCCTACGGGCTGCCCGGCCTGAAGTCCACGTACGACTGCACCCCCAAGTCCTTCGAACCGATTTCCGATGGCGGCGGACCCGTGACCGTCAAGGCGCTGATCACCAACCAGATCCAGGTGGCCGACATCTTCACCACCAGCCCGGCCATCAAGGACAACGGCCTCGTCGTGCTGCAGGACCCGAAGGACAACTTCATCGCCAACCAGGTGCTGCCCCTGGTCAAGACCGACGTCGTGAGCCAGCAGGCGGCCGACGCGCTCAACAAGGTCTCCGCCGAGCTGACCACCGAGGACCTGATCGAACTCAACGGGTACGTCTCGGGTGACGCCAAGCTCGACCCGGTCGAAGCCGCCGCCGAATGGCTGCAGGAAAAGGGCCTGGCCGGCAAATAGCCGCACGCAAATGCGACAGATCATGTCGCGGCACCGCACCGTCGATTCCCGGCCGTGCGGTGCCGTTGTCATATGCTGGGCCAATGCCCGAGTTCACACAGTCCACCAAGCTCCACAACGTCCTCTACGACATCCGGGGCCCACTGCTTGAACACGCCCAGCGCATGGAGGCCGAAGGCCACCGCATCCTGAAACTGAACATCGGCAACCCCGGGCTCTTCGGCTACGAGGCGCCCGACGCGATCCTGGTGGACATCATCCGCAACCTGCCCCAGGCCCAGGGCTATTCGGATTCGCGCGGCATCTTCTCGGCCCGCACCGCAGTCTCGCAGTACTACCAGACCCGGGGTATCCAGACGATCGGCGTCGACGACGTCTACCTCGGCAACGGCGTGTCCGAGCTGATCACCCTGAGCCTGAACGCGCTGTTGAACAACGGCGACGAAATCCTCATCCCCGCCCCCGACTACCCGCTGTGGACGGCGTCGGTCTCGCTGGCCGGCGGCACCCCCGTGCACTACCGCAACGTCGAGGAGGAGGGCTGGCTGCCGGACCTGGAGGACCTCGAGGCGAAGATCACGCCGCGGACCAAGGGCATGGTCATCATCAACCCGAACAACCCCACCGGCGCCGTCTACCCCCGGCCCGTCATCGAGGGAATGCTGGAGATCGCCCGCAAACACGGGTTGATCGTCTTCTCCGACGAGATCTACGAAAAGATCCTGTACGACGACGCGGTGCACTACAACACGGCGGCGCTGGCCGACGACGTGCTCATCCTGACCTTCTCCGGCCTGTCCAAGGCCTACCGGGTGTGCGGTTTCCGTGCCGGGTGGATGGCCATCTCCGGCCCGCGCCACCTGGCCGCCGACTACATCGAGGGCATCAACCTCCTGACCAACATGCGCCTGTGCGCCAACGTCCCGGCCCAGCACGCCATCCAGACGGCGTTGGGCGGCTACCAGTCCATCAACGACCTGATCCTTCCCGGCGGGCGGCTCAAGGAACAGCGCGACATCGCCTACCGCATGCTCAACGACATCGACGGCGTTTCCGTGCAGCAGGCCAAGGGCGCCATGTACCTTTTCCCGAAGCTGGACCGCGAGGTCTTCAAATTCGACGACGATGAACAGTTCGCCCTGGACCTGCTCAAGCAGCAGAAGATCCTCATTTCGCACGGCCGGGCCTTCAACCTGGCCACCCCGGACCACTTCCGCCTGGTCACGCTGCCCTCGGTGCGTGACCTGGAAGAGGCCCTCGGACGCATCGCCGAATTCCTGGACGACATCCGCCGCTGACCCCGTTAACCCCTGGATGGCATAGTGGTGCCCACCGGCGGGCAAACCGCCGGTTGGTGCAACCGCAAAGGGGCCACAGGTGGGCAAGAAGAAGACCGAAGATTTTCCAGGGGCGGCCTACGGATTCACCCACCCGGTGTCCTCGGTGCTGCGCGCCGGCCGGGGCTTCTCGCTGCAGGACGCCGACCCCGGCGCGAAGCCGGGGTTCCCGGGGTCAAAATCCGACGGGCGCAAGGCCCTCGCCGCAGCGGATGGACGGCTGGACGAGCTCCAGGAACGCCTCTACGCCCAAGCCCGGGGCGGGGACGATCCGACGCGGGTCCTGCTGGTGCTCCAGGCCATGGACACCGCGGGCAAGGGCGGAATCGTCCGCCATGTCATCGGCTCGGTGGATCCACAGGGCGTCCAGCTCCACGCGTTCAAGGCCCCGACCCCGGCGGAGAAGCGCCACGACTTCCTGTGGCGGATCGAACGGCGCCTGCCCGGCGCCGGCATGATCGGAGTCTTCGACAGGTCCCACTACGAGGACGTGCTCATCGGCTCGGTCCGCTCCCTGGCGAGGCCGGAGGAGATCGAACGCCGGCTCGAGGCGATCCGCGGGTTCGAGCAGCGACTGGCCGACGAGGGAACCCACATCATCAAGGTCATGCTCAACATCTCGCCGGAGGAGCAGTACCAACGCCTGGCCGAGCGGCTGGACCGTGCCGACAAGCACTGGAAATTCAACCCGGGCGACATCGACGAGCGCGAGCTGTGGGACGACTACATGCAGGCCTACCAGCGCGCCATCCGCGCCACGGATGCCGACCATGCCCCCTGGTACGTGGTGCCGGCCAACCGGAAGTGGTACGCCCGGTTGGCGGTGCAGCATCTGCTGCTGGAGACACTGGCCGGCATCGACCCGCAGTGGCCCGCCGCGGACTTCGACGTCGAGGCCCAACGTGAACGCCTGAAAAAAGCCCGCGACATCGGCTGATGCCGCCCCGGGTCAGGTAGCCCGGACGCGGTTCCACAACTGATGCGTCAGGCCGCTGGGGGAGGGGAGCGACTCGACGGTGAAGCGGTCCTCGACGCCAACGAGCCCCTCCCACAGGGAAACCCCGGCCCCCAGGACGACGGGAACCACCGCGAGGTGCAGGAAGTCCACCAGGTCCGCCTCCAGGAACTGGCGGATCGTGGAGGGGCCGCCGCCGAGGCGGACGTCGCCGTCGGCTGCTGCCTCACGTGCCAACGCCAGCACCTCGGCGGGGGTGCCGTCCACGAAGTGGAAGCTGGTCCCGTTGGCGAAGTCCATCGGCGGGCGCGGGTGGTGGGTCATGACGAACACCGGGGTGTGGAACGGCGGATCCTCACCCCACCAGCCCCGCCACCCGTCGTCGGGCCATTGCCCGGACTGCGGACCGAATTTGCGCCGCCCCATGATCTCGGCGCCGATGCCCTGGCCCCACAGGCTCGTCAGGGCCCGATCCAGCGTGATCGGTGCATCGGCCCGGTGGATCCCCTCGATCACCCGTCCGTCGAAGCGGGAGAAGAGGGCGCCGGCCTTCCCGATGGGTTCCTCGAGGCTCACGTGCTCGCCGGCGGCGTAGCCGTCCAGCGAGATGGCCAGGCTGTGCACCCGCGTGCGGAACATGACGACTCCTCGGTTCGTGGCTGGGCCAAGGCTACCGCCGGGAACCGGAACGCAACAGGGCGGGCCTCAGTCGCCGGCGGCCCCCTCGGGTGCCTCGCCGCGGCCGGCCCGGTTGCGGGCCGCGTCGAGCCGTTCGCGTGCCCCTTCGAGCCACGCCTCGCACCGGGCGGCCAGGGCCTCGCCGCGCTCCCACAATGCCAGCGACTGTTCCAGGCTGGCCCCGCCCGCTTCCAGCTGGGCGACGACGGCCACCAGTTCCTCGCGTGCCTGTTCGTAGCTGAGCCCCGCGATGTCGGCGTTCGTGTCGGTATCGGTCATCCTGCTGCCTTCCTGTTGGCCGCCTCTTCGTCGGGATCGTCCTCGGTCGAGAGGACGACGGCGGTGAGATTTCCGCGGGCCAGCCGGATGGCCAACCCGGTGTCTGTGGGTGCATCCGCGGGGGAGCGGACCACGGCTCCGTCGGTTCTCTGCACGACGGCGTAGCCCCGGTCCAGTGTCTGCTGGGGGGAGAGCGCCCTGACCTGGGCGCGCAGGTGGGCGACGGCGTCGAAACCACGCCTTACCAAGGTGTCGATGGACCGGTGTGAGCGCTCGCGCAGGCGTTCCAGGTCCTCGTCGCGGACCTGGACCATGCCCTCCGGGTGGGCCAGGACCGGGCGGGTGCGCAGTGCCTCGAGCTGCTGGCCGGCCCGGTCGATGAACAGGGCCACCGCCCGGTCCATCCGGGTCCTGGCCTGGTCGATGCCGGACCGTTCCTCGGCCAGGTCCGGGACGATCCGCTTGGCGGCGTCGGTGGGGGTGGAGGCGCGCAGGTCGGCGACGTCGTCGAGGATGGGCCGGTCGGCCTCGTGTCCGATGGCGCTGACCACGGGAGTGGTGGCGTCGGCGACCGCGCGGACGAGTTCCTCCGCGCTGAAGGGCAACAGGTCCTCCAGCGCGCCGCCGCCGCGGGCAATGACGATCAGGTCCACCGACGGGTCGGCGTCGAGCTCGCGCAGCGCGGCGATCACCTCCGGAACCGCGTTGACGCCCTGGACCGCTGTGTTGCGCACCAGGAACTCCACTGCCGGCCAGCGCAGGGTGGAGTTGCGGATGACGTCCTTCTCGGCGTCGGAATTCCTGCCGGTGACCAGCCCGATCCGCTGGGGCAGCAGCGGGATCCGGCGCTTGCGGGACGGGTCGAAGAGCCCCTCCTCCGCCAGGGCATGCCTCAGTCGTTCCAGCCGGGCCAGCAGGTCGCCCAGCCCGACGGGGCGGACGTCGGAGGCGACCATGGAGAGCCGCCCGGTCTTCAGGTACAGGTTCGGGGCCAGCCGCGCGACCACCCGCGAGCCGACCTCGGGCTTGGTTTCCAGGCGCCGCATGACCGAGGACCAGACGTTCACCGAGAGCGAGTACTCCACGTCCACGTCGCGCATGGTCAGGTACGCGTGCCCGTTGCGGACGTTGGCCTCCAGCAGCTGGCCCTCGATCCAGGCGGCGGGGGCCCGTTCGATGTGCTGTTTGAGCTTCTCGGAGAAGACCCGCAGCGGCCAGGGGGACTCGGGGGTCGTGTCGCCGGCCATGCGCGGCAAGGTGCTCCCACCCTCGGTCCGTTCGCCGTCCGTTGCCGGCGGGTTCGGGTTCTCCACTGCTCTTGCTCCCCGGTCTCGGTGCGTCCCGGCGGTCGTCCGGTTCCATGTACATGCATACCAGTAGGCTGGGATAAATGGGCGTGACCTTCAGGGCGCGCCGGAGGGAAACGGAACAGACCCGAGGGGGCAGAGTGCGCACCGCGGTCTCCACGTTGCTGATGATCCTGGCGTCCCTGCTGGTCCTGGGAGCCGTCACCGGATCACTGGTGGACCGGTTGGCGCACACGGAGGGGCCCACCCGGGACATCGCGGCCAGCCTGCCCCACGACGACGCAGTCCGGGCGGCGCTGCCGCCACTGGTCCTGCACAGGATCCTCGACCAGCTGCCGGAGGGCATGCCGGTGCCGGTTGCCCTGGATGGGGTGCTGGAACGCGCCAGCGACACCGCGGTCACGGCGGTTCTGGACAGCGCCCGCTTCCAACCTGCGTGGATCGCCAGCGTCGAGGAGTCCCGCCGGGCCTATGTGGACCGGCTGGAGGACGTCAGGGCAGGACGCGCCGAGACGGCTCCTGCGGTCCTGGAGCTGGGACCGCTGGCCACGCAGGGGGTCACGCGCCTGAAGGATGGCGCCGACGCCCTGGGGCTGGGAATGTTTGCCGGCGTGCTGCCAGCTGACGTCGAGGCCTCCGTCCAACTGGACCTGCAGGGAACGGACCAGGCCGGCTCACAGCGCATCGCCACCGTGGTGTGGGCCGCCGGATTCTGGGGATGGGCCCTGGTCCTGGCAGTGGTGGCTGCCCTCGCGGCGCTCTGGTGCGCCCGGCCCCGTGCGCGTGGACCGGTCCTGGCCGTCGGTGGGCTCCTGACGTGCATCTGGGCGATCGTCCTGCTCACCCACCCGTGGTCGGCCGGCCCTGGGGACCTGACGGTGGCGCAGCCCGGGGCCGGTCCGAGCGTGTCCGAAGCCGCTCAGCTGCTCGGCGATGCCGTGCGGGCGAACGTCATACGGGTCGTGAACGACCAGCTGGAATCGGCGGCTGTCCCGTGCCTGATCGGTGGGGGGATCGTGGTGGTCGCCGGGGTTGTGATTCGACTCATCGAGGACCGTCGACGGAACGGATAGCATGGATGGCATGTCCATCAGCCCTGCCGTCCCGGTTTCCGTTCCCATGCCCCGGGTGCCCCGTCGTCGTCGTTCCCCCGAGGAAATCGCCGCGGCCGCACCCGTCGAGGGTCCCAAGCGCGTCCTGCTGGCCGCTCCGCGCGGCTATTGCGCCGGCGTGGACCGTGCGGTGATCGCGGTGGAGAAGGCGCTGGAGCACTACGGAGCACCGGTGTACGTGCGCAAGCAGATCGTGCACAACATCCACGTCGTCTCCACCTTGGAGGAGCGCGGTGCGATCTTCGTCGAGGAGACGGAAGAGGTCCCCGAGGGGGCCCTGGTGGTCTTCTCGGCGCATGGCGTGAGTCCCGCCGTCGTGCAATCGGCGGCCGATCGCCACCTGCGCACCATCGACGCCACCTGCCCCCTGGTTACCAAGGTGCACCGCGAAGCAGTGCGTTTCGCCAAGGCCGAGAACCACATCCTGCTCATCGGCCACGAGGGCCACGAGGAGGTCGAGGGGACCTTTGGCGAAGCTCCCGAGAGCACGACGATCGTCAACAACCCGGCGGAGGCCCGGACCGTCGAGGTCGAGGACCCCGACCACCTGATCTGGCTCTCGCAGACCACGCTCTCGGTCGACGAGACGATGGAGATCGTGAACATCCTGCGCGAGCGCTTCCCGAACCTGCAGGATCCGCCCAGCGACGACATCTGCTATGCGACCTCCAACCGCCAGGCGGCCATCAAGAAGATCGCCCCGGAAGCGGAACTGGTGATCGTCGTCGGGTCGGCGAACTCCTCCAACTCGGTGCGCCTGGTCGAGGTCGCCCTTGAATACGGGGCCAAGGACGCCCACCGGGTGGACTTCGCCAACGAGATCGACGAGGGCTGGTTCGAAGGCATCTCCAGCGTCGGCGTCACGTCCGGCGCCTCGGTGCCGGAGGTGCTGGTCCGCGAAGTGCTTGACCTGTTGACCGAATACGGCTTCGGGCCCGCCGAGGAAGTCGTCACCGCCGAGGAGGACATCTTGTTCTCCTTGCCGAAGGAACTGCGCTCCAAGCTCAAGGAAGCCGGGGACTCCTCACGCGGTCTCGGCGGCCACGGCGGCGGCCGCTAGGCGCTTTCGCTGTTTTGCTCGTCGCTGCCGCGCTCCGGTAGCGGGTCGGCGGAGAGCAGTTCGCTGGCGCTGAGGACCCGCGGCGTGGCCTCAAGTGGAGCGACCGACAGGCTGGCCTTGTCGACCGCATTGGTTCCATGACCGGGATTGAGGTCCTGGATGCGGCGCACCGAGGGCAGCACTCGCGCTTCCAGCGTCCCCACGAACGAGTTGTACTTCTCCACGCTCGACTTCAGCGAGGAGCCGAGCTTGGTGACGTGGGACCCCAGGGTCCCCAAACGGGCATACAGCTCCTGGGACTCGTCGAACAGTGCCCGGGCGTTCTCCGTCAGCAGCTCCTGCCGCCAGGCAAACGAGAGCCCCTTGAGGATGGAGAGCAGCGTCGCCGGGGCCGCGAGGGCCACGTTGCGGGAGAACGCATGGTCCAGCAGGCCCGGGTCGCTGGTGACCGCTGCGGCCAGGAATGATTCGGCCGGCAGGAAACAGACCACCAGTTCCGGGCTGCCCGGAATGGATTCCCAATAGGACTTCGAGGCCAGGTCGTCGACATGGGAGCGCAGCGCCTTGGCATGGGCCTCCAAGAGGGAGCGGCGCTCGGTCTCCCGCGCCGGTTCGGCCAGCAGGTCGATTTCCTGGGCCAGCAGGTAGGAGTTCAGCGGGACCTTCGAGTCCACGGCGACTGATTTGCCGCCCGGCAGGGTGATGACCATGTCGGGTCGCTTGCCGGCGGAGGTGGTGACCTGTTCGTTGAAGTCCACGCGTGAGAGCATTCCGGCGGCCTCGACCACGCGGCGCAACTGCACTTCGCCCCAGGTACCCCGCGCCGAGGTGTTGCGTAGCGCGCCGGCGAGCGACGACGTCGTCCTCAGGATGGCCGCATCCTGTTCGGCGGCCATGCTCAATTGTTGGCTGAGTTGGCCGTATTGCTCGACGCGGTCGCGTTCCAGGACGGTGACCTGCTGCTGGACCTGGTGGAGCTTTTCGGCAACGGGTGCCAACACCTGCAGGACCTGTCGATCAGCCCCGTCCCGGGCACGGTCTGCGTCGGCGCGCGACTGCAACGATTCCACCTGGCCCCGGGCGGTGGCCAGTGATGACTGGGCCACAGCCAACTCGTGGGTGGCCCGCTGGTTCTGCTCCGTGAGCACGGCAAAGCGGTCCCGCAACCCGAGCAACCAGAGGCCCGCGGCCCCGATGACCAGTCCCAAAAGCAGCGTGAGAGTCGACACAACCCATGCAAAAGCGTCCATGCCCCCACTCTGCCAGCCTGCGCCGACAGTTTGGGGCAGGTAGAGTTGTCTCCCGTGGCTCTTACTATCGGAATCGTCGGACTGCCCAACGTCGGCAAGTCAACCATGTTCAATGCCCTCACCCGCGCGCAGGTTCTCGCGGCGAACTACCCGTTCGCCACGATCGAGCCGAACGTGGGCGTGGTTCCCCTGCCCGATGAGCGCCTGAAGGTGCTCGCCGGGATCTTCGGTTCCGAGCGGATCCTGCCGGCGACGGTGTCCTTCGTCGACATTGCCGGCATCGTGAAGGGCGCCTCGGAGGGGGAGGGGCTGGGCAACAAGTTCCTGGCCAACATCCGCGAAGCCGACGCGATCTGCCAGGTCACCCGCGCCTTCTCCGATCCCGATGTGGTGCACGTCAACGGGGAGATCGACCCGGCGGGAGACATCGAGACGATCGCCACCGAGTTGATCCTCGCTGACCTGCAGACGATCGAAAACCAGCTGCCGCGCCTGGAAAAGGAAGTGAAGGCCAAGAAGGCCGATGCCTCCCTGCTGGCCGCCATCAAGACCGCCCAGGAAGTCCTCGAGTCCGGGACGACCTTGTTTGCCGGTGCCGCTGCCGCGAAGCTGGACCTGGCGGAGATCGCCTCCCTGCAGCTGATGACCACCAAGCCGTTCATCTACGTCTTCAACATGGACGAGGATGGGCTGGCCGACGAGGCCCTGCGGGCTCGTCTCTCAGACCTGGTGGCTCCCGCAGAGGCCATCTTCCTGGATGCCCAGTTCGAGTCCGACCTCGTGGAACTGGACGAGGACGAAGCCGCCGAGATGCTCGAGGAAGCCGGCTACGCCGAGTCCGGTCTGGACAAGCTGGCCCGCGTCGGATTCAGCACCTTGGGCCTGCAGACCTATCTGACCGCAGGTCCGAAGGAATCACGCGCCTGGACCATCCACCAGGGTGACACGGCTCCGCAGGCTGCAGGAGTCATCCATACGGACTTCCAGCGGGGGTTCATCAAGGCGGAGGTCATTGGTTTCGACGACCTGGTTGCCGCAGGGTCGACCGCAGCCGCCAAGGCCGCCGGCAAGGCGCGGATCGAGGGCAAGGAATACGTCATGAAGGACGGCGACGTGGTGGAATTTCGGTTTGCGCTCTAACCTCTGGACCGCGCTGCCGCGATGCTAGTGGCCTCGCGCCTCCGCTGGCGGACCGTTCCGAAACGGCCGCCGCCGGAGGAGACGATCATCCCGAGTCGATGACTTCGGCTGCTGCCCGATGAGACCACGGCTAGGATTCCCCTAGTTCCATTAGCGGTCGGATCGATGGGGATGTAGGCATGGCAGGCATCGAGTTGCCGCACCAACCGGGGTCGTTGGTGGAATACAAGTTGGGCTACCTGGAGTGCCCCGTCGTCCTCGTGCCGGCGACTTGGGATCCCCGGGCCCGATCCTTCAGCGGGGCCCGTTGGTGCTGGCTGGTGTACGACCTCGACAACAATGGGCACTTTCTGGAGGTCCTGGATGCTGGCAGGGTTTCACGCAAGGGTGTTTCGGTCATGTGGTTGGCGCCCGCGCCGATCGCCGGGAGGCAATCTCGTGCGCTGTGTAGGCCTGGTGCGGTCGCCACGCTGGACGGAGAGGTATATGCATACTGTCCGAGCTATCGAAATCGTGAAGACGAGGGTGCGTGGGTGAATCCCGTGCTCGGTATTGGTCCACGGGAGATTGAACATCGCGGTATCGAAATCGTGCCAGGGCAACCCTGAGCGCAGCTGCATGCTAGAGAGTTGTGGCGAATGCGTCTCCTTTGAGGATCAGGCGGAGTCTCGTCCGCTAGGGTTCGACTGTGGAAGATCGGAAACTCCCCCAAGAGCGGCGTGTCGCTTTCTGGATTACGATGCTTGCTCCCGTGGCCATGGGCTTGGTGGCGGGGGTGATGCGGCTTGCCTTTCCGGGATTGTCGTCGGACGGTGCGGAAGTGCCGCCAGGGGAGCGCATGTGGAGCCCGGTACTTGCCGGTTTGGTCGTGGCCATGCTCCTGCAAGTCGGTCGATGGTGGCTCCAACGGCGGTCCTTGGAGCGGGCGGGCGAGGGGGTCAAGACCCTTGGCGCCGTGTCGCTGCTTGTTGTGTTATGTGCCGCCGGCCTGGCAGCCCTCATGGATCCGGGTGCGCTATGGATTTTGCTTCCGCTACTTTTCTTTGTTGGATTTCTCTGGTGGTGGCCACGCAAGAAGATCGCGGATCCGCGCCAGAGGCTTCTGGGCATCTACTGCGTCTGCGATCTGTGTTTTCTGGATTCGGCCATTTTGATTTCAATGGCACTGTCACCGATATCCTGAATGGAGGGCCGTCAGACCTACGGCATGCCATTCTCTATGGCGCTTAGGCGGACGATTTGCCGACCCTGCGGGGTTTTGCGTTCCTGCCACCCTGATCGGGCACTTCTGAGTGCGGGTCTTACGGGGAAATTCCTGTTGCGGAATTTCGGCGAAACCAGGGCCGGGGTTTTCCGGCGTCGTGTTCCGGTAATGGACCGGCTTACGGGCGTTCGATTGCGGACAACGGCACCTGAGCCCAAGGTCAGGAGCCGGCCAGTTCTGGGAGGCCGCAAAGGGTAGCTGGCACCAGGCTCGACGTTTTCATTGCTCGGACTTGCTGACCCTGACTGAATGTATTTCAATCCCCTCTCTGTCGGTGGGGTTCTCTCCGTATATGCGAACAGCGCTCTTTTGCATGTGCATCCCATCGGGGCTTTGAGTGACTAGGGCTGGCCCTTCTGCGAATACCTCGAATTCCCTGCCATTGCATTTTTCCTTCGCCCATTCAAGAACTTCATGAATTCCCTTCGACTCAGTTAGGCACGCTGATTCTGACCGGAAACCGGCGTTCTTCCCGGACGGCGCATCCCAAAAACGAACGAAATACGTCTTTGCGGAAATTCGAACTTCCAGCGCAAGCAGGTCCGATGGAGTCACCTTCATGCTGCCCCAGCTCCTTGGTAGTAGTGGTTTTCGCGGCTCATCTGATTGTGGAGGATCTTCTCAGTTCAAACTAGTCGTCGGCGGGTGCCATTCGAAAACCGCGAGGAATCTTCAATCCACCTATTGTGCAAAAACCCTTGGAAGACTAAGTTCGGCCTACCATCGAAAATCTCAGGGGGGGAAATGGGTAAGAAACTACTGTCTGCCGCACTGATCGGCAGCTTAGCCGGGATCGGCTTGGTCGCAGGATCTGTGGGGGCGGCGGCACCAGCTTCAGCCGCAGTGATTGTGTCAGTTTGCACAGTCAAAACGAACTACGCGCACGGGTCTACGCATGTTAGCGGCACGATTAATGTCGAAGGCAACATCAATTGCACCGATGTCATGCCAGAGATCTATTTGCGCACGACCCTAAGGAAGACCAGCAACAACAAGAGCTGGCAGGGAACGCCAAAGGACTATTTCAACGCTACGACGTTTTCTACGTTTGCCAGCACCAGTTGCAACCAAGCGCCTGGAAGCTTCCGTGGCGAAACCTACTATTCACTACGTTTCCCGCCGGGTTACACGCCAGCGACGGCAAAAGGGACGGTTAGCGGGGCGACAACTTCCGTGAACTGCAATGGGGCGAATTTGCTACCCGAGCAACCAGGAGAAGCCGAGACCGTGGTCGTCCGCTCGACCATCACGGCCCCAGGATCGCAGGTGCCCAGCCCGGGAAGTGTTCAGCCGGAGCTGTTCTAGCGCGAAAATTTTCCGGGATAAGTGACGGGGTAATAAGTGCCCGGCACCTTTTCCTGCGGGACAGCAATGGGCCGAGTTCGACGCTTAGCTGGCAGAGCCAGGAGTTCCGCTCTGCTTGCTGATCAAGAAACGTAGGCCACGTTGAACGCCGTAAATTTGTCGTAGTCCACCACTGGGACGCAGAGCCCAGGCCCGTGCCGATCCTGACTCCCTGCCCGCCGCAAAACTGCCCGGTGAGGGTTCCTCTAGTGGAACAGTCCCCACTTGGAATTGCTCGTAGAGCGCGGGCCGAAAATCGGTTCACCATTGGCGACGCGAAGCCCAGGAGATGTGACGCGCGGGTCGGGCTTGCCGAGAGCTTTTGGCGGGCCCTACGTCCTTTGGCTTACATAGGTTATTCGGCTACGGAACGTGGTTGAATTTAGATTCCATGTGCAATAGACAGCCTTTTACCTGGGGTTTTTTGCTTCCCCTCGCGATTTGAGGCGTGTAGCAGCCCGAAGGACATACTTTCTGCACGACCAAACGCGCTGTCCAGTGAGCTTAACGCACACTAAAGACCACGAGCATTTTCCCTCCTGACAGCACTAGGCGCGCCTTGAGTTGACCATGAGGGAGGCTGGTTTCACTTTGCAGCTTGCCCGCTGGCATGATCGGGGTCATGGCCTCGGAAGACGAACCCGACCTCATCGATGGGCTCCTTGAGTGGCTAGTGCCGCCAGATCTTTAGGGGCGACCCAAGGCCGAGCAGCTTGCCGTGAGCGCTGCGCTGCTCCACCGGCTGAAGGAAGCGCTCGCCAACGAGCCAGAGTCACTCAGCCGTCAGATGTCCAGGCGGCAGGTCAGCCCGGAGCTCCCACAGCTCATCGGTGAGGTTGTCATCGCCGCGGCTTGGGCCGAGGACGCCGGTGGCACTTTCCTACAGGCGACCTCTGGTGACTGGGACACTCGGGCAAGAGGTTACGACGACACCAGCTCACGCCTCGTCAAGGCGCTCCGCGACACGGCGCCGAAGGCGGTTGTCGACCGCTTGGAGGCAGCGCTTGAGCTCCGCCACTTCATCGTTCACGACGTCTGGGGCAACGGCTCGTACGTCAAGCACCCGGACACTGGCGAGCCGTTCGACTTTGTCTCCATGTAGCGCCGGTACCGGACAGAAGCCCCGGAGAAGGACACCAAGGCCTTCATGAAGTCGGCTCTGAAGTGGCTCGCCCGCGAGTTCTGGGAGATCGAGGACGAGCTGGAGAAGCTCCACTCCGATGTGCTCTTAGGCAAGGGCAAGGCTGAGTAGACGGCCCCCAGAGTGCCGACACCGGCAGCGGCTCATCCTGTTCTTGCCGGCCGGGGCCTGTTGGCACCATATTCTGTTGGCATGAAGACGCTTAAAGTTGAACTGACCAACTGCCACGGCATCCGATCGCTTGACGCGAAGCTGGACTTCGGTGGCCGCAACGCAGTGGCCATCTACGCGCCCAACGGCACGATGAAGACCTCTTTCGCCCGGACCTTCAGGGACCTGGCCACGGGCAAGGAGACCACCGACCGAGTCTTCCCCGGCCGCGAGTCCTCGCGCTTAATCACCGACGAGAACGGCCAGTCGCCAGACCCCGGGAACGTCGCCGTTGTCCTGTCCTACGACGAGGAGCTCGGCCCGACGGAGTCGACCTCGACCCTGCTCGTCAACCCTGAGCTTCGGAAGGAGTACGAAGGGCTCCAGGTTGATCTCGTCGATGCCCGCGACGCCTTGATCAGAGAATTAACGGCTCAGGCAGGCACGAAGCAGGACGTGATCTCGACGATCTCGAAGGTCTTCACCCAGAGCGATGATCGGTTCTACGACGCCCTAGTGCGCATAGCCTACGAGGTCGAACAACTCGAGGACGCTCGATTTGCCGACCTGCCCCACGACCTGCTCTTCAACGAGAAAGTAGCCACCGCGCTCAAGGGCGCTGACGTCCAGGCCCAACTGACTGCGTACGTGACCCGACTCAATCAACTTCTCGACGAGTCCACGTTCTTCAACAGGAGTTCGTTCACGTACTACAATGCCACGAACGTTACGAAGAGCCTCGGTGCCAACGGCTTCTTTACCGCTCAGCATTCGCTCCTACTGCACGGCGAGGATGAGCCGCGCCAAATTAAAAGCGACGCTGATCTGCAGGCGTTGATCACCGAGGAGAAGCAGCGCATCAGCGACGATGACGCGCTGCGCAAAAAGTTGGACGGTGTCGAGCGTGCTGTCCAGCGCAATGAGGACACACGAAAGTTCTTTGAGTTCATCGCGAACCGGGAAGATCTCCTCCCGGAGTTTGCCAACGTCCAAACTTTCCATCAGGACGTCTGGAAGTCCTACCTTAAGGCGAACGAGGAGGCTTTCCTACGCGTTGTGACGTGCTATAAAGATACCGAGAAGCGACGCAAGGCTATCGAGCAGCAGGCGGCTGCCGAAAGCACGCAGTGGGATAAGGTCATCAAGATCTTCAACGAGCGATTCTTCGTGCCGTTCACTCTCCGCGCGGAGAACAAGCACCAAGTGGCTCTCGGCCAGGACTCCATGCTTAAGCTGGTCTTCGAGTTTAGTGACGGCCAGGATTCCGCGAGTGTCGAACGGGATGACCTGCTGTCAGTGCTCAGCAACGGTGAAAAGAAAGCGCTCTACATCCTCAACGTCCTCTTCGAGATGGAGGCGCGCAAGGCTACGGATCAGGAGACTATCTTTGTCATCGATGACCTCGCCGACTCCTTCGATTACAAGAACAAGTACGCCATCATCCAATACCTTAAGGAGATGGCGGATCACGCGAGCTTTAAGCTGATCCTCCTCACGCACAACTTCGATTTCTTCCGCACGCTTCTCAGCCGAAGTGTCGTCGGCTACAACAAATGCTTCATGGCCCAGAAGGGCGAGGGGAAGGTCTCTCTGAGCCAGGCCAGCCACGTGAAGAACCCTTTCATCTACGCCTTCAAAACAAACTTCTTTGGCAACGGCATGCAGCGCATTGCCTCGGTGCCGTTCGTGCGTAACATCCTCGAGTACACCAAGGGCGAGGACGACTCTGATTACTTGAAGTTGACCTCGCTGTTGCATTGGAAGGCCGACTCGGCGAGCATCGATAACGCCGAACTCGACCGGATCTTCAACGAGACTTTCAAGCCGGGTAAGAAAAAGAAGTCGTGGAGTGCCGGCACGGAGCCGGTCATTGATTTGCTGTTCGAGCAGGCAGAAGTGGCGCTCACCGCGGACGAGGGCATCAACTTTGAGAATAAGATCGTGCTGTCCATTGCCACTCGCATCGTCGCCGAGCAGCACATGGTGGCCTTTCTTGCCGACCCGACGTTCACGGATGGGATCACTGGCAACCAGACCCAGGTGCTCTTCCAGGCTTACAAGAACCGAGGCCACGGGTCCGACGAGTCACGCCGCACACTCGACGACGTCGTGCTCATGACTCCGGAGAACATCCACGTGAACTCATTCATGTATGAGCCGATAATCGACCTCTCCGATGCTGCTTTGCGCGAGCTCTACACGCGGGTGAAGAGCCTCTAGGTTGGCCAGCCCGGGCATGCGCGATGACTGAGCCATAGGTTTGTATGCTACGGAACGTGGTGGAATTTAGATTCAATGTCTAAGAACCGGCTCCGACCACCAAATTTACTCTTCTGTCGTCCCGTGATTGGGAGCTCTGGTATTCCCGTCTAATGTCTGGGCCTGCCAAGGTTCTCAGTACTTCAGCCGAAAAGGCATACTTCAATCATGGCAACGAAATTTCCCCGGAATGTCGACAAAGACATGGTCAGGTGGGCTCACGCGTGGGCGGCTGCGGCTTCACAGACCTACGAGACCATAGAGTCCATTTCGATCCCGGAGTCGCCGGCAACGGAGGCAGGCCGTCGGGACGCGATGACCATGGTGCTCGTGGACGCTGTGCGCAACGTTGCCAGGGGAGCCGAATCGTCCTTTGGGCAAGGTAGCGAGCTGATCCGTCGCTTTAATGAAGCGCACCCCCAACTCAAGAACCTTCGCGACAGGTTCGAGCATTATGAGGACTACGTCAGAGGCACCGGTGTTGCACAGCGTGAAGGCCGGGAACGGGGCGGAACGCCTCTAGAGCTGGACACGGCAGGAATCGAGATATCGGCATCCAGCGGCGGTGGTCTGGAGGGCCATCTGGTGTGCATCGCCGTGATCGAGCGAGACAGCAATGGACAACCGACGAAAGTGACGTACGAAGCACCATCCAAAACGATCACTGCAGCAGCACGTCAGCTTGCTCGTGACCTAGTCGAGGCAGCAGGCATGCTCGACGAGCACCACCTCGACAGGTGCGAGATTTGCGCCGACCCGCGCAATCTCTGAAGCGACCCGGCAGGCTCGCTACCCTGCCAGCTGCTTGGAGTCATGACGTTCGGAGCCGTGTCTTCGCTTCTATCAGCGCTGTGGGCGCGTGTCGACGTAGTGCCGCTTCCGTGGCATGAATACCAGCTACCAGAGCCGACCTGGGCGTTTGTGTCAGCTTCGGCTTCCCACGACTCGTTGACAGCCTCTCGCGTTGGAAGGGCCTTCGCAAGTGGTTGGAGCAGGAGTCAGCTGAAAATAGCGAGGTAGTCGAGAACGAGAGCTGGCCCACTGACGAACTGATCTTTCTCGCTTTCATCGTTCGGGCCGTGTCGCTCCAACCGGCGTCGTTCGTCCCGATTTACGAGATTCATGCCGGGAAGTGAAACCATTGGATACCAACGATCGGCGGCGATCTTCTTCTTAACTTTTCCGATGACGCGTACTCGTCCATCGAAAGATGCTTCGCCTGCTATCCATCGCTTGTCGAGAGAACCGACGATTTTCCAGTCTGTATCACTGTCGTCGCCGACGACAACCAGCGCAACATCAAGTTGATCTAGGAAGGATGCCATTGCGTCCATCTCCTGAACGGTGGGTACTCCCTCTATGTCAAGGCCGAGGGCTTCTGCTGACGGTTGCAACCCCTTCATAGCCTGTAGTGCGCTACTCAGGCCCTCGTGGTTCGCCATGGCTGCAATTGACTCGGGAACGAAAACATCACATTCCCATTCGATAATCGCACCGGTTCCAATCTCGGCGAAGTCAGCGTCTGGTTGAAGGACCTCGAACCATCCCGTTTGCTCAGGGTTCTTGTGCCCAGCTTCAATGAGTCGTCTTAGCCTAGAAGCCTTGTGGTCGACTAAGTTCAGGGTGCTTTCGGTCTCAGCGTCCTTCGACCCCTCAAATTTGGTCGAGTTCCAGCCGATTGAACCCCCGAACCCGTGGCTACCTGTAGTACGCGATGTGCCGGTGTCACGTAGCCCGCCTTCAAGGGCGGCGATGTAGTTCGCGAGGGCATCTTCGTCCAGGTACTGTGCGCTGTACAACATTTACACAGTATGCCAGTTGTCTCAGGGCACGCTCCTCTTGCTTATGATCCGTTGAGGTAGTCATCCCGCGCTGGATCCCGCGGACGTCGTCCCTCAGCGGAGACAACCAAAGGTTATTCGGCTACGGAACGTGGTGGAGTTCCGCTTCAATGTATAGGCCTCGACCAATTGCTTGAGAAAGGTTCGGGATGCTGATCGCATCTCGGGCCTTTCTTCCTTCGCTTCCTGGACCGACGGGAACGTCAAGTACTTCGGGAACGGTGGCTGTTCCCGATTCGGCGGGGGGCTCGAAGCTGGCTAGCCTGAACTTCATGGACCGTAGAGACAAGGAGGACGCCGCGACGCTTATGACCCTGCTCCGTCGAGGGAAGCACCCCTCATCGGTACGCGGGTTGCTGTCAGGATGGGACATGCTGCAGGCCGACGTGCCTTCAAGGACACAGATTGAGACGGCAATATCTATCCTGGTGGGTTCCGGCCTTGCTGAGGTCGATCCATCCTGGAGGATGAGGCTCACTGAGCAGGGCGGACAGCTCATGCGGTCCGTGAAAGGTTCTGGCGGGATGCGGCTGATGCCGAGGGCAATTAGCCATCTGCTGGCAGAAAGTGAGTTGAATCGTGCGCCGCTGAGATTGCCTGAGTCGGTCTTTGTCCCAGCGCGTGACGATTATCTGGACACTGCTCGACGCAGGGCTGAGCGCCGATCGCAACATCGGTGGTGGTGGCCCTACCCATTTCGGCGCCCCCGTTAGTGACGCCGCCACGCGAGGGCCGCCGGCCGCGGAGCCTGAGGACGTAGCTGGGATCGCAGGCGCCGGTGATGTTGATCGGTTACGAAACGTGGTGGAATTCCCGTTTCAACGTGTAGTCAGCTTCCCCACGATTCTGCCGAATCTGCTATTCGATCGGCTTACAAGCTGGAGGCCAGGAATTGCGTTGTCTAGAACGCCCATCATGAGCTAACTGGGGTCACGCCATGATTGACAGCGAGTTTCGTCGGGTTGAGTGTCTGGATTAATCCCCTGTCGAATTCCGGGCTAAGGCAGAACAGCCGGGCTCTGTGGGCAGGTCGCCGCAAACATCGCAGGGGTACATTGGCGGCGGCAGCCGCGACGTCTCGCCGAGGCGACGGCGCCCTGAGAATTCCACCTGGCGTCTTGGCGGCATTCATTCGGAACGCGGGCAAGGTTCGGCAAGTCGAAGTGCGGATCACGCAGAAGGCTGCGGAGCCGTGCGCTCGGCGCTTCGGCTGGCAGGGCTTACTTCCTTCAGGACCTTTGGGATGCACGCTTATGCCCGGACCTCGCAGCATCGAGTAGCATGACTCCAAATTGACCAGCAACGGAAGAAGTCACGTCATGCACTATGTCGTCGTACAGGTAATCCTCAAAGAGAAACTCTGGGGAACCGGTTCAGGCAACCTGTCCTCCCTTGAGCAGGCCATCAACGAGCAGGCCGCGAAGGGCTATCGACTCCACACCATTACCACTGCGAGTAGCGGGAGCAAGGGAATCGGTGGCGGTGACCGCATCCAGGCAACGATGGTTTTCGAGAGCCTCGGTTAATCGCACATCGCGAAACGCGCCGGGGAGTCTGGATAGCCCGAAGTGCCGGCGCGTCGACAGGGTCTCAGCATTGCAAAGCGGTGGAGTCCGATTGAACGTGTTAGGGGTCTCGAGCCCCGCGGGTCTATATATCACGCGATATGATAGTTGCATGGTGAACACCGTACGACAACTGCGTGAGGAGGCCGGTCTCAGCCAAGCTGAGCTGGCCGACCGGTCAGGAGTGGCACAACCCAACATCGCGGCGTACGAGGCCGGCAGACGCAGGGCTTCGGCGGTTATGTTGGAGCGCCTGCGACGCGCCGCCCGCCCGCTGCCTCATCAGGCGCTGGCTGAGCACCGGCACGAGCTTGTGACGTTGGCCGGGAACTACGGCCTCACGAACCTTCGCGTCTTCGGGTCGGTCGTGCGCGGGGCAGACGAACCGGGCAGTGACCTCGACATCCTGGTGACACGCTCGCCCGGCGTCGGATTGATGGCGCTGGCCGCGTTCACTGAGCGGGCGACGGAACTGCTCGGAGTCGAGGTCGACGTGGTGACTGATGGCGGCCTGCGAGCTGATCATGAGGTGCTGACCACGGCCGTTGCCGTATGACGGGGCGGGATGCAGCTGCGCTGCGGGAGATCGTGCGCCTGTGTGACGTCGGCGCGGTTTTGGTTGCCCGTGGACACGCCTGGTTCGTCGACGACCCGCAGAACGTCCCTGGCCTGGCAGCGGAGTCCCTGATCATCAAGATCGGGGAAAACGTTGCGCGACTGAGCACGGAGACGACAGCTCTGCATCCCGATGTGCCCTGGTCGCTCATCAAGCGTATGCGTGACCGTCTGGCCCATCACTATGAAGGAACGGACTACGGGGCTGTCTGGGACACTCTCGTGGTCGACCTGCCGGCGATCCATGGCTATTTGGCTCGGTTGGACGAGGGCGCATGACGGGTCCGAGGCAGAGGTTGTTCGGCTACGGAACGTGGTTGAATTCCGGTTTAACGTGTAGCGTTATTGACGCTTCGCGTTATACACTGGTCGTATGATCAGATCGTTCGGGAGCAAGGACACCGAACGGCTGTGGCGTCGTGCCCGTGTGCCTTCGATCGATCCTCGGATACTTTCGGCGGCGTTGAGGAAACTGCGTCAGGTGGGATCCGCTGAGTCGTTGGATGACCTCAGACTCCCACCGGGAAACCGGCTCGAGGCGTTGAAAGGTGATCGTGCCGGACAGCACAGCATCAGGATCAATGACCAGTGGCGTGTCTGTTTCGTGTGGACCGACGCTGGACCAGAGGAGGTGGAGATCGTTGACTATCACTGACAAGATTGCCCCGATTCACCCGGGTGAGGTCCTCATGGAGGACTTCATCAAGGAGTTTGGGATCACGCAGAACAGGCTCGCTGTCGCCATAGGCGTGCCGCCGCGGCGGATCAACGAGATTGTGCACGGCAAACGTGGTGTCTCGGCCGATACGGCACTGCGCCTTGAGCGTTACTTCGGTGTGTCTGCCCAGTTCTGGCTCAACCTGCAGACAAGGTATGAACTGGATCACGCTGAGGATCGTGCCGCCGAGCAGATCGCCGCGATCACTCCGCTGAAGGTCGCGTGACCGGTCACCTCGTCGTGGTCTCCGGCCTGCCCGGCGTTGGTAAGACGAGCATCGCCGAGATCGTCGCTGCGCGCACGAGGTCGGTCCGAGTGTCCATCGATGCGGTCGAGGAATCGATCCTTGCCTGCGGTCTGCCGTCGGGGTGGCAGGTCGGCGTCGCTGCGTACGAGGCGGCGCGTGCGATGGCGGAGCAGAATCTGCGACTCGGCCACGATGTCGTCGTCGATGCGGTCAACGACAGCGAACCGGCTCGGCAGACCTGGCTTACTGCAGCGTCGCAAACAGGTGCACACCTCGAGTTCGTGTATCTCGTGATCTCCGACGTGCAAGAGCATGAGCGGAGGCTCAGCGGCAGGGATCGCGGTCTCGCCTACGTCGGCGAGCCGTCCTGGTCGGACGTTCAGCGCCGTCGCATCGACTACGCCGCATGGTCCGACGAGGTTTCTGAGTTCGACACGGCGGCACGGGCTGCGGACGAGGTCGCTGACGTACTCATCGCTCGCTTGCGCACGAAATGAGACAACAGCATCGCTGATGGTTCTCTGTGCCGGAACTCGGTGGAATTCCGCTTCAACGTCTGATTTCGATGGCTCCTGCCGCTCTGAGGTTAAGAACCAACATCCGGCTGACCGTCGAATTCACGCACGGTGAGCGATGAAGACGAGCGCCCCGATGCCTTGTGCGACCGGTTCCCCCTCGAACCCACCGAACACGGCGTCGACGATGAAGCCGGCGTCAGTGAGCAAAGAGCGCAGGTGCTCCTCGCTGCGGAAGCGGATGCGATCGCACGCCTTCCGCTCCCGACCTTCGGCGTCCACCTCGTGAGCGCAGAAGTCGACCATCCCGGTGGACTCGTCGACATGGGTCGTCTGGTACCAGTGATGGCTCGGACCTTCGGGAAGCTCAAGCGTCTTGAGACTGCGATCCTTCGTCCAGCGTTCCCATCCGCGCGCACGCGGATCGCGTGAATCGAACGCCAGCCGCCCGCCAGATGGCATGTGGGCGGCGATATCTCGAAAGGTGCGGCTGAGGTCCTCGTCTTCGAGGATGGCCTGAGCAACGTTTGAAGACATGATGGTGACCCCGAACTCGCGACTGGCCGGGATTGTGCGGGAATCGCCGATGACCCATTTCACCCGGTCGGCGTTGGGTTTCTGCTGAGCGGCGGCCACTGATGGTTGATGGGGATCGATGCCTGTGCCGGCGACGTCGGCCTGGACGATCTCGATCGTGATGCGACCCGTGCCGCAGCCGAGATCCAGAACGCGGGTGCTGTGGCCCGATGTCGCGACGTTGAGGAAGAACGCGTCATCCGCACCCCACTGACTCACCGCGTCGTACAGGTGCGCCGCATGATCGTCGCTGATCGTTGCCTCCTGATACTCAACGGCCCAGAGGACCTCCTCGCGGTACGAGTCTACTTGGGCCCGTCCCTCGTAGTCAGCGCTTCCCTCAGCGGGACGGCGCACACAGCGGTCGCCGATCGCCACGCGCGAGATGACTCGACGGCGACGAGTCGTACCATGAATATGTAGCACTCGTCCGAATGGGGAGGCTCTCATCATGTCCATCAGCGCAAGCGAGGCGCGCAAAACCTTGTTCCCTCTCATTGAGCGAGTGAATGAGGACCGTGATGCCGTCGAGATCGTCTCTCGTAGGGGCAATGCTGTTCTGATGCCGGCTGTCGAGTACGCCGCGTGGCAGAAGACCGCCTACCTGTTCCGCTCGCCGGCCAACGTCCGTCGCCTGCTCGACGCCTACGACCGTGCCCGCGCCGGAAAGGTCAAGGCCCGCGACCTCGATCGCGCAGACGAGGAAGCCTGAGTGCGTCTTGTCTGGGGCGATTCGGTTCGGGAGGACTGCAGGTACTGGCAGAGCAACGACCGGAAGATCCTGAAGCGCATCAACACGCTCATCGATGCCTGCCTGCGTGATCCGTTCTCCGGGATCGGCAGGCCCGAGAGCGTGAAGTAAGAGGGGCAGGGGTCGTGGTCGCGGCGCATCGCCGATGAGCACCGGCTGGTCTACCTCGTGGACGATGGGGACCTCGTGATTATTCAGGCCCGTTACCACTACTGAGTCGCATACCCCCACCGGTGGACCGAGTTCTGGCGCACCGGCAGGAGTGCGATGCGATCACCGCGTGGTCGGCAGTAGGATCGGAGTGTGGATGGGAAGTGCGGTGCAGAGGAGCTCTATCTTGCGGGCGGCTGCCTCTGGGGTGTGCAGGCCTTCATCGCGACGCTGCCCGGAGTGGCATTCACAGAGGCTGGACGGGCCAACGGCACCAGTCAGCGCCTCGACGGCGACTATGACGGGTATGCGGAATGCGTACGCACGCGATTCGATCCGACGGTTCTTGGTGTCGAGCAGTTGATGGCGTACTTTTTTGAGATCATCGATCCCTACAGCGTGGACCAACAGGGCCCCGACGTCGGCCGAAAATATCGCACCGGCGTGTATTCCAAGGACCCGAACCACCTCGAGAGGGCCCGGGCATTTATCTCGGCGAGGCATGACGCCGAGCGCATTGCCGTCGAGGTCCTGCCACTGGCCAACTACGTGCGAAGCGCCGAAGAACACCAGGGACGGCTCGCACGTTTCCCTGCGGATTCCTGCCACCTGCCTGCGGAATTGTTGACCAAGTACCAGCATGAGGCGAGACCCAGGGCACGCGCCTAGGTTCCCGGTGAAGCCCCGATCTTGGATCGCGGCTTCCTTCTGGCCCCTGCGCAGGAGGCAGGGTGCCAGCTCGCTGTGGCCCATGGGGCGGGAGCGTGGACTGTCGTGGGTTCACGACAGCTGGATGGTGTCAGGTGCCAAGCCACTGACCCCAAGAGCCGCTCTGCGCTCAGAACAGCGGCCAGGGAACCGCCGGCATTTCGCCGCTCGGTGCCGGAAGCCGTCCTGCCCGACGCAATTGCGCGCAGCGCGCGGCGATTGCGGTGATTTCTTCGGCGCTGAGCAATTCGGCCAGCTCACTGCCCAGCCGTCCGTCTAGTTCCCCGCCCAGGCGTTCTACGCCCTCGAGCTCGTCGTCGGTCAGCGCATCACCCATCCACCCCCACAACACGGTGCGCAGTTTGTGCTCGTGGTGGAAGGTGACTCCATGGTCCACCCCGAAACGATGCCCATCGGGCATGGCCAGGACATGGTCACCTTTGCGGTCGGCGTTGTTGACGATCACGTCGAAGACCGCCATGCGCCGCAGTGCCGGTGAGTCCTCATGGATGAGGGCGACCGTTCGTCCGGTCTCGTCATGTCCCTCAAGAACGCGTTTCCAGCCTGCCTCCGGTACCTGGTCCGCAGCGACCAGGTCCACTGCACTCTGGGTGGGGTCCTGCTCCTGCCAGAGTTGCACCATGCCATCACCGAGCGGGCCCTGGCGCATCCACGTCCGTGGCACGATGCCCCAGCCCAGGGCCTGGGAAACCAGGTAGGCGGCGACTTCGCGGTGGGCCAGATGGCCGTCGGGAAAGTCCCAGAGCGGACTTTCCCCGGCCATTGGCTTGTAGACGACCTGGATGCCGCCGATGCTGCCCAGGAAGGTGGCATTTGACGCGGTGGTGATGCGGCCGATGAGTTCGAGTTCATCGTCCTCGAGATCCGGTTCCGGCATCAGGGCCCGGGAGGCGTGCAGATGTGCCCGTCGGGGTCCATGGGATGACCGCAGAGCGGACAGATGGGACGCCCGGCTCCGACGATCTCGCGCGTGCGCTGGGTGAACGCGCGGGCCGCACCGACCGGCATGCGCACCAGCAGCTTTTCCGCCGCTTCCGTGCTGTCCACCTCGGGGGAAGCAACATCGTCTCCGGCCTCGACGTCGGTGAGCGGGTAGGCCTCAATGACGATCTGGGATGTGGTGGGATCCCAGCCCAGCCCGATGGTTCCCGTGCGGAACTGCTCCTGGACGGGTTCCAGCTGGTCATTGTCGACCAATTCAACCGGAGTACCGGAGGGAACGCTGAACGGGTTGCCGTCGACCGCCGTCAGCTGGTCGAGGATCTCATCGATCTTCTCAGCGAGCAGCGCCGACTGCTGTTTCTCCAGGGCGATGCTGACGACCTGGGATCCGGTGCGCACCTGGAGATAGAAAGTTCGCGAACCGGGAAGGCCAATGGTTCCGATGACGACGCGATCGGGCCAGTCGAACTCGTGGACACGTGTAGCCATGTCTTTAGTCTAGGCGCTGCCGGTTCCCGGTTCCCCCGGCCCTGCGCCGCCGCCCACCGGCGCGTCGCCGGGTTGGATGCCCTGGGAGAGCCAGGACAGGTCACCGGCGTCCGTGTTGGTCGCGAAGACACCCGGCCGGCCCGGGCCGTAGCGCACGATCGAGACCGAGGCGGGACCGACGTTGAGGCGCTGGAACAAGTCCAGGTGCATGCCGAGCGCGTCGGCCAGGACGGATTTGATGATGTCGCCGTGGCTCACCGCCACCCAGACGGCCCCGGCGCCGTGCCCGGCTTCAAAGGCGGCGTCGTGGCGCCGGATCGCGGCGACGGCACGGGCCTGCATCGCGGCCATGGCCTCACCACCGGGGAAGACGACGGCGGAGGGCTGGGACTGCACCATCGGCCACAATGCCTCGGTCGCCAGATCCGCCAGTTTGCGGCCCTGCCACTGTCCGTAATCGCATTCGGTGAGGTCGGGATCGAGGGGCACCTCAGATGGTGTCGCCTGCCGCTCGAGGATGTACCGGGCGGTCTGCTGGCAGCGTTCGAGGGGACTCGACACCACCCCTGCCAGGGAAACTGCAGCCAATCGTTCCCCAACCCGTACCGCTTGCCTTCGCCCTGTCTCGTCCAGGTCGACGCCGGCCGCACGACCGGCCAACAGGCCCGTCGCATTCGCTGTGGTGCGGCCGTGCCGCACGAGGATCACCGTCGCCATGGACCAAGCCTAGCCACCCGGGGAGCGGGGGCGGGATCCGTCGTCGTGCCCTTCCGGAGCTGCCAATTGTTCCAAGTGATAGCGTAAGAGCCCATGGAGACCCACAACAGCTTTGACGGCGCCATGGGGACCCTGCAGTCGACGGGCGCGGTGAGGATGCCGGGGCGCAAGGCGGCGTGGTCACGTGCTACACGGTGGCTGTTGCTGGTGCTGATCTGTTTCGTGTGCCTGTTGCCGGTGGTGCTCGTGGTGGTTTTGGTCGCCACCTGGGGGCAGTTCCAGATTGGTGTGGGAACCATCATGGGCTTCCTCGGTTTCCTGGTGATGCTGGCCGGGGCGTTGACGCTGGTGGTGTGGGGTTATCGCCGACACACCACATCCAGCGCGCAGGAACTCCAGGATGTCACCCTCGACGCCAGCGGCCTGACCCTCCGCGGCATCGGGCCCATCCCGTGGCAGGATTTCGGGCCGGCGGACTACCGGATGGTCCGCTCCGAACATGGCAGCGCCTTCACGCGGCGCGCGGTCATGCCGTTGACGCCCTCGGGATTGGTGATGGTCAATGAGCGTACTCCGCTGGCCTTGCGCAGCCGTATCTCGCCGGCCACCGGAGCCTTCTGGAAGGCCCGGCACCTGAACATCTACGTGCCCGGCGTGGAGGGGATGACCGAGGGCGAGGTCATGCAGCTCATCAACACGGCGCACTGGATGTTCGTGGGCCAATCCGCCTCCGGGGGAGTGGCCTGACGCAGCAGTGCCGTCACGGCAGCGGCCCTCACGTCAACGGCCCCGTCGATCACCGCAGGATGATGGCGACCGAGGCCACCAGGTAGAACAGGCTGATCGCCACCAGGAAGACCCGCTCGGCCAGGCCGAAGACATGGCGCCTTGCCCGCTTGACCAGCAGGGCGGCGATCAGGACGACCAGGGCCACCAGTGCCACGACGTGGAGTACCTGCAGCGGCGCGGCCAGCGCACTGGAATCGCCGATCGCGCGCACCAGGTTCCCGGTCAGGCTGTAGGCGAGGGCAAACCATGCGATGGCCGCCACGTAGTGCAGTGCCCCGACGAGGTCCAGCTTCTGCCCTTCCAGGGTGGTCGGGAGGAAGGGCAGGACGATGAAGATGACCACGAGCCCTGCCAGCTGGACCAGGATCGGCATGCGTTCGCCCTCCGGGCCGAACCCGGTGAGGAAGCAGACGGCCAACGTCGCCCAGGAGGCAGCGGTCAGCCAGGTCATCACCACCGCCAGCCGCCTCGTTGGGCCCACGTGGTAGTCGCTGACAGCATGTTCGACGGCGTTGTAGCCGCTGGGAACCAGGTGCAGGGCGAGAAGGATCGCCAGCCGGGCCAGGATCAGCACTGCGGTGGCCGTGGCGGCAAGGGTCGTGATCATGGGGTGTCCTCTCGGGGGGTGGGGGAGTCGCGGAGTGCCTGGTGGAGCCGGTGGATGGTGGCGGCCAGCTCCCCGGTGTCGATGTCGAGCCGCCGGGCCGTCTCGGTGAGCGAGTCGCCCAGCGTGCCGCGGGCCTCGCCCAGGCGTTGGGCGCCGGCGAGGGTGACCCGGATCCGGCGGACGTTGCCTGCTCCGTCCCCGGCCCCGTCGTCCACGAGCCCGGCACCGAGCAGGTGCCGGACGATCGCGCTCATGGCAGGTTCGCTGATGCCCACGGCCCGGGCGAGCTGGCGTCCGGTCAGCCCCGGGTGTTCGGCGGCGATCACCAGGGTGACAAAGCGGTTGTACGTCAGTCCGTGGGGCCGCAGCATCGCGTCGGCGTGCCGATCCAGCGTCCGCACCAGATCGTGGAGTTCGTAGGCCAGGTCCATACGAGTAACTTAAGCACTTAATTTACTAGGTGGCAAGACCCTGCACCGGGACGGGCGACAGCGGCGCGCGGGAACAGTAGGCTCGGTGGTCGACGAGCGATTGCCCACCAGGGGAAACGGAAGGCCGACGTGGACATCACCGACCCGCAGCTGCAAATCCCGGCGGGGCTGCGGACCGCCGAGTTCGTCCTGCGCCCGATCACGGCCGACGACGCGGCGCTGGACCACGCGGCGGTGATGGAATCCCGCAGTTACCTGCGGCTCTGGGAGCAGTCGTCCTGGCCGGAAGACGACTTCACCGTGGAGGCCAACCGTGAGGACCTGGTGGATCTCGAACAGCGGCACGCGGCCCGCCGTGCCTATACCTACACCCTGCTTGACCCCGGTGAAAGCCGCTGCCTGGGGTGCGTGTACCTGTTCCCGCCGACCGCCACGTTCCTGGCGCGGTCCACGGTCAGCCCGCTCGCCAGGTCCACCTGGGCCGAGCAGGAAGCCGTCGTCTACTTCTGGACCCGCAGCTCGGCCATGGACTCCGGCCTGGACGCACGTTTGCTGGAGCGCCTGCGCGGGTGGCTCGCCGGGGATTGGGGGCTCACCCGCACGGTGTTCGTCACCCACGAGCAGTTCACCCAGCAGGTCGGACTGCTCGAGGCCACCGATCTGGCCCCGGCGTTCGAGCTGGTCGAACCCGGCAAACCCGGGAAGTACCTGGTCTACGGCTGAGGCGTGCCGCCGTCGTCCTCTTCCCGCAGGCGCGGTTCGACCCGCTGGGACGGGGTGAAGCCCGACTTGTCGGCGTAGAACCCGCGGATCCGCTCCATGTCGCTTGCCACGTCGCCGGTCACCTCGATCGTCGGGCCCAGCCCGGTTGTCATCGTCGTGCGGTCCACATATCCCAGGGTCACCGGCAATCCGGTGGCCCGGGCGATGCGGTGGAAACCCGACTTCCAATGCGTATGGGCGCCCCGGGTGCCGTCGGGGGTGATGACCAGCCCGAAGACCTCGCCCGAGTGCACCCGGTGAACCACCTCGGTGACGATGTTCCGCGGATCGGTCCGATCCACGGGGATGCCCCCGAGCCCGCGCATGATCGGACCGCTCCAGCCGGCGAACAGGGAGTCCTTGCCCAGCCAGTGCACCCGGATCCCCAGCCGCCAGGCGATGGCCAGCATCAGCACGAAGTCCCAATTCGAGGTGTGCGGCGCACCGACGAGCAGGGTGGGCCGTCGTGGTGCCGGTTCTGTGACCAGGTTCCAGCGGCTGACGGAGAAAAAGGCACGGGCGGCGAGGCGTCGAAGCATGGGATCCACGCTAGGGCACTCCCACTCGGGTACCGGGCATCCGCCATGCGGTCCGCGCCGGGGCTTGACGGCCAGCCGGCGACCGGGTGGAGTGGGAGCCATGGCAGAGAACCACGCCCAGGCATCGGGCCAGCCCGTGGACATCACCCTCCCGCAGGACTGCGGCAACTCGCCGCGCCTGCTGCTGGTCGGCGACCTCATCGTGGCCTGGGCCCGCGGGGATCGGGCAGCCGTGGAACCGTGGCTCGCCGACGATTTCAGCTGGAGCGTCGTGGGAGCAGCCGCCGACTCCGGCCCGCACCAACCCGGCATCCCCTGGCCCGGGCTGGAACCGGAACGGATCGAGATCCTCTCCACCATCACCCACGGCCGGCTCGCGGCCTGCGACGGCTTCCTCGCCGACGGGCCCCGACGCGTGGACTTCTGCCACGTGCTGCACTTCACCGGGGCCTCCAAGACCGCCCGGATCGCGGCGGTCCGCACCTACCTGCAGCCCTCGGCAGCATGAGCGGCGGGGGAGGAGAAGCCCCGGAGGCCAGGGCGTTGGGCGGGTCGGACTGGCAGCGGGAGGAGTACGACGTCGATGCCTACCTCGCGCTGATCGGCGTCGGCCGGGAGCGCCCCGGGCTGGAACTGCTCGGGGCCCTGCACCGCCGGCACGTGGGCACCCTGGTCTTCGCGAACGTCGACGTCCTGCTGGGCGCCCACCCCGGGGTGGCCCCGGCAACTGTCCAGCGCCAGCTCGTCGAACGCGGGCGGGGCGGATACTGCTTCGAACACGCCCAGCTCTTCGCCGCCGCGCTCGAGGACCTGGGCTTCACCGTCAGGCGCCATCTGGGCCGCGTGCATTCCCCGCACAACACCCGCACCCACATGACCGTCGCGGTCCAGCTGGACGGGCGCTGGTTCCTCACCGACCCCGGCTTCGGGTTCAGCCTCACCGGGCCGATCGAGCTGCGTGACGGGGCCCGGCGCAACGAGGGACGGCGGAACTTCGTGATCGGCCACAGCCTGGAGGACGGGGGCGACCGGTGGACGTTGTCCCGCGACGGACAGCTCCAGCACATCACCGATACGCTCACCGTGCAGCCAATCGACGTGCGCACCGGCCACGTGCTGACCTCCACCAATGCCGGCTCCGGACGATTCACCGGATCCCTGGTCGCGGCCCGCCACACCGACGTCGGCCACGTGACCATCACCGAATCCACCCGCACCGTGCGCGCGCCCGGCCGCCGGACCGTCCACGAGCAGATCACCCCGGCCCAGGCGGTGGACGCCGTCCAAGGGCTCGGGGTCCGGCTGGTCGACGATGAACCGGCCCGGCTGCTGCGGATCCTCGAATCGTGGCGCACCGCCGCCCAGCCGGTGCGCCCGGATGGAGGCCGGGCATGACGCGGCAGGCGGCGCCCGGCCGGCTGCAGGTGGTGACCGGGCCGATGTTCGCCGGCAAATCGGAGGAACTGCTGCGCCGCGTGCGCCGGGCCCGGCTGGCAGGGCTCACGGTGGAAATCATCAACCACGCACTGGACGAACGCCACGGCACCCGGACCGTCGCCTCGCACGCGGGGATGAGCCTCCCCGCCCGCGCCGCAGGAGACGTCGACGCCCTCCGCGCGCTCGCCGGACGGCGTCCCCTGGACCTGCTGGCCATCGATGAGGCACAGCTCTTCGGCCCCGGCCTGGTCCCCGTCGTCAACGAGCTGGCGGCGGCGGGAACCACTGTGGTGGTGGCAGGGCTCTGCATCATGCTGGACGGGCACCCCTTCGAGCCGCTCCCGGAACTCATGGCGCTCGCCGAGGACGTCACCAAGCTCACCGCGGTGTGCACCGTGTGCGGCGCCGACGCCGCCTTCCACCAGCGAACCGTCACCGGGCCGCATGCCGACGCCAACCAGGCGGCCGCAGGGCTCGTCGGCGGTGCCGAGGCCTACCAGGCCAGGTGCCGCCGCCATTTCCGCCCCGGGGAATAACGCCCCACCGGCGCCCGTTGTCGACACCATGCGAGCGATGACCTACAGCAAGTACGGATCCAACGACGTCCTGGAACTGACCGAGCAGCCCTTGCCCAAGGTCGGGCCGGGGGAGGTGCGCATCCGCGTCACCCATGCCTCCGTCAATCCCGTGGACTGGAAGGTGATGTCGGGTGGGCTCGATCAGCTCATGGACGCCAGCTTCCCGGTGGTCCCCGGATGGGATGCCGCCGGCCTCGTGGACGCAGTGGGCCCCGACGTCCCCGAGTTCGGCACCGGGGACCGCGTGGCCACCTACGCGCGCAAACAGGTGGTCTCCGGCGGGACCTTCGCCGAATACGTAACCGTTTTCGCCACCGACGTGGCCGCCATCCCCGCGGGCGTGGACGACGACGTCGCCGCTTCCCTCCCGCTGACCGGGTTGACAGCACTGCGCAGCGTCGAGGCGTTGGACCTGGCCGCCGGTGACCGGTTGCTGGTCCACGGTGCCTCCGGGGGAGTGGGATCGCTCGCGGTGCAGCTGGCCGTGGCCGCCGGCGCCGAGGTCGTGGGCACCGCGTCGGAGCGCAACCACTCCAAGCTGGCCGCCCTGGGCGCCACCCCGGTGGCCTACGGCCAGGGGCTCGAGGACCGCCTGCGGGCCGTCGTCCCGGGCGGCTTCGACGCCGTCGCAGACTTTGCCGGTGGCGTCCTGGACACCACCCTCGCGGTGCTCAAGGACGGTGGACGGCACGTATCCATCGCCGATCCCGCGGTGACCGAACACGCCGGCCGGTGGCTGTGGGTCCGCCCCGACGGACCGCGGCTGACCCGACTGCTCCACCTGGTCGCCGAGGGCAGGCTCACGGTGGACATCGACCGCACCTTCGACCTTGCCGACCTCGCCGAGGCCTTTGCCCTGAGCCAACAGGGGGCGGCCCGCGGCAAGCTGGTACTGCGCATCGCCGGTTGAGGGGCTTCGTGGCACACTGTGGCCATGAGAAGGAAACCGGAAACCGTCGAGGAGTACATCGCCTCCTTCCCCGCACCGGCCCGCCAGCGGCTGGTGGAGTTGCGCCAGCTGGCCCGCGCCCAGGCCCCCGACGCCTCGGAGGGCCTGAAGTGGGGCCAGCCGGCCTACTGGGATGACGTCATCCTCTTCATGTTCAGCGGCCACCGGGACCATGCCAACATCGTGTTCACCCCGAGCACCCTGCAGGCCTATCTGCCCGAACTGGATGGCTATGCCACCGGCAAGGGATCGGTGCAGCTTCCCTACGACGTACCGGTGCCCTCCGGGCTGCTGGCCCGGATGATCGCCTACCGGATCCGTGAACTGCACGACGACGGCGTGAAGTGGCGCTGACGGCTCACCGGCGCCGGGCGGGCACCCATGGCCGATGAGATCTTCACATCGCCCCGTCTGGCCGTCCTCTACGACGCGCTGGATCCCGACCGGGACGATCTGGACGCCTACCTGGACATGGTCGGGGAGTTCGGCGCCCGCAGCGTCCTTGACGTCGGCTGCGGAACGGGGACCCTGGCCTGCCTGCTGGCCGACCGGGGCCTCGAGGTCGTCGGCGTCGACCCGGCCGGCGCGTCGCTTGCGGTGGCCCGGGGCAAACCGGGGGCCGAACGGGTGCGGTGGATCCACGGCACCGCCGAGTCGCTGCCCGTGCTGTCGGTCGAGCTGGCGGTCATGACGGCCAATGTCGCCCAGGTCTTCCTGACCGACGAGGACTTCGTCAGCACCCTGCGGGCCATACGGCGGGCACTGGCGCCGCATGGGCTCCTCGTTTTCGAGGTCCGTGATCCGTCACGTCGGGCCTGGCTCGGGTGGAACCGGGAGGAAACTTTCTCGAGCACCAGCATCGACGGAGTGGGCGACGTGGAGGCATGGTGTGATCTGCTCGACGTCCAGGGCGAACTCGTCAGCTTCCGCTGGACCCACCACTTCACGGGCCGCGGCGAGAGCGCCACGTCGGACTCGACCCTGAGGTTCCGCAGCCGGGAGTCCGTCGCCGCGTGTGTTGGAACCGCGGGATTCGCCCTGCAGGAGGTGCGCGGCGCCCCGGATCGGCCCGGTCGGGAAATGGTCTTCATCGTTTCGGCCGGTACCGGCCGCGTACCTTAACACCCGTGTCCGGCGGACGGCGGCACGCCCCGTAGCCGACCGGCGCCGGCTATCCGGGACCGGGACACGCCGAGAGTGGTTGAGAAAATTTACAACGCTCCCGAAGATCCGCATGTCGGCGGGGATGAGTAGTTGACAAACACCAATGTGAAGCAAATCCTTGAGTTTTCGCGGCTGGATGGGCCCCGGTGATGACGATCCGGCAAATGTGACCGATGTCTCCCAAAGTTGCGACTCCATAACGACGGATTCTGAAGCGAGATTTTTATATCCAAGACGCCTATGCGCGGTCTATGGTTTCCCTATGTGAGGCGGGCCACGAAGGGTGGCAACGTCACAGTCAAGTGCAGAGCTGGGCTGGAGAACACACCTAACACAAGGAGGCGGAATGCGTTTCAAGCGTATTTCCAAGGCAGTCGCGATCGGCGCGACCGCCGCCCTGGCGCTGAGCGCATGCGCAGCCAGCACGGGCACCACTGATTCATCGTCCGGCAACGCCGAAGGTGGCGGCAACGGTGGCGAGATCCGCGTCGTCGAGGTGAACGCATTCAGTTCGTTCAACGACAACACGGCCAAGGGCAACGTGGACATCAACTCCAAGATTGCCTACACGACCCAGTCGCAGTTCAACTACATCGACAACGACCTGAAGATCCAGAAGAACGAGAAGTTCGGCAAGTACGAAACCCTCTCCGAGGATCCGCTGACGGTGAAGTACACCATCAACGAGGGCGTCAAGTGGTCCGACGGCGAGCCCGTCAACGCCGACGACATGCTCCTGGCATGGGCCATCCAGTCGGGGCACTTCGATGACGCCACCCTCGATCCGGACACCGGCGAGGTCAAGAGCGGCACCACGTACTTCGACTACGCAGGCGATACCTCGGGCCTCGGCCTGACCGATGTCCCGGAGGTCGGCGACGACAACCGGTCGATCACCCTGAAGTACTCCAAGCCGTACGCCGACTGGGAAACGGCCTTTGGCATGATGGGCGCTGCTCACGTCGTGGCCAAGAAGTCGGGCCTGACCACCGAGGAGCTCTCCAAGCTCATCACGTCTACACCCAAGGGCGATCCGGAGAACCCGGCCAAGCCCAACGCGAAGCTCAAGAAGGTGGCCGATTTCTGGAACACCGGCTTCGACACGAAGTCGCTGCCCAGCGACAAGTCGCTCTACCTCTCCGATGGCCCGTTCATCGTCGACAAGATCGTTCCGAACCAGTCGATGACGCTGGTCCGCAACAAGGACTACAACTGGGGACCGGAGCCGAAGGTCGACTCCATCGTCGTGCGCTACATCGGCGAGGCACCGGCCCAGGTGCAGGCCCTGAAGAACGGTGAAGTGGACATCATCGCCCCGCAGGCGTCCGCCGACACGCTCGAGCAGCTCGACGCGCTCGGTGACCAGGTCGTCGTGGAGAAGGGCGACCAGCTCTCCTACGACCACCTCGACCTGAACTACACGGGCGTCTTCAAGGACAAGAACGTCCGCGAGGCGTTCATGAAGACGGTGCCGCGCCAGCAGATCGTGGACACCATCATCAAGAAGCTCAAGCCCGACGCAAAGCCGCTGGACTCGCAGCTCTTCGTTCCGGCCAACGACGGCTACGCGGAATCGGCGAAGAACAACGGATCGGCCAACTACCAGGAAGCCGACATCCCCGCCGCCAAGAAGTTGCTCGACGGCAAGACCCCGACGGTTCGCCTGATGTACAACAAGGACAACCCGAACCGTTCGGACGCCTACTCGCTGATCGCCGCTTCGGCGAAGAAGGCCGGCTTCAAGGTCGTCGACGGCGGCCTCGGTGCCTCCGAATGGGGCGGTGCCCTCGGTACCGGTACCTACGACGCGACCATCTTCGGCTGGATCTCCTCGGGCGTCGGCGTGACCGGTGTCCCGCAGATCTTCGGCACGGGTTCCGCGTCGAACTTCAACAAGTTCTCCAGCAAGGAAGCCGATTCCCTGATGGACGAGCTCATCGTCACCACCGACCCGGCCAAGCAGACCGAACTCCAGATCAAGATCGACAAGCTGATCTGGGACTCGGACTACGGTCTGCCGCTGTTCCAGTCGGTCGGCGTGGACGCCTACTCCTCCGACGTCGAGGGCGTGAAGTACATGTCCAACCAGACCGGTGTCTGGTGGAACTTCTGGGACTGGAACCTGAAGAAGTAGCACCGTCAGGTAACCGGACGTAAGTGCCCATGAGGCGCCGGGACCATGCTCCGCGGTCCCGGCGCTTCATTGCGCCAGCGAAAACTGCAGTGGAAAGGTTTCCACTGATTGGTCCGGGCCAGCCCGTTCCACATAGTTCCTTGACCGGGCCAGGGGAAGTGATTGGGATTTCCCTCCTTCCCGGGTGCTGTGAGGTGAACTACACTTCAGCGAAAGTACTACCGGGTGATCCCCGGGATCTTCTACCAAGAGGCTAATTTCCATGGTGACCTACATCATCCGGCGGCTTGTCACCGCCGTGCTCATCCTCCTGGGCGCGTCGTTCGTCGTCTACCAGCTCACGGCCGCCGCTGGCGACCCGCTACTAGACCTCCGCGAGAGCAACGCGCCGAACAAGAGCCAACTGATTGCCCAGCGCGTTGCGTTGCTGGACCTGGGGACCCCGCCCCCGTTGCGCTACTTCAAGTGGCTCGGCGGCGCCGCCCAGTGCGTGGTGCCCTTCGTCGGCAAATGCGACCTGGGTTCTGCCATCAACGGTGAACCGGTGGCCAGCGCCCTCGGCCGGGCGATGGGGCAGACGATTCTGCTGATCACCGCGGCCACCATCCTGGCCATCGTCATCGGCATCGCGCTGGGCATCATCACCGCCCTGCGCCAGTACAGCACCCTGGACTACTCGGTCACCTTCATGGCCTTCCTGTTCTTCTCGCTGCCGATCTTCTGGATCGCCGTCCTGCTCAAGGAATTCGGGGCCATCGGGTTCAATGACTTCCTCAGAGATCCGGTGTTCAGTCCAACGAGTGTGATCATCACCGCGATCTGCATGGGCATCGTCGTCGTGCTCTTCATGAGCGGGACCATCGTGCGGCGCCTCATCGGCTTCGCCATCGGTGCCGCGGTCACCGCAGGCCTCATGGTGGCCCTGTCGGCCACCGGCTGGTTCAGGTCCCCGGGCCTGGGCCCGATCCTGATCCTGCTCTTCGGACTCGGCGTCGCCTACCTCGTGACACAGCTGACGGCGGGCATCAAGAACCGCAAGGCGCTCTACTCATCGCTGATCATGGTCCCGGTCGGGCTCATCGCGTACTACGTGCTGAACCCGCTGTTCTCCAACATCACCGGCTGGGGCATCCTCGGACTCGCAGTGGTGACGATCCTGGTCGGCTGCGCCGTGGGCTACTTCATGGGCGGCTTCGACCGGGGCCAGTCCATGCGTGCCGCCTCGCTCTCAGCGTTCTTCGTGGCGGGGCTCGTGATGCTCGACCGGTTCATGGTCGAATGGCCGAACTACTTCAGCAACGGGCGCATCCGTGGCCGTCCGATCGCGACGATCGGCTCCTCGACGCCGAACCTCGAGGGCAACTGGTGGATCCACAACCTGGACAACTTCACCCACCTGCTGCTGCCGACGATCGCCCTGCTCCTGGTCTCCCTGGCCAGCTACTCGCGCTATTCGCGGGCCTCCATGTTGGAGATCATGCAGATGGACTACATCCGCACCGCCCGGGCCAAGGGCCTGCCGGAGCGGACCGTGGTCATGCGCCATGCGTTCCGCAACGCGTTGATCCCGCTGGCCACCCTCGTGGCGTTCGACATCGGCGGTCTCATCGGCGGTGCGGTGATCACGGAGCGCGTGTTCGCCTTCACCGGCATGGGCAACCTCTTCGTTGCGTCGCTGCTCCCGATTCCCGATCCGAACCCGGTGATGGGCGTTTTCCTGATCACCGGCCTGCTGGCCCTGGTCTTCAACCTCATCGCCGACCTGGCCTATTCCGTACTCGATCCACGCGTAAGGGTTAAAGCATGACCACGCCCAGTCCAGTCACACCCTCCGGGCAGCTTCCCGAAGACCTCGAGGCAGAAGCACTGCCCGAGGAAGTCAAGGGGCTGTCGCAGAACGCGATCGTCCGCAAGCGCTTCATCGGCAACACCCCAGCCGTGGTCTCGATCGTGGTCTTCGTCCTGATTGCCTTGATGGCCTTCACCTCCATCGGTTTCCTCGGGATTCCCGGCTGGTGGCACTACGGCTACGAGGACTTCAGCACCCAGGTCGACGGGGGACGCCCCACGTTCATGAACCTGTTCAACTGGGGCGACCACCCCTTCGGGCAGGACCGCATCGGCCGCGACTATTTCGCCATGACGATGCGCGGCACCCAGCAGTCGATCATCATCATGTTCGTCATCGGTGCCGTCGGCGGGTTCATCGGTGTTGTGGTCGGTGCCCTGTCCGGCTACTTCCGTGGCTGGATCGAAGCCGTCCTGATGCGCATCGTGGACATCATCATCATCATCCCGCTGCTCATCCTCGCCGCCGTGCTCGGCCGCATCGCCGGAACCCACGTCACTGGCAACATGGCCACCATCACCCTGGGTGCCTTCATCGGCGTGATCATCTGGACGGGGCTCTCCCGTCTGGTCCGCGGCGAGTTCCTCAGCCTGCGTGAACGCGAGTTCGTCGACGCCGCCCACATCGCCGGCGCCTCGAACACCCGCATCATGTTCAAGCACATCCTGCCCAACGCCGTTGGGGTCATCATCGTCAACGTGACGCTGCTGATGTCCTCGGCCATCCTGCTCGAAACCGCGCTTTCCTTCCTCGGCCTCGGTGTCCGACCACCGGACGTCTCCCTGGGCTCGCTGATCTCCGACAACCAGGAGGCCTTCAGCACCCGACCGTGGCTGTTCTGGTTCCCGGGTCTGTTCATCGTCGCCATCTGCCTGTCGATCAACTTCATCGGCGATGGACTGCGCGACGCCTTCGACCCACGCCAGAAGAAGTTCAACTCCAAAAAGGCCAAGGACCGTGGCATCCACGGTTCTGCCGTGAAGGAATCGGCCTCGGCGGCTGCCATCGCCGAGCGCACCGCCGCAGATCCAGATCAACCCGGCGGGGCAGAAGAGGATCCGGGCAGCGGACCGAGCCACCGGGCCTGATCGGGTCCGGTCCCGGGATGCACCCGGGACCGGATCAAATCAGGACAGCAGGAATCGTCAGGCTGAGCACCACGAGGACAAGGAGGACACCGAGATGGAACCAGTGAATGCTGCGCACGGCTTTCGCGTTCTCCGTTGCCTCGATGTCCAGGGCCCCGGCCTCGGCCAGGTGCTCGAGCCGCGTGCGGACGACGGAGGCCACCACCCCCGAATCGCTGCTGCGCTGGTCTCCGGGCCGGACGCTCGCATAGCGGGCGCCGGAATTGTCCCGCCGTTCGGATTTCGCCGAGCTGCGGGCATCACGCAGCGCGGAGATCACACCGGGCGCGGGAGCAGCCCAGGCGGAATACCGGCGATGGGGTGTCACCAACGTCATGGCGTACTTGGTGTCGACCATGATGATGCTCGACCAGGAGACCAGCAGGGTCTGCAGCGGGTTGACCAGGGTCACGCCCGCCTCGTGGACGTCAACGCGCGGCATCCAGAACATCAGCCAGGCGGCATATCCCACCAGGATCATCGGCAGGCACGCCGGCCAGGAATGCAGGCTGCTGGTGGCCAGGATCGACACCACGCCCACCCCGGCCAGGATCATCAGGACCACCGCCAGGATCCGCGGTCCGCGGGGCCTGAAGGTGAAGTCACTGGATGCATGAGAAGCAGTAGTCATACCCCACATAGTTTCAGGATTATCGGCAGCCATGTAATCGGCGCCACACGTACCCACGGCCGAGCTCGTGCCGAGCACACCGCCGGAAGGAAATGAGAACCAGATGAGCAAGAAGAACCTCCCCGAAACGGAAGCCACTCAGTCAGGCAACCAGCCGGTGCTGGAAGTGCGGAACCTCTCCGTCGACTTCGGCGTGGACAAGGAATGGGTGCCCGCCGCCATCGACCTGAACTACCACGTGAACGCCGGCGAGGTGCTGGCGATCGTGGGCGAATCCGGATCGGGCAAATCGGCCAGCTCCATGGCCCTGCTGGGCCTGCTGCCGTCGAACAGCCGCGTTCGGGGCGAGGTCAAGCTCAATGGACGATCCCTGATCGGCCTGTCCGGATCGAAATTGCGCGAGGTCCGCGGCAATGACGTGGCGGTGATCTTCCAGGAGCCGATGACCGCCCTGAACCCGGTCTACACCGTGGGCTTCCAGATCATCGAGACGCTGCGGCTGCACAACCCGATTTCGCCGGCCCAAGCCGAGAAGCGGGCCCTGGAAATGCTGGAGCTGGTCGAGCTCCCGGATCCGGCGAAGGCGTTCAAGTCCTACCCCCACCAGCTCTCCGGCGGGCAACGCCAGCGTGCCATGATCGCCCAGTCACTCTCCTGTGACCCCAAGCTCCTGATCGCCGACGAGCCGACCACCGCGCTGGACGTGACCGTCCAGGCCGAGATCCTGGACCTGATGCGCAACCTGCGCAACAAACTCAATTCCGCCATCGTGCTCATCACCCACGACATGGGCGTCGTCGCCGACCTCTCCGATCGCATTGCCGTCATGCGGCAGGGACGCATCGTCGAGCACGGCACCGCGCACGAGATCTTCAACGCACCGCAGCACCCCTACACCCAGGCGTTGCTGGCAGCGGTGCCCAAACTGGGCATCGGCAACGACTCGTCGTCCGCTGTCGACATCTCCGCGGCGGTCGCCGCGGCGACCGGTACCGAACTGGACTCGGTCGACCACGAGACGCTGGAGATCCGCGAACGGGAACTCGAGGTGGAAGCCGAGGAAGCCCGCGCCCGCGCCGCAGTCAAGGACGAGCGCCGGGTCGTGCTCGAGCTCAAGGACGTGGCCATCGAATACCCCAAGCAGGGACGGGTCCCCGCATTCCGTGCCGTTGAAGGTGCGAACCTCACGGTGCACCAGGGCCAGGTCGTCGGCCTGGTCGGGGAGTCCGGCTCGGGCAAGACCACCATTGGCCGGGCGGCCGTCGGCCTGCTCCCCGTGGCCGAGGGGTCCCTGAAGGTCAACGGCACCGAGCTCTTCGGGCTCAAGCCGACGTCCAAGGAACTCTTCGAGGTCAGGCGCCAGATCGGAATGGTCTTCCAGGACCCCTCGAGCTCGCTGAACCCGCGCCTGCCGATTGGTGAATCCATCGGCGAACCGATGTTCCTGGCCAAGGTGGCCAAGGGTGCCGAACTGCAGAAGAAGATCGAGGTCCTGCTCGACCAGGTCGAACTGCCGCGCAACTACCGCAACCGCTACCCCCACGAACTATCCGGCGGCCAAAAGCAGCGTGTCGGCATTGCCCGGGCCCTGTCGCTGGAACCCCAGCTCATGGTCGCCGACGAACCGACCTCGGCGTTGGACGTCTCGGTGCAGGCCAAGGTCCTGGACCTGTTCCAGAACCTGCAGGCGGAAATGGGCTTCGCCTGCCTCTTCGTCACCCACGACCTGGGCGTCATAGACGTCCTCTCCGACCACATCGTGGTGATGCGCCACGGTGGAATCGTCGAACAGGGCAGCCGTGACGACATCCTGCGACGCCCGAAGGACCTCTACACGCAGCGCCTGATGGCCGCCGTCCCGGTTCCCGACCCCGACGCCCAGCGCGAGCGTCGCGAACTGCGGGCGCGGTTGCTGGCCGACAGCGAAGCCTCCTAAAAGCACCCGGCCCCTGGGGCCGGCCACGACTCGGACGCTGCACCTCGGGGGGAGGTGTGGCGTCCGCTTGTTTGCCGGCCCGACGTCGGCCGGCACGACGGGGGAACCCTCTCCGTGTGATTTGCGTCTCCCGGCGGGTCGCCGGCATGGCCGGGATATACGGAACAACCACGCCGGATCGACCCCGCTGGCCCTCCGGGGGATCCGCAAGTTTGGGTCAATTTTTCATCACGGTCTAGACTGGACTCTTGGGTCAGCCGTGGCCCCACGTCACCGACCCCAAAAAATACAACTTGAAGCGAGCCTTAACGCATGTCAGATCTTTCCCCGGAAACCACTAGCGCAACGCGCAAAGATCTTCGCAACGTCGCCATCGTCGCCCACGTCGACCACGGAAAGACGACGCTGGTCGACGCCATGCTGTCGCAGACCGGTGCCTTCTCGGCGCACGGCGACACCGAAGAGCGCGTCATGGACTCCGGCGAACTCGAACGCGAAAAAGGCATCACCATCCTGGCCAAGAACACCACCGTGTTCTACTCGGGCCCCGCGGCCAACGGCCACGACGTCACGATCAACGTCATCGACACCCCCGGCCACGCCGACTTCGGTGGCGAGGTCGAGCGTGGGCTGTCCATGGTCGACGGTGTCGTCCTGCTCGTCGACGCGTCCGAGGGCCCGCTGCCCCAGACCCGTTTCGTGCTGCGCAAGGCCCTGACCGCGAAGCTGCCGGTCATCCTCGTGGTCAACAAGACCGACCGCCCGGATGCACGCATCGACGGCGTCGTCTCCGACTCGATGGACCTGCTGCTGGGCCTGGCCTCCGACCTGGCCGATGAGGTTCCGGACCTGGACCTTGACTCGGTGCTGAACGTGCCGGTCGTCTACGCCTCCGGCAAGGCCGGCCGCGCCTCGATGAACCAGCCCGGTGACGGTGAACTCCCGGACAGCGAGGATCTCGAGCCGCTGTTCGCGACCATCATGACGCACGTCCCGGCTCCGGCCTACACCCCGGACGAGGTCCTGCAGGCGCACGTGACCAACCTCGACGCCTCGCCGTTCCTGGGTCGCCTGGCCCTGCTGCGCATCGTCAACGGCACCCTGCGCAAGGGCCAGCAGGTTGCCTGGGCGCGCCAGGACGGCGAGCTGAAGACCGTGAAGATCACCGAGCTGCTCGCCACCAAGGGCCTCAGCCGTGTTCCCGCCGAAGAGGCAGGCCCCGGTGAGATCGTTGCCGTCGCCGGCATCGAGGACATCATGATCGGCGAGACGCTCACCGATCTGGAAAACCCGAAGCCGCTGCCGCTGATCACCGTGGACGATCCCGCGATCTCCATGACCATCGGCATCAACACCTCCCCGCTGGCCGGCAAGGTCAAGGGAGCCAAGGTCACCGCCCGCCAGGTCAAGGACCGCCTCGACCGCGAGCTCGTCGGCAACGTCTCGCTCAAGGTCCTGCCGACCGAGCGTCCCGACGCCTGGGAGGTCCAGGGCCGTGGCGAACTGGCACTGGCCATTCTCGTCGAGCAGATGCGCCGCGAGGGCTTCGAACTGACAGTGGGCAAGCCGCAGGTGGTCACGCGCCTTGTCGACGGCAAGGTCCACGAGCCGATGGAACTGATGACCATCGACGTCCCCGACGAATACCTGGGCAACGTCACCCAGCTGCTGGCCGCCCGCAAGGGGCGCATGGTCAACATGGCCAACCACGGCACCGGCTGGGTCCGCATGGAATTCACCGTCCCGGCCCGCGGCCTGATCGGTTTCCGCACGCGCTTCCTCACCGACACCCGGGGCGCCGGCATCGCCGCCTCGATCGCCGACGGCTACGAGCCCTGGACCGGTGACATCGAGTACCGCACCAACGGCTCCATGATCGCTGACCGTGCCGGCGTCGTGACCCCGTTCGCGATGATCAACCTGCAGGAACGTGGCAGCTTCTTCGTCCAGCCGACCTCCGAGGTCTACGAGGGCATGATCGTGGGCGAGAACTCCCGCGCCGATGACATGGACGTGAACATCACGAAGGAAAAGAAGCTCACCAACATGCGTGCCGCTTCCTCGGACTCCTTCGAGAACCTCACCCCGCCCCGCCAGCTGACCCTGGAGGAATCGCTCGAATTCGCCCGCGAGGACGAATGCGTCGAGGTGACCCCGGAGGCCATCCGCATCCGCAAGGTGATCCTCAACGCCAGCGAGCGTGGTAAGGCCGCCCGCTCCCGTGCCCGCGCCTAACACCTCCGGCAAGCGGGTCGCCCCGCTGCTGGTCGGCACCCTCGTCGCCATCGTGACGGGGGTGCTGGCCGCTGTCTTCGGGACGATCCTGCAGGCGCAGATCTCCTATGCGGGGGACACCCCGCTGCCCTGGGGCGCAGTCCTGGCCCTGGTGCTGGCCGGGAGCCTCGCGGTCGTGGCCGGGCTGTACTCCGAGCGGGTCTGGGCCACTGCCGCCTGCGGTGTTCTCACCTACGGGCTGGTCGCCTGGACCGGACTGGACGTGCACAACCACCTGCTGATCGGCTGGTCGAACCACGAAACCCTCCCCGGGCCGGCTCTGGCGGGGGCGATGTGGACCTACGGCATCGCCGTATCCACCATCGTCGCGCTCTTCATCACGGCCGGCGGCCTGCGCTCGCGCGCACGTCGCGCCTGACCCCGGCGGGCATCCGCCCTCGAACGGCTCGGTCAGTACCGGGTTGCGCCCCGGTCGATCAGTTGGCTGTCTGGTCCAGGTGGTGGGCGACGAACAGCGAGGTGGCGACGCCGTCCTCGTCGGCCGGGCGCAACGCGTAATCGGAGATGACATCCTTGATGCGCGAGAGCAGCTCGCGCTGGTCCGACTCCGTCAGCTTCAGCCCCACGCGCATCACCTGGATCTCGTCCGGGGCCAGGCCGTTGATCTCCTGCAGGAACGTCTCCAACAGGACCGGCGCGGCGTCGGGCAGCTTCGTCCCCCACGACATGCGCGTGCTGCGGTAGGGGACCTCCTTGGCCCCGCGCTTGCCCCGGCGTGGCTCTTCGGCCTCGAGGAAACCGGTGCCCAGCAGCGTGCGGACATGATGCAACGAAGTAGCGGGATTGATGTCCAGAAGGTCCGCGATTTCCTTGTTGGTGCGTGACTTGTGGAGGCATAGGCGCAGGATCCGGAGACGGATGGGCGAACTCAGCGCCCGCGCACGTGCTTGCAGCTCGTCATCTGATGCCATATGTTCAGCATACGATAAATTTCGTTACTGATTGACATCATCAAATCACATAGCAGGGTTTCATGACCTCTTCTGGGCCACAGTCTCAATCGGCTCCAGACGGTACGCAATGGGTCACTGGGGGGACCATGCCGTCGCACCAACCTCCGTCACCACCTACCACGCCCCTGCGCCGGGACCTGAATTTCCTGGTCTTCTGGTTGGGCCAGACGCTCAGCCAATTCGGGGCGCAGCTGGGTGCCGTCGCCATGCCCGTCCTGGCCGTCTCGCTGCTTCAGGCCACCGAATGGGAAGTCGGCGTCCTGAACGCCGCCAACACGGTGGCGTTCCTGGTGGTCGGGCTGCCCGTGGGCGCCTGGGTGGACCGCTTCATCAAGCGCCGCATCATGATCCGGGCGGATCTGGTCCGCATGCTGGCCATGCTGGTCATCCCGCTGTTGTGGTACCAGGACCTGCTGCAGATCTGGCACCTGTGGATCATCGCGGCGGTCATCGGCATCGCCAACGTCTTCTTCGATGTCTCCTACCAGTCCTACATCCCGGCACTGGTCGAGCGCGAACAGATTTCCGAGGCCAACGCCAAACTCGAAACCACGGGCCAGGTCTCCCGCCTGGCCGGACCGGCGCTCGGCGGTGGCCTGCTGGTCGTGCTGGCTGCCCCGTTGCTGTTCATCGGCCAGGCCATCGGCTACCTCGTCTCGGCACTGTGCCTGACCCGGGTCCGTGACGACGAAATCCCGGCCACCCGCGTCGCCGGGACCGGCCTCGTCGCGGAGATCCGCGAGGGCATGGCCTATGTGGTGAGGCACCCGTTGATCGGGCCCATCGCGGCCACCACCGGAACCATCAACTTCTTCAGCACCATCATCTTCACGTTGCTGCCCATCCTGGCGTTGCGCACCCTGAGCCTGAACACCGTGGAACTGGGCCTGGTCTATTCGGCCGGTGCGGTCGGCGGGCTGATCGCCGCGTCGCTGACACCGTGGGTCTCCGGCAAGATGGGGGAGGGACCCTCGCTGGTGCTGGGAACGCTGCTGACCGCCGGCGGCATGGCGGGGTTCCCGCTGTCGATCCTGGCCGGCGGGCTGCGCCCCTCGTTCGCGATCCTGGCCGCTTCGATGTTCGTGATGACCGTGGGGGTGCTGATCTACAACATCATCCAGGTCAGCATGCGCCAGACGATCTGCCCGCCCCGGCTGCTGGGCCGCATGAACGCGTCCATCCGCTTCATCGTCTGGGGCGTCATGCCGGTGGCCTCGCTGCTGGCCGGGTTCCTCGGAACGGCCCTGGGCATCTCCGCGGCCCTGTGGATCGGCGTGGCCGGCAGCCTGGCCGGTGTGCTCCCGCTGCTGCTCTCCCCGGTGGCCCGCATGCGCTCGCTGCCCTCCACGCAGGAGCACGACGGCGGGGCCACCTAGCGCCGGCGGGACGCCCTGCGCTGCGGGGCCGGGGGAACACGTTTGGCATGGGTGATCCCGGCGCGTTCAACCGAGACGGGCCCGGAGGCGGTCTCCACCGTGAGCACCCCGTCCTCGAGCGAGGCGAAGAACCCGATCACGTCGCTGAAGAGCGGGCCCCTCGCCGCCGGGGCATCGTCGTCGTTCCCGGGGGAGCTGCCCGCCAGCCGAAAACGGACCACGATGCGCTCCCCGGGCTCCAGTGTGTCGAAGAAGTCTGCCGGCATGAGGCCATCGTAACGCCGCTCACGGGGCGGCCCTTCGGTTCCGGGGCGGCATCGGGACTAAGCTGGAAGCTGGCGGCGCCGATGGGTGCCGCGAGATTTGAGGCGAACAGCAAAGGAAGGCCCCGGGTACCGTGACGTACATCATCGCGCAGCCGTGCGTGGACGTGAAGGACAAAGCCTGCGTCGAGGAATGCCCCGTCGACTGCATCTACGAGGGGGAACGCTCCCTCTACATCCACCCGGATGAATGCGTGGATTGTGGCGCCTGCGAGCCGGTCTGCCCGGTGGAGGCGATCTACTACGAGGACGACACCCCCGAGGAATGGGCCGAGTACTACAAGGCCAACGTCGAGTTCTTCGACGTCCTGGGTTCCCCCGGCGGCGCCGCCAAGATCGGCAACACCCACACCGACCACCCGATCATCGCCGCCCTGCCCCCGCAGGCCGGTGCCTGAGCGCCGGACGGCAGCATGCTGATCCTGCCCGACTACCCGTGGGACGCACTCGCCCCGTACCAGCAACGTGCGGCCCGGCACCCCGACGGCGTGGTGAACCTCTCCATCGGCACCCCCGTGGACCCGACGCCGGTGCTGGTGCGCGAGGCGCTGGCCGCCGCGTCCGACGCCCCCGGATACCCGACTACCCACGGCACCCCGGCGCTGCGCCAGGCGATCGCCGACTGGTATGCCCGCCGGCGCAACACCACCGGGCTGGACCCGGAACACGTGATGCCCACCGTCGGCTCCAAGGAACTGGTCGCCTGGCTGCCCCTGCTGCTGGGCCTGGGCGCCGGCGACGTCGTCGTCCGCCCGCTGGTGGCCTACCCGACGTACGACATCGGCGCCCGGCTGGCCGGTGCCGAGGCCGTCGCCGCCGATGACCTGTCCACCCTGGACCCCGCGGTGCGCGCGCGCGTGAAGCTCATCTGGGTCAACTCCCCGGGCAATCCCACCGGCATCGTCCGTGATGTCGACTCGCTGGCCGTCCTGGTGGCCGACGCCCGCACCCTCGGCGCCGTCGTCGCCTCCGACGAGTGCTACGCCGAACTGGGCTGGGGCGACTGGGACGGGACGGTGCTCCCCGGCATCCTGGATGACCGCGTCTGCGGTGGGGACCACACCGGCCTGCTGTCGGTCTACTCGCTGTCCAAGCAGTCGAACCTGGCCGGCTACCGGGCGGCCTTCGTCGCCGGTGCCCCGGACCTGATGCCGCATCTGGTCAATTCGCGCAAGCACGCCGGAATGATCGTGCCCCAACCGGTCCAGGAGGCCATGCGGGTCGCCCTGGGCGACGATGGGCACGTGGCCGAACAGAAAGACCGCTACCGGGCCCGCCGGGCCCTGCTGGTCCCCGCTCTGGAGGCCTTCGGGCTGCGGATCGACCACTCCGAGGCGGGCCTCTACCTGTGGGCGAGCGCCGGCGAGGACACCTGGACCACCATTTCGCGGCTCGCCGACCTGGGCATCGTCGCCGGCCCGGGCACGTTCTACGGGGACGCCGGCCACGGTTACGTGCGCATCGCACTGACCGCCACCGACGAACGGATCGCCGCCGCGGCCGGGCGATTGACAGGTGCGGCGCAGGTCGCGAAACGTCTCGCCAATTAGTGCAGCGGGGCCCCGTGGCGGTAGCGTGGGGCCTGATTACTGCTTGTTTGTACAACTATGTACTCCGGTAAGGAGAAACCATGACGGATAATGATTCCGCCCGCCTGGCGTATGCGGGAAACGAGCTCGAGCTCCCGGTCGTTGCGGCCTCGGAAGGCAACGACGGCTTCGACGTCGCCTCCCTGCTCAAGGGCACCGGCAACGTCACCTACGACCCCGGTTTCATGAACACGGCCGCCACCAAGTCGGCCATCACCTACATCGACGGCGACGCCGGCATCCTGCGCTACCGTGGCTACCCGATCGAGCAGCTGGCCCAGAAGTCCAGCTTCCTCGAGACCTCGTACCTGCTGATCTACGGAAACCTCCCCTCGGCCACCGAGCTGGAGGAGTTCGACCAGAAGATCCGCCGCCACACCCTGCTGCACGAGGAGCTCAAGGGCTTCTTCGGCGGCTTCCCGCGCGAGGCGCACCCCATGCCGGTGCTCTCCTCCGCCGTGTCGGCCCTGTCGACCTGGTACCAGGACTCGCTGGATCCCTTCGACGACGAACAGGTCGAGCTCTCCACCATCCGCCTGCTGGCTAAGGTCCCGGTCATCGCCGCCTACGCCCACAAGAAGTCGGTCGGCCAGGCGCTGCTCTACCCGGACAACTCGATGAATCTGGTGGAGAACTTCATGCGGCTGAACTTCGGCATCGCCGCCGAGCCGTACGATCTGGACCCGGACCTGGTCAAGGCACTGGACCAGCTGCTGATCCTGCACGCCGACCACGAGCAGAACTGCTCGACCTCCACGGTCCGCCTGGTCGGCTCCTCGAACGCCAACATGTTCGCCTCCATCTCGGCGGGCATCAGCGCGCTCTTCGGCCCCGCCCACGGCGGCGCCAACGAGGCGGTGCTGAAGATGCTGCGCGGCATCCAGGCCGACGGCATCAAGCCCGAGGACTTCATGGAGAAGGTCAAGAACAAGGAAGACGGCGTCCGCCTCATGGGCTTCGGGCACCGGGTCTACAAGAACTACGACCCGCGCGCGAAGATCATCAAGGCCACAGCGCACGACATCCTGGCCAAGCTCGGCGGCAACGACGAGCTGCTGGACATCGCCATGCGCCTGGAAGAGCGCGCCCTCGCCGACGACTACTTCATCGAGCGCAAGCTCTACCCGAACGTGGACTTCTACACCGGCCTGATCTACAAGGCCATGGGCTTCCCGGAGAAGATGTTCACCGTCCTGTTCGCCATCGGACGCCTGCCCGGCTGGATTGCCCAGTGGCGCGAAATGGCCCGGGACCCCGCCCTGAAGATCGGGCGCCCGCGCCAGCTCTACGTGGGCGAAGGCGAACGCACCTACCCGGGCCTCTGAGCCCGGCGCCTGCCACTGCACGACGGCGGCCGTCCTCCCTTCACGGGGTGGGCGGCCGCCGTTCGTGCACGGTGCTACCCGGAACCGGCGCACGGGCCTATTCTGAAAGGGGTTCGACGGACAAAGGAAGACCACATGTACGAATTCCGTGGTGAGGGATGGCAGGTTTCGGCGCAAAGCCACGGTCCGATGCTGCTCGCGCTGTACGTCCGCGACCTGGCGGGCATCGAACACCGGGGGGCACCGGAGATCGCCCCGTTGGCCCCCCTGGTCAAGCCCCGTGCCGCGGCGGAGGTCCCGGAGTGCCGCACCGCCGAGTTGCGGCAGGAGTGGCAGGACTGGTGGCACCGCATCCTGCACGGGGGTCCGGAGGTCGAGGCGATGTTCGCCCCACCGGGATTCCCCTACTTCGCCGATTCACCCACCCTGCAGCGCCTGCTGCGGGCCCACTACGGCTCGGCCCTGAGCTGGAGCCGCGACAGGTTGGCCGAATACAACCAGATCAGCTCCGAGCACCACGCCAGCGGGCGCCGGCGGTTGCTGGAGGAGATGATCGCCGAACGTGCCCTGGAACTGGAGCGGGATCCGCGTTCGATGCACCTGAAGCTGCTGGAACTGCCCCTGGCCGAGCGCCGTGCCTGGTTCGTTGACCCCGACACGGTGATCCTCAGCCAGGACCTCTCCCGCGACGCCGGCCTGTACCGAAGCTTCCTGGAACCGGTCATCCGCTTCCTGCTCTGAAGGGCCCGGCGGTCGGGGCTAGGACGCGGCGTCGGCGAACGTGATGACCACGCGCGAGGATTTGGTGGACGCGGGAACCCATTGGTGTTCGGCACGGTTCCACAACAACCCCGAATGGCTGACCGAGACGATCTGCTGGTCCGCGGCGTTGGCCACGGCCCACTGGGCCACCGACCAGCCCTTCGTGCCGGATGCGGTGACGGTCAGGCTGTGGGCGCCCGTGGTCACGGGCAGGGTGCCGTAGGCTGCGGTGAGCCGTGCGGCACTGGCCGCGGGGTCCCCGGCGGCGGTGGGCCGGCGCAGGATGCAGTTCAGCGCGGCGGGGGAGTAGCCGGTCAGGGCGGAGGCATACGCCCGGCCCTCCGGCTCATGGTCGGCGTACGCCTCGGGAAAGGCGCTGCGCTGGACCTTTTGGGCGGCCTCGGTGATCGGCATCGTCCGGTAGTCGAAGCTTTCCAGCTCCTGGTAGAACCGGTTCGCCGCATACAGCGGATCCATGATCTGCGCCTGCGTGCCCCAACCTTGCGAGGGCCGCTGCTGGAACAGGCCACGCGAGTCGGGGCCGGCCTGGTCGCCGTAGTCGATGTTGCGCAGCTTCGATTCCTGCACCGCCGTGGCGATCCCGATCGTCGCGGCCCGGGCCGGCATCCCGCGTTTCACCGCGACGGCGGCGATCAGCGCCGCGTTGGCCGCCTGGTCGGGGTCGAGTTGATGCTGGTCAGGTCCCACGACGGCGGTGCAGCGCTCCCGGACCAGCGTCTGTTCCTGGTTCAGGAAACGGGAGGCCGCGTAGACGCCACCGGTCACGACGCCGGCCCCGAGGACGATGGCCATGAAGGCGCGCAGCCCACGGTGGCGCCGGTGCAGCGGTCCGGCCGGTGGGTGGCCACCGGTGGAGTGGGTGGAGAGCGAGAAAACGCTGTCCCGCAGGTCAGTTGGCATGCAACGCAGAGTTCAGTTCCACGGTTTGCCCCTCACGCGCCAGGGCCTCGACCGCACCAGTGGTGGAATTGCGGCGGAAGAGCAGGTTCGGGACGCCCGACAGTTCCAGTGCCTTGACCGTCCTGCCCTCCAGCTGCACGCGGGTGCCGGCCGTGACATAGAGTCCCGCCTCGACCACCGAATCGTCGCCGATGGAGATCCCCACACCGGAATTGGCGCCCAGCAACACGCGCTCCCCGATGGTGATCTTCTCCTTGCCGCCCCCCGACAGGGTCCCCATGATGGAGGCGCCACCGCCGACGTCGGAGCCGTTGCCGACCACGACGGAGGCCGAAACACGGCCCTCGACCATCGAGGAACCCAGGGTGCCGGCGTTGAAGTTCACGAAACCCTCATGCATGACGGTGGTGCCCTCGGCCAGGTGGGCACCCAGGCGGACGCGTCCGGCGTCGGCAATGCGCACACCCTGCGGCAGCACGTAGTCGACCATCCGCGGGAACTTGTCCACCCCGTAGACGGTGACCTGGCCGCGGGAGCGCAGGCGCAGGCGGATGCGCTCGAAGTCCTCCACGGGGCAGGGGCCGTAGTTGGTCCAGACGACGTTGGCCAGGAAGCCGAAGATCCCGTCGAGGTTGATGGTGTTCGGTGCGGCCAGCCGGTGCGAGAGCAGATGCAGGCGCAGCCACACATCGGCAGTGTCGGCCGGGGCGACGTCGAGGTTGATTTCGAGTTCGACGACCTTCTGCGTGGTTCCACGGTCCGGATCGTCGGTGGCGGCGGCAGCCAGCTCCCCGGAGAGCTGGGGTGCCTCGTCCAGCGGGGCGAGCACGGGAGCCGGGAACCAGACATCCAGAACGGTGCCATCGGCTGCGATGGTGGCGAGGCCGGAAGCCGAGGCGATGCGTACCGGTGCGGCGGAGTCGGTCGTGGCAGGACTGGGCTGGGCCGAGGTGGAAGTCATGCATCCCATGGTAGCCGTGACGGCACGGGATAGTCTGGATCCGTGACTGAACAACATGCCGTGCCCACCCCGGAAACCGCCCGCCCCCGCCTGCCCGAGACCACCGATGTGGTCCTGCTCACGCAGTCGTTGATGGACATCGAGTCCGTCTCCGGAAACGAGGGGGCCATCGCCGATGCCGTGGAGTCGTATCTGCTGGCACGGGACCACCTGGAGGTCCATCGCGATGGTGACACCGTGGTGGCCCGCACCCGCTGCGGCCGCGCCGAACGCATCGTGCTGGCAGGGCATCTGGACACCGTGCCGTTGCCGACCACCGAAGGATCGCGCGGAACCGTTCCCTCGTCGTGGGAGGGGGAGGTCCTGTACGGGCGGGGAGCCACCGACATGAAGGGCGGGGTCGCGGTCCAACTGGCCATTGCCGCCGAGCTGGTCGAACCTAACCGCGACATCACCTTCATCTTCTACGACCATGAGGAAGTCGAGGCCTCCAAATCCGGTCTCGGACGCCTGCTGCGCAACTCCCCGGAGCTGCTCGAAGCCGATTTCGCCATCCTGCTCGAACCGACCAACGGAACGGTCGAGGGCGGCTGCAACGGCACCACCAGGTTCCTGCTGCGCACCAGCGGCACGGCAGCCCATTCGGCACGCGCCTGGATGGGGCACAACGCCATCCACGATCTCGCCGACGTCCTCTCCCGGCTGCAGGCCCACCAGCCGGCCACCGTCGATGTCGATGGGCTGGCGTTCCGGGAGTCCCTCAACGCGGTGCGGATCGGTGGTGGCACCGCAGGCAACGTCATTCCGGATGCCGCCGAGGTCGAGATCAACTACCGCTTCGCGCCCAGCAAGACCGTCGAGCAGGCCGACGCATATGTCCGCGGGCTGCTCCCGGGCCACGACATCGAGCGCACCGACGGCGCGCCAGGGGCCCGACCCGGGCTGAACCATCCGGCGGCAGCGGCCTTCGTCGCAGCAGTGGGTGCGGAACCAAAACCCAAATACGGGTGGACCGATGTGGCCCGGTTCTCCGAACTGGGGGTCCCCGCCGTCAATTTCGGTCCGGGTGACGCACTGTTGGCGCACAGCGACAACGAACACGTCAGTGCCCAGGCACTCCGGGAGTGCCACGCTGCACTGAACCGGTGGTTGGCGCCCTGAAATAGAAGTATCCAGGTGCCCCGAGGCGCCTCCCTGCGGGAAACGACGAGGCCCCGATCCCGGGTGGTTCCGGGATCGGGGCCTGGTCTGTTCTGGCCGACGACGGTGTCTTGGGGAAACCGCCTAGGACTTCGTCGGTGCGGTGTTGCCTCCGCCCGGTTCTACATCTTCCAACCCGGCCGGGCCTCCCACGAGGGCTGCAGCTCCCGGCTTCGTCTTGCTGACCCCGCGGCTTGAGAGCCGGCGGGAGAGGATCGTGGCGATCTTCGACAGGGTGAAGTTGATGATGATGAACACCGCGGCGACCACAATCAGCGCCTGCAGCACGTTCCCGTTGGGGGATGAGTAGGTGCGGCCGTAGAACAACAGCTCGTTGAAGCTGATGATGTAGCCGAGCGCCGAGTCCTTCAGGATGACCACGAACTGCCCGATCAATGCCGGCAACATGGCCACCAGGGCCTGGGGGATCTCCACGATGCGCAGCGACTGGCCGCGGGTCAGGCCGATGGCAATGCCCGCCTCACGCTGTCCCTTGGGCAGGTTGTGCACACCGGAGCGGATGAGCTCGGCAACCACCGACCCGTTGTAGAACACCAGGGCCGCGACAACGGCCCACATGGCGCTGTTGGTGCTGATCTCGAGGGTCCGCGACAGGAAGATGTTGAAGAAGACGATCATCAGCAGGACCGGGACCGCCCGGAAGAATTCCACGATCACCGAACAGATGGCATTGATGAGCCAGTTCGTGGACAGCCGCCCGATGCCGAAGATCAGGCCGAACAGGATGGAACCGACGATCGCCAGGCCCGCGGCCTTCAACGTGTTGGCCAGCCCGGGGAGCAGGTAGTCGGTCCAGGTGTGGAGCTGGATGAAGTCGTCCCACTGGGACGCCTGCATCTGGCCCTTCGAGGCGAGGCCGCCGATGATCCACCACAGGATGCCCACGATGGCCAGGGCGCCGATGATGTTGATGATCAGGGTGTTGCGCCGTGACTTCGGACCGGGTGTGTCGAACAGGATCGAAGCGCTCATCGGGACACCGCCAGTTTCTTGGAGAGCCAGGTGGTCAACAGGCCAACGGGGATCACGATGATGACGAATCCGGCGGCGAAGGTCAGGAAGATGGGGATGACGATGTCGGCGCGGACGTCGAGCATCGCGCTCATCGTGGCCGACGCCTCAATGGACACCGAGCCGACGGCGGCGACCGTCGAGTTCTTGATCAAGGCGATGAGCACGTTTCCCAACGGAACGATGGCACCGCGGAATGCCTGGGGCAGGATCACCATGCGGGCAGCCGGCAGGAATCCCAGCCCGATGGCGCGGGCCGCCTCGGCCTGGCCCAGGGGAACGGTGTTGACGCCGGAGCGGATGGCCTCGCAGACGAAGGCCGCGTGGTAGATCGCCAACCCCATGATCGCCAGGCGGAAGAAATTCTGCTGGAATCCACCGCCGAGGTTCAAACCGAGCTGGCCATTGAGGGCCAGGACGCCGAACAGGATGATGATCGTCAGCGGCGTGTTGCGGATGATGTTGACGTAGGAGGTCCCGATGGCCGCGAAGCTTGCGACGGGGGAGATGCGCAACATGGCGAGGATCGTGCCGAGGACCAACGCGCCGATGGCCGCGAAGAAGGTCAACTCGATGTTGACCCACAGGGCCCCGGGGATGTTGTATTCGGTGAAGATTGAAAGATAGTTATCCACTGTCTGCCTCTATCTGGGTGGCCGTGGGTCTGGCGGCACCGTGGGGAGGTTGATGCGGGTCGATCCCACAGGTTGGGATCCACCCGGTGCCGGTGATGTCCCCGGCGGTGCCGGGGACATCACGGAAGGTCCCTAGGCGCAGGCCTCGGGCTTTGGCGGGTTCAGCTTGGCGTTCGGGGTGTAGCCGGTTCCCTCGGTGTTGGCATCCAGTGCCTTCTTCCATTCACCGGAGTCGATCATCTTGGTGATGGCCTTGTTGATGTCCTCGCACTTGTCGGATCCCTTGGGGATGCCCACACCGTACTTCTCCTCGGTGAACGGCTTGCCGACGATCTTGAACTTGCCCTGGTAGGCAGGCTGGGCGGCCAGGCCGGCCAGGATGATGTCATCGGTGGTCACGGCGTCAATGGTGCCGCCGGCCATCTGGGTCACGCACTCGGCATAGCCCGGCAGTTCCTGCAGGTTGACCTTCGAGGCGTACTTGTCCTTGACCTTGCGCGCCGACGTCGAGCCGGTGACCGAGCAGAGGTTCTTGCCGTTCAGGTCCTCCGGCGAGGTGATGTCGCTGTCCTTCTTCACCAGCAGGTCCTGGCCTGCAATGAAGTAGGGGCCGGCGAAGTCGACGACCTTCTTGCGCTCGTCGGTGATGGAGTAGGTGGCGAAGATCATGTCGACCTGGTTGTTCTGCAACATGGTCTCGCGGTTGGCCGAGGGAGCCGAGACGAACTCGATCTTGTCCTCCGGGTAGCCGAGCTCGTTGGCGACGTACTTGGCGACGTCGACGTCGAACCCCTTGTACGTGTTGCCGTCCTTGAAACCGAGTCCGGGCTGGTCGAACTTGATGCCGATCTTGACCTTGTCGCCGCCGTCGTCACCCGAGCCTCCGCCGCAGGCGGTCAGGGTCAGGGCCGCTGCCGCCGCCATGGCGGCGAATGCATAACCGGTCTTTCGCATGTGCTTCTCCTTGTGTTGTGTTCCGGGGAGTGGGACCCGGACTTTGGTGCGTGGTTAGTGGTTGGTGATGAGCTTGCCCAGGAAGTCCTTCGCCCGGTCGCTTTGCGGGTTGGTGAAGAACTCGGTGGGGGTGGCCTGTTCAACGATCTGGCCGTCGGCCATGAAGACCACACGGTCCGCGGCCTTGCGGGCGAAGCCCATCTCGTGGGTCACCACGATCATGGTCATGCCCTCCTTGGCCAACCCGACCATGGTGTCCAGGACTTCCTGGATCATTTCCGGGTCCAGCGCCGAGGTCGGCTCGTCGAACAACATCACCTTCGGCCGCATGGCCAGGGCGCGGGCAATCGCCACGCGCTGCTGCTGGCCACCGGAGAGCTGCGCGGGCAGCTTGTCCTTCTGGTTCGCGACCCCGACGCGTTCGAGCAGTTCCATGGCCAGCTTCTCGGCCTCTGCCTTCTTGACGCCCTTGACCTTGATCGGCCCCAGCGTGACGTTCTCGAGGATGGATTTGTGCGCGAAGAGGTTGAAGGACTGGAAGACCATGCCGACGTCGGCACGGAGCTTGGCCAGTGCCTTGCCTTCCTCCGGCAGCTTCTCGCCGTCGATGTGGATGGACCCGTCGTCGATCGTCTCCAACCGGTTGATGGCCCGGCACAGCGTGGACTTGCCGGAACCGGAGGGCCCCAGCACGACCACCACCTCGCCACGGGCGACTTCCAGGTCGATGTCCTGCAGCACGTGAAGGGCGCCGTAGTGCTTGTTGACCTTCTTCAGCTGGACGACGGGGGCCCCTGCCGTCGCCTCGGTGCCGGTGCGTGATGAATTGCTCATGGGTTGAACAGTAGTCGATGTAACACGCGACACAACTGAGCCGGACGGTGTTAGTGACCGAATCTTTACAAAATTCTTGCCGGTCCACGTGAAAGGGACCCGCAGCGCTAGGCTGAAACCATGCCAGACTCCCCAGACCCACGTCAGACGACGGAAGCGCTCCAGGAAAAGGCCCGACGCAAGGGGGCGGTGATCCTGCGCCGGGACCAGGCGAAGGTCGCCCAGTCCGACCAGCAGCTCCTTGAGTCGGGGCCCGACGGTGAGGACTTCACCCATACGGATCCCTGGCGGGTGCTGCGCATCCAGAGCGAATTCGTCGAGGGGTTCGGCACCCTGGCGGACCTGGGACCGGCGATCTCCGTCTTCGGCTCCGCCCGCACCGAGCGCGGATCGGCGCGCTACGAGCAGGCCCGGAGGGTCGGCGAGCTCCTGGGCGCTGCCGGCTATGCGGTCATCACCGGCGGCGGGCCGGGGGCCATGGAGGCGGCCAACCACGGAGCCTGCACCGCCGGTGCGGTCTCCGTCGGGCTGGGGATCGAGCTGCCGTTCGAAACGGGCATGAACGAATGGGTCGATCTCGGCGTCAACTTCCGCTACTTCTTTGCCCGCAAGACGATGTTCGTGAAGTACTCCCAGGGTTTCGTGGTCCTGCCCGGCGGCTTCGGGACCCTCGACGAGCTCTTCGAGGCCCTCACCCTGGTCCAGACACAGAAGGTCACCAGTTTCCCGATCGTCCTGTTGGGCGTCGGCTACTGGAGCCCGCTGATCGACTGGCTGCGCGACACCGTGCTGGAGGAAGGGGCCGTCTCGGCCCCGGACCTGGACCTCCTGCGGTTGACCGACAACCCGGCCGAGGCAGTTCGCTGGGCCACCGGCGGCAACGGCGCGTCGACGGAGCAGGTCTAGCCGTGCAGTACCTGCTGGTGTTCATCGGCGTCGTGCTGGTCGGGATCGTGGTCTTCCTGGCGGTGGGCCGGCGGCGGCCGGAGGCCGGGCCGGCGCTTCCGGCGTCCGGGCCGATCCTGGGCCTGGCCGAGTCCGTCCCGTCGCTTCCGCCGGTCCTGCTCCCCGAACATCCCACGGCCCAGGACGTGGCGAACATGCGCCTGGGCGTTGGCCTGCGCGGCTACCGCTGCGACCAGGTCGACGAGGTGCTGGCCGTGCTGGCGGGGGAGATCGACCGGCTTCAGGAGGAGCTCGATGCGACACGGCGGGGACCTGTGATTAGCGCCACGAACCAATCTCCGGAATAATATGAAGTGCAGGTTGAAAAAATGGGGGCGGCGAACTTCCCCCTCGTCAGAGACGAACCGCGGGCCCGGGTGGGACCGTGACATCCAGGAAGGAAGTCAGCATTAATGGCTGCGATGAAACCGCGTACCGGGGATGGCCCCATGGAGGTTACCAAGGAAGGCCGTAGCCTCATCATGCGGGTTCCGATTGATGGCGGAGGCCGTCTGGTCGTTGAATTGAACGCGGACGAGGCAGCGGAGCTGAAGGCGTGCCTGGTGGGCGTCACCGACTGATTGACCTCCGCACGATGATGCTGGACAACGTGGAAGGCAGGAACGTCGGCGCGGGCCGTGTTCCTGCCTTTTGCCTGTGGGGCGGGCCGGCTCAGGCGGTGCGTACCGCCAGGAGCAGCCCGGTGCCGGTGGGCACCGTGGTGACCGTCAGGTCCTCGTTCTCGCGCAGCATCCTTCCGACCTGGCGTGCCGCCACGGTGCTGCGCTCGCGCACTGCCGGCTGCGGGACCCGGTCGCCGTCCAACGCGTCGTTGATGATGAGCATGCCCCCGGCGCGCAGCAGCCGCACGCCGTGTTCGGCATACTCCACCAGGTTCGGCTTGTCGGCGTCGATGAAGACCAGGTCGTAGGCCCCGTCGGTCAGCCGGGGGAGGACATCGCGGGCCCGCCCGCCGATGGTGCGGGTGCGGTTGGCCGGGATGCCGGCATCCAGGTAGGCCTGGCGTGCGGCATTGAGATGGTCGACGTCGATGTCGATGGTGGTGAACACCGCTTGCGGTGACAGGCCGCGCAACAGGCTGACACCCGAGACGCCGACCCCGGACCCGACCTCGACCACGGTGCGCGCCTTGGAAGTGGCGGCCAGGACCTGCAGCAGCGAGGCGATGCCCGGACCGACCGGGGCAACACCGAGTTCGTAGGCGCGTTCGCGGGCCCGGGTGATCACGTCGTCCTCGACGGGCAATGCCTCGGTGTAGGACCAGCTGCTGTGCTTGTCGGAGCTCATGGGGTGGGATGTTTCCTCGGGATCGGGGGGGTGCCTTGCTGGGGACCGGAGGGTCCCGAACCATCTTAGCGCCGTAGCTGGTGGCCCACGGGCGCGCCCAGGATGGGGGCGTCTGTCCAGTGGTTCTACAGCATCTTCACAGGATGATCGGGAAGAATCGACAACGTGATTGTCAAACGGAACCCCGAAGTCGGTGACTCTGTCGAGAGCGCCGGGCAAGACGCCGTCGTGCCCTCCTGGGACGAGATCGTGAAAAACCATTCAGCGAAGGTCTTCCGGCTGGCCTACCGCCTGACCGGGAACCGCTTCGACGCCGAGGACCTGACCCAGGAAACCTTCGTCCGCGTGTTCCGTTCCCTGCACAACTTCACCCCGGGCACCATCGACGGCTGGCTGCACCGCATCACCACCAACCTCTTCCTCGACCAGGCCCGGCGCCGGAACCGGATCCGCTTCGATGCCTTCGCCGAGGACGCCGAAACGCGCCTGCCCGGCAAGGACCCGGGGCCGGAACGCACCTTCGAATTCAACAACCTGGACATCGACATCCAGAGTGCCCTGGACGAGCTGGCCCCGGAGTTCCGTGCCGCCGTCGTGCTATGTGACCTGGAAGGGCTCTCCTACGAGGAGGTCGCCGAGACGCTGGGCGTCAAGCTCGGCACCGTCCGTTCCAGGATCCACCGGGGCCGCGCGCAGCTGCGCGTCAAGCTCTCCCACCGTGCACCGCAACCAGCAGCCAACCGCAACCGATCCAAGGTGGGACCCGCGGTTTCCGAGGTGGGCTGATGTTCCACCGACATGCGCGGCGGATCGAGGACTACCTCGACGGGGAGCTGGACGCCCGACACAGCAGGGCGCTGGAACGCCACGTCGGCGACTGCGCCGACTGCCGGCTGAGGCTGGAGGACCGGCGGCGCCTGAAGCAGCGGCTGCGGTCCTTCAACGCGTCGGCGCAGGACGGGGACCTACCCGATGACGCCCTGCTCGGCCGGCTCCGCGAGAGCCCCTGGGCCCCCTCTTCACCGACCGTGTTCGCCACGGCGGCCCTGGACGACCAGGGGCATGCCTCGCGGCTGCGCAACCTGGCACCGACGCTGGCATCGGCGGCAGTCGTCGCCATGCTCGCCGCGGTGCTCTGCGCCGCCTGGATGCTGGGAGGCTCCGTCTCCGGGACGGGGACCGAGAACGGGCCGCTGGCGGAGTCCTGGTCCGAATCGGCCACCGAACTCACCGCGGCGGACCTCGACGCCCTGCGCGCCGCCGGCTGGAACTGCCCCACCCTGCGAGCGACGGGACTGGAACTGGTCCGCGCCACGGGAAGCCGGTCCCACGGCGCCGACCGCGTCACGCTGGAGTACTCCGGACCAAAGGGCCAGCTGTCCCTGACCGAGACGAGAACCCCCGGTGTGGCGTTGTTGCGTGCGCCCCTGTCACGCTCCGTGGGCGATGTGCAGCAGACGGCCACGCACGTCGTGGGCACCTCGAAGCCCCACCTGCGGGACATCGACGGGGAAACCGTGGGCATCGCCCCGCTCGAGGACGGAACCCAGCTGGACATGCAGACGGCCACCTACTCCCTGCGCACCTCGATGCACACCGACACCACGAACGCCGTGCTCAACCGTGTCGTTGCCACCGAACACGCCCGGCTCGCCCCGCAATCGGGCAGCAGTGGCGGGTTGATGAACCGGCTGGGCCGCGGCATGTCCCGGCTGCTGGTCCTGGATACGGACCACTAGATGCGCCACCAGCCCCGGATGAGGCGACACGGCCAGGGCGGAGCCGGCCGACGCGGTTCGGGAGAGCCCCGCAGAACAGGTAATCTCTAAGCGTGTTCGGTATTAACGGTGGCGAGTTCCTGATTCTCCTGGTGTTGGCTGTCTTCGTGCTGGGCCCGGACAAGCTCCCGGTCTATGCGCAGCAATTGGCGCGCCTGGTGAAGGAAGTACGCCGCATGGCCACCGGCGCCAAGGAACAATTGCGCGAAGAAGTCGGCGACGAGATCGCCGACATGGACTGGCGCAAACTGGACCCGCGTCAGTACGACCCCCGCAAGATCATCAAGGATGCCCTGCTGGAGGACGACGACGACGACGTCACGTCCGGCGCCGGGCAGCGGACCACCGGGCAGCCCCGGGCCCTGCCCTCACCGGCACCGGTGCGTTCCGGTGGGGCGGCACTGCAGTCCAACGAACGCGCCCCGTTCGACCTCGAGGCCACCTGATCCGTCGGATCCCAGTGCCCCGGCGCGGGGTCAACGGGTTGGTGTCACGCCCAGGTTCAGCCCGGCCAGGCCACGTGGACGGTGCGACAGGGCCCGCGCAATGGCAGTGATCTGCCGGGCGGAGGCTGTCTCGGGTGCGGCCACGACCACTGGTGTTCCGGCATCGGCCGATTCCCGCAACACAGGGTCCAGGGGCACCTCGCCCAACAGCGGGACCTCGGTGTCCAGCGACGTGGCCAGGCGCTCCGCGAGCAGTGCCCCACCGCCGGAACCAAACGGGTACATCCGCCCGCCGTCGGGCAGTTCAAGCCAGGACATGTTCTCCACCACGCCGATGACCTGCTGACCGGTCTGTGACGCCAGCGCCCCGGCCCGTTCGGCGATCGCCGCGGCCGAGGCCTGCGGGGTGGTCGCCACCAGGATCGAGGAACCCGGCAGGAGCTGTCCGACGGAGATCGCCACATCCCCGGTCCCGGGGGGAAGATCCAACAGCAGGACGTCCAGGTCCCCGAAGTGCACGTCGGTGAGGAACTGCTCCAGTGCGCGGTGCAGCATCGGCCCGCGCCAGATCACCGGTTGGTTCCCCTCGACGAACATGCCGATGGAGATGACCTTCACGCCGTGGGCGACCGGGGGAAGGATCATCTCATCCACCCGGGTCGGTGCCTGGGTGATGCCCATCAGCCCCGGGACGGAGAACCCGTGGACATCGGCGTCGATGATGCCCACCCGCAAGCCGTCGGCTGCCATGGCGCAGGCCAGGTTGACCGTCAGGCTCGACTTGCCCACGCCGCCCTTGCCGCTGGCGACGGCGATGACGCGGGTCAACGAACCCGGCTCGGTGAAGGGGATGGTGGTGCGCTTGAGCCCCTCCTTCAAGGTGGCGCGCTGCTGCGGCGTCATCACGCCCAGTTCCACCTGGACCGCGGTGATGCCGTCGATCGCGCCGACGGCGGCCGCGGTGTCCGCCTCGATCGTGCTGCGCAGCGGGCACCCGGAAATGGTGAGCAGCACGCGCACGTGGGCCGTGCCGTCGGCGGTGACGTGGACGTCGTCGACCATGCCGAGTTCGGTGATGGGACGGCGGAGTTCGGGATCCTGCACGGAGGACAGCGCGTCGTGGACTGCGGCGTCGAGGGATCCGTGGGTACTGCTGGGGGCCAAGCTACTCGTTGCCCCCTTCGGTGCCGTCACCGGCCGGGCGCCGGCGCTCCTGCTGCACGCGCGGCAGGGTGGTGGTGGCGTCGGAGACCTTTTCCCGGCGCTTGGGTGCCTTGCCACGCAGCCTGATGTCCTCGCCGTCGTTCGATTCCACGAGCTCCTCCAGCGCCGAGCGCAGTTCGCTGCGCACATAGTCGCGGGTGGCGACATCGCGCAGGACGATGCGCAGGGCGGCCAGTTCGCGGGTGAGGTATTCGGTGTCGTACAGGTTCCGCTCGGCCCGGTTGCGGTCCTCCGTCAGGGAGACCTTGTCCCGGTCGTCCTGGCGGTTCTGGGCCAGCAGCAGCAGCGGCGCCGCGTAGGAGGCCTGCAGCGAGAGCATCAGCGTCAGCGCGGTGAACCCCAAGGCGGCGGAGTCGAACCGCAGCGATTGCGGCCCCCACGTGTTCCAGGCCAGCCAGAACACGCAGAAGACCGACATGTAGACCAGGAACGCCGGGGTGCCCATGAAACGGGCGAAGCCCTCGGTGGCCTTGCCGAAGGCGTCGGGGTTGGGGGAGACCCGCGGCCACAACCGGGCGCGGGCGCCCAGCGGGGTGTCCAGGCCGGATCCCGTGTTCTTCTGCTCAGCCATGGCTCGTAGCCCCCTTCACTTCCGTCTCGTCGTCGTGTGTTCGCCAGTCCTCGGGCAGGATGTGGTCCAGGACGTCATCGACGGTGACCGCCCCGACCAGCCGGCCGTCGCGGTTCACCACCGGCAACGAGGTCAGGTTGTAGGCGGCCAGCATGCGCGAGACCTCGGAAATATCGGCCACGTCGAGCACCGGTTCCAGATCGGTATCCAGGATGTTGCCGACCTGTTCGGGCGGCGGATAGCGCAGCAGCGCCTGGATGTGGACCATGCCCAGGTACTTCCCGGTCGGCGTTTCCAGCGGCGGCCGGCACACGTACACGCTGGAGGCCAGTGCGGGGCTGATCTCCTCCTGGCGGACATTGGCCAGCGCCTCGGCCACAGTTGTCTCGGGGGCCAGGACGATCGGCACCGGGGTCATCATCGAACCCGCCGTGTTCTCCTCGTATTCGAGCAGGCGGCGGACGTCCTTGGCTTCCTCGGGTTCCATGAGCTGCAACAGGGCCTCCTGCTGGCCCTCGTCGAGCTCGTTGAGCAGGTCGGCCGCGTCGTCGGGGTCCATCTCCTCCAGCACGACGGCGGCGCGTTCCATGTCCAGGGACGAGAGGATCTGCACCTGTTCGTCGTCGGGCAGTTCCTGGAGCACGTCGGCCAGCCGGTCATCCTGCAGTTCGGTGGCGACCTCGACGCGGCGCTTGTCGCTCATCTCATGCAGCGCCTCGGCGAAGTCGGCCGGCTTGAGTTCATCGTGGGCCGCGACGAACTGGGTGGCTGCCTGCGGGGCGTCGCGGTTGCCGTGCTGGATCTCGTCCCAGGCGACCAGCACCCGGTGCCCGCGGGCCAGCCGGCGCAGCGCCCGGAACCCGCCGGCGGGTTCGCCACGGCGGATGTAGTAGTCCGACAGGGCCCAGTCGCCATTGCGCAGCTGCTGCAGGCCGATGTCCTCCACGACCCCGGAGCCGGAACCGTCGGTGAACGCCACGGCACGGTCGAAGAGCTCGGCCACGACCAGCGTCTCGGCGCCGCGTTGCTGGAAACGGCGCAGGTTCACCAGGCCGGAGCAGATGATCTGGCTGGACTCCATGGCCTGGACGCGCGTCATGGGAACGAACACGCGTTTCTTCCCGGGCACCTCGACGACCAGGCCGACGCCCAGTGCCTGTTTCTGCGGTCCGCGGTCGAACACGACGACATCCCGCAGCCGGCCCAGACGGTCGCCGAGGGGGTCGAAGACATCGAGGCCGAGCAGGCGGGCAATGAATACCTTGTTGGATGAGCTGCTCACCCTCCTAGGCTACTGCCTACGGGCCCCCGTGGACGGGCCGACGCGGGGGCGGCAAGGGGCGTGGTGGCGCGGTTCACCCGCAGCGATATGCACCACCGGTGGGGCCTCGACAAGGCAGAATGGTGCCATGAGCTCTCCAATCGGCGCCACCCCGAACGCTTCCGCCCGCCTCGCGCTGCCCCGTGGCGAGATCCTGGGTCGTTATGATTCCTACCTGGACGCCCAGAAGGTCGTCGACTACCTGGCCGACCACGACTTCCCGGTGGCCGGAGTGAGCATCATCGGCAATGACCTCAAGACCGTCGAGCGCGTCACCGCCAAGCTGAGCTATCCGAAGGTCGCGCTGGCCGGCGCCGCGCAGGGCGCCATGTTCGGCATCTTCGTGGGGCTGATCCTGAGCATCTTCGGCCCCAACGGGGGAGTGACGCAGATCCTCTCCTCCGTCGGCCTGGGCATCGCCATCTGGATGATCGTGGGCGTGGTGAGCTATTCGTTCCGCAAGGGTAAGCGCGACTTCTCCTCCTCCAGCCAGGTCATGGCCACCAACTACGACGTGGTGGTCGCCTTCGAGCACGCAGCCGCCGCCCGCCAACTGGCGTCCAAGCTGCCGATGAGCCGGGTCGGCACCCAACAAGTCAACCCCGCCTGGGCGCCACCGCGCCAGCCCGGGGCCGGGTCCCAGGGCGGGACGTCGGCCGGCGGACAGGACACCACGAAGGCACCCGAAGGACACGGCGCACCGGCCGATGGCGCGGGGAAGCCGGACGGGCAGCCGGCGGCACCGGCGGCGGCACCTGCCTACTCCGACCTGCCCGATGGCCGCCCGCAATACGGCATCCGGGTCGCCCCCGAACAGCACCCCACCGTTCCGGCCCCCGAGCAGGCGCCGGGGCAAAACGATGGGGGACAGGATGCGGACGCACCGCGCGATCGCGACGCACCGAACGCCTGATCCGGGCCCAACGCCAGCGGGCGGCCGATCCCCGTGGGGGAACGGCCGGCCGCTGGCGTTTGCGCTGTACGCCGGGGGCTATTCGCCCGTCGGTGCATAGATGCCCGCCATCCACGACTCGACGTCCTCGGGTGTCCGCGGCAAGGCCGCGCTGAGGTTCTCGCAGCCGTCGGCTGTCACCAGCACGTCGTCTTCCAAGCGGACGCCGATGCCGCGGTACTCCTCCGGCACTGACAGGTCCTCCGACTTGAAGTAGAGCCCGGGCTCGATCGTGAAGACCATTCCCGGTTCCAGCACGGCGTCCAGGTACAGATCGCGTTTGGCTTGCGCGCAATCGTGGACGTCCAGGCCGAGGTGGTGGCTGGTCCCGTGCGGCATCCACCGGCGGTGGTGCTGGCCATCGGCGGACAGCGCCTCCTCCAGCGGGACCGGGAGCAGGCCCCAGTCGTCGAGCCGTTCGGCCAGGACCTTCAGCGCCGCCTCATGCAGTTCACGGAACCTGCGTCCGGGGCGTGCCACCTCGAAGGCGGCATCGGCGGCATCCAGGACGGCCTGGTAGATCTTGCGCTGGACGTCGGAGTACCTGCCGTTCACCGGCAGGGTGCGGGTGATGTCTGCGGTGTAGAGGGAGTCGGCCTCGACGCCGGCGTCGACCAGCAACAGGTCCCCGGTGTTGACCTGTCCGGTGTTGCGGATCCAGTGCAGCACCGTGGCGTTGTTACCGGACGCGGCGATGGTGTCATAGCCCAGGTCATTGCCCTCTTCGCGGGCCCGGGCGAAGAACGCGCCCTCCACGACCCGCTCGCCGCGCTTGTGCTCGATGGCCCGCGGCAGCTCCTCCACGACGTCATGGAAGCCGTTGACTGTGGCCTCGACGGCGGTGCGCATCTGCTCGATTTCCCAGTCATCCTTGACCAGGCGCAGCTCCGAGAGCGCCTCGGCCAGTTCGGCGTCGAGATGATCGGAGGCCTCCAGGTCGACCCCGGTGTTGATGCGCGAGGTGTCCACCAGGGCATCGCAGTTCAGGTCGACGTCGCGCAGCAGGCGGATCCGCAGTCCGCCGAATTCCGCGGCCCCGGCATCGCGGGTGATGGCGTCCTCGAGTTCGACGTCCATGTGTGCCGTGGGCAGCTGCAGGCGCGAAGCCAGGTCGTCAAGCGTCGGGCGCGTGCCGATCCAGAATTCGCCCGAGCGGGCGTCCGAGTAGAACTCCTCCGAGTCCCGGCCGGCCATCGGCCGGAAGTACAGGGTGGCGTGGTGGTTGCCGCCGTCGTCCCCTGCCCCCTGATCGGTGGGCTCGAGGACCAGCACGGCGTCGGGCTCGTGGTCGACACCGAGCCCTGTCATGTGGGCAAAACCCGAATGCGGGCGGAAACGGTAGTCCGTGTCATTGGAGCGGACCTTCAGCGGTCCTGCGGGAATGACCAGGCGTTCACCCGGGAACCGGCTGGACAGGGCATGGCGGCGGGCCGCTGCATAGGGTGCCACGGCATCCGGGCCGGGGGAGGTCGCTTGGGTGGACGGGGCCCACTGGGAGGCCATGAAGTCCTTGAAGGCCTGCGAGGAGGGACGCTGCGAACGGTTGTTCACACGCTCCTCGAGGGGTTGATCGCTACCGGGGGTATTGTTCGCATCAGTCATCACCGTCCCATCGTCTCAAAGCCGGGGCGATACACCAAGGCGCCGGTATGCTGGCTGGATGCTGATCGACCTGCATGCGCATTCGAATATTTCCGACGGGACCGAAACCCCGGCCCAGCTGGTGGCCGCCGCCGCGGCTGCAGGACTCGACGTCGTTGCGCTGACGGACCACGACCAGACCTCCGGCTGGGCGGAAGCGGGGGAGGCCGCCCTCGAACTGGGGATCGGGCTGGTTCCCGGCATGGAGATCTCCTGCAAGGCGGCCCAGGGCACGAGCGTGCACCTGCTCAGCTACCTGCATGACCCGGCCGACCCCGATCTGCTCGAGGAGATCAACAAGGCGCGCGGGGCACGGATCGACAGGGCCCGGCACATGGTCGAGCTCATTGCGGAGGACTACCCGATCACCTGGGACCTGGTGGCCGAGCAGTCAACGCCCGGGGCGACGCTGGGGCGACCGCATATCGCCGATGCCCTGGTCGCCGCGGGTGTCGTCTCCGATCGCAGCGAGGCGTTTGCCACCGTCCTGACGTCCCATTCGCGGTACTACGTGGGCCACTACGCCGTTGACCCCGTCCGGGCCGTGGAGCTGGTCCGCGCGGCCGGTGGGGTCCCGGTGTTCGCCCACCCCATGGCCGAGCTGCGCGGACGGGTGGTGGCACCTGCGGTGTTCGAGGAGATGATCGACGCCGGCCTGCTGGGCCTGGAAATCGACCACCGTGACAATTCGCCCGAGGGACGCGGCTTCCTCCACCGGCTGGCCGACCGGCATGGGCTGATCGTCACCGGCTCCAGCGACTACCACGGGCGGGGAAAGCCGAACCGGCTCGGCGAGAACACCACCGAACCCGCCATGCTCGGGCGTGTCCTGGAAGCGGGGACGGGCAGCGCCCCGGTGGGGTTCACGCACGTCTAGGCGGCTTCATGGTGCGCCGGGCATGCCGGCCGTGAAGTGACGTGGTGGTAGGCTCAACTTTTGTAGGGGGTTGCCCGAGGCAACTTGTCGAGCGTTGATCCGAGCGTCTCGTCGACCCCCGATCCCACAGCGGGCCGCTCGGCGGCCCCTGCCGTAGGCGTGGCCAGGACCCGAGAGCCGGGTAGCCACGTGCACTGCGCCGAATGCGGACCAGCTGGTTCGATGCGCGTGCCGGATGGGATGCGCGCCCTGAATGCGTCCACACCGGACCAAGCCCGCTTCGCGGCGGCCAGGTAATGGAGCCCGAAGCTGACGGGCCGGCGCGCTGCGGCAAAGGGAGGCATCCGGTGGCCTGCCCCGTGAGTAGAGGAGCATCATGGCACCGAACGGTGTGGAGCTCCAGCAGTTGAGCGGATGGTTGGTCATCGCCGTGCTGGTGCTGTTTTATGGGGGTACGTTCATCATGACCCTCGGGATTGGCAAGAAGAAGGAAAACGCCGACGGGTACATGACGGCCGGCAACAAGATCGGCTTCGGGATATCCGCGGCCAGCATGACAGCCACCTGGATCTGGGCCTCGTCGATGTATGCCTCGGCCACCTCCGGTTACACCTACGGCATCTCCGGGCCCATCCACTACGGCCTCTGGGGCGCGTTGATGATCCTGTTCATCTACCCGTTCGGCAAGCGCATCCGCAAGGTCGCACCCCGCGCCCACACCCTCGCCGAGGTCATGTACGCCCGCCACGGGCGGGCCAGCCAGCTGATGTTGGCCGGCTCCAACGTCGTCGGCAGCCTGATCAGCGTGACCAGCAACTTCATCGCCGGTGGCGCGCTGATCGCGATGCTCTCACCGTTCAGCTTCCAGCAGGGCATCCTGGCCGTCGCCGCCGGCACCCTGCTCTACGCCCTGTGGTCGGGGTTCCGCGCCTCGGTCATGACCGACTTCGCGCAGGTGCTGGCCATGCTCGGTGCCGTCGTGATCATCATCCCCGTGGTCTTCTTCGCCGCCGGCGGCCCCGACATGTTCGTCCAGGGTGCCCCGAACCTGACGGCGCAGCAGGGGAACTTCTTCTCCTCCGACGCCTTCATGAACCAGGGAGCCCCCTACATTGCCGCCGTCCTGGCCTACGCCATCGGCAACCAGACGATCGCCCAACGCCTGTTCGCGGTGCGCGAGGACCTGATCAAGAAGACGTTCGTCACCGCGACGGTCGGCTACGGGGCCACGATCATCGGCATCGGCATGCTCGGCGTCATGGCCCTCTACCTGGGCATCAGCCCCACGGGTGGGGACCTGAACAACCTCATCCCGCAGATGGCCGCCACCTACCTGGGACCGGTGCTGCTGTGCCTGTTCCTCATCATGGTCATCGGGGCGCTGTCCTCCACCGCTGACGCTGACCTGTGTGCGTTGTCCTCGATCATGATGGCCGACATCTACGGGCAGAACGTCGCCAAACGCGGCAAGGCCAGCCCCAAGACCATGCTGCTGGTCGGCCGGATCACAATGGTCGTGGCCACCGGTGCCGGGCTGTACTTCGCCAGCGGGCAGATGAACATCCTGGACCTGCTGGTCTTCGTCGGCGCACTCTGGGGTTGCCTCGTCTTCCCGGTGATCGCCAGCTTCTACTGGTCCAAAGTCACCAACAGCGCCTTCGTCGCGGCGGTCATCACCGCCCTGGCCGTCTTCATCCCCGTGCGCTTCTCCTGGATCGGCGTGGATGGGCTCTGGGGCCTGGCAGTCGACGTCATGTCGATCGTGGGCATCGGCGTCGTCATCGGCCTGATGTGCTTCGGCTTCTTCGGTGGCCGGGTGGCGCGCATCGCGGGCATCGTCTCGGCCGTCGTGGCCGCGCCCTTTGCCTTCGGCCACCTGCACGACTACGCGGTCCTCAGCGGCTCCCTGGTCGCCTACGCGGTCTCCACCGTGGTCTGCTACGCGCTCTCCGCGCGGTCGAGGATGGACTTCGACTTCTCGACCATCAAGGACACCGTGGGCGACTTCGACCCCGTGGATCCCGCAGTTGCCGACTCCGCTGCCACGCAGCGCTAACCCCCGAAGGAGACGAACATGGAACCGATTTTCCTGACCCTGTACGTGCTGATCTGGCCACTCGTCGTGGCCGGGACGCTCTTCGTCATCACCCGCGCATTCCTGCGCGAGTGGCTCGAGGCGCGCCGCGAACACCGCAAGATGGTCTGAGCCGGCACCTCCCCGCGCAGCAAGCCGCGCCCGACGCACCCCACGGTGCGCCGGGCGCGGCTTGCTGCATGGTGGGCGGCGGGCGGTGGCCGGTGTGGGATCGCCGGTCAGCCCTGGCGGAAGACCGTGGCCTGCGGCATCCTCGCCCGCATGGTCTCGATCGCCTGGGGGTTCGCGTCGACGCAGACGAACCGGCGGCCCAGATCCGCGGCGGCTGCCCCGGTGGTGCCAGATCCGGCGAAGAAGTCCAGCACCCAATCGCCCGGTCGGCTGCTGGCGGCGATGATCCGTCGCAGGATGCCCAGGGGTTTTTGCGTGGGGTAGCCGGTCTTCTCCTTGCCGGTGGGCGAGACGATGGTGTGCCACCAGACATCGGTGGGCAGCTTGCCCCGTGCCGCCTTCTCGGCGGTGACCAGCCCCGGGGCCATATAGGGTTCCCGGTCGACGTCTTCGGAATTGAAGTGGTAGGCCGCCGGGTTCTTCACGTACACCAGGATGTTGTCGTGCTTGGCCGGCCAGCGGCGCTTGGCACGGGCGCCGTAGTCGTAGGCCCAGATGATCTCGTTCAAGAAGCACTCACGACCGAAGATGGCGTCGAGCATCACCTTGGCGTAGTGCACCTCGCGGAAGTCGAGGTGCAGGTACAACGTGCCGTCGTCGGCCAGCAGGCGCCAGGCTTCGAGCAGGCGGGGCTCGAGGAAGGCCCAGTAGTCATCGAACGCGTCGTCGTAGCTGTGCAGGGTGCCGCGAATGGTGGAGTAGCTGGCCCCCTTGAACCCCACGCGATCCCCGGCTCCGTCGACGGCACGGACCATGGTGGTGCGTTGGCGGGCCTGCGTGCGCCCGGTGTTGAAGGGCGGGTCGATGTAGATGAGCGTGAACGCGCCATCGGGCAGCGTCGGCAGGAACCCTGAATTGTCGGCATGGACGACCAGGTCGGGCCCGTCGGGGGACCATGCAGGGCCGCCCCCGGCGGGAAGGGGGACCCCGGACGGTTGCCCGGAGTCCCCCTTGAGCCCGGGCGTGTCATCGCCCAACGGCCTACTCCGACTCGGGCCGGTTGACGACCTCGCCGTGGTGGCGGCGGGTCCGCGAACGACGACGGCGTGCCGGGCGCGCCGCTTCGTCGCCTGCATCCGCAGTCGACGCGTCCGCCGGCTGGCTCTTGGCCTCGCCGGTGACCTCGCGGTTGGGGCGGTCCGAGCGGCCGTGACCGTGGCCGCGGCGGCCGCCGCCCTCACTACCGGATTCCGATCCACGGCCGCGGCCGGGACCCCGGCCCCCGCGCGAACCGGCGCCCCGGGCTCCGTCACGATCACCGTGCCGTTTGCCGGTTTCGCCCAGGTCCTCGAGCTTCTCACCCGAGAGCCCCTGCAGCTTGCGCTGGTTCCGGGGCAAACGCCCCTTCGTGCCCACCGGGATGTCAAGGTCCGAGAACAGGTGCGGCGAGGAGGAATACGTTTCGACGGGCTCGGCCTGGTCGAGACCGAGGGCCTTGTTGATCAGGCCCCACCGCGGGACATCGGACCAGTCCACGAACGTGATCGCGGTGCCCTTGTTGCCCGCCCGGCCGGTCCGGCCGACCCGGTGGAGGTAGGTCTTCTCGTCCTCGGGGCACTGCAGGTTGATCACGTGCGTCACGTCGTCGACGTCGATGCCACGGGCCGCCACGTCGGTGGCGACCAGCACGTCGACCTTGTCGTTGCGGAAGGCACGCAGCGCCTGTTCCCGGGCGCCCTGGCCGAGGTCGCCGTGGATGGCACCGGCGGCGAAACCGCGGTCGATCAGTTCCTCGCTGAGCTTGGCCGCCGAGCGCTTGGTCTTGGTGAAGATGATGGTGCGGCCGCGGCCCTCCGCCTGGAGGATCCGTGCCACGACCTCGTCCTTGTCCAATTGGTGGGCACGGTAGACCACCTGGCGGATGTCCTTCTTGGTGATGCCCTCGTCCTCGGGATCCGCTGCCCGGATGTGGGTCGGGTGGGACATGTAGCGCCGGGCCATGGAGACCACGGCCCCGGGCATGGTGGCGGAGAACAGCATGGTCTGGTGGACCGCGGGAATGGCGGCCAGCAGGGTCTCGACGTCCGGCAGGAATCCCAAATCGAGCATCTCGTCGGCCTCGTCGAGCACGACGATGCGGATGTTCTTCAGGTTCAGGTGCTTCTGCTTGTGGAGATCGATCAGGCGCCCGGGGGTGCCGACGACGATTTCCACTCCGGCGGCCAGCTGTTCGATCTGCGGCTCGTAGGCCCGGCCGCCATAGATGGTGGCGATGCGGGCATTGCGTTTGGTGGAGGCCTTTTGGATGTCGGCCGAGACCTGGTTGGCCAGTTCACGGGTGGGCGCCACAATGAGGGCCTGGGGTGCACCGGGGGTGGGCAGCTTGTCGTAGTCCGCGTCATCGGGGCCGATGACCCGCTGCAGGGCGGGGATGCCGAAGCCGAAGGTCTTGCCGGTGCCGGTCTTGGCCTGGCCGATGATGTCGTGGCCGGCGAGGGCGACGGGCAGGGTCATCGCCTGGATCGGGAAGGGGTGGATGATGCCTGCACCGGCGAGGGACTCCACGATGTCGGCGCGGACGCCGAAGTCGGCAAAGGTCTGCTCGGGGATCTCGTGGGGTGCTTCCACGGTGGCCAGGGTCCCGTCGACCTCGAGCTGTTCGGTCCCTGTGTCGTCGGTGATTTGTTGCTCAGTATTCAATGAAATCTCATTCGTTTAGGCGCCGGGGCACGGTGTGCTCAACGTCCCCCGTCTCCGGGAGCGGAGTCCACCGCTGCAGCGGCACGTCCAGCGGAGCCGATCGTGGGCTAACGAGCGCGAATGATCGCGCACAGGGTGCAGGTTCGCTGGGAAGTCCTGCCAAGAAAATGCGTCTGGTACGACCGGGCATCCTTGTCTACCCTGCCAGTCTAGCCCCCCGGGGCCCAGCGGCCCGTCCGCCGGCGGCCCCCGCGCGGCGTGGGCTAGGGTGGATCCAGACCACGGGAGCCCGCACACGGGCTGAGAGGGCGCTGTCGCACAGGATGCGACGCGGCGCCGACCGCTACACCTGATCCGGATCATGCCGGCGGAGGGAAGGCAACACTGGATGCAGTGCACCATCATCGGAGCCGGGATCATCGGCCTGTCCATCGGCTGGGAGCTGGCCCGTTCCGGACACACCGTGACCCTGGTGGACCCCGAGCCGGCCGGCGGGGCAACCCACGCCGCCGCGGGCATGCTCGCAGCAGTGACCGAATTCCACCGCCAGGAAGCGGACCTGCTGGCCCTGTCCGTTCCATCGGCTGCCGGGTGGCCGCAGTGGGCCCGCGACCTGGAGGCCGCTACCGGGCTCGGTACCGGATACGCCTCGCCCGGGACGCTGGTGGTGGCCGCCGATGCCGCCGACCGGGAGGCACTGGCCGACCTGGCGGCAGCCCAACGTGCCGCCGGGCTGCGGATCGGGGAGCTGGGAACGGCGGCCGCCCGCGCCGCCGAGCCACTGCTGGCACCCCGCCTGGCCGGAGCCTTCAGCGCACCGGGCGACGCACAGGCGGACCCGCGGCGCACCGCAAGGGCCCTGCTCGGCGCCGTGGAAGCCGAGCCCCGGGCGCGCGTGCTGCGGCAGCGGGCCACCGCCGTCGTGCCATGTCGCGGTGGATGGAGCGTCCAGGTGGGGACAGGTGGCCCGGAGAACCGGGTGTGGGCCGATGAGGTGGTGCTGGCCACCGGTGTCGGGAGACCAGGGTACGGGAGCGCGGAACTCGGGATCGGCGGCCTGCCGGAGCGCTGGCGGCGTCCCGTGCGCCCGATCCATGGTGACGTGATGCGCCTGCGTCCCACCTCCGCGTCCTGGCCGCCGGCCGGGCCCACCGTCCGGGCACTGGTCGATGGGCAGGGCGTCTACATCCTGCCGCGCTCCGACGGGGAGGTCGTCGTCGGGGCGACCGAACGCGAGGACCTCCAGGACGGGGTCAGCGTCGAGGGCGCCCACCGCCTGCTGCGTGATGCCCTGCGCGTCATGCCCGCCCTCGGGCGCTTCGAACTGCTCGAGGCCACCGCCAGGGCCCGCCCCGGGACCCCCGACAACCTGCCGCTGCTCGGGCGGATCGCACCGGGGCTGATTGCGGCGACCGGATTCCACCGCCATGGCGTGCTGCTCAGCGTCGCCGCGGCGGCGGCCGTCTCGGCACTGGTCGGCCCGGCGACGACGGGCCGACCCCGGCACCCGCCTCCGGCGGCCCTGGACCCCCATGGCCTGGACCCCTTCGACCCCTGGAGATTCTCATGAACAGCCCCGACGCCACGCTGACCCTCAACGGAACGGCGCAACCACATACCGCGATGAGCGTGCTGCAGCTCGTCCTGCGTGAAACCGGGACCCCCGCTACCGGCGGTACTGCCGGGGATGCCGCCACTGCGGGGTGCCCGCGGGGCGTGGCAGTGGCAGTTAACGGGGAAGTCGTCCCCCGCTCCGCCTGGGCGGGTACGCCCCTCGCGGCCGGGGACCACGTCGAGCTGCTCTCGGCGGTGCAGGGTGGCTGAACCGGTGGGGGACGACGCCCTGGTCATCGACGGCATCCGGCTGGCCTCCCGCCTGATCACCGGCACCGGGGGAGCCCCCGGCCGCGATGTCCTGGAGGACGCGCTGCGTGCCTCGGGGACCGAGATCACCACCGTCTCGATGAGACGCCATGCCGTGGCGCCGGGAGGTGAAACCATCTTCGCGTTGCTTCAGCGCCTGGGCATCAGGCTGCTGCCGAACACCGCAGGCTGCCACACGGCGCACGAAGCGGTCATGACGGCCCGGCTGGCCCGTGAGGCGGTGGGCACCGACTGGATCAAGCTCGAGGTCATCGCCGACGACGAGTCGTTGCTGCCCGACATCCCGGAATTGCTCGCGGCCACCGAAACACTGGTGTCCGAGGGGTTCAAGGTCTTCGCCTACACGAACGACGATCCGGTGTCAGCGCAACGGCTGGAGGGCCTGGGCTGTACAGCTGTCATGCCGCTGGGCTCGCCGATCGGGACCGGCCAGGGGATCCTGAACCCCCACAGCATCGAATACATTGCCTCGAAGCTCAGCGTCCCCGTGGTGCTCGACGCCGGCATCGGGACTGCCTCAGATGCCGCCCTGGCCATGGAGTTGGGTTGCGATGCCGTCCTGTTGGCCACCGCGGTGACCCGCGCCGCGGAACCGGCGCTGATGGCCGAGGCGTTCCGCCTGGCCGTCTGCGCCGGACGCCTGGCCCATCGTGGCGGGAGGATCCCGCGCCGGCCCATGGCCCGGGCGTCCTCGAGCCCCACGGGGCGCGCCGAATTCACCCTCGCCTGAGCGGGCCGCCGCCCGCCGGATCCCCTAGGGAATCCTGAACAGCACGGTGCGCTGGTCCAGGTCCACCTCGATGAGTTCGGCCTTCACGCGCTCGCCGGCCTCAGCGGTCCCCTCGAAACGGGCGTTGACCGCGGGGTCCAGGATCTGGAGCCGTCCGCCCGGGGCGTGGCCGTTGTCGCGCGCCGCGGCGATCTGTTCGGGGCTGGCGCCATTGAGGGTGACTGCGTCGAACGTCTCCCCGATCCGGTCCACCAGCAGGGCAGCCTCCACGGTGTCCAACGCGGCCCGTTCGACCTGGCCGGCGAGCTGGTTGGAGGACTGCATCAATTCGGGCAGTTGGGGCAGCGTCTGGCGGATCGGCTCGGGCACCGCGGCGCCGCGCACCAGGTGTTCGCACACGACCAGGACGAACCGGTCGACCAGGCGGCGCAACGGCGCGGTGGTGTGGGCGTAGGGGGCGGCGATGGCGGCCTGCGTTTGTTCCTTCGGCACCTCGCCGTCGAACGCCGTGTACCCGGCCCCGCGGAACAGCGACGTCGCCGCGTGCATGATGGCCAGCTGGCGTGGCCGGGACACGTCCAGGGACCTGAGGAAATCGCCGTAGGGGACGCCTTCCTCCCACGGTGTGCCCAGCGACGCGGCCTCCTGGCGGAACGCCGTGGAGCTGTGCTCGTCGGGGGAGGGCATGGTGCGCAGGATCCCGAGGCGGCCCTCGAGCATGATCTTCGCGGCTTCCATACCGGTCATCAGGGAGATCTGTGCGTTCCAGTCCTCCACCGGAAGCGGAGCCCGCGCCTCCAGCTGGTAGACGCCGTCGTCGTCGACCTCGACCTCCTGCTCGGGGATGCGCAGGCTGGCGCCGCCGCGTTCGCGCTCGGCGTCGATGCGCTTGAGCCCGACCTCCTTCAACAGGGCCAGCGAGGCCGGCGCCGTGCCGTCGTCGATGGCGGCCTGCACTCCCGCATAGTCCAGTTTGGCCCGGCTGCGGACGGTGGCCCGCACCAGTTCGGTCCCGGTCACCCGGGCCTGCGCATCCAGGTGGAATCTCCAGACGTAGGCGCCGCGGCGTTGGCCCGGCAGCAGGGAACCGGCATCTTCGCTGATGATCTCGGGATGCAGGGGGATGCGGCGCCCCGGCAGGTACAGGGTCTGGCCGCGGCGCCGGGTCTCGGCATCCAGCGCCCCGCCGGACGGGACGAAAGCGGGGACGTCGGCAATGGCATAGCTGACCGTGTAGCCCGTGCCATCGCGTTCGATGTGCACCGCCTGGTCCAGATCCGTCGAGGTCGGCGGGTCGATCGTGACGAACTCGATGCCGGTCAGCTCGGTGGCGGGAAGCCGCAACCCGTCCACGGCGGAACGCGCCTCGGCCAGCGCGTCCGGCGGGTAGCCGGCCGGCAGCTGAAGGGATTCGGCGAGCCCGTCCAACGCGGCGGCAAGCCGGGACTGGCGGGCACTGGACTTCACATCGATGAGTTTGCGCACCACAGGGGCCAGCCTAACCACAATCGGACGCGAAAACAGTGCCTGCCCCCACCGAAGTGACCTCGGAGTAGGCTGGATTCCATGACCGAGCTGCCGCCGCCGATCCTTGACGATGCGACCCGAACCCGTGCCGAACTGGCCCTCTACGGGCTGATGGCCTATCGGGAGCTGACGGCTTTCGAACGCCTCTCATCGGATGCGCGGTTCTCGCCCACCCTGGCCGACCGGGAGGCGCTGGCCCGGTTGGCCGTCCACGAATTCGGGCACTACGAACGCGTCGTCGCCGCCATCGCCGCCCGCGGTGAGGACCCGGCGCCTGCCATGGAACCGTTCATGGCCTCCATCGACGCCATGCATGAGCGCACCCGCCCCGGGGACTGGTTCGAGTCGCTCATGAAGGCCCACGTCATCGATTCCGTCTCCGGGGACTTCTACGTGGCCATCGCCCGGGCGTTGGCCCCGGAGGCACGGTTGCTGGTCCAGGAGGTGCAGGCGCTGGATGAGCAGAACGAGTGGCTCCACGACCGCCTGCGGACCGCCTTGGACGACGATCCGCGCCTGGCCTCGCGGCTGGCCCTCTGGGGACGCCGGCTGCTCGGCGAGGCGCTGACCCAGGCCCGCAGGATCAACGAACGCGGCCTGCGCTTCGACCAGTTGTTCGCCTCCACGCACGACGACGGCGAAGAGCGCCTGGCCCGGCTGTTCGCCACCCTCGTGGAAAACCACTCCCGGCGCATGGCAGCCCTGGGGTTGACTGCCTGAAGCCGCGGAACCAGCATGGGGCGTGGGGGAGAAAAGGAGCACTCCATGACCGATTCACCGACTGGTTCATCGACTGGTGCATCCGCGGACCCGGCGGCACTGGGCGCAGCACAGATCGAGGCGGCACTCTCGGAACTGCCCGATTGGCGCTACCGCATCGGCGCCTTGGTGACGGCCTATGCGTTCGACACCTCGGCGGCCGCCATCGCCTTCATCGCGGCCATCGGTGCCATCGCCGAGGACCAGAACCACCACCCCGATCTGGAGTGGCGCTACAACACAGTGTTCCTGGGGCTGTCATCGCACGACGCAGGAAGCCAGGTCACCGGCAAGGACACCCGGTTTGCCGCCGCCGCCTCAGCGGCAGCCGGACGCTGTGGCGGACGCGCCGAACCCCACCGGCACACCACAGTGGAACTGTGCCTGGACACACCCGATCCCTCGGAAATCACCGGGTTCTGGACCAGCGCCCTGGGCTACCGGCTGGAGGACAACGGCGATCTCGTGGACCCCGAAGGACGCAACCCCACCATCTGGTTCCAGGTCACCGACACGCCATCGGAGAACCGCTTCCACCTGGACCGCCACATACCGTTGAGTTCCCTGGACGTCGAGCGTGAGCGCATTCGACCCGCCGGGGGAGAAGGGGACGGGGCACACCATCCTTCCTTCCGCGTCTACACCGATCCGGAGGGCAACCGGGTGTGCGTGTGCACCGAGATCGGGCACCTGCCGGAGAACTGACACGGCGGTGCGCGGCGCGGAGCCACGGCACGGCGCCAGAGCACCCACCCACGCCAACGGCCGGCCCCGACGGATGCGTCGGGACCGGCCGTTGGCGGCGGGCCGGAGGCTACGCCTGGGCGGCGAAGCCCACGCGGCGCTGTTCCTCGGCGCCGACTTCCACGTACCCGATGACACCGGCCGGGACGATGATCTGGCGGCCCTTGGCATCGGTGAGCACCAGGTCGGTGGAACCGCTGATGGCATCGCGAACGGTCTGGGTGACCTGCTCGGCGGTTTCGGCGGATTCGATGACAACCTCGCGGGCTACATTCTGGATTCCGATGCGCACGTCCATGGTGGCTCCTCTATCAATCGGGGGTGGGCGCCGGGTGGTGGCGCCGGTCTACGTCAGTGAACAATCTACGTCAGGCTTCCTTGGGAAACCGACCGATTCCGCGCCAAGCTAAACGGGACACCAGTTCACTGGCCTCATCGAGGTCGACCTGGCCCTCCAGTTCCAGCCAATAACGCGCGGAAACCTGCGCCATGCCTGACATGGCGCGTCCAAGCAGCACCGCCTGGGCCCGGCTCAGCCCGGTGTCCTCGGAGATCACCCCGGCAATGGCGTCGGCGAAGCGGGCGTTGAAGGCCTCCAGGCGCGAGCTGACGTCCGGATCGTGCATCAGGTCCGACTCGAAGACCAGCCGGTGGGCCTGGCTGTCGCTGGCGATGAACCCGAAGAACTCGCGGATGGTCGCGTGCACGCGCTGCTTGTTGTCGGTGGTCGAGGCGATGGCCCGCAGCAGCCGGGCCGTCAGGTCCTCCAGGTGCTCGTCGAGCAGCGCCAGGTAGAGTTCCCGCTTGCCCGGGAAGTGCTGGTAGAGCACCGGTTTGCTGACCATCGCCACATCGGCGATCTCGTCCATCGCCGCACCATGGTAGCCATGGGCGACGAACACCTGGTGGGCTGCCGTGAGCAGCTGCCGTCGGCGTTGGTCCCGGGGCATCCGCGGTGTCCGCTGCGAATGTTCTGTCCTGCGCTCCACTGCCTGCCTCTCCGCCGGGACGCCGTCGTCGTGCCGGGCTGTGCCTAGTCTACCCATGGGTATTCCGCCGCGTATTCCGCCCCGTGGCTAAACTGGCCCCATGCAGGAAGCGACAGACCACCGCCCGGCGCCCCTGGTTGAACCGGGGCCGGAACTGGAGGCGGACGAACTCAAACGCTATTCACGGCACATCATCATCCCCGAGGTGGGGATGGCCGGGCAGCGGCGGCTGAAGAACGCCAGGATCCTGGTCATCGGCGCCGGCGGGCTCGGGTCCCCGGCCCTGCTTTACCTGGCGGCCGCCGGGGTGGGCACCCTGGGCATCGTCGAGGACGACACCGTGGAGGTCTCGAACCTGCAACGCCAGGTCATCCACGGCATGTCCAACCTGGGCCAGGGCAAGGGCGAGTCCGCGCGGGAGTCGATCACCGGGATCAACCCGTTCACCGACGTCGTCCTCCATACCGAACATCTCGAGCGTTCCAACGCGCTGGAGCTCTTCGCCGGCTACGACCTCATCCTGGACGGGACCGACAACTTCGCGACCCGCTACCTGGTCAACGACGCAGCCGCCATCCTGGGCAAACCGTATGTGTGGGGTTCGATCCTGCGCTTCGACGGCCAGGTCAGCGTGTTCTGGAACGGCCACGGGCCGACCTACCGCGACCTGTATCCGGAGGCGCCACCGGCCGGCACCGTCCCCTCCTGCGCCGAAGGCGGGGTGTTCGGCGTGTTGTGCGCCCAGATCGGCTCCGTCATGGCCGCCGAGGCGATCAAGCTGGTGACCGGGATCGGCGACTCGCTGCTGGGCCGGGTGCTCATCCTCGATGCGCTGGCCATGACCTGGCGGGAGATCCGCCTGCGCCCGGACCCCGACACCGTGCAGCCGACCGAATTGCTGGAGGACTACCCGGCGTTTTGCGGGGTCGCTCCTGCAGTGGAACGCGTGCTGCCCTCCATCGACGCGCCGGGCCTGCGGGACCTGCTGGCCGACCGGGCCGCCGGCCGCCGCGATTTCCTCCTGCTCGACGTGCGCGAGGCGGGGGAGGCGGAGATCGTGTCCATCGACGGGGCCGAACTGGCACCGCGGGGGCAGGTGCTTGGCGGGGACATCGAGCTGCCACGGGATCGCGAACTGGTCCTGCACTGCAAGTCGGGTGGCCGCTCGGGCGAGGTGCTCGGCTACCTGCTGGACCAGGGGTACACCAACGCCAGGCATCTTCAGGGCGGCATTGCCGCCTGGGTCCAACAGGTGGAACCGGACAAGCCGATGTACTAGCCGCGTCCCCGCCGGACGGGTCAGGCCCCGCGGCTGACGGGGCAGGCGGCCGATGCGTCGTTGCCCTGCTGCACGCCTGCGGCGGCGGCACCCGGCTCGGAGGTGGCGGCGGCCGGCGTTCCCAGTTCGATGCCGAACAGGGTGGCGAGCGCTTCCTCGACGTCGCCCTGGCGTCCGTCGGCTGCCAGTTCACGGGCCCTGACGGTGGGGACATGGAGCAGCTGGCGCATCATCCGGCGCATCGCGAACTCGACTTCCTCGGCCGCGGCGGTGCACCCGTGCTGGGCCCTGACCTTCTCCACCTCGGTTTCCAGCACATGCTGGGTGTGCTTGCGCAGGGCCACGATGGCGGCGTCGGCGGAGCGCTGGCGCTGTTCGCCGGCGAACTGCTCGGCGGCCTCCCCGACGATGGCGCTGGCCTGGGTCAGTGCCGCCGACTGCTCGGCGGGGGCCGCCATGCGCACCGATTCCAGGGTGATCAGCTCCACGCCGTCCAGGGTGGCCACGTCGGGGTCGACGTCGTGGGTCAGGGCCAGGTCGATGGCGACCAGCGGGCGGCCGCCACGGTCCAGCGACTGGAGCTCGGCGGCGTCGATGCGCACGCCGCCGCCGCTGCAGCCGATGAGCACGTCGGCCTCGCGCAGCACCAGGGCCAGCGAATCGTCATCGACGGCGGTGCCGCCGCGGGAGGCGACGAAGGCGTCGGCCCGCCCGGAGGCCGAGTACACGAAGATGTTGGTGGCGCCGCGTTCCTTCAGCCGGGCCATGGTCGCCCCGGCGTAGGCACCTGTACCGAAGACGACGACGTTGCGTCCGGCCCAGGAGGTGGTGCCGGAGAGGTCCTCGGACAGGTCAAGGGCCACCGAGACGATCGAGAGGCCGCGCCCGCCCAGGGCGGTGCGGGCGCCGACGTCCTTGGCGGTGCGTGATGCCGTCTGGAAGAGGCGGACCAGCGCCCCGGAGGCGGTACCGGTGGCCTGGGCGTCGATGAGGGCGCGGCGGACCTGCCCGGCGATCTCGCGTTCACCGATCACCGCGGAGTCCAGGCCGGCGCCGACGGCGAAGAGGTGGGAGACGGCGTCGTGCTCCGTCTTGGTCTCCAGTGCCTGGGAGACCTGGTCCTCGGGGAGCCCGGAGGCGGCGGAGATCTGTTCGATCACCGCCTGGCGGGCCGCGGGGATCTCCGCGGCGTGGGGGGCCTCGCAATAGACCTCGTACCGGTTGCAGGTGGACAGCACGACCGCGCCGGAGACCGGCGTGGTGCCATCGAGCACGGCGGAAGCGACCCCGTCGGCGCCGGCGCTGAGCCGTGCCACCGTTTCGAGGTCGATATCAGAATGGGAGGCAACAAGTGCTAGAAAGACCACAATGTCCACCAGCATATCTCCCCGTCACCGTTTTCGGCAGCGAGGATGACCTAACCCGTGTCGTCAAATATCGCGGAATGACGGGCGGAAACGGGTTTTCGACGAATTGTAGAACGTGGTGTTGGCCACGAATCGCCGCCGGGCCCACCCACGATTAACGGTTGTCGGCGCGGACTTGGCAGAATCGGGTCATGACCTTGAGCGCTAGCCACCCCCTGATGGATGGCCGTACCTCCGCATCCGACCTGATCACCGCCTACCGTGGCGGTGCCCCGGCCCGCCGGCCCGTGTGGTTCATGCGCCAGGCCGGCCGGTCGCTGCCGGAATACCGGACGCTGCGCGAGGGCACCAACATGCTCGAATCCTGCCTGCGCCCGGAAATGGCCTCCGAGATCACCCTGCAGCCGGTGCGCCGCCACGGGGTCGACGCGGCGATCTTCTTCTCCGACATCGTCATCCCGCTCAAGCTCGCCGGCGTGGACGTGGACATCGTCCCCGGCGTCGGACCGGTGCTGGGCGAACCGGTGCGCACCGCCGCCGACGTGGCGAAACTGCCCCGGCTCACCGATGCCGCGCTGGATCCGATCCGCGAGGCCGTCGCCTTGACCGTCGCCGAACTGGGGACCACCCCGCTGATCGGCTTCGCCGGCGCCCCGTTCACCGTGGCCGCCTACATGGTGGAGGGCAAGCCGTCCCGCGACCACCTGGGTCCGCGCCGGATGATGCACACCGAGCCCGGCACCTGGCGGGCGCTGGCCGACTGGGCCGCCGAGGCCTCCGGCGCCTTCCTGCGCGCCCAGCTCGAGGCCGGCGCCAGCGCCGGGCAGCTCTTCGACTCGTGGGCCGGCAGCCTCTCGCTGGCCGACTACCAGCGCTTCGTCGCCGGCGCCTCCACCCGTACGCTCGCGGCGGTGAAGGTCCTGGGGACCCCGCTGGTGCATTTCGGCACGGGAACCGGCGAACTGCTGCCGGCGATGCGCGACGCCGGGGCCGATGTGGTGGGCGTGGACTACCGCCTGCCGCTGGACGAGGCCAACCGCCGGCTCGGTGGCACCTCCGTGCTGCAGGGCAACATCGACCCCGCCCTGCTGGCCGCCCCCTGGGAGGTGCTGGAGGAGCATGTGCGCTCGGTCCTGGCCGCCGGGGACCGGACGCCGGGTCACGTGGTCAACCTCGGCCACGGGGTCCCCCCGGACACCGACCCCGAGGTGCTGACCCGGCTGGTCGACCTGGTCCATTCGGTGCCGCCGGCGGCCCGCTGAACCCACCTCCCACCGGGCTCACAGGGCAGGCAACGATAATGGATGGCACACAGAGCGCAGGACACCGCGGAAAGGAAACGGCGATGACGCAGGCAGGGCACGGCAGCGGCTCACCGTCCGGGGTCGACGCGCCCCGGGTCATCGTCGTCGGCGGGGGCATCGCCGGCCTGGTCGCCGCCCGCGAACTGTCGTTGACCGGGCACCGTGTCGACGTCTACGAGGCCGCCGCGCGCTTCGGCGGCTGCCTCGGATCCCACGAGGTCGCCGGACTGCTCCTGGACGCCGGAGCCGAATCGTTCGCGCTGCGCAACACGGCAGTCGCCGACCTGGCCGCCGACCTCGGCCTCGCGTCGGCCATCACCAGCCCGCACGCCGCGGGCTCCTGGCTCTACCACGCACCGGCCGACGGCCCACGACGCGGCACGGCCCGCGCCCAGCCCCTGCCGGCCACCGCGATCCTCGGGATCCCGGCCGACCCGCGCGCCGATGACGTCAAGGCGGTCATCGGGGCCGCCGGCTCCATCCGGGCCGCCGCCGACCTGGCGATGCCGGTCACCCGCCACCAGGCCACCGAACCGATCAGCCTCGGCGAACTCGTGCGCACCCGCATGGGACAGGCGGTGTTGGAGCACCTGGTGACCCCCATCGTCGCCGGCGTCCACTCGGCGGATCCCACCACCCTGGACGTCGACACGGTGGCCCCCGGGCTGCGGGCCGCCATGGCCACCCACCACTCGCTGGCCCGCGGCGTCGCCTCGCTGAAGGCCTCGGCGCCGGCCGGTTCGGCCGTCGGCGGGCTCGCCGGCGGCATGCACCAACTCGTCACCGCCCTGCTCGCCGAGCTGACGGGCGCCGGGGTCGGCCTGCACCTGGACTCACCGGTCGCCTCCATTGCCCCCACGGCCGGGGACGACGCCGGATGGCAGGTGCGCCTCCAGGGCCGGGGCGGAGCCGAACACGCCGACCGGCTGGTCATCGCCACGCCCGGCCCGGCCGCAGTTGACCTGCTCGGCACCGTACTGCCCGACGCCGCGGCGCTGCGTCCGGCCACCGGCAACGGCATCGCCCTGGCCACCCTGGTCGTGGACCGGCCCGAACTCGACGATGCCCCCCGCGGCACCGGCCTGCTGGTTGCCCCCGGCACCCCGGGGGTGGCCGCCAAGGCGCTGACCCACGCCACCGCCAAATGGCAGTGGCTGGCCGATGAGGCGGGGCCCGGAACCCACGTGTTGCGCCTGTCCTACGGCCGGCTCTCCGACGACCCCGGCACGATCCCCGCAGACGACGACGCCCTGTGTGAAACGGCCATTGCCGACGCCGCGGCCCTGCTGGGCATCGCGTTGACGGCGGCCGACGTCCTCGGCGCGGATGTGGTGCGCTACGACGCGGCGCTGCCATTCGCCGCCACCGGGCACCGCGAACGCGTCGCAGCGTTCCGCACGGCGGTCGGCGCCCACCCGGGACTCGAGGTCGTCGGAGCCTGGCTCGCCGGAACCGGCCTGGCCTCCGTCGTCGCCGACACCCGCGCCCGCACCGCCGTCACCGCCAGTTGACGCGCCGGCCCCCGAACCCCACGAAATATCCAGCAGCAGAAAGTAGAGGCCACACCGTGAGCCAAGCACCTTCCACCCCCGAGACCAGCACGTCTGACACCGCGGAGGAAGAGCTCTTCTATACCCTGTGGACCGTGTTCAAGCGCGATTCCGACCTGGACCGCAGCGAGGGCGTGGCGGCCTTCGACGCGCTCGTCACCGAGCTGGCCACAGCCGGCGTCGTGCTGCGCGGCACCTACGACGTCTCGGCCATGCGCCACGACGCCGACATCATGGTGTGGTTGCACGGTGCGCAGCCGGATGCCCTGCAGGAGGCCGTGCGCAAGATCCGCAGGACCTACCTCTTCGCCGAGACCTCCATCGTCTTCTCCGCCATGGGCGTGCACCGCGACGCCGAGTTCACCAAGAACCATGCGCCGTCGTTCGCCCTGGGCACCTCGCCGGAGCAGTGGCTGTGCGTCTACCCGTTCGTGCGCTCCTACGAGTGGTACCTGCTCGACGGCGCCGAACGCGGCAAGATGCTGCGCGACCACGGCATGCTGGGCCGCGACTTCCCGCAGGTCCAGGCCAACACCGTCGCCTCCTTCGCGCTGGGGGACTGGGAATGGATCCTGGGCCTGGAGGCGCCGAACCTGATCGACCTGGTGGACCTGATGCGCCACCTGCGCTACACCGAGGCCCGCAACCACGTGCGCGAGGAGATCCCCTTCTACACCGGCAAGCGCATCGATTCCGCCCAGGTCGCCGAGGTGCTCCGATGAGCGGGGCCGACCACGTCTTCGACCCGCGCACCGGCTACGACGCCTCCGGGCGGATGGCCCCCAAGCCCTACGACGCGATCCTGCTCGCCTCCTTCGGCGGTCCCGAGGGGCAGGAGGACGTCATCCCGTTCCTGCGCAACGTCACCCACGGCCGCGGCATCCCGGACGAACGCCTCGAGGAGGTCGCCACCCACTACCGCGCCAACGGCGGCATCAGCCCCATCAACGCGCAGAACCGCGCGCTGAAGGCCTCCCTGGAGGCCGAGCTCGCCGACCGCGGCATCGACATCCCCGTCTTCTGGGGCAACCGCAACTGGGACCCCTACATTCCGGCGACCCTGCAAGGGATGTACGACGCCGGACACCGCCGGGTGCTCATGTTCTCCACCAGCGCCTACTCCTCCTACTCCAGCTGCCGGCAGTACCGCGAGGACCTCGGCGTCGCCCTGCGCGAGACCGGCCTGGAGGGCAAGCTGGAGGTCGACAAGGTCCGCCAGTACTTCGACCACCCCGGCTTCGTGGACCCCTTCGCCGAGGGCGTCACCGCCGGCCTGGCCGACGTGCGCGCCCAGCTCGCCGCCGCCGGCACCCCCGACGCACCGGTGCGGATCGTCTTCGTCACCCACTCCATCCCGACCTCCGACGCCGAGGCCGCCGGCCCGCGCGACCTGGCGGCCACCCTGGAAACCGACGTGTACTCGGCCCAGCACCTGGCCGTCGGCCGCGCCATCCTCGCCCAGGTCCCCGAGGCCGCAGGATTGGAGCACTCGCTGGTCTTCCAGTCCCGCTCCGGAGGCCCGCACGTGCCGTGGCTGGAACCTGACATCAACGACGCCCTCGCCGACTACAAGGACCAGGGCACCGGCGGCGTCGTCGTGGTCCCCATCGGCTTCGTCTCGGACCACATGGAGGTCCTCTGGGACCTGGACACCGAGGCGAAGGAGACCTGCGCCGAGCTCGGCCTGGCGTTCCACCGCGTGCCCACCCCCGGCACCCACGCGAAGTTCGTCGGTGGCATCGTGGACCTGGTCTGCGAACGCCTCGCCGGGCCCGACGGGAACGCCCTGCTGGCCGGCCGCGCCTCCGAGGCGGAGCTCGGCCCCTGGTTCGACGTCTGCCGGCCGAACTGCTGCGCCAAGGTGATGCGCGACGGCACCGTCAAGCCCACCATCGCCGCAGTGGACTCCGAGGTCGGGGTGCCGGCACCATGAGCGCCGCCACCGAAGACCACGGCACGACGCCGGCACCCGGCTTCCGGGTCGGCACGCGCGGTTCGGCGCTGGCCATGACCCAGACGGGCACCGTCGCCGACGCGTTGGCGGCCACCAGCGGCGCCGGCTATGAACTGGTGAGGGTCAAGACCGAGGGCGATGTCACCAGCGGCCCGCTGTCCCAGCTCGGCGGCACCGGGGTGTTCGCCGCGGCCCTGCGCCTGTCCCTGCTGGAGGCCGGCTGCGACGTGGCAGTGCACTCGCTCAAGGACCTGCCCACCACCCAGCCCGAGGGCCTGGTCATCGCCGCCACCCCCGCACGCGTGGACGTCCGCGACGCCCTGTGTGCCCGCGACGGACTGCGCCTGGATGAGCTGCCGGCCGGCTCGAAGGTCGGCACCGGCTCCCCGCGTCGCGGCGCCCAGCTGAAGGCCGCCCGCCCGGACCTGCAGATCGTGGACATCCGCGGCAACGTCGGCACCCGGCTGGGCCGGGTCGCCGGCTCGGCACGCCCACAGGACGACGGCGGCGTGGGCCGCGGCGTCCACGGTGACCTCGACGCCGTCGTGTTGGCCGCAGCGGGGCTCGAACGCCTGGGCCTGGGGGAGCACATCACCGAGTACCTGGACCCCGAGGTCATGCTGCCGGCCCCCGGCCAGGGCTCCCTGGCCGTTGAGGTCCGCACGGCAGGCACCGGCAACGCGGCGGTGGACGCCGCCCTGCGGGAGCTCGACGACGAACCCACCCGCCTGGCCATCACCGCCGAACGCGCGCTGCTGGGCCGCCTGGAGGCCGGCTGCGCCGCACCGATCGGCGCCCTGGCCCGGGAGGTCGACGGCGCCCTGGTGCTGACCAGCGTCGTGTGCGCCCCGGACGGCAGCAGCACGCTGCGCCGCAGCGCCACGGCAGCGGCCCCCGGGATCGACGGCGCGCGCGAACTCGGCGTCCGGTTGGCCGGGGAACTGCTCGACGCCGGAGCCGCGGAGTTGGCGGGACTCTAGGTGCCCCCACGCCCACTGGCCGGACGGACCGCGTTGCTGCTGCGCAGCGCGGACCGGGCCGCACCCACGATCGCCGAACTCGCCTCCCGCGGGGCGGCCACCGTGCTGTGCCCGCTGATCGACTTCGAGCTCCCCGCTGACACCGGCCTGCTCGACGACGGGGTGCGCACACTGCTCGACGGCGGTTTCGACTGGCTCGTTCTCACCTCGCGGACAGCAATGCTCGCGGTGCTCCAGCGGGCCAACGCCCTGGGGCGCTCCGACGGCACCACGGTCCAGGTTCCGGCCGGCACCCGGGTCGCCGCGGTGGGGGAGGCCACCGCGGCGGCCTGCCGCGCTGCGGGAATCGGCGTCGACGTCGTTCCCGTCCACGACCATTCGGCCCGCGGCATGCTGGCCGAATGGCCCCGGCGGCTGCGCCCCACCGGCGGCCACACGGTGTTCATGCCGCAAGCCGACATCGCCTCCACCACCCTGGCGGACGGCCTGCGGGGATGGGGGAACGACCCGGTGGTCGCCACCGCCTACCGCACCGTGGACGCCCCGGCAGACCCCGCCCGGGCCCTGGCCGCCACCGGCCAGAACACCCCGGCCCCCGACCTGTCACCGGCCGACCTGGCAGCCGCAGGTGGTGCCCCCCGGGGCGTTGAAGCGGTGCTGTTCACCTCCCCGAGCATCGTCCGGCGCTACCTGGCACTGGCCGGCCCCGCGCCCCACCTGCCGGCGATAGCCATCGGCGACTCCACGGCCGCCGCCCTGCGGAACCACGGCTGGGAACCCGCGGCCACCGCCACCGAGGCCAGCCCGGCGGGCCTCGCCAACGCCTGGGAACACGCCCTGGACCGCGCCGGACCGGCCCACGGCTGACCGGCACCACCCCCACCACCGCACCCACCCCCGAATGCCCCGAACGGCAGAAAGTCGAAGGCCACCATGTCTTTCCCCACCCACCGGCCCCGCCGGCTGCGCACCACCGCCGCCATGCGACGCCTCGTCGCCGAAATCGACCTGGCCCCGCGCCACCTGATCCTGCCGGCATTCATCCGCGAGGGCCTCACCGAACCCCGCCCCATCGAGTCCATGCCCGGCGTCGTGCAGCACACCACCGACTCGCTCAAGCGGGCAGCCACCGAGGCCGCGGAGCTCGGATTGGGTGGACTGATGCTCTTCGGCGTTCCCACCACGCGGGACGCCACCGGCAGCGCCGGCCTGGACCCGCACGGGGTGCTCAACCAGGCGATTGCCGACGTGCGCGCCGAAGTCGGCGACGAGTTGCTGGTCATGTCGGACCTCTGCCTGGACGAGTTCACCGACCACGGCCACTGCGGTGTCCTGGACGGGCAGGGCCGGGTCGACAACGACGCGACCCTGGAGATCTACGCGAAGATGGCCGTCGCGCAGGCCCGGGCCGGCGCCCACCTGGTCGCCCCCTCGGGCATGATGGACGGCCAGGTCGCCGTCATCCGCCAGGCCCTGGATGCCGCGGGGTTCCAGGACATCCCCGTGCTGGCCTACGCCGCCAAATACGCCTCCGCGTTCTACGGCCCCTTCCGCGAGGCGGTCGACTCGCAGCTCTCCGGTGACCGCAGGACCTACCAGATGGATGCGTCCAACCGCCGCGAGGCCCTCCACGAGGTCGAACTGGACCTGGACGAGGGGGCCGACCTGATCATGGTCAAACCGGCCATGAGCTACCTGGACATCCTGGCCGACGTCGCGGCGATGTCGCCGGTTCCCGTCTCCGCCTACCAGATCTCCGGTGAGTACGCGATGATCGAGGCCGCCGCGGCCAACGGCTGGATCGACCGCCGGTCGGCGATCACCGAATCGGTGCTCTCCATCCGCCGTGCCGGCGCCGACACCGTCTTGACCTATTGGGCCGCCGAACTGGCCGGCTGGCTGAAGGAAGGAAAATAAGCATGTCCACCTCGCAGGAACTCTTCGATGCAGCACGCGCCCTGATGCCCGGGGGCGTGAACTCGCCGGTGCGCGCCTTCGGCTCCGTCGGCGGGACCCCGCCGTTCATCGTCGGCGCCAACGGCGCCCACCTCACCGATGCGGACGGCAACGACTACGTCGACCTCGTCTGCTCGTGGGGCCCGGCACTGCTGGGCCACCGCCACCCCGCGGTCCAGGAGGCAGTCCATGCAGCGGTGGACCGGGGGCTGTCCTTCGGCGCCTCCACCCCGGACGAGGCCGGCCTGGCCCAGCTGGTGGCCGGCCGGGTCCCCGCAGTCGAGCGCCTGCGCATGGTCTCCACCGGCACCGAGGCCACCATGACGGCCATCCGCCTCGCCCGCGGCTACACCGGCCGGGACCTGGTCGTGAAGTTCGCCGGCTGCTACCACGGCCACCTCGACGGGCTCCTGGCCGCCGCCGGTTCCGGCCTGGCCACCCTGGCCCTGCCCGGCTCCGCGGGTGTCACCGCAGCGACCGCCGCCGAGACGCTCGTGCTGCCCTACAACGACGTCGCAGCCGTCGAGGCCGCCTTCGCCGAACACGGCCCGCGCATCGCCGCGGTCATCACCGAGGCGGCCCCGGCGAACATGGGGGTGGTCACCCCGGCGGACGGCTTCAACGCTGCCCTGTCGCGCATCACCGCCGAACACGGCGCGCTGCTCATCCTCGACGAGGTCCTCACCGGCTTCCGGACCGGCCCCGCGGGATACTGGGGCCTGACCGGGGCGACCGAAGGGTGGACGCCGGATCTGTTCACCTTCGGAAAGGTCATCGGCGGTGGGCTGCCCACCGCAGCCCTGGGCGGACGCGCCGACGTCATGGACCATCTGGCCCCGTTGGGCCCGGTATACCAGGCGGGAACCCTCTCCGGGAACCCCGTGGCCATGGCCGCCGGCATCGCGACGCTCACCCACGCCACGGCCGAGGTCTACGCCCACGTCGACGCCCGCAGCCTCGAGCTGCAGGCCGCGCTCACCGGTGCCCTCGAAGCCGCAGGGGTGGACCATTCCATCCAGACGGCGGGAAACCTCTTCTCCGTGGCCTTCGGCACCTCGGCCACCGGGGTGCACGATTACGACCAGGCACAAGGCCAGGAGGCCTTCCGCTACGCGCCGTTCTTCCACTCCATGCTCGACTCCGGGGTCTACCTGCCGCCGAGCGTGTTCGAGGCGTGGTTCCTCTCGGCCGCCCACGACGATGCGGCCATGGAACGCATCATCTCGGCCCTGCCGGCAGCGGCCCGTGCGGCGGCGGCGGCGAAGCCCGCCGCGTAGCCACCATCGGTCCCCGATCGTTCCGGGGTAAGGCGAAAGCGGTGCCTCCCCGTGGGGGGAGGCACCGCTTTGCGTGGTTCCGGCTGGCTACCGGTGCATCATGCGCCTGGCCAGGAAGTTGCCCAGCAGCTGGGCCAGCTGGACGATGACCACGATGACCGCGACCGCCAGCAGCGTGACAGCGTAGTTGAACTGCTGGTAGCCATAGGTGATGGCCAGGTCACCGAGGCCGCCACCGCCGATGTAGCCGGCCACTGCCGACATGTCCACGACGCCGATGAAGATGAACGTGTACCCCAGCACCAGCGGGGCGAGGGACTCGCGCAGCACGACGTCGAAGAGCACCCGGGTGCGGCTGGACCCCATGGCCCGGGCCGCCTCGACCACGCCGGGGTCCACCCCGACGAGGTTCTGCTCCACGATGCGCCCCAGGACGACGGCGGTCATGAGCGTCATCGGGAAGATGGCCGCCTCGGTGCCGATCGAGGTGCCGATGACCGAGAGCGTCCAGGGCCCCACCAGCGAGATGAAGATGATGAACGGGATCGGCCGCACGATGTTGATCAGGAAGTTCAACACGTTGAACAGCACGGTGTTCGCCAGGATGTTCCCCGGGCGCGTGGCATAGAGCAGGATGCCGATCAGCAGCCCCAGGATCCCGCCGATGATCATCGTGATGATGACCATGAACAGGGTCTGCTGGATGGAGGTGGCCAACTGCGGGCCCATGGTGGTCCAGTCGATCATCGCCGGCCTCCTTCGTCGTCGGTGCCGGCAGCGGCCGGGGCGGGCCACTGCTGGACTGTGGTGATCTTCGACAGGCCCTCGATGACGGCGTCGACGTCCTCATCGGGGCCTTCGAGCACATAGGTCAGCGATCCGAAGGGCCGTTGGGCGATCTCGGTGACAGACCCGTAGACCACCGAGTCGTGGACGGCCGGGCGGGAGGCCAACAGTGCCGAGATGTCCCGCTGGTTCGACCCGGCACCGACGCCGGGGGCCTCGGAGATGGTGATGCTCACCAGGCGGCCGGGGTGCAGCTGCTGCAGCCTGGCCACCGTGTCCGCCGAGGGCTTGTCGGCGATCGTGCTGCTGATGAACTTCTGCGTCGCCGGGTTCCGCGGGTAGGCGAAGACGTCGTAGACGGGGCCGTGCTCGAGCAGCGACCCCAGCTCCATGACCGCCACGTGATCGCAGATCGAACGGACCACATGCATTTCGTGGGTGATCACCACGATGGTCGTGCCGAACTCCAGGTTCACGCGTTTGAGCAGCGCCAGGACCTCGGTGGTGGTCTCCGGGTCCAGGGCGCTGGTGGCCTCGTCGGCGAGCAGGATCTCGGGGTTCGTGGCCAGGGCCCGGGCGATGCCCACGCGCTGCTTCTGCCCGCCGGAGAGCTGGCTGGGGTACTGGCGGGCCTTTTCGGCGATGCCGACGAATTCGAGCAGCTCGGCGACCCGTTCGGCGCGTTTGGCCTTCGGCCAGCCGGCGACGATGAGCGGGTACTCCACGTTCTTGGCGACCGAGCGGGAGTTGAACAGGTTGAACTGCTGGAAGATCATGCCGATGCCGCCGCGCAGGCCGCGCAACTGCTTCTCGCCCATGCCCGTCAGTTCGCGCCCGGAGACGGTCAGGGCGCCGCCGGTGGGCTTCTCCAGCGCATTGATCAGGCGCACGAGGGTGGATTTGCCGGCACCGGAATAGCCGATGACGCCGGTGATGGATCCCTTCTCGATGTCGAAGGTGACATCGCGGAGCGCATGCACCGGTTTGCCCTTGGCCGCGCCGCGGCCCGGGTAGGACTTGGAGACGTCGCGGAAGCTGACGATGGAGGTCACCGCAGGTCCTTTCTCGCTGTGGATGGTTCAGGGCCCGCAAAACCCGCTGCGGCTCCGGCACCGGGGTGTCCGGGGCGGGAGCCGCAGCGGGTCTGGCTGGCGGGGGTTCCGTTCGGTTACTTGGAACCCTTCATGTTGTCCTCGATGACCTTCAGGGCGGACTGGAGGTCCTCGGGGGAGTTCTCCTTGAAGACGCCGCCCTCACCCAGGTCCTTCTTGATCGCCGTGATGACTTCGGGATCGTGGTACAGCTTGGCGATCTTCAGCAGCGTCGGGTTGGACTTGTCCTCATCGCGGGCGACGAACGCGTTGATGTACGGCTTCGTCGAGTCGGCCGACGGGTCGTCCTGGGCGATGATGTCGTCGTTGCTGAGCTTGGCGGCGGTGGCGAAGTTGTTGTTCACGATCGCCCCGGCCAGCGAATCAAGATTCTGTGCCGTCATCTTCGCATCCACGGTGACGACCTTGACCTTCGAGGCAGCGGTGTCCACGTCGGCGGGGGTGGACGTCGAGTTGGCCCCGCCCTTGACCGTGATCAGTCCTGCGGATTCCAGCACGATCAGCGAACGGGCCAGGTTGGTCGGATCGTTCGGGATGGCGATCTGCGAACCGGCGGGGATCTCATCGGTGGACTTGTACTTTGTGGAGTACAGCGGCAGCGGGTACACGGCGGTGGCGCCGATGGGCTGCAGGTTCTTGTTGTTCTTGGTGTTGTAGGTGGCCAGGTACTGCAGGTGCTGGAACTCGTTGAGGTCCAGCTGCTTCTGGTCCAGCGCCGGGTTCGGCTGGTTGTAGTCGGAGAAGTTCTTCAACTCCACCTCCACACCCGTCTCCTCCTTGACGACCTTCTTGTACACCTGCCAGTACGGCTCGGCACCATCGGAGACGCCGATGGTCACGGTCTTGATGTCGGTGGGCAGGGCTGCCGCGTCATCGGACCCGCCGCCGCAGGCGGTCAGGCCGAGGGTGGCGACGGCGGCAACGGCGGCGGCCTTGGCAAGGGACAGGCGAATGTTCTTCATGCGAGTGTTCTTTCCGGCTGGAAGTGACCAGCGGCCATGAGGGCCGCCACAAATCGAATGAATCAATTCCAGCAGGCCGCGGGGGCAACGCAAAATCGAACGCCACGGTCAGTACGGCCCGTCTGATCGAATGAAGTTCGAGTTCCGGCGATGCTGGGGGCGGGCGCATGCGATACGGGGCCCCGCAGGGCTAAGAACGGCACCATTGAACAGGTGCCGCGGTGCCGTACGCAATTTCGTGACATGACTCTCTACGACATGACTCTCTACGACATGACGCGACGGGGCAGGCGCCGTCGTCGTACCCCGACGCAATGCGGTTAGCGCACCGGCCAGGTGCCGTCCACCACCGCAGCTGGGTCCTTGCGGCGGAAGTACTCCTGCAGGCTGGCGGCCTGCTCGGCGGCCCAACGGATCTGCTGGCGGTGCAGCTCCGCAGGGTCGAGGCCCAGCACGGCCGGGTACTTCACCGCCTGCGCGTCGGCCACCCCGATGGTGGCTGCGGCGTCGGCGACCGAGGTGTGGGCGTTGAGCAGCGGGATGGAATAGTGCTCGCACAAGGCGCCGAGGGTCCGCTTGCCCCGCCGGTACTTGTCGACGTGTTTGTCGATGATGAACGGGTCGATGACCGGGGCGGGGTCCACGGGCTCGACACCGTGGCGGGCCGCCTCGCGGGCCAGGACCGTGAAGTCGTAGCTGGCGTTGAAGGCCATCACCGGCATGGTCTGGAACAGGTCACGCAAATGCGCGGAGATCTCGGCGACCGCCACCGCAGGATCCATGCCCGAGGCCACCGCCCGCTCCGTGCTCACCCCGTGCACCGCGGCGGCCTCCTCCGGGATGGGAACGCCCGGGTTCACCAGCCACTCACGGTGGTTGATGATCTCCTGGCGGCCGTTCACGACCACGATGGAGGCGGTGACGATCCGTGCCTCCAACGGGTCCTTGCCGGTGGTCTCGAGATCAAATGCTGCCCGCGGAAGCTCATGCCATGTGTCCATGGACCCACGGTATCGTCCCCCTCCGACGAAGTGGCGGCGGCCGGGCCGGACGCGGCCTAAGCTGGAGGCCATGTCACTTCAGTACGCCGAAGCCGTCCATCGCCTGGCCGCAGGGATCCCGTCCGGCAGCGTGCTGACCTACGGTGACATCGCCGAACTCCTCGGCGCCGGCGGGCCACGGCAGGTCGGGGCGGCCATGGCGCACTCCGATGGCGAGTTGCCCTGGTGGCGGGTCCTACGCGCCAACGGAACGCTCCGGGCCGATCTCCAGGAGCGGGCCCTGCCGCACTGGATCGACGAGGAGATCCCGCTGCGCGGTTCACGCGTGCTGGTTGGCGGGGCACGCTGGCAGCCCGGTGACGCAGGGTTCGCCTTCATCGAATCGATCGCCGCCGACCTGGCCGCCGGCCTCGCCGCCGGCCAGGACACAGGCGGCGGCCCCAACTATCGGGGGCGGGTGCTCTGATGGAAACCATGGACACCATCCAGGGAACGGGGCAGCGGACGCGCGAACGGCTCGCCGGCCTCGAAGCGGGCCACGGGCCGGTGCTGGTGCTCGGTGCACCCGGGACGGGGAAGAGCACGGCATTGCTCGACGTCGTCACGCGGCGCCTGGAGGCCGGCCTGCCCCCGGAGGCCCTGTTGGTCATCGCCCCCTCGCGGACCGCAGCGGCAGAGCTGCGGGACCGTCTCTCGGCGGCAACGGACACGACCTTTTCCGAACCGGCAGTGCGCACCTGGGCCGCCTACGCCTTCGACCTCATCCGCCGTGCCCGGCTGCAGGGCTTCCTCCCCGCAGTCGAGCGCCCACCCCGCCTGCTCTCCGGCCCCGAACAGGACACCCTGATCGCCCAGCTGCTTGCCGGCCACGCGGCGGGCATCACCGCAGGGCCGGACTGGCCCGATGCGCTGGGCGAAGCCATCGGCACCCGGGGGTTCCGCAAGGAGATCCGCGAGCTCTTCGACCGGCTCGCCGAATACGGCCTCGAGGCCGGGGACCTGCAGGAGCTGGGCGAACGGTGCCTGCGCCCGGAATGGAGCGCGTCGGCCACGCTCTACCAGGAATACCGGGATCTGCTGGACCTGGGCAGCAACGAGGCCTTCGACCCGGCGGGGCTGATCACCGCCGCCGCGGACCTGCTCGAGGACCACCCCGACCTGCTGGCCGGGGAACAGGACCGGATCACCTGGGTGGTGGTCGATGACCTGCAGGAGGCCAACCCGGCCCAGCATCGCCTGCTCGGCTTACTCGCCGGCGGCCGGGACCTGCTCGCCTTCGCCTCCCCGGACAACGCAGTGCAGGGGTTCCGCGGTGCCCGACCGGATTTGCTGGGTCGATTCGATGCCTCTTTCGGAACGGACCGGAACCCGGTGCAGGTGATGGAGCTGGACACCTCCTGGAGGATGCCGGCGGACATCCGCGCCGCGTGGGCACGCGTTGCGGCCCGCATCCCGGTGGCCACCGGCGGTGCCGGCCGGCGCCTGCTGGCACCAGGGGAGGAACCAGACCCGGGAGTCGTGGAGGTCCACCTGGTCGAATCCCCCGTCCACGAACTGCGCCTGACCACCCAACGCATCCTGGAGGAGCACCTGATGCGGGGCCGGCCGATGGACCAGATGGCCGTCGTGGTGCGCAACGGCGGACAGGTCGCTGCCATCTCCCGGCATCTGGCGGCCCAGGGGATTCCCGTGAACGTCCCCCAAGCCGAGGTCCCGCTGCGTGAGGAACCGGCAGTGAGGCCCCTGCTCACCCTCCTGCGGCTGGGGCTTGCAGCTCGGCCGCAGGATGCGGCGAAGACCTCCGATGACGCCGACTCTGACACCACCGGAGCGTGGATGCCGGAAGCCGGAACCGTGGAGGCGCTGCTCTCCTCGCGCTACGGTGCCTCCACGGCACTGGACGTCCGGCGGCTGCGCCAGGTGTTGCGCCGCCGGGAACGGGTGGCAGGAGGCCGCAGGTCCAGCACCGAGCTGCTCCGGGTCATCTTCGCCGAACCTGCCCTGCTCGCAGGCCTGGGGCGTGAGGGCCGCGGGGCCGAGCGCCTGGCCCGCATGCTCGAGGCGTTGCGCGCCGAACTGGAGCTGCCCACCGCCAATGCCGAGACGGCGCTCTGGGCCTTGTGGTCCGCCTCGGGCATGGAATCCAGATGGAAACAGGCGGCCCTCGACGGTGGCGCAGCCGGTGCCCGGGCCGACCATGACCTCGACGCCATGATGGCCCTGTTCCAGGCCGCGGAACGCTTCGTCGACCAACTACCCGGCGCCACAGTCTCCCAATTCGCCGACCACGTGCTGAGCCAGGAACTGCCCATGGACACCCTCGCCTCGCGCGGCGGCGGCACGGCATCGGTCGCCGTGACCACTCCCGCCGGGGCAGTCGGCCACGCCTGGGACCTGGTCCTGGTCCCCGGCCTGCAGGAGGGGATCTGGCCGAACACCCGACTGCGCGGGGAACTGCTGGGCAGCAGCGCACTGGCCGACGTCATCGAACACGGACCCGCGATCCTGCGCCAGCGCGATCCCGCCACCCGGCTGCGCGCCACCCGCGCCGACGAACTGCGGACCTTCGCCAGCGCCGTCTCCCGGGCCCGCGAAACGCTGGTCTGCATCGGCGTCGCCTCGGAAGACCACCAGCCCTCCCAATTCCTGGACCTGGTCCTGCCATGGACCGACCAGGAGCGCCCGCGGCCGCTCACCGTCGTCCCCCGTGAACGGACCCTGTCCTCGCTGGTGGCGCTGCTGCGCCAACGCCTCGAGGACGCCATCACCGTCCCCGAACTCCACGACACGGCCCAGGACGCCGCGGCGGTCCTGGCCCGGCTCGCAGACCAACCCCAACGCGTTCGCGGGGCGGCGACCTCCGACTGGTGGGGCCTGCTGCCGGCCAGCACCGATGCGCCGGTCAACCCGCCCGGCGAACCAGTGCGCGTCTCACCCTCCCGCGTGCAGGCTGCCCTGGAATCCCCGCTGGACTGGTTCGTCCAGGCAGCCGGTGGCGAACCGGCCACCGACCTGGCCCGCAGCCTGGGCACCCTGGTCCACGCCATCGCCGAGGACCTGCCCGCGGCCACCGGCAACGAATACCTGCAGGAGCTGGACAAGCGGTGGCCCGACCTTGACCTGCCGCCGAACTGGGAAACCGCCAAGGACCACGAACGGGCCGACACCATGCTGCGCAAACTCGCCCAATACTCGCTGCTGATGCGCAGCCACGACCGGACCCTGCTGGCCCGCGAGCGGGCCTTCGACGTCGAGATCGCCGACGCCGACCTCACCGTGCGGCTGCGCGGGGTCATCGACCGGCTGGAAGTCGATGCCGACGGACGTGCCTTCGTGGTCGACCTCAAGACCGGGAAATCGGCCCCCACCAAGGCCGACGTCGAGCGCAACCCCCAGCTGGGCAGCTACCAGGCAGCCGTCATCGCCGGCGCCCTCGGCACCGAGCTGCCCAGCACGCCGGGGGGAGCGGCCCTGGTACAACTGGGAACAACGACGAAAAGCCCGGGGGAGCAGGCCCAGGATCCGGTCGGAGACGAGGACTGGGCCACGCCCATGGTGCTGGGGGCGGCGCGCCTGATGGCCGGAAACTCCTTCAACACCCGCCACGACCCCTCCAAGGCCGGACGCAACGGCAGCGGCTGCCGCCTGCCCTCGGTCTGCCCACTGTGCGAGGAAGGACGGCAGGTCACCGAATGACCGACCACGACCACACACCCCAGCAGCCGGACACCGACGTCGAGGCGAACGCGACGCCCCTGCGGCGCTACACCCCCGACGAACTCGCCGAGATCCTCGGGCAGCACCAGCCGACCGCCGAGCAATCGGCCATCATCTCCTCCCCGCTGGCCCCGATGCTCGTCATCGCCGGAGCCGGTTCCGGGAAAACGGCCACCATGGCCGACCGGGTCGTCTGGCTCGTCGCCAACGGCCACGTCAGACCCGACGAGATCCTTGGAGTCACCTTCACCCGCAAGGCGGCCGGCGAACTGGCGCAGCGGATCCGCACGCAGCTGGCCCGGCTGGCAGACAGCGGGATCCTGCCGGCGGCCGAAGACGATGCCCCCCTGGAACCGGCAGTGTCGACCTACCATTCCTACGCCAACACCCTGGTGCAGGACCATGGACTGCGCATCGGCGTCGAATCGGACATCACACTGCTCGGCAGCGCCCAGGCCTGGCAACTCTCCCTCACCGTCGTCCAGGAATACGACGGCGAACACGAGCACCTCAGGGCCGCGAAATCCACGCTGGTTGACGCCGTCGTGCAGTTCGCCGGGGAATGCGCCGAACACCTTGTGGACCCGGTGGACGCCCGCGACCACGTCCTGGCAGAAGTGGACCGGCTGGCGGGCCTGCCCTACCGCATCGGCAAGACCACGCCACCGGCGCAGAAGGCCCTGCAACTGCTGGACAAGCTGCGCACCCGCGCCACCGTGGCGGAACTGGCGGTCAGGTACGCCCGGGCCAAGGCCGAACGCAACGTCCTGGACTATGGCGACCTCGTGGCCCTGGCGGCGCGCATCGCCCGCACGGTCCCGGCAGCGGGCGAAGCCGAACGCGGGCGCTTCAAAGTCGTGCTCCTGGACGAATTCCAGGACACCTCCCATGCCCAAATGGTCCTGTTTTCCTGCCTGTATGCCGGAGGACACGCCGTCACCGCCGTCGGGGACCCCAACCAGTCCATCTACGGGTTCCGCGGCGCCTCCGCCGGACAGCTTTTCCGTTTTCCCCAGGAGTTCCCCGCGAGGGGCCCCGGGGGAACCCCCGTGCCCTCAACCGTCGCCTTCCTCACCACCGCGTGGCGCAACTCGGCCAACGTGCTGGAGGCCGCCAATGCGGTATCGGCCCGGCTGAACCGTGTGGACCCGAACCGCGCCTCCCATGCCATCGGCGTGCCGCCGCTGGCCCAGAGTCCCTTCACCGGGACGGGGAGGGTCGAACTCGCCCGGCTGGCCACCAGCGCCGACGAGGCAGATGCCCTGGCCAGGCGCCTGCTCGCAGCGCGCGGCTCCTTCATGGCCGAACACCACCGGGCACCGACCATGGCCGTGTTGTGCCGGACGCGCTCCGCCCTCGGCGGCATCGCCGAGGCACTGGGCCGCCACGGCATTCCCCACGAAATCGTGGGCCTGGGGGGACTGCTGGCCATGCCGGAGATCGTCGACGTGGTCGCCACCCTGCGGGTGCTGGTGGACCCGCTGCGATCGGACGCGCTGCTGCGCCTGCTCGCCGGAGCACGGTGGAGGATCGGCCCGGCGGACCTCATGGCCTTCGCCGACTGGTCGCGTTTCCTGGCCCGACGCCGGGAAGCTGCCATCCGGGAAGCCCGTGACGTGGACACCACCACCACCGACACCGCCGCCGAGGAAGCGGTGGCCGAGGCCCGCAGCGAACTCGCCGAGGAAGCCAGCCTCATCGAAGCCCTCGACCGGCTGCCACCCGTTGACTGGACGTCCTCAGCCGGGCGGCGGCTCACACCCACCGCGCTGGATCGGCTCCGGCGCCTGCAGGCCGAAGTCCGCTACCTGCGCAGCTTCGCCGACGACGACCTGTCCACCCTGCTGCACGAGGTCGAGCGCACCCTCATGATCGACATCGAAGTCGCGGCGAAACCCGGGGCCAACATCCACTCGGCCCGCCGCCACCTGGACGCCTTCGCCGACGTCGCTGCCGGATATGCGGACACCGACCTGGGGGCTGACCTTGGCGGATTCCTGACCTGGCTTGACGCGGCCGCCGCCAAGGAAGGCGGCCTGGAAGTGGTGCAACAGGAGGCGAACCCGGAGGCCGTCCAGTTGCTGACCATCCACGCTTCCAAGGGCCTGGAGTGGGATGTCGTGGCGATCCCGGGGATGAACGAGTCGATCTTTCCCTCCTCCACCGATTCCCGCTGGACGAAGGAGGACGGCTCCTTGCCGTGGCCGTTGCGCGGGGACCGGAACGATCTTCCGCAGTGGGACACCGACCAGCCCAGCCTCTCCGAAGCCGTCGACGCGGAGGCCGTCTTCCGTTCCGACGTGCTGGCCCACGGTGAGGACGAGGAACGCCGGCTCGCCTACGTGGCGCTGACCCGTGCCAAGGACCTGCTGCTGTGTTCCGGGACCGTGTGGACCGGATCCCGCTCCAAGCCCACGGCGCCGTCGGTCTTCCTGCGGGAACTGCTGGCCCTGGCCGAGGGGCCGACACCCCACGCAGTCATCGCCACGTGGTGTGAAGAGGAGGACGCCCCGGAGCAGAACCCGTTCCGTGAGGACCCGCTGGAATCGAGCTGGCCCTATGATCCCCTGGAAGGCCCCACCATCGTGCGGGCCGGCGTCGAACAACCAAAACCGGCAGGACGCCGGGATCGGCTCGAAGCAGCAGCCGCCGCAACCAACCGGCAGCTCGCATTGCGCCATCCGCCTGGCGATCCGCTGCCCCCACCCGACGGGCCGGCGCCGGTGTCCACCGGGGCCGGGCGGGCCTGGGACCACGAAGCCGGCCTGCTGCTGGCGGCCAGGCGCCAACGTGAGGCCTCACGGGATGCCCAGGTGACACCCGAACACGTCAGGGCCTCCCTGTTCGTGGACCTGGCCACCCAGGCGGAGCAGGTCCTCGAACAAATCAGACGCCCCGTTCCGCGGCGTCCGGGGGTTGCCGCCCGCAAGGGCACTGCCTTCCACGCCTGGGTGGAGGAACACTACGGTTCGACCGGCATGCTCGATCTGGGCGAATTTCCCGGAGCTGCCGATTCCCATGTCGATGACCAGTACGGGCTCGAGGAGATGAAGGCCGAATTCCTGTCCTCGGAATGGGCGCAACGACAACCGGCCTTCGTCGAGGTCCCGCTCGAGACACGGGTGGGGCCGGTCAACGTCAGGGGCCGCATCGACGCCGTCTTCAAGGACACCGACGCAAAGGGGCGGACCGTGTGGACGCTCGTGGACTGGAAGACGGGCCGGGTCCCGACGGGGCGCGATCTGGAAGCGAAGTCGCTGCAGTTGGCCGTCTACCGGCTCGGGTGGGCGCGGCTGCAGTCGATCCCCGTGGACACTGTCGAGGCGGCGTTCTACTACGTCGGCCAGGGAACGACGATCCGGCCCGACCGGCTGGCGGACGAGGCCGAATTGGAGGCCCTGGTCACCGGATCGTTCGCCGGAACGAAGGGCGGCTAGGGCTGCTGGCGGTCGGCTTCCGTGGCAGGACGGGCGTCCCCACCCTCGGGATCGAGGACGATCAGCGGGAGGGCGTCCGTTTCATCCCCGGACGGTTCCGGGGCATCGCTGGCCTGCTCGGAGGCGACATCGATGTCACGGAGAAACGCCGGTTCATCGTCGTCGCCCGCCGTGCCCGCTGTGGTGTCAGCCGCGGCGTCCGCATGGTCGGGGTCTTCATCCGGGACCTTGTCCTCTGCGACGGCGGGCTCGTCCTGGGCGGTGGCGGGCGCATGATCGGGCAGCGGCGGCTGATCGGCCGGATCGGTGGCCGCTACGGTGTCGTCGCCGGTGGGGGAGGGCTCGTCGTCGGCGGGTCCCCAATGGGACACTGCGGCGCCCGGGGCCTGGGGAGACGATGTGGGATGCGGTGGAACAGCGGTCCCGCCGGCTGGTCCCTCGTGCTGCCCGGCTGCGGCGTCCTGGTCCGCCTCCTGTGCCTCGAGCGTGGTGTCGTCCCCGTGGCCGGGGTCTGCCTCGTCCGCGGGGGCGGGCTCGGGGATCGGCTGGCCGTTGATGTCCATGCGCGGGGGTTCCACGATGCTGATGGGCTGGCCACCGAATTCGGCAATGTCGGCGTCCAGATCGCGGAGCATCTGCTCGCCCTCGGCGATGCGTTCGGCGTCGTTGGTCGCCAGTCCGCGGGTGAACCACTGGGCCAGGGCGAATTCCGCTGCCAGGGCGGCACGGCGCATGATGTGGGGGTCGGCCAGTTCGCCGCGGGAGGCCGTGTAGGCCTCGATGACCGTGTCGGTGAAGGACTGTTCATGGGCAGCAGCGAGCCAGGCGAAGTCATCGGCGGGGTCCCCGATGCGCAGGTCCGTCCAACCGGTCACTGCGGCTACCGTGCCGTGCTCGAGCAGGAGGTTCTCCTCGTGCAGGTCGCCATGGACCACGCGCGGGTTGAACCGCCACAGTGCGATGTCCTCCAGGGCATGTTCCCAGCGGCGCAGCAGCCGCGGCGGAATCCGTCCCGTCGTGGCCGACTGGTCCAGTTCGTTGAGCCGGCGCTGGCGGAACTCCTCGGCCGTGTAGACCGGCAGATCGGCCCGATCGACCAGTTCCTCGGGCAGGGCATGGATCGCGGCGATCACATGGCCGATGTCGGAGGCGGTCGAACCGCCGGCCGCGACCAGGTCCTCCAGGTCCATCACGGCACCGGGAAGGTGGTTGTAGACGAAGGTGCGCAGGCTGCCCTGGCGTACGGTCCCCGCAACGGAAGGCAGGCGGAACGGCAGGGCGGCGCGGATGCCCGGGGTGAAGGAACGCAGGGCCGTCAGTTCGGTTTCCAACCGCATGCTGGATTCCTCGTGCCGGGGGGAGCGGACCCGCCACCGGTTCTCCTGCGCGTCGAGGATCAGCGCGGAATCAAAGTCGTCGGGATCATCCGGGATGCCTGCGACGCCGACCGGGGTCAGCCCGGGCACCGCCGCGGTCGCAATGGCGGCCAGTTCCATGGGAGATCGTTTCACGTACCCAACCGTAAGCCGCCAAGGCCCCGGTGGCCACGTGGCCCGGGCGGCGAGTCGCCGGAAACACCCAACCCTGCCAGTCAACGCACAGGCACCGGTCAGGTCATGTGGCGGAACATGAGCCATCCAGCACCCACGGCGCGGCGCATCCACTCCACACCACGATCCCCCGGTGTGCGGTCCCCGGGGCAACCTCAGTACGGTAGGACCATGACATTTCGCCAGGACCACCATGCCGCGCCGTCTTCCGACTACCCGCTGCTGGGGGAACTGCCGCTGGCCAGGACCGGGGTGGACCGCGGTTGCGAACGTCGGATGGACGACGCCTGGCTGCCGTCGTTGATGCACGACGACGGAACCCGGCTCCTGCTGTTGTCCCAGGGCCGGGCGCCGGTGCGTGACGGCGCGCTGGTGCTGTCGGGCCCCGCGGATGTCCCGCCCGGCTCCCAACTGGTCTACCTGGGCCGCTCGGCCGGCCACGAAATCGTCCTGGCCGTCGTCCAGGAGGCCCCCGAGCTGCCGGGAGCCGACTGGCTCGGCCTGCGCGATGTCGCCGCAGGACTATCGGCCCTGGACGCAGGACTGTTCGTCGAGGCGGTGGCCATTGCGAACTGGCACGCCCACCACACGCATTGCCCCCGGTGCGGGTCACCGACCGACATCGTGCACAGCGGCTGGGTCAGGGTCTGCCCCCGCGATGCCTCACAGCACTTCCCCCGCACCGACCCGGCCATCATCGTGGCCATCACCGATGACCAGGACCGGCTGCTGCTCGGTGCCAACGCCCAGTGGGGCGGACGCCGCTATTCCACCTTGGCCGGTTTCGTGGAGCCCGGTGAATCACTGGAGGAGGCGGTCGTGCGCGAGGTGGGTGAGGAAGCGGGCATCCGGGTGGCCTCCACCCGCTACGCCGGGTCCCAACCGTGGCCGTTTCCCTGTTCGCTGATGCTCGGATTCACAGCGCAAGCCGAGTCCACCGCCGTCGTCCCCGACGGCGAGGAGATCATCGACCTGCGCTGGTTCACGCGGGAGGAGCTGGGCCGGGACATCGTCGAGGGCACCATCGGTGTCCCCTCCGGCGTCTCGATCTCCAGCGCCCTCATCGAACACTGGTACGGTGGGCCGCTGCCCGAACCGCGCCACCTGGAGAACTGAACGCATGACCACATTGGAAGAGCGCATCCTCGGCGGCCTCGACGAGGAACAGCGCACCGTCGCGACCACCCTGAACGGCCCGCTGTGCGTACTGGCAGGTGCCGGAACCGGAAAGACCCGGGCCATCACCCACCGCATCGCCTACGGGGTGCACACCGCCGTGTACAAGCCCAACCAGGTCCTCGCGGTCACCTTCACCTCCCGGGCCGCCAGCGAGATGCGCACGCGTCTGCGGGACCTGGAGGCCGGGGGAGTGCAGGCCCGCACCTTCCACGCTGCGGCGCTGCGCCAACTGCAGTACTTCTGGCCGCAGGCCATCGGCGGGCAGCTGCCAGCCATCGTGGACCACAAGGCCCAGCTCGTGGCCGAGGCGGCCCGCAGGCTGCGCATCACCACCGATCGGGCGGCCATCCGCGACATGGCAGCGGAGATCGAATGGGCCAAGGTCTCCATGCTGACCCCCGAAGGCTACGTGGCGGCCGCCGCCGGCCGTGCGGAGCCGGCGGGATTGGACGTGCGCACCGTCGCCCGGCTCTTCCAGTCCTATGAGGACGTCAAATCCGATCGCCACGTGATCGATTTCGAGGATGTCCTGCTGCTCACCGTCGGCATCCTGGACGAGGATCCGCGCGTTGCCGCCTCGGTCCGCGAACAGTACCGGCACTTCGTGGTCGACGAGTACCAGGACGTTTCGCCGCTGCAACAGCGGCTGCTGGATTTGTGGCTGGGAGGACGCGAGGAACTCTGCGTGGTGGGCGACGCCAGCCAGACCATCTACTCGTTCACCGGGGCCACTCCGTCGCATCTGCTCAATTTCACGGCCGCCCACCCGCAGGCACCGGTCGTCCGGCTGGTGCGCGACTACCGCTCCACGCCCCAGGTGGTGAACCTGGCCAACCGGCTGCTCTCCTCCCGGCGCCTGGAACCCGGCGTGGCGGAACGCGATGTGCAGTGGGCGGAACCATTGGAACTGCTGGCCCAGCGGGAAACCGGCCCCGAACCCGAATTCACCGAATGCAGCGATGACGAGGCCGAGGCAGCACATGTGGCCCGCCGGATCCGCTCCCTCCTGGACGACGGCGTGGCCGCCGCCCAGATCGCCGTCCTGTTCCGCACCAATGGACAGTCCCAGGCCTACGAACAGGCCCTCGCGGCAGAGGGCATCGGCTACCAGCTCCGTGGTGGGGAACGCTTCTTCCAGCGACGCGAAGTGAGGGACGCGATCCTGGCCCTGCGTGCAGCCTCTCGACAACCGGCTGACGATGCCGTCCCGCAACTGTGCCGCGACGTGCTGGCGTCGCTTGGGTACGCCGCGCAGGCCCCGGCCGCCGGGGGAGCCGTCCGCGAACGCTGGGAATCCCTCTCTGCACTCGTCGCCCTCGCCGATGAACTGGCCGTGGCACGTGCGGACCGGGAGAGCCCCTTCACCTTGCTGGAATTCGTTGCGGAACTCGACGAACGTGCCGCCACACAGCATGCCCCGACGGTCCAGGGCGTCACCCTGGCATCACTGCATTCAGCCAAGGGCCTGGAATGGGATGCCGTGTTCCTGGTGGGCCTGAGCGAGGGGCTGATGCCCATCTCCTTCGCAGAGGACCAGGGCGACTACGACGAGGAGCGCCGCTTGCTGTACGTGGGCATCACCCGTGCCCGCAAGCATCTGTCGCTGAGCTGGTCGACTGCCCGCACTCCCGGTGGGCGGGCCAGCCGGCGCCCCTCGCGTTTCCTGGATCAGCTTCGCCCGCAATCTTCCAGCCGGGTGGCGGCCAAGACGCCGGGCGGGGGTGTCAGGCGCCGCAAGGCCGCAACACCGCCGACCTGCCGTGTCTGCGGATCACTGCTCGGTAGTGCTGCCGAACGAAAGCTGGGCCGCTGCCTGGACTGCCCGTCGACGTATGACGAGGCGGTCTACGAGTCGTTGCGCGATTGGCGGTTGAACACCGCACGTGAGGCAGAGGTCCCGGCGTTCGTCATCTTCACGGACGCCACGTTGATGGCCATCGCCGAGGCCATGCCTGATTCACCCACGTCATTGTCCAAGGTCTCCGGTGTCGGGGCGGCCAAGCTTGAACGCTACGGCAAGGACGTGCTGGACATCCTCGGAGCAGGCTCCTCCCCGGCGTGAGCCAACCCCGCTTCAGGCGGCAGGCACCAGGCAGGTGCAGCCAGGCAGCGGTTCGATCGGGACCCGGTCGATTCCGCCGGTCGACAGATCCACGGTCAGGACGGCATCTGCCGCGGCCGGGACGTTGACACCGTCCAGGAGCATCATGACCTGCAGGGCCGCCAGCCCCGCAGCAGTGGTCGACAGGGCCAACTCTGCCGTCGAGCTTCCGGCGCGCGGCCGTCCGGTGGCCCGGGAGCCGCGCACGGTGCGGCCTGTTCGTGCCTGTGCACAATCCAGGCAGGTCGTCAGCCCCGGGATGACCAGCGGGCCGATGCGGGCAGAAGCCGGATCGAAGACCACCGGCAGATGCGGCACCCGGGTGGAGGCAAGATGGTTCAGCAGCTGGTCCGGCAGGGCATCGCAGGCCGTCACCACACTGACATGAGCGCCCAGTCCTTCCCCGTCAGGGCCCGGAGTCCATCGTGCCAGCCGGGTCCGTGGCCAGGAGTTCCCCAAACGGTGTGCGAGGGCCACCGTGCGTGGTTTGCCCAGATCGGCCAGCCGCAGGGGGCCGGTCCCGATGTCACCGGCCCCGACCGGCAGGTCGTCGTGGAGGTGCAGCGCGCCCACGCCCGAGGCGGCCAACAGTGCAGCAATGGCCTGTCCGCAACGCCCCAGGCCCCACACCCTGACCATCGCCGTGCTGCGCGCACGCAGGAGTTGCCCCGCAGGTGTGCCGTAGGCGGTCGAATAGGCATTGACGTCCGGCACCAGGGTCGCCCCGAGTGCGCCGGGAAGCCTGAAGGGGTCTTCCACGACCGGTGCCAGCCAGGCCAGCAACTCATCTTTGCGGCTGGGGCCCGGCCAGGGTCGGGTCGTGTCGCGGGGTTCACCCGGTGCCGTCGGTTCATCGGCCAGTGATCTGATGAACTGCTGGTCCGTGGCCGAGAGCCCGGATATCCACAGGCCGTCGTCGGGTCCTCCGATGCGGAGGGTGTCCTCGGATACGCTGACGACCTGAAGGCCAGGGATGATGCGCATGTTCGCCTCCGAATAGTGGGAGCCGGAAGGGTTCCGGTGGAGATATCCTGACAGGTCGGAACCGCCGGGATCCCGGTATCCACAGGATTCGGTGGGCGGGTGGCCTCCGGGCCGTTGACGAGGAAAGAGGAAGCAGATGCCCCAGCAACCGACAGAGCGCTCGGTGGTCACCGCCGACGGAATCGCGGTGCGGGTCCTGCGTTCGACCCGTCGGCGCCGCACGGTCTCCGGCGTGTGGAAGAACGGCGCAGTGGTGATTTCGGTCCCGTCGACGCTGAGTCTTCGGCAGGAAGACGAATGGATCGATCGCATGGTCCCGGACATCCTGGCCCGGCGGGCGCGCGCCATGGACCGTTTCGGGGAGAATGCCGACGACGAGTTGATGCAACGCGCCGGAATGCTGAACCGCAAGTACCTGGAGGGTCGGGCCGAGCCATTGTCGGTTCGTTGGGTCTCGAACCAGCGGACCCGGTGGGGTTCGGCATCGCCGGGATCGGGTTCGATCCGTTTGAATTGCCAGTTGCAGGCAATGCCGGGGTGGGTCCAGGACTACATCCTGGTCCACGAACTCGCGCACCTCATTGCCGACGACGGCCACGGCCCGGAATTCAAGGCGCTCGAGGGTCGCTACGAGCGCCGGGCGGAAGCCAAGGCCTATCTGGCCGGCGTCAGCTTTGGCATGGCACGCCCGTCGGGCAACGGAGTTCGTCCTGACGAGGATGACGGCGGGGAACGCGAAGAGGACCCGTGGTGGGAAGACACCGCCGCCGGCTGGGGCCCCTGACACAGGGACCCCAGCCGGCGGGCGGATACCAGGGCGTCGCGGCGGGAACTACTCAGTTGTTGCGACTCAGCGCGGGTCCCCGGACCCATCGGGGGTGCCGTCTTCATCGCCCGGCTCATCGGGCGAGGTCCCTTCGGCGGCATCTTCCGCTGCTGGATCTGCAGGGTCATCGTATCCGCCGTCGAGCAGGCGGTTCAGCGCCGCATCCAATTCGCCGTCGGAGGCCTCGGCCAGGGCCCGGCGAGCCGAAAACCCCTCGGGATCATCCAGATCCTCGGTGCCCGGCATCAGGTCGGGATGCTGCCAAATGGCATCGCGGCCCTCGAGGCCACGTTCGTCCTTCAACAGCGACCACAGCTTGGCTGCGTCGCGCAGGCGCCGGGGCCGCAATTCCAGGCCGACCAACGACGCGAAGGCCTGTTCGGCCGGTCCGCCGGTAGCCCGGCGGCGGCGCACCGTTTCGCGGAGGGCTGCCGCGGAGGGGAGATTGGCGGCGGCCTCGGCGACGACCTCGTCGACCCAGCCCTCGATGAGGGCCAGCGCCGTCTCGAGCTTTGCCAGGGCGGCCTCCTGGGCCGGGGTGCGCTGGGGCATGAAGAGCCCCTCGGTGACGGCGCCCTGGAAGGATTCCGGGTTCGACGGATCGATGTCCCGTACCGCTTCCTCGATCCGTGACATGTCGATGTGGATGCCCCGGGCGTAGTCTTCGATGGCCCCGAGTACGTGGGACTGGAGCCACGGCACCCGGTGGAACAACCGGGCATGCGCCGACTCACGCAGCGCCGCAAAGAGGAGGACCTCCTGCTCCGGGACGTCGAGGCCTTCGCCGAAGGCGGTGATGTTGGCCGGGACCAATGCCGGTGCCTCCGAGGTCAAGGGGATCCCGATGTCGGTGGAGCCCAGCACGTCCTTGGCCAATCCGCCGACGGCGGTACCCAGCTGCAGGCCGAACATGGCCCCGCCGAGGTTTTGGAACATGCCCTGGGCCGAGCCCAGCATGGCCTTCATCTCCTCGGGAACCTGGTCACGCATGGCGGTGCTGATCGCCTGGGACACGCTGACGGCCACCGGTTCGGTCAGTTTCTTCCACCGCGGCAAGGTCTTCTCCACCCATTGGGCCCTCGAATACGCCGAGAAACCGGCCGGTGATGCATCAAAGGTCGTCGCCTGGTCAAGCCACATGTCGGCCAGGCGGCCCGCGTCGCCGATCGCGGCAGCGCGTGCCGTGGTCACGCTCGGATCGTCGCCGGCGGCTGCCTGGCGGGCTGAATCCTGGGCCAGTTTCCAATTGACCGGGCTGCCGTCGCCGGAGGACATGGCCCCCATCATGGCTTGCATCTGGCCCATCATGGCCTGCATGGCTGCAGGATCGGAAGGCATGCCCATGGCCCCCAGCTGCCGTTGCAGGTCGGAGGTGTCCATGCCCTCGGGGAGCTGGCCGCCGAAGAGGTTGGACAACATCTCGGCGAAGGGGTCCTGGCGCCCGGATTCGTCCGGGTCGTCTGAGCCGTCGGGGCGGTTGTTCGGGGGGTTCTCAGCCATGCATCCACGGTAACCCCGGCCGATGGGCAGACCCTATGGATTCTCCGGGAGGTTCGCTGTCGGCACAGCGGAAGCGGGCGGGCACCTTGTACCCTTGGGGAGATCGAATGCGCACCGGCCCTGCGGGTCGGCGAAAGCCGGAAGGAAACGTAGCCACGGTGACCCCATCGCAGGACCCCCAGGAGAATGACGGCGGAGATCCGCAGTCCCCGCCCATGTCCCGTCCCCGTCGTCCACAGCGTCGGCTCATCACCGCCACCGCCCTGGCCGTCATCCTGGGTTTCGTGGCCCTGGCCGTGCCCACCCCCTACATCGTGGAGGTTCCGGGCCCTGCGCTGAACACGTTGGGGTCGGTGAACGACCAGAAGCTCATCTCCGTCGATGGGCATGAGTCCTACCCGGCCGATGGCTCCCTGGACATGACGACGATCTACATGCTCGGCGGCGCCCAGACCCGCATCCCGTTCATCCGGGTGCTCCAGGCCTGGGCCAATCCGCACGAGGACGTCTACCCGGAAGAGGCCCTGTATCCCCGCGGTGCGACAGACGAACAGATCAGCGACCAGAACGCCGCGGAAATGGATGATTCGCAGCAGAACTCGATAGCTGCCGCCCTGGGCAGCCTGGATATCCACTACACGCAAGAGCTGCGGGTGGTTGGATTGGCCACCGGAACCAACAAGGGTGTGCTGAGGACCGACGACGTCCTGAAGAAGATCGATGGAAAGCCGATCACCGATCTGGACATGCTCAAGGCGGCGCTGCGCCAGGACAAGAAGGGGACGCCCGAGCTGACGGTCCTCCGGGCCGGCAAGGCCAAGGACGTGCGGGCGAAGACCTCCATGTCGGACGACGGCCAACCCCAACTCGGCATCTACCTCGGAAACCACTTCACCTTTCCCTTCGACGTGAAGTTCGGGCTGTCCAACGTCGGGGGTCCCAGCGCCGGAATGATGCTGGCCTTGGGCATCATCGACACGCTGACCGAGGGGGACATGACCGGCGGCAAGTCGTTTGCCGGAACCGGGACCATAGATCCCGACGGAAAAGTCGGTCCGATCGGCGGCATTGCCCAAAAGCTCGTGGGGGCGCAGAAGGGGGGAGCCGAGTACTTCCTGGCTCCCGCCGACAACTGTGCCGAGGTCGTCGGACGTGTCCCCGATGGCCTCACGGTCATCAAGGTCTCGACCCTGGACCAGGCCAGGAAAGCGGTTGAATCCATCGGTTCGGGAGCGGATCCGGGCAGCTTGCCGGCATGTTCCTAGGGGGCGGCCCGGTCCGCCGTTGACGGCAATGAGACACCGGCGTTCGCGACTTGACCTGACTCAAGGCAGAATGGAGCCAGTGCCTCTCTCTCATGAGGGGTACCCAGTCGCTCGTACTGACAATGAGGTTTGATAAGTGAGTTTCGGTCCTGACAACCCGTTCGGCCGGCGCCCCCAAGGGCCCGGAGACAACGGCGGAGGCCAGCGAGCCGCCGCTTCCCCCAGGAAATCGTCGCCCTTGGTGCCGACCATCGTCATCATAGGCATCCTGGTGGCCGCGTTCATCTTCTTCGCGAACATCTACGCCGATGTGCTCTGGTTCAACCAGACAGGTTATGCCGAGGTGTTCTGGACCGAACTCCTGACCAAGGTCATCGTCTTCGTGATCGCCTTCGTCGTCATGGCTGGTGCCATCTGGGCGAGTTTGCAAGTGGCGTTCAAGTCACGGCCGGTCTATGCGCCGGACCTTCAGGCACCGGATAACATCTCGCGCTACCAGGCGCAGTTGGAGCCCATCAGGCGGCTGCTCATGTGGGGCATCCCGCTGGTCATCGGGGCGTTTGCCGCCACCGCTGTCGCGTCGCAGTGGAAGACCGTGCTGCTGTTCATCCACCAGGTGCCTTTCGGTGAAGTGGATCCGCAGTTCCACAAGGACCTGTCGTTCTACATGAACTCAATGCCCTTCTATGGCCTGTTGGTGGGCTACCTCATCAGCGTCGTGTTGATCGCCGGAATTGCCGGACTGTTGACCCACTACCTCTACGGCGGCATTCGCATCCAGGAACGCGGCGGGGTGACCATTTCGCGGCCGGCCCGACTGCACGTGAGCATCGCGGCTGCCTTGTTCCTGGTCCTCCAGGGCGCGAATTTCTGGCTCGACAGGTACAACACGCTGGAGAACCAGGGCGGACGCGTCGCCGGCGCCCTGTACACGGACGTCCATGCCGTCATCCCGACCAAGACGATCCTGGTGGTTGCAGCGCTCATCGTCGCGGTGCTCTTCGTGGTCGGAGCCATCATGGGGCGGTGGAAGCTTCCGCTGGTGGGTACAGCCATGCTCGTCGTCACGGCGCTGGTCGCCGGTGGCATCTATCCGATGCTCGTCCAGCAATTCCAGGTCGTGCCCTCGGAGAAGACCCTCGAGAAGCCCTACATACAGAACAACATCGACATGACCCGCAAGGCCTATGGGCTCGACCACGTGGAGGCGAGCCCCTACAACGCGACGGTGGACACCGCCAAGAATGCGTTGGCCAAGGACAAGGCCACCACGACCAACATCCGTTTGCTGGACCCGGATCTGGTGTCTGATTCCTTCGCACAGCTCCAGCAGTTCCGCACGTATTACAAGTTTGCTCCGACCTTGAACGTCGACCGCTACACGGTCGACGGCAAGACGGAGGACACCGTCATCGCCGTCCGTGAGGTGAACGTCGACCCGACGGACAGCTGGGTCAACCAGCACGTGACCTACACCCACGGCTATGGCGTGGTTGCCGCGTATGGCTCCAAGGTCGCCGCAGGCGGCCGCCCTGACTTCATGCTGCAGGGCATCCCGACGGAGGGCGTACTGGGAAGTGATGCGACCTACGAACCGCGCATCTACTTCGGCGAGTTCTCCCCCCAGTATTCGGTGGTGGGCGGACCCGAGGGGTGGAGTCCCCGGGAGCTTGACCGCCCCTCCGACAAGTCGGGGGAAGGCGACGCCAAGACCACGTTCGAAGGCAACGGCGGACCGCAGGTCGGCAACTTCTTCAACCGCCTGGTCTACTCGCTGAAGTTCAGCTCGACAGACCTGCTGCTGTCCGACGCGATCAACAACGAATCCCAGATCCTCTATGACCGCGGTCCCAAGGAACGCGTTGAAAAGGTGGCCCCCTACCTCACGGTGGATTCGAACACCTACCCCGCCATCGTCGATGGCCGGGTGAAGTGGATCGTGGACGCATACACCACCAACGACTCCTTCCCGTATTCGACCGCCCAGCAGCTGGATACGGCAGTACGAGATTCGCTCACCGGTGAGAACCGGACGAATGCCCTCTCCGGCAAGGTGAACTACATCCGCAACTCGGTGAAGGCCACGGTCGACGCCTACGACGGTTCGGTCGACCTGTACGCGTGGGAGCCGGACGAGCCGCTGCTGCAGGCGTGGCAGAAGGTCTTCCCGGCAACGGTGAAGCCGATGTCGGAAATGTCAGGTGAACTGATGAGCCACGTGCGGTACCCGGAGGACCTGTTCAAGGTCCAGCGGACCCTGTTGGGGGAGTACCACGTGACGGACCCCGATGACTTCTACGAGTCAAACGACGCCTGGGTCGTCCCCAACGACCCGACCAAGTCGCAGACCCCGGTTCCACAGCCGCCGTACTACCTCTCGCTGCGGATGCCCAAACAGGAGAGCGAGACGTTTTCGCTGACGAGTACCTTCATCCCGAAGACCAGCTCGGGTAGCCAGCAGCGAAACGTCCTCTACGGCTTCCTGTCCGCCGAGGCCGACGCCGGCAACAAGGCAGGGGTCAAGGCCGACGGCTATGGCACGCTGCGGTTGCTTGAGTTGCCGCGCAGCACTGTGGTCCCCGGCCCCGGCCAGGCCCAGCAGAACTTCGACTCCAACACGACGGTTTCAACCCAGTTGAACCTGCTGCGTTCCGGTGCCTCGAAGGTCATCAACGGCAACCTGCTCTCCCTGCCGGTCGGTGGCGGCATCCTGTACGTCCAGCCGGTCTACGTCCAATCGACCGGTGAGACCTCGTACCCGACACTGCGAAAGGTGCTGGTGTCCTTCGGAAACAAGGTCGGTTTCGCCGACACGCTCGCCGAGGCGCTCGACCAGTTGTTCGACGGGTCCTCCGGGGCGGAAACCAACGAAGGCGATGCCGGCAAGACGTCCGACAAGCCAGGTTCCACGGCACCGGCAAGTGCCGAGCAGGAGCTCAAGGAGGCCCTGGCGGCCGCCGACGCGGCCATCAAGGCGGGCCAGGAGGCGCTGGCCAAGGGCGACTTCGCCACCTATGGCAACGAGCAGAAGAAGCTCAGCGATGCGCTGGACAAGGCGCTCGGTGCGGAAAGTGAGATCTCCGGAGACCCGGCCCAGGGCAAGGACACCTCCTCCGATTCCCCGGTACCCGGCCAGGACGGGTCGGCTCCGGCTGACAATTCGAACGGATAGCCCACGCACTGTGGTGTTGGGCCAGGGCGGTGGTGTCGGCAGTGATCTGCACGACACCGCCGCCCCTCGATTTGAGGTTCGGCACCGAAAATGCGATGCTTGTAGCACGCCGCGGGGTGGAGCAGTTCGGTAGCTCGCCGGGCTCATAACCCGGAGGTCGCAAGTTCAAATCTTGCCCCCGCAACGAAGGAAATGTCCCGGTCGATGGAAACGTCGACCGGGACATTTTGCGTATCCGCCAACTTTTGACTCAAATGCTTTGACCTCCTACTAAATACTTGCAAGGCCTAGTACTATCGTGTCCAGTCATTCCTTCCGAGAGGACCAACTGGTGAACCAGGCAACCCGCACGCCACCCTCAGGCACCCAGAGCCGCTGGGTGCGCTTCGGCATCTACGCCGGGGGAGCCGTAGTGCTTCTGGCGCTCCTGGTGCTGGGTGCCCGGTGGCTGACTGGAACGGGGCCGGGTGCCGATTTCATGGCCGACTACCCAGGCCACGTGCCACTGCCGCCATCAGCGCCCGTGGGGTTGCCTGCCTGGTTGGGGTGGCAGCATTTCCTCAACGCATTCTTCCTGGTGTTGATGGTCCAGACGGGCTGGAAGGTGCGCACCACCCAACGCCCCGCGGCCCATTGGGTCCGGAACAACAAGGGCCTGCTGAAGACCAAAAAGGCGCCGAAACGCATCAGCCTGGATCTGTGGCTGCACCTGAGCCTCGACGTTCTCTGGGTCGTCAATGGACTCGTGTTCCTCGTTCTGCTCTTCACCACGGGGCAGTGGCGTCGCATCGTCCCCACCAGCTGGGACATCGTCCCCAACGCCGTGTCGGCCGGTCTGCAATACCTGTCGCTGAACTGGCCGCTGGAAAACGGCTGGGTCAACTACAACAGCCTGCAACTGCTGACGTATTTCCTGACCGTCTTCATCGCGGCACCGCTGGCCATCATCACGGGACTGCGGATGTCCTCCATCTGGCCGTCGAAGGCAAAGAAGCTCAATCGCGTCTACCCGATCGAAGCCGCCCGTGCCGTGCATTTCCCGGTCATGCTCTATTTCGTGCTCTTCGTCATCGCCCACGTGACGCTGGTGCTGAGCACCGGGGCGCTGCGAAACCTCAACCACATGTTCGCTGCACGCGATGCCCAGGGTTGGCTCGGATTCGTCATCTTCGCCATTGCCGTAGTGGTCATGGTGGGCGCCTCGCTGCTGGCCCGCCCGATTTTTGTCGGCCCCATCGCCTCGCTCATGGGCAAGGTGAGCCGCTAGAGAACCAACTTTCCGGACCACCGACGCGTCCGGATACCGCTATCGAGCCCCAACGGGGCCGAAAGGACAAGCATGTTCGAGCTCAACGACGAGCAGCAGGCAATGGTCGAGATGGTCCGAGACTTCGCGACCGAACAGATCGCCCCCCATGCGGACCGATGGGACCAGGAGCATTACTTTCCCCTCGATGTCCTGCGACAGGCGGGAGAACTGGGCATGGGGGCCATCTACGCCAGGGAAGACCATGGCGGATCGGGATTGTCCCGCAGCGATGCCGTGCTGATCTTCGAGGAGCTGGCACGGGCCTGCCCGACCATCGCCGCGTATATCTCCATCCACAACATGGTCGCGTGGATGATCGATTCCTTCGGCAACGAGTCCCAGCGGGAGCAATGGCTGCCCGGCATGGCGACGATGAATGAATTGGGCAGCTATTGCCTCACCGAGCCGGGCGCCGGATCGGATGCCGCGGCCTTGGCAACCCGAGCCGTCCGCGACGGCGACGAGTACGTGCTCAATGGAACCAAGCAGTTCATTTCCGCTGCGGGCGCAGCGACCTACTACCTGGTGATGGCCCGCACGGCCGATACCGGAAGCCGGGGCATCTCCGCGATCGTCGTCCCGGCGGGCACCGAGGGTCTGGGCTTCGGCGCCCTGGAAAAGAAGATGGGCTGGAACGCACAGCCGACCCGCCAGGTGATCTTCTCCGACGTGCGGGTTCCGGTGGCGAACCTCCTGGGGGAGGAGGGCGATGGCTTCGGCATTGCCATGAAGGGCCTCAACGGCGGTCGGCTGAACATCGGGGCGTGTTCGCTCGGTGGGGGCCAGACAGCCTTGAACAAGGCGGCTGCCTATCTGAAGGAAAGGCGCGCGTTTGGCGGTGCCCTGATCAACCAGCAGGCGCTGCTGTTCGAGCTCGCCGACATGGAAACGAAGCTGGTGACGGCCCGTACGCTTCTCTGGCGTGCCGCGGCCGCCTTGGATGACGGTGCCGATGATGCCCTGAAGCTTTGCGCCATGGCCAAACGAGTTGCCACCGATGCCGGATTCGAAGCGGCGAATTCGGCGATCCAATTGCACGGCGGGTACGGATACCTGAGCGAGTATGGGCTGGAGAAGATCGCGCGAGACCTTCGTGTCCACCAGATCCTCGAGGGAAGCAATGAGATCATGCGGCTGATCATTGGCCGGATGATCGCCGAACGTTAGCCTGCCGCATTCCTCGATTTTGGGTGGTCTCCACTTTCGTGTAGAGTCTTATCTCGCGACGCGGGGTGGAGCAGTTCGGTAGCTCGCCGGGCTCATAACCCGGAGGTCACAGGTTCAAATCCTGTCCCCGCAACGAGAAAAGAACCCCTGACTAGGCATTACGCCGAGTCAGGGGTTCTTTGTTATTGCTCGGATCTGGGCTGATCCAGCGTTTACCCAGTCTTTTGCCTCAGTGCAGGAACTTGGTCATCAGGTACGGATCCTGCGGTTGCTCGTCGTATTCGTGCAGCGCGTATCCTGCGGCCGAGTAGAAGGCCCGGACCGAGGCCAAGTCGTCGCTTTCATCGGGCAGAATGACCACTAAGGTAACGCCGTTGGCTGTGGCGTCCGCTTCGAAAGCGGTTAGCAGTGCCCGAGCCACGCCTTTTCGCCGGGCACTCGTGGTCACGAAAAGAAGCGAAAGGTACGAGCAGTTCCACGAACGGGGCTTGTCTCTGAAACCTGCCAGTTGCTGCCAGCATCCCGATTTGTGGTTGCCGGCGATCCAGCCCACTATCGCTTCGCCGTCGACGGCGACGAATTCGACTTTCAATTCCTGGTAGGGGCGTCGTAGTTCTGCGGCCTCCTCGAAATTCCAATCCTGGATCAGGTCGGCGATGGCTGGGTGGTCTGCGATGATGGCTGGCCGGATGATCATGGTCTGATGTTGCCCTAACTTGGTGAGTCGGTGCGACTCTTCCCGCAGGTTCACGGCGGGTCGCACCAGTTGACACCTAAAGAGAGGGCCAGGTGCCAATGCCTGCCCGCCTGCCAATCCGGTTAGACGTGCAGGTTCTCGGTCAGCAATGCGTCGTCGAGTTTCTGCGCGGTTTCCTTGGCCACGTCCTTGGCGTACTGCCAGGCGGTGCCCGGTTGGGCGTCCACATGGACATGCAGTTGAGGACGTTCACCGTTCGGACCGGCCGAACTCGCAAACGCGTTTACGGCGGCGGTCGTCGCATTCGACGCCCGCACCCCGGCAGCCATGGCCCCACCAACACCACCGGCGGCGACCTTCACCCCGGGTACAGCCTTGGCCAGGTTGTCCCGGATCGTCCCCGTGAAGTTGTCCGTGATCGCCTTCGCCACACGTGACGGGGACTTGATCCCAAGGGACTTCTTCAGGGCCGTCTCCATGGACTTCCCGACCTTGGCTACCGCGGCCTCGATCTTCTTCTGCTGCGATTCGAGACCAGCGACAACACCCTTCGCGGCGTTGACCCCACCCTTGTAGAACGCGTCCGTCAGGTAGGTGCCCAACTGGTTCGAGTTCGTCGCAACAGACTTGTACGCCACGTTCAGGGACTTCACATCCGTGGACGACCCCTTCAGGAGCTCGTCCGCCACCTGAGACCCAGCCTCGGAACCCATCTGCACGATCTCCTCGATAAGGAGACCCGCATAGCCCTTCTTCTGCAGCTGCTGGATCTTCTTACCGAACGCCTTGATCCGTGCCGCATCCGTTTTGAACCCGGCCGTGATCGACTTCAGGGACAGACCGGCAAACCCGTTGCGTTGGACGTTGTCCACCACGTTCTGGATCCCGGACTCGCCCTGCATCGTCTGGGACGCCTTGTCCCGGGTGTCGATCAGGTCCTCGTACTTGCCCCTCGCGGAGTCGATCTTCGTTTCGATCTTGTCCAGCTGCTTGTACCAGCTGAGCAGTTTCGATTCGGCCGACGACGCAGTCTTGGACAGTGACCGCCGCTTCGACGACGACAGGTCCTTGTTCTTCGACTGCTCGAACAACCGGTCAACGATCTGCAACCCGCTACCGGACGTGACGGCTTCAACGATGGTCCCGCGCTTGATGTCCCGGCGCAGGTCGAACTCCAGTTCAGAGAGCCGGGCCGCTTTCACTTTCGCGTCACGGACCTTCTCCTGCTCCTTCGCGACCGCTTTCTCCGTGGCGGTGACCTTCTTCTTCGCCGCGTCCAGGGCTTTCTTCGCTGATGCTTTCCCGGACTTCGACTTCGCCGCCTTGTACTTCTTCTCAGCAGCGGACACCGCGGACTTCTGGGACTTCAACCGGGTCTGCAGGTACTTGACGTCCTCGGCTTCCTCCCGTGCCTCCCACGACGCCCACGCGGACGCGAGACCGGATGTGGGCTTAGGGTTCGTGACCTTCTTCTTCGCCGGTGCAGCTTTCTTCTTCGCGTTCGACGCCGACGTTTTGGCGGCAGCCGACTTCGAGAGTCGGATCTCCTGGCCCACGTAGATCCGGTTCGCGTTGGCGATCCCGTTGATCGACTGGAGCGTCCGCCAGGACACCCCGAACCGTGCACCGATCTCGGAGAGCGTGTCACCGCGACGGACCGTGTACACCTGACCGCCGCCGGCGAGCTTCTGCAGCCCCTTGATGTTCTTCAACGCGGGGTCGTCCCGGTTGATCATGGCCAACAGGCGGTCGTGTTTCTTGGAGGAGGACCGTTTGATCACCCACTCGCCGTCGTCCACCCATGCTGTGGGTGTACCGTCCGAGCCGATGCCTAGGATTTTGTCTCGGCCGCGCCCCGTGTTGGGGAGTCGGCCACCGTCGGCCTTCTTCGGGATCCGGCCACCGGAGTTATGCCAGCCAACCTGTCCGGGGCGGATGACCTGCCCCGGCATGGAGATCGTCCGGTTCCGGGTCGTGACGGTGATCGTCGAGGTACGGTTCTTCGCCACTGCGTTCAGTGCCGCGTTCGCGGTTGCCGTTCCCACGGCCTGGGCGGTGATCTGCGCGGTCCGCTTCTTCCGGGCCTCCGCGTCGATCTTCCCGCCCGTCTTACGCGCGGTCCCCGCATCGGTGACTTCGATCTTCCCGTTCGGGAGCCGCTTGATCTTGAACCCCAAAGCCTCCAACGCGGCAATGACTACGGGGCTGTTCTCGGTGATGGTCACCTTCCCGTTGGGCGTGTTGATGACTTTCTTCGCCAGGGCAGACACGCGGTCGTTCGTCGCCTGGATGGTGCCGTCATCGGTGATGGTGACGCGGCCTTCGCCAATGTGTTCGATCTCGTACCCCATGACCGCCAGACGGTCGGTGACCTCGGGCGCATTGTCCTCGATGGTGACCGTGCCCTTCGGCGACTTCTCCACCAGCCGGGCGATGTCCTCGACCTTCAGTTTCGTGGCCTGGATCGACCCGTCATCGGTGATCGCAACTGATGTTTCCCCGGGGATACCGAGCAGGGAGGTAGCGAGGGCGGTGGCCGCATCCTTCGAGATGTAGCCTTGCTTCGCCAACCCCATGATGGTGTCCCTCATGGGCTTCAGCGCGGCGTCAGCAGCCGCGGCGGCACCGGCAGCGTCACCGTTAGCTTTCGCGTTGTCTGCGGCCGCGAGTGCGGCAGCCTTCGCCGCGTCCGCCTGCGGCCCCAGGATGCCCATGAGCCGGTCCCCGGCGTCGGATAGGGCAATGGTCCCGTCCTTCGCGCTAACCAACCCGACGTTCAGGCGTTTCCCGTCCTCCCCGGTTTCCCGGAAGAACTCACCCAGGGTGCGGGACGTCGCAGCGAGCTTGCGCTGTTGTTCCTCCGCGTCCGGGACTTTCCCGTTCATCAGGTCGATGATCTGCTGGTATGCGGTCAGGCGGGCACTGGTGTCCGCTGCGGCGTCACCGACCTTGCTGATGGCAGCGGCGACCTTCGACTGTGTGGTGGGGACGTTCGACATGGAGTCGTTCATCTCTGACCAGTTGCCGGAGGCATCGGCAACGGCGCTGCGCTGTTGTTCCAGGGCGCTGATCAGATGCGCCATGTCGACGGTGGACAACTTGCGGGCGGCGTCTCCGGTGATGTCCATCTTTGCGGCCCACGCGTCGAGGGCAGCCCCACCGTCTCCCGTGGAGATGGTGTTCCCAAACGCGTCCGTCTCCCCTGCAGCGGCCTTTGTCGCTTCCTCATAGTCCTTCAATAGGCCGATCATGTTGTCGTAGTCGGTGCCGCCGTTTGCGACGATGCTCGCAGTGTCCTGGGTGGACTTCCCCAACATATCCAGTGTCTTGGAGACATCCTCGGCGCCGGATGACCAGAGGTAGAACCCCTTTGAACCGTCGTCGCCGGCGAGGGCTTGTGCGGCCATGGCTTCGGTGTTCTTCGTGATCGCGCCTGTGGTTTCGTCGAGGGTCGAGCGGAACTCTTCAGCCCGCTGGCGGGCCTCTGCTTGCTTCGCGGCGTACGCACCCAGTGCGGCAGCCCCCAACCCGATGGCGATACCCCAAGGGCCACCGAACACGTTCATGACACCCGTGGCGGCACCCTTCAACCCGGACAGGAGACCCTTCCCGGTGATCTTCGCGGCAGTACTCAACTTGGACAGGGCTGTGCTGCCGGAGGTCGACGCCATGTTGATCTGGCGGTCCAGGACTTGCAGGGATTGCCCGGCATCGGGGAAGCGCATGGCCCCGTGCACGAGATCCATCTCGTTACGGAACTTCTGGAACCCGGCCACAGCGGTCCCGCCAATGGACTGGCCGATGTCCTTCAACCAGTCGAGTTTGCCGCGCATGAGCGCAAACCCGGTGAACGCTACAAGGGCGGTCTGCACGGGCCCGGGCAGTTGGGAGAACCCTTCGACCACGGTGCCGAGCATGTCCACGACGGGGCCAGCGGCACCGACGAGACCGGAGAATGCGTCTACCCCGGATTCGAGTAGGGGCACCGCGGCACTGATGCCGGTGGTGAGGCCCTTGGAGAAGATCCCCGCGAGTTCCCCAAGTAGGGGGATGAGGGGTTGTCCGGCGGCGAGCGCGTCGGAGAACACGCCCCGCAGTTCGGGGGATGCTGCGACGACTGCGATGATCCCGGCGGCGAGGGGGTTCACGGCGAGGCCCATGCGGGCGAGGATGGGCAGTTGGGTGCCCATGGCCGCGAACCCGGCAGCCAGGCCGGCGATCGCGGGGGCGTGGGCGGAGAGCTTGTCGAGGCCCCCGTTCAGGGACGAGACGTCGAACCCGCTGATGCTGTTCTTCGCGTCGTGCAGGAACCCGGAGAGCTCATTGAATGCGGGGTTCAGCCGGCCCGTGAGCATGTTGACGAGGGGGCCGGCCTTCTTCTCCGCTGCGCGGAGGACGTCGGCGAACTCGTTGGCCCACACGACGGCACGACCGCCGCCGTTCTTCTTGATGAACGGTTCAGCGAGGATGCCGCCAATGTCGCGGCCTGCCGCCCGGACCCGGTCCACGGCCCCAGACATCTGCTTCTTCACCAGTGCGGTGGTGCCACCGAACTTCTCCTGCAGCCCGTTGACCAGCGGATCCCAGACCTTCTCGACGGGGATACCGCCAGGCTTCCCGGCCATCTTCTTGATCTCGGCGCCGGTCTTGCCCATCTTCTCGCCGATGATGTTGGCGGCGTCGATGCCGTAGTATCCGAGCCGTTCGAGGGCTTCGCCAGATAGACGACCCTGGGACTGGAGGCGGGCAAGCACGTCGGTGATGGAACCGATGTCCTCGGACTTGCCGCCGAAAGCGGCCACCGAGTTCTGGATGGCGTCGAGGGTCGGGAGGACCTTCTTCGTTTCGACGCCGAATCCGATGAGCTGCTGCTGGGCTTTGATGAACACGTCTTTGGCGAACGGGGAGTTCTTCGCGAATGCGTCCAGTTTGTCCATCTGGGCGTTCGCGGCTTTCGCCCCGCCGAGCATTGTGGTCAACGATGCCCGGGAGTTCTGCTGGAGCATGTTGTACGCGGCCCCGGTCTTCGTGACCGATGCCAGCAAGGCGACCGCCCCACCCGTGGCGAGACCCGTAGCCACGGAGGCCTTCCGCAGCCCACTCGTGAGCGCCCCGCCCATCGCGGAACCGGCCTTCGACACACCCTGGGCGAACTGCTCCGTCCGGGCCTTCGACGCCGCCAGGTCCCGGTCGTAGGAGCCTTTGTCGAGGCGGAGGGTGGCGACTAGGTCGGCAACGTTGAACTCGGACATTGGCACCTCACGGAGGGAACGACGGACGTTCTCACGTCGATCTCTTCCGTAGGTGCTGCAATGGGTGCGGTCTCTTGGCCGCTAGGCGATTGCCTACCCCTGATTATCGCATCTGTCTTCGATTTCCCCAAGGGATCGAGAGAGGTATGATCCGGCCTATGAGAAGCCGCAGAGTTGTTGCGGTGACTGGGGCGCTGCTGATCATGTTGACCGGATGCACGCCGAGTGCGGCCACAACAGCGGATGCCGGTGGAGGAACGCCGGCTGCGGAGACCGAGCCGTCGTTCAGCCTGCCTTGTACACCGGAGATGGACCGCGACTATTGCACCGAACTGCTCTCCACGATCACGTCGGCGGCCTATGACTCATACGACGGGTTGGCTGATCCGACAGGTGAACAGACGGTTGCGTACAACGAGCTGGACAGGGTCGCGCAGGAATGGGACGACTCTTGCTGGAAGACGACGCGTCCGCTGTACGAGGACGTGGTGTGTCTGTCGAAGGTCGAGCGAATTGCCCGGTATGCATTGACGATTGACCCCAGCCTCAACGATTAGGCAGAGTCTGAGTTGTACGGGGGTTCGGGGGAGTGGCCGGTGGCCACGATCCATGCCATGTCCTTCCCGCGTCTCGTGGGGTTCCCGGTAAGGGTTTCCAATTCGGTCAGGCCCTTGTGCGCCGTGTCGGCGAGGATCTGGAGGGTCCGGCCCATGACGAGGTAATGGGACCCGTCGCGGAGCTGGCCGAGGTGGGTGGTGATGAGGTCGACGTGCTCGTCGGTGCTGCGGCTGCCGAGTAGTTGGGCGGCGAGTTGCCTGGCGCGGAATTCGACGCCGGCCTGGTCTACGGTCTGGTCCATCATTCCGAGTTCGAACATGATGTTGCGGGTCATGGTGTGTCTCCCGGGTGGGTTGCGTCGTATTGGGCGATGAGGTTGTCGCGTTCGTTGTCGATGGTGGTGACGGTTTCGCCGGCTACGTGTCGGGTGTGGGCGAGGTAGGTGTCGTGGGTCATGCGGTGAGTGCAGGCCCGGCATTCGACGGTGTCGTCGCCTGGTGTGCGGGTGAGTGCGCGGAGGTTGCAGCGGGGGCAGGGGGTGGGTAGTTGTTCGACGCGGCGTGTTTGGCCGAGGCGGCTGCGGATCTGGTTGTGGGCGGTGTTGATTTCGTCGGCTACGTCGCCGGCGGCGGGCATGGTGCAGAGGCTTTCGAAGTGGGTGCTGAGGTATTCGAGGGCGTTGTTGACGCGGGTGGGTTCCGCGGCGCGGGTTTGGCAGGCGTCGGGGTCTCCGTTGTGTTCGGCGACGTTGTGGTGGATTTCGGTGAGGAGGGCGGCAACTTCCCAGGCGGTGGCTGACGCCCACTCGGCGGGGTGACCGAAGCTGAGGGGGCGGCTGGGCCGTTTGTCTGGTGCCGCAGTCCCGCTGATGGGTTTGGGGAAGTTGGCCTTGAGTTGGACGTAGTCGATGACGGGACGGCGGATCGCGGTCCAGTAACGGGGCCGGCAGTCCTCGCATATGGTCAGAGTGGTGAGTACCGGGTTCCCGTCGCCGTCGTTACAGGTCGGGTACTGGCAAGGGCCCACGCTCATGCTGGGTTTTCTCCTGGGTGTTGTTCGATCTGCAGCCGGGGACCATCGGTTTCTTGTGTCTTCAACTGGTGGGCGGTCTCTTGTGCGTTGATGAGGAAACCAGCGAGTGCTGCCTTCATGGCTTCGATGTTCTGGTCTTCCTCGGGCGGGTTCAGGCGGGCCAGCTCAGCATGAGCACGGGCCAACGATGCAGCGGATTGGGCGAACGCCTGGAACGCACGGGGGTCGTCTGCCTTACCCATTCCGGACATGGCGTTTTGGATGCGGTCTAGGATCGTCGCGTTGATCTCGGTCCGGCGGGCACGCTGGTCGATCTGTTTGGCTTGGGTAGCAGCAGCCGTGGCTTCACGATCGAATGTGTAGCCGGCCGCGGTCGCGTACTTTCGGACGGTGGTGCCGGAGCATCCCACTGTGCGGGCGATGTGGTTCCTGCTGTGGCCCTGTTGCGCGAGTTCCACGATTTGGTCTCGTTGTTCGGGGGTGAGTGGCATGGGGTGCTCCAGTGGTCAGTCGGTGTGGCGTTCTCGCGCGCGGGGTGGTGTCCGGTCACGTGGGCACCCCCATCTGGTTCTAAAATTCGTGTGGTTGTGACGGGGTTCACTGCCGGGGTGGGGCGGGCGGTTGCCGTGTGGTTTCCGCCCGCCCGGTGGTGCTACTGGTGGGAGTACGTGCACATATTGTTGATGCGGCCGGCGGCTGCGTAGTTGGCGAGTGTCTTGCGGAGTTCCCAGGTTTTGTCGCCGTAGGTGGTGCCGTCGATGATCATGCCCAGTCGCTGGATCCCCATCGAGTGGTTTTCCCAGTCGAGGTCGTCGGGGTTGTCACCGACGGGGCCGCGTTCGGGGACGCCGCCGAGGCGGAGGATGTCCTGTGCCTGGCGGATTTGTTCGTTGTACGCGGCACCGATGGCGATGACCTTGTCGATGGCGTCCTTCGCCGCCGCCAGGGCTTCGCTGACGCCGGGGCCCATCACGGGGAGGTTGGCTCGCACGGCGTCGATTGCTTCAGCGCGTTTCTTGGCGGCTGCGGCTTCTGCCTTGGCGCGGGCCTTGGCGGCGTTCGCCGTCATCGTGGCCAGGTCGGACTCTGCTTGGGCCTCCGCTCGCGCTGTGGCGAGTTGGGAGGCAGTTACGCCATTGCCGGCAGCGATGTCGGTTTCAAGCGCTGCCAGGGCGTCTGCTGCGGGTGTGGTGGACGGTGCCGCGGCGACCTTCGCTTCCGCATCCTCGCGTTCCCGGTTTGCCCAGTAAGTCGGTGCGTAGTCGATGACGGTCTGCCGGTCTGCGTCGGTGAGATCGAGGAACATGTTGGCATGGAATTTGCCGGTTGCCGGATCGGTGCGGGCCTCTTCGGGTAGTGCCTCTTCGATGGCGTTCCATCGATCGACGGGGTCTGGGTAGACGGTCCGGAATTGACGCTGCTGGTCTTCGACACGGTTGGTGTGGGTGGTCATGGGGTGCTCTTTTCTGGCTGAGGGGCCGTTGATGTTTTGGTGGTGCTGGATGGGTGCTCGGTGTCTTCCGGTGGGCGGTTGGGTGTGAGGTTGCGGCGGGCCGCGGCCCATAGGGCTGTGCCGAGTGATTGGTGTTCCTCCGGGGTGAGGTCATGCGCGGTGGCGATGATGGCGAGATCCGAGTACGGGGTGCCAGTCCGGGCGGCGCCGAGGACGTCAACGACAGCATCCGTGAATCGTGGCGTGGCCGCTGGTGGGCGTGATGCTTCTTGTAGGCGTCCGATGTGGACGCGTTGCCCGGCGCACCTGCGGTTGAGCGCTTCGACGTATTCTCGGATTGGGTTGGCGTCGTCGGCGTCGAGTTGGGCGATGATCTGGGCGTACCTCTTGGCCAGGGTGTTGAGGCGTTTCGTGTTGGTCATCGGGGCTCCTCATGGTGGGCGGCGGTGGCGCGGGCTTTCCAGTAGGCGACTTCCTTTTGGAGGGCTCTGCGCCGTTCATCGAAGTAGTTCCACAGGGCCGCAGCTGCCTGCTCCGGGGTGGAGCGTGCTTCCTCGTCGTCCACGTCGGCCAGAGGTGCTGTGGGAACGCGGTGCGGTTTGTAGCCGTAGCGGCTGAGGGCTGTGCGGACGTTCGAGAGGCTTACGCCGAGTTCTTCGGCGATTTGGCGGGGGACCATGCCCCGGCGGTGGAGGCGGATGACGCTTTCGACTGTGCCGCCAGGGCGTGGGCCCTTCACTTTTGCCATATGGTCGCCTTTCGGTCAGTGCCCGGTTTGGCTGTTCAACCAGGCATTGAGTTCATGCCTGAGGTAGCGAACTCTGCCGCCGACGTGCGTTGGCGTCGGTCCTGTCCCGGCGGATCGCCAGTTCGCGAGCGTGCTGGTGGTGAGTCCGGTCAGGGCTGCGACTTGGGGAACGGTCAGCAGGTCGTCCGGGCTCGGCGACGCGGCCGCTTCGGCAGCGCGCGGCTGGTCGATGTCCAGGAGCTTGTGGATCTCGTCTGCGACTTGGCGTGCCTGTGCCGCCGTCAGGAGGATCGACGCTGCCCCATCATTGAGGTTGATGGCGACACCGATGGAGTCGTCCCAATCCATCGTGAGGGTGCATTTGAATTCACCGCCTTCTACGGGGGTGCTGATGGTGCGGGTTGGACCCTTGGCCCATGTCAGGTCGTCGTCATGTTGTGGGCAGACGATGTCGGTGGCCCATTCGGGGATTGTGGCGGTCATTTCGGGCTCTTTCTACTTGTTGGTGTTGGTGTCTGTGAAGCGGATGAGTTCGTTGAGGACGTGCTCGGCAGCGCGGGCCGCGTCGATGTTCAGACCGCCTAGAAATTCAATGCGCTCGTCCTGGCCGAGCAGCTGGAGAAGGATCGTCGGGCCGGTGTGCGCTTGCCAGGCGAGGGACCCGGTGATCGCACCGGACTGGATCCGGGGTCCTTCTGCGTAGGTGTCGCCCGGATCCCTGGATTCTGCGTCCTCGATCGGGTGCGCCCATGCGGGTGCCTGCCGGGGTGCTGTGAGCACTTTCATGATGGTTTCCTTCCTTGGGGGTGATCAGGCTTGAGGTTGGGTGATGGCGGCGGCGAGCCAAGCCGCGTCTGCGGACCAAATGTCTATGTCTTCCTTGTCCGGTGTGTCGCTGGGGAACCGCTCGATCGATATTCGGCCCCCTTGGTCGTCCCAGAATCGGTGGCTGACTTGGTACAGGCCCCCCGGGAGGACCTGTTCCAGCTGGGGTCCTTGGAATCCGCCGGAGGGCCCGACGTATGGCTGGATTCCGTCGTCGATCGGTGCCCAGCCGGCGGGTGGTTCGGTGGATGTCGTCGAGTCTGGGAGGAGGACGGCGAGGAGGTCGGCGCGATCGTAGATGTTCGTCCCGCGATGCGTCATGACGAGGACCTGGCCATTCCGGAGGGCCCGGATCCTGATCTGTTCCTTGGGCTTCATGGGGTCCTCCTCAGTTGCCGGGGCCGAGCAGATCGACTTCGAGACACCTGGGGCACCATGTGTCGCCGATGGTCGTCGTGGTGGGCTTCACGGCCTCATCTGGTGTCGTGACCATCAGTCGGCCGCAGATCGTCTTGCTGGGGAGGCCTAGGGGCTCGTTGCGGAGCACGTCCCGTTCTATGAACCAGTGAATGATGTCCTCGTACTCGTCGTCGGTCGGCGCGGTGGTGGTTTCCTGGGCGGGGGCTGGGTTCGTGCTCAAAATAGTTCCTCTTCGTCGATGTGGATGGGATGGGCAAGTGAGGTGGTCGCCTGAGGCGATTCTTGAAATTGGCCAATGGAAGTAGAAGGTTGAACGTCACCTTTGTTCTTCTGGTCGCAGATTTCCTTGTCTTGCGAGACTGGATTTTCTAGTCTGGGGGCCTTCTCAGGGGATGATTTCCTAGTCCTACGAGACTGGATTTCCTTGTCTCCGGATTGGGAAAGACTAGATTTCCTAGTCCTACGAGACTGGATTTCCTTGTCTTGCGAGACTGGATTTTCTAGTCCTGTCTGACTAGATTTCCTAGTCTCGGTCTTGTGGATTAGCTGGTCTGTGCTGGCCTGCTCAAGTCGGTTGAGGTGGAGCTCGTAGTGGGCGGGCCTGACGCCTGGCTTGGCTGAGAGCTTCCGACTGATTACTCCCAGGTCCATCAGTTCTCGAATCGCCGCGGTCAAGGTCGAGTAGACCGTCCGCCGCTCCGCATTTACTTCGCGGTCCTCGATGGTCCATTCCTCCCGGACGGCGCCGGGTGCCGGCGGCATTGGCCTGCCAAAAGCCTTATGGCATGTCGTATCCGCCGAGAGAAAGAACAGGTTGGCGGGCTGTTCCTTCGGGCCCTTCGGCCCGTGTGGCGGGTCGTATGCATGCCACGCCATGACCTGCAGCACCTTGTAGGCGTTCGGTCTCAGGAACCCGCCAAAGTCCATGACGCGCCTAGCGTTCTTGGATCCCAAGCAGCATCACCGTCCGGCCTTCTTGGCCTCGGCCAGGTCGAGGGTAATGAGTTCATTGGTGGTGGGGCAGTGGACTGTCGCTGTCGCGCTGCTGAGCGGCACCCAGTGGCGTATCGAGCACAGCGGGCAGTCGTACACCGCGGCCTGTGGATGCCGGGCGCTCCGCGGGAAGGTGCGGAGCACTTGAACCGATGTCGTGCTCATGGTTCCAGCCTTGAATCAATAAGCTGCTGGCGGCGTTCCAGGGCGTCGATCCAGTTGTCGACGTCCGCGGCCGTGATAACGCCGGTGGATCCGATCTGACCCATGGTGAAGCCGACGAATGACGCCCACTTTTCTATCGGTAGGTCCTGGATCCGGTCGGCCGTTGCCTTCCACATATCACTCATTTGGAAGAGCCCTCTCGCGGAGCTTCCGCGCGCGAAGCTTCAAAGGCCAGGACGGATTCCATCGGGTACCGAACGTGGCGGCCCAGCTTGAGGCCGCGGGGTCCGGTGGAGGTCTTCCGCCAGTGCCGGATCGTGTCGATAGACACCGAATAGCGTTTGGCAAGGTCCTCAGAGGTGAGGAATTCCTTTGAATCTTGCATTTCGCGCCCCTAACGCTAGTTTGATGGTGCCCCTACAAACGAGTGTAGATACAGGATCGAGAAATTACAATCCTTTGTAGCCCCCTGTGGCTAATTGTTGTTATGGTTGAGTGGTGACTAGCGATGAGAACCCCCAATTGCCATGGGAAGCGGAGTTTGCGCAGCAACTGAAGAAGCGCAGGCTCGCTCTCGATTGGTCTCAGTCAGCGATGGCACGTCGAGCCGCCAAACAAGGGCTCCCTTTTCACCAGCAAACGATCCAGCGAATCGAAGACGGTAAGCGCCCAATTCGTCTCAACGAGGCCATCATTCTGGCTTCCTTGGCCGGAGGGACCCTAAATGAACTCACTACGCCAGCAACGGCCGAGGGTGCAGCGCGTGAGCTTGTTGCGGGAGTGGATGCTGCCGTTGACGGGTGGGAAACCTACGGGCTGAAGCTAGGCGACTGGCAGGGGGGCATAGATGCCGACATTGGGAAGATCCACGAACTGAAGGCTGCGTACTTGGATGCATGCCAGCGAAGCGAAGCGGAAATCGACGCCGAATTCATTGGCTCAATTGATGCGATAGTCACCGAACTGAGGGGTGGTGCCATGAAGATCGGCGTTCTCGCCGAAGACTGGGAACATGGGGTCCTGCAAGATTCCACCGAGATCACCGAGTGGATCGGTACCAAACGCGCTTACAGGGACAATTCATGAGGGTCGCAGATGCCTAGGCCGCCGCTGCCGCTCGGTTCGTGGGGCAAGATCAGCCGGAAGCAGGTTGCCCCGGGGGTTTGGCGTGCCATCACGCGGTTCCGGGATTACGACGGCCGGACCCGCCAGGTCGAGAAGCGCGCTGAGTCGGGGGCCAAAGCCGAACGCCTCCTGGTGATCGAGCTCAGGGATCGTTCCGCGTCCACAGCGGGCCAAGAAGTCACGCGGGAAACCAGACTGAGTGCCGTCGTTCCCCTGTGGTGGGCTGAGCTTGAGGACCGCGACCGTGCGGACAATACGATCACCCGATACCGCGATGTAGTGGACAACCAGATCTTGCCTGGTGTCGGCAACCTGCGCATTCGAGAAGCCACGGTGACAGCGCTCGATCGCTTCCTCAAGGCCGTCCGTGAGAAGCATGGGGCAGCAACTGCCAAGCACGCCAAAACGATCCTGAGCGGCATCCTGGGCCTCGCCGTGCGCCACGGGGCAGCCGATGGGAACCCCCTCCGCGACGTCGCCCCTGTGCCGGTTGCCAAGGGAACCGTTCGCGCGCTCACCGTCGACGAGGCCCGCGCCCTCCGCGCCGGCCTCCTCACGTGGCAGTCCGACTCTGCGCCTGTCGGACGGAAGCGCCCACAGGACCTGCTCGACGTCGTAGACGTCATGCTGGCCACCGGCTGCCGCATCGGGGAAGCATTGGGCATTCGCTGGCCCGACGTGGATCTCGGCACACAACGCGCATCCGTCACGGTGAACGGGACGGTCATCTACGTTCCGGGGGAGGGGTTGAAGTGGCAGTCCCACCCCAAGAGCTCGTCATCCCAGCAGAAGTACACGTTGCCCGGGTTTGCGGTACAGATGCTCCTACGGCGGCAGGTCGAGCAAGAAGAGGGAAACGCCTTCGATGTGGTCTTCCCATCCGCGGCTGGCACGCTGAGGGATCCGAACAACTTTCGCAAGCAGTGGCGGCAGGCGCGACTGGATCTCGGCTTCGACTGGGTCACGCCACACACGTTCAGGAAGTCGGTGGCCACCGTCCTGGCCAACGCGGAAGGGCTGGCCGCGGCGTCGGCACAGCTTGGCCATTCGTCGGAGGACGTCACCAGAAGGCACTACGTACAGAAGGCGCACGAGGCCCCGGACCATGCTGACCTGTTGGCCCAGTTCGGCATGGATGTCAGCCGCTAGGTCATTCTTTACCCAGCGGAAACCCTGGGTAAGGGCGGGTAGTTCCGGGTATTTGTGACACGGCAAAATGGGTGTTTGGGCTAGTCAGCGGGAGGTTTTCACCGACAGTCACTAATGATAGCCAACCTCGCCTCATATCCCGGAGGTCACAGGTTCAAATCCTGTCCCCGCAACGAGATAAGGCCCCTGACTTGGTGTGATGCCAAGTCAGGGGCCTTTGTCGTGCCCGGCGTGCCGACATCCACATGCAATGGACACGCCGGGGACGATCCACGGTTCGGGGGCTATGCAGATTCCCCGGACCCCAAGGCGGCGGTGGTGGACCCGCCGGACTTCAGCGCAGCCAACCTGGCTTCGACCTCGGTCTGCTCACCGAGATCCTCGAGCGACTCGAATTGGGCGTCCAAGCTGGAGGCCGCCAGTTCGGAGGCGCCCAGCACCCGGGCCTCCTCACGACGGACCTTTTCCTCGAACCGGGACACCTCGCTGGTCGGATCCATGATGTCAATGCTCTTCAGCGCGTCCTGGACCTGCGTCTGCGCCTGCGATGCCTTGGCCCGGGCCACGAGTTCATCGCGTTTGGCGACCAGCTCCTGGCGCTTGCCCTTCATCGCATTCAAGCCGCTCTTGAGCTTCTCGACGATCTCCTCCTGGGAGGCGATGGTCGGTTCTGCCGTTTTCGCCTCTCCCTCGGACTGCATCTGGCGCTGGATGGCGATCTTCGCCAGGTTGTCGAACTTGGTGGCGTCGGCTTCCTTGCCAGCTGCCCGGAACTCGTCGGCCTTGCGCGAGGCGGCCAGCGCCTTGTTGCCCCAGTCGCGGGCATTCTCCTGGTCTTCCTGATGATCCTGCTGGAGCATGCGCAGGTTCCCGATCGTCTGGGCAACTGCGGTTTCTGCCTCGGCGATGTTGTTCGTGTAGTCCCGCACCATCTGGTCCAGCATCTTCTGCGGGTCCTCGGCCGAATCGATCATCGAGTTGATGTTGGCCTTGGCTAGCTGGGCGATGCGTCCAAAGATTGACTGCTTGATCACGATGTCACCTTCCACTGGGTTTACTGGTCTGGTCCTGCAACCGGCGGTCGCGCCGCCGGAATACTCGTCGGGTGTACTGGCTAGAAATTGCCTCCGCCGCCACCGCCGCTAAAGCCTCCGCCGCCGCCCCCGCCGCCGAAGCCGCCGCCTCCACCGAAGCCGCCGAATCCTCCACCTCCGAAGATTCCACCTCCACCGCCGCCATTGCCCCCGCGCAGGATCGAATCAATGAGGATTCCTCCGAGCACTGCACCGCCCAGGCCGTTTCCTCGACCGTATCCGCCGCCTCCGAATCCTCCGCCCCCGAAGCCACCCCCGAAGCCGTCGACGTCGGACTCCGCCTGCCGGGCTGCCTGATCGGCGAGGGCCGAGGCGCGTTGGGCCAGATGGAGGGCCGCGACCGGATCGTTGGAAGCGATGCGCAGCGCCTCGTCCAGTTGCCGCTGGGCCTCTGCCAGCCGTGTTCGCGCCGTGGCTCCGACTCCGCCCCGGCGGGCCCGGATGAAATCGTCGGTGCCGCTGATCTTGTCCTGTGCGGAGCGCACTGCAGATTGCAGCGAGGCATTGGCGCGTCGAGCCTGCTCGGCACGGTCCCTCACCGCCTCCAGCGGCCCATCCAGCGTCTCCCGGGCCCGGGCAAGGCCCGACAACAAGGCGCCGGGATCGATGCGTTCGGATTGCCGGGCGAGTTCAGTCTGCTCGACAGCATCCTGCAATGCTGCAAGGGGAGCCGCGAGCTCAGGGTGTCTGCTATCGGAGGACAGGGACCTGGCCTGCGCCACATCCTGCTTGGCTTCGCCCAGCTGGGATTCGAGGTCGGCGCGGGCGGAATCCAGTCCAGTTTCCGTCTTGGCGATCGCCCCGATGAGAACGCGGGTCTGGTCCACTGCCTCCTCGCCGGCCCGGACCGCCACCGCGGCCTCGGCCGTTGCCGAGTTGGAGATCTTGTCCAAGGCGGTTGTGGCGCTCTCTTCGATGAAGTCCAGCAGTTCCCCCGCCTGGGCGACGTTGTCCCGCACCTGGACGAGAGCCGAATCCGCATACCGGCTGGAGAGGCCCGCGAGCGAGGACTGGGCCGATTGCAGATCGGCACGCAGGCCAGCCGCCTGCTCCTTCAGGGCCGCGGCCGCCCGCGGGGCATTGCGTTCGAGTTCCCGCAGCGCGGAGAAGTCCTCGCGGTGCTCCTCGAGCGAATCGTTGACCGCCTCGCAGCGGCCGATGATGTCGGTGAGCCACTTGCGCTGGTCTGCCTCCGTATCGGGAATCGAATCGTCCAGTTGCTGCTGCAGCTTGAAGGACTCGTTCAGGTGGTCCTTCGCGGTCGCCAGCGCCTTCCTGAACGGCTGGACCGCTTCCTCCCCGAACTCAGCCATGGCAAAGCCGATTTCCTGCTCACTGGAGCGAATGGCATCGTCGGCGGCAATCAACAGGGGGCCGGCCTTCAACCTGAGCTCCTCGACGCTCATGGCCTCGAAGGGATCCTGTGGGCCCTCCCCGCCGGGCCGGGGGAGCTGCCCGCGCGCTGGGCTGTTCGCCTTCTTCCGGCGTCCCAGCGCCCACAGCGTTCCGCCGCCGACCACGATGACCCCTCCAATGATCCACGGGGCAGCCGAACCGCCCGAAGAAGAAGATGAGGCGTCGCTGGTCCCGTTGCCCAGATCCCCGGCCGCAGCGGCTTCGATGCCCTTGACCGCGTTTTCCGCAGCGCCAGCCCAGTCATCGGCGGTCAGGTTGTCCTTGCGCAGACCGGGTGTGATGTAGTCCTTGGCGATATCGGCGTCGAAGGGGGCAATGTCCCCGGCGTCGTTCGATTTCAGCCGCAATTGCCTGGCCTCGGTGGCGATGGCCAGGACGCTGTCCGAGGGGCCAAGTCCCTTTTTCTTGGCGACCTGCTCGACCCATGCGTCCATGTCTGACGGATCGGTGAACTGGTCCACGTAGATCACATAGAGGTTCAGTCCCTCGCTGTCCTGCAGTTCGCCCACGGCTTGCTCCACCCGGCTTGCCGCGCTGCCGAGGACGTCGGAGGAGTCCACGACGAATTCACCCGGCGGTATCGTGACGGGTGCTTCAGCGGAAGCGGGACCTGCCAACAGCAGGATGGACATCAGCACGAAACCGGCGACTGCCGATACCCGTCTGGCAATGGATCGCATGGATCACCCTTCGATGTCGGTAACGGCCGTCGTGGCAATCGCAGTCGATCGGATCAAGGACCCGCGGCTAGTTGCCCGTAGCCGTCCCTGTTGATTCTATGGGTATGGTTTGGGACCGTCCACAACGGCGCGGCTTCCCCGGGCATCGCCGGTGCCATGGCACTGTGCTCTCACAGGTTCCCCTTAGGTAAAGCTTTTTCGGAACACAGCGCCCCTTGCCATAGTTGGAGTCAAGGAACCCCAGAAAGGACAGAACGTCATGAGCGAGGACCTGAACACCTTCTCCAACGGCGAAGACAATGAGGCGGCCGGCGCAGCCGGCCGGACCAACGGCGGCCCAGCCGTCCCGCCTCGCCCCCAGACCCCACCGCAGGCTGCCAGCGGGCCGGAAACCACGGAGCAGCCGTTGTCGGAAGCCCACCCCCGGACGGCGCAGTACGCCGCCGCGGGAACGGCGGGGGCCGGCACGCCACCGACCGGCGGTGGACACTACCCCCCGGGTGCCTCCTTCAGCCCGGCACCGCGCCGGCAGTCCAAGCGATTTGGCACCAGTACGCTGGTGGCCGGCATGGTCATCGCCGCCTTGATCGGCGGCGGCAGCGCCGTCGGTGCCAACTACCTCATGGATGGCTCCGGCCAGCCGGTGGCGGCGTCGGCCCAGGACAACCAGGCAGTCGTCATCAACAACCCGGACAACGTCACAGCCGTCACCGCGGCCGCCGCGAAGGCCTCGCCCAGTGTGGTGACCATCGAGGTGGATGGCCAGAGCCAGGGCGGATCGGGATCCGGCATCATCCTGGACAAGGAAGGCCACATCCTGACCAACACCCACGTGGTGACCCTCGGGGGTGCCGTCTCGAATCCGACCATCACCGTCCGCACCAATGACGGGCAGGTCCATAAGGCCACTGTCGTGGGAACGGATCCCCTGTCCGATCTGGCAGTGATCAAGATCGACGCCCAGGGCCTTCAGCCGGCAACGATGGGCAATTCCTCCAAAATGAACGTCGGCGATGCGGCCATTGCCATTGGTGCCCCACTGGGTCTGAGTGGGACCGTCACCGACGGCATCATCTCCACGTTGAACCGCACCATCAGCGTCGCCTCCTCGGCGGTCCCGGAGAACAAGACCTCCGATGGCTCCTCGGGAAGCGACGGCAACCAGTTCAACTTCCAGATGCCCGGGCAACAGCAGAGTTCCGGTGCCGGTTCGATCTACATCAACGTCATCCAGACCGATGCCGCCATCAACCATGGGAACTCGGGCGGAGCACTGGTCAACGCCTCCGGGCAGATCATCGGGGTCAACGTCGCCATCGCCTCCGCGGGAGGATCGAGCGCCAGCGGCGACGACAGCGGCTCCATCGGCGTCGGGTTCGCCATCCCGATCAACTACGCACAGCGCATTGCCCAGGACATCATCGACCATGGCAGTGCAACCCACGGCCTGCTGGGTGTGACCGTGAAGGCCATGGCAGCGGATTCGGGTACGCAATTCAGTGTTGGCGCCCAGGTCCAGGACGTCACCTCGGGCTCCGGTGCAGACAAAGCCGGGCTGAAGTCCGGAGACGTCATCACCAAGTTGGGGGACCGCGTGATCTCCGACAGCCAGTCGCTCACGGCAGCGGTTCGTGAATACGCCCAAGGGGACAAGACAACCGTCGCCTACACCCGCGGTGGCAAGTCCTACACGGCCGACGTCACGCTGGGCGAACTGACCCAGCAGTAAATCCATTTCGGTCGGCAACCGGCCGGCATCCCACCCGGGATGCCGGCCGGTTGCCATGTGTGCGGGAGATAGGCTGAAGACCGGAAACCGGGTGCCGCGCTGGCGGGTTGCCCCTCCGGACGATACTCTTGGTTAATACTCATTAACTGGAATTTGCGGGAAGTCCCGCGGAACCTATGGTTCCGGCTGCCTGCAGCCGGAAGAGTCAAGGCGAAAGGTGAACATGAGCGTGACAAGCGGAGGACCACTGAAGGTCCTGGTCCTGGTCAAGTACGTCCCGGATGCGCAATTCGACCGTCATCTGACGGGAGCCGACCACAGCATCGACCGGTCCGAAAGCATTTTGTCCGAGTTGGATGAATACGCCATCGAATCCGCCTTGCAACTGGTGGAAGCACGCGGCGGCGCAAAGGCCGGGAACACCGTCACCGCCCTAACGATGGGGCCGGAGCGTGCCGCGGCAGCCGTGAAAAAGGCCCTGCAAATGGGGGCGACCGACGGCGTCCACGTGTGCGACCGGGCACTGGCCGGTTCGGATGCCTCAGCCACGTCGCTGGCCCTGGCCACGGCCATCGAACACCTCGGTGGCTTCGACGTCGTCATCGCCGGCATGGCCTCCACCGACGGCGAGACCTCGATCGTCCCCGCGCAGCTGGCCGAACGCCTGGGATTGCCCCAGCTGACCCTGGTGTCCTCGCTGGAACTCGGAGACGATGCCATGCTGTCGGGCCGCCGCGACTCGGATACGACATCGACCATGCTGCAGGCCCCGCTGCCGGCCATCGTCTCGGTCACCGACCAGGGAGAAGAACCGCGTTACCCGAACTTCAAGGGCATCATGGGCGCCAAGAAGAAGAAGACCACCACGTTGGCCCTCGCCGACCTCGGGCTGGATGCCTCACAGGTCGGAACCGCGGGCTCCTGGACCCACGTCGAGGACGCCCAGGCCCGCCCACCCCGCACTGCGGGCACCGTCATCACGGATGAGGGAGACGCCGGCGTGCAGCTGGTGGACTTCCTGGCCGGCAAGAAACTTCTCTAGGAACCGAGGGGACCACCATGGCGAACATTCTGGTATTCATCAACACACCCACCACGCAGCCGGGCAAGGCCCAGCGTGAACTGCTCACCCTGGCCCACCGGCTCGGCGAACCCGTGGTCGTTTTCGGCGCTCCGGCGACCGACGAAACGGTCGCCGCGATCGGCTCCCTGGGAGCGGGCGCCGTCTACGCCCCGTCCACGTCCCTGGACGCAACACTGATCGCCGGGGAAGCTGCCCTCGTGGCCGGCGTCGCCCGAACGGTCGAAGCTGCAGCCGTGCTGTTGCCGAACACCGCCGACGGCAAGGAAATCGCAGCCCGCGTGGGCATCAAGCTCTCCTCGGGAGTGATCACCGACGCCGTCGACGTGGCGGACGACCTCACGGTTACCAAGTCGGTGCTGGCCGGTGGCTACACGGTTTCGGCGCGCGCCACCCACGGGACCCCTGTCATCACCGTGAAACCCAACAGCGTCGAACCCGCCGAGGCGACGGCAACCAGCCCGGCACTGACCAACGTCGAGGTCACCGACGCCGGCCCCGCTGCCACGGTCGCCAGCACCGAAGACAAGCCGGCCTCGGGACGCCCGGCACTGCAGGATGCGCGGATCGTCGTCTCCGGCGGCCGCGGCCTGGACGGGGACTTCACCCCGGTGGAGGAGCTCGCCGACGCACTGGGCGCGGCGGTTGGCGCCTCCCGGGCGGCAACTGACGCCGGGTGGATCGAACACTCGTACCAGGTGGGCCAGACGGGCAAGACGGTCTCACCGCAGCTCTACATCTGCGCGGGGATCTCCGGTGCCATCCAGCACAAGGCCGGCATGCAGACCTCGCAGGTCATCGTGGCAGTCAACAGCGACGAGGACGCGCCGATCTTCGAGATCGCCGATTTCGGCATCGTGGGAGATGTGCGCACCGTCCTGCCGCAGGCAGCCGCAGAGATCAAGCGACGCCAAGGCTAGCATGGCAGCCTTCGATCCAGCCCGGGAGACCGTCCGCCGGGTCCTGTGCTTCGGGGCCCACCCGGACGACCTCGATTTCGGGGCGTCCGGGACGGTCGCAGCCTGGACGCGTGCCGGGGTGGAGGTCCAGTACTGCATCATGACCGACGGTGACGCCGGGGGATTCGACCCGGCGCACCGCGGGGACATCGTTGCCATGCGCCACGAGGAGCAACGCGGGGCAGCCCGCAGCGTGGGGGTGGAGCAGGTGCATTTCCTGGGCGAACGCGATGGCTACCTCGAACCCACCCACGAGGTGCAGCGCAAGATCGTGGCACTCATCCGCCGGGTGGGTCCCGACGTGGTGCTGGCCATGCATCCCGAACGGGACTGGACCCGCATGCAGCGCTCCCATCCCGACCACCTGGCGTGCGGGGAAGCGGTCACCCGCGCTGTCTACCCGGCAGTGGAGAACCCCTACGCCTACCCCGACCTGCAGGAATCCGGGCTGGAGGCGTTCAAGCTGCGCTGGTTGTGGCTCTATGGCGGCCCGGAGGAACGGCAGAACCACGCCGTGGACATCACCGATACCTTCGACGCGAAGCTCACGGCGCTGCGCGCCCACCTGAGCCAGCACCCGGACGTGGCGAAGATGGAGTCCTTCGTCCGCTCCAACTCCGAATCCCTGGCCGCAGCACACGGGTGGGGGACCGGCCGGCTGGCCGAGGTCTTCCACGTCGTGGAGGTCAACGCCGCGGACACCATCGCCGGATTCTAGCCAGCAGACGACGACGGTGGGGCGCCCTGGCCGGGGGCCCCCCCGGCCCCGGCCCGCCCGCGGCCGCGGGCCCGCCCCCGCCCGCGGCGGCGTGTCCCGCCCTCGCGCTGGTGCTCGGGGGATTCCTCCGAGGCGGCGGGGGAACCGCCGTCGTTGTCGGCCTGCTGGTCCGT
>NZ_JBLXAH010000002.1:0-497433 GCF_048266065.1 Arthrobacter sp.
TCCAGCGGCTTCCTGCCGGGCACGGACCCTTTGGTCCAGTACGACCTCGGCACGGGCCTGCAGGCCCGCCAACGCGTTCTTCACTGATTCGGCACCGGCGATGACATCAACCAGCGCCGGCTCCCCCAGGCCCCTGACGTCCAGCACCGGCAACACGGACAGGACCGTGTCCAACAGCCCCTGGACATCGAGGCCGTCCACATCCAGTGCACCCGCCCCGGCACCCGTCCCGTCAGGCTCCGCGGCAGGAACGGACACCGGCTCCATGGGGGCCGGATCCTGAACCACAGAAGACTCGAACATGTATTCGATTCTACCGGGCCGACCTCGCTCACATCCCCGAAAAACCACCCTGTGAGGGGCCCGTGCCCTCTCGGAATCGAGGCCCGGAAACTACGTACGGTGCAGGATGTTCTCCTGCAGGACGTCGTAACCCAGCCGGATGATGAGCACCCCGACCACGACGAGGAAAACGACACGGATGAACTTGCTGCCCTTGCTGACGGCCATCCTCGCCCCCAGGTAGCCGCCAATCATGTTGGCAAGTCCCAGCAGCAACCCCAGTCCCCACAGGAGGTGGCCCGTGGGCAGGAAGAAGGCCAGCGCTCCGAGGTTGGTGGCCATGTTCACGATCTTGGCCTTGGCGCTGGAGGCCAGGAAGTTGTAGCCGAGGAAGATGACCATGGCGATGATCAGAAACGATCCGGTCCCCGGACCGATCAGGCCGTCGTAGAACCCGATCACCAGGCCGATCACGGCGGCCACGGCGTAGTGTCGTCGACCGGAGTGCCGCAGGGCGGTCAATTCGCCCACTGTCGGTTTCACCGCGGTGAAGAGGGCAACGGCCACCAGGGCCGCGACGATGATGGGTTTGAAGACCGATGAGGGCAGCAGTGTCGCGACGATGGCCCCGCCGAAACTGCCGATCAGCGCGATGCCGGCCATGGGCAGGGCAGTCTTCAGGTCGGGATGGGCCCTGCGGTAATAGGTGACGGCACTCGTCGTCGTCCCGAAGATGGAGCCGAGTTTGTTGGTGGCCAGTGCCTGGACGGGCGTGATCCCGGGAACCAGCAGCAGCGCCGGCAACTGCAGCAGCCCTCCCCCGCCGACGACTGCGTCAATCCAGCCGGCAGCCAGACCGGCAACGATCACCAACAGCACGGTTCCGGCCTGGATGTCCTCCAGTCCGGAACCGTGCAACAGTGAAGCCCAGTCCATCAGGTGCCGGTGCTAGCCGCGCACTGCGCGGATGAGGTAGTCGACCACGTTGGCCACCGGAACGTTCTCGGCGGCGCCGCTGGCGCGGTCCTTGACCTCGATCAGGCCCTCGGCCAGCCCGCGACCGACGACGGCGATGGTGGGAACGCCCACCAGTTCGGCGTCGCCGAACTTCACGCCAGCGGAGACCTTCGGCCGGTCGTCGAAGATGACCTCGATGCCCTCGGCATCCAAGGCGGCGGCAATCCGCTCCGCCTCCTCGAAGAGCTCGGCTCCCTTGCCGGTCACCATCAGGTGCACGTCGGCCGGCGCGACGTTCCGCGGCCACATCAGGCCACGGTCATCGTGGTTGGACTCGGCCAGGGCGGCGACAGCGCGGGTGACCCCGATGCCGTAGGAACCCATGGTCACCGTGACGAGCTTGCCGTTCTGGTCCAGGACCTTCAGTTCCAGGGCCTCGGCGTACTTGCGGCCCAGTTGGAAGATGTGGCCCATCTCGATGCCTCGTGCCGTCTCCAACGGACCGGATCCATCGGGTGCGGGATCGCCTTCGCGGACCTCCACGCATTCGATGGTGCCGTCCCAGGTGAAGTCGCGTCCGGCGACCAGTCCGAAGACGTGCCGCCCTGCCTCGTTGGCCCCGGTGATCCAGGACGTGCCGGTGACCACACGCGGGTCCACCAGGTACAGGAGGCCGGTGGAGCCCTCGGTGCCGAGGACCGCGTTCTCCAGGCCGTTGCCCGGGCCGATGTAGCCCTTGACGAGTCCCGGGTGCTTGGCAATGTCCTCCGCGGTGGCTGCTTCGATTTCCACTTCGCCGCCGGTCTCGAGGTGTCCGGCGATGTTGGCCTCGACGCGCTTGAGGTCCACTGCACGGTCACCGGGCAGGCCGATGACCACCACGCGGCGTTCGCCGGTGGGCAGCTTGGCCGCCAGCACCACGTTCTTCAGCGTATCGAGCGCGGTCCAGGCACCGTCGGCCTTCGGGGCGACGCGGTTGGCCACCTCGACGAGGGAGTCGATGGTGGGGGTGTCGGGGGTGTCCTTGACCTCCAAGGCGGGCAGCGCCGAGTAGTCGATGTCCGCGGGGACGACCGTCGTGACGGCCTCGACGTTGGCGGCATACCCGCCGGCCGAGCGCACGAACGTGTCCTCGCCGACGGCCGTCGGGTGCAGGAACTCCTCGGACTTGGAACCGCCCATGGCCCCTGCAGTGGCCTTCACGGGCAGGATCTCCAGGCCCAGCCGGGCGAAGATCTTCAGGTAGGCCTCGCGGTGCTTGGCGTAGGCGGTGTCCAGGCCGGCGTCGTCGATGTCGAAGGAGTAGGAGTCCTTCATGATGAATTCGCGTCCGCGCAGCAGGCCGGCGCGGGGGCGTGCCTCGTCGCGGTACTTGTTCTGGATCTGGTAGAGGTACGCCGGCAGGTCCTTGTACGAGTTGTATAGGTCCTTCACCAGGAGGGTGAACATCTCCTCGTGGGTCGGCGCCAGCAGGTAGTCGGCGTCCTTGCGGTCCTTGAGGCGGAACAGGCCCTCGCCGTATTCGGTCCACCGGCCGGTGGTCTCGTAGGGTTCGCGCGGCAGCAGTGCCGGGAAGTGCACTTCCTGGCCGCCGATGGCGTTCATCTCCTCGCGGACGATTGCCTCGACCTTGGCCAGGACGCGCAGGCCCAGCGGCAGCCAGGTGTAGATGCCCGGGGCGGCACGGCGGATGTAGCCGGCCCGCACCAGCAGCTTGTGGCTGGCGACCTCGGCGTCAACCGGGTCTTCGCGCAGGGTGCGCAGGAACATGGTGGAAAGTCGCAGGACCACGCTTGCTGTCCGTTTCCGCGGGCTTCGCCGCTGGTCGTGGGGATGATGTCCGTGACGGGACGGTTCCAATTTACCCGTTGCCCGGCGTTGCGGAGAACCCGGCGGCGTCGTCAGCGGCTGCGCAGGGCGGTGAGCGCCTCGTCCAGGGTGGCCCGGACGTCGTCGGGCATGATCTCCGCCTCCGTGTCGTCGCGGGTCGTGACCGAGACGACGACGGCCCCGTCGTTGCCGGACATCGTGTAGCTGGCCACGTTCTGCCCTCCGGCCTGCACCTGCATCCAGTAGCCGGCGGTGCTCTCGGCGTCACTGGCGGCGTGCCGTGACTTCAGCGTCGCCGTCCCCTCGGTGCCGCCGAGCTGGAGGGTGAAGGTCCCGCAGCTGCGCAACAGGGCGGTGGTCCGGGAGACGGCGTCCGCCGCGTCACGGGGCCCCGGATAGGACGCCAGGCTGATGTAGGTTTCGTTCTCCACCGAGCCGCCGGGGATCGTCACCGAGGCGATGGTGGCGCCGGTGGGCACCGTGGCGTTCTGGTCGTCCATGAAGGGTGCGCACTTCGCCGGGGTGATGTCCATGCCGTCGAGCAGCTGCTGGCCCGAGGCGGCCAGTCCCTGGATCTCCTCGTCGCCGCGCACCCGCGATCCCGGGTGCCCATCGGCGATTTCCTGCGCCGCGGCGGTGAGTTCTTCGGCAGTGAAGGTGGGAAGCGGACCGGTCAGGGGCGGTGCCGACGCGCTGGTCGACGCGGCGGGGCCACCACCAGTGGACGACGCCGGTGCCCCGGTGCTCGCGGACGGTGTGCTGCTGCCGGGCTGGCTGGGGCCGGGGCCCTGGGTACCGGTGCAGGCGGCCAGGGCCAGCGGGACCACCAGCAGGGCGAGGGCGCGGGTGGCACGTCGGGTGCGACGCAGCGTGGAATGCCGTGTGGGGTGGCGGTGCGCCCTTGGGCTGCCCATGGTTCCCCCGTCGTGCCGGTCGGTTCCGGTGCCGTCGGCACCGGTGTGTTCTTCCTCCAGCGTAGCGAATCCCTCCCGGCGGCGTGTGGATCCCGCAGCGGGGGTTTCGGAGATCAGAACAGGACGGTGGCGAATTCGCCGACCTGTTCGAACCCGACGCGGCGGTAGGTGGCCAGCGCGGCGGCGTTGTAGTCGTTGACGTACAGGCTCGTCACCGGTGCCAACGCCAGGGCGGATCCGGCGACGGCGGCCATGGCCGGTGCCGCGAGGCCTTCCCCGCGATGTGCGGGGGCCACCCACACGCCTTGGATCTGGGTGGCGTGGCGCGAAACGGTCCCCAGCTCCGCCTTGAAGCGGATGGAGCCATCTGCCGCGGTGTCCACGAAGGAGTGCCCCTGGTGGATCAGGGTCCGCACCCGCGAACGGTAGAAGGACCCGCCGGCATCGAGCGGGGAGTAGCCCAGCTCCTCCTGGAACATGGCGGCGCAGGCCGGCAGGACGGCGTCGTAATCCCGGGAGGTGGATCGCCTGACCCGGGTGGAGGGCAGGATGGCCGGCTGCTGGTCCAGGACCATCAGCGGTTGCCGGGCCCGGACGTCGAACGCGTGCTGCCGGCTTTCGGGGCGCAACGAGTCCCACAGGGGCAGCACTGCGCGGGAGGGGCCGAACAGGGAGGAGAAGTTGCGGTGCAGCGCCAGGACGGCGGTGGCGTAGGGCACTGCGTCCGCGGGGCCGGCCTGCACCGGGACCAGGTTGGCGCCGACCCAGAGCGCGCTGGCCAGCTCCCCGGCGTCGAACCGTCCCAGCACCAGCGATCCACCGGCGGTGGGGGCCGCGGTGCCGGTGGCCGCGAGTTGGGCGTCCATGAAGATGTTGGCCACCGGGTCGCGGGCGATGAGCCCGCGCAGGGCGGGGGTGTCCTCCGCTGCCAGGACCCGGATGGTGTCACCGAGTTGCTCGCCACCGGTGTACCGGGCCTTGGGGGCCGGGAACCAGGGGACGGCGCGGGAGAGGATCCTGGACATCGCCTTCCCCTTTCCCGGCGCGCCACGGTGGCGTCCTGGGGCCAAGTCTCGCAGAATCCGTGGCGGTGCGAAACCGCATGACGCCCACCCGGTGGACGCGGGTGGGCGGACGGGTCAGGACACCGAAACGGTGGGGGCTGCCGCGGTGCCGTCCTCGGGGGCCTCCATGGATTCGGCGATGCGCATGGCCTCCTCGATGAGCGTCTCGACGATCTGGTCCTCGGGCACCGTCTTGATGACCTCGCCCTTGACGAAGATCTGGCCCTTGCCGTTGCCGGAGGCGACGCCGAGGTCGGCCTCGCGGGCCTCGCCGGGACCGTTGACGACGCAGCCCATGACTGCAACGCGCAGCGGGACCTCCAGGCCCTCCAGCCCTGCGGTGACCTGGTCGGCCAGCGTGTACACGTCGACCTGGGCGCGGCCACAAGACGGGCAGGAGACGATCTCCAGCTTGCGCGGGCGCAGGTTCAGCGACTGCAGGATCTGGTTGCCGACCTTGATCTCCTCGACCGGCGGGGCGGAGAGGGAGACGCGGATGGTGTCGCCGATGCCCTGGGAGAGCAGCGCGCCGAAGGCGGTGGCCGACTTGATGGTGCCCTGGAAGGCGGGTCCGGCCTCGGTGACGCCCAGGTGCAGCGGCCAGTCGCCGCGTTCGGCGAGCAGCTGGTAGGCGGCGACCATGACCACCGGGTCGTTGTGCTTGACGGAGATCTTGAAGTCGTGGAAGTCGTGCTCCTCGAACAGGGAGGCCTCCCAGACCGCTGATTCGACGAGGGCCTCGGGGGTGGCCTTGCCGTACTTCTTCATCAGGTCCGGGTGCAGCGAGCCGGCATTGACGCCGATGCGCAGTGACGTGCCGTGGTCCTTCGCCGCCTGGGCGATCTCCTTGACCTGGTCATCGAACTTGCGGATGTTCCCGGGGTTCACGCGGACCGCTGCGCATCCTGCCTCGATGGCGGCGAAGACGTACTTCGGCTGGAAGTGGATGTCGGCGATGACGGGGATCTGCGACTTCTTCGCGATGATCGGCAGCGCCTCGGCGTCGTCGGCCGATGGGCAGGCCACGCGCACGATGTCGCAGCCGGAGGCGGTGAGCTCGGCGATCTGCTGCAAGGTGGCGTTGATGTCGGTGGTCGGCGTGGTGGTCATCGACTGCACGCTGATCGGGGATTCGGAGCCGACGCCCACCGAACCGACCTTGATTTGGCGGGTTTTCCGCCGCGGGGCCAACACCGGTGGCGGGGCGGCTGGCATTCCAAGGCTGACCGAGGTCAAATTATCCTCCGGGGATTCAGGGGTGGTTCTTCAGACCCCATTATCCCCCCGATACGGGGTTTGCGGGGGCCCGATCGGGTTCAGGCGTGGTGAGAGAGCTCACCGGTGACAGGGCTCCACGCGGTCAGGCGGACCGCCGAAACCAGTCCGTTGGCGTTGAACGGGTCCTCGGCGAGCTTCTCCGCCAGTGCCTGTTCGGAGACCGCCTTGATGAGCAGCAGTGCCCCGGAGCCGTCGACGTAGGGGCCCGAGGCGACCAGGGAGTAGTCGCCGGACAGGCCGCCCAAAAAGGCGCGGTGGCCGGGGCGGTGCTCGTCGCGGGCTGATTCCGAATCGGCGGCGTATACGTATTCCACGGCAATGATCGTCATGGCCCCAGTGTACGTTCCGCCACGGCGTTCCCGGGACGGGCTACTGGTAGGAGACGAACCAGGGTTTCGGGTCCAGGGCGTAGGTCTGCTGCGGGGTGAAGGTCGGTGAATCCTCGTCGATGAAGTTCTTCCACGCCATGCGGATGCCTTTCGGCAGGTCCCGGCGCAGGTTGTTCCAGGTGGCGAGCTTCTGGCCCGGGGTCCCGTTGCCGTCGGCGTGCAGGACCAGGGCGAGTTCCGGATGCGAGGTGTCCAGGTCCTCCCGGTGGCTGATCATCCGGCGTTGGAACTGGTGCAGGATGACCACCTTCTGCGGCAGACGGTTCTTCCGGGTCAGCTCCGCCAGCCAGTCGTTGGTCCTGTTGATCTCGGAGGCGTCGACCGAGCCGATCTGTGCCATGTGCTTCTGGCCCGGTTTGAGGCGCCATTCCGGGTCGAAGGCGAGGCCGACATTCGGGTACTCGAGCAGTTGCCGATAGTGCCTGGCCTGGGTCAGGAAGTCGTTGCGTCCCGGTTGCAGGTCCAGCACCACGTAGACGCCTGCCTTCCGGGCCGCCTTCACCCACGTCTCGATCTTCTTCACCGGAACGTAGGTCGAGTAGGTGCCGTCCTGGCCGGCGGAGGCCGATGCGACGGTGGCGATGATCTCGAAGGCCGGCTGGACCTTTTCCTTGCTGTAGGGCTGATAGGCGGCCGCCTGTTTCCTGGCCCGCCGGATGGCCGCGTCGACCCCCTGCTCCCCCAGCAGGCCCAGCGATGCGGTTCCCGGTGTCCCGTACAACGCGACCATGCGCCGGTCGGGGAAGACGATCTGCCCGCCGCCGGGCAGTTCCGGGCCGGTCGCGGCGGTGGCGGCCAGGGCGGCGAACTCGCGGGCGGGCCCGAACCCCTGGCCGATGGGATAGAGCGCCGCGTCGGCGTGTTTGCGGAAGAAGCCGCGGTTGGCGTCCGTGCGGGGATCGGCGGAGGCCATCGTGTGGGTGGCGGCCCCGGCGGCCCGGGCGGTGGCCAGGCCCGCACGGGTTCCGGCGTCGGCGCTGCCCTTCACGGTGACCGCGGCACGCGCAGTGCCCGGGGCTGCGGCTTGCACGTCGGGGATCGCGGCCTGCGGATCGGCGCCGTCGATGACCTTCACGCCGGCGCCGAACGATGGCCCGGCGGCCTGGTCCGACGCGGCGGCGGAGGCCGCAGAATCCGTGGGGGCAGCATCTGTGTGGTCAGAATCCGTGGCGGCACCGTAGCGGATGACGGTGGTGGCGCCGAGCCGGGTGAGTTCCGCGTCGAGGGCCCGGGCCTGTTTTTCTGATCCGGGTGCCAGCAGCAGCGGGACGCCGAGTTGTTGGGCCCGTTCGGCCGCTGCGTGCGCGGCGCCACTGTCTGCGCCACCCTCTGCGTCATCGAGGACGACGACGGCGGGAGCGTGGGCGAACAGGGCACGGCTGGTGGCGAGGGCGAGGTCCGGGCCGGTGCCGGTGATGGGGTGGATGCCGGTGGTGGCCGCGGTCAGCCGCACCTGCGCGGGATCGGCGGAGGAGGCCGGGGCCGCCGTCGTGCCCGGGGCCGACGGGTCGGCCGGTCCGGATGCGGTGCAGCCGGACAGGACCAGGGCGATCGCGAGGCCGGCCGCTGCGGTCGCGGCCACCCGGCGTGGGGCGGGGGCGTCAACCAAAGATGTTCACCGGTTTGACGATGTCGGCGTAGATCAGCAGGGCGCCCATGCCCAGCATCAGCACCGCCACCACGTAGGTCAGCGGCATGAGCTTGGCGATGTCCACGGGGCCCGGATCGCGCCGTTTGAAGATCTTGGCGACGGTGCGCCGCAGTCCTTCCCACAGCGCGCCGATGACGTGTCCGCCGTCGAGCGGCAGCAGCGGGATGAGGTTGAAGACGAACAGGGCGATGTTCAGGCTGCCGACCAGGCCGATCAGGGTGGCGACCTTGTCCTTGACCGGGATCTGGTCCATGGCGCTGACCTCGCCGGCGATGCGGCCGACGCCGACCACCGACATGGGCCCGTTGGGGTCGCGCGGTGCGCTGGAGAACGCCGCCTTGCCGACGGCGACCAGGCGGGCGGGCAGGTCGATGACGATGCCTGCGACGGCCCGCACGTTTTCGCCGACGGCGCCGGGGACCTCGGTCAGCGGGACGGTCATCTGCTTGGCCTGGGACCCCATGCCGACGAAGCCGACGTTGACCAGTTCGGTGTTGCCGTCCGCGTCGGTCTTGGCGCGGCCGTTGATGTCCAGTGCCGGGCGCTGGGTCAGCATCGGGGTGATGGTGGTGGTGTGTTCGGCGCCGTCGCGCAGGTAGGTCATCGTCGAGGACGTCCCGGCGGAGGCGCGGATCAGCGTGGTCAGTTCGTCCCACTGGTATTCGCGCACGTCGTGGCCGTTGAAGGAGGTGATCCGGTCCCCTGGGCGCAGACCGGCGGCGTAGGCCGGGGCCTTCGGGTCACCGGGCTGGCAGTTGGTGGCCGCGTCGTCGCCGCCGCGGGCCTTCTGGTCCGCCTGGCTGACCACGCACTGGTACACCTCGGTGACGTTGGTGGTGGATTGGACGGTCCCGAACCCGGAGAGCAGCACGGCGAAGAGCACGAACGCGATGACCAGGTTCATGAAGGGCCCGCCCAGCATGATGATGACGCGTTTGTACACGGGCAGCTTGTAGAACATGCGGTTTTCGTCGCCGGGTTGGAGCTGTTCGGCGGCTGCCTTGCGGGCCTCGTCGGCCATCTGGGTGAACATGCCGGTGCTGGAGGCCTTGACCTTGCCGTCCACGTCGGTCGCTGCGGAGGGCGGGTACATCCCGATCATCGAGATGTAGCCACCGAGCGGGATGGCCTTGAAACCGTATTCGGTTTCGCCGCGGCGGCGCGAGAACAGGGTCTTGCCGAAGCCGATCATGTACTGCGGCACGCGCACGCCGAACGCCTTGGCCGGGACCAGGTGTCCGACCTCGTGCAGGGCAATGGACACGGCGACGCCGATCGCGAGGATCAGCACGCCGGCGATGAAGAGGAGAACGCTCACAACTGACCCCAACGATCCTGGGCCGTTTTTCGTGCCCACGTTTCTGCTGCCAACACGGCGTCCACGGTGAGCCCGCCCCCGGTGGTGGCACCGGCGTCGTACGCGTCCACCACCGCCTCGACGGTGTCGACGATGTCGGGGAAGCGGATCGCTCCGGCGTGGAAGGCGTGCACTGCCTCCTCGTTGGCCGCGTTGTAGACGGCCATGTGGGTGGAGGAGGCGCGGGCCGCCGCCTTGGCCAGGCGGATCGCCGGGAAGGCGTCCTCGTCCAGCGGCTCGAACGTCCACTCGGAGGCGCGGGCGAAGTCGCAGCCGGCCGCTGCACCGGGCACCCGGGCGGGCCAGCCCAGGCCCAGGGCGATCGGCAGGCGCATGTCCGGCGGGGAGGCCTGGGCGATGGTGGACCCGTCGATGAACTCGACCATGGAATGCACCATCGACTGCGGGTGCACCACGGCCTCGACCCGATCCAACGGCACATCGAAGAGCAGGTGGGCCTCGATGACCTCCAGCGCCTTGTTGACCATGGTCGCAGAGTTGGTGGTGACGACCTTCCCCATGTCCCAGGTGGGGTGGGCCAGCGCCTGGGCGGGGGTGACGTCCGCCAGCTGCGCGCGGGTCATGCCGCGGAACGGGCCGCCGGAGGCGGTGACGATGAGCCGGGCGACCTCCTCCGGGGTTCCGGCGCGCAGGGCCTGGGCGATCGCCGAATGCTCGGAGTCCACCGGCACCAGTTGTCCGGGGGCCGCTGCCTCCTTGACCAGGGCCCCACCGACGATGAGCGATTCCTTGTTCGCCAGCGCCAGCAGGTGTCCGGCCTTCAGCGCCGCGAGGGTCGGCGCCAGGCCGATGGACCCGGTGATGCCATTGAGCACGACGTCGGCACCCGGGTAGGCGGCAACGCGGGCTGCCGCCGTGGGGCCGGTGAGCAGCTCGGGGCGGTAGCCGCTGTGTCCTGCCAGCTCGGCGTGGTCGTGGATGCGCCGGCGCAGTTCGTCCACGTCCCCGTCGGCGAGCGCGACGACCTCGGCGCGGGTGTGGACCGCCTGGCGGGCGAGCAGTTCGAGGTTGGAGCCGCCGGCGAGCGCGACGATGCTGAAGCGTTCGGGGGCGGCGTCGGCGACCTCGATGGCCTGTGTGCCGATGGAGCCTGTCGATCCGAGCAGGGCGATGCGCCGGGGATCGTGCAGGGGAAGTGTGCTGTGCTGCGGCTCGCGGAACTCCATGGATCCAGTATCGCGCACCGGCGGACCCGTAGCGCACCTGCGGGGGTGCTAGTGGATACCGCCTGGCGGGCCGTCGCCGTCGTCGAGGTCGCTCCAGTCGGCGTCCAGCGCGCCCGCTCCCCCGGTGTCGTCCGGGGCCCCGAAGGGGTGCTGGAGCTTCCAGATGATGTCGCGGGTGACCGCGGGGCGGACCGGAAAGGTGTCGACGTGGAAGATGGTCGAATCCGCCAGGGAGAGCCTGCCGCCCTCGACGCCGTCCTCCCCCGCCAGGGACAGCTTCTCCGGGTCGGCAGCCCCGTAGTGCACGGCCAGAGGCGAGCCCAGTTCCCCGGCGAGCTGTCCGGCGATCAGGATTCCCTCCGCGCGGTGTCGCTGGGCCATCGGGTGGTTCGAGGCCTCGTTGATGTCGTTCGCGTAGTACTCCGCCTCCCAGGCGCGCATCCGCGCTTCCAGGTCCGGGGGCAGCTGCATCTCCGCGTAGTCCAGCGGCTCCCACGTCCAGACCGGGCTCTCCCCGTAGTCGGCGAAGAGACGGACATAGGGCACGCCCTCGAGCGTGCTGTAGGTGGTGTCCAGTTCCTCGTCCATCGGGCCAGTCTGGCAGAAATGTCGTTTCGCCGAGGTCAGGCCCGGCGCCGCAGTCAGTGACCGTAGACGATGTGGTGGTTGCCGACCTCCACGCGACGACCAGGACGGCCTGGGAGGGCTTTGGCAGCCGGAGGCCGTGCTGGAGTCATGCCCAGCCCAGGCCGGCCTCTACCTGCATCCAGGGGATATTGGAGCCGTCTTCGGCCATGGCCTCGTCAAAAGCGGCGGCATCCTCGGATTCCTCCAACGCCGCAAGCATTCGCTCGTACTGCGAGGGACTGATGACGACAGCGGCGCTCTGGCCGCGTCATTCGATGAAGACTGCTTCCGTCTCGGAACGGGCGATGACGTCAGAGAAGTGCTTTCGTGCGTCTGCGACACTCATGTTCAACATGATCCGAATGTACATTCCAGTTTCTTCGACGTACATGTGTAGAGGTTTCTGGCGGGAACCCCTCCTGGCGGGGCGACGCCCAGAGCTGAGCGGGACCTGAATTGCTGCACATGGCATCCCCCGAATAGTTGACCCCGCAGCAGTAATTGTCGCATCTGGCATTCGCAAGGGGAGACTCTTACAACACTTTGCGATGGCGCTAGATCACAATTGACCCGACTGCTGCGGAGGTGCTTCAGCGATGCACACTCTGCAAGGCGCCTCCGGGTCCCCGTGCTCAATTTCATACCGACATTCACTGCACACCGAGGGCTTTCCGTCCTCGGGCAGATGTTCGCGCCAATCGTGGCCACAGATTGGGCAATCTCCACGCCAGGGATTTTTCTTCGTAAACGGCCACATAAGTCCCATTCTTCCTGATGCTCGATTCATAGATTTCGAGAGAGTAACCCTCTATGACGCCGCAGGATCGCCGTCGGAATGTAGTTGTTCGCCACTATTGCCCTTGACTCGATTCATCAACCGGCTAAACCGACCGGTCGGATTTGGAGCAAAGACTGGCCATCGGTGGGCATCCATCAATTGCTGGACGGAATCCATAGCCGCGTCGTAGTCCGCGCTTCGAAACTCCAGTTTTCCGGGAAAGTAGACGAGTGGGTCTTCCTCGATGATCTCTGGATCCAAGACCTCATCGTCTGACGGCGGGTCTTCAGAATCGTCTCCTGCCCAGTGCGGTCCGCGCCAGATCACCCGGTCGTGGTCCCGCTCAAGCCAAACGGCAAAGGAACCGCAATCAATGTCCGCGTCGACCGAACAGACTGTGAGTTCAAGCTCGCCCTTCGACAATTCTGCGTTGGACCTCAGCCCGGGATCTCAGTAGCCGGCCAGCCACTCCCTGACGCGGGACTTGGGCAATCGGCGTGCGAAGGGCGACATGCCAACCAGTCGTTGACGCTGAACAAGATGCGGAACAGGTGCACCGTCTACAACGAGCTCAACGGCTTCGTATCCATCGTTCCAACAAGCGGTGATAGATGAGAATTCACGTGCCCGAGCGTCAGCCATGCTTCAATTATTCCACCGAAAGAGGACCCGGATTCCTGTGGCTTATAGGTTCCACAGGTCGGTTGATCCCGGAGACAGGCTAGACGCGAATCACGCCCAACCGCGTTTGACACGTTTCTGACACCCACGAATTCCCATACGTCCCGCCCGCAAAAATGCCCGGCGAAGGTTGCCCAAACGCCACACACCAAAAACGGCCTCGGGACTCCACCATTGCGTGGCCGGACTCGACCTTCGCAACCGACGTGAGTTCGCACAGGCACCAGTTTCAAGGGACCGAACATCGGCGGCACGAGGCAACCTTGTGCATCGCTCCCGCCCAACGTCAGAGCGCAATGCCCCGCCACCCCGAATCCTTCGACTCGGGTGGCGGGCCATTGATGCTGGATGCAACTGCTTAGCGCTTCCGAGGGGGCGCCTTTGCGGTATCCGACCCGGCGACGTCCTGCGCTGATCGTGCGGAGACGCTGTCGATGCTGGCCAGGTCGTCGTTCGTGACGGTGACCCGTTCTTCCTCGGGCAGCGTCACGGCAGCCGCAACCCGTGGGTTGATACGGCGAAGGATCGCGGTGACGACCGGCCACAGCAGAACCAGCGCAATGATCACGTACACGACCACGGCGACAGGTTCGTTCACCAGTCCGATCGGGTCACCCGAGCTGAGCTGGAAGGCCTGGCGCATCTTTCCTTCGATGCGTGGACCCAGGATGACGCCGAGAATGAGCGGCAACACTGGGATGCCGAAGCGCCGCATGGCGAATCCGAGAAGGCCCAGAACCAGCAGCAGGATCAGGTCGAACGTCTGGCTGTTTACGGCAAACGTACCCAAGGTGGCGAAGAACAGGATCCCCGCGTAAAGGTACGGACGCGGCAACTGGAGCAACTTCGCCCACAGGGGGGCCAACGGCAGGTTGATGATCAGCAGGAGCGTGTTGCCGATGAACAGGCTGGCGATCATCGCCCAGACCAGTTGCGGTTCGTTTTCGAAGAGCAGTGGTCCCGGATCGATGCCGAACTGCATCAGGGCTGCCAGCATGACAGCTGCGGTCGCGTTGGTGGGCAAACCCAGCGCCAGCATGGGCGTCAACGTTCCAGCGGCGGAGGCGTTGTTGGCCGCCTCGGGTCCGGCCACGCCCTCGATGGCGCCGTGTCCGAATTCCTCAGGGTGCTTGGAGAGCTTCTTCTCGGTGACATAGGACAGAAACGTCGGAATCTCGGCGCCCCCGGCAGGTAGTGCGCCGAACGGGAAACCGAAGGCAGTGCCTCGGAGCCACGGCTTCCACGATCGCTTCCAATCGCTCTTGCCCATCCAGGGCCGTCCGACAGGAATCGTCTGTGTTTTGGTGTGCGAGAGATGGGCCGCGACCCAGAGCGCCTCGCCAAGGGCGAAGATCGCCACGGCCACGACGACGATGTCGATGCCGTCCGAAAGTAGCGGCTGTCCGAAGATGAGCCGGCCCTGGCCGGTCACGATATCCATGCCGATGAGTCCGATGGCCAGACCGAGCCCGAGGGAGGCGAAGCCGCGCAGCTTGGAGGCGCCCAGGACGGCAGTCACCGCGATGAGAGCCAGCAACATGATGGCCAGGTAGCTGGGGGCACCGAGGCTGACGGCGAACTCGACCACGATCGGGGCCAGGGTGACCAACAACGCGGTGCCGATGGTTCCGGCGACGAAGGAACCGATGGCCGCGGTGGCCAGCGCCTGGGCCGCTCGTCCCGCCTTGGCCATCTTGTGGCCCTCGATCGCCGTGATGACGGTCGAGGATTCACCCGGGGTATTAAGCAGGATGGAGGTCGTCGATCCGCCATACATGCCGCCGTAGTAGACACCGGCGAACATGATGAGTGCGCTGGTCGGCCCGAGAGCCGAGGTCACCGGCAACAGCAGCGCGATGGTCATGGCCGGGCCGATGCCGGGCAACACGCCGACGGCGGTACCCAGCAGCACTCCGAGGCACGCATACATGAAGTTCATGGGTGTAGCGGCGGTGGCGAAACCCTGCATGAGCATGTTGAAGGTATCCATCTAGAGCACCCCTTCCAGCACGCCGGCCGGCAAATGGATGCCGAGGCCCAAGTAGAAACCGTAAAAAGTCCCCAGCGCCATCACCAGGGAGATAATGCCGTCGCGGACGTAATGGCGGCTGCCCAACGCCCAGACGCTTCCCCAGAACAGCACGGTCCCGGAGATCACCCATCCCAGGGGATTGATCAGAACGATGTTCAGGATGAAGAAGCCGATGAGCGGCAACACGGTCCGCCAGCCAATGGGTGTGCTCGGGTCGATGTCCTCGCCCTCCTCGGCGGGTGCACTGTCGCCGCGCCAGACCCTGACGGCCAGGAGGATAGCGCAGACCAGCAGCAGCCCACCGACGATGAAGGGGACGACGCGCGGGCCGACGGGATCGGCCTGTGAATACGGGGCGTGCAGGCCGGCAGCGTCGATGATGACGACGGCGCCGACCGCCCCGAGCAGGGCCGCAAAGCCCAGCTCGGAGCGGTTGGCACGCCGGGTGGCGACTTCGCTCACGCCAGCCCCAGCTTCTGCAGGACGTCGGCTACCCGCTGGTCCTGGTCCTTGAGGAAGGACCCGAACTCGTCACCGGTCAGGAAGGCGTCCGTCCAGCGGTTCTTCTTCAGGGCCGCCTTCCATTCATCGCTATCGTGCATCTTGGTGGCTGTGTCAACGAGCTTGGCCTTGTCCTCATCGGAGATGCCCGGAGGGGCCACGAGACCGCGCCAGTTACTGAAGACCAGGTCGATGTCCGATTCCTTCAGGGTCGGCGCGTCCACGCCGTCCAGCCGCTTTTCGCCGCTGGTGGCCAGGACGCGGATGTCTCCGGATTCAATCTGCTTCAGGAATTCGCCGGCACCGGAGGCGGCAACGTCGAGCTTGTTGCCCAGGATGGCCGGGAGCAGGTCGCCGCCGCCGTCGTAGGAGACGAAGTTGACGTCCTTGGGGTCGATCCCGATGGTCTGGGCCAGCTGCATGGGCAGCAAATGGTCCGGACCGCCCGGCGAGGAGCCACCGCCGACACTGATCTTGCCCGGATTCTCCTTCCACGCCTTCACCAGGTCGTCGATGGTCTTGAACGGGGAGTCCTTCGAGACCATGATCGCGCCGGGCTCCTCAATGAGCTTGGCGATGGGAGTGGTCTCGGTCAGCTTGGCCTTTGAATCGTTGGTGTAGCTGGCGCCCACGACGCCGAGCCCCATCAGCATCTCCAGGTCCCCATTGCCCTTTTCGTTGATCATGCGGGCCAGTCCGACGGTTCCGCCGGCGCCGGCCAGGTTGAAGACCTCGGCACCACTGGTGATGTCGGCTTCCTCCATGGCCTGCGCGGCCACGCGGGCGGTGGTGTCGTAGCCGCCGCCGGGGGTGTTCGGGACCATGATGCGCAGGCCGGTCACCGGGCCCGATGCCTCGGAGCCTGCGGCACTGTCGGCAGAGCCGGTGACCCCGCAACCGGAGGCCGCGAGCATGATGCCCGCGGCGAGGGCGGAAAGCTTGAGCGCACTTCTGCGGCGCATGGTGTACCTCTTTCAGTGGGGATGCGAATGGAATCACGCTAGGTCCGGCCGTGACCGGGGTCACTCTTGTGGTCGCAATGGAACTTGTGTTCATTGTGTAAACCGTCACAGTCGCCGCGAGGCAGGACACTGTGTAGAGTTCAGGCGTTCCCCCGCCCCTATGATGCGGCACCGGCGTCGTCCGTGCGCGCAGGAAGGCCGCACCCGTGCCCCGACCAGCAACCGGCAACCCACCACCGCAGAACCGCCGTCGGCTCACGCTTTCCGGCCAGTTCCTGGCTCTGCAATTGCTGATCGTGCTGGCGGTGCTCGTGGGGGTGCTGTTCATTTCCCTGGCCCAATCGGAACGGACCTTCGAACGCATGGAGAGCCGTCGTGCCCTTTCAGCGGCGGAAACCCTGGCGGCGACCCCGATCGTCAGGTCCCTGCTTCCCGACTCCTCCCCCCGGCTGGGCGCCGCACTGCCGGCCGTGGCCGAGTCGGTGCGCTCTGTCTCCGGGGCGTCCCTGGCCCAACTGGCCCGCCGAGATGGCACGATCGTCGCGTCCTCCAACCCCGGGGACCTCGGGGAGTCCCTGGAACTCGGAGGCAGCAATGTGATGGACGGGCGCGCCTGGACCGGGTCGATCACCACGAATTCGCTGCGCGTCCTGGTCGCGCACGTCCCCGTGCTGGATGAAAGCGGGAACCTGGTCGGCGTCGCCGTCATCGGCCGCACGTACCCCTCGCTGTGGGAGCGACTGGGTGGCACGGTGCCCAACCTGCTGATCTACCTCGGTGTTTCGCTGGCGGTCGGCACCGTGGGTTCGCTCTTGCTCTCCCGCCGCGTCAAGCACCAGACACTGGGCATGGAACCGGGCGAGATCGCCGGGCTCGTCGAACACCGGGAGGCGATCCTCCACGGCATCAAGGAGGGGGTCGTCGCCATCGACCCCCGCGACCGGATTGCCCTGGTCAACGACGCGGCGCTCGAATTGCTGGATTGGCCGGCCAATTGCGAGGGGCTGCAGCTCCAGGATGTGGGCGTCAGCGCGGCCCTGCACGAGGCCCTGACCAGCGGGCCGACGCAGATGGACCAGCTCCTGCTGGTCGGCGAGCGCCTGGTGGTGCTCAACCGGCGGCCCATGCAGTCCCGTGGCCGGGCCGTCGGATGGGTCACCACCCTGCGTGACCGCACCGAACTGTCCACGCTCGAGAGCGAATTGGGCGCCACGCGGACCACGACCGACACGCTGCGGGCCCAGACCCACGAATTCGCCAACCAGCTGCACACGATCTCCGGTCTGCTCCAATTGGGCGAATACGACGAGGCCCTGGGGTTCGTCGATGGAGTGAGCTTCAGCCGCACGCAACTCGTGGACGACGTCGGCCAGGTGATCGCCGACCCGGCCATCGCGGCGCTGGTCATTGCGAAATCCAGCCTGGCGGGGGAACGCGGGGTCTCGATCCACCTGGCCCCCGGAAGCGCCCTGGACAAGGTCGACGAAGTGCTCTCCCGCGATCTGGTCACGGTGGTCGGCAATCTGATCGACAACGCACTCGATGCGGTGGCCGGCCTGCCGGAGGGCACCGTGGAACTGGGCATCACCGACCGCGAGGGGGCGGTGACCGTGACGGTGCGGGACTCCGGACCGGGCGTCGATGCCTCCGAGCGCGACAGGATCTTCCAGCAGGGCTACAGCTCCAAGCCCTCGGTGTCCTCCGCCGGGCGCGGCTTCGGATTGGCCCTGACACGGCTGGTCTGCGAACGGCGCGGCGGCTCGGCCTCGGTGGACCACGACGGCGGTGCCGTCTTCACCGCCGTCCTGCCCCGGGAGGGAGGACAGTGATCAAGGTCCTCATCGTCGACGACGATTTCATGGTCGCCCGCATCCACACCGGCTTCGTCTCGGCGGTGCCGGGATTCGAAGTCTGCGGTGTGGCACACAACGGCGCCCAGGCACTCGCCGAGATCCGCCGGGTGGTCCCGGACCTGGTGCTGCTGGACATCCACCTGCCAGACATCGGAGGACTCGAACTGTTGCGGCGGATGCGCGAAGTGGTCCCGGAGCTGGATGTCCTGGTCATCAGCGCCGCCCGGGAGGCCGACACGGTTCGCAGCGCGTTGCGCGGCGGGATCGTGCACTACCTGATGAAACCCTTCACCCGGCAGGACCTGGCCGACCGGCTGGCGCACTATGCCAGCACCTACCGCTCGCTCGACGAGTCCGGGACTGCCCGCCAGGCCGACATCGATCGTGTCTTCGGGGTGTCGGCTCCCCGGAGTTCCCCCGTACCCAAGGGGTTCAGCGCCGAGACGTTGCGCCAGATCGAGGAGTTGCTGGACACCACCTCCGGCGACGTCTCGGCATTGGAAGCCGCCGAGGCCCTCGGCATCTCGCGGGTCAGCGCCCGCCGCTACCTGGAACATCTCAGCGCGACCGGCAACGTCGACGTCCAGTTGCGCTATGGCGCCGGGAGGCCGGAGCGCCGCTATGTCCGCCGGCAGGCCCCGCCGTCCGTCCCGAGCACCTGATCAGTCGTCCGAGACGCGGATGTCCACCTCGATGTTCCCGCGCGTGGCATTGGAGTAGGGGCAGACCTGGTGCGCGCGGTCGGCCAGTTCGCGGGCGATGTCGGCGTCCACCTCGGGCAGCGTCACCTCCAGGGTGACCGCCAGGCCGAATCCTCCGCCGTCGATGCCGCCCAGGTGCACTTCGGAGCCCACGCTGGATCCCTCGATGTTGACCTTGCGCTGGCGGGCGACGAGCTGGAGTGCGCTGTGGAAGCAGGCCGCGTACCCGGCGGCGAAGAGCTGTTCGGGGTTGGCACCGTTGCCCGATCCACCCATGGCCTCGGGTACTGCGAGCTCGACGTCGACCCGCCGGTCGGTGGTGGCGACGTGGCCGTCACGGCCGGCTCCGGTGGCGAGGGCTTCTGCGGTGTACAGGGTCTTCATGGTGTTCTCTCCTGGATGGTGGTGGGTGGCCTAGGCATCTCGGCCGCAGATCTTGCCGAGCAGACGATGCAATTCGGTGGCTTCCGCGGCGGTGAGCCGCATGCGGGAAGCCAGTTCGGTGGGGATGGTGACGGCGTCGGCCCGCAACGCGGCGCCGGAGCCGGTGAGCTGGACCCTGACGACGCGTTCGTCGTCGTCCGATCGGCTCCGGGTGAGCCGGCCGGCGGCCTCCAGCCGCTTCAACAGGGGTGACAGGGTCCCGCTATCCAGACCCAGTCGACGACCCAGCGCCGAGACGGGCTGGTCATCGTCCTCCCAGAGCGCAAGCATGACCAGGTACTGGGGGTAGGTCAGGCCCAGCGGGGCCAGAAGTTCACGGTAGGCGGCACCGACGGCGCGCTCGCCGGAATAGAGCGAAAAGCACACCTGCGCATCGAGTGCCAGTGGATCCGTCGTCGTCATGCCATAAAGATAACGCACAACTCAGTTGTGCACAACTTAATTGTCGATGACACTACCTCGGCGGCCACCGACGGGGCGCCTACTCCCCCGCGCGCGCCACGAGTCGGCGGGCGTGGCGCAGCAGCGGCTCGTCGACCATCTGCCCCTCGAAGGAGAAGACACCGTGGGCGGTGCGGGCCGCCTCCAGGATGGCGCGGGCGCGTTCCACGGCAGCCGGATCCGGGGCGTAGGCGGCGCGGATGACCGGCATCTGGGCGGGATGGATGCTGGCCTTGGCGGCGAACCCGCTGGCGACCGCATCGCGGCTTTCGGCGGCCAGGCCCTCGGTGTCGGGGATGTCGATGTAGACCGAATCGATGCCCGCCTTGCCATGGGCTCCGGCGGCCAGCAGGACGGAGGCCCGGGCGTGGACCGCGACGTCGCGGTAGGACCCGTCCGCGTGCCGGCTGGAGGTTCCCCCGAGTGAGGCAACCAGGTCCTCGGCCCCCCACATCAGGGCCACCACGTTCTCCTCGGCGGCGATGGCACCGGCATTGAGGACTCCCAGGGCGGTTTCACACAGGGCGATCACGCTGTAGCCCTCCAGTTCGCGCAACTGCTCGACGTATTCGGTCTTGGCCAACATGACTGTCGTGTAGGCGCTCTGCCGCACGGCTGCCAGGTCGGCGGCGAAATCGTCGGTGGAGACCGGGTTGAGGCGGATGATGGTCCGTTCCGGGTCCAGGGCGCTGTCGGCCATGGCCTTCCGGGCCGCGGGCTTGTCCGCGGGGGCGACGGCGTCCTCGAGGTCGATGATCACCGCGTCGGCGCGGGCCGCCGCCTTGGCGTAGCGTTCGGGCCGGTCGGCCGGGCAGAACAGGATGGCCGGGCCCATGGAAAACGCCGGGTAGGTCCCCGTGCTCATGCCTGCTCCTGGCCCGCGACCCGGTGTCCCGCCTCGGTCCACATCAGCGCGGTGCGCGAGGCCTCCGCCACGACCACCCCGTCCTGGTTGCGGCCGGTGTGCTTCATTGCTACGATCCCCTGGCCGGGCCGTGACTTCGAGGGACGCAGCCCGGTGATCTCGGTTTCGGTGTAGAGCGTGTCCCCATGGAAGAGCGGGTGCGGGAAATTCACGTCCGTCAGGCCCAGCTGCCCGATGATCGTGCCCTGGGTCAGCTGTCCGACGGATTGGCCGACCAGGGTGGCCAGGGTGAACATCGAGTTGACCAGCCGCTGGCCGAACGGCTGCTGCGCGCTCCACGCGGCATCGAGGTGCAGGGCCTGGGTGTTCATGGTCATGGTGGTGAACAGGACGTTGTCCGTCTCGGTCATGGTCCGCCCCGGGCTGTGCACGTAGACGGTGCCGAGCTCGAGTTCATCGAAGTAGAGACCGCGCTGGGTGATGCGCCGTCCGCCCGAGGGGGCACCGCCGTCGTGCCCGGGTGTTGCGGGGGTACCGGGTGTGCCGGGCGTGTCATTCATGATGCCAGCCTAGAGCCCGAGCTCGCGGGCGATGAGCATCAGCTGCACCTCGGTGGTGCCCTCGCCGACCTCGAGGATCTTGGAGTCGCGGTAGTGGCGCGAGACGCGGAATTCGTTCATGAAGCCGTAGCCGCCGAAGACCTGGGTGGCGTCGCGGGCGTTGTCCATGGCGGCCTCGCCGGCGACCATCTTGGCGATCGCGGCCTCGGTCTTGAAGGGCTTGCCGGCGAGCATCTTCGACGCCGCACCGTAGTAGGCCAGGCGGGCGGTGTGGGCGCGGGCCTGCATGCGGGCGATCTTGAACTGGATCGCCTGGTACTTGCCGATGTTCTGCCCGAACGCGCTGCGCTCCTTCGCGTAGCGCACGGATTCGTCCACGCAGCCCTGGGCGGCACCGGTGGCCAGCGCCGCGATGGCGATGCGGCCCTCGTCCAGGATGGACAGGAAGTTCGCGTAGCCGCGGCCGCGTGTGCCCAGCAGGTTGGCCTCCGGGACGGTGGCATTCTTGAGCGTCAGCGGGTGGGTGTCCGAGGCGTTCCAGCCGACCTTGTTGTACGCCTTTTCGGCGGTGAAGCCCTCCGTATCGGTGGGCACCAGGATGGTGGAGATCTCCTTCTTCACCGATCCGTCGGGCCGTTCGGAACTGCCGGTGACCGCGGTGACCGTGACCAGGCGCGTGATGTCGGTGCCGGAGTTGGTGATGAACTCCTTGTTGCCGTTGACCACCCAGTTCCCGTCCTGCAGCTTGGCGGTGGTCTTGGTGCCGCCGGCGTCCGAACCGGCCTCCGGCTCGGTCAGGCCGAATCCGGCGAGAGCCTGCCCGCTGGCCAGCATCGGCAGCCACTGCTCCTTCTGCGCGTCGGTGCCGAAACGGTGGATGGGCATGGCACCGAGGGAGACGCCGGCCTCCAGGGTGATCGCGACGGACTGGTCGACGCGTCCCAGCTGCTCGAGGGCCAGGGCCAGGGCGAAGTAGTCCCCGCCCATGCCGCCGTGCTCCTCGGGGAAGGGCAGGCCGAACAGGCCCATCTCCCCCATCTGGGACACGACCTCGTAGGGGAAGCTGTGCTCCTCGTCGTGCTGCGCGGAGACCGGTGCGACGACGGTGTCGGCAAAGTCGCGGACGGTGTCGGAGAGGTCCTGGTAGTCCTCTTCAAGTTCAAGGTTCGGCATGCTGGGTCCTTTAGCTGGTGGGGGTGGTGACGGCTGCGGGTTCTGCGGGGTCCGGTGCCACGGTGGCGACGGATTGTCCGGCGGCGACGTGGTCGCCGACGACGACGTGGACGGTGACGGTTCCGGTGAGTCCCGCGGTGAGCGGGTGTTCCATCTTCATGGCCTCCACCGCTGCGAGCCCCTGGCCGGCTTCGACGTGGTCGCCGGTGGCGACCTGGACGGCGACGACGGTGCCGGGCATCGGTGAACGGGCCTCCGGGTCGCCGCCGGCCTCCTCGCGTTCCAGGCGTGCCAGACGGCGGTGCACCACGGCGCGCCGGTCCAGCCAGCGCACGTGGGCGCCGTAGCCGGCCGAGCCGATCCAGGCCTCGCGGCCAGCGGTGCCGGGGACGATGTCCACGACCGGCTCGACGGCGGTTGCCGGGATGGCGGCTGCGGCTGCCGGGTGCACCGTGTACAGCTCGTCGTTGACCTCCAGCGCCAGCGCGCGCTCCCGGTGGGTGCCCATGCGCCAACCGTCGGTGGCCCAGGCACCGAACCGGCTGGCGGTGCGGGGTTCGGCGGCGAGGAAGGCTGCGGCGATGGCCTGCAGTTCGGCCTCGGTGGGGGTCCGCTGGGCCTGGACGCCCCACCGGTCGATGAATGTGGTGTCCAGCCGTCCGGCCTGCACGTCGGGTTCGGCGATCAAGGCCCTGAGGTATTCCAGGTTGGTCTGGACCCCGAGCACCAGGGTGCCGGCCAGGGCGGCGTCGATCCGGGCCAGGGCCTGGGGGCGGTCGGTGCCGTGGGCGATGACCTTGGCCAGCATTGGGTCGTAGTTCGGGGTGACCCGGGAGCCGGTACCGATGCCGGAATCGATGCGGATTCCGTCACCGCTGGGATCCTCGGCGCGCAGGATGGTGCCGATGGAGGGCAGGAACCCATGGGCCGGGTCCTCGGCGTAGACGCGGGCCTCGATGGCGTGGCCGCTGAGCGTGATGGCGTCCTGGGCGATGTCCAGTACCTCGCCGGCGGCGATGCGCACCTGGTATTCGACCAGGTCGATGCGCTGCCCGTTGACGCGGACCACCTCCTCGGTCACCGGGTGTTCGACCTGCAGGCGGGTGTTCATCTCCATGAAGAAGAACTCGCCCGGGTTCTCATCCGAGACCAGGAACTCGACGGTGCCGGCGCCGACGTAGTCGACCGACCGGGCGGCGTTGACCGCTGCCTCCCCGATCCGCGCACGGATCGAGGCACCGTCGTCGAGCATCTCCAACAGCGGGGCCGGGGCTTCCTCGATGACCTTCTGGTGGCGGCGTTGCAGCGAGCATTCGCGCTCGCCGAGGTGGATGGTGTTCCCGTGCGTGTCGGCGAGGACCTGCACCTCGATGTGGCGGGGGCTGCGGACCAGGCGTTCGAGCAGCAGCGTGTCATCGCCAAAGGAGTTCCGGGCGACCCGGCGGGCGGTTTGCAACGTGGCGGGCAGTTCGGCGGCGGTCTCCACCGCGTGCATGCCCTTGCCGCCACCGCCGGCCGAGGGCTTGATGAGCAGCGGGAAGCCGACGCCTGCGGCCGCCTCGATCAGGGCTGCATCGTCCATCCCGGGGTCGGCGACCCCGGGGACGACGGGGACCCCGTGGGAGGCGACGTGGTTCTTGGCCCGGATCTTGTCGCCCATGAGGTTGATGGAGTGGGCGCTGGGGCCGATGAACGTGATGCCTGCGGATTCCAGGGCGCGGGCGAAGTCGAGGTTCTCGGAGAGGAACCCGTAGCCGGGGTGCACCGCCTGGGCGCCGGAGGTCCGGCAGGCGGCGAGGACGGCTTCGATGTCCAGGTAGCTTTCGGCGGCTGCCGCGGGGCCCAGGCAGACTGAGTCGTCGGCCTCGCGCACATGGCGGGCACCGGCGTCGGCCTCCGAGTAGACGGCGACGGAGCGGATGCCCAGCCGGCGCAGGGTGCGGATCACGCGGACGGCGATCTCACCGCGGTTGGCGACCAGCACGGTGTCGAAAAGCGGGGCGTCGGTGGGCGCGGTGTCGGTGTGGTTCTGGGTCATCGGGTTCACATCCTGAAGACGCCGAACGAGGTGTCCGGCAGCGGTTCGGTGGCGCAGACGTCCAGGGCCAGGCCCAGGACCCGGCGGGTGTCGGCGGGGTCGATGATGCCGTCGTCCCAGAGGCGGGCGGTGGAGTAGTACGGGTTGCCCTGGGTTTCGTATTGGTCGCGGATGGGGGCCTTGAAGGCCTCCTCCTCGGCGTCGCTCCACGTGCCGCCGGTGCGTTCGATGCCGTCGCGTTTGACGGTGGAGAGGACCGAGGAGGCCTGGGCGCCGCCCATGACGGAGATCCTGGCGGCGGGCCACATCCAGAGGAAGCGCGGGGAGTAGGCGCGTCCGCACATCGAGTAGTTCCCGGCGCCGAAGGACCCGCCGATGACCACTGTCAGCTTCGGCACCCGGCAGGTGGCGACGGCGGTGACCATCTTGGCCCCGTTCTTGGCGATGCCGCCGGCCTCGTAGTCGCGCCCGACCATGAAGCCGGAGATGTTCTGCAGGAACACCAGCGGGATGCCGCGCTGGTCGCACAGTTCGATGAAGTGGGCGCCCTTGAGCGCGGATTCGGAGAACAGCACGCCATTGTTCGCGACGATGCCGACCGGGTGGCCGTGGATCCGGGCGAATCCGGTGACCAGGGTGGTGCCGTAGCCGGCCTTGAACTCGTGGAAGCCGCTGCCGTCGGTGATGCGGGCGATGACCTCGTGGACGTCGTAGCGGCCGTTGACGTCGACGGGGACCGCGCCATAGAGCTGGCCCGGGTCGACGACGGGGTCCTGGGTGTCGGTGATGGCCCAGGCGGGCGCTGCGGGCGGCGGGAGCGTTTCGACGATGTCGCGGACGATCTGCAGGGCGTGCCCGTCGTCCTCGGCGATGTGGTCGCTGACGCCAGAGGTGCCGGAGTGCAGTTCGGCGCCGCCGAGCTCCTCGGCGGTGACGACCTCGCCGGTGGCGGCCTTCACCAGCGGCGGGCCGCCCAGGAAGATGGTGCCCTGGTTGCGCACCATGATGGTCTCATCGCTCATGGCCGGCACGTAGGCCCCACCCGCGGTGCAGGAGCCCAGCACGGCGGCGATCTGCGGGATCTTCCGTGCGGAGAGGTTGGCCTGGTTGTAGAAGATCCGCCCGAAGTGGTCCCGGTCCGGGAAGACCTCGTCCTGGCGGGGCAGGAACGCACCGCCGGAGTCGACCAGGTAGATGCAGGGCAGGTGGTTCTCCAGCGCGATCTCCTGGGCCCGCAGGTGCTTCTTGACGGTCATCGGGTAGTAGGTCCCACCCTTGACGGTGGCGTCGTTGGAGATGACCAGCACCTGGCGGCCGTGGATGAGCCCGATCCCGGTGATGATGCCAGCGCCGGGGCATTCGCCGTCGTACATGTCCTCGGCGGCGAGCGGGGCGATCTCCAGGAACGGGGACCCCTCATCGAGCAGCGCATCGACGCGTTCGCGCGGGAGCATCTTGCCGCGGTCGGTGTGGCGGCGGCGTGCCTTCTCGCTGCCTCCGCGGGCCGCTGCGTCCAACCGGGCGCCCAGTTCGCCGACGAGCGCGCGCTGGGCTGCATCGTTCTCGGCAAACGAGGCGGCGGCCGGGTCCAGATGGGAGGCCAGGGTTTCCATGGGTGCTCTTCCTCGGCGTCGATCGGGTCAATTGAGTTAATAGGTACTAACTGAAATAGACGTTAGTATTCATTAACTGAAATGTCCAGCACAGCAGGTGGCCTGGGCCACATCGACAGGAGGTGCCCCGTGGAGCACGATCCGCCCCCGGAGACCGTCCCCGAGCCCACCGGGCGCAGCCTGGCCAAGGCCTCCCGCCGCTCCACCCTGCTCACCGAGGCGGCGCGGCTCTTCGCCCAGCACGGCTACCACGGGGTCACCATCGAGGACATCGGCCAGGCCTCGGGCATCAGCGGCCCGGCCGTCTACCGGCATTTCCCCGGCAAGGCGGCCATGCTCGGGGCGCTGCTCATCGAGGTCAGCCACGACCTGTACGACGGCGGCAGCACGGTGGCGCGCGCCGGTGGCACCCCCGCCGGGGTGCTCGCCGAACTGGTCGGCTTCCAGGCCGACTTCGCCCTGGGCCACCGCGACGTCATCCGGGTCCAGGACCGGGACATGGCCAGCCTGGTCGAGGAGGACGCCGCCACGGTGCGGCGGCTGCAGCGCGCCTACATCGAGGTCTGGACCGGGCAATTGCGCCTGTTGCACCCCGAGGAGGACGAATCGGCGGCCCGTTTCCGCGCCCAATCGGTGCTCGGGCTGATCAATTCCACCCCGCACTCGGCCCACCGTTCGGCGGTGGACCCGGCGGCGCGCAGAAGGCGGTTGGTGGCGATGGCCCTGGCCGCACTTCAGGCGCCCGTGCGCTAGGAGCCGGTGCACACCGGTAGTCTGGTGGGAATCATGTCCGCCAGCCGGAGCATGAACGACCGACGCCGTTGTCATAGAGAGGTACAGACCGTGAAGCTTCGCCCCGTCGAGCACGCGGACCTGGACTGGTTCTTCAAGCACCAGCAGGATCCCGAGGCCAATGTGATGGCCGCATTCACCGCCAAGAACCCCGCGGACCGTGGGGTGTTCAACCACCACTGGACCTCCATCCTGTCCGACCCGGGCGTCACCGTGCGCACCATCGAGCAGGACGGCAAGCCAGTCGGCAACGTCATGGCGTACACGTCGGACGACGGCGTGGAGATCGGCTTCTGGACCGACCGCGCCTACTGGGGCCAGGGAGTGACCACGTCCGCAGTGGACGAGTTCCTGCAGGAGATCACCACGCGTCCGATCCGTGCCCGTGTGGTCACCGACAACATCGGCAGCCAGAAGGTCCTCGAGCGCCGCGGTTTCACAGTGGTCGGCGAGGTCGACGGTTTCGCCAACGCGCGCGCCGCGGTGGTGAAGGAATACATCATGGAACTGGCCTAGCGCCGGTTCCCACCAGCACGTTGAACCGGGACAGGCACCCGGCGGGTTTCCGCCGGGTGCCTGTCCTGTTGTGTGCCGTGGTTCAGCTGGTGGGGCCGGGGCGCCCTACAGCATGGTGATGAGCATGCCGGGGTCGGCCATGATGGTGCCGACGTCGGCCAGGAAGCGCGAGCCCTGCTCGCCGTCGACGAGCCGGTGGTCGAACGAGAGGCTCAACGTGGTCACCTGGCGCAGCACGACCTCCCCGCGGTGGCCCCAGGGCTGTTCGCGCACCTGGCCCAGGGCCAGGATGCCGGCCTCGCCGGGGTTGAGGATCGGCGTTCCGCCATCGATGCCGAAGACCCCGATGTTGGTGATGGAGAACGTGCCGCCGCGCAACGCCTCCGGTGCCGTCTTGCCCTCCTTCGCCGTGGCCGCCAGATCGCGCAGGGCCCCGGCCAGTGACCTGAAGTCCAGCGACTGGGCGTCCTTGATGTTGGGCACCATGAGTCCGCGCGGGGTCGCCGCGGCGATGCCCAGGTTCACGTAGTTCAGCTGCACGATCTCCTGCGCGTCGCCGTCCCAGTGCGAGTTCAGCGTGGGCTGGCGCTCCAGGGCGATGCAGACGGCCTTGGCCGCGATGGTCAGCGGCGTGAGCTTCACGTCGCGGTAGGCGCGGTCGGCGCGCAACCGCTCGAGCAGCTCCATCATCGGGGTGACATCGATGGTGAGGAATTCGGTGGCGTGCGGTGCCGTGAAGGCACTGTCCACCATCGCCTGGGCGGTGTGCTTGCGCATCCCCTTGATGGGGGTGCGCACCTCACGCGGCGCTCCCCCGAGCGTGCGCGGACCACCGGCCGGCGCACTTCCGGCGAGCGGACCGGCGGGCGCAGCCGGCGAGGCCGGTGCACCCTGGGCGGCGATCACGTCATCACGGGTGATGAGCCCATAGGGGCCGGTGCCGGTGACCTGCTCCAGGTCCACCCCGGCGTCGCGGGCGAACTTGCGCACCGGCGGGGTGGAACGGGGACGCTCGGCCGCCGGGCGTTCCACCGGCGTTTCCACCGGGGCCGGGGCGCTGGGAACCGGGGCCATCGACGCCGCGGATGCCGTGGCGTGGGCACGCGCCTTGCGGGCCGGGCGCCGTCCGGTCTCCACGGCAGCCCCGTAGCCCACCAGGGTGGCCTCGCGCTTGGCAGCCGCCGGTTCGGCGGTGGCGGCCGACGCGTCCGAACCACCGGGAGCCCCGTCGTCGGATCCGCCCCCGCCGGGGACGTCAAAGGACACGATCGGGTTGCCGACCTCCACCACGGCACCGGGCGCCTCGTGGAGCTCGGTGATCACCCCCGAGTAGGGACTGGGCAGCTCGACCACTGCCTTGGCAGTCTCCACCTCGGCGATGATCTGGTTCAGCTTCACGGTATCGCCGACGGCGACCTTCCAGCTGACGATCTCCGATTCCGTCAGCCCCTCACCGAGGTCGGGGAGTTTGAAAACCTTCAACACGGTGCTCATCTAGCCTTCCAGGGAACTGAGGGAGTTGGGACGACCCAGCGCACGGTCCACACCGTCGAGGATCCGGTCCAGATCGGGCAGGTGGTGCATTTCGAGCTTCGAGAACGGGTAGGGGATGTCGAATCCGGTGACCCGAACGGGGGCGTGCTCGAGGTGGTAGAAGCAGCGTTCGGTGATGCTGGCGGCGATTTCAGCGCCGAGGCCCAGCGTCTGTGCCGCCTCGTGGGTGACGACGAGGCGTCCGGTGCGCTTCACCGAGGCCTCGAGCGTGGCGTAGTCCACCGGGGAGAGCGAGCGCAGGTCGATGACCTCGATCGAGATCCCGTCGTCTTCCGCTGCGGTGGCCGCATCCAGCGCCGTCTTCACCAGCGCCCCGTACGCGACCAGGGTGACGTCGGTGCCGGGCCGGCGGACGATGGCACTGCCGAGGTCAGGACCGGTGATGCCGGCTTCGAGGTCGACCTCGCCGCGCTCGTGGTAACGGCGTTTGGGTTCGAAGAACACCACAGGGTCATCGCACGCGATGGCCTGCTGCATCATCACGTAGGCGTCCTGCGGGTTGGACGGACTGACCACGCGCAGTCCCGCGGTGTGGGCGAAGTAGGCCTCCGGCGATTCGGAGTGGTGCTCGGGTGAGCCGATGCCGCCGCCGAAGGGGATGCGGATGGTCAGCGGCATCGAGACCTGGCCGTGGGTGCGGTAGTGCAGCTTGGCGACCTGGCTGACGATCTGGTCGAAGGCCGGGTAGACGAAGCCGTCGAATTGGATTTCGACGACGGGGCGGAACCCGCGGTAGGCCATGCCCACCGCGGTGCCCACGATGCCCGACTCCGCCAAGGGGGTGTCGATGACCCGGTGCTGGCCGAAGTCCTTCTGCAGTCCGTCGGTGATCCTGAAGACCCCGCCGAGTTTTCCGATGTCCTCGCCCATCAGCACGACCTTCGGGTCGGCTTCCATGGAGTGGCGCAGGCCGGCGGTCAGTGCCTTGCCAAAGGTCAGCGCGCTCATCGTGCTCCCCCTTCAGTCGCCGATCCAGCGGCGGCAAATTGCTGTTGGTAGAGCTCGTAGTGTTCACGCTGGCGGTCCAGGGTGGTGTGGGGCTGCGAGTAGACGTTCTCGAAGACCTCAATGGGCTGCGGGTCCTGCAGGCCGATGATGGCCTTGCGGAGCTTCTCGGCGACGGCATCGGCGACCTCGGCGGCACCGGCCCGCAGCTCCTCGACGTCGAGTCCGAGGCCTGCCAGGTGCTTCTCCAGGCGGTCGATCGGATCCTTGGCCGCCCACAGGTCCAGTTCATTGGCGTCCCGGTAGCGGGTGGGGTCATCGGCGGTGGTGTGCGGGCCCATGCGGTAGGTGACGGCCTCGATGAACGTCGGCCCGTTGCCGGTCCGCGCCCGGTCCAGGGCGATGCGGGTGGCTGCCAGGCAGGCGAGGACGTCGTTGCCGTCCACGCGCAGGCTGGGGATGCCGAAGCCGACGGGGCGGTCGGCGATGTGGGTGTTGCTCTGCAGTTCCACGGGTTCGGAGATGGCCCAGTGGTTGTTCTGGCAGAAGAAGACCACCGGCGCCTGGTAGCTGGCGGCGAAGACCATGGCCTCGTTGACATCGCCTTGGCTGGTGGCGCCGTCACCGAAGTAAGTGATCGCCGCCTGGGAACCGCCGTCGTACTTGATGCCCATGGCATAGCCGGCGGCGTGCAGGGTCTGGGCCCCGATGATGATCTGCGGGGTGGCCATGTTCTTGCCGAAGGGGTCCCAGCCGCTGTAGGCGTTGCCGCGCCAGACGCGCAACGTGTCCTCCGCGTCGATGTCGCGGCAGTAGGCCAGCCCGGTCTCGCGGTAGGAGGGGAAGATGAAGTCGTCGTCCTCCAACGCGCGGCCGGAGCCGATCTGCGCGGCTTCCTGTCCCAGCAGGGGTGGCCAGAGGGCCAGCTCGCCCTGGCGTTGCAGGGCGGTGCCCTCCTGGTCGATCCGGCGGATGGCCACCATGTCGGTATACAGGCCACGCAGTGCCTCGGCATCGACGTCGGTGACCCAGGGGTCGAAGTCATCATTCGGGGTGCGGTGCCCGCTGGGATCGATGAGCTGGATCAGCCCCGCGTCCCGGTCGCCGGCTGGCTGTGACATGTTCATGGTCTGCTGCGCGTCCTTCGTGGTTCGTCGGCCGACTCGCCGGTTGCCGGATGGGTCATCCGGCGCCCGAACGGCGGGTCCGGCGTCCTTGCCCGACCCTTACTGTGACGGTACTCACAATACGCAAGGCGCACAACCATGAACATATTTTTTGAGCAGAGTGCTCAACCGGGCTCGGCCAGTACCTGATAATGTTGTGCAACATGACCGACTTGGATGCTACCGACCGCCGGCTCCTCAACGCCCTGGTACAGGACCCGAAGGCCACCACGGTGGCCCTCGCGTCGACCCTGGGGCTGTCGAGGAACACGGTGCAGGCACGACTGGCCCGCCTGGAGAACCACGGCGCGCTGTTGTCCTTCGAACGCCGGATCAACCCGGCCGCCCTGGGGTTCCCGCTGACCAGCTTCGTGCACATCCACGTCCAGCAGAAGAAGCTCTCCGACATCGTCACCGCGCTGGCCCGCATCCCCGAGGTCGTGGAGGCCCACGGGCTCAGCGGAGCCGCCGACATCCTGGCCAGCGTCGTGGCCCGCAACGCCGAGGACCTGTTCCGGGTCAACGGCGCCATCCTGGACATCGACGGGGTGGAACGTGCCGATACCTCGCTGTCGATGGCGGAGCTGATCCCCCATCGCATGCGACCGCTGCTCGGCCCCCGGTAGCCGCCGGGCCGCACCAGCCCTCGCCTCCCCCGGGCACGGAACAGGGTCGGGTCCGCGTGGACCCGACCCTGCGTCGTCGTACTGGGTCATCGACCCGGCCGTGCCGGCCTAGTGGTCGACCGCCTTCTCGGCGCCGACACCGGTGAGCGAACGGACTTCCATCTCCGCCTGCTTGGCCGGGTCCTCCTTGGTCTTGCTGAGCACGGTGCCCAGCCAGCCCAGGAAGAACGCCAACGGGATCGAGATGATGCCCGGGTTGGACAGCGGGAAGAGCGCGAAGTCCGCACCGGCGATCATCGAGGTCTTGGTACCGGAGACCACCGGGGAGAACACGATGAGCACGATGGCGGCGGCCAGGCCGCCATACATCGACCAGACGGCCCCCTGGGTGGAGAAGCGCTTCCAGTACAGCGAGTAGATGATGGTCGGCAGGTTGGCCGAGGCGGCGACCGCGAAGGCCAGCGCCACCAGGAAGGCCACGTTCTGGCCCTGGGCGCCGATGCCGCCGATGATCGCCAGGATGCCGATGACCACCACGGTGCGGCGGGCGACCTTCATCTCCTTCTCCGGGGTCGTCTTGCCCTTGGCGATGACGTTGGCGTAGATGTCATGGGCGAACGACGCGGCAGCGGTGATGGTCAAACCGGCCACGACCGCCAGGATGGTGGCGAAGGCGACCGCGGAGATCACCCCGAGCAGGATCGGACCGCCGAGCTCGAACGCCAGCAGCGGTGCCGCCGAGTTCACGCCGCCCGGGGCGTTGGTGATCCGCTCCGGACCAATCAGGGCGCCGGCACCGTAGCCCAGCACCAGGGTGAAGAGGTAGAAGGCGCCGATGAGCCAGATCGCCCAGACCACCGACTTGCGGGCCTCCTTGGCGGTGGGGACCGTGTAGAAGCGCATCAGCACGTGGGGCAGGGCGGCGGTGCCGAGCACCAGGGCCAACGCGAGGGAGATGAAGTCCAGCTTGGAGGTCTCCGACGCCCCGTACTTCAGGCCCGGATCCAGCAGTGCAGGATTGTTGGCGGTTTCGACGGCGGCACCCATCAGGGTGGAGAGGTTGAACCCGTACATGGCCAGCACCCAGATGGTCATGATGAACGCACCGGCGATCAGCAGGCACGCCTTGATGATCTGCACCCAGGTGGTGCCCTTCATGCCACCGACCAGCACGTACACGATCATCAGCGCGCCGACGACGGTGATGACCAGCGACTGTCCGAGCTTGCCGTCGATGCCCAGCAGCAGCGAGACCAGTGCGCCGGCCCCGGCCATCTGCGCCAGCAGGTAGAACAGGCAGACGGCCAGGGTGGTGATGGCCGCTGCGATGCGGATGGGGCGCTGCTTCAGCCGGAAGGAGAGCACATCGGCCATGGTGAACTTGCCGGTGTTGCGCAGCATCTCGGCCACCAGCAGCAGGGCCACCAGCCAGGCGACGAGGAAGCCGATCGAATACAGGAAGCCGTCGTAGCCGTTGATGGCGATGGCCCCGCAGATGCCCAGGAACGAGGCTGCGGAGAGGTAGTCCCCCGCAATCGCCGTGCCGTTCTGGGTCCCGGTGAACGAACGCCCGCCGGCGTAGTAGTCGGCTGCTGTCTTGTTGTTCTTGCTCGCACGCAGCACCACCACCAGGGTGACGCCGACGAAGAGGGCGAAGATGCCGATGTTCACGAACGGATTGCCCACCGAGGTGGATTCGGTGGCCGCCGCCAACGGGATGGCGGCGCCGGTGGCCAGGACGCTCATTTCAGGTCTCCTTCGTCGACGGTGGCCTCGAGGCGTTCGCGCAGCGCCGTGGCCTTCGGGTCCAGCTTCTTGTTGGAGAAGTGGACGTAGGCGGCGGTGATGCCGAAGGTCGAGACGAATTGCAGCAACCCCAGGATGAGCCCCAGGTTGATGTTGCCCACCACGCGGATGGACATGAAGTCGTGGGCGTAGTCGGCCAGCAGGACGTAGGCGAAGTACCAGACCAGGAAGGCGATGGCCATCGGGAAGACGAAGCTGCGATGGGTGCGGCGTAGTTCCTGGAACTCGTCGCTGGCCTGGACTGCTGTGAACTCGCCGGCCGCCGGGTCCGGGTGGGCGGTCTGGACGCCGGCGTCGGCGCCTACGTCTCCGGGGTTTTCCGGAACGGGATCCGGGGTGGTGGGGTGTGCCATGGTTCCTCCTCAAGGTGGTCATGCCATCCGCGACGGGGCCCGGTGTCGTTCCGGGCGCCCGCGCGAAAAGTCGGCTTCCATCACTGTCATGCACCCCCGGGCGATAGTGAAGTGCGTCACGCCCCCGGATGGCCCAGCGGTGTCCGGCCTGCGCCGAGCGGTCGACGTTCCCCGGCGAACGGTCGGCCCCCGTGGGGGCATCTAAGCTGTGTCCATGCTCTCCGCCGCCACCCAGACCACGTTGATCATCGTGATCCTCACCATTGCCGTAGCAGTGGTGGTCTACGTCGGGTTCCGGATCCTGCGCTCGTTTAGGGATCTGGGCACCGATGCCGACCGGGCGACGTACGAGACCCTGCACCGTGTCTCCCAGGCGGCCCCGCATTTCAGCGCCGGCCTGCGCGCCGACGGGGCCGGCCGTGCGGCACGCCACCTGCGCGACGTCCTGGGGTGCGAGGGGCTGGCCATCACGGATACGACGACGGTGCTCGCCATGGACGGCCCCCTCGCCGAGGCGGGACGCGGCGCCCCGGCACAGCTGGAGCAGGGGGCGACGCAGGCGGTGCGGGCCGCCCGTACCCAGGTGGTGCGCACCCCAGGGGCCGAGAACGTCTACGCCCCCATCCTGGTGCGCGGCGTTGCGGTGGGCACCGTGGTGGCCATGGCACCGCGGGCGAACGCGGGGCTGGTCCGGGCCACCACCGAGCTGGCCGCCTGGGTGGCCGCCCAGCTGGGCCTGGCCGAGCTCGACGAATCCCGTGCCCTGCTGATGGAGGCCGAGGTCCGCGCCCTGCGCGCGCAGATCAGCCCCCACTTCATCTACAACAGCCTCAACGCCATCGCCTCCTTCATCAACACCGACCCGCAGCGCGCCCGCACCCTGGTCGTCGAATTCGCGGACTTCACCCGGTATTCGTTCCGCCGGCATGGTGATTTCACCACCCTCGCCGAGGAGTTGCAGGCGATCGACAGGTACCTGCTGTTGGAAAAGGCCCGTTTCGGGGACCGGATCCGGGTGTCGCTGGCCATCGCCCCCGAGGTCCTGGGTACCGTCATGCCGTTCCTGTCGCTGCAGCCGCTGGTGGAAAACGCGGTCCGGCACGGGTTGGAGGGCAAGGCCGGCGGCGGGCTGATCACCCTGACCGCCTCCGACGCCGGGGCGTTCGCCGAGATCACCGTCGAAGACGACGGGGTCGGCATCGACCCCGAGGTGCTGCGGTCCATCCTGGCGGGGACCACTGACGACGTGCATGTGGGGCTGCGCAACGTCGACGTGCGGCTGCGCCAGCTCTATGGCGAGGGCCAGGGACTGGTCATCGACACCGCCCCGGGGGCCGGAACCCTGATCACGCTGCGCATCCCCAAGTTCCAGCCCGGCTACGACGCCTCCCCACCGGCCTGAGTGCCCCGGCTCACATCGCTGCATAGAATGGTGCCATGATCAATGTCGTCGTCGCCGATGATGAGGCACCCGCCGTCGAGGAACTGGCCTTCCTGCTCGACGGCGATGACAGGGTCGGCCAGATCCACCGGGCGACATCCGGGGCGGCTGCCCTGAAGGCCCTCGAGGAGTTCGACGTCGATGCCCTCTTCCTGGACATCCACATGCCGGCCCTCTCGGGCCTGGACATCGCCCGGGTCATCTCGCGTTTCAGCCGGCCCCCCGCCGTCGTCTTCGTCACCGCCGACGAGGCACAGGCGCTGGAGGCCTTCGAGCTCGCGGCGGTCGACTACGTGCTCAAGCCGATCCGGCCCGAACGGCTGGCCGAATCGGTGCGCCGGGTCTGCGAGCAGCTCCAGGACGGACCCGCCGAACCGGAGCTCGTGACGGTCGAGAAGGGCGGGGTCACCCAGCTGATCCGCCGCGACGAGATCCGCTACGTGCAGGCCCAGGGCGATTACGCCCGGCTGCATACCGCCGATGCCAGCTACCTGATCCGGGTTCCGCTCAACGACCTGGAACAGCAGTGGGGCCCCTCCGGCTACCTGCGCATCCACCGGGGCTACCTGGTGGCCATGGCCCGCATCGAGAAGGTCAGGATGACCCCCGGCAAGGCCTGCGTCGTCATCGACGGCACCGAACTGCCGGTCAGCCGCCGCGCCCTGCCCTTGCTGCGCGGAAACCTGGCAGCCAACCGCATCCGTCCCCTGTGAGCGACGGCTCCGCGGGCCCGACCGGCCCCGATACCCCCGCTTCCGCCGCCCCGGTCCGCGTGAGGGTGACGGCGCCTGAGGGTGCGCCGCTGGGCCTGGCCGGCCGACGGCCCGGTCCCGATCCCGCAGCCGAGTTCTATGTCGCGTCGCTGATCCGCTCGCAATTGCGCCTGTCCCTGTCCGTGGCGGTGGGCTTCCTGCTGCTGCTGCTGTGCCTGGCGGTCATGGTCGCCGCCTGGCCGCAGATCCACGAGATCCGGATCCTGACGATTCCGCTGCCCTGGATCGTGCTGGGCATCGGGGTCTATCCGATCATCCTGCTGGGGGCGTTCCTCTACAACCGGGTCAGTGCGCGCTACGAACAGCGCTATCGGGACGTGACCGGCGAATGAGTCCCGGGACAGGGGTGGTGGCGATCGCCGTCGTCGTGCTGGCCACTGTGCTCATCGCCGTGCACGGGCTGCGCCTCTCGCGCACCACCGGCGACTTCTACGTCGCCTCACGCACGGTCCGGCCGTGGTGGAACGCCTCGGCGATCGGCGGGGAGTACCTCTCGGCCGCCAGTTTCCTGGGCATCGCCGGGCTCATCGTCGTCTCCGGGCAGGACGCGCTGTGGTTCCCGATCGGCTACACGGCCGGCTACCTGATGCTGCTGCTCTTCGTGGCGGCCCCATTGCGCCGTTCCGGTGCCTACACGCTGCCCGACTTCGCCCAGATCCGCCTGGACAGCCGCATCGCCCGGCTGGCCACCAGCCTGCTGGTCGTGGTGGTGGGGTGGCTCTACATCGTGCCGCAGCTCCATGGTGCGGCCCTGACCCTGGCGATCACCACAGGGCTGCCGGGCTGGCTCGGTGCGGGACTGGTGATGGCCGTCGTCTACCTGACGGTGGTGGCCGGGGGGATGCGCTCGATCACGTTCGTGCAGGCCTTCCAATTCTGGCTCAAGCTCGGCGCCCTGGCGGTTCCCACGGTGTTCGTGCTGCTGCAGCTCGGGCTCAGCGGGCGCTCGGCCACCGGCAACGGGCTGGCATTTGACCTGCCCCAGGCCGCCCTGGGGCAGTCGGGGATCTATGCGACGATCTCGCTGATCGTCGCCCTCTTGTTCGGGACCCTGGGCCTGCCGCATGTGCTGGTGCGCTTCTACACGAACCCCGACGGGGCCTCCGCCCGGCGAACGACGGCGATCGTGCTGGGGCTGCTCTCGATGTTCTACCTCTTCCCCACGATCCTGGGCGTGCTGGGCCGGGTGTACCTTCCGGAACTGGCCGTGCAGGGCAATGCCGACGCCACGGTGCTGCTGCTGCCGGCCCGGGTGGTCGGGGGCACCGCAGGCAACCTGCTGACCGCCCTGGTCATCGGCGGGGCGTTCGCGGCGTTCATGTCCACCACCTCCGGCCTGGTGGTCTCACTCGCCGGGGTGATGAGCCAGGACCTGTTCGGGGGAACCGTACGCGGTTTCCGCTCGTCGGCGCTGCTGGCCAGCGCCGTCCCGTTGCTGCTGGCCCTGGGGACCAGCACGTTGGCCCTGGCCGGTGCCATCGGCTCGGTGTTCGCCTTCACCGCCTCCACGATCTGCCCGTTGCTGCTGCTGGGCATCTGGTGGCGGGGCCTGACAGCGGCCGGGGCGGTCGCCGGGATGGTGTCCGGGGCGGTGGGGTGCGCCGCGGCCATGTTCACCGCTTCGGCGTTCCCCGACCTGCCGGGGTTGCTCCGGGATCTGGCGACCCAACCGGCGGCCTGGACGGTACCGCTGGCCTTCGTGGTGACAGTCCTCGTCTCGCTGGCGACCCGCGGCCCGGACCCCGCGGCGACGACTGCGGTCATGACGCGGCTGCATGCCCCCGAACGGGGACTGGCGGACCCGCGGGCGGGCCGCCGGCAGGTGGCTCCTAGTCGATGGAGGCCATGAGCTCGACGACGCGGTCCAGGAAGGCGTCGACCTGGCTTTCCTCGTAGCCGTCGGCACCGACCGCCTCGCGGAACGAGGCCTTGCGCACTGCGTCGACGCTCATCGGCACATCCTGCTCGAAATACTGCAGCAGGTGCCCACACAGGCTGTCGACGTCCTCGACGTTGTAGCTGGGGGCATTGCGGCGGCTGGGGCGGCGGAAGCGCTGTCCTGGTTCGCGGTGCAACCGCCCGCGCAGGATCGCCGAGAGGTGGCCGACCTGTTCGAGCCAGGCATCCTCGCCGGCGGTTTCGATCAGTGCATCGCGCTCGCGCTGGGCGAAGACATCCTCCAGCCGATCCAGTGCGGCGTCCACGTCCTGGGCAGCGTATCCGCCCTTCTGCGGTTCAAAGGAGGTCCTGCGGACCAGGTGGCTGGTGACCACGCTGTCATCGTCCCCGGTCCCGTTGTAGGTGGCACGGGCGCGGGCCAGGAAATGGTCGACCTGTTTGACGTGGTAGCCGAATTCCTTCGCGTCGACCCGTTCGAACGGGGTCTGGGTCTTCTGCTGGCTTTCCTGGCTCACTGCACTTCCCTCAAGCTTGCGTTCCTGGCTGACATTCCACGGGCGGCCACCCGGGCCGCCACACTACTGCACCCATCTTAGGGCAGCATCAGGCCGATCGTGCCGTCCGCCCCGGGGAGCAGCAGCACCGAAATGATGTAACCGATCGGGAAGGAGAAGACGACCGAATCGAGACGGTCCATCACCCCTCCGTGGCCCGGCAACAGATTGCTCATGTCCTTGATCCCGAGTTCGCGCTTGACCATCGATTCGGCCAGGTCCCCGGCGGTCGCGGCGGCCACCGTGGCCAGGGCCAGCGGGATGCCGATCCACCAGGGGCGGTCCATCAGGAACACGATGCTGCCGATCCCGACCAGCAGCGCTCCGGCGCAGGAGCCGGCGAATCCCTCCCAGGACTTCTTCGGGCTGATCTTCGGTGCCATCGGGTGCTTGCCCAGCGAGGCGCCGACCAGGTAGCCGAAGGTGTCGTTGGCCACCACCAGCAGGAGCACCACAGTGACCAGGATCTGGCCCTGGGCCTCCTGCAGCAGCAGGACGGAGAAGCTGATCAGGAACGGGACCCAGAGCAGGACGAAGGTGGAGGCAACGACCGAGCGGAAGGCCCCGGCGGCGCCTTCGACGAGACGCCAGATGAGCACCAGCAGCACGGAGCCGGCCAGGGCGAATCCGAGGGCCTCGGGCCCACCGAGGTAGGCCGCGAATGGCATGACCACACCGCCCACGGCCAGGGGCGGCAGCGGGAGTTCGGTCTTGGCGGCCATGAGCGCCCGGCTGACTTCCCAGGAACCGACGACGGCGAAGACCGCGACGAGGCCCACGAAGGCCAGGGGCAGGAAGTACAAGCCCAGCAGCACGGCGGCCAGCAGCACCACCCCGACGCCGATGGCCGCCGGGAGGTCCCGGCCGGCCCGCGAGGGCTTCGCCGCCCGTTGCTCCCGCAGTTGGCGTCGGGAGATCGGCGCCGGTGCCGCGGGATCGGGCCCCGGCGCTTCACCGGGGCCGCTGCCGCCGTCGGGTTGCGTCGGAGTGGGCATTAGACGTCCAGCAGCTCGGCTTCCTTGCGCTTGAGCAGCTCGTCGACCTGGTCGGTGGCCTTCTTCGTCAACGCATCCAGGTCCTTTTCGCCACGCGAGCCATCGTCCTCGCCCACGTCGCCGTCCTTGACCATCTTGTCCATGGTCTCCTTCGCCTTGCGGCGGTGGTTGCGGATCGCGACCTTGGCGTCCTCGCCCTTGCCCTTGACGACCTTCACGTATTCCTTGCGGCGTTCGGCGGTCAGCTCGGGCAGGGTGACGCGGATGACCTTGCCGTCGTTGGACGGGTTGGCACCGATCTCCGAATCGCTCAGGGCCTTTTCGATCTCGCGCAATGCAGTGGTGTCGTAGGGCGTGATCAGGATGGTGCGGGCATCGGGTACGGCAAAGGAGGCCAGCTGCTGCAGCGGGGTCGCCGAGCCGTAGTAGTCCACCAGCACCTTCGAGTACAGCCCCGGGTTCGCCCGCCCGGTACGGATCGTGGCGAAGTCCTCCTTCGCCGCCTCGAGGGTACGCTCCATCTTCTCGTTGGCGTCCTGCAGGGTTTCCTCGATCACTACTCTCTCCTTAGGAATCCGGGCCCGTCAGACGGCACCCGGGATGGGTTCCACGCTCAGCATTCATCCTATGCCACGGCGGTGGTGCTAGACGGTGACGCGGGTGCCCAGCGCCTCGCCGCGGATCGCGCGGGTGACGTTGCCGTCGCCTTCCATGCCGAAGACCATCATGTCCAGGCCGTTGTCCTTGCACATGGTCATCGCCGTCTGGTCCATGACGCGGATGTTCTTCAGCAGCGCCTCGTCGTAGGTCAGCGTCGCCAGGCGCTGAGCGGTGGGGTCCTTCTTGGGGTCGGCGGTGTAGACGCCGTCGACACCGCTCTTGGCCATGAGCACGACGTCGGCCCGCACCTCGAGGGCGCGCTGGGCGGCGACGGTGTCGGTGGAGAAGTACGGCAGGCCGGCACCGGCGCCGAAGATGACCACACGGTTCTTCTCCAGGTGGCGGATGGCCCGGCGGGGAATGTAGGCCTCGGCGACCTGGGCCATGCTGATGGCCGACTGCACACGGGTCTCGACCCCTGCCTGTTCCAGGAAATCCTGCAGGGCCAGGCAGTTCATGACGGTGCCGAGCATCCCCATGTAGTCCGCACGGGAGCGGTCCATGCCGGATTGGGAGAGCTCTGCACCACGGAAGAAGTTGCCGCCCCCGACGACGATGGCCGTCTCGACTTCCCCGACGGTCGCGGCGATCTGGTCGGCGACGCCGCGCACGGTCACCGGGTCCACGCCGAGCTTGCCGCCGCCGAAGACCTCGCCGGAGAGCTTGAGCAGGACCCGGCGGCGGGTTCCGGACTCATTGGTGATCTGGATCGGTTCTGCCTGCTGGGTTGCATCCACGGTGGGCCTCCTGTCGCGGACCGGGGTCCGCCGTCGTGCTGGGTTTCGAAAATGGTCTGGGCGTGGCAAGGGGGCGGCCACCGTGCTGGTGGCCGCCCCCTTGTCATTGCCGCATGGGCGGGCGAATCCGGCCGCCTTGGCGCTGCTAGGAGCCTACGCGGAAACGGGCGAACCCGGTAGCGGTCACGCCGGCGCCCTCGAGCACCTTGCCGACCAGCTGCTTGGAGTCCTTGGCGAACGGCTGGTCCAGCAGCACGATCTCCTTGAAGAACCCGGTCAGGCGGCCTTCGACGATCTTCGTCAGCGCGGCTTCCGGCTTGCCTTCGGCGCGGGCGGTCTCATCGGCGATGCGACGCTCGTTGGCGACGGTTTCGGCGGGGACGTCCTCGCGGGTCAGGAAGGTCGGGGCCAGGGCGGCGGTGTGCACTGCCACGTCGTGGGCGACGGTCTGTGCCGCCTCGCCGGTGCCGTCGACGGCCATGAGGACGCCGACCTGGGCCGGGAGGTCCTTGGAGGTCTTGTGCAGGTAGGCATCAACCGTGGCGCCTTCGAGGCGGGCCAGGCGGCGGACGACGATCTTCTCGCCCAGGATGGCGCCTTCCTCGACGACGACGTCGGAGAGCGACTTGCCATCGACATCGGCGGCCAGCAGGGCCTCGACGTCGGCGGCGGCGGTGGAAACGGCGACGTCCAGGACCTTGTCGGCCAGGGCGATGAACTTATCGCTCTTGGCGACGAAGTCGGTCTCGCAGTTGACCTCGATCATGACGCCGACGGTGCCGTCGACGACCTTTGCGGCCACGAGGCCCTCGGCGGTGGAGCGGCCCTCACGCTTGGTGGCGCCCTTGAGGCCCTTCACGCGGATGATCTCGATGGCCTTCTCGGCATCGCCGTTGGCCTCGTCGAGGGCCTTCTTCACGTCCATCATGCCTGCGCCGGTGCGCTCGCGAAGCGCCTTGATATCAGCGGCGGTGTAGTTCGCCATGTGCAACCCCATTCTCAGTGGTGATCTAGCTAGTTCCCACGGGCTGGTCCGATCACGGACGCGGCCCGGTTTGAAGGGAGCCGGCGAGCCATATGGCCCGCCGGCTCCCGTGGCCCAACAGTTGTTACTTGGCGTCCTCGGCCGGAGCCTCGGGTGCTGCCTCGGCCTCGGCCGCCGGAGCTGCCTCTTCGGCCGGAGCTGCCTCTTCGGCCGGAGCTGCTTCGGCGGCCGGGGCGGCCTCGGCTGCGGGAGCCTCGGTCGCTTCGGGCTTGGCCTCGAGCAGCTCGCGCTCCCACTCGGCCATCGGCTCGGCGGCGGCCTCGGTGTTGCCACTCTGCTTGTTGCTGCGGGCGATCAGGCCCTCGGCAACGGCGTCGGCGACGACGCGGGTCAGCAGGTTGACGGAGCGGATGGCGTCGTCGTTGCCCGGGATCGGGAAGTCGACCTCGTCGGGATCGCAGTTGGTGTCCAGGATGGCCACGACGGGGATGTTCAGCTTCTTGGCCTCGTCAACGGCGAGGTGCTCCTTCTTGGTGTCAACGACCCAGAGGAGCGACGGTGCCTTGGTCAGGTTGCGGATGCCGCCCAGGTTGGTCTGCAGCTTGGTGAGCTCGCGGCGCATCAACAGCAGTTCCTTCTTGGTGTACATCGAGCCCGCGACATCGTCGAAGTCGATTTCCTCGAGCTCCTTCATGCGCGAAACGCGCTTGGAGACCGTGGCGAAGTTGGTCAGCATGCCGCCGAGCCAACGCTGGTTGACGTACGGCTGGTTGACGCGGGTGGCCTGCTCGGAGATGGCCTCCTGGGCCTGCTTCTTCGTGCCGACGAACAGCACGGTTCCACCGTGGGCAACCGTGGCCTTGACGAACTCGTAGGCGCGGTCGATGTAGGACAGCGACTGCTGGAGGTCGATGATGTAGATGCCGTTGCGCTCGGTGAAGATGAAGCGCTTCATCTTCGGGTTCCAGCGACGGGTCTGGTGGCCAAAGTGGACGCCGCTGTCGAGCAGCTGGCGCATGGTTACGACGGGCATGTCGCAACTCCTTCCGGCGGTAGCAGTCCGATCCCTGACGGGATCGCGGTAACCACCTGTTGTTTCGGTTGTCTGGCGTTCCACCGGTCGGTGGCGCCCCTGGCATTGTGCACCGGAGTCCCGGTCCGTGCCGCCTACCGGGTTTCCGGACCGTGGGCGGCACGATCCATCCGGTCAACGGATGGAGACGCAATGCGCGAAGTCAGTTCCCTGCGTATCCGGCCCATGGGCACAGGCCATCGACGCACAGAACTGCGGTTACCAGTGTACTACAGCGGCCAGGTCCCGCTGACCGCCCTCCCGCCCTCCACAAGCGGCAATCGGCACCGGATATCCCCCGGCGCCACCGGCGGCGACAACAGCCCGGAGCGACGATGGACGATCGGTGCATGGCCACCTCGATTTCCCGGTTTCACTCCACCGCCGTCCTGCTCGTCTGCTGCCTGTTCGCCGCGGGGCCGGCCTCCGCCGTGGCACCCCGGCCCCCGACCGGGGAATCCCCGGCACCGGTCGGGGCCTGGGCCTGGCCGCTGGGCGGACCGGATGACCTGCTGGCCGTCTTCGATCGGCCGGAGTCGCCCTGGTCCGCCGGTCACCGCGGCGTTGACCTCACCAGTTCACGCGGAGCCCGCGTCCACTCCCCTGCCGCCGGTGTCGTGGCGTTCGTGGGCATCGTGGTTGACCGCCCGGTGGTCACCGTGGACCACGGCAACGGGCTGGTTTCCAGTTTCGAACCAGCACTCGCCACGGTGGAGGTGGGCGACGTGGTCTCGCGGGGCCAGGTGGTGGCCGGCGTGCACGCCGGCGGGCATTGCTCGGATGCCTGTCTGCATTGGGGCGTGCGTCTGAACGGGGAGTACATCGACCCCTTGTCGCTGGTGATGGACCGGCGCCCGTCGGTGCTGTTGCCGATCCCGTCGGCTACCGGCCGGACATGGCCCGACGGTAGGCGGCAACCATGAGTTCGGTTTGGCGGCTTTGCAGGAACCGCTCCGGGTCCACTGACCGGGTGCCGGCCCGCTGGCCATCGCGCAGGTCGGCGGTGGCACGCGATAGCGCCCGTGCCAACCCGGCGACCGTGTCATCGGGGGTCAGCCAGAGAAGTTCGGCCGGCAGGTCTGCGGCGATCCGATGGTCGCTCAGCACCGTGGGGGTCCCCAGTGCTGCGGCCTCGTAGACGGTCATCCCCTGGGTCTCGAATCCCTGTGAGGTCTGGACCAGGGCGTCGCTGCGTCGCAATTCCGTGAGCATCCGCCGGTAGGGGACCCGGCCACGGAAGGTCACGGTGGAGGCGGTGATGTCGGCGGCCAGCCGCTGGGCGCGATGGCGTTCGGCGCCGTCGCCGAAGATGTCCACCTGGGCGGTGATGCCGGAGGCCGCTACCGCCTGGAGGAACGGGATGAGGCGTTTCTCCGCGCTGAACCTGCCGATCCAGGTCAGCACGGGCCGGTCCCGAGGGGCCCGTTCACGGGGCTCTGCCAGCAGTTCGCGAGCCACGTCGTCGTCCAGCCCGGTGGGAATGACCTCGGCCTTCCAGCAGACTCCGCGATCCTGGAGGAGCTCGGCGAAATGGGTGGAGGGCGCGGTCACCACGGCGGCCCGGGACGCGAAGCCGCGCAGGTAGGCCGAGGCATCAGCCGGTGTGGGACCCCCGGTGTGCAGCACCCGACGTTGCATCAGGGAAAAGGCCCGCTGGAAGAGTCCGGGGAGCGGCATGGTCGCCCGCAATCCGGCCTCGACGTGGTTGTGCATGGTGTGCACGACGGGTATTCCGAGCGCCGCGGCGACGGCGTATCCGACAGCCGCCCCCCAGAAGTCGGCCTGGACGTGGATGACATCGATGTTCCCGCGCCGGCGCAGTTCATCGATGACGGTGGCGATGGCCCGCTTCGACGGAATGGCCATGCCGTATTCGCCGGGCCCCAGCGGGAGCGTGGGCATGGGCACGATATCCGGATCCGGTGCCGCTTCCGAGCCCCGCAGGGCCGGCGAAACGACAGTGCTGCGGTGCCCGGCACGCGAGAGGAATTTGCGCTGGAGTTCGACGGAGGTCTGCATGCCCCCCAGGGTGTGGGGATGCTGGTCGGTGAACATGACCACGTGCAATGCGCTGTCCATGCTGGCCCTCCGGATCGGTATCTGCCGTTGAAGAAACCACCTGGACGGAGTGCCGGCCGGTGCGCTGCTGCGCACCGGCCGGGAGGGTAGGGCGAGTGGGGCTTGAACCCACGACCCAGGGATTATGAGTCCCTTGCTCTAACCAACTGAGCTATCGCCCCCTGCCACCACCGTCCGGTGGCGCTGCGGCCCTTGTCATCCTAATGGAAACCGGCGTCCGGGGCCGCAACGAGGTCAGGTTCTCACGCCGGGAGGAAGTCATCGGCGTCGGCACCGTGGTAGAGCGCCTCGAAGACATCCATCGTCTGGGCCTCGCTGTGTTGTTCGGCCTTCTTCAGCCCGGCTGCCCCCATCCGTGCCCGGTCGGCGGGATCGAGGGAGAGGATCGCGTCCAGTTTGCCGGCCAGTTCCCGGGCGTTTCCGGGTTCGAAAAGATAGCCGTTGACGCCGTCCTCGACCAGGTGCGGCAGCGCCATGGCATCGGCCAGGACCACGGGGGTCGACGCGGAGAGGGCCTCAAGGGTCACCAGGGACTGGAGCTCGGCGGTACCGGGCTGGCAGAACACATCTGCCTGGAGGTAGGCGTTGCGCAGTGCCGCGTCGTCGATGTGGCCGGTGAAGTGCACCCGGTGTTTCAGGCCCAATTCGGCGGCGCGACGCTCCAGGGGCCCGCGTTGTTCGCCGGAGCCGACGATGGTCAGATGCGGGGCCGGTTCCGAGGTGGTCTGCCCGAGTGCCTCGATGAGCACGTCCACGTTCTTTTCCACGGCCAGGCGCCCCACGAACAGCACCATGGGCCAGGCTGCAGGTTCCACCGTCTCGCCGGCGGCCAGCTGGTAGTTGGCGGCGTTGATGCCGTTGGACAACGGCAGGACCTTGCGCAGGCGGGCGTGGCTCATCATGGCGCGGGCGGCCAGCGGTGTCGGGGTGGTGACCACCGCTGCCCGCCCCATGATCTTGCCCATGTCCCGCCAGGAGTTGCGGGCGACGATGCGCTTGAACCATTTCGGGAAGGGCAGGAACGGGTCGAGGTTCTCCGGCATGAAGTGGTTGGTCGCGATCGTCCTGATCCCCCGGCGGGCCGCCTCGTTCACGGCGGCCTGCCCGATCATGTAGTGGCATTGGACGTGCACGACGTCGGGCTTGACCTCGTCCAGGATGTTCCCGATGTCCCGTTTGGCCTCCCACGGCAGGCAGAGGCGCAAGGTGGATTTGGTCGGCTGGCTGTGCGAGCGCAGCCGGTGGACGGTTGCCTCCACCCGGTGCTCGACGGTGCCGGGGCCGTTCACTTCGCGGGCGGCCACGACGTGGACCGTGTGCCCTCGGGAGGCCATCGCGGTGGCCAGGCGGTGCGAGAAGACCGCCGCCCCGTTGACGTCCGGCGGGTAGGTGTCCGCTGCGATGAGGATGGTCAGGGGTTTGTCACCGCTCACTGGGGGCTGGCTCCTGCTACTCGGGGGTGGGTACGACTGCTGGGTCCGCGACGTCGGGCCGGTGGCGATCGTGCCCGGGTGGATCCAGGTCCACTAAGCCCCCGAAGCCGCCTGCCGTCGTCGTGCTTCTTCCTGGCGCTGCAGGACATCTGGGTGATGACGTGACAACGCAATGACACCCACGATAGCAATGAGGGCGGCCCCAACCATGGACATCGCGACCACCGGATGCACGTCGGGTCGCAACTCCCCCAGGATGCCCACCCCGATGGCGATGCCGATCATGGGATCGATCACTGTCAGCCCGGCGATGACCAGGTCGGGCGGGCCGCTGGAATACGCGTTCTGCACGCAGTAGGTGCCCAACAGCCCGGCGACGGCGACGGCGACGATGACGTACCAGGCAATGTTGCCCAGAACCTTGCCGTTGGGATCCATCAGGCCGATGGCAATGGTGCGCACGAGCACCGCCACGAAGCCGAAGAGGACTCCGGCTCCCATGATGTAGACGAAGGCGCCGATCCGCCGCCGGAAGGTGACCAGGATGCCCAGCAGCGCGGCGACGACGACGCACAGCAGCAACACGGTCGCCAGTTCCTGCTGCCTGTTGATCTCGTGGGTGGAGACGGTGGCGTTGATCGCCAGCAGCACGAAGCCGATGCTCCCGGTGATGCAGGCGGTGATGGCCAGTACGGTGGGCCGGTTGATCCTGATTCCCTGGTCCCGGGAGTTGACCACGGTGGTGATGACCAGGGCGATCGCGCCGATGGGTTGCACGACGGTCAGCGGGGCGGAAGCCAGCGCATAGACGTTCAGCACTGTACCGACCCCCATCAGGAGCATGCCCGTCAGCCACCGCGGGTTGGCCAGCATGCGCAGGATCCCCCGTGAGGACACTGCCAGTCCGCCACTGCTGGCGCGTACCGCGCTGCTCTGGCGCTGGGTGCCAAAGGCCAGGAAGAACGCGGCAGCCACCGCGCAGCAGACCGCTAGCCAGACCATGTTCCGCCGGCCTTCAGCACGCGGGCCTTGCGTTGGGCCTGTCGGAAGTACAGGACGGCGGCCACGATGTGCAGCAGGCATCCGATGCCGAGGATGATGGTGGCCACCGCTTCGACAGTTGCGCTTTGCGCGGCTTCGACCTGGCTGAGCAGCAACAGGGGCGTTCCGACCAGCAGCAGCGCGGTGCGGATCTTGCCGAGGTTGCTCACGGGCAGGTTCGGGCTTCCATGGAACAGGACCAGGGCGTTGATGATCAGCACCAGATCCGGGACCATGATCGAGTAGACGAGCCAGGCCGGGGCGATCCCGTCGACCACGAAGATGATGACCACGGCGAACAGGGCCAGCCGGTCGGCTACCGGGTCCAGCCATTTGCCGACGGTGGAGATCTGGTTGAGCCGGCGTGCGACGTAGCCGTCGATCCAGTCGGTCGACCCGAGGAGCACGAGCACCGCAGTGGCCCAGGCGTAGTGGTCGGCGATCACCAGCCACAAGAAGACCGGGACCAGCCCGAAGCGCAGGACCGTGATCAGGTTCGGAATCGTCCAGAAGGTGGCGAGCTCGCGGTATTCGATGTCGTCACGGCCACCGGCACCGATGATCTTCACGCGCGCTTCCCCTTTCGCTGCCGTTCCCGGCCGGCCCCGTGGCCAGATGGAGCCGACGTGGCCGCCACGTCCACCCCGGCCGCGGAACCGCCTCGGTCAGGACTTGCGGAGCTTGCGCACAAACGCGGCCAGGGCAACCAGGGAGGCACCCATCACGGCCAGCGGCTGCCAGCGCTCCTTGAAGACCTGCGACGCGTCCGACGGCGCCGGCTGGTGGATGCGTTCGTCCAGCGCATGGCGGGCGCGCAGTTTGCCGTCCTGGGCGTACGTCTTGGCGGTGGCCGACTTCTCCTTGGCCTGGCGCTTCACGTCGAGCTTCGGGGCCAGGTCGTCGCGGACCTCCGCTAGGTGTTCGCGGCGTGCTTGCGAACGCTTGAGCAGTTCGTTGTACGGGACCGGGGCCGGCTTGTCCTTGTCCTTTTCTTCCTTCTTCTGGTTCTTCTCGGCTGCCTTGTCTTCCTTCGACTTCTTCTCATCCAGGGTGGACGGGTCGAAGGAACGGCCTTCCTTGATGATGCCGAGGTCGTACTTCACGCCGCGAATGGCGTCTTCGGGGATCAGGGGAAGCTGCTTCTTGATCTTCCCGATGCCGACCAACGCGAGGATGGCTGCAATGACCAGGAAGAGCGCTGCCACCATCAGGGCTGCCAGCCAGGGTTTGAACACCAGGCCAAGGCCGAGGATGCCCGATGTGATCAGGGCGACCACCATGAACGCCAGGAAGACGACGGCGACCAGTGCCAGCCCGGCACCAATCCCGGCTTGGATGCCCTTGGTCTTCATCTGGGTGATCGCCAGCTGGATCTCATCATGCAGCTGCTTGGGCACCAGCCGGCCAACAAGCTTGATCAAGCCAGTGAACGACGATGGGCGACGTGCGGACGTTGTTCGTGTCATCCTGATCCTCCTTCGGCGGCGGCCCGGATGGGCCCGTGCACTCAAAAACCTACCATCTTGACCGACATGAGGCGCGTGCCAGTGAACGGTGGACCGCCACGAGACGCCGTCGATACCCATCCCGCGCCGGGCTGGACGGCGGGCCCGGCGCCCCGTCGACCGGTGCGCTGGCCTGCCCGGTTGCCCCCGAGAATGCCCGTGCCCGGACCCGCTTTCGCGGCTGGCCGGTTGTCGGCTGGCCTACCGGTTCGGGGCCTGCTGGGTCATCGCCGGTGTCGCCATCGCGCAGGTTCCCTGGGGACGGGCGCATCCTGCTGGCCATCGCCGCGCTGCGGCCGGGAAGGTCGGGCAGCGAGGGTCCCTCGCATGAGCTGAGGGACGCGAAAAAGGGCGTCCGGACCGCCGTGCTGGCGGGGCGGACGCCCTCTACTGGCTCCCCCGACTGGACTCGAACCAGTAACCCTTCGATTAACAGTCGAATGCTCTGCCAATTGAGCTACGGGGGAAGGAAGCGAGTAAAACTTTAGCAGGAGGCCCGGTGAATTCCGAATCGCTGTCCGCCTGCCGGATCAGCCCGCGATCGCGTCCTGCCGGCGTTTGCGATACAGCTTCTTCATGCCGTCGGCAGGTCTGATGGGGTGTGGCCATCGTGGGCTCAGCTCGTCTCCGAGGGTCACGCCGCGCATCCGTCGGCCGAACATCGGGAAGACCCATTGGCGCGCCCACTCGATGTCGCGCACGAGCGCCTGACGGGCCGGCACCCGTTCGGCGGGCCCGAACGGTTCAAAGGCCAGCTGATGCTCGACGCCGAGGATCTCCAACACCCGAATGGCCAGGTACCGGTGACCGGCACGGTTCATGTGTAGTTTGTCGGTGTCCCACATGCGGCGGTCGCGATAGACGTCCCACGACCAGTAGTCCACCAGGGTCGCCCCGTGGTGGGCTGCCAGTTCCCGCACGTGCGCGTTGAAGACCTGGTTGCGCCGGCGCATCGGCTCCAGCAGCGGGGGCAGCGGGATGTCGAACCCGGTGAACAGCAGGACCTGCGCTCCGGAGGCACACAGGCGGGCGACGGCCCGGGAATACTCCTCGAGCAGGGCCGGCACGTCCTGGCGGAATTCAAGCAGGTCGTTGCCGCCGGCGTAGAAGGTGATGACGCTGGGTTCCAGGGCCAACGCCGGTTCGATCTGCTCCTCGACGATCCCGCGTAGCCGTCGGCTGCGGATGGCCAGATTGGCGTACTCCCAGTCCGGGTCGGCCTTCCCCAGTTGCTTTGCCACGCGGTCGGCCCAGCCGCGGACCCCATTGGGCAGACGGGGTTCCCAATCGCCGACGCCTTCCGTGAAGGAGTCGCCGATCGCGACGAGCCGTTTTGCCATGTCCGCGATGCTACAAGCGGGACGTCGCCGTTCGGCGACACCGGTGCGAACGCGCGGCAAACACCAGGTGGCCGGTCGGCCGTCCGGGCCGCGATGTCATCATCGGTCGCGTTCGACGGGACCGATCACCAGCCGGCGATTCGACCTGATCCAGTACAAGCCATGGGTGCGGTTCTCCGCATCCGTGGCGAACCGGTATCTGTAGGTCAGGACCCGGATGCGGTCCGGTGGCCTGCCCTGGAAGGGGTCCACGCGCAGCAGGGCCAGGACGGCGGGGTCTGCCACCAGCAGTTGGCCCAGCAGGGCATGGAACCAGCGTTGGTGGACCGAACCCAGCGGCAGGAACCACATCATCCAGTCCAGGCGCAGGTGGTAGGGCGCGAACTGACGTGGCCGCCGGCGGACGTCGCCGGGCTTGCCGTGGAATTCGTATTCGTGCCACGTCGGCTCATCTACCGGGGTCCCCGGCCCGGTGGCCCCCTCGATGACGACCTCGACGCGCTCGCGGGTGATGCTGCCGAAGGCGCCATAGGCGTTGCCGAGCTGCCAGCGGTTGAAGCTGGCATTCATGAGTTGGCGGCGTGAGAACAGGTTGCGCAAGGCGGGCAGGCTGGCGACGGCCAACAGCACCGTGGCTGCCAGGACCAACACGATCCACCAGGGCTCTGCGGCGTCGATTGGTCCGCGCTGGAGTGTTGCCCTTCCGGGCAGGAACGGGACGATGGCGCGGAGGGCCGTGTCGTTGACGGCGCAGCAGGCGAGCACGATGGTGATCCAGTTCAACCAGGCGAAGTTGCCCGAGGCCACCAGCCACAATTGGGTGACGACGATGACCAGTGTGGCGAGGGAGGCGACCGGCTGTGGCGCGAACAGCAGGAAGGGGACCGCCAGTTGCGCGACGTGGTTTCCTGCTGCTTCGCAGCGGTGCCACCAGCGCGGCGCCAGATGGGCGCGACGGCTGAGTGGCCCGGGCATCGGTTGGGTCTCATGGTGGTAGTAGAGGGCGGTGAGATCACGCCAGGCGGGGTCGCCACGCCATTTGATCATGCCAGCGCCGAATTCCAGCCGGAACACCAGCCAGGCGATCAGCAGCAGCATCGTCCGCGGCGGATCCACCTGATGGGATCCAAGCCATCCGACGGTGAACCCTGCCTCGAGCAGCAGCATTTCCCACCCGAAACCGTAGAAGACCTGTCCGATGTTCACCACCGACTGGTACAGGCCCCACAACAGCAGAAACGCGAGCAGCGGTAGCCAGGCGGGGCCGGACTGCGGCAAGCCGACCACCAGGGCGGCGGAGACGGCGATGCCGACCCAGCACACGAGCACCAGTTTCCGATCCGAGTAACCCCATTTGGTGAAGATCGAAGGACCTCTGGCACCCGGGCCGGCGAGCAGCCGTGGGGCCGGCAGCAGTCCCCTGTCACCCAGGAGCGCCCGGAATTGGTTCAGCGTGGAGGCAAAGGCGACGATGTACAGCGCGGCGACCCCGCGCTGCAGGATCTCCCGCGCGATCCAGTAGTCCGATGCGGCCAGCCACTCCATGGGCCCATCGTAGGTCCGGATGCCTGATGACCCCACCCGGGATTTGCCTCGTCAGGTGGACCGGGAATGAAAAAATGTCCCCGCCACGATCTGTGGCGGGGACATCCGGTATTCGCTCCCCCGACTGGACTCGAACCAGTAACCCTTCGATTAACAGTCGAATGCTCTGCCAATTGAGCTACGGGGGAAAGCAACAGATACGACTATACAAGAGCCCGGCCGGGGTTGCTAAATCGTCGTCGCGGGCTGCTCCTAGTCCTTGCGCAATGCGCGCCGGCGCAACTCCAATTCCATCAGCTCACGGTTGATCCGCTGGTAGCCCTCGGGGTCCGCGACGGGGTCCATGCGCTGGAGCTGTCCGATCCGGTCGGCCTTCTGGTGGGTGATCTGCAGGTCGAACAGGCGGTTCATGATGCCCTGGCAGTACTTGGCCAATCCCTCCTCGGAGTTGGCGGGGAGGGGGTTGACCGCCAGCTCGGAGACGAAGGGACGCAGCGGGTCCGGGACCTCCTGCCGGATGGATTCCACCCATTGTGCCGGGGTCGCTCCGGCAGCGCCGGCAGCACGGACGGCATCGTGGACTGCGGCGTGCACGGGGGCCAGGAACCTGGCCGCATAGAAGGCCTGCCACTGCTCGGCGCTGAGCAGACCCGGCTGTTGGAGCACGACCTCGAGGGATTCGCGTTCCATGCGCGTGACCGGGTCGCGCAGGTCCGGGCGTTCGAAAGCCGGTGCAGGGGCCTCCGGCATGCCGCCGCCGGAACCAGCGGCCCCGTGATCCGCAGGGTAGCCGGTGGCGCGCTGCTGCCCGTCACCACGCTGGCCGTGTCCGGCGAAACGGGCGTCTCCCGCGGGCCGGGAGCCGCGGTCGTATCCTGGCTGCTGGTGGCCTGGGGCCCGGGCCTCCCGGGCCCGTTTGGCGGCAGCCCCGACGGCGCGGTTGACGTCTTCAATGTCCATCCCCAGCCACCCGGCAAGTTCGCGGGAGTAGGCCGGACGCATGGCCGAATCGCGGATGGCGGCCACGATGGGCGCCGAGGCGCGGAGGGCCTGGACCCGTCCCTCGACGGTGTCCAGGTTGAACTTCTTCAGTCCGGTACGGATGGCGAATTCAAAGAGCGGGCGCTTGGAGGCGATGAGTTCCTTCACGGCCTCCGGGCCGCGCTGCTGACGCAACTCGCAGGGATCTGCACCGGTGGGTTCGACGGCGACATACGTCTGGGCGATGAAGCTCTGGTCCTCGTCGAAGGCACGCAACGCCGCCTTCTGGCCGGCGGCATCGCCGTCAAACGTATAGACCACTTCACCGCCGGTTCCGTCATCCTGGAGCAGCCGGCGGGCGATCTTGATGTGGTCGGCACCAAAGGCCGTGCCGCAGGTTGCCACCGCGGTGCCAAGCCCCGAGAGGTGGCAGGCCATCACATCGGTATAGCCCTCGACGACGATCAGTTGCCGGTTCTTGGTGATCTCGCGCTTGGCCAGGTCGACGCCATAGAGCACCTGGGACTTCTTGTAGAGCTGGGTTTCGGGTGTGTTGAGGTATTTGGGGCCCTGGTCGTCGTCGTAGAGCTTGCGGGCGCCGAAACCGATGGTTGCACCGGTCAGGTCGCGGATGGGCCAGATGAGGCGGCCGCGGAACCTGTCGTAGATGCCACGGTTGCCCTCCGAGAACATCCCCGTGAGCTTGAGTTCCTCGTCGTGGAAGCCCTTGTTCCGCATGTGCTTGAGCAGCGGGTCCCAACCGCGCGGGGCATAACCGACGCCAAAGTGGTCGCAGGCGGCCCGGTCGAAGTCCCGCTCGGAGAGGTACTTGCGTCCGGTGGACGCTTCCTCGGTGAGCAGTTGGGCGCGGAAGAACTCCTCGGCGATCTTGTGGGCATCGAGCAGTCGTTGGCGTCGCCCCACTTCCTGGCGGTTGGGACCTGTTCCGCCGTCCTCGTAGTGCAGTTCGAAGCCGATGCGGGCGGCCAGGCGCTCGACGGTCTCCGAGAAGGTGGTGTGGTCCATCTTCTGGATGAAGGAGATGACGTCACCGGATTCGCCGCAGCCGAAGCAGTGGAACGTGCCGACCTGGGGGCGGACGTGGAAGGAGGGGCTGCGTTCGTCGTGGAAGGGGCACAACCCCTTGAAGGAACCGATGCCTGCCGAGCGGAGCGTGACGTAGCCGTCGACGACCTCCTTGATGTCCGTGCGGGAGCGGACCTCGTCGATGTCTTCGCGTTTGATCAGGCCGGCCATGACGACCAGTCTAGTGCCCGCCCCGGACGCCGAACCACGCCCCGGGAACGCCTGTGGACGGGGCACCCCGGGTGGGCTCCGCCGTCGTGCTAGAAGAGCTCGAGGCTGAAGGAGTGCCCCTGGACCAGGGTGGCGTGCCATTCCTTGGCCGAGGAATCGGTGAGGCTCGCGACCTGGTCGATGACCGCGCGCAGGCGCCCGGCGTCGTCGTCGGCCGCGCGCCAGTCCTCGACGAACAGGGGATCCAGGTAGCGATCACCGGTCTCGTTGAGCAGGACGACCAGTTCGCTGAGGACCTCGAGCTGGCGCTGGTATATGGGTTGGCGTTCCTGGCTGGTCATCACATACGCGGCGGCCAGGCCCTTCATCGCGGCGATCTCGTGCTCGGTTTCCTCGGGGACGATGAGCCGGCCGTTGAACCGGGTGAGCCGGGTGGGGCCGTAGACGGCGCGGGTGGCCTCGTAGGCGGACTGGCAGAACCTGCCGATGAACTGGCTGGTCATGTCCTTCAGCGCCGCGGCTCCCTTGCGGGACTGGTCGTAGTGTTCGACCCATTCGCCGGTGGCTTCCAGGCGGGCCAGGGCCGCGTCGATGGTGGCCGCGTCGACGTCGGGCAGGTACCAGCGTTGGGTGCAGTCGATGACGCGGGCGCGTTGGTCGGCGTCGCGGATCCACTGCAGCTGGAAGCGTCCGGCGACGATGGCGTCCTCGACGTCGTGCACGGAGTAGGAGATGTCGTCGGCCAGGTCCATGACCTGGGCCTCCACGCACTTCTGCCGGGGTTCCGGCGCCACGACCGCGCCGCCGTCGTGCCCGGAGCGCAGCCAGTCGAAGACTGGCCGGTCATCCTCGTAGACGCCGAACTTGCCGGTTTGCCGTCCGTTGCGGATCGGGGCATCCTCGCGGCGCCACGGGTACTTGCAGGCGGCGTCGAGGGTGGCACGGGTCAGGTTCAGGCCGGCCGGTGAACCGTCGTGGCGGAACTTCTTGGTTTCCAGCCGGGTCAGCAGCCGCAGGGTCTGGGCGTTGCCCTCGAACCCGCCGATGTCGGCGGCCAGGCGGTTCAGCGCCTTCTCCCCGTTGTGCCCGAACGGCGGGTGGCCGAGGTCGTGGGAGAGGCAGGCGGTGTCCACGACGTCCGGGTCGCAGCCCAACGTGGCGCCGAGTTCGCGGCCGACCTGGGCGACCTCGAGGGAGTGGGTGAGCCGGGTCCGCACGAAGTCGTCCGAGTAGGGGGCGACGACCTGGGTCTTGGCCCCGAGGCGGCGCAGTGCCGAGGAGTGCAGGACGCGGGCGCGGTCGCGTTCGAAGCTGGTGCGGTACGACTTCTTTTCCGGTTCGGGAACCCAGCGTTCCTCATCGAAGGCGGTGTAGCCGGCGGGGGTCCGGCGCTGGTTCGGTTCAGCCACCGGAGACATCCAGCTCGGCGGCGGAGATCTGCGCGCGGTGTTCCTCGTTCAGGGTGCGGCTCTCCAGCCAGCCATCGGGCAGGTGGGGTTTCTTCGGGGAGCCGGCACGGCCGCGCGGGCCTTCGGCTCCCTCGCCCGGGTAGGGCGCTTCCGGGTCCAGCTGGGCGAGCAGTTCGGCGAGGACCTCGAGCGTGGGTACCGCTGCCAGGGCTGCGCGCAGTTCCCCGCCCACGGCATAGCCCTTGAAGTACCAGGCGACGTGCTTGCGGATGTCCCGCAGGGCCTTGCCCTCGTCCTCGAAGTAGTCGACGAGGAGTTCGGCGTGGCGGTGGAAGCTGGCGGCCACCTTGGACAAGGTGGGGCGGAAACGGCGTTCGGAGCCCTCGAAGGCCGCCTGGATGTCCCCGAAGAGCCAGGGGCGGCCCTGGCAGCCGCGGCCGATGACGACGCCGTCCACTCCGGTCTGCTCGACCATGGCGATGGCGTCCTCGGCGCTCCAGATGTCCCCGTTGCCCAGCACCGGGATGTCAGGCAGGGCGTTGCGCAGTTCGGCGATGGCGTTCCAGTCGGCGGTTCCCGAATAGTGCTGGCTGGCCGTGCGCCCATGCAGGGCCACGGCTGCCACGCCGGCGTCGCGGGCCATCTTGCCGGCCTCGATGAAGGTCAGGTGGTCCTCGTCGATGCCCTTGCGCATCTTGATGGTCAGCGGGATGTCGCCGCGGGCCGCCTCGCGGGTGGCCGCGTTGACGATGGAGGTGAACAGGTCGGTCTTCCACGGCAGGGCCGCTCCCCCGCCGCGGCGGGTGACCTTGGGGACGGGGCAGCCGAAGTTCAGGTCGATGTGGTCAGCGCGGTCCTCTTCGACGATCAGGCGCACCGCGGCGCCCACGGTGGCGGGGTCCACCCCGTAGAGCTGCACGGAGCGGATGTCCTCGTCGTCGTCATGGGAGATGATGCGCATGGACTGCTCGTTGCGTTCGACCAGGGCGCGTGAGGTGACCATTTCCGCGACGTAGAGTCCGCCGCCGTATTCGCGGCAGAGCCGGCGGAAGGCGGTGTTGGTGATGCCCGCCATCGGTGCGAGGACGACCGGGGTGTCCACTGTCAGCCGGCCGAGCTGCAGGGGTGGCAGGGCCAGTTTCGGCGGGGTCTGGGTATCGGGGGAAATCACGCTCACACCCCTATTCTCTCAAAGCCGTCCAAATCCGCCGAACGACGGTTCCGCGGTGGGGAAAGAGCCGGCCAGACGCGGACGGCGGCGCTCCCCGCACAGGTGGCGCCGCCGTTGTACCCGGTGACCGCGCAGGGCCACCGCTGGGATCAGTTCGCGACGATGATCGTGGTGGTGACCACGGTGGCCTGGCCGGCGGCCATCAGCTCATCCACCAGGTCCGAGAGCGGGGCCATCGCGTCGTCGACCTCGAGCTTGACCGGGTACTGGTGGGCCAGCATGGCCAGCAGGCCGCGGACCGCTTCGCGCGCCTCGGAATCCGAGAGGGTGGGATCCCAGCCCATGAGCACGTCGGCCGGGGCGTCAACGCGGTCGGGCTCGTAGCTGATCGCGAAGGAGAGGATCTTGCCGCCGGCCTCCTTGGGCTTCTCGCGCAGCACGATCGCGCCCTTTGCCCCCGTGGCGTCGTTGAGCAGCATCGTCTGGGCGCGGCCCAGGGTCATCTGGGCCCGGTCCCAGTCGTGGACCGCGTTGTAGTAGTCCGCGACGACCTGCGAGAGTTCGACGGAACCGGTGGCGGCCTCCTCCAACGTCAACCCGTCCTCGTCGAACACGGGCAGCTTCAGCGCACCCGGCTCCACGACGATGCCGCGCGAGCGCATGATCTGTTCCTGGCCCAGCGAGGCGGTGAAGGCGGCGGCGGCCTCGCCCTCGGAGCCCTCCACGGTGTAGCGGGACTTCAGCGCGGTGACGCCTGACGGTGCCGGGAATTCGCGCAGGCGGCGCAGCAACTCGGTGGCCACACCCTGCCGGCGCAGGGCCGGGGCGACCTCGACGAAGAGCCACAGCCGCTCGGGGTGCAGGGAGGATTCGAAGAGCGTGCCGGCACCTACCGGAACCCCGTCGTCGACGGCGACCAGCGTGCGCGCCCACGGGTCGTCGCTGTCGGCACGCAGCATGGTCCGGTCGATGTGGGCCTGGGGCGTGGAGGGATCCCCGAGGATCTGCAGCAGCGCCAGGTCATCGCCTTCTTGCCACGGCCGGTAGGTGAGGTTGCTCATGTTGCTCCTGATGCGGTTGATGGGGAAAAGACGGACGGGCCGGCCGCCGGGTGGCAGCCGGCCCGTGAAGGACTCAGGCTCCGAGCAGTCGCCCGGCCAGGTAGGACTTCACCTGGTCCAGGGCGACGCGCTCCTGGCTCATGGTGTCGCGTTCACGGATGGTCACCGCCTGGTCCTCGAGCGTGTCGAAGTCCACGGTGATGCAGAACGGGGTGCCGATCTCATCCTGGCGGCGGTAGCGGCGGCCGATGGCGCCGGCGTCGTCGAAGTCGATGTTCCAGTGCTTGCGCAGCTCGGCGGCCAGGGCCTTCGCCTTGGGCGAGAGCTCCTCGTTGCGGCTCAGCGGCAGCACGGCTGCCTTCACCGGGGCCAGGCGCGGATCCAGCTTCAACACGGTGCGCTTGTCGACGCCGCCCTTGGCGTTGGGTGCCTCGTCCTCGGTGTAGGCGTCGACCAGGAAGGCCATCATCGAGCGGGTCAGGCCGAAGGAGGGTTCGATGACGTAGGGGGTGAACCGTTCGCCGGTGGCCTGGTTGAAGTAGCTCAGTTCGGTACCGGAGCCCTTGGAGTGGGACCCGAGGTCATAGTCGGTGCGGTTGGCCACGCCCATCAGCTCGCCCCATTCGGAGCCCTTGAACCCGAAGCGGTATTCGAAGTCGATGGTGCCTGCCGAGTAGTGGGCGCGCTCGTCCTCGGGGACGTCGAACTGGCGCATGTTCTCCGGGTTGATGCCCAGGTCGAGGAACCAGGCCCAGCAGGAGTCGACCCACTCCTGGAAGTACTGCGGCGCGTCCTCGGGGGCGGTGAAGTACTCGATCTCCATCTGCTCGAACTCGCGGGTGCGGAAGATGAAGTTGCCGGGGGTGATCTCGTTGCGGAAGGCCTTGCCGATCTGGCCGATGCCGAACGGCGGCTTCTTGCGCGAGACGGTGAGCACGTTGTTGAAGTTCACGAAGATGCCCTGCGCGGTTTCGGGGCGCAGGTAGGCCAGGCCGGACTCGTTGTCGACCGGGCCCAGGTAGGTCTTGATCAGGCCGGAGAAGAGCTGGGGTTCGGTCCAGCCGCCCTTGGTGCCGCAGTCGGGGCAGACGATCTCCGACATGCCGTCCTGCGGCTCGCGCTTCTTCTTCTCGGTGAAGGCCTCGATGAGGTGGTCCTGCCGGTGGCGCTTGTGGCACTGGGTGCATTCGACCAGCGGGTCGGTGAACGTGGCGACGTGCCCGGAGGCCTCCCAGACCTGCTTGGGCAGGATGATCGAGGAGTCCAGGCCGACCATGTCCTCGCGGCCGCGCACGAAGTTCTGCCACCACTCGCGCTTGATGTTGTCCTTCAGTTCCGCCCCGAGGGGTCCGTAGTCCCATGCCGAGCGTGACCCGCCGTAGATCTCACCGGCCTGGAAGACGAAGCCGCGCCGTTTGGCGAGGGAGATGACCTGGTCGAGCTTGGACTGGGGCGCCATGAAATTAACTCCAATGGTTCACGAGGCCGCTGGTTGCGGTCCGTAACGGGGCAGGGATACCGGTCAAGCCTAACGCGAGCCCGAGGTCGCCGGGCAATCTGGGCTAGGGCCGCGGCGGGCGCACCCGGGGGCGGTGTCCGGTGGGAATGCTGGCCAGGACGACGGCGACGAGGGTCAACACGGTGCCCAGGACGGTGGCCAGCGCCACCACCGTGCCGGGTGCGGGCAGGATGATGTCGATGGCCAGCGAGCCGATCAGCTGTCCGGCGATCATGCACAACCCGGAGACCAGCACGCCCAGGGATTTCACCAGCAGGGCGCCGATGGCGATGAAGACGCACCCGAAGACGCCACCGGTGTAGAGCCACCACGTGGAGGGGAACTCCAGGTGGTGCGGCGCGGCCAGGGACGTGAGGCCCCAGAGGATGAACAACGCAGTCCCACCGGTCAGGAAATTGACCAGGGTGGCGGTGATCGGGGTGCCATAGGCAGCGGTCTGCGTGCCGTTCATGGCCTGTTGGAACCCCATGAACAGGCCGGCGCTGAAGGGCATGAGAATCGGGATCAGCCACACGAGTCCACCGGCCGAGGTCTCCAGGCGCGGCGACACCGCCCAGAGCACCGCGATGATCATCAACACGGCACCTGCCATGCGCCGGGCGGTGACATAGCGTTTGCCGCCCGGACCGAAGCCGACCCGGTCGACCATCAGGCCGCTGATGGTCTGCCCGGTCACGATGGCCACCGTGAACAACGCCACGCCGATCAGCGGCACCGCGTGGCTTTGCCCGAAGACGATGTAGCCGCCGCTGAGGCCGGCCAGCAGGTACCAGCGCGGGAACTCGCGCCCGGTCACGGCCCGGCGCATGGCGATGAGTCCGGCCCGGCCGCGCGGCAGCATCAGCGAGACCAGGATCATCACCACGGTCCCGCCGGCGAAGCTGATGGCGGCTGCGGCGTTGCCATCGCCCATCTGTTCGGACAGGGCACCGTTGATCCGGCCCTGGATGGGCATCATCAACCCGCCCACGATCGCCAGGGCCAGTCCGGCCCACAGGGGAAGGTGGCGGGTGGTGTCCGCGCGCGAAGATACAGAGTTCATCGCAGGTCATGCTAGCCGCGCGTTGGCGGGTCGGCACATCGTGAAGGAAGATGGAGCCATGACTTCTGCGCAGCCCGAACCCATCAGCATCCGCGACGATTCGATCCGCTTGGGCCAGCTGCTGAAATTGGCGGGCCTGGCCGAGGACGGCTTCCACGCCAAGGAGCTCATCGAGAACGGCATGGTCAAGGTCAACGGCGAGATCGAGTCCCGTCGCGGCAAGCAGCTCCACGTCGGCGACGTGGTCACGTTGGCCGGGGAGTCAGTGGTCGTCGCCGCCGAGTAGGCCGCTCCCCCGGGTCAGCCCCACCCCAGCGCCACCAACCCCTGTGCCTCGGCGACTCCCAAACCGGCAGCGCGGGCAGCGTGCGCGAAGTCCCGTGATTGCCTGAGGATCGAGGCGGGCAGTGCCTGTCCGCCGGCCACGCGGGTGCCGGCCGCCCGGCCGGTGACCACCAGTCCCTGGGCCTCGAGTTCGCGGTAGGCCTTCGCCACAGTTCCCGGGGCCAGGCGCAAATCCCCGGCCAGCTGGCGGACCGGCGGCAGTTTCGCTTCCGCCGGCAGCACGCCGGAACGGATCAATGCCGTGAACTGCACCCTGATTTGTTCGGAAGGGCCCGAGGGGTCGTCCGCATCGACGGTGATCACCGCTGGGCTCCTCCCGGCTGGAGGCGTCCGGGCTGCCCCGCAGGTGGCCGCCGCTGGCCCAGGATCCAGGACATGAACGTGGCGCCCAGGACGGCCACGACCCCCAGCAGGACCAGGGCGAGGACGAGCACTGCCACTCCGGCCCAGAGCGTGGGCACATCCGCACCGGCCATGCCCCCGCCCTCCGACACGGCAGCCCCCGGGATGTTCCGGGCGGCGTTGAGCAGCGCCGGTCCGGCCATCAGCCCCAGCAGGGCCAGTTGCAGTGCCAGCAGTGTGCCGGCTCCCGCCGAGAGCGCGAAGCCGACGCAGGTGCGCACCGCGTCATCGAACGCCACCAGGCCGGCGCCCCTCAGCCGCGGGCGCCGGGCGTTGCGGTGCAGTGCCCAGCCCAGCAGCAGGGCAGAAACCAGCAGGACCACGATGACGGGAATCCCGTAGTACCACCCGGGGAAGGGACCTGTTGTCCCGCTGGCGGGTCCGACCTCGCCCGGTAGCGCGGACGCGGCGATGGCATAGCCGTATTCGCGTGACCTGCCCGCTTCATCCGGGGTGGCCACCAGTCCGGCGACGATGACCGAGGCCAGGGTCGCGGCCATCAGCAGGGCCGGGAGCGAGTAGCCCCAGGACGGGCCGAAGCCGCCGGCGCGCCGTGTGGTGATGTCCGCATGGGTCCTCGTGGATGCGCTGGGCGCCGGCTCGTCCGGCAGGGGCCACACGGCATGGGTGCCGGTCAGGACCAGCAGGGCCAGTGCGGGCGCCAGGACGATGGGCAGTCCCCCACCCGACGGCCACACGGCCTGCACGGCCAGGCAGAGCAGCACCACCGCTGCCACCGCGATGACGGCGGCACCACCGCGACGACGCAGGGCGGCGAGCAGCGCGGCGGCCTCCATCGACGACGGCGAGCCCGGCGGCGGCAGGAGCCGGCCGGGAAGCACGGCGCGGCGTCGAACCAGGTGCACCGCGCGCAACACCACGATCGCCGCCACCACGATGACCACCAACAACACCAGCACACCGCTCATGATCCACGTCCTCAGATGGGCAGCCACCAACTGCTTGTATCAGTGGACTAATACAAACAGGACGTCCTTCTTGTGTCAACGGTTTGGCACAAGAATTTCACTGCCCGGCGCTCCCCCGGCCCCTCAGCCGCCCAGCACGTGGTGGCGCAGAAACTCGGAGACATGCTTCATCTCCGGCTCCGAGACGCTGTGCGCCAGGCCGGCGTAGAGCATCTTGGTCAGCTCGGTATGCTCGCTGGCCCAGTCAAGGGTGGACTCGATCTTGTCCTCGGTGATGACGTTGTCGGCCTGGCCGCGGCCCCAGAACAGGGGGCGCTTCGCGGCCCGGGTGGCCTCGTCGTCGAAGAACGCGTCACCCTGCGCGGGGATGGCGAATCCCGACAAGCCGACGACGGCGGAAATCTCCTCGGGGCGATGGCGCAGGACCGAGGTGGCCACGGCCATGCCCATCGAGAACCCCAGGACGGTGACGGAGGAGTGCTGTGCCTTGACCGAATCGATCCAGTCCCACACGTCGGAGACCGCCTTCACCACGCGCTCGGTGGAGTAGTCGGGCTCATGCATCAGCGGGAACCAGGTGTAGCCCGGCCCCATCGCATGCGGCGCCCGGACCGAGGCCAGCGTGAACTCCGCGGGGAGCATCGGGGCCAGCCCGATCAGGTCCTTCTCATGGGAGAGGTAGCCGTGGAAGAGCACCAGCAGCGGTGTGCCGGCACGCTCGGCTTCCGGACGTGACCAGGCAACAACGGGCTGGGGCAGGGTGTCAGTCATGCGGCCATTGAATCACGGAGACGGCCCCCGGGTGGTCAACTTCGTTGCCCGGTGAAACAATGTACCCGTGAGTAGCGCAGAGCCGACGGCAGCAGAACAGCAGGAATCCCCCAACGCCTCCACCGAGGCCGCGGAGCGCCATCCCTGGCGCCGCATGGTGTCGTTGGGCGACTCCTTCACCGAGGGCATCGGCGACCCGGATCCCCAGAGCCCCGGCGGAAACCGCGGCTGGGCCGACCGCGTGGCCGAGCAACTCAGCTACGGCGTCGACGACTTCGCCTACGCCAACCTGGCCATCCGGGGGCGGCTGGTCCGGCAGATCCAGGCCGAACAGCTTGAACCGGCGATCGCCCTGAAGCCCGACCTGATCACCGTCTGCGCCGGCGGCAATGACGTGTTGCGTCCGGGCGGTGACCCCGACGCGTTGGCAGTGGTCATGGACGACTTCATCGGCAGCCTGGCGGCCACGGGCGCCACGGTGCTGATGTTCAACGGTCCTGACATCGGCGAGACCCCGGTGTTGGGATCCATGCGTGGCCGGGTGGCCATCTACAACGAGAACCTGCGCACCGTCGCGGCACGCCATGACGCCATCGTCGCGGACATGTGGGCACTGCGCGAGTTGCACCAGCCGCGCATGTGGGCGCCGGACCGGCTGCACTTTTCGCCGTTGGGCCACCACACCATTGCGATGATGGTCCTGGACACGCTGAACGTGGAGCACAACCTCAAGCCGCTTCAGGCGCTCCCGGCCACCCCGAAGCCCTGGCGCACCGCCCGCCGCGAGGACCTGGTCTGGGCGCGGACGCACCTGGCACCGTGGGTGCTGCGGCGCCTGCGCCACCAGTCCAGTGGTGACGGCATCACCCCCAAGCGCCCGGAGGCCAAGCCGTTTGCGTCGTCGCCGGGGAGCCAGAGCATCGGCGCCGGCGACCCGCAGGACGCCTCGGAGTAGGCAGTCCCCGCCGGGTCAGGCGAACAGCCCGGCCCGCAGCACCTGGTTCAGCTGCTCGATATCGGTGAGGAACCCATCGTGTCCGATGGGTGAGTGGATGTAGTGCACCTGCGGGTTTCCGGCCAGTGCCGCCGCCAGTCGTTCTGACTGCCCGGGGACGTAGAGCCGGTCGCTGTCGACGGCTGCGACGAAGAACTCCACGGACCCGGCCCGGGCCAGGGCGGCCTCGAGCCCGCCCCGGCCGCGTCCGACGTCGTGCCCCACGAGTGCCTCGGTGAGCACGATGTAGGAGTTGGCGTCGAAGCGCCCGACCAGCTTTCCGGCCTGGTGGTCCAGGTAGCTTTCGACCTGGTAGCGGCCGCGGACCGCGTCGGAACTGCCGAACGGGTCCTCATCGCCCTGTCCCTCATGCCCGAAGCGGATCTCCAGCTCGGGCTCGGAGCGGTAGGTGATGTGGGCCAGCCGGCGGGCGATGCCCAGCCCCTCGACCGGTGCGCTCCCCTCGGTGTAGTAGTCGCCGCCGCGGAACGCCGGATCCAGGCGGATGGCCTGGGTCTGGATCTGGCCGAAGGCGACCTGCTCGGCGGAGGCGACCGCGGTGGCGGCAATGACCGCGCAGCGGGCCACCCGCTCGGGGAATTCGATGGCCCATTCCAACGCCCGCGCCCCGCCCAGGGATCCGCCCACCGCTGCGTGCCAGCGCGTGATGCCCAGGAAATCCGCCAGCCGCGCCTCGGTGCGCACCGAATCGCGCACCGTGGTGAAGGGAAAGCGCGAACCCCATGGGCGTCCGTCGGGGTTTGGGCTGGCCGGGCCCGTGGAGCCGTAGCATCCGCCGACCATGTTGGGGGCGACGACGAAGAACCGGTCGGTGTCGATGGTCTTGCCGGGGCCCACGAAGCCGTCCCACCAGCCGTCTTCGCGGCTGTCACCGCGGGAGACGTGGGTGTCGCCGGTCAACGCGTGGAGCAGCAGGACGGCGTTGCTGGCCTCCGCGTTCAGGGTCCCCCAGGTCTCGTACCCCATCATCACCTCGGGCAGCCAGCCACCGGTCTCGAACCGGTAGCCGCCGATCGGGACGCATTTGAGGATGCCGTCGCGGATGACCGGCGTGCTGCCGGTGCGGACCTGTTCCGTCACGCCGGGAACCTCCTGGGTCACCGGGCGGCCTCGGGTTCCGCGGCGCGGGTCTGAACCGGCGCGGATCCAGCCGCCGCGAAGCCCAGTTCCAGGTCGGCGATGATGTCGTCGATGTGCTCGATGCCCACCGAGAGGCGGACCAGCCCCGGACTCACGCCGGCGGCGACCTGCTCGGCCTCGCTGAGCTGGGAGTGCGTGGTGGAGGCCGGGTGGATGACCAGGGAGCGGACGTCGCCGATGTTCGCGACATTGGAGTGCAGTTCCAGCCCGTCGACGAAGGCCCGCCCGGCGGCCTCGCCGCCGGCGATCTCGAAGGCCAGCACGGCTCCGACGCCGCGGGGGCCGTACTTGCGGCCGCGGTCATGCCAGCGGCTGGAAGCCAGCCCCGCGAAGGCGACGGATTCGACCTGGGCGTGGGCCTCGAGCCATTCGGCGACCTTCTGCGCGTTCTCCACGTGGCGCTCCATCCGCAGGCTGAGGGTCTCCAGGCCCTGCGCGATGAGGAATGCGTTGAAGGGGGCGACGGCGGATCCCAGGTCGCGCAGCAGCTGCACGCGCGCCTTGAGGATGAACGCCAGGTTCGCGCCCAACGCCCCCATGACACCCAGGTCGCGGGCGAAGACCAGCCCGTTGTAGGACTCGTCGGGGGTGTTGAAACCGGGGAATTTTTCGGCATCCCGGGCAAAGTCGAACTTCCCCGAGTCCACGATGACCCCGGCGACTGCCGTTCCGTGCCCACCCAGGTACTTGGTGGCCGAGTGCACCACGATGTCGGCACCCCACTCGATGGGGCGGATCAGGTACGGGGTGGCCAGCGTGTTGTCCACGATCAGCGGCACGCCGGCGGCGTGGGCCACCTCGCTGACGCCCTCGATGTCCAGCACGTCCTGGCGGGGGTTGGAGACCACCTCGCCGAAGAGGGCCTTCGTGTTGGGCTGCACTGCATCGCTCCAGGCGGCGAGGTCGTCGGGGTCGGCCACGAAGGTGACCTCGATGCCCAACCGGCCCAGGGTGTGCTTGAGCAGGTTCTGCGTTCCCCCGTAGAGGCTCGGGCTGGCCACGATGTGGTCCCCGGCCCCCGCGACGTTGAGGAGGGAGAACGCGGTGGCCGCCTGTCCGGAGGCCAGCAGCAGCGCGCCCACACCGCCCTCGAGGTCCGCGATGCGGTTCTCCACCGCTTCCTGCGTCGGGTTGCCGATGCGCGTGTAGATCGGCTCGAGTTCCTGCAGGGCGAACCGTGCGGCGGCGCTCTCGGCGCTCGGGAAGACGAACGACGTCGACTGGTAGATCGGCAGCGCCCGGGCCCCGGTGGCCGGATCGGGGGTCTGGCCTGCGTGGACCTGGCGGGTTTCAAAAGACCATGATGCGGACATGTGTCGTCCCCTTCTACTACTCAGGGGCCCCTGTGCCACGGCACCCCCGGGGGGGTGCCGGGAGGTGACCCGCGCTTGCCCGTTCTCCAGGTGGAGGCGGACCAGGTCTTCACCCGGGGCACCCCACCGCGAGTGGAGGGTTGCCGGCCAGCAAACCGGGGTTTCACGCTGGCACTCATGACCTGCGTCCAGTGTTCTAGATCCCCCGGTGCCCCGCAACCCATGACCCCCCAATATGACGTGGTGCGCAACAATCGCCGCCCCTCCCGGGGAAAAATACGCACACCCCATGACTTAGGCCACCCTAAGTCGAGACACACCTCACAAAGTGCCATCATGAACGCATGATGAGGTTGGATCACGTTTCATACGCATGCGGACCAGACGGGCTGGCCGCCACGGCCGCCCGTGTAGCCAAGACCCTGGGGATCGAGTCCGTCAAGGGCGGCATCCATCCCCGCTTCGGGACCAGGAACGTCATTTTCCCGTTGCAGAACACCCAATACCTGGAAGTCGTGGAGGTCCTGGACCACCCGGCCTCCGACAAGGCGCCGTTCGGGCAGGCGGTGCGCGCCCGCTCCGAGATGGGCGGCGGCTGGATGGGCTGGTGCGTCTGCGTCGACGACCTGGCACCGTTCGAGGAACGCCTGGGCCGCTCCTCCGTTCCGGGCAACCGCAAGTTCCCCGACGGCCAGGAGCTGACCTGGCAGCAGATCGGCATCAAGGGCCTGATCGCCGACCCGCAGGTGCCCTACATGCTGCGCTGGGATGACGGCACCGAGCACCTGCACCCCTCCAAGGCCCTGGAGCCCACCAGCCGCATCTCCGGCATCACCATCGCCGGCTCGGTCGAGCGCGTCCGCGAGTGGCTGGGCACCCCCGCATCGTCGCCGCTGGAGGATGTCGACGTCGAGTGGGAGGCCCCCAACGGCACCCCGGGCATCATGTCGGTGACCTTCGAGACCCCGCAGGGCACCATCACCCTCTGATCCGTTACGGAAACTGGTTTAATGCACGACGGCGGCCCGCGGGCCGCCGTCGTTGTCATTGCCCGGGTGCCACCTGGCTCGGGCGGGCCACTGCGCCGAACGGTCCGGAGGCCGCGAAGACATGGTCGGCGAACCGTTCGCCGATGAGCCGGTGGGTGGCGGTATCCGGGTGCAGGTTGTCGGGCAGCGGCGCGGCGGCGGCGTCGGCCTCCCCATAGAGTTCCAGCCCGTCCAGGAAGAACAGCTGGGCATCCTCGGAACGGCGCTCCATCAGCGAGCGCATTTCACGGCGGATGACCTGCAGGGTCAGCCGTCCCAGCGCCTCGTCGCCGGGAGTGCCGGTGGCGGTGAACTTCATCTGGTCAGTGCCCACGCTGGCGGGATCGATGCCCCCGGGGCCTGCGGTGTCCTCGTGGATGCCGCAGAAGATCGGCGAGATAACCAGCAGCGGGGTCGTGGGGTGCCCGTCGCGGATGGTGTCCAGGAAACCGTGGATCGCCGGGACCAGGGTGCGCACGCGCATCGCGTCCAGGTTCACTGTGTTGATGCCGAATTTCAGGCTGATGCACTCCGCCGGTTCATCGCGGATCACCCGGGCCACGAACGGATCGATGAAGCAGCTGCCCCCGAAGCCGAGGTTGCGCAGCTCGACGCCTCCCCGCCGGGCGGCCAGGGCCGGCCAGATGGCACTCGGCGATGCGGCGTTCGAGCCCTGGCTGATGGAGCTGCCATGGTGGACCCAGCGCGGCTTCGCCGATTCCACCGGGTGCAGCGGAGCGTCGGAGGACAGGCCCACCAGCTCCAGTCCCTCGTTGTGGGGCAGGAAGAACTCGACGGTTTTCGAGGTCGCGGGCAACCCGTCCACGACGGTGGACTGCGCCGGCCCGGAGATCTGTTGCACCGAGCCGTTTGCCGGGTCGATCACCGTGGCGTCCCCGCCGGTCAGTTCGTCCTCGAGCCGTAGTTCTCCGTCAACGAAGACGTCGATGCGCCCACGCGGGCGTTCGGTGCCGCGGAAGCTCGTGTGCGACGGATGGGTCACCAACTCGATCCGCGTCGCGGTGGTCCGCACCGCCACGCGCACGCCGGAGGGCTGGGCCTCGCGGTCCAGCAACTGGGGGTCGGGAAATTGCCGGCGCGCCCAGGAGGGGAGCCGGTGGATCCGCACACCGCGGGGCGTCTGCTCGAGTTCGGCGGCGCCCCGGACGATGTCCGGGGTGAAGGGCGTGTCGATCATGCTGGTGCTTCTCCTTCGAGGGCGGTGGCCCAGGTCTGTAGTGCGCGGTCCAGGGCGGCCAGGGTGCGCTGCCAGGACGTATCGGTGGGATCGCTGCGGTGGTCGTAGGAGCCGGCCTTCTCCAGCGCCAGGTAGCCGTTGAGGGTGGCGCCGACGAACCGGGTGGCATGCACCAGTTCGTTGGCTGGCAGCTCATAGCCACGCAGGACGGCCCAGATGTACTCGACGATCCGCGCCGCGGCGGCGGATCCGGCCACCGCGGGGCCGGCGGGCCGCTGCATGGCGGACCAGCGCCCGGGATGCCCCCGTGCGTAGTCGCGGTGGGCCTGTCCCAGGGCAGCCAACGCGTCCCGTCCCGACCGCCCCGCGATGCCACCGGCGATGAGGTCCGCCAATTCATCCAGAGCTAGTTCGTGGACGCCGTCGAGCAGTGCTGCGAGGTCCTTCAGGTGTGAGTAGATGCTGGCGGGCTTGACGCCGACCTGGCGGGCCACGGCGGAGATGGTGACGACGTCGAAACCCTCGCGGTCGGCCAGGTCGGCGGCGGCGGCCACGAGGGAGGCGCGGGTCAGCGGGGAACGTTCCATGCGCCAAGCCTACAGGTTGTAGGTATGAGCCTACAAGCCGTAGGCAATGCGGGGACGGCTCCCTACGTCCCCAACCCAATCGCCGGGCCGATCAGCGAATATCCGACGAACCCCGCGGTATCGAGCAGGGCGTGGGCGATCACCAGCGGCATCACCCGCCCGGTTTTGGTGTAGACCCAGCCGAAAATGACCCCCATGATCGCGTTGCCCACAAACGGACCGAACCCCTGGTAGAGGTGGTAGCTGCCACGCAGCACCGCACTGGTGAGGATGATCGGCCACATCCCCCAGCCCAGCGCACGCAGCCGGTCGAAGAGGTAGCCGACGACGATCGTCTCCTCGAGGATCCCGTGGCGGATCGCGGAGAACAGAAGCACCGGGATGGTCCACCAGTACGGCGACATGGCCTCGGGGACGATCGCCGTGGTCACCCCCAGCGTCCTGCCCAGCCAGTAGACGCCCAGGGTCCCGATCCCGATGACCAGGAACAAACCCACTCCCTGCCAGCCGTCGCGCCCGGGCCGGCGCAGGTCGAAGCCCAGGGCACGGAATCCGTTCCGCCCGGCCAGGTGGAACAGGAAGAACACCAGCAGCACGGGCACCAGCGAGAACACGATGTCCAGCAGCTGGTAGGTGAGGTCGAAGAACTGCCGGTCGCTCAGCGCGTTGTTCATCGTGGTCGTCTGCCCCGACAGCGGTCCGCGGGTCAGCTTGTCGGCGAGCGAGACGATCGCGTAGATGGCCGACTGCCCCAGTGAGAGCCCCAGGACGATCAGGATTTCCGGCCAGAGGCTCTTGCTGCGCATGGGTGCATCCTATGGCAGGACACTGCACGACGGCGGTGCCCGGCTCGCGGTCCCGGCTCACCCCTGCTCCTATGATGGCATCATGATCGACGACGTCGTGCGGCGGGCCTACTCCGAGCGCGCCGCCGAATACACCGCGCTCCTGGGATCGGTCGGGGACCTGCATGAACTCGACCGGCAGCGCATCGGGCAGTGGGCGGACGGCATCGACGGCCACGTCCTCGATGCTGGATGCGGTCCCGGGCAATGGACCGACTTCCTCCACAGACGTGGTGTCGACGTGTCCGGGATCGACCTCGTGCCGGCGTTCGTGGATCAGGCACGTGTCCGGTTCCCCGGGATCCGGTTCAACGTCGCATCACTGGGCAATCTGGACGTTCCGGACCACAGTCTCGGAGCCGTGCTGGCCTGGTATTCGCTGATCCATCTCCGGCCGGCGGAGCTGCCCCACGTCCTGGCCGGGTTCACCCGCGCCTTCGCACCAGGAGGCCAGCTGCTCGTGGGATTCTTCGAGGGCCCGCACGGCCAGACGCTCGATCATGCCATCACTCCCGCCCATTATTGTTCCATCGATCGGTTCTCCCGCCTGCTCGACGACGCCGGATTCGAGGTCCTCGACGTCGAGACCCGCCAAGATGAGGGATCCCGGCCCCACGCGTCGATGTCCGCCGTTCGCCGCTGACACCCGGCCCTTTCCCGGCAGGTGCGCTCCGGACCTGGTCCTCTCAGGTCATGAGGATCTCGAGCTTGAGGCTGGCCAGGTAGTCGGCCAGCCAGTCGAAGCCTGGCCCCGCGGCAAAAGGGTGGGCGAGACCCGGCACCTGGACCATGTCCGTCGGGGCAACGCGGTCGCCAAAGAAGACGTAGGCACGATCGGTGTCACGACGATGGCTCATCCAGACCACGCCGTCGTAGCCGGCCTCGTGCGCAGCTTGCGACCAGAGGACCGTTCTCGGATACTGCGAGGCCATCGTTGCCGTCACATATTTCGCCTCCGTCCCCAACGTCCGAAGGCCGTCGCCCATGAAGGCGGCCAACCTCACGTCGCGGGTCGGGGCCAGCTGGGTGCAAACGCGACCCTTGACGTTGTCATACAGCACCGTCCCCGGCCCCGGTGGCACGTCGTGGAGGATGGTTTCGCACACCGCTGCCTCCTCCGACTGGGCGGCATAGAGGACGGGAACGGCGGGGCTTCCAAAAAATGCGAATCGCGTTGGTCCACAGATCCCCGGGTTGAAGCTCGTCACGGATCGGCCCGGACGGTTCTCCACGACCCGGAAGAGCTCGGTCTTGGCCTCGAGGATCCAGTCCTGCGGCTCGAAGGGGACTGGGGGCGTCCGCCTCGCCATTGGACGTTGAACGACTGCCGTGCCGCTTCCACCACGTGATCGGGCTCGTCGAGCAGGTCCACGGGCCGAAGTCCGTCCAGATAGCCAGTGGGAGAGATCATCCACAGCGCGAGTCCGGACTCCGAGCGGTCTGCTTCGGTCGCGAGTGCGATCAGCTCGTGCATCACGGGGCGAATTGCCTGCTCGCGCCGGTCGATCTGAAAACCTGGATATTTGTATCCCCCGGGCCGCTTGACGGCAAGCAGCCTTCCGGCTCCACGTTGGTCCGAGGCATAGCTACGATTCGGCGACCGTGAACCGACCGCCCGCGAGACTTCAACGCTGGTCAGCAAGCCAAATTCCGCCTCCATGTCGCGCCAAGCGTTCTCGGTGGCCTGCAGGCTTCTGGCGAGCTGGGGCGAGGTGTCCACGTCGACCTCTGACAGCGCAGGCCCGAGCGCCGCGATGCTCCGCTCCATGTTGATCGCGGCCATGATGACCCTGCCGTGCCGGGAATTCAGCAGATCCCGGGTCGTCACAGGTGCCGAGGCCGGCGCAGTCGTTCCGGCGACAGCTGCTTCCGCGGTCGACTTCGTGGCTGGCCCCAGGTCGATCGTTGCCCCGAGGGCTTTCGCGACCTCCGCGAGTTCGGCGGCAGCAGCCTCGAGGGAAGCTGCGGCGTGCCGGGGTTGGCCCTCTGCGTTCCGTGGCACCACTGCCTCCTTTGACGGCGACTACTTCTACGCTACGCGTCAGCGGCGTCAGAAAATAGGGCCGTGCAGAGACCTGCCGGGACGCGATCGCGCCGGCACCTCCAGAACTCAGGCCAGCGGCGCCGATCCCACTGCTGTACGGTCCACCCGCTCCCCCGCGCGCCACACGGCGCCGGTCAACGGCATGCCCGGCCGGTAGGCCAGGTGGGCCGCTGAGGGGGCGTTGAGCAGTTGCAGGTCGGCGCGCTTGCCGACCTCGATGCTGCCGACATGGTCCTGGACCCCCAGGGCCATTGCCCCGCCCATCGTTGCGGCGTGCAGCGCCTCGCTCAGGCTGAGGCGCATCTGCAGCACCGCGGTGGAGACACAGAACGCCATCGAGCTGGTGTAGCTGGTGCCGGGGTTGCAGTTCGAGGCCAGCGCGATCTGGACGCCGGCGTCGATCAGCCGGCGCCCGTCGGCCAGCGGCTGGCGGGTGGACAGGTCGCAGGCCGGCAGACAGGTGGCCACCGTACCGACCTCACCGGTGCGCATCTCGGAGTCCCACCCGGACCAGGTCCCGGCGAGCGCTTCGACGTCGGAGTCCTCCAAATGGTTCACATGGTCGACGCTGGCGGCGCCGAATTCGACGGCCAGCTTCACCCCGGGCCCGGTGCCGAGCTGGTTCCCGTGGACGCGCAGGCCCAGGCCGGCATCACGGCAGGCGGTGAGCACACGGCGTGACTGCTCCTCGGTGAAGGCCCCGCGTTCGCAGAAGACGTCGGCCCACTTCACGTAGGGGCGGACCGCGGAGAGCATGTCCCCGCAGACCAGGTCGGTGTACTCCTCGGCGTCGGCACCCGGCGGCACCAGGTGGGCGCCCAGATAGGTCACCTGGTCCACGATCGTGGAGGCGATCCGCGCGTGGCGGGCCTCCTCGTTGACGTCGAGCCCGTACCCGGTCTTGGTTTCCAGGTAGGTGGTCCCCCCGGCCGCCGCCTCGGCGACGCGGCCCATCAGCAGCCGGGTGAGGTCGTAGTCGGTGGCGGCCCGGGTGGCCTCCATGGTCACGCTGATCCCGCCGGCGGCGTAGTCGGCCCCTGCCATGCGGGCCTCGAATTCGGCGGCCCGGTCCCCGGCGAAGAGCAGATGGGTGTGCGAGTCCACCCAGCCGGGCAGCGCGGCCCGGCCACCGGCGTCGTACACGGCGTCGGCGGCGGGGGCGTGGCGCGGGTGTCCGATCCAGGCGATGCGCCCGCGGTCCAGGACGACGGCGGCGCCGGCGAGGACGCGTCCGTCGGCATCCAGGGTGGTCAGTTCCCCGATGTTGGTCACCAAGGTGGCACTCATGCGAACTCCCGATGCTCGTAGGTGAATTCCCGGAACAAGGCGGCGGGATCGCCGAGCCGGGTGTGGATCCCGTCGCGGGCGATCTCGATGCCGTTGATGACCACAGCGTGGACGTCGGCGGCGGTGGCCGTCAAGGGCAGTTGCGCCTCCCGGCTGCCCGCGGTGCGCAGGCTGGCGCTGTCCACGAGGAGATGGTCGTCGTTGTCGGCCAGCCCGAGGCTGCGCAGCCCGCCGGTCCGGGAGGCGGCTGCGAGTTCTGCCGGGGAGAACCTGCCGCGGATGCCGGTGCGCAACCGCTCGCCGTGCTCCAGCGCGCGCATCTCCAGGTACGGGTCCACTACTGCGTGCTGGTCGGTGCCCAGGGCGATCGTGGCTCCGGCGTCGGCGAGCTGGCGGGCGGGGCCGATGCCGTCGGCCAGGTCGGCCTCGGTGGTGGGGCACATGACGATCGAGCAGCCCGCTGCGCCGAGCGCTGAGATGTCGGCTGCGGTGAGGTGGGTCGCATGGACCGCGGACAGCCGGTCGGTGAGCAGCCCGTGCGCGGCCAGCAGTTCCGCCGGCGTCATCCCGTGCGCGGCCCGGCAGGCAGCGTTTTCCGCAGGCTGCTCGGAGAGATGCACGTGCAGCGGCTCGCCCTCGGCCAGCGCCCCGGCGACGACGGCCAAGGCGGCCGGCGGGACGGCGCGGACCGAATGGATGGCAGCGCCCAGGGTGACCAGTCCGGCGCCGGCCTCTGCGGTGGCCGGTTCGTCGGATGCGAGTGCGGCACGCAGCGCGCTGTGGCGGGCCGCCCACCGGCCGGCGTCGCCGTCGGAGAAGCGCAGCTGGGTGTCGTTCAGGTCCACCGCGCGCCCGTCGGTGTCGAGTCCGCCGGAGAGGTAGCAGGTGTCCAGCAGGACCAGGCGGATGCCTGCCGTCCGGGCGGCACGGGCCAGGGCGCGCTCCATGGCGTGGTCCGGGTACGGCGTTCCGTCGGGGCCGTGGTGCAGGTAGTGGAATTCGCCGACGGCGGTCCACCCGGTGACCACCATTTCGGCGAAGACGGCGGTGGCCAGTTGTTCGTAGCCGGCCGGGTCCAGCTGGTCGGCGGCGGCATACATCTGTTCGCGCCAGGTCCAGAAGTCCCCCGCCCCGCCGGCGGCCCCCTCGTGCGTGCGGCCGCGCAGGATCCGGTGGAAGGCATGGGAGTGGGCGTTGATGGGTCCGGGGACCCGGATCAGGTGTTCGTCGCCGCGGCTCACAGCAGGTCATCCAGGGTGTCGGCGAGCGCGAGGGTGCCGGCGGTGGCGTCGTCGTCCTCGACGTGTTCCTCGGGTGAGTGGCTGATGCCCGAGGGGTTGCGCACGAAGAGCATGCCCGTGGGGGCCTCGGAGGCGAGCACACCGGCGTCGTGCCCTGCACCGGTGGACAACGCCGGCGCCCCGGGCGTGGTGCGCTGGACCGAGCCCTGCAGGGCACGGGTCAGCGCGGCGTCGAAGTGCACGGTGCCGGAGTAGGACTCCTCGGTCATGGCGACCGAGCAGCCCTCGAAGGCGGCGATCTTCTGGGCCTGTCCATGGATCCGTTCGACGAGGGCAGCTGTAACCGCGTCGTCGGGGTGGCGCACGTCCATCCAGAAGTCCACGCGGGAGGCAATGACGTTGGTGCCCCCGGGGACCGGTTCGAGCCGGCCCACGGTGGCGCGGGCATCGGCCTGGGCGGCGGCTGTCTTGCGCACCGCCAGCACCATCTGCGCCGCTGCGACCATCGGGTCCGCGCGGTCGGTCATCAGCGTGGTGCCCGCATGGTTGCCCTGGCCGGCCACCGAAAACCGCCAGCGGCCGTGGCCCAGGATCGAAGAGGCGACGGCCACCGCGGGGCCGCGCCCGGCGGCGTCGGTGAACTCCGCCCCATTCAGGCCCAGGCCCTGTTCGACGTGCAGTTCGACGAAGTCCCCGATGCGGGACAGGGCCACCTCGTCGCGGCCCATCGCGTCGGGGTCCAGCCCGTGGGCGCGGGAGGCGTCGGCGAAGGTGGTGCCGGAGGCGTCGCGCAGGTTCAGCGCCCGGGAGGTGTCGATGGCGCCGGTGAGCAGCCGGGAGCCCAGGCAGGCGACACCGAACGCGGAGCCCTCCTCCTCGGGGAAGACGGCGATGGCCAGGGCGCGGTTCCGGCTCAGGTCCCCTGCCGCCTCGCGGGCGGCCAACACGTCGTAGGCGGCCAGTGCCGAGGCGACGCCGAGGGGGCCGTCGAAGGCGCCTCCCCCGGGGACCGAGTCCAGGTGGGAGCCGGTGACCAGGGCACCGCGGCGCGGGTCGGCGCCGGCGGGGGCACCGCCGTCGTGCCCTGCGGCGGCACCTGCCGGCAGGTCCCACCAGGCCCAGATGATGCCGTTGGCGTCACGTTCGAGCTCGAGGCCGCGGGCGGTGGCCTCGGTGGTGAACCATTCGCGCAGGTCGAGTTCGGGGGTGGAGTAGACGGGGCGGGAGTAGCCGCCGCGGCGGGCATCGCGTCCGGTGTCGGCGATGGCCGCCATCAGTGAATTGACGGTGCTGGGTTCTGGCATGCGGTTACCTTCCAACCATGAGGTAGGCGATGGGTGTGGTGATGACCAGGGTCAGGGCGACGCGTTCGGCCCAGAGCACCACGAGGTGCCAGACCTTGATCGGGATCTCCGTGGCCAGGATGCAGGGCACCAGCGCGGAGAAGAAGATGATCGCCGAGACGCAGACGACGGCGATGACCAGGCGCAGCAGCTCGGACTCGTGGCCGGCAACCACGGTGGCGGGCAGGAACATCTCGGCGATGCCGACCGCCGACGCCTTGGCGGCCAGCAGCGGGTCGGGCAGCTGGAGCGCCCAGGTGAACGGGACGAAGAGGTAGCCGAGCCAGTCGAAGACCGGGGTGAAACGGGCCAGCACCAGGCCGATCAGCCCCACCGAGAGGATCGAGGGCAGGATCGCCATGGCCATCAGCAGGCCATCGCGGAAGTTCTCCCAGATGTTCCGGCCCAGGCCGGGCGCCTGGTGCAGCATCCCCATGGCCTCGCGCCAGGCGGTGGCCATCCGGCGCGAGGTCACCGGGACCTCGGGCTGCGGTTCTGCGCCCGGATGGTAGTCGTCCTTGATCCGGCTCAGCGGCGGGATGCGCACGGTGATCGCGGTGACCAGGAACGTCACGGCAAAGGTCAGGAAGAAGTACGGCAGCCACAGGTGCATCAGGTCCAGTGTCTTGGCCACGATCAGCATGAACGTCACCGAGACCGTGGAGAACCCCGTGGCGATGATCGCCGCCTCGCGGGCCGTGTACCGCCCGGCCTGGTAGACCCGGTTGGTGATCAGCAGGCCCAGCGAATAGCTGCCCACGAAGGAGGCGACCGCGTCGATCGCCGAGCGCCCCGGGGTCTTCCAGACCGGCCGCATGACCGGCTGGACCAGCACCCCGACGTACTCCATCAGCCCGTAGCCGACCAGCAGGGCCAGGAAGACGGCGCCGATGGGCACGATGAGCCCGACGGGGATCACGAGCTTGTCGAACAGGAACGGCCCCATGTCCGCCTCGAACAGCCAGGCGGGGCCGACGCCGAAGACCAGTGCGGTGCCGGTGGCCAGGCCCAGGATGTTCAGGAACGCGAACAGGGTCTTCAGCCCCGATTGGCGCCAGCGCCCGGTGGCGAAGGGATAGACGGTCCCGGCGATGATCAGCGCCAGGGCGACGTAGCGCACCGACTCGCCGAGCAGCTTCGTCACGAACGTCACGACGTGGTCCAGCGGGATGGTGCTGGTGCCGCCAAGGGTGATGGGGATGAAGAACATGAAGATCCCCACGGCGCTGAAGACGAAGAACCGCCAGGCTCCCCGCGGTTTCAGCGTGGTGGCCTCCCGCGTATCCACGGGGCTCGAGGTGTCGCCCATCGATCAGCCCTCGGTCATCGGGATGCGCACGCCGCGTTCGGCGGCGACCTCGACGGCGCGGTCGTAGCCGGCGTCGACGTGGCGGATGACGCCCATGCCCGGGTCGTTGGTCAGCAGGGCCTCCAGCTTGGCGGCTGCGAGTTCGGTTCCGTCGGCGACGGAGACCTGCCCGGCGTGGATGGAGCGGCCGATGCCCACTCCCCCGCCGTGGTGGATGGAGACCCAGGTGGCGCCGGAGGAGGCGGCGGTCAGAGCGTTGAGCAGGGGCCAGTCGGCGATGGCGTCGGAACCGTCCTTCATGGCCTCGGTCTCGCGGTACGGGGAGGCCACGGAGCCGGAGTCCAGGTGGTCGCGGCCGATGACGATGGGGGCGGAGACCTTGCCGTCGGCGACGAGCTGGTTGAACAGCAGCCCGGCCTTGGCGCGGTCGCCGTAGCCGAGCCAGCAGATGCGGGCCGGCAGGCCCTCGAATTCGACGTGCTCGGCGGCGGCGTCGAGCCAACGGTGCAGGTGCTCGTTCTCGGGGAAGAGTTCCTTCAGCGCCTCGTCGGTGACGCGGATGTCCTCCGGGTCCCCGGAGAGTGCGACCCAGCGGAACGGGCCCAGACCCTCGCAGAACAGCGGACGGATGTAGGCCGGGACGAAGCCGGGGAACTCGAACGCGCGGGCGAAGCCGCCCTGGCGGGCCTCGTCGCGGATGGAGTTGCCGTAGTCGAAGACCTCGGCGCCGGCGTCCTGGAAACCGACCATGGCCTCGACGTGGGCTGCCATCGATTCCTGGGCCTTCTTGGTGAAGCCGACGGGATCGGCCTTCGCCTCGGCGTCCCACTGGTCGATGGTGTATTCGACGGGCAGGTAGCTCAGCGGGTCGTGGGCGCTGGTCTGGTCGGTGACGATGTCCACCGTGATCTCCCCGGCGGTGTGGCGGCGGAGCAGTTCGGGGAAGACCTCGGCTGCGTTGCCGACGTAGCCGACCGACAGGGCCCGCTTCTCGGACTTGGCGGCGAGCACCTTGGCCAGCGCGGTGTCCAGGTCGGTTTCGACCTCGTCGAGGTAGCGCTTGCCGGCCCGGCGGCGCAGCCGGTCCTCGGAGACGTCCACAATCAGGCAGGCCCCGCCGTTGAGGGTCACTGCCAACGGCTGGGCCCCGCCCATGCCGCCGCAGCCGCCGGTGAGGGTCAGCGTGCCGGCCAGGGTGCCGCCGTCGTCCGCGTATTTCTTGCGCCCAATGGCCGCGAACGTCTCATAGGTGCCCTGCAGGATGCCCTGGGTGCCGATGTAGATCCAGGAACCGGCGGTCATCTGCCCGTACATCATCAGGCCCTCGGCCTCGAGCTTGCGGAATTCGGGCCAGGTGGCCCAGTCGCCGACCAGGTTGGAGTTGGCGATCAGCACGCGCGGGGCCCACTTGTTCGTGGTGAACACGCCGACCGGCTTGCCGGACTGGACGAGCAGGGTCTCGTTGTCCTCGAGCGTTTCCAGCGTGCGGGTGATGGCGTCGAAGGCCTCCCAGGAGCGGGCCGCGCGGCCGGTGCCGCCGTAGACGACCAGGTCCTCGGGGCGTTCGGCGACCTCGGGGTCCAGGTTGTTCATGAGCATGCGCAACGGGGCTTCGGTCTGCCAGGATTTGGCGGTCAGCTGCGTGCCGCGGGCAGCACGGATGCTGCGGGAGGGATCGTGCTGGGTGAATGACTGGCTCATGCCGTCTTCTCCTTGCTGCCGGCGGCGGTGCCGGCGTCGGTGTCTTGGTGTGCGGTGAGGATGGTGTGTGCTTCCGCGGCGACCTGCAGGCCGATGGCGGATACAAGGTCGGCGGTCATGCGGTAGGAGGGCGCCACCACGGAGAGCGCGGCGATCACCCGGGTCTCGTCCCCGCGGCCGACCGTGATGGGCGCGGCGATCGCGGTGACGTCCTTCTCGACGCCGCGGTCCACGACCACGTAGCCCTCCGCCGGTGTCTTCCCGCGCAGGACCACGCCGACGGCACTGCCCTCGAGGGGGATGCTGCGTCCGACCCACGAGGTATGGCGGACCGAATGGGTTCCCTCCTCGACGGCGATGTAGACGCTGTGTTCGGCGGCGGTGCCGCCCAGGGACGGGACGCTGAGGTAGGCGGACTCCCCCGTGGCGGCGACCAGGTGGCGCAGTGACTCCATCGCCAGGGACACCAGCGATTCGTGGCTCAGCGCCTGGGCGCCGAGCTGGACGATCCGCATGCCGGGCCGGTAGCCGGCCTCAGGGTCCCGGCGGACGAAGCCACTGGATTCCAGCGTGCGCAACAAGCGCAGTGCCGTGGAGGCGGAGAGTCCCGTCTCGCGTGCCGCCTCCGCCAGGGTGATGTTCCCGGCGTCGCAGACGGAGCCGAGCAGCTGCAGCGCCCGTTCCACCGTGCGGGTGGACGGTTCGGCCATGGTTCCTCCTGCTTCGGGGCCGGCGGGGGCGGTTCCGCAGCGCGGTCCACCTTGCCACCAGCCAAAATTTGCGTTTCACTTATTGAAACGTGAATTGCACCACTTGGCAAGCCCGACTTGTGAGGTGGCCCACCGAAAGGACAGACCATGGCAGAGACCATCTCCCTGAACCCCGCACCGCTGGCACCGCGCGACGTCGTGCGCGTGGCCCGCCACGACGCCCGCGTCGAGATCTCCGAGGAGTCGATGCGTGCCATGGCCGAATCACGCGCCGTGATCGATGCACTGGTCACCGACACCCGCCCGCACTACGGGGTCTCCACCGGCTTCGGCGCCCTGGCCACCAAGCAGATCCCCATCGAGCTGCGGGCCCAGCTGCAGCGCTCGCTCATCCGCTCCCACGCCGCCTCCTCCGGTGCCGAGGTCGACCGCGAGGTCGTCCGCGGGCTGATGCTCAACCGCCTGCACACCATGACCACCGGCCGCACCGGCGTCCGCCCCGAGGTCGCCGCAGCCTACGCAGCGGTCCTGAATGCCGGCATCACCCCCGTGGTCGGCGAATACGGGTCGCTCGGCTGCTCGGGCGACCTGGCCCCGCTCTCCCACTGCGCGCTGGCCGTCATGGGTGAAGGCAAGGTCCGCACCGCCGACGGCGAACTCGTCGACGCCGCCGAGGCCCTCGCCGCCGCGGGCATCGAACCGGTGGTCCTGGCCGAAAAGGAGGGCCTGGCGCTGATCAACGGCACCGACGGCATGCTGGGCATGCTGCTCATGGCCGCCGAGGACCTGCACCGGCTTCTCGCCACCGCCGACCTGTCGGCCGCCATGAGCATCGAGGGCCTGTTGGGCACCGACGACGTCTTCGCCGCCGACCTGCATGCGCTGCGCCCGCACCCGGGACAGATCGCCTCGGCGGCGAACATGCGCGCCGTCCTGGCCGGTTCCACGCTCATCGCCGAACAGAAGGAAGGCGACCACGCTTTCACCCGCGTGCAGGATGCCTACTCGCTGCGCTGCGCCCCGCAGGTGCACGGTGCCGTGCGCGCCACCTTGGACCATGCCGAATCCGTCGCCGCCCTGGAGCTCGCCTCGGCGATCGACAACCCGGTGGTCACCACGGACGGCCGCGTGGAATCCAACGGCAACTTCCACGGCGCACCGGTCGGCTACGTGCTGGACTTCCTGGCCATCGCCGTCGCCGACCTGGCCTCCATCTCCGAACGCCGCACCGACAGGTTCCTGGACAAGGCCCGCAGCCACGGCCTCAACGCCTTCCTGGCCGATGACCCGGGAGTGGATTCGGGCCACATGATCGCCCAGTACACCCAGGCCGGCATCGTCTCGGAGCTCAAGCGCCTGGCCGTCCCGGCCTCGGTGGACTCGATCCCCAGCTCGGCCATGCAGGAGGACCACGTCTCCATGGGCTGGGCCGCCGGGCTGAAGCTGCGCCGGTCCATCGACGGGCTGCAGCGCGTACTGGCCGTGGAACTGCTCACCAGCGCCCGCGCCCTGGACATGCGCGACGGCGGACTGGCCACGTCCAAGTCCTCCCCCATCGTCACCGCCGTGCGCCGGGCGATCCGCGGCGTCGTCGAGGGCCCGGGCACCGACCGGTACCTGGCCCCCGAAATCGAGGCCGTGCACACCCTGGTCGCCGACGGATCCATCCTCGCCGCAGCCAACGAGGCGGCCACCGCCCCGCTACAGTAGGCGCCAGCACCCCACCACGTCAGGACACCGCCATGAGCACCTCCACACCAGCCCACCTCATCCGCTTCGCCGACCTCACTCCACAGCGCTGGCGCAATGGCGGGGGCAGCACCGTGGAGATCGCCCGTTCCGGCACGACGGCGGATCCCGGCCACGGGGGCAACCCTGCCTCCGGGCCGGGCTGGGACTGGCGAATCAGCGTGGCCGACGTGGCACAGGAGGGCCCCTTCTCCACCTTTGGGCAGTGCGAGAGGATCCTGACAGTCATCGACGGGGAGTTCATGATGCTCACCGTCGACGGGGTCGAACAGGGACTGCAGAAGTACCGCCCGTTCCGCTTCGACGGCGGCGCCGAGACCAGCGCAAGCCTGCCGGAGGGCCCCATCCGGGACCTGAACCTGATCACCGGACCGGGGTTCCGCGGGCATGTGGTGATCGTGGAACTGTCCAAGAAACGTCCCCATCCGGTCTTCGGCGGCCAGCACGCCGTGCTGTTGCAAGGCAACGCCGTGGCCATCCCGGCACCCGGTGAAGCCGAGGGCACCGCACTGCAGCGGCTGGATACCGTGGTCGGCAACGACGAGACTCCGCCGGAGGTCTCCGGGCGCGGTTTCCTCGCAGTGGTCTCCGTCGACCCCGCCTGAGCGGGCCCTAGCCTGCTGAAGGCGCGGGTCCGCCGTCCTCGAACGCCACCCTCACCAGCGCCTCCAGGCCCTGCACCAGGACGCCGCACCGCGCACCCGTGGACGTAATCTACAGCCCCCATTCGCCGTGCCCTGGTTGTGGGATGACCTGAAAGTGAGCGCTATCGAGGCCCCTAAGACTCGCGGATTAAGCTGGAATATCGGCTACGCGGCCTTGTGGCTGCGTGAAAAGTGGCTGTTGACGGGCGTCGTCGGGGTGACAGCGGTAGCGCTTGCCGTCGTACCGCGCTATTGGCTCGACGCCGACGGAAAAATGCCGTCGGCAGCCGTCTTGATGACAACAATTTTGGGAATCGCTGCTGCCGTTGCCGTGATCGCCGACAAAGTGGCGGATCAGCAAGGCGCCAAGATTGCACTCCTTCAAGTACGAGCGGAAGAAGCAGCAGGACATCGAGTGGTGGCGTCCATCAATTCAGTTCTCGACGATATCCACGACGCCTCGTTCGCTGAGGGCAAGGCCCGTGCGACCAGCCTCATCACGCTTCGCACACAGCTTGCGGCAGCTGCGGCGCAACTACCCGTCGCATCCGCCGTGCAGGCAACGTACTATCCCCTCACCTACGAAGGCGGATATCGGATCCTCGGCAACCCGAAGAGCCGCGGTCGCCATAACGAGGCCACGACGGTCTTCTTCGAGAAGGACCAGCCAGAACATTCGATCTGGAAACTCATGGACGGCCGGGACATGGCCTGCGAAATACGATCCTGTCCCGAGGAATGCGACGTGGACTGGCACGTCAAGCCCTATAAGACCTTCATATCTGTTCCGGTCAAGGCAGGTGCCGTCGCATTTGGCATGCTGTCCATCAACGCCCCCAACGTGGGCGACCTGACTGAACTCGATCGCGTCGCAACCGTGTCCCTCGCCCGAATAATGGGCGCAATTCTCGCCCTCGAAGAAGGACCACGTGTCCTGGCAAGTCGTTCCAAAATGCGAAACCCTGGGCACACGCCGCAGGATTCGACTCACTCAAGCCTGGGCCCCCATCCGTCGGAGAACTATGATGGAGTGACGCAGGAAACACATTTGGAAGCGGGAGAGGACGAGTCGACGTGAAGGCACAACTTGAACCGTCCGAACTGACTCCTGCCGAATCGGCAGCAGCTCGTCGCACCGAGGAAAATATCGCTCAACTCAGGGACGAGAGCCGCGCCAGGTCCACAGCAGCTACAAAGTTGTCCAAACAGCTCCAAGATCGACGTCAAAAGAATCTTCTGAACTCCTACCTGAGCGAACTTTCCAAGTAGTTGGAGCAGGGATCAGTTCGGGGGCAAGGGCAGACGTTTGCGAAGTCCTCGGGCGCGTCGTCCAACAGGGCATTCCACCCTGCGCCTCCCGCACTAAAAGTCCATGGCCCTATTTGGCCGCATTGTTAGCGGCCCTCGTCTCATCTTTCCGAGGACGCGAAGACCCACGGATATTTCCCTGAAACCATGACGCACCGGGGTGAGACGTCAGTCGGGTGCCCCGGAATCCGCAACGGCGCCAGTTATTCCGCATGCGGGGCCGTCACGCCACTGGCGAACGCCACCCGCATCAAAGCTTCAAGGCCCTGCACCAGTGCCCTGAGGTCCTCGATGTCCAGCCGCTCTACCGCGGCACGCCGAAACCCGTCGGCTTCCACCATCAGCGACTGGATGATCTCCCGGCCACGGTCGGTGGCGACCAGCCGGCGGGCACGTCGGTCCCGGTCGTCCGGAACGCGTTCGACGACCCCATGGGCCACCAGCCGGTCAACGATGCCGGACACCGTTGCCAACGAGACGTTGAGCACCTCGGCGATGCGCTGCGCCGTCGTGTCACCGTTCCCCGTGATCACCACCGCGGTGGCCCTGAGTTGCTGGACGGTCAGGGGCAGCGACATCAGCGCCTCCATGGAGGCATCCAGCCGCAGCCGCCCAGTCGCCGCGTCCAGGGCCTCGATGCGGCCCATGAGCGATTCCCGCTCCTCCATCGTCCCCGCTCCTTCGTCGCCGCCGGCTGCGGCTCATGAACCATTGCTTAGCCGAGGGCTATGCTTATTTGGACAGCCTACCGCTGCGCTCCCCCGCGTCTTCCGTCGAAGGAAACCCCGTGCACCATCTCGCCCGCCTGAGTCTGGCCAACCGTGCCGTCGTCGCCCTGCTGACTTTGATCATCGCCGTGGCCGGCGTCGTATCGATGGGCTCGCTCAAACAGGAACTGATCCCCCCGATCAGCATTCCCCAGACGACGATCATGACCACCGCCGTCGGTTCCAGCCCGGAGATCGTTGACCAGCAGATCAGCCTTCCCCTCTCCAAGGCGCTCAAGGGCGTCAGCGGGGTGGACACCGTTTCGGCCACGTCGTCCCCGTCGGTCTCGACGATCACCGTCTCCACCGAATATGGGCTGGACCAGGACAAGCTCGAATCGAGCCTCCGCGACGCCATCGACACCGTCAAGGCCCAGCTGCCCGAGGGCTCCGAACCGGAAATCCTGGCCGGCAGCACCTCGGACATCCCCGTCGTCATGCTCACCGCGTCCTCCGACGCCTCGTCGGAACAGCTGAGCCAAACCCTTGAATCCTCGGTGCTCCCGGAAATCCAGGGCATCGAAGGCGTCCGGGACGTCCAGCTGAGCGGCGAGTCCACGCAGCGCATCACCATCACCCCCGACACCAGGAAGCTGGCCGCCGCCGGCCTGAGCGCGCAGAGCATTTCCTCGGCACTGACTTCCAACGGCACCACCTTGCCGGCCGGCACCATCATCGAGGACCACGAGTCCGTGGCGGTCCAGGTCGGGGACCCCGTTGAATCGCTCGCCGCCGTCAAGGCACTGCCGCTGCTGCCCGCATCGTCGACCGGCGCAGCCCAGCAGCAGCCGTCCACGGGCGGCGCACCAGGTGCCACCGGTGCCACCCCGGGCGGACAGGGGCAGCAGCCGCCCGCGGCACCGGCCACCGGCCCCGTGAAGACCATTGGCGACGTCGCCTCGGTGAAGCTCACCACCGAAAAGCAGACCTCCATCACCCGCACCAACGGAGTGCCCAGCCAGTCGGTCCAGGTGACCGCGCTGCCCGATGCCGACGTGGTTTCCATCTCCCACGCGGTCAATGACCAGCTCGACGCCTTCAGGGACGCACTCGGGAAGGGCGGGGCCATCACCCCGATCTTCGACCAGGCACCCTTCATCGAGCAGTCCATCAGCCATCTGGCCATCGAGGGCCTGCTGGGACTGGCGTTCGCCGTCGTCGTCATCCTGGTCTTCCTGCTCTCGCTGCGCTCGACCCTGGTGACCGCGATTTCCATCCCCATCTCGGTCCTGGTGACCTTCATCGGGCTGAACCTCGGCGGCTACTCGCTGAACATGCTGACCCTGGGTGCACTGACCATCGCCATCGGCCGTGTCGTCGACGACTCCATCGTGGTCATCGAGAACATCAAGCGGCACCTGGGCTACGGGGAAGAGAAGCGCCACGCGATCCTGGCCGCCGTGAAGGAGGTCTCCGGCGCGATCACCGCCTCGACGCTGACCACCATCATGGTGTTCCTGCCGATCGCGCTGGTCGGCGACATGGTGGGCGAGCTGTTCCGGCCGTTCGCGCTCACCGTGGCCATCGCGATGCTCTCGTCCCTGCTGGTCGCCCTGACCATCGTGCCCATCCTGGCCTACTGGTTCATGCGCCAGCCCACCCACGAGGTCGACCCCGTCCAGGTACGGGCCGCCTCGGAGGACAAGGAGCGCAAGAGCTGGCTGCAGCGCGGCTACCTGCCGATCCTGCGCGGCACCCAGCGCCACCCGGTCTGGACACTGGTCGGAGCCGTGCTGATCCTGGTCCTGACCGCCGGCATCCTGCCGTTGCTCAAGGTCGATTTCCTGGGCAGCACGGGGCAGAACAGCCTCCAGGTGACCCAGAAATTCGATTCCGGAGCGGATCTGGACACGATCAGCAAAACCGCCCAGGCCACCGAGGACGCCCTGCTGGACTCCGACGGCGTCGAAAGCGTCCTGCTCACCGCCGGTGTCGGCGGCGAAGGCCTGGCAGCCATGATGGGCGGCGGGTCCGGGACGGCCACCTACATGGTCAACACCGATCCCAACGGCGACCAGACGGCGATTTCGGACGCCATCACGCAGCGCCTCTCCGACCTGCCGGCCGGTGACACCATCACCGTTGGCCAGGCCGCCGCCTACGGATCCAGCACCGTGGACGTCATCGTCAAGGCACACGATGACAAGGCGGCACTCACCGACGCCTCCGACCAGGTCATGAAGGCGTTGAAGGGCACCCCCCACGCCGCCGACCTGACCAGCGACCTCGCCGCTGACCAGCCGACCATCCAGGTGTCCGTCGACCGGGCCAAGGCGGCGCAGGCGGGGCTGACCGAAATGCAGGTGTCCGGCATGGTGGCCTCGGAGGCCAACCCGCAGGCCGTGGACAGCATCCGGATCGACAACAAGGACCTCTCGGTCTACGTCGACTCCGGCACCTCGGTATCCTCCCAGAAGGATCTCGAGGACTTCACGATCCCGACGGCCAGCGGCATGAAGAAGCTCTCCGACCTCGCCGACATCCAGCAGGTCAGCACGCCCTCCTCGGTCAGCCGGCAGGGCGGCGACCTGGTCGCCACCGTGTCCCTGACCCCCGACGACGGCGAACTCGGCGCGGTCACGGCCGCCGTCCAGGACCGGCTCGACGGGCTTGATCTGCCCGGCGGCGTTTCGGTGGAGCTCGGCGGCGTCAGCACCCAGCAGACCGACTCGTTCAAGCAGCTGGGGCTGGCGATGCTGGTCGCCATCGCGATCGTGTACCTGCTGATGGTCGCCGAGTTCCGTTCGCTGATCCAGCCGTTGATCCTGCTGGTTTCCATCCCGTTCGCGGCCACCGGCGCGATCCTGCTCATGCTCGTCTCCGGCAAGCCCATGGGCGTCGCCTCGCTGATCGGCCTGCTGATGTTGATCGGGATCGTGGTCACCAACGCCATCGTGCTGATCGACCTGGTCAACCAGTACCGCAGGCAGGGCCAGAGCGTGCAGGAAGCCGTGGTCAACGGCGCCCGCCAACGGTTGCGCCCGATCCTGATGACCGCTCTGGCGACGATCTTCGCGCTGACCCCGATGGCGCTCGGCGTCACCGGTTCCAGCGGGTTCATCTCACAGGACCTGGCGATCGTGGTCATCGGCGGGCTGGTGTCCTCGACGGCCCTGACGCTGATCCTGGTTCCGGTACTGTACCGGCTGGTGGAAGGACGCAAGGAAAAGCGGGAACAACGCAAGGCATCGCGCAGCGCCGGACACGGCGCCCACGCCGCCCCCGTGGAGCCCGACCTGCCGCCCCACACCGCGACGAACGCGTAGCCATTCCCCCACTGGAGGGCCGATCCGCAGCAGCGGGTCGGCCCTCGCCCACCGTGGTCTCGGCTCCGCGCCGGCCCCACCAGCTGCCCTGTTGTCTGCAAGAGAAGACGCGGCGTGCAATATCTTGTCCGTGAAAGGCCTGATGATGCGGACTCTCAGCTACTCGGAATCGAGGGCCAACTACGCGGCAACCTTGGACGCCGTGGTGGACGACCTTGAGGAAGTGGTGATCACCCGAACCGGCCACGAGCCAGTCGTCAAGGTCGCGCAATCCGAATACGACTCCCTCGTGGAAACCGCTCACTTGCTGCGCAGCCCCGCCAACGCGCGCCGACTCATGGACGCCATCGACCAGCTGGAGTCGGGCCGCGGCACCGTCCGGGACCTTCCGAACGCCGGCTAGCATGCTTCTCTGGTCCTGCGCCGCATGGGACGATTACCTGATCTGGCAAACCGAGGACCGTCGGATACTGAAGCGGATCAATTCGTTGATCCGTGATGTCCAGCGCAACGGAACCCACGGCATCGGCAAACCGGAGCCCCTGAAACATGCCCTCCACGGTTATTGGTCCCACCGAATCGACCAGGAACACCGGTTGGCATGCCGCATCGACGGCGACGACGTCCTCATCGCGGCCTGCCGGTTCCCCTACTGAACCATCAGCGGGCCGCCCGTTCGGCCGCCTCCTCTGCCTCGGCGATGTGGCGGTCGGTCACCCAGATGAGGCCCACCAGCAGGCACAGTGTCAGCACCGCCATGATGGCGAAGACGGCCCGCAGACCCCAGGCCTCGCCGATCAGCCCACCCAGCGCGGCACCGATGGGCATGGTGCCCCACGCCAGCAGGCGGTAGCCGCTGTTGACGCGTCCCAGCAACCGGGCCGGGGCGATGCGCTGGCGCAGGGTCACCGTGACGACGTTCCAGAATGCCATCCCCAATCCCCCCAGCACGAAGACCCCGCCGACCAGCCAGACGTTCGAGGTCACCGCCGGGACGCCGACGAACAGGGCACCGGTGCAGATGGCAATCAACAACGACGCCGCCCGTCCGATCCGGGCCACCGCCTGCCCGGCGAAGAGTGCCCCCACCACCGCACCGGCGGCGGTGGACGCGAGCAAGGCACCGTAGGCTGCGCCTTCCAGATGCAGAACCGACGCCGGGCCGACGGCATAGAGCACGAAGACCGCGAAGGCGGCGCTGGTGGCCAGGTTGAACGCGCCGGTCATGGCGGCCAGCACACGCAGGACGGGGTTGGACCAGAGGAAGCGCAGGCCCTCGGCGATGTCCTCGCGCAGGGTGACGGGAGACCCGGTGCGTTCGATGCGGAAGTTCCCGCGCACCATCCAGAGGGCCCCGACGGCCACCAGCCACAGCCCGGCCGGCGTCGCGAACGAGAGCGCGGCCCCGCTGGCGGCGAGCAGGCCACCCAGCGGTGGGCCGATGAACTGGTTGGTGGTCAGCTCGGCGGCCTGCAGCCGGCCATTGGCGCGGTCCAGGCCCGCGGTGGGGACCAGTTGCGGCAGGATGGATTGCGCCGAGGTGTCGTACAGCGTCTCGGTGCTGCCGATGATGACCGCCGCTGCGTAGAGCATCCAGAGGTTTCCGGCGCCGAGCACGAAGGCGGTGCCGAGGGCCACGACGACGCCTCCGCGGACCACGTTGGCCCAGAGCATGCTGCGTCGCCGGTCCCAGCGGTCGGCCAGCGCACCGGCCGGCAGCGAGAACAGCAGCCACGGCAGGCTCAGGGCCACCCCGAGCCCGGCAATGAGCGTCGGGGAATCGGTGAACCGCAGCGCCACCAGGGGCAGGGCAACCTTCAGCACGCCGTCCGCGAGGTTGGACAGCGCGGACGAGGACCACAGCCAGGCATAGGGACGCCCCAGGGGCACCGCGCCGCTCCCGACGGTCATGTCGCTACCGGGCGGCCACGAACGCCTGCACGCAGGCCTCGATGTCCTCCGCTGAGTGGGCCGCGGAGAGCTGAACGCGGATGCGGGCGGCATCGCGCGGCACCACCGGGAAGCTGAAGGCGGTCACGTAGACTCCGTGCTCGAGCATCGCATCGGCCACCTGCGCGGCCTTCGCCGCGTCGCCGAACATGACGGGGATGATGGCGTGTTCGCCGTCGAGCAGCTCGAAGCCCTCCTCGGTCATCCGGCGGCGGAACAGTGCAGCGTTCTCGAACAGCCGGGTGCGCAGTTCCCCGGATTCGACGACCAGTTCCAGCGCCTTGAGCGTGGCGGCGACGATGGCCGGGGCCAGCGAGTTGGAGAACAGGTAGGGGCGGGCCTTCTGCCGCAGCATCGCCACGATCTCGCTCCGCCCGGAGACGTAGCCGCCGGAGGCGCCGCCCAGGGCCTTGCCGAACGTCCCGGTGTAGATGTCGATGCGGTCCGAGACCCCGGCATGCTCAGGGGTGCCGGCGCCGGTGGCTCCCATGAAACCGACGGCGTGGGAGTCGTCGACCATGACCAGGGCACCGAATTCGTCGGCCAGGTCGCAGATGGCCGCGAGCGGTGCGAGGTAGCCGTCCATGGAGAAGACCCCGTCGGTGACGATGATCGACCGACGCGGCCCACCGCCGTCGTTCATCTCTTGTGCCGCGGTGAGTTGGGTGCGCAGGTCCTCCATGTCCTGGTTGGCGTAGCGGAAGCGCTTGGCCTTGGACAGGCGGATGCCGTCGATGATGGAGGCGTGGTTCAGTGCGTCGGAGATGATCGCGTCCTCGGGGCCGAAGAGTGATTCGAAGACGCCGCCGTTGGCATCGAAGCAGCTGGAAAACAGGATGGTGTCCTCGGTGCCCAGGAACGCCGAGACGCGGGACTCGAGTTCCAGGTGCAGGTCCTGGGTGCCGCAGATGAAGCGCACCGAGGCCATGCCGAAGCCGCGTTCGTCCAAGGCGGTCTTCGCGGCCTCGATCAGCCGCGGGTCATCGGCCAGGCCCAGGTAGTTGTTGGCGCAGAAGTTCAGCACCTCGCGGGCCGGGGCACCGAGGGCGCCGGCGGCGATGTGGCTGGACTGGGCGGAGTCGATGCGGCGTTCGTGCTTGAACGTTCCGGCGTCGGTGATCTCCGCCAGGTCGGCGGTGAGCTGGTCCTTCAGGGTGGAGTACATGATGCTGCCTTTCGGGCCTGCGGTTAGTTGAAGACGGTCCAGTCGAGCACGACCTTGCCGCCCTGTCCGGCGCGGGCGGCCTCGAAGCCGGCTTCCCATTCGGTGGCCGGCAGCCGGTCGGTGACGATGGAGGAGATCCTGGTGCGCAGCTGCTCGTTGGAGCCGAGCATGGCGGACATCGCGTACCAGGTCTCGAACATTTCCCGCCCGTAGATGCCCTTGAGGGTGAGCATGTGGGTGACGACCTTGCCCCAGTTGATGTCGATCGGCGTGCTCGGCAACCCCAGCATGGCGATCTTGCCGCCGTGGTTCATGTTGTCGATCATCTCCGGCAGTGCGCTGGCGTGCCCGGACATCTCCAGCCCGATGTCGAACCCCTCGACCATGCCCATTTCACGTTGCGACTCGCGGATGCGCGAGGCCGAGACGTCGATGGCCAGGTCCACGCCCATGGTGCGGGCCAACTCCAGCCGCGGCGCCGAGACGTCAGTGATGACGATTTTGCGGGCGCCGGCGTGGCGGGCGACCTCGGCCGCCATCAACCCGATGGGCCCGGCACCGGTGATCAGCACGTCCTCCCCGACCAGCGGGTAGGCCAACGCGGTGTGCACTGCATTGCCGAACGGGTCGAAGATGGCGCCTAGTTCCGGGGTGATGGTCTCGTCGCGGTGGACCCAGACGTTGGTTTCGGGGATGACGACGTATTCGGCGAACGCGCCATCGCGCTGGACGCCGACGGAGACCGTGTTGATGCACATCTGGCGCCGCCCGGCCCGGCAGTTGCGGCACATCCCGCAGACCACATGGCCCTCGCCCGAGACCCGGTCGCCGACGGCGACGTGGGTGGCCAGCTCGCCGACCTCGACGACCTCGCCGTAGAACTCGTGCCCGGGGACCAGTGGCGCATTGATCATGGCCTGAGCTGCGTCGTCGTACGCGAGGATGTGCAGGTCGGTGCCGCAGATGCCGGCGGTCATGACGCGGATCTTGACCTCGTGCGGGCCGGTCACCGGCTCGGGGCGGTCGACCAGTTCGAGTCCGGCGTGGGGGCCGGATTTGTACAGTGCCTTCATGGGTTCCTCTGCTGGGCTGCTGGCGGGTTGCGGCTGACACCGCGTCTGGTCCCAGTCTGGCACCGCTGGACCCACATCAATAGTTTAGATAATGCACGAGTATCTCAAGCGACGATTTAGGATCATCTAATGGAAGTCCATCAGTTGCAGATCCTGCGCGAGCTCGGGGACCTCGGCAGCGTCCGCGCCGTCGCCGAGGCCATGTTCGTCACGCCATCGGCCGTCTCCCAGCAGTTGGCGCTGCTCCAGCGCGGAGTCGACGTGCCACTGACCCGCAAGGAGGGGCGGACCCTGGTGCTGACCGAGGCGGGGAGGATCCTGGCCGACGCCGGCGCGGCAGTCGTCGCCTCGCTCGCCGATGCGCGGGCGGCCATCGGGAACTACCAGAACGACGCCGATGCCCCGGTCACGCTCGCCGGCTTCCACTCGGTGGGCCAATCCCTCTTCGCCCCGCTGCTGGCGCGGCTCAAGGCATCCGGTGGCCCGCAACCGCTGTTCTCCGACGAGGACGTCGCCCAGCACGATTTCCCGGCGTTGACCTCACGCTACGACCTGGTCCTGGCCCACCGGATGGACCACACCCCGGCATGGCCGGAGAACCAGGTGACCGTGATGGCCCTGGCGCACGAGCCGTTGGACGTCGCAGTGCCCGTGGGGCACCGCCTGGCCGGGCACCGGGCGGTGAACCCGGAAGACTTGCGGGGCGAACGCTGGGCAGTCAGCCGTGAGGGCTACTCCCCCGCCGACATCCTCGGCGCCATCTCCGCGGTCTCCGGATCGGCGCCGGAGATCGTCCACCGGATCAACGACTACGCCACGGTCGCCGAACTGGTCGGCACCGGCAACGTGCTGGGCATCATCCCGCGGTACACGGCAGGGTCCCTGGTTGGCACCGGCGTGGTGCTCCTGCCCCTGGAGGGTGTGGCCAACCGGCGGCGCATCGACCTGCTGGCCCGGCCGGAATCGATGCGCCGTGTCTCGGTGCAACGGGTGGCGGCGGCCCTGCGCGAGACCATGGCCGAACGCGCCGCCGACGAGGGACCACGACACAATAATCAATCTAGTTGACAATCAACGGCACCCACCGGACGATGGCCTAAACACTGTGGAGAGGCCGCCATGCAACGACGCATCGCCGGGAGCCTTGCCGTGCTCACGGTGGCCCTGGCCACCGCCTGCACCGCGAGCCCCCTGCCGGTCCCGGACGACCCCGTCCATGGGTCCGTGCCGCCGACCCACGGTGCCCGCGCGTCGACCGGCGGGTCGAGCGGAGGGCCGCTCGGGGACCAGGGATTATCCGATCCGCAGGTCGATTACTGGGCAGCCATGCAAGCCGACGGGGCGGAGATCGATCGACTCCCCGCCCCGTTGGTCCACCAGCGCGGCACCGGGCCCGCCGGCTTCAGGATCCCTGCCCTTGACCCCACGGAATCCTCGGGCCTGCGGATCTACGTCACCTGCTCCGCGGGGGCCGACTTCCGGGCCACCTTCGGCACCTTCCATGCCGGCACCTGCCTCCCCGACGGGGCCACCGGCGCCACGCTGCCCCTCGGAGCGGAAACGGGCATCCTCACCCTGGACCTTCCGCAGGAGGCCGAGTACTGGCTGCTCGTCGTGCCCTCGTAGGGACCCGTTTCAGGGGTCAGTTCCCATCCTCGGCGGCCGCAGCCTTTTCCGCGTCCTTCTCGGCACGCAATGCCTCGGACTCGGACTCCTCCTCGGCCTTCTCCTGATGGATGACCTCGGCCAGGAGCTTTTCCATTTCCTTGGCCACACCGGCGGCGGAGGCGGGGTTCTGGCCGGTCACCAGGCGTTCGTCCACCTGGACCTTCTCCTCGAAGACGTCCGCCTGCACGTGCGTTGCGCCCTGCTCCTCGAGCCGATCGGCCAGGAAGAAGGGGATGACCTTGTCCTTGCCGACCGCCACCTCCTCGTCGTTGGTGAACGCCGCCACCTTGCGCCCCTCGACCAGGCGGAAGCCGTTGGACAGCTCCACGTTCAACAGGCCCGCGGGTCCGTGGCAGACGGCGCCAACCACGCCGCCGGCGTCGTAGACGCTGCCCACGAGCTTTTGCAGGCCCTCGTTGTCGGGAAAGTCCCACATGGTGCCGTGTCCGCCCACCAGGAAGACGGCGTCGTACTGGTCCGGGTCGACGACGTCAACGCGTGCGGTGTTGTAGAGCCCGGCACGGGTGGTCTCGTCCTCGGTGAAGGACACCTGGATGGGGTCCTCGGTGTCGACGGTGTCGCGTGGGGGCTGGCCGCCCTGGATGGAGGCGAAGTCCACGAAGTGCCCGGAGTCCTTGAACACCTTCCACGGGTGTGCCGCTTCGGCCACGTTGTAGCCGGTTGCCTCGTCGCCGATCTTGTCGACGCTGGTCAGTACCATCAGGATCTTCTTCACGAATCGTTCCTTTCGTCGGTGTGTTTCACCCTAGAACAAACGACGTTCCCCTGCACGGCGGGGCCCTCACGGGGCGAGTTCACGCAGGCCGTGCGCCCCGGCGTCGTGCAGGGGGTCAGCGGACGGCAGCTGGGACATCAGCACCGCATAGTGGACCGCCCAGCCGCGGGCGCGGAGCCAGGTGGCGTCGTCGTAGCGCAGTTCACGGCGGAAGGCATCCCGCCCGGTCGCGGTGAAGTGCAGCCACGCCACGGCCAGGTCGCTGGCCGGGTCTCCTGCGGTGATGTCCCCGAAGTCGACGACGGCTTCCAGCGCCGCCGGGCCCTCACCGGGTGCCACCACCACGTTGTGCGGATGCGGGTCACCGTGCAGCCACAGCGGAGGCCCCTGGTACGCCGGCGCGGCGGCGCCTTCGTCGAAGATCTCCTGCCAGGGCCCCTCCACGGGCAGACCGGCCGTCGCGAGGCGGTCGGCGAAGGCTGCGGCCCGGGTGGCCAAGGGGACGCCGCGAACCGGGTTGCGGGGGGCGTCGGCGGGGGCCGGGACGTGCAGGGAGCGCAGGAAGCGGCCGAGATCCCCGGCGTAGGCATCCCGGCCCGCGGGCGGACGCCGTGCCGCGCTGTGGCCGGGGAACCAGGGCACGACGGCCCAATGGTAGGGATACCCGGCGGTCGGGCTGCCGCGGCGCACGGCCGCCGGGATGGGCCGGGGCAGGCGCGGCGCCAGGAAGGGCAGCCACCGCAGTTCGTTCAGGAGCAGCTGATGGGCCGCGGACCGGCGCGGCAACCGCAGGGCCAGCTCGTCGCCGAGGCGGTAGACCACGTTGTCCCAGCCGTTGGCGGCGCGCGCCAGCGGCAGTCCGGCCAGGTCGGGATGCTGGTCGGTGAGCAGGGTCCGGACCAGGGCATCGTCGATGTCCACATCGTGCGCCGGAACCCCACCGGCTGGGCCCTGCTGAGCTGTCATGGGTTCACGGTACACAATCCCGCAACGCCGTGGGGCGGGCGGATCACGGTGATCCGCCCGCCCCAGGCAGGTGTTCAAACGGCCGGTGTCAGCCGTCGACGCCGAGCTTCTCCAGCACGATCTCGCGGACACGGCCGGCGTCGGCCTGCCCGCGGGTGGCCTTCATGACCGGGCCGATGAGGGCGCCGATGGCCTGGACCTTGCCGTCCTTGATCTTCGCGACGACGTCGGGCATGGCGGCCATCGCCTCGTCGATCGCGGCGCCCAGCGCGGAATCATCGTTCACGACGGCCAGCGAACGCTTTTCGACGATCTCGGTTGGCGTCCCCTCGCCGGCGACCACGAATTCGAGGACCTGGCGGGCGATCTTGTCGTTGATCTTCTTGGCTTCGATCAGCGAGTTGAGCTCGATGATGGTTGCCGGGGTGACGCCCAGGTCCAGCGGCTCGACGTCGGCGTTCTTGGCCAGGCGGGAGATCTCGCCCATCCACCATTTGCGGGCCACTGCCGGGCTGGCGCCGGCGGCAATGGTCTCCTCGATGGCGTCCAGGAAACCGGCGTTGACGACGTCGCGGAATTCGGCGTCGGAATAACCCCAATCCGCCTGCAGGCGCTTGCGGCGTTCGGCCGGGGGCTCGGGCAGCTGAGCGCGCAGTTCCTCGACCCATTCCCGCGTGGTGACGATCGGCACCAGGTCCGGTTCGGGGAAGTAGCGGTAGTCGTCGGCGTCGGACTTCGGGCGGCCGGAGGTCGTGGTCCGGGTGTCCTCGTGCCAGTGGCGGGTCTCCTGGACGACCTGGTTGCCGGCGTCCAGCACCGCAGCGTGGCGTTCGATCTCAAAGCGCACCGCGTGTTCGACGGCGCGCAGCGAGTTCACGTTCTTCGTTTCCGAGCGGGTGCCCAGCTTCGTGGTCCCCTTGGGCATCAACGAGACGTTGGCGTCGCAGCGGACATTGCCGCGTTCCATCTTGGCGTCGGAGACGTCGAGGTTCTTCACGATCTCCCGGATGGCCGCCACGTAGGCCTTGGCCAGTTCGGGGGCGCGCTTGCCGGCACCGAGGATCGGCTTGGTGACGATCTCCACCAGCGGGACGCCGGCACGGTTGTAGTCCACCAGCGAGAAGTCGGCGCCCTGGATGCGGCCGGAGGTGCCCATGTGGGTCAGTTTTCCGGCGTCCTCCTCCATGTGGGCGCGTTCGATCTCCACGCGGAAGACCTCGCCGTCGGAGAGTTCGATGTCCAGGTAGCCGTCGAAGGCGATGGGCTCGTCGTATTGCGAGGTCTGGAAGTTCTTCGGGGTGTCCGGGTAGAAGTAGTTCTTCCGGGCGAAGCGGCAGTATTCGGCGATCTGGCAGTTCAGGGCCAGGCCGATCTTGATCGAGTATTCCACCGCCTTCTTGTTCACCACCGGCAGGACACCGGGCAGGCCCAGGTCCACGGGGGTGACGTTGGTGTTCGGGACGTCGCCGAAGGCGTTCGGGGCGTCGGAGAACATCTTGGTGGCGGTGTTCAGCTCGACGTGGACCTCGAAGCCGAGGGCCGGATCGTAGCGGTCCAGGGCCTCATCGAAGTCGACGAGTTCTTCCGTTGCGTGGGCCATTTCAGGCGACACCTTCCTTGGACGATTCGGCCAGTTCGGGGGCCTGGTTGATCAGCGGTCCGCCCCAGCGGTCCTCCAGCAGCTTCTCCAACGCGGCACCGGCCCGGTAGAGGCGTGCATCCTCGTGGGCGGGGGCAAGGAACTGGATGCCGACCGGCAGGTCCTCGGAGAGCCCACCGGGGACGGTGATGCCCGGGATGCCGGCCAGGTTGGCGGGGATGGTGGCGACGTCGTTGAGGTACATCGCCAGCGGGTCATCCAGCTTGGAGCCCAGCTCGAAGGCGACGACCGGGGAGGTCGGGGAGATCAGCACGTCGGCCTGGGCGAAGGCGGCGTCGAAGTCCCGTTGGATGAGCGTGCGGACCTTCTGCGCCGAGCCGTAGTAGGCGTCGTAGTAGCCGGCGGACAGGGCGTAGGTGCCCAGGATGATGCGGCGCTTAACCTCGTCGCCGAACCCGGCGGAGCGGGTGGAGGCCATGACGCGTTCGATGGTCATCGGACCGTCGGTGGGAAGTACCCGGTTGCCGTAGCGCACGCCGTCGAACTTGGCCAGGTTCGAGGAGACCTCGGAGGGCATGATCAGGTAGTAGGCGCCCAGCGCGTATTCGAAGTTCGGGCAGGAGACCTCCACGATCTGTGCCCCGGCGCCGCGCAGCAGCTCCAGGGATTCATCGAAGCGGGCCTGGACACCGGCGTCGTATCCCTCTCCCTGCAGCTCGCGGATGACGCCGACGCGGACTCCGGTCAGGTCGCCGGTGGCGCCCTGGGCGGCCGCAGCCACCAGGTCCGGGACCGGGCCGTCGATGGACGTGGAGTCCTTCGGGTCGTGGCCGCCGATGAGTTCGTGCAGCAGCGCGGAGTCGGCCACCGTGCGGGTCACCGGGCCGATCTGGTCCAGCGAGGAGGCCATGGCGATGGCGCCGTAGCGCGAGACACCGCCGTAGGTGGGCTTCACGCCGACCGTTCCGGTGACGGCGCCGGGCTGGCGGATGGAGCCGCCGGTGTCGGTGCCCAGGGCCAGGGGGGCCTCGAAGGCGGCCACTGCTGCCGCCGAGCCGCCGCCGGAGCCGCCGGGGATCCGGTCCAGGTTCCAGGGGTTGCGGGTGTTGCCGAAGGCCGAGTGCTCGGTGGAGGAACCCATGGCGAATTCGTCGAGGTTGGTCTTGCCGAGCATGGGGAGCTTGGCGGCGCGGATCTTCTCGATCACCGTGGCGTCGTAGGGGCTCATCCAGCCCTCGAGGAACCTGGAGCCGGCGGTGGTGGGCTGGCCCTTGGTGACGATGAGGTCCTTGATGGCGATGGGCACGCCGGCCAGCGGGTGCAGGGCCTCGGCCTCGGGGCCACCGGCGGCGCGGATCGCGTCGACCTCGGCGGCGACGGCGAGCGCCTCCTCCCCGTTCAGGTGCAGGAAGGCGTGGACGCCGCGGTCCCCGCCGTCGACGGCGGCGATGCGGTCCAGGTGGGCCTGCACTGCCTCGGTGGAGGTGACGGAGCCGTCACGCAGTTTCGCGGCCAGTTCGGCCGCGGAGAGCTTGATGAGCTCGTTCATGTCCTACTCCCCTTCCAGGATGGCCGGGACCTTGAAGCGGCCGTCCTCGGCGTCGGGTGCGTTCTGCAGGGCCTCTTCCTGGGTCAGGGTCTGCCCGATGACGTCCGCGCGCATCACGTTGACCAGCGGCAGCGGGTGGCTGGTGGCCGGGACGTCGTCACCGGCGGCTTCGCTCACCGATTTGATCGCGTCGACGATGACACCGAGTTCGCCGGTCATTTTCTCCAGCTCGGCATCGCTCATCTCCAGGTGGGCCAGTTGCGCCAGGTGGGCAACGTCCTCACGACTGATGGCAGGCATGTATCTCCCCGAATTGATGGGTGGTGGGTTTTCCCCACCAGTCTAGTTCAGGACCGGCGGGCGTTTCCCCCGGCCCGCGGGCGCTTAGAGGGCCAGGGTGTAGACCTTGAGCAGGATGTCGGTGTCGGGCACGAGCCAGTCGCGCTCCGGGACGTTGCGGAACCCCAGGTGGGTGTACAGGGCCTGGGCGGCCAGCCAGTTGCTGCCGGTGGTCAGCGAGACGGTGTCCACCCCGTCCATCGCGCGTCCGCGCCGGATGATCTCCTGCATCATTGCCCGTCCGGCCCCGGAGCGCTGGGCTGCCGGATCCACGACGAGCATGCGGAATTCGAGCTCGTTCTCCAGCGCGATGTCGGCATACGGGTTGCCCGCCCGCACCAGGGTCACTGCGCCGATGACCACTCCGTCCCGCTCGGCGACGAGGATCTCGGCTGCCGCGTGACGTTCGGCAACTTGTTGGACCACCTGCAGGTAGGGGTGGTCCGGATCGTCGAAGTGCCCCGCCGAGAGGTAGGACTCGACGGTGATCCGGGCGATCTCGGGATAATCGGCCGCCGTGGCCTGGCGGATGGTGATCGTGGACGGCGGGTGCGCTGCGGAAGAAGTCATCGTCGTCCATTTTGCCACCGCCGGGACACTGCCCCGGCATCGTTCCCCGCGGTGCCTTTCGGATCGTCAAGAAAAATGTGATCCACGTCTTGTTTTTTGATTGTTAGTACACTTTACTAACATTCATGACCAGCGCACCCGCCCGCAGACACCGCCTGTCCCTCGAGAACGCAGCCCTGCCCTCCCACGGACGCGAGCACAACCTGTCCCTGGTGCTCCAGACCCTGCACTCGGGGGGCCCGATGAGCCGCGCCGACCTCTCGCGTGCACTCGGGTTGACGCGTGTCACGGTCTCCGACCTGGTCGCCGAGCTGATGGAGCGCACCCATGTCATCGAACTGGGCCAGACCGGTGCTGTGCGACCGGGCAAGCCGGCCATGCTCGTGGACCTCAACCGCCGCGGCCTGCAGATCCTCGGACTCGATCTGGCCGAGGACTCCATCCTGCGCGCTGCAGTCCTGGACCTCGACGGCAACATCCTGGCCCGGACCGAGCGGCGCCTGACCGGGGAAACCGGCGATGCCGTCATCGAACTCGTCCTGGACATGGCGCGGGAAGCTGCAGCCCTGGCCACGGCCCCGCTGCTGGGCATCGGCGTCGGCACGCCCGGCGTCGTCAACGCTGACGGCGTGGTCCTGACGGCACCCAACCTCGGATGGACCGATGTCCCGTTGCGCACGCTGCTCGAAACCGAAACCGGCCTGCCCACCCTGGTCTCCAACGACGCCGACGCTGCCGTCCACGCCGATTACACCTTCGGCGAAGGAGGCGCCGACATGATTCTCATCAAGGTCGGTCGCGGCGTCGGATCGGGCCTGATCATCGGAGGCCAGCGCGTGCGTGGTGTCCACAGCGCCGCAGGGGAAATCGGCCACGTCACGGTGGGCACCGACGGCGGCACCCGGTGCAGCTGCGGCAAGGACGGCTGCCTTGAAACGTGGCTCTCAGTGCCGTCGCTGAAACACAGCCTGGCCACGGCCGCAGCCGCCGCAGATCCCGCAGCCGCCTCGGACGAGGTCCTGCGCACCGCCGGGGAACGGTTGGCCATCGCCCTGGCACCGGTGGTCGGCGCCCTGGATCTGACGGACATCGTCCTGAGCGGACCCACCGACCTGTTGGACGGCCCGCTGCTGGCCAGCACCGAACGCACCCTCCGCCAACGCCTACTCCCCCAGCAACCGCCCCCGGTCTCGGTCCGGTTGGCTGCGGCCCCGGAGGACATCGTCCTGCTCGGAACGGCCGTCCTGGTCCTCTGGAACCGGTTGGGGGTGGCCTGAGAGTCGAACTGCGCTTGAACCAGATGGAGGTGCCCCCCGGCATCGCCTCGCTCCAACCCGAAGGAACAGCAATGAAAAAGCTCTTGGGCCTCGCGGCGCTCACCGCCGCTGCGCTGGCACTCTCCGGATGTGCCGGCTCGTCGACTTCAGCGGCATCCTCGCCGGCACAGTCCTCCACGGCGGCCGCCGACAACGTGGGAAAGTCCATCACCCTGTGGCTCGCCGGAGGCGACACCCCTGACGAATTGCGCAGCTACCTGAAGAAGGAATTCACCGCCCAGACCGGGGCCACCCTGAAGATCGAGGAGCAGGGGTGGGGCGACCTGGTCACCAAGATGACCACTGCGCTGCCCGACGCCAACAACACCCCTGACGTCGTCGAAATGGGCAATACCCAGTCTCCCACCTTCACCAATGTGGGCGCCTTCCTGGACCTCTCCGACATGTATGACGAACTCGGCGGCGAGAAGCTGATCCCCTCGTTCGTCGAGGCCGGCTCGGTGGATGGCAAGAAGTTCACCCTGCCCTACTACTCGGGTTCGCGGTACATGTTCATGCGCAACGACCTCTGGAAGGAGGCAGGGGTCGAGAAGCCCGGCACCCTCGAGGAGTTCAACACGGCGGTGAAGACCATCACCGAGAAGAACCCCCGGGACATCAAGAACTTCTCCGGCTTCTTCATCGGTGGGCAGGACTGGCGCAACGGCATCTCCTGGATCTTCGCCAATGGCGGGGACCTCGCCAAGAAGGTCGATGGCCAATGGAAGTCGACGCTCTCGGACCCCAACACCATCAAGGGCCTCGAACAGCTCCAGGACCTCTACCGCAACGCCTCAAAGGCCCCCTCCGACGCCAAGGACGTCACGCCGTGGCTCTACATCAACGACGCCGACGAGATCCTGGACGACGCCGGCAAGCCCACCGGCAAGACGTCGCTGGCGGCAGCCACGATCATGGCCCCGGGGTGGGCCCACTGGTCCATCGGCAACCTGGAAAAGGGCGATGACGGCAAGAACACGCGTGTCTGGGACGAGAAGAAGTTCGATACCTTCGTGCTCCCCGGCAACGACGGCCAGCCGGCACCCGTCCTGGCCGGCGGCTCCAACATCGGCATCTCCGCAAAATCCCAGCAGCCCGAACTGGCCAAGGACCTGATGCGCATCATCTTCTCCGCGGACTACCAGAAGATGCTGGGCAAGGCGGGCCTGGGTCCGGCCAACAGCGAGTACAACTCCTCGCTCGGCGACGACCAGTTCGCGCAGGCGTCCATCGCCTCGGCGTCGAACTCGAAGCTGACCCCGGCGGCCCCGGGATGGGCAGCTGTGGAGTCCTCGCAGATCCTCGAGGAGTTCTTCGGCAAGATCCGCGACTCCAACGACCTCGCGGGGCTCGCGGCGGAGTACGACGCGAAGATCACGCCGAAACTGAACATGGAGTAGCACGCCGGCCGGCTGTCCCTGCCCCACCGGGCCGGGACAGCCGGCCGTCCATCCACCCGCCCCCAACGCCGCGATGAGAGGCCACCATGACGCCCAGAACCCAGGCACCGCCGTCGTCTTCCCCCCGGGAAGTGCGGACGGTGGCGCCCGAAGATCCGGAGACACCGGGTCGCGCCTCCGGATCCGGCACCGCATCGCGTGGGCCGCGACGGCGTCGGGGTGTGCTGCCGCTGCTGCTGGTCCTGCCCACCATCGCGGTGCTGGTCGGCGCGCTGGGCTATCCCGTCGCGTGGCAGGTTGCCACGAGCTTCCAGGAGTTTGGGCTCAAGCAACAATTCGGCCTGCCCCCGGAATTCGTCGGCCTGGCCAACTACGTCACGATCTTCACCGACCCGGCCCTGTGGACGGTCCTGGGACGCTCCCTGCTGTTCTGCCTGGTGTGCGCGTTCGCCACTGTCCTGATTGGTGGCCTGCTAGCCCTGCTGATGAAGCGGGTGGGCACGGTCGTGCGGTTGGTCCTGCAGGTGTCCATGCTCCTGGCCTGGGCCATGCCGCTGGTGGCGGCCATGACCGTCTGGGTGTGGCTCGTCGACTGGCGCCGGGGTGTCCTGAACTGGTTGCTGACACGCATCGGTGTCGATGCCGCCGGGCACAATTGGCTGGCCGAGCCGGTGACCTTCTTTGCCATCGCGGCGATCATCGTGGTGTGGATGAGCGTGCCGTTCGTCGCCCTGAGCCTCTATGCCGGGTTGACCCAGATCCCGGAAGAGGTCCTGGAGGCGGCTGCCATGGACGGCGCCGCCGGCATCCAGCGGGTCCGGCTCATCATCCTGCCGCTGATCGCCCCCGTGCTCTCCATCGTGCTGTTGTTGCAGATCATCTGGGACCTGCGCGTCTTCACCCAGATCAAACTCCTCCAAGATGCCGGCGGCGTGGCCAACGAAACGCACCTGCTGGGCACCTACATCTACCAACTGGGTGTCGGCTCCGGTGACTTCGGCAGCGCCAGCGCGGTGTCGATCGTCATGCTCCTGATCACGGTGGCCGTCAGCTGGTATTACGTCCGTTCCCTGATGAAGGAGGAAGCCGCATGAGGTCCGCCCGTGTCGCCACCTCGTTGTACTCGCTGCTGGCCATCGCCATCGCCCTGGCGTGGGCCTTCCCGGTCTACTGGATGCTCAATTCCTCGCTGCTGCCCAATGTCGTGCTGCAGAGCGCCACGCCGACCTTCGTGCCCTGGGGCGGCTCGCTGGACAACTTCGCCGCAGTCTTCGCCGACGGCGGGTTCCTCCCCGCCCTGGCCGTCTCGTTGACGGTGACCCTGGCGACCGTCGCGGCCACCCTGGTCATCGCATTCCTCGGGGCACTGGCCGTCAGCCGTTTCCGCTTCCGTGGCCGCCGTTCGTTCATCCTCGCCCTGCTGCTGATCCAGATGCTTCCGGCCGAGGGACTGTTCATCGCCCAGTACAAGATGATGTCCTCGGTGGGACTGCTCAACAACGTCGTGGGCCTGACCGTCCTCTACACCGCCGCCGTCGTCCCGTTCACCGTGTGGATGCTGCGCGGATTCGTCGCCGGGATTCCGGTGGAACTGGAGGAGGCGGGAATGGTCGACGGCCTCAGCCGCACCCAGGCATTCCTGCGCATCACCTTTCCGCTCCTGGCACCGGGTTTGGTCGCCTCCGGCGTCTACGCCTTCCTCCAGGCCTGGAACGAATTCACCATCGCCCTGGTGGTGATGACCGAAGACCAGGCCAAGACGCTTCCGCTGTGGTTGCGGGGATTCGTCCAGGCCAGTGCCAGCCGTGAGACGGACTGGGGAATGGTCATGGCCGCTTCCACCCTGGTCGCGCTGCCGGTGATCGTCTTCTTCCTGATCGTCCAGGGCCGCATGAGCAGTGGGCTGGTCGGCGGGGCGGTGAAGGGATGAGCGGCACGGGATCCGGTGCCATCCTCCGGCGTCGTGCCGCAGGAACCCTCCTGCCGGGCTTCATCGGCACCTCGGCCCCGGTGTGGGTGCTGCAGGCCTACGCTGAAGGACTGTCGGCCATCTGCCTCTACGGGGACAACATGGCCTCCCCCACCCAGCTGCGGGAACTTTGTGCCCGGCTGCGTGAGCTGGCCCCGCACGCCCTGCTGGCCACCGACGAGGAGGGCGGCGATGTGACGCGCCTGCACTATCTCACCGGATCCGACCAGCCGGGCAACGCAGTACTCGGCCGGCTGGACGACACGCAGCTCACCCGGGCCAGCGCCGCTGCCATCGGGACCGAACTTGTGGACCTCGGCATCAACCTGAGCCTGGCCCCGGTGGTCGACGTGAATTCGGCGTCGGAGAATCCGGTGATCGGGGTACGCAGCTTCGGCGATGATCCCGACCTGGTGGCCCGGCACACCGCGGCATGGATCGCCGGGTTGGAGTCAGCGGGCGTGGCCTCCTGCTCCAAGCATTTCCCCGGCCACGGCGACACCACGACAGATTCCCATCTGGACCTTCCGCGGGTCACGGTGGACGCCGGGACCCTGCACCGGCGCGAGTTGGTGCCCTTTGCCGCCGTCGTCCAAGCCGGCGGTGCCGCCATCATGACCAGCCACATCGTGGTTGAGGCCCTGGATCCCGGGCGTCCGGCCACCTTCTCGCCCGCCATCTTGCAGCAGGTGCTCCGGAGCCAACTGGGCTTCCGGGGTGTGGTCATCACCGATGCCCTGGACATGGCAGGTGCCTCCGCCGGGATTGGGATCCCCGAGGCCGCCGTCCGCGCCCTCATTGCCGGGGCTGACATGTTGTGCCTCGGTTCCGGAACGACGGGTGGGCTCTACGCTGCCTGCCTCGATGCCATCGTCGACGCCGTGGAATCGGGCCGGCTCCCTGCGTCCCGACTCGAAGACGCCGTGGCCCGCAACACCCGGCTGGCGTCGGGCTTCCCTGCCGTGCCGCCTGCAGCGCCGCCTGCCGGTTCCCCACGTGTTCGGGGTACTGACGCCTCCCCCGCCACCCCGGTGGGCCCACGGCTGGAAGAGGCCTTCGACGTCGGCCCCAACACCGCCGCCTGGCTCCGCGATCCGGCACCAGCGGTGATCGTCCAGGTCGAATCGGCCGCCAACATGGCCGTCGGGCAGGTTCCGTGGGGCCCGGCGGCCGCAGATGCAATGACCGCCGAATCCGCGGTGGCCACGGGGTCCAAGGTCGCCGTCGTGGCCCGTGGTTTGCATTCGGGCCACCCGGCGTACGATGCCGCCACCCGGCTACGGGCGGCCGGGCATCCGGTGATCCTCGTCGACTGCGGTTGGCCGCGGGCGGCTGCGGACGTCGTGACGTTCGGCGCCTCCCGCGTCGTCGGGCAGGCCCTGGCCCGGTTCCTGCTCGACGGCGGACGCCCACGGTCCACTGTCCTGCCGGAAGCTGGAAACGCATGAAACTCGGGCTGGACATCGGCGGAACCAAAACCGCAGCGGCCATCGTCCACACCGATGGCCGGCTGGCCGTCCTGCGCACCAGGGCCTCGGGCCACGGCCCGGATGCCGTGGTGCGGGTCGCTGCATCCCTGGCCCTCGAGGCGGTGGCCGCGGCGGGCACCACGACGGCCGGCCTCTCCTTCATCGGGGCCTGCATGCCGGGCCTCGTGGACCGGGAGAGCGGACTCGTCAGCCACGCCGTCAACCTCGGCGTCGAGCGACTCGACCTCGCCGGACGATTGGGGGCCGCACTGGACCAACCGGTCGCCGTCGACAACGACGTCAAGACGGCAGCCCTGGGTGCCCACCACCTGTTGGACCAGCGGAACACCGACGGCACGCTCGCCTATCTGAACATCGGCACCGGATTGGCAGCAGCCCTGGTCCGCAACGGCGAAGTCCTGCGCGGCTCCGACGGTTCCCTGGGGGAAATCGGACACCTGCCGATGGGTGGGGATGCCGTCTGCAAATGCGGTCAACGCGGCTGCCTCGAAACCCTGGTCTCCGGTTCGGCACTCGAACGCATGTGGCCACCGGGTGGATCGGGCCGACCGCACGGGCGCAATCCCTTCGTGGCCGCCGACAACGGGGACACTTCCGCTGCGGCCGCCGGCGCGCAGCTCTCCGCCGGGTTGTTCCTGGCGGTCCAGATGCTGGTGCTCACCACCGGGGCCGACCGGATCGTGATCGGCGGCGGGCTCACCCGACTCGGTGGGGACCTCAGCACGGCCCTGGCCCGGGAAATCGAACAACGCGCCCGGGCCTCCGAGTTCGTGGCATCACTGAATTTGGCCTCCCGGATCGAGCTGGTACCCGCCGACCTGCCCGTTGCCGCCCTGGGTGCCGCCATGCTCCAGCACGGGCCCCTGCCCACACCGCAGCGGCCCTCGGGAGTCCCCGCATGAGGGGCACCGTCGACCCCGGGACACCTCGTGCGTGCAGCACGCCACAGCACCCGTCGGGGGCGGTGCACGCATGCAGGTCCTGATCTGCACGTCGCCCGCCCAGGCCGCCCGGAGCGCCGCTTCCGCCGTCTTGGCCGGCCTTCCCGGCGCACGAAAGGAAGCGTGCAACGACGGCCTGCCACCCGTGCTGGGCCTGGCCACCGGCTCCTCACCCCTGGGGCTGTACGCGGAACTCGGGCGGGCCGTCGAACGCTCGGAGGCATGGTTCGGCGATGCGCAGGGGTTTGCCCTCGATGAGTACATCGGACTGCCGGCCGGCCATCCCCAGTCCTACCGCCGCATCCTGGAACGCGAGGTCTGCGCCGTCATCGGGCTGGCCACTCACCGGCTCCATGTCCCCGACGCGACCGCGGAAACCACTGGAACCGCAGCCGGATTCACGCGGCGGGCCCACGACTACGAGCGGCAGATCATCGATGCCGGCGGCATCGACGTGCAGATCCTCGGAATCGGGGTGAACGGGCACCTCGGCTTCAACGAGCCCGGATCGGCCCTGTCATCGCGCACCCGCGTCAAACGGCTCGCGGCACAAACCCGCGCCGACAACGCGCGCTTCTTCGCCGACCCCGCTGACGTGCCGACCCATTGCCTCACCCAGGGGTTGGGCACCATCGCCCGAGCCCGCCGCCTGGTGCTGATCGCCACCGGCTCCGGCAAGGCAGCCGCTGTGGCCGCCGCCGTGGAGGGAGCGCTCAGCGCGTCCTGCCCGGCCTCGATCCTGCAGTGGCACCCCGATGCAGTGGTCGTCCTGGACGGCGCCGCAGCGGCCCGCCTGCGCAACCGGTCCTACTATGACGACGCCGCTGCCGGACTCGGGACGCCGTGAGCACGCGCGGGGGCGTTTCCGGCCACGTCATGGGGAAGCCGTCTTCGAGCGACCTCTCCTAGGATCGGATCATGCTTCCCACCCTGTTGACCTTCGCCGCCTTCGGCATCCTGACCGGACTGACCACCGTGCTGTTCGGCTTCGGCGGCGGTTTCGTGATCGTCCCGGTGGTGTACGCGGTGGCCGTCGCCTCGGGTACCGGGCCCGATGCGATGCTGGTGGCCGTCGCCACCTCGACGGCCGTGATGATCGTCAACTCGCTCTCGGCGACGCTGGCCCATTGGCGATCTGGCAGGCTGCGGACCGGGATGCTGTTCCCGCTGGTCGGCTACATCGGCGTCGGCGCACTCATCGGCGCACTGGTGGCGACCCGGGTCCCGGATGCCCTGCTCCACGTGTTGTTCATCGCCTACCTGGCGATCACGATCGTGGACTCGCTGCTGCGGCGTGGGTTCATCTCCCGTTCCGCGGACGCCCCCGAACGCCGGTTGGGACCGGTGACCACCAGCGTCGGTGGGCTCGGAATCGGTGCCGTCGCCAGTTTCCTGGGCGTGGGCGGGAGCATCATGACGGTGCCCCTGCTGCGCCGGTTGGGCCTGCCGATGGCGACCTCGGCGGCGATGGCGAACCCGCTCTCGGTTCCCGTCTCGGTCGTCGGCGCTGCGGTGTACGCGTTCTCGCTGCCGGCCACCACCGGCGCCCTGGCGGCGGGCCGCCTCGGCTACATCGACCTGCTGGCCATGGCCGGGCTGCTGGCCGGGTCGTTGCCGACGATTGCCGTGGCCAAACGCCTGGTCGGCAAGATGCCCGACCGCGTCCACGCCATCGCCTTCATCGTGCTGCTGGTGGTGGTGCTGGTGTCGATGCTGGTGATCCGCCCGGCCTGAGCCCAGCCGGTTGTGCGGCGCTCAACCGGCCGGCGGCGCCGGCAGCTGGTCGAAGTCCACGTACCCGACGGCCTGCCAGCCCGGGTCGGTGTCCGGCCGCAACACCGGGCAGCCGGCCTCCTCGGCAATGAGGGCCCCGGCGGACCAGTCGTGTTCGCCGGTGCCATATTCAGCGTAGGCATCCAGCGTGCCGTCTGCGACCAGGCACAAATCCAAGGCGGCGGACCCGATGCGGCGCACGTTGGCGAATCCGGGCATCAGCGCGGCCAGTGCCTGGACCTGGAAGTCGCGACGTTCCGCGTCATAGCCGAACCCGGTGGCAACCAGGGCACCAGCTGCCCCGGGGACGGGACCGGTGAGCCGGCGGGCACCGGCGTCGTCCCCGGCGTCGGTTCCCCCCAGCCAGGCCCCGGCACCGCGGGAGGCCCACCAGGTGCTGGCCAAAGCCGGTGCCTGCACGACGCCGGCCAGCCAGACCTGCTCGCCGGTGCCCTCGGGTGCGGGGCCGGCGACGGCGACCGAGGTCGCGTAGTAGAGGATGCCGCGCACGAAGTTCGCCGTGCCGTCCAACGGGTCGATGGACCACCGGTACGGGCTGGCGTCGGCGGGGGTGGTGTTGCCGTATTCCTCGCCGGTGATCGCGTCCCGGGGGCGTTCGGCGGTGATGACCTCGCGGACTGCCTGTTCGGCACGGCGGTCGTAGTCGGTGACCCAGTCCCCCGCTGCCGACTTGGTGTCGGCCTCGATGTGGACGCCGTGGCGCTGTGCCAACACGGCGGCACCGGCGGCGGCGGCGCGTCGCGCGGTGGCCAACAGCTCGGCGGTCAGGTCGGGCGTTGCTGCGGTGTTGTGGCTCATGCGGTGTCTCCGTCGGTCGTGGCTTCCTGGTCGGTTTCCGGTGCGGGGCCTTCTGCTAGCAGGGTGCGGAAGCCGTCCTCGTCCAGCACGGGAACCCCGAGGGATTGGGCCTTGTCCAGCTTGGATCCTGCCGCCTCGCCGGCCACCACGTAGCTGGTCTTCTTGGAGACGGAACCGGACGCCTTGCCGCCGCGGATGATGATCGCCTCCTTGGCTTCGTCGCGGCTGAATCCCTCGAGTGAACCGGTGACCACGATGGTCAGCCCCTCCAGGGTGCGTTCGGTCTGGCCGTGGGAGTCGTCTTTCATGCGGACCCCCTCGGTGGCCCACGCCTTCAGGATGTCCAAGTGCCAGTCGACGCCGAACCATTCGATGAGCGCCTCGGCGATGATCGGCCCGACCCCGTCGACGTCGGCGAGCTTTTCCATCGCGTCCTCGGCGGTGACTGCAGTGCGGATGGCGTCCATGGACCCGTAGTGGGTGGCCAGGGCGCGCGAGGCGGTGGGCCCGACGTGGCGGATGGACAGGGCGACCAGGACCCGCCAGAGCGGTTGGGTCTTGGCCTTTTCGAGTTCGCTGAAGAGTGTCTTCGTGTTGGCGGTGGGCGCCGAGGGCTTTTTGTCGGTGCCCTTGGTCCAGAAGTAGGGCACGAGTTCGAAGGTTCCGGTGGGCACGCCCTTGCGGCGGATTTCCCGCCAGACCTTGACCTCGGCGAGGGCATCGCGCAGCGTGTCATCGGCGTGGCCGGTGGCCAGGTCGAAGATCTGGGCCTCGTTGGTGATCGGGCCGGGGCCGGCCGGCTCGGCGATGCCGCCCAGTCCTGCGGGGTCGGGGCCGGGGCCCATGGTCAGGGCCAGGGCTGCTTCCTCGCCCAACGCCTCGACGTCGAAGGCACCGCGGCCTCCCAGGTGGGCGATGCGCTCGGTCAGCTGGGCGGGGCAGGATTGGGCGTTCAGGCACCGGATGTCGACGTCGCCCTCCTTGGCCGGGGCCAGCGGTTCACCGCAGGAGGGGCAGTGGGTGGGCATCACGAATTCGCGCAGTTCCTCCTCACGGCCCTCCCGCAGGGGCAGCACCGGGCCGACGATCTCGGGGATGACGTCCCCTGCCTTGCGCAGGATGATGGTGTCGCCGATCAGCACGCCCTTGGCCTTGACGACATCCTGGTTGTGCAGGGTCGCCATTTCCACGGTGGAGCCGGCGACCTTGACCGGTTCCATCACCCCGTAGGGGGTCACCCGGCCGGTGCGTCCGACGTTGACGCGGATGTCCAGCAGCCGGGTGTGGACCTCCTCCGGCGGGTATTTGTAGGCCACCGACCAGCGCGGGACCCGGGAGGTGTATCCGAGGGCGCGTTGGATGGCGAAGGCGTCCGCCTTGATCACGATCCCGTCGATCTCGTGGACCAGCGAGTGGCGGTCCGCCCCAAACTTCTCGATGTAGGCCAGCACCTCGTCGATGGAATCCACGACCTGCGAGTACGGGGTGACGGGCAGCCCCCACTCCTTGAGCAGCTCGTAGGTCTCGGATTGGGAGGCCGCGTCCAGGCCCTCGCGCACACCGAACCCATGGACGAACATGCCCAGCGGGCGTTTCGCGGTTTCGGCGGGATCCTTCTGGCGCAGCGACCCGGCTGCAGCATTGCGCGGGTTGGCCAATTCTGGTTTGCCGGCTTCGAGCAGCGCCTCGTTGAATTCCCTGAACTTCTGGGACGGGAAGAAGATCTCGCCCCGGACCTCGACCTCCGTGGGCCAGTTCTTCCCGGCCAGCTCGGTGGGGATGTCCTTGATGGTCAGCACGTTGTGGGTGACGTCCTCACCGGTGGTCCCGTCGCCACGCGTGGCGGCCCGCACGAGCTTTCCGTTGCGATACAGCAGGTTGATGGCCAACCCATCGATCTTCACCTCGCAGAGCCACCGCAACTGGTGCTTGGCGGCCCGGGTTCCGGCGTTCACCGTGGCGCGTTCGAGCCACGCGGTGAGCTCCTCGAGGGAGAACACGTCCTCGAGCGAATACATCTGGGTGAGGTGCTTGACCGGCGAGAAGGCGGCGGAGACCTCACCGCCGACCTCCTGGGTGGGCGAATCGTTGGAGACGATCTCGGGGTGGAGCTGCTCGATCTCCTCGAGCCGGCGGAACAGCACATCGAATTCGGCGTCGGAGACGACCGGGCTGTCCTCGACGTAGTAGGCGGTCCTGTACCGGCGCACGTCCTCGATGAGTTGCTGGTACTCGTCGCGGAGGCGGTCCGCGGGGATGACCTCCTCGCCGGCCGACGTCGTGGCGCCCTCCGTGGATTTCGTGGTGGTACGGGCCGTGGTGTCCTGCTGCTCGCTGTTCGTCACCCCTCTATCTTGCCCCACCGACCCGACGGGTGGGAGCCGAGGCGGCCCGACGCCCGTAGGCCTTGCTGAATTGCACGACGGCGATGAGCAGCAGCACCAGGAGTGCGGTTCCGGCGAGTGGAACAATGTCCAGGGGCAGGGTGTAGGCCATGACGATCCGGGCGACGGCATCGACCAGGAAGGCGCACCCCCAGGCCAGCGTCATCGCCCGCATCACCTTGCGGAATACCGTTTCCTGCCGCCAATTCGCGTCCCAGGTGGCCGCGGTCGCCGGGGGAAGGAGCGGCATCGTGGCCACCAGGATGAACGGCCGGGCAGCCCACAGCGTGCCGATCATCCACAGGCCGACGATGCCCGTCAGATAGCTTTCGCGGGCGACCAGTAGCCGCGGGTCCCCCGTCAGCAGGCCGATGAGGGTCCCCGCCACCAGAATGCTCAACGTGAAGATCGAGGACATCTCGATCCTCCGGTACGCGATCCAGCGGTAGGCCAGCGCGAGCAGTGGTGCCGCGCCGCTGATGAGCAGTGCAGCCCACTGCCCCACGCCGACGGCCCGCAGGATGTAGAACAGGGCCAGGGGAACGATGACTTCGACCAGCATCAGGATCAGGGACGTCCGGGACCCGGCGATGCGCCGGCCGGTGGCCGGATCCCGGTTCACGGTTGGTCCTTCCGGGTGGCCCGCTCCAGCGTGGCCACCAACTCGGCGGCATAGGCCCGGACGTCGAATGCCGGGTCCAGGGCCAGCTGGCCGGATGCCGCGTCGATGGCGGAACGGATCACGATCGCCATCGGACGAACGGCGAACTCCCGGAATTCCCCGGCTTCCTGTCCCTGGTGCAACAGGGAACCGAGATGGCCCAACAGCCCGTCCTGGCCGTCGGCATCGATGTGTGGCGAGCCGTCCGGATGGCGGAAGTTCATGAAGATGTCCACGAGCACCCGGACCTGTTCCGGATGCCCCGCGATGAAGTCCAGGTTCGCCTCGACGTAGCCGCGCAAGGCAGCTGCGGCCGACTCCGCGGAGTCGACGCGATCGCCGATGCCAGCCCCCGCGCGCGTGTAGAGCTCCAGGACGATTTGTTCGGTGAGTTCGTCCTTGCCCGCGAAGTGGTAGGAGATCACCCCCTTGCTGATGCCCGCCCTGCGGGCGATCTCCGCCAGGGAGGCCCGGGCGTACCCCAGCTCGGCGATGGTTTCGATGGCCGCTTCAATGATCTGGGCACGCCGCGCCTGCTCGATGAAGGTCCGTCCGTCGTGAGAGCCCGTGGCATTATTTGACCGCATGGCCAAATATTAGTCCGCCCGGCCAGCATTGGCTAGGGCCCCCTGTCAGGGGACGGTGCTTCAGTCGTCGGCGTTGAGTTCGGCGTCGAGCAACGGCAGGTCCGCCGGGACGACCAGATGTGAGGTAACAGCATGTTCGACCAGGCGGGCACGCCGGTTGGTCGCGAGTTTGCCGGCACCACCGCGCAGGCCGGCGACTCCCGACTTGTCCAGCTTGTCGCAGACGTTGTCCAGCTTGCGGTTGAACTTCGTCAGTGGCCAGCCCAAACGGCTGGCGGCCTTCGCGGAGGTCGGGATGGAGCTGAGCCCGTTGCCATCGCGGCGCAGCATGGGTTCGGCCAAGGCCACCACCAACGCCCGTTGGGCGTCGGTCAACACGACGGGGCCGATGGTCGTTTGGCCGTCTCCGTCGTCGGCGCTCCATTCCTGCCGGAAGGCCGGGGTGGCGAGGTGGACGGAGAACTCGTAGGTGGTGGGGCCGGCGGTGAAGACGACGTTGGTCTGTCCGAAAACCAGCGGGATGCGGGCTCCGGGTGCCACCCATGCCTGCATGCCCCCGGTGGCGTCGGCGATGGTGGCCGCCAGCCGGGAGCCGACATTGGAGAGCCACCAGATGTTGTCGTACCGGGCGATGGTCAGAAACCGGCGGTGGAGGTATGGATTGTCGTCGACCTCCAGGTCCCCCTCGCGGCCGATGGTGAACACCTGCTCGTCGGCAACCGGAAACCATTCCCCGCAAAAATCAATGTTCACTTCGGTCACGTTTCGCGCCCCCTGCGTCGTTCGTTGATCCCCCTCGGATTATCCACTGTCCAGACTATCTCTTGGCGCAATACCTGCTGGCATCCGAGGCCTTGCCGTTCTCGCGCACCAGCACCACCTGGATGCAGGTCGGCTCCCCCTTCACCTCAGTGGTGGTGGCGGTGGGCTTGTCGACCTTGCGGTTTTCCCCTTGATCCGTCGCCGTGACCGGGGCCCAGTAGTAGGCATCGCCCGCGCGGGGTTCCGGGTTCTTCCAGGTGAAGGTGACCTTGCCACCCGAGGTCTTCGAGGCGAATCCCTTGACCTGGGGAACCACTCCCTCGTTGCCGAGCAACGGGTCCGCCGGGCCCTGTCTGGGCGGGGCGCCAGAGGAGACCTGGTCGGAGTCGACACCGCGGTTCAGTGCCGCCACGACGAAAATCCCGGCGATGATGATCGCCAGCACGGCTCCGATGCCAGCGACCAGTCCGGTGGGAAAACGTTGCCCGCCGCGTTCGGGCGCGCCGGTGGCCGGCGGGACCGCGGGGACCCATCCGGGGGCACCGGGCTCCTCGCCGGCGGCGTACGATGGCCGGCCATGGGCCCGCGGCACGCCCTGCGGTGCGGCACCGTTGCCGTCGGTCGTGCGTGGCCGGGCGCCGGCCAGCGATCCGTCGGGCAGGCGTCCGCGCATGATCGTGGCTTCATCGCCCGCGCCCGCCGGGGTCGCTGCCGGATCCGGGGTTGCGGTGCTGGGCGCTCCTGCGGGACGGAGGACGGTGTGCTCGGCCTCCGGGGTGGCCCATGCAGTTCCGGTTGGCTTCACTGAGCCGGTGCTGGCCTCCGGATCAATCGAGACGACCTGGCGGACCCGGGTTGCCTCGCCGTCGTTCCCGTCGCCCGGGTCCTCGCGGGGTGCTGGTTCCTCCATGACCTCGAACGCGGTCACCGACAAGCCGAGTTCGGATTGCACACGCTGGAACGCCAGGGCCAGGTCGCGGGCGGATTCGAAGCGCGCCGCGGGGTTCTTCGCCATGCTGGTGGCCAGCGTCTGTTCCAGGGCAGCGGGGACGTCGGGGCGGTTCAGCGGGGGAAGCGGTGAGGTGGTGATGCGGGAGATGAGTTCGCGCTGGGAGTTGTCCGCCCCCGCACGCACGAACGGCGATCGACCGGCCAGCAGTGTATAGACCGTGGCGCCGAGCGACCAGACATCCATCTTCACGCCGTTGGGGGCACCGCCGGCGAAGGCCTCGGGCGGGGACCACGGGATGGACAGGCCGGCCTCGTCGTCGAGCGTGTCGGTGGTGCCGGAGATCCCGAAGTCGGTGAGCGCCGGCCGGTTGTAGTCGGTAACCAGGATGTTCGCCGGTTTGATGTCCCGGTGGACGATGCCGGCACGGTGCGCGGTCTCCACGGCCGAGGCAACCTGGATTCCCACGCTGAGGACCTCGTCGACCCCCAGCCGCGAGCGGCGGTACCGCACGTCCAGGCTGGGCCGCGAGCAGTACTCCATGGCCAGATAGGAGTGCCCCTCGGCGGTGATGTCCGCCTCGAAGATCGTCACGATGTAGGGGTGCGAGGACAGCTGGGCCATCAGGTTGGCCTCTGACTCGAACCGCTTGCGGGCGCTCTCGGTCTTCAGGTCCGAGAGCAGTACCTTCACGGCGACCTTCCGGCGGGGCCGGTCCTGCTGGTAGAGGTAGACGTCGGAAAAGCCACCGGAGCCGAGCAGGCTCAGGTAGTCGTACCCCTCGATCGACGGCGGTGGTGCCGGCGGGCGCTTACCGCTCACAGAAGCCCCTCGAACTTCAACGAGACACCGTCACCCAGATCGGCGATGTCGCCGTCGAGCAGCATCAGCTTCTCCCCCTGCCCCAACCGGCGCGGCGGCATGCCGGAACGCACGAGCATGGTCCCGTTCGTGGCCTTCAGATCCAGCAGCATGACGTGCCAGCCCTCGAGCTGGACCTCCAGATGGGAGCGGGAAATGTCCCCACTGGGGCTCTTGACCTGGACGACGCGCGGCATCGAACCGCTCGCTGAACGGCTGACCGACGGCTGGCGGCCGACGACGGCGGGGCGGTCCAATTCCACGGCTTCCCCGCCGGAAATGACCATCCGCCCCAGGGACGGGCGGGGCACCTCCCGCGGGTCCTCGTTCAGCTCCTGGCCGCACTGGGCACACGAGGACGACGTCGGCGGGTTGGCATGGCCTTGTGGGCACAACCGGCCCAGCACCTGGGGGCCGGTGGACGGTTCCGCGGAGGTGTTGGCCGAGGGGGTCATCGGCAGCACCTGTGTCGGCAGGTCCCCCCGCATCACCGTGTCCCCGTCGTGGTCTCCCAGATCGGCGGCGTCGGCCGTCGCGGGGGCCCGCGGTGCCGACGAGATGGTCGGCAGGTCATCGACGTCCGGGGCACCTGCGGCTGTGGCGTCGGCGGCCGGTTCCGGTGCCGCCTCGGCCCGCGACTTGGCGCGGGCCGCGGCCAGCCAGGGAACGGCGTCGATGAGGTCCTCGGGGTCGGGCGGTTCCTCCTCCTCGGCGTGGGGACCGGCGATGGTGTCGTCGGAGGCGGCTTCCTCCGGCGCATCCGGCATCGACGGGGAGTCCTCCTGGCCCGTGGCGGTCATGATGGTGTTCGCGTCGTCGGCCTCGTCAGCGGAAACGGCCTCGGAGTCCTCGGGGGCCGGTTCCTCCTCGGGCTCGGGCGCGGGTTCCGGCTCCGGCTCTGGCTCCGCTTCGGGCTCTGGCGCAGGCTCCGCTTCCGGTGCAGCTTCTTCCTCAGCCTCGTGTTCCGACTCGGGCTCTGGCTCTGGGACGGCCTCTTCCTCGGCCTCGGCCTGCTCCTCAGTTTCGGGTTCCGGCTCGGGTTCCGGCTCGGGCTGCGCCTCGGCGACTGGCTCCGGCTCGGGCTGCGCCTCGGCGACCGGCTCCGGCTCGGGCTCCGACGCGTCCTCGGCCGGGGCAGCGGGCACCCCGGCGGCGCCAACGGCGGCCGCATCCTCTGCGGTGGTGGCGGCCGGCTGGATGATGGGCTGCGGCGCGGAGAGCGGTTCGATCTCCCCGGAGGCCTCTTGGGGCAGGTCGACCTGCAACCGGCCGAACGCCACGATGCCCTCGGTGATCGGCAGCCAGTGCGGGTCACCGCCGTCGTGCTTGCGCAGCACGTCGTCCAGGGCGATCTCGAGCCGTTCCTGGCGCGGGATGCGCCGTTCCATCCAGGTGGTGACGCCGTGACCGTTGACGTGGGTGCTCATTTCGCGGCCTTCGGCGGCGAGGGAGAGCGGGCCGCGCAGGATGGTGTGCACATCGGCCTCGAGGCTGACAATGCCGAACGGATCCATCCCGGTCAGCGCCAGGCCGCGGGCGGAGAGCACCGCTGAGAGAAGCTTTTCAACGCCCGTGGAACCATCCAGGGCGGCCCACAGCGCGTCAACGTGTTCCGGGTTGGTCGATTCGGGCAGCAGGACCAGGTGGCCGTGGCGCACCAGCGCCAGCCACGGTCCCGGCAGGTAGGTGATCCGTGCACTCATTCCGCACTCCCCTCAGGACGTGGTTTGGTCATGCCGTCTTCGATCAGCTCACGGGGGGCGGTGTCGGTGAACTGGTCGTCGTCATGTTCGAGCTTGACGTCGACGATGACCAGGGTGATGTTGTCCCGTCCGCCCGACCGCAGGGCGGCCTGCAACAGGTCATCGACGGCGATCTGCGGTGGTGTGCGGGACATGACCACGTCGCGGATCGCACTGTCGGAGACCTCGTTGGTGAGCCCATCGGAGCAGACCAGCAGCCGGTCCCCCGGCCGTGCCGGCAGCATCCAGAAGTCTGCGTCGCTGTCTTCCCCGGTGCCCAGGGCGCGGGTGATGACGTTGCGCCGGGGATGGGTCAGGGCCTGTTCGGCGGTGATCTCGCCGTTGTCGACCATTTCCTGGACCTCGGAGTGGTCCACGGTGACCTGCCGGAACTCGTCCTCGGAGAGCAGGTAGGTGCGTGAATCCCCGACGTTGAACACCAGCCAGTACGGGGCATCGCCCTGGCGGACCAGGGCCGCACCCGAGACGGTGGTGCCGGCCCGTGAGCCGGCCGCTTCGCGGATGGCCCGGTCGGCGTCGACCATGAATTCCTGCAGGTCATCGGGGCTCAGCCATTCGCCGGCCGCCTCCTGGCCGCGGGCGAACGTTGCCACGCAGATGCTGCTGGCGACCTCGCCGGCCTCGTGTCCTCCCATGCCGTCGGCGACGGCGAACAGGTGCCGTTCGGCGATCAGGGCGTCCTCGTTCAACGGGCGGCGCAACCCCCTGTCCGTGGCGAACCCGAAGTCCAGCGAGATCTGGTCCCCTGCCGGCCCGGCTCCGGAGGCACTCATGCCGGACCCACGACGAAGGAGCGGTCCCCGAAGTGCACTGTGTCGCCATGTCCGGCGTGCTGGGCCTGCCCGGCGGCCAACGGGCGCCGCGTTCCGTCGGATCCGGTGATCCCGGAGCCGTTGGTCGAATTGCGATCGGTCACCCAGACGCCGGAGCTGTCGGCTGCAAGGTGCAGGTGGGTCTTGGACACCGAACGGCCCATGTCGGCGATGTTGAAGAGGTCTGCGACCTCCTCACCGTCCTGTGCCGCGGGGTTGCGCCCCAGCAGTGCCGTCGTCGCCAGGGCCAGGACCTGTCCATCATCACAGCGCAGGCGTGCCCCGGTGGCCGCGGGGGCGCTGGCGGCGGTGCGCAGCTGCGTATGGCCGGCCTCGTCCTCCGCGGCGGCCGCGGCCTCGTCGAGGACCGGCGCGGCGGAAGACGACGCGGCGGGGGCACCGGCAGGGGCACCGACGGCCGGCTGCTCCGGCGCGGTTCCGGCGGCGGGGGTCGGCTCGGCAGCGGGCGCCACCGGAGCCTCGGCAGCTGCAGCGGTCCCGGCGTCCGTGGCGTTCGTCGGGGTCCTGCCCGGGATGCCGGTGATCGGGCCCGCGGCCAGGTCCGGGTTCAGTGCCGGCCACTGGCGTTCGGTGGAGAGGTTGCCGGGGTGCCCGGGCTGGCCGGGGGCCGTCATGCCGCCGGGGGCAAAGGCCGAGGGGCCGAACAGGCCACCGGTGGTGATCGGGTTGCGGCCCTGGTTCACGTCGACCACCAGGGTGCGCGCTGCCTTGTCGTGCCACCCCTGGCGCTGGTGGTTCGGGTCCCACAGGTTGGAGAGCAGCATGATGACGGGTCCGACGATCGGCACGATCCCCGAGACCCACACCAGCAGCCGGCGGATGAAGACCTTGCCCCAGCCGGGGGCGAACCCGTCCTCGTCGCTGGTGCGCAGGCCCAACGCCAGGTTCCCGGGCGTCTTGCCCGTGGAGGCCTCCCAGCCCCAGATGGCCACGGCGTAGGCGAGCACGAAGACCGAGACCACCATGGAGGAGGTCGCCATCTCGGAGATCAGGTCGGAACTGCTCAGGTAGGAGCTGGACTGCAGCGTCGCGAGGTTGATGCCGTAGAAGATCATCCAGGCGATGACCACCGGCACGATGTCCAGTAGTCCGGCCACCAGTCGCTTTGCGGCCACGGCGTTGACCAGGTTCAGGTTCTGGGCCACCGGCTACTCCTTATCCTCGTTGGTATCTACTCTACGGACTGCTCCGCGCTTCTCCCCCCGGTGCGCGCGCCGGGCGGTGATCCGGGCGTTGGCGTCCAGCACCAGCGACCGTGGCGAGTACTTTCCGCGCAGGCGCCCCCAGAATCCTACCGATGAACTCATCCCCACAAGGTGTTCGTCCACGTGCTGCCAGTAATCGGCCACCTGCGCATCGGTCGGTTCCACGTCGCCGAAGACCGCGGCGTCGGCCCGCCGGGCCAGCAGGACGCTGGTGCCCGCGGTGTCGGGGAAGTCCCCGACCAGGGACTTCGCGTTCTCCCGGCGGGTGCCCTTCGGGTCCGGGCGGGACCCCAGGTCCGTGGCCAGGGCGATGACCTCGTTCCACCCTCCGCTGACCCGGTCCCCCGGACGTGCTGCCTGCCGGCGGCGCTTGCGCCGGCGCAGCTTCAGCAGCGCGATGACCAGCAGCGGCAGCAACAGGATCGCCACGGGGATCGCGATGTAGCCGATGACCTGCAGGATCGGACCCCAGAAGGCCCAGAAGCCGTCATCGGTGTCGTCGGCATCCTGCGGATCCGGTGCGGTCTCCGGCGGGAGCTTGGCATCGTCCTGCGGCGGCGGCGGGGGCTGCAGCACCTGGGGCTGCGGCACCGACTGCGGTTCCTGCTGCGGTGGCGTCGGTTCCTTGTCCTTGTCAGGCGTCGGGGTGAAGGCCACCCAGCCGACGTTCTCGAAGTTGATCTCCACCCAGGCGTGCACGTCGGCACCCGTGAGCTGCACGGTGCCCGCAGGGTCGTACTTCTCCGGGTAGAAGCCCATCACCACGCGGGCCGGCATGCCCTGGTCGCGGGCCATCAGCGCCATCGCGACCGCGTACTGCTCGTCGTCGCCGATCATCGCGTCGGCATCCAGCAGGGCGGCGATCCGGGCTGCACCGTGCCCTGACAGGCTCGGGACCTCGTTCTCCTTGCCGTTGGAGAAGTACCCGGTCTCGTGCAGGATGCCCTCCATCGCCGCGGCCCGTTCCACCCCGGTGTCCCCGTCCCCTGCCATGTCTGCAGCCTTGCCGGAGACGACCTGCGGGACGTTGGAGAGCCGGGGCATGGTGATGTCGGACAGGCCGAAGGCCTGCAGCTTCTTGCGGTCGATCTGCACCGGGAACTCCACGTCGGCTGTGTAGGAGTCGCCGCGGTGCAACCCGGTGGTGGACAGCGCGGTTTCGGCGTCGTCGTTGTAGAACAGCGAGCGGGACAGGTCGGCGTTGCCGCCGGTGACATCGAGTCCCAGCAGCTTCCCGCCCCCGGGAACCCAGACGCCGTCGTAGCCCTCGATGGTGATGCCCAGGGTGCCGCGGGAGCGCCGTGCGTCCCGGGAGCCCGCGTCGTTGACCTGGGAGGCGTCGCCGACGGGGGTGAAGTTCCCGCCGGAGCGCGGGTCCACGTTGTAGACCAGCCCGTCGTAGGTGTCCAGGGCGGCGAGCCTGACGCGCTGGCCCTCCGGCAGCCCGGTCACCGAGAGCAGCGGTTCCTCGGTCTTGTCCTTGACGTAGGTGCGGAAGCGCATCAGCGGGCTCGGGTAGTCGTAGAGGTCGATCGGGGGCACGACGGCGTCGCGCAGCACCTGTCGCTGCTCCCCCGACTGCAGCGTGGGGGCGGCGATGGCGGTGAGGCCACCGGCGACCAGCAGCACGATCGCCTCCATCCCGACCCGGCGCAGCAGCCCCGCCCGCGCCAGGGTGGAGGCACCGGCGTCGTGCAATGACTGCATTTCGGGTCCCACGGCGCGGTCGACCTGGCGCCTCCAGGCCAGCCAGCAGACCAGTGCCATGACCAGCACCAGCCCGCGCACCAACGGCAGCGGGACCTCACGGGTGCCGAAGATGATCCCCACGACGAACATCGCGATGACCGGGATGGTGCTGAAGAACGGTGAACGCAGCCGCCAGGCGAGCAGCCCGGCGACCAGCGCGGTGACGTAGGCGCTGAGGAAGGGCACCACGAGCATGCCCGAACGGATGCCCACCGGCGGGGCGACGGTGAGGACGTCCTTCCAGGACAGCACGACGCCGGCGAGCAGGGTCCGCAGTGATTCCAGCGTGGGCAGCACCCCGGCGAAGGCCTCGGCGGGGGTGGCCAGGATGGTGCCCATCAGCAGGTAGATCCCGATGCCGATTCCCGCGGCCGGCAGGAACGCGAGCCGGTAGCGCACGATGCAGTACGCCAGCGCCAGCCCCAGCACGGCGCCGCCGATGCCTGCATAGAGGTAGCGGGCGTTGCCGCCGAAGGCCGCGTGCAACCCGAGCACCCCGAGGGTGAGGCACAGCAGCAGGACCCCGGCGTCGATGGCGCGTCGGGCGGTGGGCAGGTGGGAGCGCAGGCTCCGGGTCGGCTGGTTCACGAGGCCACCTGGTGCAGGATGAGCGGAAGTTCTGACAGGTCCCCGATCGTGAGCACCGTCAGGTCCCCGATGGTCGCCCGGGCCGGGGCCAGCCCGGTGCCGCAGCGCACGGCGAAGGCGCGGACGCCGACGGGCACGTGGGTGCTGGCACGGCGCAGCTCCGAGGGGGTGGCCACCGGACCGGTGACCAGGAAGAAGACGGAGGCGTTGGGCACCGAGTCGGCGGTGACGCGCGAGAGGTCCACCAGGTCGCTGCGCCGGGCCTTGCCCTGCACGCGGGTGAGGTCATCGAGCAGGTTCCGACCGGTTTCGGTGCGGACGGGTCCGGCCTGGGTGAGCACCGAGAGGTTGCGTTGTTCGCGCACCGCCTGCAGTCCGATCGACGCCGCCGCCGAGACAGCGAGTTCGAAGTCGTCCTCGGAAGAGTATTCGCCGGTGTTCGTGGACAGGGCGATGGCCAGGTGGGAGCGGCGGGTCTCCTCGAACTGGCGGACCATCAGCTCACCGGTGCGCGCCGTGGTCTTCCAGTGGATGTGCCGGCGGTCGTCCCCCGGGACGTAGTCGCGCAGGGCGTGGAAGGAGACGTCGGAGGAGGACAGGTCGCGGGTGGGCTGGCCTTCGAGGTCGCGGATGAACCCGGAGCTGGTCCCGCCCAGGGCGGTGGTGCGCGGGTGGACGAACAGGTCCTGGGCCTCGGTCCACTTCACCTGCCGGCGCAGCAGGCCGAAGGGGTCCTGGCGGATGGAGCGCACCGGGCCGACCTGGATCACCGCGCGGCGGTGGGTGGGGATGGTGAAGAGCTCGTCGTGGGTGGCCTGCGGGGCCAGGCGCGGGATCCTGAAGAAGGCGGTGGACGCGCCGACCGGCAGTTCCATGGACACCGGCAGCAGCGACTTGGGCGAGGCGTTCTGCACTTCCATCCCGCCCACTGCACGGTCCCCGACGGCCACCCGGGTGCGGTTCAGGTCCAGGGTGACCCGGTACACCGAGCGGCCCAGGATGAACGCGATGGCCAGCAACAACAGCAGGGCGCCGAGCAGGGCTGCGATCTTCGTCTCCTGCCAGCCGAAGATCCCCCCGAGCACGGCCAACACGATCACGACGCCGGCCAGCAGCCAGCCCAGCGGGCTGACGACCTCGGTGGCCGGCTCCAGCCGGGTGGCCACCCAGCCGGAGGCCCGCTGCCACGCGGGCTGGACCTCCAGGCGGATGAGCTTCACGATCTCGGCGGTCAGCGACGACGGATGCAGGCGCGAACGCGGGGTCGACGACGGCTTCCTGCGGGTGGCCCGCTTCCACCAGGGCGCCGTGTTGGTGCCGCGTGGTGCTGCGGAGCGTCGCCGGGGCGTGGCCCGGGCCGTGGCCGAACGCCGGCCGCTCTCCTGCGTGGGGGTGCTCATGCTGGGGTGGATACCTTCCGGCCGTGCCTAGGCGTTGGCGCCGGAGCGCTGCTGGGGTGCAGCGGTCTCCACCAGGACGCGGGAGAGCACCGAGTCGGCAGTGGCCCCGGCGAACTCGGCCTCCGGGTCCATGACGAACCGGTGGGTCCACACGTAGGGGGCGAGTTCCTTCACGTCGTCGGGCAGCACGTAGTTGCGTCCCTCGGAGGCAGCCCACACCTTGGCGGCGCGGACCATCGCCAGGGCGCCACGGACCGACACCCCCAGGCGGGTCTCCGGGGCCTCACGGGTCTGTTCGGTGAGCTCGGCGATGTAGTGCAGCACCGAATCGTCCACGTGCGTGGTGGTGGCCAGGTCGGCCATGTCGGCGATGGCGCCGGTGGTGATGATGGGCTTCAGGGCCAGCGAGCGGTCACGGGTCGAGGCACCGGAGAGCAGGTTCACCGTGGATTCGCGGTCCGGGTAGCCGATGGAGGTCTTGATCAGGAAGCGGTCCAGCTGCGCCTCGGGCAGGCGGTAGGTGCCCGCCTGCTCGATGGGGTTCTGGGTGGCGATGACCATGAACGGGCGGTCCTGCGTGTAGGTCTTGCCGTCGACGCTGACCCGGGCCTCCTCCATGACCTCCAGCAACGCCGACTGGGTCTTCGGCGAGGCACGGTTGATCTCATCGGCCAGGACGATGTTGGCGAAGATCGGGCCCTGGTGGAACTCGAAGAGCTGGGTCTTCTGGTCGTAGATGGTGATGCCGGTGACGTCGGAGGGCAGCAGGTCGGGGGTGAACTGGATGCGCGAGTTCGAGCCCTGCACGGTGGCCGAGAGCGACCGGGCCAGCATGGTCTTGCCCGTCCCCGGTGCATCCTCGAGCAGCACATGTCCCTCGGAGAGCATGGCCGTGAGGATCAGCTTGATCACGTCGGCCTTGCCGAGCACCGCCTGGCCGACGTTGGCCACCAGCTTCTCAAACGTGCCGGCAAACCATTCGGCCTGGTCGTTGGTCATCGTCGTTGTCATGCGTTTCCCCTCGGAGAACTGTAGCTGGGACGTGGGTAGTGCCTAGAAGTTGACTTCATTGGATTTCACCCCGCCGAAGATTGCATAGAACGGCGCACCGTTGATCGCACCCGGGGTGACCCAGCAGGATAGATCTTTATCGTAGGTACCGGCCGCGGTTGTCTTTACGGTCTTGGTGGAACCAATTTGGTTATTATGCTGGGCCATGCAGTTCGCTGAGTACTCAGTTGCAGCATCGAACCCGGACGCCTTCACGTGGTACTTGTAGCAGTTTCGCGACCCCTGGCAGTCTCCAGCATTCACTTTGTCGCCACGAGTGAGGACGACCTGCTTCTTGGGAGCCGGCGGTGGTGGTTTGGGATTCGATTTCTCTTCGATCGACCAGCTCGCTTTTTGACCTGCCTCGTCCGTGGCCGTGATCGTCAGCTTCTTCGTGGTGTCCCACCCGACGTTTACTTTTTCGGTGCCATCGTTCTTCGTCGTTGTACCGCTGATGGAAGCCCTCAGAGTGACCTTGCGCCCGTTGGCGTATGAAGCCGCCGAGGAATTCCAACCGAACTTGATCCAGTCGTCACCATGGGATGCCGACCGTCCACCACCATCGCGCAATGGTCCGTAGGAACTGGTGGCATTCGACGCGCTACTCGGATTGCCGGCTCCTGCGGCGTTGAGAGCACGGACCCGCCACGAGTGGGAGGCGCCGTTGGCGTTCGTGGTGATGACCGCGCCGGGGCCCGAAAGCGACTGCCAGGCCCCGCCGTCGGTGGAGTACTGGTACCCGGTGATCGCCGAACCGTTGGCCGCCGGCTTGGAGAAATTCAACTGGACCTTGTTGTTCGCCCCGGTGGCCTTGGCACTGGGCTTGCCGATCGTCTTGGGCCGCCCATACGGAGTCACTGCCGTTGAGTTGCCGCTCGACGGCGAGGTTCCAACACGGTTCTTTGCGGTGACCGTGAACGAATACGAGGCAGTGGTCTTCAACCCCGTGACTGTTTGTTCGGTGCTGCCGGACCCAACGCTGATCGAGCGGACCGTTGAGCCGCCTTGGTGGACCTTCAACGTGTAGCCCTGGATCGGGGCACCATTGTCACCCGGAGCGTTCCAATTCACGTTCACCACACCGCCATTGACGTTGGACTGTGACCGCACCGCAGTGGGGGCGGCCGGCTGGAATGGCTTGCCGGCAGGAATCACCGACGCGGAATACGTGCTCCACTGGGACGGCTTGTCTGCCTTGTTCACTGCCTGGACCCGGAACTGGTAGGAGACCCCGTTCTTCAGTCCCTTCCAGGTGTGGCTGGTCCCGGTCACCCCGGAGACCTGGCTGACGCCGGATGCCGGCGCGGGAGAGATCTCCAGGTTGTAACTGGTGACCGCCGATCCGCGGCTGACCGGCTTGTTCCACTTCACGGAAACCTGTTCGTCCCCCGAGGTGCTGGCCGGTGCCCCCGGCTGTTCCGGCTCGACGTCGGGACGGGCATCGGCCGATGCCGCCGAGGCCTCCGACTCGCCCACCGCGTTCGTCGCGGTGACGGTGAAGTTGTAGACGTGGTCGTTCTTCAACCCGGTGATCGTGCACGTGGTCGTCTGGCAGGTCTGCTTCACGCCATCGCCGGAGACCGTGTAGGACTCGATCGGGGCGCCGTTGTTCGACGGTGCATCCCAGCTGATCACAGCCTTGGAGTCGCCCGTCGACTCGACCAGGGGCAGCCCCGGCGCGTCCGGCTTGCCCTTCACGTTCAGGGTCACCGTACCGACCGCCTGACGATCCGTGTCCTCGGTCACGTCGCCGATCTTGTACTGGACGGTCATGGTGCCGACGAAGTTGTCGTTTGGCGTGATTTTCAACTTGTCGCCGGCAATGGCCACTGCGCCGTCTCCGTTTGTTCCACCAGTGCCCGTATAGGCATCGACGATCTTCAGCGGTCCCTTGTCCGCGTACGGGTTGTGGTCGTTGGCCAGCACGTCGACGACTTCGGTCCGGCCCTGGTGGGCGTCCGCAACTGTGTCGTCGTTGGCGACGGGCTTCTCCCGCGTCGAGGCGAGCACGTTCACGGTGATGTTGGCCGAGACGGGGTCGTTGTGCCCATCGGAGACGGAGACCTTGACCGAGCCCTTCGTGCCCTTGGGGGTCTTGGCGTCGGCTTCCGCGGTGAGGATGTGTCCGTCGGCCAGGCCCACCTTGACGCCTGCGATGTTCGATTCGCCGACGGAGAACTTGAGCTTGCCGACGTCGTCCTTGTCGGGGTCGCTGGCGATTTGCCGCAGGTCAAGCCGGGCCGCGTCCTCGCCTTGGGCGACGTCCAGCGAGTTGGACTGGATCGTCGGCGGCTTGTTTTCCTCGGGACGGGGCAGCACCTTGATCGGGATGGAGAGCACGCTGGTGAGCCCATCGCGGTCATCCGGTCCGGAGCCGTCGGTGACCTCGACGGTGACGGAGGCCGGGCCCGAGTACTTCTTGTCGGCCTTGAAGGTCAGTTCCGTGGCGGACTTGACCAGGGGGCCGTCGTTCTCGGGGACCGACTTGACCTTGTTCTCGTCCGTCAGGCGCGGCTTGTGGCCGTCGCGGACCTGGACCAGCTCATTGAGGTCGAGCTTCAGGGTCTCCCCCGCCATGATTTCGTGGGCCTTGTCGCTGCGCAGCACCGGGCGGGCGCCGCCGGCGCCGGGGACGAGGGCGAAGGCAGTGGACTTCAGGTCGTCCTGGTCGGTGATCGTGTAGGCGATGACCTGGGACTTGTCCCCGATCTTGACCTTGAGCCGGTTGTCACCGGTGACGCTGGCCGTACCGGGCTTGTCCGGCAGCGTGATCTTCAGGTCATCGACCCGGCCATCGGGGTCCTCGTCGTTTTCGAGGATGGGCAGCGTGATGTCGTCCTTGCCGGCGATTTCCTGCAGCGTGGCCCGGTCATCGCGGGCAATCGGTGCCAGGAGCTTGGCTTCCGGGTCGGCCTGGACGGTGAGGGTGGCGCTGGCGGTCCCGCCGCGTCCATCGGAGATGTTGTACCGGATGGACAGGGATCCCTTTTCCTTCGGCGAGGTGACCTGGATGCGGCCGTTGACGACCTTCGCATCGACGCCGTCGGAGGCGCGGAGGTCATCGACCAGCGTGGTGCGGTCGCCGTCGGGGTCGGTGTCGTTGGACATGACGTCCACGGAGACCGGACGGTCCGGGCGGACCGTGATGGAGTCGTTGACTGCCACCGGCGGATTGTTCGTCGAGGACAACGGGGCCACGCCGACCATCACGGTTCCGGTGGCCCGCGCGCCGAGGCGGTCCTCGACGACGTAGGAGAAGACGTCGGTGCCGGAGGCGGACTTGCTCGCCGTGTATTCGATCGAGGATCCCTTGACCTTCGCCGAGCCCAGTTTCGGTGCCGAGCCCAACTGCACGAGCGTCACCGAATCGCCATCGGGGTCGATGCCGCCCAGCGGGACCTGGATGGCAGTGGTGCCTCCGGCGAACACCCGTCCGGTCACCTGTTCCGGTGACGGTGGCGCGTTGGTGGCCAGGTCGACGGGTTGGACGTGGAAGTTCACCCGGGCGTTGGCCTCCTGCCCATCGGGGCCGGCGACCGTGTAGACGGCGGAGACGGTATGCGGTTTGCCGTCGAATTCCCCGGCGCGGAAGCGCACGGTGTCATCGGCGACGCTGATCAGCGAACCGTCGCCGAGGTTGTCGGCTTCCTTCAATCCGGGCCGCAACGTGAGTTCTGCACCATTGGGGTGCACGTCGTTTTCCAGCACGTCCACGGTCGCCACGTCACCGGCGCGCACGACGACGTCATCCGGGTTCGGGCGCGGTGGATCGAGTTTCGGCGGGGCGGGCACGGGGATCACGTTGATCTCACCGGTGGAGACGCCATTGCCGTTGGAGACCGTGTACTTGACCTTGGTCGGCTCGGTCAGGCCGCGCACGTCGGTGACGCGGACAAAGCTGTTGCGTTCCACGGAGACAGTGAACGGTGCGTCGTCGGGGACCTCGGCGCCGGTGAGGACCAGGACTCCGCCGGCCGGATCGGAGTCGTTGCCCAGGACGTTGACCAGCACGTCCTGGCCCGCCGGGAGCAGGGCGACGTCACGCACTGCGACGGGGTTGCCGGAGTTCTGCTCGGGATCCTTGACGTCGATGCGGATCAGGCCCGGGGCACTGGCGGGGCCGTTGGTGGCGACATACTTCGCGTAGAAGGTTCCGGTGCGCTGTCCGCGGATGGTGACAGTCCCGGTGTCGGAGTTGCTCTTCAGGTCCAGGCCGTTGACCGTTTCGACGTTGGCCAGGCGCAGTTCGGTGCCGCTGGGGTCGGTGTCGTTCTCCAGTGGCGAGAAGGTGACCTCCTCGCCGACGTTGGCGGTGACGTGGTCGGTGGCGGTCACCGGGGGCGTCGCGGATTTGGGCAGGACCTCGACGATGACCCGGCCCTGCGCGCCCTCGCGTCCGTCGGAGACCTGGACGGTGATTTCCTTGCGGCCGACCTTCTTGCCGTTGTCCTGGAACGTCAAGGCGCCGTCGGGGCGGACCCGGACGATGTCCTTGTCCTCGCTGGAGCCGCCCAGGAGCTGGAGGTCGTCCCCGTCGGGGTCCTTCCAGTCGCTGAGGATGTCCTGGGTGATGGATTCGCCCTGCTGCACGCGCAGGGTGGTGATGCGTTCCTGGGTGGGCTTGTGGTTCTCGCCCTCCGGGACCACATGGACGGTGGCGGTTCCGGTGGCCTGGCCGCCGCGTCCGTCGTCGGCCTTGTAGGTGAAGGAGGTGCGACCCTTCGCGTCGTCGGGGACGACCACCTGGAAACCTGTGTTGTCGTGGATCTGCTGCAGGGTGCCGATGGAGGGCTGCTTGCCTTCCAGCGAGGCGGTCAGCAGGTCGCCGTCGGGGTCCACGTCGTTGAAGAGCACGGGCAGGGCAGTGGTCCGGCCGGCCCGAACGCCGAAGTCATCCGGCTTGGTGATGGGCTTCTTGTTGTCCTTGGTCCGGTTCGGCAGTTCGATGGCGTCGGTGATCTCCTTGGAGTCCTCCTTCTTCGCCTCGCCCTTGCCCTTGGGCGGTTCCAGGTCGCTCCAGTTGCTGACGATCTGCATGCCGTCGTTGACCAACCACACCTGGCCCGAGGTGACGTCGTTGAGGACCACCACATCGCGGTTGACCCGGAACTTCAGCTCAGCGGTGCTGGGCATCTCCGGGACCTTCTGTGCCACGTCCTGGCCGTCGTCCTCGCAGTCGCGGATGTATTCGGCGTTGCCCTGCCAGGCAGCGTAGGTGCACTCCCCGACGCGGACCGGCTGGATCGGGGTGCCGCTGGATTCCAGCGGCTGGTAGGCCGCTTCGCCGCCGCGCGTCGGCACGTTGGCCAGCTTGTTGCCCAGCGCAATGGCGACGTGGTCGGCGTCGGGGCCCGGGGCCTGGAGCTGGCCGCCCGACGGATCCACGACGGTGGATTCCTTCCCGTCGGAGGTCAGGACGGTTCCCGAGGTCTCATCGAAGAGCACGGCGGTGTCACCGACGACGGTGAGCTGGTACTTGGACCCGCTGGCGATGCCGTCGACCTGCTTTTCGGACTCCTGGGAGAACGTCCCATCGGGTTGGCGGGTCCAGCTGATGAACTTCCACGCGTCGACGTCCACGGCCCAGACCCGGTCATCCTGCCCGACGGCGGTGAGGACCTTGCCCTGGGCATCGATCAGGGGCGGGGTGTCCTGGGAGGCGAAGCTGCCCAGGTCCTCGGTGGCGGTTGCGTAGACGATGCCGTGCTCCGCGTCGGCCACGGAGACCACATCGGTGCCGTAGGAGAAGGAGGAGTTGGCTGGCAGGGCGTTGTCGTCGGCGAACTGGACCATGGCCGGGTCGATCGTGGTCAGCGCGCCCTGTTCCTTGTTGCGCACGAAGACGCTGTCGGCGTTCTGTTCCAGGTCGTAGTTCGGCAGCGGGGTGAGGACTCCCCCATCGAGGACCTTGGACTGGTAGTTGAGGTGCCCGACCTTGTTCAGGGTCTTGTTGACGACCCACACACCGCCGTCGTTCAGATCGACGTCGGCTGTCTTGAAACCCGGGTAGATGATCGCCCCGGTGACGGCCAGTGCGGAGACCACGGAGACGGCGGCTGCCTTGAATCCGGTGCTTTTGCCCGGGCTCGTTCCCCATCGGGACATGTTCTGGCTTCCTCATCCAACGTCGTTCTTCCGTGCCCCCCAACGGGACGCAGAACCGGCCACCGTCGATTCTAAAGGATGGATGAAATCGGCGATATGGGGAGAACTCCCCATCCGCCGAGTCTCATACCAGCAAACACACAGGTTCCCCCCAGATAATCGACCGCCCAGTGAATCTCGGAGGTGCCCGTACCTAGTCAGCGTACGGCCAGGTCCAATCCTCGTTGGACCACTCGGTGAGACTTCCCTTGGTCATTTTGATGCTCAGGGGAAGGTTTTCATTCTTCGCGTTCTTGCAATTCAGCGGGGCCCGCTTCTTCCCGCTGCCATCGATTTCCACCAGGGTGGTGTTCTCGTTGATCTTGCGGCGTCCGCCATCCCCATAGCACGTGGCCGTCCACGTCCCGGCATAGTTCCTGGTGTAGCCGTGCACGTCTACGTCGATCTGCGTGCATTCCGTTCCGCAACCCGACGCCGGTTTTCCGGCGACGATCTTGGTGCGCGGGTTCGGCGCGGGTGTCTGCTTTTTCGACGTCCCGGCAACCGACCAGCTTTGCTTCTGTCCAGCAGCATCCGTTGCCGTGATGGTCAGGGTCAGCTTTTGCTCCCGGTCGGGATCCAGACTGCCGGCAGTGTAGCTGCCCTTCGAGGCATTGACCGATCCCACCCCGCCGTTGATGGACGCCTTGAGCGTGGTCTTGCGCCCGTTGTCATAGGCGCCCACGTTGCCGTTCCAATTGAAGGTGACGGACTTGGTGGTGCTGGAGGACTTCCTGCCCCCTCCATCGCGTAGCGGGCCATAGGAGCTCGTGGAGTTGGAGGCGCGGCTGGGATCACCGGCCCCTGCCGCGTTGAGGGCACGCACCCGCCACGAGTGTGGCGATCCGTTCCTGTCCGTGGCGATGACCGACCCGGACCCACCAATGGACTTCCAGGCCCCGCCGTCAGTGGAGTACTGATATCCGGTGATCGCCGAGCCGTTGGCAGCAGGTTTTTGGAAGGACAACTTGACCTGGTTGTTCGCGCCCGTGGCGGCCGCCGTCGGCTTGCCGATCGCCTTGGGTCGGCCGTAGGGGGTGACTGCCGTCGACCGGCCGCTCTCGGGGGAAGTGCCCACTTTGTTCTTCGCCACGACGGAGAAGGTGTAGGAGCCGGTGGTCTTCAGCCCGGTGACTGCCTGCTGCGTCGCGGTGGAAGAGACGGTCCGCACCACGGATCCCCCCTCATGGACCTTGAGCGTGTAGCCCTGGATGGCCGCACCATTGTTGTTCGGTGCCTTCCAGTCCACGTTGACGACCCCGCCATTGACGTTGGACTGGGAGCGGACGGCGACGGGCGCCGTCGGCTTGAACGGCTTGCCGGCCGGGATCACCGACGCGGAGTAGGTGCTCCATTGCGAGGGACGGTCCGCCTTGTTCACTGCCTGGACGCGGAATTGGTAGGACACCCCGTTCTTCAGCCCCTTCCACGTGTGGCTGGTTCCGGAAATGCCAGCCACCTGGCTGACGCCCGTTGCCGGTGCCGGAGAGATTTCGAGCGAGTATCCGGTCACCGCGGAACCACGGCTCTCCGGGGCCCTCCACGTGACGGTCGCCTGCTCGTCACCCGATATCGTCGTCGGCGCCCCCGGCTGTTCCGGTTCAACATCGGGCCGGGCATCGGCGGATGCCGCAGACGCCTCGGATTCACCCACGGCATTGGTGGCGGTGACGGTGAAGTTGTAGACGTGGTCGTTCTTCAGGCCAGCGATCGTGCAGGTGGTTGTTTGGCAGGTCTGCTCCACGCCGTCCCCGGCCACGGTGTAGGACTCGACGGGGGCGCCGTTGTTCGACGGCGCATCCCAGCTCAGGACCACCTTCCCGTCACCGGTCGATTCCACCAGCGGCAGGCCGGGGGCATCCGGCTTGCCCTTGACGTTGAGGGTGACGTTGCCGGTGGCCCGCCGGTCGGGATCCTCGGTCACATCGCCGATCGTGTACTGGACGGTCAGCGTCCCGACGAAGTTCTTCGCGGGGGTGACGGCTACCTTTCCACCGCGGATCTCGGCGCCGCCCTCCCCCTGCTGCCCGGTGACACCGATGAGCTCCAGGGGCCCTTCATCGGCGTACGGGTTGTGGTCGTTGGCCAGCACATCGATGACTTCCGTGCGGCCCTGCTGGGCCTCGTCGACGGTGTCATCATTGGCGACGGGCTTCTCGCGGGTGGAAGCCAGGACATTGATCGCGATATTGGCCGAGACCGGGTCGTTCTCTCCGTCGGTCACGGATACCCTGACGGCTCCCTGGGTCCCCTTCGGGGTCTTGGCATCGGCTTCGGCCGTCAGGATGTGGCCATCCACCAGCTTCACGTCCACCCCATCGATGCTCGACTCGCCCACGGAGAACGCGAGTCTCCCCGCGTCGTCGGGGTCCGGGTCGCTGGCGATCTGGCGCAGGTCCAGTCGTGCCGGGTCTTCGCCTTGGGCCACGTCCAGGGAGTTGGATTGGATCGTCGGGGGCTTGTTGTCCTCCGGGCGCGGCAGCACCTTGATCGGGATGGAAAGCACGCTGGTGAGTCCATCCCGATCGTCCGGGCCGGACCCGTCCGTGACCTCGACCGTGACGGAGGCCGGTCCCGAGTATTCCTTGTCTGCCGTGAAAGTCAGGGCCGTGGCCGATTTGACCAGTTCGCCGTCGTTCTCCGGCACGGAGGTGACCTTGTCTTCCTCGGTGAGCCGCGGCTTGTGTCCCTCGCGGACCTGGACGATGTCGCCGAGGTCCAGCTTGAGGGTCTCCCCCGCCATGATCTCCTGGGGTTTGTCGCTGCGCAGCACCGGACGCGCCCCGCCGGCACCGGGAACGATGGCGAACGCCGTGGATTCCAGCTCGTCCTGGTCGGTGATCGTGTAGGCGATGACCTGGGACTTGTCCCCCACCTTGACCTTGAGCTGGTTGTCACCGGTGATGCTGGCCGAGCCCGGTTGATCCGGCAGGGACACCTTGAGAGCGTCGACGCGCCCATCCGGGTCCTCGTCGTTCTCCAGGATCGGAAGGGTGACCTCGTCCTTGCCGACCGTCTCCTGCAGGGAGGCGCGGTCGTCGCGGGCGATCGGTGCCAACAGCTTCGCCTCAGGGTCCGCCTCGACGGTCAACGTGGCACTAGCCGTTCCGCCCCGGCCATCACCGATGTTGTAGCGGATCGACAACGAGCCCTTTTGCTTGGGCGAGGTCACCTGGATGCGTCCGTTGACGACCTTGGCATCGACGCCATCGGAGGCACGGAGATCGTCGACGAGCGTGGTGCGGTCTCCGTCCGGATCGGAGTCATTGGACATCACATCAACCGCAACCGGGCGGTCGGGGCGCACGGTGATGGAGTCGTTGACCGCGGTCGGCGGGTTGTTCTCCGACGACAGCGGGGCAATGCCGACCATCACCGTCCCGGTGGCGCGGGCGCCCAGCCGGTCCTCGACGACGTAGGAGAACACATCGGTTCCCGAGGCCGTGTTGCTCGCCGTGTACTCGATCGAGGAACCCTTGACCTTGACCGAACCCAGCTTCGGAGCCTCACCCAATTGCACCAGGGTGACGGAGTCCCCGTCCGGGTCGATGCCGCCCAGCGGGATCTGGATGGCGGTGGTGCCGCCGGCGAAGACCCGGCCCGTCACCTGTTCGGGCGACGGCGGCGCATTCGATTCCAGATCCACCGGTTGGACGTGGAAGTTGATCCGCGCGTTGGCCTCCTGCCCGTCGGGGCCGGCGACCGTGTAGACGGCCGATACCGTCCGTGGTTTGCCGTCGAATTCGCCGGAGCGGAAGCGCACGGTGTCGTCGGCGACGCTGACCAGCGACCCCTCGCCCAGGCTGTCCGCTTCCTTCAGACCCGGCCGCAGGGTCAACTCGGCACCGTTGGGGTGGATGTCGTTCTCCAGCACGTCGACCCTGGCGACGTCTCCGGCCCGGACGACGACGTCATCCGGGTTGGGCCGCGGTGGATCCAGCTTCGGTGGCGCCGGGACGGGGATCACATTGATCTCACCGGTGGAGGCGCCGTTGCCGTTGGAGACCGTGTACTTCACCTTGGTTGGTTCGGTCAGTCCGCGCACGTCGGTGACGCGGACAAAGCTGTTGCGTTCCACCGAGACGGTGAATGGGGCATCGTCGGGGACGTCGGCACCGATGAGGACCAGGACCCCGCCTGCCGGGTCGGAGTCGTTGCCCAGGACATTGACCAGGACGTCCTGGCCGGCGGGAAGCAAGGCAACGTCGCGGACTGCGACGGGGTTGCCCGAATTCTGCTCGGGGTCCTTCACGTCGATGCGGATCAGCCCCGGGGCACTGGCTGGCCCGTTGGTGGCGACGTATTTCGCGTAGAACGTCCCGGCCCGTTGGCCACGGATGGTGACGGTGCCGGTATCCGAGTTGCTCTTCAGCTCCACTCCGTTCACCGATTCGACGTTGGCCAACCGCAATTCCGTCCCGCTGGGATCGGCATCGTTCTCCAACGGCGAGAAGGTCACTTCCTCCCCGACGTTCGCGGTCACATGGTCCGTAGCGGTCACCGGAGGCGTGGCGGATTTGGCCAGCGTCTCCACCACGATGCGACCTTGGGCCCCCTCGCGTCCGTCGGAGACCTGGACGGTGATCTCCTTGCGGCCGACCTTCTTGCCGTTGTCCTGGAACGTCAGCGCCCCGTCGGGCCGGACGCGGACGACGTCCTGGTCCTCGCTGGAGGCGCCGAGGAGCTGGAGGTCATCACCGTCCGGGTCCTTCCAATCGCTCAACACATCCTGGGTGACGGATTCGCCCTGCTGGACGCGCAGGGTCGTCACGCGATCCTGGGTGGGCTTCTGGTTTTCACCCTCCGGAACCACCCGGATGCCGGCGGTGCCCGTCGCCCGGCCGCCACGACCATCGTTCGCTTCATAGGTGAACGAGGTGCGGCCGGAGGCGTCCGCGGGCACGACGAGCTGGAAGCCCGTGCCGTCATGGATCTGCTGCAGCGTCCCGACAGACGGTTGTTTTCCCTGCAGGCCCGCCGTGAGGAGGTCGCCGTCGGGATCCACGTCGTTGAACAGGACCGGCAATGCGGTGGTGCGCCCGGCCCGGACACCGAAGTCATCGGGTTTGGTGATGGGTTTCTTGTTGTCCTTGGTGCGGTTGGGCAACTCGATGGCGTCGGTGACCTCCTTGGAGTCCTCCTTCTTCGCCTCGCCCTTGCCCTTCGGCGGTTCCAGGTCGCTCCAGTTGCTGACGATCTGCATGCCTTCGTTGACCAGCCACACCTGGCCGGACGCCACGTCATTGAGCACGACGACGTCGCGGTTGACCCGGAATTTCAATTCAGCGGTGCTGGGCATTTCCGGAACTGTCTGGGAGACGTCCTGTCCGTCGTCTTCGCAATCACGCAGGTACTCCCCGCTCCCCTGCCAGGCGGCGTAGGTGCAGTCACCGACCCGAACCGGCTGGATGGGTGTCCCGCCAGACTTCAACGGCTGGTACTCCGGTTCGCCGCCGCCCAGGGGAACGTTGGCCAGCTTGTTGCCCAGTGCGATAGCCGCGTGGCCGGCGTCCGGCCCAGGGGCCTGCAGCTTCCCGCCGACGGGGTCCACGACCGTGGACGTCTTTCCCGTCGAGGTGAACACCGTGCCGGTGCCCTCGTCAAAGAGGACTGCCGTGTCACCGACCACGGTGAGCTGGAGTTTGGCCCCTCCGGGGATCGCGTCGACATGCTTCTTCGATTCCTCGCGGAACGATCCGTCAGGCTGCCGGGTCCAGCTGATGAAGTCCTGCGCATCGACGTCCACGGCCCACACCCGGTCGTCCTCGCCCACGGCCGTGAGGACCTTGCCCTGGGCGTCGATCAGGGGCGGGGTGTCCTGGGAGGCAAAGCTTCCAAGCTCGTCGGTCCCGGTGGCGTAGACGATGCCGTGATCGGCATCGGCTACGGAGACGACTCCTGTCCCGTGCGAGAAGGAAGAGTTGGCCGGCAGGGCGTTGTCGTCGGCGAACTGGACCATGGCCGGATCGATCGTCGTCAGGGCGCCCTGTTCCAGGTTGCGCACGAAGACCTGGTTGGCGTTCTGCTCGAGGTCGTAGTCCGGAAGGGGGGTGAGGATCCCGCCGTCGAGCACCTTGGACTGGTAGTTGAGGTGGCCCACCTTGTTCAGCGTCTTGTTGACCACCCACACGCCGCCGTCGTTCAGATCGACGTCGGCGGTCTTGAATCCGGGGTAGATGATCGCCCCGGTGATGGCCAATGCCGAGACCACCGACACCGCGGCCGCCCTGAAGCCCGTGCTCTTGCCTGGGCGCGTTCCCCATCGGGACATGTTCTATGGTCCTCATCCACTGTCTGATTCCGTGCCCCCCAAAGGACGCGAAATTGGGCCAACAACCAGTCTAGAGGATGGATGAAACGCCGGGAACGGGCCGCCGGCGTGCAGGGGCTAGTCGAGAATCAGGCCTTCGCCCTCCCCCATGGAGAGCACCACGGGGTTGATGTCCCCGAATCCACGCACCTGTGTGGTGGGCTGGGGGCTGAGCACAAAGCGCTTGTCGCCCTCGAGGGTGCCGGCGGTGACCGAGTCGGTCCAGACGGTTCCGGGGTCGGCGAGCGCGGTGAGCCGGGACGCGAGGTTGACGGTGGGGCCGTACACGTCGCCCAGCCGGGAGAGGATGCGTCCCCAGACCACCGAGACACGGCATTTGGGCAGGAAATCGTCGTTCGCGAACTCGGTGGCCAGTGCCAGGGAGATCTGCGCGCCGGCCTGCGGGGTTTCGGCGATGAACAGGACCTCGTCTCCGATGGTCTTGACCAGGCGTCCGCCGCCGACGGAGATGATTTCGGCGCACTTGTTCTCGAAGCGCTGCACCATCTGCGCCAGCGTGCGTTCGTTCATCCGGCGGGACAGGGAGGTGTAGGAGACCAGGTCGGCGAATCCGACGGCGCGGGCCAGGGGCAACGGGGCGTCGTCCTCGCTGCCGTCGCGTCCGACCTCGCTGGAGGCCAGGCCGGATTCGGCGCGGACTCCGAGCCGGTGGACCGCCGCGTTGAGCTGGCGGCGCCACGAGTACACCAGCAGCTTCTCCAGCGGGTCGATCAGGTCCGGCAGCCGGTCCACCAGCCGGCGGCGGGCCTCGGGGTCGCTGATGCCCTGGTTCTGGACCATGTCCTCCACGAGGGCCTCGATCTGCCAGACGACCATGCGGTCGGTCATCTGCCCGATGGACCGGGTGATCGAGACGGCGGCCTCCTCGGTCAGGTTGGAGGAGCGCACGTTGCCCAGGATGGTCTGCAGCGCGTCGAGGTCGTTCTCGGTGAAGGCGACGTCGTCATCGCCCAGGTTGGGGAATCCGAGGGCGCGCCAGAGCTTGCGGGCACTGAGCAGCGAGATCCCGGCGGCGGCTGCAACGTCGCGGCGGCGCATGGTGCGTTTGGACCCGAGCAGCATCATCTCCAGGCCCTGGGCCGATTCCTTGACCTTTTCGCGTTCAAGCGCCTGGACCAGCGGCAGGGCGCGGGTTTCCGGGCCGGCGTCCGGGCTGAGGCTCGGCAGCGATCCGGTGCTGGTGCGCGGCGGTTCGGGATCGGCCAGGCGGGCCCGGTCGGCGGCGTCCGCCCCGGCGTCGTCCGCAGGCGGCGCGGCGTTCACGATGGGCAGTGGTGCGGTCCGTGGTGCGGGCTCCCCACCGGTGGGTGCGGGGTAGCCCGCTTCCTGTCCACCGGCGTCGTGCCCATCATCCATGTCCGATCCCATCCACGTGTTCCTCCGTACCAATATCTACACCATCGAACCCCATGGATCTGGGTAAATGCTCAATCGCCGTCACCACCAGCGCCCTCACCCGGTCCACCCGGGGCAGATGCGGCAACCGCACCGGCCCGTTGGCGGTCTCCAGCACCAGCGCCCCGGAGCCGCTGCCGCGTTCCAGCAGTTTCTGGCTGATCCGCAGGGTCCGCACGAACGCCAACGGCAGCTCCCACTGGTTCTTGGCGGTGACGCCGCGGCGGACGACGATGCGCTGGCTGGTCAGGAAGACCACGGTGCGGCGCCATCTCAGCAGGGGGATCACACACCAGGCCAGCACCAGCACCGCGGCGACGATCGGGACCACCACCTGCAGCAGGGGAACGGTGTCCAGCACCGCCTGGGGCAGGTCCTGCCGGGTGAGCGTCCCCAGCGCGAAGGCCGTCAGCGCCGCGATGACGATGAACACGACGGCGGGGCGGTTCAGGACACGGCGGTGCGCACGGGTCTTGACGATCACCCATTCGTCCTCCGCGAGCCGCAGCCTCATCGTGTCCTTCCATCCTGTGTCCATCAATTCTAGGCGTGCCCGCCCGGCGGCCGCCCGCCCAGTTGTTACCCGCCCGGTGTCCCCTGCCGTCCGGGGTGCCGCGCCGGCCCGGCTCAGGCGTAGCGGCCGTCGGTGCGCCGCAGGTGGACCACGTCGCCCGCGCGGACCACGCTGGTGCTTCCGTCATCGGCCCGCATTCCGAGGCCGCCGTCGGCTTCCAGTCCCACGGCGATGCCCTCCACCGTGCCGCCGCCGGGCAGCTCGGCCCGCACCGGGGCCCCGAGGGTGGCCATGTTCGCGGAAACGCGTTCGAGCAGCGATCCACCCTGGTCGATCGGTTCCACGGCCCGGCAGCCGGTGCGCAGGAAGCCCGAATAGAGCCGCGACATCTGGCGCACGTAGGCGGTCAGCAACTCGGTGGTGTCCACGGTGCTGGCGTCCTCGAGCAGCAGCGAGGTGGCCGTGGGGACGGGTAGTTCCCCCCGGTCGAGGCTGACGTTGACCCCGGAGCCGACGACGACGGCGGGCGCACCGTGGGGGGCGGGAACGAGTTGCGCCAGGACCCCGGCGACCTTGCGCCCGGCGATGATGACGTCGTTGGGCCACTTCAGTTCCGCCGGCACCCCAGCCGTCTCGCGCAGGGCGGCGGCCAACGCGCTGGCACACAGCATGGACAGCCAGCCGTAGGCCTCCTCCGGGGGCGTGGCACCGCCGGGTGCCGGGCGCAGCAGGATGCTGACCGCCAGCGAGCTGCGCGGAGGGGCCTGCCAGCTGCGCTCCAGCCGGCCCCGGCCCGCCGATTGGAAATCGGTGGCCAGCACGCTGATCTCCGGCCACGTGTCCGGTGCCTTGGCGAAGGCTGCAGCGAGGTCGGTGTTGGTCGAGCCAGTGGACTCGACCACGTCCAGCCGGCGGATCAGCCCCGCACCGACGAGGTCGCGACGCAGGGTCGCGGCGTCCAGCGGGGCGCGCAAGGAGGCGGAGTCGTTCATGGTGTCCAGCTTATCCGGGTTGCCGTTCGACGCTTCCGGGAGGTACCTGGCCGATCGCCGCCGTTCAGCGGCGGGTGAACCACCGCTTGATGGTGCGCCAGCGTGCGCTACGCCGCTCCAGGTCCCGGCTCGCGCCGGGACGGTCCGCTTCGCTGCGCAGGTACTTCAGGAAGAGGCGGGCGCTCTGATCGTTCCTGGCTCCCGATGCCGGTTGTCCGATGGATCCAAACATCCTTGCCCCTCCCTACGCCCGTGCATCGGCCGTTGGCCTTCCCGTCCACCGTACGCACTGTGTGTCATGGCGTCGATGGGGCGTGCTGCAGGTAGACCGTCGACTCCTCGCCGGGTGTCCCTTCCAGGAGGTCCTCCTCCGGGTGGACCATCAGGATGGCCAGCCCGGCGTCCTGCGCCAACCCGGCCAGCGTCCGGGGCGTCTGCCAGTGGATGATCCAGTCGCGTTCGACCCGTTCGCCCCGGCCGTTGGGGTGGATCCGTTCATAGAGCACCCGGGTGGTGCGCGTGCGGGTCGCCACGTCGTAGTGCTCGGCCAGGGGCGTGTACCTCAGCAACGCCCCTGCCCCGTCGAAGGCCTCCCGGGCGACTCCGAGCACCGCAGGATCGGTGGGCGTGGGAGTCCACAGCGGGATCATCACGGTGCCGTCGGGGCGCAGGTGCCGGCGCATGGCGTGCAGCGCGGCCAGGGCGTGCTCGTCGTCGGGCAGCAGCTCGAAGGTGGGCCCGGCCAGGTAGATGGTCCGGTAGCTCCGCCGCAGGTCCAGGTCCTCCATCCGCGCCTGATGCAGTTCCACCTCCAGGCCCGCCGCGTCGGCCGCGTCCGCCGCCCGGGCCAGCATGTCGGGCGAGGAGTCGACTCCCTCCACGTCCAGGGTGGCTGCCACCAGGGTCAACAGCGGGTGCCCATCCCCGCAACCGATCTCGAGCCCGGGCTCGCCAAAGGTGTCAACGAATGCGACGTAGCGCTCGGCGTCGAACGTCTCGGATTTCAGCAGTGCGTAGGCGTCGGCCACCAGCCCACCGTAGAAGTCGGCGGCCTCGGTCCCGGGGGTCCTGTCCACCGTCCCATCATCGCGGGGCGGTGGGGACGCGGCAAGCACCCCGCCCCTCGGCCCCCAACCCCGGGCCTTGCGCCTCAGAGGAACATGTCGGGGACCAGGCGGTCCTCGGGCGCGCCCATGCTGTACCCGGTGAAGTCGCTGATCCCCTCTTCACGCAGGACGTCCTCGTCGATGAAGAAGTTGCCGGTGCACTCGGCGGCCGGGCGGGCCAGGATGGCGGCCGCGGCGTCGGAGACGATCGTGTCCTGGCGCGCACCGGCGATGATCTTCTCGCCGCCGGGCAGGTTGCGGATGGCGGCCGTGTTGATGATCGTCGCCGGCCACAGCGAATTCACGGCGATGCCGTCCCCGCGCAGTTCCTCGGCCAGGCCCAACGTGGTCAGGGACATCCCGTATTTGGCCATCGTGTAGGCCAGGTTGGCCCCGGCCCACTGCGGGTCCAGGTTCAGCGGCGGGGACAGGGTGAGGATGTGGGCGTTGTCGGAGGCGCGCAAAGCGTCCAGGCTCAGCTTGGAGAGCAGGAAGGTCCCGCGGGCGTTGATGTCCTGCATCAGGTCGTAGCGTTTCATGGACACGGCATCCGTGGTGGACAGGTCGATGGCGGAGGCGTTGTTGACGACGATGTCGATCCCGCCGAACTCGGCGACGGTTGCGTCCACGGCTCCCTGGACGTCCTCGTCGTTGCGCACGTCCCCGACGATGGGCAGCGCCTTGGCCCCCGCCGCGCGGATCTGCTCGGCCGCGGTGTAGACGGTTCCCTCCAACGAGGGGTGGGCCGTGGCGGTCTTGGCCAGCAGGGCGATGTTGGCGCCGCCGGCGGCCAGCTGCAGGGCGATGGCCAGGCCGATGCCGCGGCTGCCACCGCTCATCAACACGGTGCGTCCGGCGAAGCGGCGGGAGGTTTCGCCGGCGTCGCCGACGGGGTTCTGGGGTGCTGTGGACTCGCTCATGGCACCAGCCTACGGGAAGAATCCAGCAAATGTTACCCACCGGTAACAAGAGATTTGGACCCCTCATCGACCGAGCGCCACGCGTCGACTTTGTAGGGTTCCTACAGCCAACCCCGCGCGCGGCGTCACTAGACTGGCCATGCGGGCACGTTGGTTGTGCCATTCCTACTATTTTCAAGCAGACGGGAGTCTCCCGCATGAGCGAGACCGGCCTCCAGAACGTGGACGAACAGATCGACGTGTCCACCACCGCAGGCAAGATCGCCGACTTCCGGCGCCGGCAGTCGCTGTCGCAGGCCCCCTCGGGCGAGGCGGCCATCGAGAAGCAGCACGCGCGCGGCAAGAACACGGCCCGCGAGCGCATCGAGCTGCTGCTGGATGAGGGCTCGTTCGTCGAGTTCGATGCCCTGGCAGTGCACCGCACCACCGCCTTCGGCATGGACGCCAAGCATCCCCTCGGCGACGGCGTCGTCTCCGGCCACGGCACCGTCGACGGCCGCCTCGTGGCCGTGTACTCGCAGGACTTCACCGTCTACGGCGGCTCGCTGAGCAAGGTCAACGGCGAGAAGATCGTCAAGGTCCAGGAGTTCGCGCTGCGCAACGGCTGCCCGGTCGTGGGCATCAACGACGGCGGCGGCGCCCGCATCCAGGAGGGCGTCGCCTCGCTGGCCATGTTCGCCGACATCTTCCGCAACAACGTCCACGCCTCCGGGGTCGTCCCGCAGATCTCCATCATCCTGGGCCCCTGCGCCGGCGGTGCCGCCTACTCCCCCGCGCTGACCGACTACGTGATCATGGTGGACAAGACCAGCCACATGTTCATCACCGGCCCCGACGTCATCAAGGCCGTCACCGGCGAGGAAGTGGACATGGAGACCCTCGGCGGCGCGCGGCAGCACAACGCCAACACGGGCACCGCCACCTACCTGGCCTCCGACGAGTCGGACGCGATCGACTTCGTGAAGGAACTGCTGGACTACCTGCCCTCCAACAACCTCACCGAGGCCCCCGCGACCGAGTTCGAGGAGGAACTCGACGTCACGGCGGCCGACCTCGAGCTCGACGCCCTGATCCCGGACTCGGCCAACCAGCCCTATGACATGCGCACCGTCATCGAGCACATCGTCGACGACGGCGCGTTCCTGGAGATGCAGGCGCTCTACGCCCCCAACGTGATGATCGGCTACGCCCGCGTCGAGGGCCGCAGCGTCGGCATCGTGGCGAACCAGCCGATGCAATTCGCCGGCACCCTGGACATCGCCGCCTCGGAGAAGGCGGCACGCTTCGTGCGCCACTGCGACGCGTTCGGCCTCCCGATCCTCACCCTCGTCGACGTCCCCGGGTTCCTGCCCGGCAAGGACCAGGAGTTCCAGGGCATCATCCGCCGCGGCGCCAAGCTGCTCTTCGCCTACGCCGAGGCCACTGTGCCCAAGCTGACCGTCATCACCCGCAAGGCCTACGGCGGCGCCTACATCGTCATGGGCTCCAAGAAGCTCGGGGCCGACCTGAACCTCGCCTGGCCCACCGCCCAGATCGGCGTCATGGGCGCCCAGGGCGCCGTCAACATCCTCTACCGCCGCGACCTGGCGGCCATCGCCGAGGCCGGCGGGGACGTCGAGGCCCGCCGCACCGAGATCATCGAGGGCTACGAGGCAGAGCTGCTCAACCCCTACCAGGCCGCCGAACTCGGCTACATCGACGCGGTCATCGCCCCGGCGGACACCCGCACGCAGATCGTCCGCGGCCTGCGCGCCCTGCGGGACAAGCACGCCTCGCTGCCGGCCAAGAAGCACGGGAACATCCCGCTGTGACCGGGACCGAAGAAACCCGGCACGACGACGGTGCCTCCTCCCCGGACGCCTCGCCGGCGCTGTTCAGGGTGGTCAAGGGCAACCCCGACGCCGAGCAGATCGCCGCGCTCACGGCCGTCCTCGCGGCGCTGTCCGGCGTCACGCCCGGCACCGACGAACCGGCAGCCGACGGCCCCGGCGCACGCCGGGAGGCGCTGCGGTCCCAGTTCCGTCGCCGCCGCCAACTCTCCGGCCACCCGGGCGCCTGGCGCAGCGGGCGGTTCTAGGCGCCGGAAACACCCACCGGAAACCCTTCAACAAGGACTTCACAAGCAACTAGGCTGGTCACTATGACCAACGCCACACCTGCCGCCACCCGCACCCCGAGCGAGATCGACGCCGTCGCCGACCGCTTCTTCGACCGCCTGCTCGAACTCGCCCCGGACTTCGCCACGTCGCTGGGCATCCCCGGCCACGAGACCGGGTACTCCGACTACTCCCCCGCCGGGCAGGAGGCCTACGCGGCCGCCGTCCGCGAAACCCTTGGGGCGCTCGAGGGACTGGAGCCGGTCGACGACGTCGACGCCGTCACCCTCGATGCCATGCGCGAACGCCTCGGGCTGGACCTGGAGCTGCATGCGACAGGCATCACGGAGCTGAACAACATCGCCTGCCCGGCGCAGGACATCCGTGCGATCTTCGACCTGATGCCCACCGACACCGCCGAACAGTGGGGCCATATCGCCGGTCGGCTGGCCAACGTCGGCGCCGCCATCGACGGATACATCGCCTCGCTGGGCAAGAGCCGGGATGCGGGCCACGTTGCAGCGCAGCGCCAGGTCAAGATCGTCATCGAGCAGGCCCGCGACTACGCCAAGGACGGTGGCTTCTTCACCACCCTCGCAGCCGACGCCCGGCCCACCGAGGGCGCGCTGGAGGAATCCCTGCGCTCCGGGCTGGCCAGGAATGCCGCCGACGCCGCGGACGCCTATACGCGGCTGGCCGACTTCCTGGAGACCGGGCTGCTGCCTGCCGCTCCGGAGAAGGACGCCGTGGGACGGGAGTACTACTCGCTGTGCTCGCGTCGCTTCATCGGTGCAGCCGTCGACCTGGACGAGACCTACGCGTGGGGCGTGGCCGAACTGGACCGGCTGATCGCCGAACAGGAACAGGTCGCCGAGAAGGTCAAGCCGGGCGCCTCGATCGCCGAGGCCAAGGAGATCCTCAACGCCGACACCGCCCGCCAGCTCAAGGGCACCGATGCCCTGAAGGCCTGGATGCAGGAGAAGGCAGACCGCGCCGTCGCCGACCTGGCCGGGGTGCACTTCGACATCCCCGACACCATGCGTCGGCTCGAATGCATGATCGCCCCCACCCAGGAGGGCGGGATCTACTACACCGGCCCCTCGGATGACTTCAGCCGTCCCGGACGCATGTGGTGGTCGGTTCCGGCCGGCGAGGACGAATTCACCACCTGGGCCGAGACCACCACGGTCTACCACGAGGGCGTACCGGGCCACCACCTGCAGGTCGGCACGGCCACCTACCGCAAGGACACGCTGAACAACTGGCGCCGCAACGCCTGCTGGGTGTCCGGCCACGGCGAGGGCTGGGCGCTCTACGCCGAACGCCTGATGCTGGATCTGGGCTACCTGGCCGATCCCGGCGACCACATGGGGATGCTGGACATGCAGCGCATGCGCGCCGCCCGCGTGGTGTTCGACATCGGCGTGCACCTGGAACTGGACATGCCCGAACGCTGGGGTTCGGGCCCGTGGACCCCGGAGAAGGGATACGACTTCCTCTCGAAGCACCTGGACATCTCCGAGGGCCAGCGCAAGTTCGAGTTCACCCGCTACCTGGGCTGGCCGGGCCAGGCCCCGTCCTACAAGGTCGGCCAGCGCCTCTGGGAGCAGATCCGCGACGCCCGCCGCGAGGCCGAAGGGGACGCCTTCGACCTGCGCGCCTTCCACACCCAGGCGCTGAACATGGGCTCGGTCGGTCTCGATACGCTGCGTCGGGCGCTGCTGCCCACCGCCTGAGCACGTCACCGGCGGGGTGGGATTCACCACACCGGATTCGGGAATGCCCCGGCGGATGCCTTGCGGCGCACGGGATGCGCGGCAGGGCAGCCGCCGGGGCCGCACCACCGGCGCGTCATAAAGCGCAACAACGACTCCCGCCGGTGTATGTTTCCGCCCTACCGTCGTCCGGTGAGCACATCAACCGCACCCCACCGCAAACTCCCCCGCTGGGCCACGGCCTTCGGGCCGCAGATCGTCGCCGGGCTCATCCTCGGCGTGGTCCTGGGCCTGGTCGCCAAGTACACCGGAAGCACCGAGGACGCCCCGAACGCACTCGGCGCCACCCTGGACACCATCGGCTCCAGCTACGTCTCGCTGCTGCGCGCCGCGGTCATCCCGCTGATCTTCTTCGCGGTGGTCGCCTCCATCGCGAACCTCGCCCAGGTGACCAACGCGGCCCGGCTGGCCTGGCGGACCATCCTCTGGTTCGGCATCACCGCCCTGATCGCCGTACTGATCGGCATGGGCCTGGGCACCATCTTCCAGCCCGGGGCCAACACCGGCCAGCAGGCCCCCGCCGATTACACCGGCAAGACCGGCGACTGGTGGGCCTTCCTCACCGGGCTGATCCCGCAGAACTTCCTGGGCCTGGGGGCCAGCACCAAGATGGCCGACGGCGTGGCGGACACCAGCGTCAGCTTCAACGTCCTGCAGATCCTGGTCATTGCCGTGGCCGTCGGCGTTGCGGCGCTGAAGGTCGGGGCCGCCGCCAAGCCGTTCCTTGATTTGAGCGCCTCGCTGCTCTCGATCATCCAGAAGATCCTGTGGTGGATCATCCGCCTGGCCCCACTGGGCACCGTGGGGCTGATCGGCAACGCGACGGCCTCCTACGGGTGGGACACCATGGGGGCGCTGGGCAAGTTCGTCGTGGCGATCTACGTGGGGCTCGCCTTGGTGCTGTTCGTGGTGTACCCGATCCTGGTGCGCGCCCACGGGCTGAACGTGCGCTCCTACTTCTCCGGCGTCTGGCCGGCGGTGCAGCTGGGCTTCGTCTCCCGCTCCTCCATCGGCACGCTGCCGCTGACCCAGCGCGTGACCGAACGCAACCTCGGGGTGCCCCGCGGCTACGCCTCCTTCGCCGTGCCGCTGGGGGCGACCACCAAGATGGACGGCTGCGCCGCCATCTACCCTGCGGTGGCAGCGATCTTCGTCGCCCAGTTCTTCGGCATCCAGCTCGATGTCACCCAATACGTCCTCATCGCGATCGTCTCGGTGCTGGGTTCGGCGGCCACGGCCGGCACCACGGGCGCCGTCGTGATGCTCACCCTGACGCTGTCCACGCTGGGCCTGCCCCTGGCGGGCGTCGGCCTGCTGCTGGCCGTTGACCCGATCATCGACATGGGCCGCACCGCGGTCAACGTCGCCGGCCAGGCACTGGTTCCGGTGATCGTCGCAAAACGCGAGGGCATCCTGGACCTGGAGCTCTACAACGCACCGCGCAACGGCAACCCGTTCGCCGACGAGTTCGCCGCCGCCCAGGATGAGGCCGGCCTGGAGGCGGAATCCCCCGCCGTCGAGGACACCCCGGCGCGCGTCTAGGCCCAACGCCGACGCACCCATCGGGCCCTCCACCGCAGCGCGCGGTGGAGGGCCCGTGGTTTTCCACCCCGCGAACCAATTTGCACTGCGTGCAAACTTGCACGTAGTGTAATTGACGTGACTTCCCCCTCCCCGGACACGGCCGGCACCGAGGCCGCCCCTCCCTCACGCCGTGAAATCAACAAGACGGCCACGCGCCAGGCCATCGTCGACGCTGCGCTGGCACTGCTGCGCGCCGAGGGCCTGGAAGCGGTCACCGCCGACCGCGTGGCCGAAGCTGCGGGGGTCTCGCGCCGCACGTTCTTCAACTACTTCTCCACGCTCGAGTCCGCGCTGAACGGCCCCACCGAGGCGTTCGTCGAGCACGTGTTGCAGATCTTCGAGACACAACCGCGGGATCTGCCCATCATGTCCGCTGCGGTCAACGCCCTCAACGCGCTGGCCGATCGCAGCCTGCTGGCCCCCGTTGCCGAACTCGTCGCTGCGGCCCACACCAGCCCCCAACTGGACCGGTTGCAGCTCGAATCATGGAACGACTGCGCCGCCCGGCTGGTCGACGCGATCACCTCCCGGCTTCCCGGCACCGCCCCCCTCACCGTCTCCGTCTTCGCCAATTCGATCATCGGGGCAGGACGCGCCGCCTTCGAACACTGGATCCAGACGGCGAACGGCGACCTCTCCGACGCATCACTGGCCCGTTTGCAGGACCACCTCACCACCGCGCTGGCCCAGCTACGCGACGGCTTCCCCACCCTGAACGTCCCGGCCGCACCGGCCACGACCCGAGAGGCCTGATCCATGGCCACCTTCCTCTACAAGCTCGGCCGGCTGGCCTACCGCCGCCGCTGGGTCTTCGTTTCCGCGTGGCTCGTCGCCCTGCTCGCCATCGGCGCCTCCGCCGGGGCCTTCATGGGCACGCTGACCAACAGCTTCTCCATCCCCGGCACCGAAACCCAACGTGCCCTGGACAAGCTGAAGGCCGAGATGCCGGAGTTCTCCGGGGGCAGCGGCTCGATCGTCTACCAGACGGCCGACGGCACGCGTTTCACCAGCGCCCAGAAGAAGGCGATCGGTTCCTCGCTCGAGGAGCTGGAGGGCCTGAAGGACGTGCGGACTGCCTCGAACCCCTTCACCACGCAGGAGCAGCTCGACGACGCCTCCGTCCAGGTCAGGAAGGCGGACGAGAAACTCGCCGATGGCCGCCGCCAGCTCGAAGACGGCAAGCAGAAGCTGGCAGACGGCAAGAAGCAGATCGCCGCCAACGAGCAGAAGATCGCCGACGGGCGCGCCGAGCTGAAGAAGGCCCAGGCCAAGATCGACGACGGCAGGAAGCAGCTGGCCGACGCCAAGGCCCAGCTCGCCGCCGGCCGGCAGAAGCTGGCCGCGCCGAGCGCACAGATCGCCGATGGCCGCCAGAAGCTCCAGGCCGCCAAGAACCAGCTGGCCGCCGGGCAACAACAGTACGACGCCGGCGCGGCCAAGATGGCTGACGGCAAGTCCCAGCTCGCCCAGGGCGAGAAGGACCTGCAGGCCAACGAGCAGAAGATCGCCGCGGGCCAGCAGCAATACAAGGCCGGCGCCGCCCAGCTGGCCCAACAGTTCGGCGTCTCCTCGCTCTCCCAGGTGCCCGCGGCAATCTCCTCCCAGCAGAAGGACATCGACCAGGGCAACGAGCAGCTCGATGGCGTGCAGAAGCTCCTCGATGCAGGACTCCCGGCACCGCTGACCCAGCAGCAGGTTGACGCGCAGCGCGCCGAGCTGAAGAAGGGCCAGGCCGGACTCGACCAGGCTTCGGCCGGGGTCCAGAAGCTCAACGCCTCCAAGATGCAGCTCGACTCCGGGGCCGCCCAACTGGCCCAGGGCAAGAAGACCCTCGCCGCCAAGAAGCAGGAGCTCGCGGCGGGCGAAAAGAAGCTGGCCACCTCCAAGAAGCAGCTCGACTCAGGTCGCGCCCAAATCGCGGCCAACGAGAAGAAGCTCAACGCCGGGGCGGCGGAACTCGCCGCCGGGCAGGCAAAGATCGACTCCGGGGCGCGCGAAATCGCCGCCAACGAGGCCAAGCTCGATGCCGGCCAGCAGAAGATCGACCAGAACCGGGCCAAGCTCGATGCCGGGGAAAAGAAGCTCAAGGACGCCAAGGCCAAGCTGCCGGCGTCGGAGCAGAAGCTCAAGGACGCGGAGCAGAAGCTCGAGGACGGGCAGAAGGACCTGGCCCTGGGTGCGCGCAAGGCGAAGTCGACCGAGGGCATGCGCTTCGTCTCCCAGGACGGGACCACCGCCGCCGTCAATGTCAGCTTCGTCGGTTCAGCCGATGCCCTGACGCCCGAGGTCCGCGAGAAGATCCAGGACATCGCCGGCGCCGCCACGTCCACCGGCCTGGAGGTCGACTACTCCAAGGACATCGTCCAGGACATCTCCTCGGTCTTCGGCTCGGCCGAGATCATCGGCCTGGTGATTGCCGCCGTCGTGCTCATGGTCATGCTCGGCACCCTGGTCGCCGCCGGCCTGCCCCTGGTGATGGCAGTGCTGGGCGTCGGCGCCGGCGTGGGCGGCACCCTGGCCCTGTCCAGCGTGATCGAGATGGCCTCGATCACCCCGGCACTGGCCCTGATGCTGGGCCTGGCAGTGGGCATCGACTACTCGCTGTTCATCGTGCACCGGCACCGCCGCCAGCTGCTGGACGGCATGGACATGGAGGAATCCATCGGCCGGGCCACCGGGACCAGCGGCAACGCAGTGGTCTTCGCCGGCCTGACCGTCATCATCGCCCTCTCGGCGTTGGCCGTCCCGGGCCTGCCCTTCCTCTCGATCCTCGGGTTCTCCGCCGCCTTCACGGTCGCCATGGCCGTGCTGATCGCCATCACCCTGACCCCGGCCCTGCTGGGCATCATCGGGACCAAGCTGGTCAGCAAGCGGGCCTGGCGCAAGGCAGCGGCGAACACGGCGACGGATGCCTCCGCCGCCGGGGCCCACGCTTCACCCGTGTCGGCCAGCACCGATTCCGCGGCGCACCCCAACGCCGCCGGCAACCGTGGCTGGGGCGCCTTCGTGACGAGGCGTCCCGTCCTGATGGGCGTGGTCGGCATCCTGCTGCTGGGCATCATGGCCCTGCCGGCCCTGCAATTGCGCACCGCCCTGCCCGATGGCAGCGCCGAACCGGTCGACTCCAGCGCCCACCAGGCCTATGACCTGCTCAGCGAAAAGTTCGGCGCCGGCTACAACGGGCCCATCATCGCGGTGGCCGACCTGCCCCAGGGGCTCACCGCCGAACAGGCCGAAGCCAAGACGCTGGACATCGCGGACCAGCTGCGCGGCATCAACGGCGTGGTCGCTGCGGTCCCGGTGGGAAACAATGAGGCGCACACCCTGGGCGTCCTGCAGATCGTGCCCCAGGACGGCCCGGCGAGCCAGGCGACCGAACAGGTGGTCACCGACATCCGCAACGCGGCGTTGCAGATCGAATCCGAGACCGGCTCGCATCTGGCACTGACCGGGCAGGTGACCGCACAGATCGATGTCTCCGAGCGCATTTCGCAAGTGGTGCCGCTCTACCTGGGCATCGTCGTCGGGCTCTCCCTCATCCTGTTGCTGCTGGTCTTCCGGTCGGTGGTGGTACCGCTGCTGGCCACCGCGGGGTTCCTGCTCTCGCTCGTCGCATCCTTCGGCGCCACCGTCGCCGTCTACCAGTGGGGGTGGCTCTCGGGCCTGTTCGGCGTCGAGACGCCCGGCCCGATCATGAGCTTCCTGCCCATCCTGCTCACCGGCATCCTGTTCGGCCTGGCGATGGACTACCAGGTGTTCCTCGTCTCGGGCATGCGTGAATCGTTTGCCCACGGGGAAAAGGCCCGTTCGGCGGTCCGCTCCGGGTTCGCCCATTCGGCCCCCGTGGTGACGGCCGCGGCGCTGATCATGACCAGCGTGTTCGCCGGCTTCATCTTCTCCCACCTGACGATGATCCGGGCGATCGGCTTCTCGCTGGCCATTGGCGTGCTCCTGGACGCCTTCGTGGTCCGCATGACGATCACCCCGGCGATCATGCACCTGCTGGGCCGCCATGCCTGGTACATCCCGAAGTGGCTGGACCGGCTCCTGCCCGATGTCGACGTCGAGGGATCGAAGATCGCCGCCCTGTCTGCGGGCTCCACCGGTGGCACCGGCGGGGGTGCCGACCCGGAGGCCGGTGGCCCGGAGGGGCCCGACGGCGGCCCCGGGGGCCCGGTGGAACCCGTCGCCCCGGCAGATCCCGCGGCGGAGGACTCCAACGCCTGGTTCCCGTTCGGCGAGGCCCACGACCCGGACGAGCGACAGGACGCACTACGGTAGTTCCATGACCACCGACGCCCCCTCCCCCGCATCCGCCGCTACCGGGACCACCGGCACGCAGGACCTGCCGCTGCTGGTGCTGGCCTCCCAGTCACCGGGGCGGGCCCGGATCCTCGTCGACGCGGGGATCGGCTTCGAGGCCATCGTCTCGGACGTCGACGAGGACGCTGCCGTCGCCGAGGCCACCGCCCGCCTCGGCGGCGCACTGGACCCGCTGGCCATGGCCCTGCTGCTGGCCCGGACCAAGGCCGAAGCCGTGGCCGCCGTGGAGGCAGCCGACGGTGCCGTGGTGCTCGGCTGCGACTCGGTCTTCGAACTCGACGGCGTGCCCTACGGCAAGCCCCACACCCCCGAGGTCGCCGCCGAACGCTGGCGGGCCATGCGCGGGCGGACCGGCATCCTGCACACCGGGCATTGGCTGGTGGACAACCGCAGCACGGAGGAGGACGACGGCGGAACCGGCGCCACGCTGGGCACCGTGGCTTCTGCCTCGGTCACCTTCGCGGACGTCACCGACGCGGAAATCGGTGCCTACGTCGCCACCGGCGAGCCCCTGCCCTGCGCCGGGGGCTTCACCATCGACGGGCGCGGGTCGGCGTTCATCACCGGCATTGAGGGCGATCCGCACACGGTCGTGGGCCTCTCGGTCAGCACCCTGCGCTCCCTGCTGGCCTCCGCCAACCTGTCGATCATGGATGTGTGGGCCTGACACCAACAATGTTTCCAGAAAGTACTTGCCAGATTGGAAACTACTTTCTATGCTGGAGTGACAGGTGCCGGACCATCGGCACGCCACCCCCGGCAAAGGACGCTTCATGCACAAGACCCGGACTTCCACCCTCGCCAACGGACAGCAATACGCCTGGATCGGCTACGCCATGGGCATCGCCTGCATGGCGGCCCTGTTCATCGCCGGTCTGGTCACCGGCACCGCGCAGATGATGGTCATGGCCTGCAGCTTGGCCGCGATGCTCGGCGCGCTCTGGGCCTCCACCACCGCCGCCGCACGGGCAGCGAACGCCCGCCGGACCCACGGACACCTCGGGGCCTGATCATGGCCACCGAACAGCCCCGCCCCTCCGCCCAAGCCGCCCGGGACCTGCTGAACGAAGCAGGCCGCCTCGAATCGGCGTCGCGCACCGGCGCCAGCTGGCCGCACATCGCCATGCTGCTCGGCCTCGGTGCCATCACCTCACTGGGCACCCTCTCGCTGTGGTTCGTCGGCAAGTTCGACGAGTCGCTCGTCGCCCTGCCCATGATCTCCATGCTGGCCTGGCTCGGGATCTTCATGGTCTTCATGCTCGTCTTCGGCCGGTCCACCAAACGCGGATTCGGCCGGCGCTGGATGACGTTCATGATGATCTGGGCGGTTCTCTGGATCGTGGGGGTGCTGCTCGCCAGCACCCTCCTGAGCGGCCGGCTCTGGTTCGCCGTGCTGATCGCCGCCGCCCTCACGGTGAACTCCGTCGTGGGTGCCTGGCTGGAGGCCCGCGCATGAGCGCCTCCAACCGCACACCGGCCGGCGAGGACGGGCACCCCCGGCTGAAGCTCTCGGACCAGCTCGCCCACCCGGTCCGCTTCTCGCTGGTCGCGGCCATTGCCGGGACGGATGAATCGGAATTCGCCGTGGTCCGCGACCACCTGCAGGTCAGCGATTCGGTACTGAGCCGCCAGGCGTCCCAGCTGGAGGAGGCCGGCATCGTGAGGATCCGCAAGGGTTTCGTGGGCAAACGCCCGCGGACCTGGTTCTCCCTGACCGCCGACGGCCGAGGGGTCTGGGAACGGCATCTGGCGGCCTTGCGGGATATTGCCGGAAGCTGACCCTTACCGCCGATCCGCGGCGTTGAGAACAATATCCGCGATCTTCTTCCGGTAGTTCACCAGCGAGTGTTTCTCTTCGGCGGCAACCGCGTCAGTGGCCGCATGCGTCGAGAAGTATCCCCAGTCCCGGTAGATCCTCTCCAGGGCATCGGCAATGCCCTGCGCATCGTTGGGCTCGACGTAGATTGCAGACTCATACCCACGAGCGGCTTCCCGGAGACCACTCGTGTTGCTGACGACGACCGGGCGACCCGCAAGGATTCCTTCGACAGCGGTATTGCCAAAGGGTTCGTCCACAGTCGAAGGTACGACGAGAACATCAGCGTCGTCCAATAGCGGCCAAATGTCAGGTGTAAACCCCGTAAAAGCAACTTCATTCTGTACGCCCAAGGAAATAACCAGGCCGCGTAATTCGTCAGCAAATTGCTCTTTGCCCTCAAAAGCGGCACCGGCAATCGCCAGGCGTGCGCGAATGCCTCGCTGCTTGAGTTCACGAATGGCCCGGATCGCCACCTGCGGCCCCTTCCGTTCCGACAGGCGGCCGAGGAACAACACCCGAATCTCACCGTCCAAATCTTGACGCGGAGCGGATCGCTCTGCCGGCCCCGGCACCCCGTTGTAAACGACGGTACTTCTTGCCGCAAGCCCCGGGAAACTGTCGGATAGCACCCTAGTGCTGAAGTCACTGTTGAGCACAACGGCTGCCGACAGTAGATGTGGGGCGTAAAGTGCCCTCCGAACCAGATGGTTTGCTGAAGCCTCAGCTTCGTGGACATGGCTCACCGAGGGAACTCGAAAAATCTGAGAAAGCAAGGGCCATAGCGGCAAGGTAACTGTATTGACCAGAACCACCGCCGGTCGATATCGAACCATCACCCGCGCTCCGCCGATCAATCCCAGAGCTACGTCACGAGCCAATTTTGGCCATTTGACCAGGTGCAACAGACTCTTGCGCAGCACTAGCGAGGGGCCGAAGGCAACTACCGCGCCATGAGCCTGAAGCAATTCGACTAGCGGTCCTCGAGCCGGGAGGTAAACGACAACCGTTGCTCCGCCTTCTCGGAGGGCGATCACGCTTTCAAGGACAACTCGATCGGACCCGTAGAGTTCGGCGCCAGGATGCACCACTAGATGAGTACCGCCTGGGTTCTTTCCCAACTTCATTCGAAATCCCTCCGCATTCGCTGGTCGCATCCTCATCAAAGACTTGAATTGGTGCAAGCAGGCGCTGTAGAACATCTTTTCCATACCATTCCCCCTACCCTATGGTTGTCTGGAGCTTCCGGCGGACAACAAACCACGGCTCGCCTTGCGGAGGCTGCCGGCGTAGTCTGGGCAGTTAACACATACAGTTCGGGGGGCTTATGAGCGGAAGGCGATTCCCCATGGGCGCACACGATTTCAGTCAATCGCCAATTCCAATTCTGGTCGTTTGCAATGCCAATGTTTGTCGTTCTCCCGCTTCGGAGTTCGCCCTTGCTCAATCCGACGAACTAGAAGTGCAAAGTGCAGGACTTGTTGCTTCAGACGGAATGCAAATCTGTTCTGAAGCAGCCGAATACATTCGGACACAACCCGGCGGTAGTTCCTACGTCGATCAGTTTGCCTCCCGCCCGTTGAATTCAATTGATTGGGCGAAGTTCGAGTTGATTCTGACGGCGACCGTTTCCATCCGAAGTGACATGCTGCACGAGCGATCTGATCTTAGAAATCGAATGTTCACATTGGCCGAAGCCAGAGAACTGACGGCGGAAGCTCTCTCAGTCGAAGAGCAGTTCCTCTTCAATGAGGCGGGACCCGGCCCGGTCATAACCCAAAGACGGGGTTCGCAGCCCATCATGTCCACGAAACCCACCAAATTTCACAAGAACGATATCTCTCCACTCGACATTGTCGACTTCCATGGTGCCCGTAGCCGTCGTCGCCATAGGGGAGCCATTGAAAAGTCCGTGTCGGCTGGTTCTGACATCAGCTGTGCACTAACGCGGTGGAGGACCGCCGTCGGCTAACTGCCGCAAGCAGCCCTCCGGTGAATCGACGACTATTCGGTTGCTGTGACTTTGAGGTCGTCGAGGCTAACCGTAACCGGCCCATTCGTGGTCGACCCTGCGAGGTAACCAGACACCGACAGCGTTCCCGGCCCTTGCAAAGTCGAGTCATCATCCGTAGCGCTTACGAACCAATCGGCTGGTTCGGTCGTCGATCGTCCACACCTTGGCACGCCAGGTCGTGGATCCGTCATTGACTCGGTTTGATACGCACGTTCAGGCGCTGACCCGCCTCCTGCGTATATCCTGCCAACGCCTTGTTGGCCACCAATGTCTCGGCATTGCCCACCACCTTGGCCAGGCCGACCTGCACTGATCCGTTCGACATGAACCGCAGCTTGACCCGGTATTCGCCCGCCTGGGTACTCTGCAGACCAGCATTGAAGTGCAGTGTCGCATCAGCGACCTTGTCCGTGCCGACAACAAAGCTGGCATCCAGACCTGCGGCGTTCACCCCGACAACGAAGTCGTCAGGTACGAGACGGAGTGAGTTCCATCTTTCCCTCACCGTCTTCAACCGAGAACCCAGCCTTACCGCTCCATTGACCGCCTTCGTCGGCAGTACCCCAGCCAGTTGATACGTCTTGGCCGAAGTCATCGCTTGCCACGGAGCATCGGCGGAGTTGTGCTGACCTCGACTGTCTTGGTGACCGTGCTCGTCGCTCCCAAGCTATCCGTCACCGTTAGAACAACTTCGTAGGACCCCGCAACCGCATACGCATGTTCGGCTTCAACCCCAGATCCCGCCGAAGATCCGTCGCCCCAATCCCAGGCATAGGACATCGTCGCTCCATCCGGAAGCCTTCGGAAGCACCCGCATCGACCGTCACTGACAGTTCAGATCGCTGAACGCTAAACGCTCCCACAGGTTTCGCATGGGAAACCTCCACCGTCGCAGCTGCCTCATCGCTCTTGGCACCAGTTGAATCCGTCACCACCAACTTGACCGGATATGAACCGGCTTCACCGTAGACATGCACTGGCTTGGCTTCCGACGACGTCCCGCCATCCCCAAATTCCCAGGCATACCCGTCACCGTCGCACCATCGGCAGCAGACGAACCCGTCCCATCAAAAGCCACAGATGAAAACCAGACGCCTCATGACCAATCTCAGCAACCGGCACCGCATGCGCAGCCACATCGGTTGCTGTGACTTTGAGGTCGTCGAGGCTAACCGTAACCGGCCCATTCGTGGTCGACCCTGCGAGGTAACCAGACACCGACAGCGTTCCCGGCCCTTGCAAAGTCGAGTCATCATCCGTAGCGCTTACGAACCAATCGGCTGGTTCGGTCGTACCGACGTCCACACCTTGGCACGCCAGGTCGGATCCGTCATTGGACTCGGTTTGGATACGCACGTTCAGGCGCTGACCGGCCTCCTGCGTATATCCTGCCAACGCCTTGTTGGCCACCAATGTCTCGGCATTGCCCACCACCTTGGCCAGGCCGACCTGTAATTGATCCGTTCGACATGAACCGCAGCTTGACCCGGTATTCGCCCGCCTGGGTACTCTGCAGACCAGCATTGAAGTGCAGTGTCGCATCAGCGACCTTGTCCGTGCCGACAACAAAGCTGGCATCCAGACCTGCGGCGTTCACCCCGACAACGAAGTCGTCAGGGTACGAGACGGAGTGAGTTCCATCTTTCCTCACCGTCTTCAACCGAGAACCCAGCCTTACTGCTCCATTGACCGCCTTCGTCGGCAGTACCCCAGCCAGTTGATACGTCTTGCCGAAGTCATCGCTTCGCCACGAGCATCGGCGGGAGTTGTGCTGACTCGACTGTCTTGTGACCTGTGTCAGTCGCTCCCAAGCTATCCGTCACCGTTAGAACAACTTCGTAGACCCCGCAACCGCATACGCATGTTCGGCTTCAACCCCAGATCCCGCCGAAGATCCGTCGCCCCAATCCCAGGCATAGGACATCGTCGCTCCATCCGAAGCCTTCGAAGCACCCGCATCGACCGTCACCGACAGTTCAGATCGCTGAACGCTAAACGCTCCCACAGGTTTCCGGGAAACCTCCACTGTCGCAGCTGCCTCATCGCTCTTGGCACCAGTTGAATCCGTCACCACCAACTTGACCGGATATGAACCGGCTTCACCGTAGACATGCACTGGCTTCGCTTCCGACGACGTCCCGCCATCCCCAAATTCCCAGGCATACCCCGTCACCGTCGCACCATCGGCAGCAGACGAACCCGTCCCATCAAAAGCCACAGACAAACCAGACGCCTCATGACCAATCTCAGCAACCGGCACCGCATGCGCAGCCACATCGACTGTCTTGGTGACCGCCGTCGCTCCCAAGCTATCCGTCACCGTTAGAACAACTTCGTAGGACCCCGCAACCGCATACGCATGTTCGGCTTCAACCCCAGATCCCGCCGAAGATCCGTCGCCCCAATCCCAGGCATAGGACATCGTCGCTCCATCCGAAGCCTTCGAAGCACCCGCATCGACCGTCACTGACAGTTCAGATCGCTGAACGCTAAACGCTCCCACAGGTTTCGCATGGAAACCTCCACCGTCGCAGCTGCCCTCATCGCTCTTGGCACCAGTTGAATCCGTCACCACCAACTTGACCGGATATGAACCGGCTTCACCGTAGACATGCACTGGCTTGGCTTCCGACGACGTCCCGCCATCCCCAAATTCCCAGGCATACCCCGTCACCGTCGCACCATCGGCAGCAGACGAACCCGTCCCATCAAAAGCCACAGACAAACCAGACGCCTCATGACCAATCTCAGCAACCGGCACCGCATGCGGGGCGTTCACAGTAATAGATTTGGTCGTGCTACCGCTCAATCCGTGCTCGTTAGTCACGGAGAGCTCAACTTCGTAGGTACCTGGAGCTGCATAGGCATGAGAAGTGGTCAGACCTGATGCATTCTCTGAACCATCGCCAAAATTCCAGTTGTAGCCAGAAATGGTCCCACCATTTCCTGCAGTGGAGGCCGAAGCATCGAATGTTGCCTCGAGGTCGGATACCTGTGTTTCGAAGGCGGCGGTAGGCGCTTCGATCCCAGCTCCGAGAGCATAGTGCGTTGCCACTTCTGCCTGGGTCAAGGCTCGATCGTATACCGCGAATTCATCGAGGTCGCCATCGAAGTAGTTGCTGGATGGAGCATTGGGCCATCCGTTGAGGTTGTCTCCTCCCAACCTCCAATAGCCGCTGTAAGACTGGGCCGAGACGGTACCGGCGTCGGCCGCTACTTCCTTCCCATCGACGTAGAGCCGCATACCGTTGGCTCCCTGTGCCGCCGCAAGGTAATGCCAATCACCGTCGTTGTAGGGAAGTGCGCTGGTCACAATTTTGCTGCTGCCCGGGTACGTGCCAAACACGATGTATCCGTCATTGCGCATGTAGACGTGCCGGTCGTAGTTCGAAGACAAGCCGGTCTGGCTGGATCCATACCCAAGGAGTTTTCCGCCACGCCTTGTATCCGATTTAAACCAAAGCTCTGTAGTGAACGCCGGACCAACCGGCGAAGGACGGGACGTTGCAACAATTCCCGACGACGAGCCGTTGAAAGTCGATGCTGAGGAATTTGCATCAGTTATCCCTCCCGGGGTGACTGAACCCACTCCTGACCCAACTGTTCCGCGGTTATCCCCTGCCCAATCCTCCGCAGCTGTAGCGGCGTCTCCGCCAAGTGGCCAGAAGAGAGTTGCGCCGTCGTCAAGTACCGCGGAACGGTATTCAGAAGGAGCTGCATTGCTGACTTGTACTGAGACCTGGGAACTGGAAACGTTGTTCCCGTCCCCGTCGGTAGCTGTAACGTAATACCTTTGGCTGGACCCGGCCGTCAGGCCGCTGTCTGTCAATGAAATCGTTGGAAGGTCCCAGAAAGTCGAAGTTCCCTTTTTGGTGTCGACCGCGGTCGCTTCACCAACACGTATAAGCCTATACGTGAGATCAATGTCGTCCCTATCCCAATTCGACGGTATTGAGACGCGCACAGTTCCGCTTGCGTTCGATTTTGCCGTAGGAGCCCAGTTTGTTCCCGATAATCTCGGGGCCTGCTTTGCACCTCCTGCTGGGTTGGACGAAAAACGTGCGAGCCCATCCTGTCGTCCGCCATTTACTCCTACAAATTCTCCGCCCACGGACATAAAGGAGCCATTACCAACGATGGAATAACCCGCCTGGCCCATCACATTCCCGGTGTACCAGTCGGGCCACCACCCGACGAATGCCGGGGCCGGCCATCCGCTCCAATCCTTATAGATGCTGCTCACGTGCGGGCTGCGACTCAACGTGCCTTTCGGGGCTGCTGTCATCGCAGAGGCATTCCGCATATTGACGGGTTGTTTTTCAACTACTCCACCGACGGACTCGCAAGCATGCTCGTGGCTAGTGGTGTAAACGGTTTTACCGTCGGAATAGACGCCGTAGTGATCGCCGTGGCAGTCAGCGATCCAGCGAATATCACCACTACTTGGATCCGCGGAGAAGGTGCCTTCGAGATTGCCGGTAGCCACGTCAGCAAAGACCCACCCCGTTCCATAGACCGCATTCTCGTCAACCGCTAGACCCCAAATACCTGCCTTTCCAGCGTTGTTGCCGCTATTCCAGCCGTTCTTGACAACGTTAGGAGCTTCCCAAGGTAGAAGCGCTCCAGTGGTTAGATCCAGTGCAGCGAGGCCACGCTGGCTCACGTCGTTAACCGTCGAAAACCGCCCAGCGACGATGAGCTTGTCCTTATTGGGCGTCAGCGTCATGGCATCTATTTGTAAATCGGCTGTCGGTGCCCAGCCGAGCAAATCGCCGTTGACGTTAAACGCAGCAAAACCTCGCCGTGCTACCCCATTTCCCGCGCCGATTAGTCCACCTACATAGACCGCCGAATCCGTGACAGCTATGGCGTTGACATATGAGCCACCTACAGAGCCCCGAAATCCACTCACGAGGTTTCCCGACGGAATATCGAAGGCCGCCAGGTTCCATCTGGTTTGTCCGTCGGCGTTATTGAATGTTCCCCCCACATAGAGTCGTTTCCGGTCCGGGGAAACAGCCAGGGATTTAACCGTTCCATTAATTTTGGGGGCGAATGACGTCAGTTCACCCGTTGTGATGTCATAGGCAAGAATATTGCTTCGAGGAACGAGATTCGTTCCTGGCGCTGCGCCGGGAGGACGAGCATTACTGAACGAACCTCCGGCATAGACAATGTTCCCCGACATAACCTGGGTCCATACAACGCCCGAATCAATCTGAGCGGTTGGAAGTGAATCCGCAGTCATATCCGTTGAAGCACGCTGCTGCACAGGTGCCGGCCCGGGCAAAATTTCATCTGCTGCACGGGCGCTTACATTTCCCACCACAAAAGTGGTGAAGGTAAGCACCATCACTGCGATGCCAGCAATGAACGCTGTTAAGTAGTTCGTACGCAAGTTCATCGAATCGTCCTGCTTACTGGTCTTGAGTCTCACGATGCATCGCCCACAAAGTCGGCAATTGGCTGTCCCGCCAAATATTCAACTGTCAGGACCAGATCATTTCTGTCTTGTTTAGGGATCAAGAAAACGTATGTCCCCAAACTCGTAGCCCCCGGGGCAACTTCTCCTTGAAATGGCTTGAAGGGGTCCGATGTTGTTGGTTGCGCCGGATTTCCCATAGCGTCTGAAAGCCCGATTACGGCCGAGTCAATGTTTATGGGTTTTTCGGAGCTGTTCTTCAACCTCAAAGTAATCGCCAACGCCGCACCGGCCATCTCTCCCGGAGTCTGTGCTGTGACTTGAATACTCCTAATGGCGGTCGCTTTGACACGAACACCGGTTGGAAGCGTAACTTCGCTTCGCAATTCTGCGCGTTTCACTTTCCCGCGCTTTTCGGCCTTAACTACGTCTTTTATGGTTCCCGGAGTGGGGGCAGGTACGGCCTTCGTCCGGCCAGGGGTTTCCCTACGCTTCGAGTCAGTTGCCGTAGTGCCTGGTGTCGGTGTGGTTACAGAAACGGCGGCAGGCTGGTCTGAAGGCGATTCTCGATCCGGCGCTCCACAGGCGACCAGCGAAACGGCGAGAAGTGCCGATAGCCCCCCAACTAAAGCCCGTCGTCCGAAGTCGCTACGACTGTCTCTTGTCTTCAAGTTCCCCCACCTTAAACCTGGGATCAATACCCAGCTGGCTGAAAACTATCTGATCCCGCCTACGCACGGCACGCGTACTGCGTACGCGATTCCACGCGATGATCCCAGTAGTTACGGTGTACGTTCTCGTTTTAATCTCAATCCGGGAGATTAATGCCACTCGTGCCAGCAATTTTCCGGCTCCGCTCCCATTCGGCTGTGCTAGATTTCACCCCATATAGCACACACTGACGAAAGCTGAGGGGAGTCAAGTGAACGCTAAATCTAACGTCGCCGCGCCCCTTTTCGCGCTCCTCGTAGTCAACTATGGATCTAGCCAACTCCTGGAAGAGAACCTGGCTACCATCGACGTGGATAGCGTGGGAGGGGTCGTGGTCGTAGTCGACAATTTCACGTCGGTCTCCGAGCGCACTCGCGTTTCTCAGCTCGCTGCAAAGTATGACTGGGTGCCCGTCCCTTTAGATGAAAACCGGGGATTCGGCGGGGGCATGAATGCCGGCGCCAAGCGAGCAATCGAACTTGGAGCTGAGGTCCTAATAGCCCTAAATCCAGATGCTACGTTGGCACCCAGTGTGCTACGCGCGCTAACAACTTCCGTAACGGTCGATCCGAAGCTCATGGTCGCGCCCGAGATTCGAACAAGCACGGGCAGAGTCTGGTTTGACGGCATGGACTTGCACCTGGCGTCGGGACGTGTCTTCAGCGAACGACGAAAACGGCGCCCTCGTGGAACGAGCGTCCCGTGGATCACCGGGGCCTGCTTCGCAGTCTCTCGAGAAATGTGGGAAGAGCTTCAAGGCTTTGACGAAGAGTACTTCCTCTATTGGGAAGACGTTGACCTTTCAGTTCGATTTGTCGCTGCCGGGGGGCGCCTCAAAGTGAACCGACATTTGGTTGCCACCCACGACGAAGGGGGAACGCAAGGGATCGGCAGCGGATCCACTGGGAAGTCTGAAAACTACTACTACTACAACATCAGAAACCGGCTCTATTTTGCGGCCAAGCATTTGGACAGCCGATTGGCGAACAGATGGTTGTTGAATGCACCCTCAGTTTCATACCAGATCCTGCGCGCTGGGGGGCGTCGACACTTGCTTCGGTCCATCGCCCCGTGGCGCGCATACGTTACCGGCCTAGTTTCTGGTGCTGGCAAGATCGTCCGTCTCCGGGCAGAGCAACCTCACCGACACTGAATCGCATCACGAGCCCTGCCTACGCGAACGAGGTACCTAATCGCCCATCGAGAAGGACTCCCGACTGTCGAGGAATCTGATCTCACCTCAACCAGGATAGAAGGAGTCCGATGACCGCAGTAATGCTCAGTAAAGTGCTCATGCTCGCCGTTGTCGGGGTCGCTACTGTCGCGGCAGTCGTGTTGGCGCGCTGGTCACCAAAATCACTGACAGTCATCTTCGTCAGCGTGTACTTCTTTTTACCTATTTGGGTAGGCGTTTCGCTGGGGACCTACTTTCCTGCGTTCATCTTGGTTACATTGCTCATTATTGTTGGTGCCAGTTGGTCCGGTCTCGAACTTTCTCATGTTGACGTGCTGGTCATTGCTTTCGCTGCCATACTCGGCTGGGGAACGGCGCTCGAATGGCTCTCCCCAAATCAATCTTTGGCAGTTTTTACAGGGTGGATTATCCCTTACGTAGCCGGACGCTTGATTCGAACTCAAGTTGACCCCAAATGGATCTACACATGCCTCGCAGGTGGCGCCTCCTTGGCCGCCCTAATGGGCATCGTCGAATTCCTGACAGGGCACAATCTATTCATTCACTTGGGGCCCGGTACCGGATTGCATTCCACGTGGGGATCGCTGCAATATCGCGGGGGGCTACTTCGAACTGAAGGCGCATTCGGGCATTCCATTGCTTTTGGCGCCTCCCTTTCTATGTGCTCAGCGTTCATCCTCGTCACTCGTTGGCCCGCGTGGCTAAAACTGAGTTGCTTGGCGGTGGTTTCCGTAGCGGTTGGTTTGACGTTCAGTCGCATTGGCATTATTAGCCTTGGACTTACGGTAATTGGATCGATTGTTTTCCTACGAAGATATATAACTAGCCAATTCCGTGTCTTGGTCATTATTTGCTTTTCGTCGTTAGCGATAATTGGAATTCCCCAGTTGGTACAAGTGTTTGGCGAAGCAGGAGATGAAGCGGCCGGCAGTGCCGCGTACCGTGGAAATCTATATTCTCTAATCCCTGCCTTCTCCGCCGTAGGGACCAGCCAAAGCTGGACCGTTCTTCCAAATGGAGAGAGTTACTACGGTCAGTTTCAATCAATTGACAGTGAGCTGGTCCTCACTGCACTGAGGTTTGGTTTTGTACCCCTTTTGATGCTGCTAGGCATGTTGCTTTCCACCGTAATTTCGATAGCACGTGGCAAGGCCAGCCCAGCTTCAATCGCCCTCGCAGCCCAAATTCCATCTTTCGCGACCGTAGCCCTAATCACCCAATATGCGAATTTCATCTGGTTCGTCGGAGGCCTCGCCGTCGCTACTTATTCAGCAAGCACAGTCGCCCAACAAACGCGATCGAGCTCTAGCAATTTCGAAGTTGCCATTCGGAGGAGGACAATATGAACACCAAGACGACCGCAGGCTCCACACCGGCCGAAAGGATGTTTGGAGTCCTCAAGAAACGCTGGTACGTAGTGGTTCTTTCCGCTTTTCTGGCTGGAACCGCAGCGTTTGCCGTATCCACTCAAATAGCGCCAACGTATAGATCCGAGGCATCGCTATTTTTTTCGCTGAGGGATGGCGACAGCGGGACAGACATCAACCAGGGTCTTACCTATACGCAGAATCAGATGCTGTCCTATGCCGAGTTGGCCACCACAGCCACGGTACTGGATAGGGCCGCAGAAACCCTTGATACTGTGTTGCCACAAAAGGCGTTGCAACGCGCGGTGACTGTCACCACGCCTCAAAACACGGTCATTCTAAAAATCCAATCCACAACGACCGACCCACAACTATCAGCTGATATCGCCAACGGCGTCGCAGAAAGTCTCAAAGACGTTGTCTCCGAGGTTGCGCCCACAGACGCATCGGGAAAGCCAACCGTCACTGCCCGGGTCATTCAGCCGGCACAACCGGCAACTATCCAAAGTTCTCCCAATAAATCTAAAAACGCTCTATTGGGTGCGTTCGCTGGCGGGGGAATTGCGCTCGTCGTCGCCTTCCTGATCGTAATTTTCGATACCAAAATCCGCTCCATCAAAGCCCTGAAGTCGGTGACAGATCACCCAGTTCTGGGAGTCGCTGAGAGAACGCTGAAAAGTTCAGACGTCCGCCCTATTGCCATACGCGCGCCTCATAGTTCTGCCACCGAAAGGTACCGACAACTCAGGGCTTCATTACGTTTCACTTCCGTTTCCCACGAGCTCAGCACAATTGCTATCACTTCTTCGATTCCAGGCGAAGGTAAGAGCGTTACTGCGCTGAATCTGGCTCTCACGATGGCAGAAGGAGCCGAACGCATCCTGCTAATCGATGCAGATCTCCGGCGTCCCCGCGTCGCGCACTACCTTGGACTCGAGCCAGCTGTTGGATTGACAACGGTCATAGTCGGCGGTCTGGCTCTTACGGACGCCGTGCAACGGTTCTCCAATACGCGCCTGGATGTCCTTACATCTGGTGACATTCCGCCGAATCCTTCTGAGCTGCTTGATTCACAGGCCATGCAGCGCCTACTCAATCAAGCCAAGGAATCCTACGACGTCGTCATACTCGATACCGCCCCTGTGCTCAGCGTTTCGGATGCGGCCATCGTCGCTCAACGAGTCGACTCTACCGTTGTGGTGATCGACTCCACGCGGATTCGCTTCGCGCAATTGGAACAAACTACAGATCTGTTAGAAGCGGCCGGCGTACATATCTCGGGGTTGGTTCTGAACAAGGTCAAAGTCGCGGCCAAGAAGGGTGGGTACTATGCAGAAGCCGATGATTCAGCTCTCCGGGGGCCCTCTTACAGGGGCCAGCCCCGAAACAACGAACCAAATTCACGCGCACTGGCGCGGAAGGCGAGGGCGAGCCGATGAACGATCGGGGGCTAGTCCCAATATTGCGAGGGCCGTCCATTATCTCCGTCACCGGAAAGTACCACGGTTTGGGCAATCGTCTGCGAGCTGTCTTAGGCGCATACTCACTTGCTCAATTCGACAAACGAAGATTCGCTTACACCTGGCCCGTAGGAAAAGAGTTTGGTGCGCACTTTCATGATCTTTGGGAGTTCGACGCTCCGGCTGCACCTACGGCATTACCTTCAGTCCTCAGGCCTTTGTACCCTTGGCGGGACCACACCCTCCAATGGCGCCAGTCCCCTGCAAGCCGGCAAAGAATCTGGCAGATCAGGACTGCGCATGCCCTCATTTTGCCTTCAGGGTCCACCCCCTGGGCCGAGCAACTCCGCTCCCTTCAACCAGTCGCGGCCATCCGAACTGACATCTCCAAGTTCTACGATCAACACTTCGCTGGAAAACCGTATGTCGGCATCATGATCAGAACGAATCCAGTAGCACACGCTGAAACGCTCAAGCATTCACCGCTTGCCTGGTTCCTAGCCCGAATGGCCAATATCCGCAATCTGTATCCGGAGATCCTCTTCTATATTTCAGCGGATACCCCGGAAGCCTTCCGCACTGTAAGCAACAAATTCGAGGGGTGCTTCGGGCTGGAAGAAAAGGGTACGTATAACAGCGCGTCCGCCTTAACTGGTTCGGTCCTTGACCTCTACATGCTGGCGAGCTCGAGTCACCTGATCGGACCGTACTACTCCAGTTTTCCTGAACTGGCCCAGTCTCTTGCCGGACCAGCCCTAACTCTTGAAACTTCGATGACCCATCCGAACACTATGCTCCGTCGCGGAACGGGGCTAACGTCTCCGATAGACCCACTGAAGCCACATGAGAGATTCTCGAGTCCATGGCAGGGCTAGCCGACGGAGAGGAAACGCGTCATATAGGACTGGGACGGCAGGCCGCTGGCGGAGTCACAGCAACAGTATTCGGGCAAGGCGGCAGGATCGCCGTACAGCTCGTGTCGGTTGTCCTGCTGGCCCGCCTCTTAAGTCCAAATGACTACGGCCTGTTTGCGATGGTCATGTCTGTTGCCGGCATTGCTGAAGTATTCCGCGATTTCGGCCTTACTCAAGCCGTGGTCCAGGCTCGGACGTTCACGAAAGAACAACGAAATTCTCTCTTCTGGGTGAACTCTCTTATCGGGCTTCTCCTGTCCTGTGTGGTCTTCTTCGGAGCGAGTGCAATTGCCGCCTTTTATAGACACCCGGATTTGATCCCACTGGCGCAAGGCGTCTCCGGCGTGTTCTTGCTCAACGGACTCTCAACGCAGTTTCGTGCGGGGTTGAACCGAGATCTTCGATTTCGGGCCCTCGCTGTACTGGACTTCGGCTCGACACTATTGGGTTTCCTAGTCGCGGTTGCACTGGCAGTGTGCGGATTCGGAGTTTGGGCACTCGTTATTCAGGTCCTTGTTCAGTCCTTCGTCGTACTCCTAGCTTCAGTTGCCTACAGCCGGTGGTTGCCAGGGCTCCCCCGCAGAAGTACCCCCGTTCGCTCATTCCTCCGCTTCGGAACGCACATGGTGGGAACACAAGTAGTCACCTACATCGGCGGCAATGCCGACAGAGTTATCATCGGGCTCTTTCTCGGCGCTTCACCGCTCGGCCTCTATACACGCCCGTATCAGTTAGTTATGAACATCGCCAACCAGCTACGCGCGCCAATTACAAATGTCGCCATTCCCGTCCTGTCCCGATTGCAAGATTCTCCCCATCGCTACTGGGAATTTACCCGTATTGGGCAAACCGCGCTCGGATATTCAATCGTGGCCGCTTTTGGTTTTGCGGTTGGGGCGGCCAAGCCTCTGACGCTCCTGCTTCTCGGATCGCAATGGCTGGACGCTGCTCCCGTCATGAGCCTTTTATCTGCGGCTGCGGCTCTCCAAACGCTTGGCTACTTTGGGTACTGGGTGTACGTTTCCAAAGGAATCACCGCTGCACTCTTCAAATACAATCTGCTCAGCGTCTCGATCAAGATCATCTGCCTTCTTGTCGGTGCCCATTGGGGAGTTTCCGGTGTCGCGGCCGGCTACCTAATCGCGACAGCGATCGCATGGCCGCTTTCGCTTATCTGGATACACAAGTCGATTGCGGGGGTCCCAATTAGACAATTGGCATTGAACTTCATTCGAATGGCGACCCTTGGAGCTGTGGGTGCCGGTGCCGCCTTCGCCCTCTCCGAACTCACGGCGCAGGCCGGCCCCTGGGCCAGCTCGGGAGCCGGCTTCGCTGGGGCCCTCACAGTATATGCAGCATCCTTGGCCATTCCGTCTGTCCGGCGTGACGTCCGCAACCTGTGGTCGTTGCGTCACTACTTTAAACGTTAGAGAAATTTTGGAAACTAGAAATACCAGAAAGAAGCCAATGCGTATTTTAGTCCTTTGGGCTCACGAGTCTTCAGCAAACCTCGGCGTGGCTGCCCTTGCTCGCGGCTCTGGTGACCTATTGAAACGAGTCTGGCCCAATGCCGAAGTCGAATTCGTCAACTATGGAGCTCGCCCAGAGTCTGTACCCTGGGGAAGACCTCGCTCACTCATCAGGGAACGAATACTTCCGCGTTTCGGCATGCAGAGCTACTTCAAGCAATTCGATTTGGTCTGGGATACACGCTCTGGCGATAGCTTCTCAGACATTTATGGCTTCGATCGACATTTGACGATGGGTCTCGTATACGAGTTTGCTGTGCAAGCGGGTGCGATAGGGGTCATGGCGCCTCAAACCGTTGGCCCGTTCAATTCCCGCAGAGCCACATGGATTGCGAGGAGGAACCTCAACCGTTCTGCGGCCGTCTTCAGCCGTGACCCTGCAAGCTACACTCGTGCTGAACGACTCGGCCGGACGCCCGATGCGCTGAGTTCAGACATGGTTTTTGGAATAGACAACATCACAGTGCCTACAACTCGTGATGTCTTGTTAAATGTATCCGGACTGCTTTGGAACGCGAATCCCCATGTCAACTCAACGAGATACCAGGAATCAATGCTCCGCTCGGCAGAAATGCTGCACGCGCAAGGGCGGAATGTAGCACTTTTGGCTCATGTCCTGGATTCACCCAACCCCGATAACGACGTCCCCGCTATCACCGAACTAGCCGATCAACTTAGTTTTGATCCAGAGCTCATAGTGCCGACGTCTCTTGATTCGGTTCGTGAAGCCATCGCCTCGTCAAAACTAGTGATCGCAGCCCGGATGCACGCAAGCTTGAACGCTCTTTCCCTCGGCATTCCAGCCATTCCCTTAGCCTACTCTCGAAAGTTCTCCCCCCTAATGAAAAGCCTCGGATGGAGGCACGCCATCGACCTGCGCACCAGCCAACACGTGGCAGACGAAATCCGCAACCTTTCGGGCAACGATCAGCTCATCGGTGAAGCGAAACTTGCGCAACAAGCTGGAAGGAACTCGCTATCTGCTGTAGCGGAGAAACTGGATAAGATCCTATGAGCGATCCACAGCCCTCATCCGACACTGCAGCCAAGAGACTTGATCGACAGATCTCGAAAGTCCTTTCATCCGATGCCTGCTCCGGCTGCGGCCTTTGTACGATAGTCGACCCTGGCCTGGACATGACGCTCGATGGAAACGGGTTTATGCGCCCACAGAGATCCTCTCTAGGTCAGACGCCTACGAATGCCACCCACGTGTTCAAGCGCTCCTGTCCGGGAATGATCGTTCGCTCCAACAACGATCCCAGACTAGAGAGGCACGAGACTATGGGATCTTTTGTTGGCGTCTGGAAAGGGCACGCAGTCGACCCTGAAACCAGACACCGGGGCAGCAGTGCAGGCGTCCTGACGGCATTAACCACCTGGCTTCTAGAAAGTGGGAAAGCTACCCGCGTTGCAGGGGCAGGTGCAGATCGCGACCCACGGCGAACCGTCCCGGTATCAATCACTACAAAGGAAGAGGCACTTGCGAGCGCCGGATCTCGTTACGCCCCGACTGCTACATTGTCGAACCCCGATATCCAACTTCCAGGAACGGCTGTAGTGGGGAAACCATGTGAAATTTCTGCCCTCAAGTCGTACGTGATCAACGCTAAGGCCAACGGAAATCGGCCGTCCACTCCAATATTGCTTTCATTCTTCTGCGCAGGTACACCGAGCGCACATGCCACGCAACGACTTATCGAGTCATTAGGAATCGCAAAAAGTACGGTCCCAGATTCTCTCTGGTATCGGGGTCGTGGATGGCCAGGGCGATTCACAGTCCAACTACGCGACATTACTCGAAGCGTTTCCTATGACGAATCTTGGGGAAAAGTCCTCGGTCCAGCAACTCAATGGCGCTGTAAAGTCTGCCCCGACGGTGTCGGCGAAAGCGCCGATATCGCAGTCGCGGATTTCTGGCAGTCCGACGATTCCGGCTACCCGATTTTCGTAGAGACCGACGGATCGAGCGCAGTCATAGCACGGACAATTCGTGGCAGAGACCTACTACTGGAAGCTGTCAGCGAAGGGATCATCGACCTAGAACCAATTGATATCAACTCGTTGGCTGCAGTCCAGCCGTTACAGGTGCAGCGACGCACTGGACTCCTTGCGCGGCTAACCGGTTCGCTCCTCGCAGGACGCCGAATTCCCCTATTCACCGGTTTCAGCTTGGCCAAAATTGCTCGCCGACAGCCGCGGCTCTTCCTCCGCATCGCTCGCGGGACGTATCAACGAGTCCGTTCGGCAGGCAGCTAAGCCTCCTGCAAAGAGCGAGATCGATACCGGGCGAAGTTCTGAACTACTTATACTGATTGTGTTTCACCATCTGTGGGGAAGAAGGCTCACAGCTTTTTCATATCTCTGAACCACTTGGATGCTGCCAGCACCAAAAACATGGCACACGCTAAAAACAGCAGTGAATACACACCCGTAAAAACGACTGGACTTCCCCAGAGGGCGAACGACAAACAGAGAATTCCGTAATCGGTCGGTAGCAGCAGGACAGATCTCAAGGGAGAGCTCCCCCCCTGCTCGATGGCTTTAGCGACCCCTCTCGAGTCCTTCAATAGGTCATTGAGGATCATGGCGAAAAATGTCACCGCCCCTACAATTGCGAACCCGATGGGTATCAACAGCCACAATTCGTTCCCAAGCGGAAAGTATCTGAACCACCCGATGAGAACTGCCAGGTGCAAACACGAAATCTTCAATGCATCGACAAAGTGGTCCAGCCACTCCCCCGCGACAGATCCGCCGCCACGCAATCGCGCAACCTGGCCGTCAGCAGAATCCCACGCGTACCCCAATGCCAACAAGAGCCAGATGATAATTCCTAAGTACCACGTTGGCGGCAATGTCGCCAGAAGAGCAATCCCAGTAAAAGTGAATAGTGCGCTCACTAGCGTGACCTGATTGGGAGTCATCCTCAACATGTGGGCAAACGCCGCAAGTAATCTACCAATCTTGCGATTCACGTATATCGAGTATCCGGGGGCTCCCTTGGCACGCCCCTTCTGAGCGTTCCTCAATTCCCTCAGAGCCTCAGAAAAAGTCGTCCCCATTTGTGTGCCTCTCGCCAACGTGAACGGGCCCAAATACTCGCGCCGAACCCAAGGTTAATAGCCGTACCTGGCGCTTTTATCATTAGTGTAGATTATGGGTTGAGCATCAAATTATTTCCTGATAAATGGCCTCTCTCGTGCCACCATTGGAATGCCAGATTGTGGGGAAAAGTGGATCACATTCGAGTATTGGAATCGTTTGGGAACTCACGCCCCACAACAAATCCTTACATAACTATGCTTGGCCAGAGTCTGGAAACCACCCCGGGGCTCGATCTCCTGCGCTTCTCGTGGAAGACCGCCTTTGTTGAGACCTACGACGTAATCCATTTTCACTGGCCGGAAGCCCTGCTCGATGGTAGTACCTGGTTTAGGAGACGGGGAAAAGAACTGGCATTCGCGCTACTCCTCCTACGGATTCGACTCAAGCGAATCGCGGTGGTTCGAACAGTTCACAATCTAGATCTTCCGCAGGGACTGTCGTTCGTCCGGAAGCAACTCATCACCAAGTGCGACGACATGACGACGCTGCAAATTTCGATCAACCCCACAACACCTCACAAACCCGACCTCCCCCAACGACTCATCCCTCACGGCCACTACCGTGACTGGTTCGCCGACGTGCCTCGAAGTGAACAAGTACGAGGCCGAATTGCCTTCACCGGTCTAATCCGACGATACAAGGGCGTGGAAAACCTCCTCGACTGCTTTATGCACACAGCTGGCGGCCACCCTGATCTAAGTCTGTCCGTCACCGGCAAGCCCTCATCCCAGGACCTCGAAAACGTTGTCCGGAACGCGGCTGCCACAGACAACCGAATTCGTTTTTCCTTCGGGTACGTGGCTGAAGAAAGCCTCGTTGCGGCGATCACGGAAGCAGAGTTGGTGGTCCTCCCCTACCAGCACATGCATAACTCAGGGAGCGCACTGGCTGCTCTGTCTGTTCAGCGTCCCGTCTTGATCCCGCGCAATGAGACCAACGAGCTTTTATCTCTCGAGGTTGGGGCCGGCTGGGTCTACCTATACGAAGGGCAATTGTCAGCCCAGGATCTAACGTCGACTTTGGCAGACTTGCGTCGCCGTACACCTACAAAAGCCCCCGATCTCTCAGCTCGTGGTTGGGGCACTGCCGGTGTACAGCATCGCTACGCTTTTCGCGAGGCGCAATTGATAAAGACTCAAAAATAGCTCGTAAGCGGCCTATCCATCTAATCCAGCTTCACAAGGACAGCGAACCAAACTTCTCTATGTGAGGCGACGGACTACATGCCCTGGATTTTGAGTTTTGTATAGTTACTAACAGCCAACGCGCACAACTGGTGACCTCGTTTTAGCACACCTGCGTGGTCAATGGGTGCATTGGCGTTACTTCTGCTTGACCGCTTGAATCGCCATACGGCAACGAGATGCCGAACTGATGAAAAAGGACTTGCCACGGTCCTTCATGGGTGCGGGAGAATCAGGTAACAGCAACCCGATCGCCCATTCTCGATTTCAATACGACGGAACTCCAACCGACATTAAGAGCCACTAAGTTGAATACTTCACTTACCATCGCCGTACTCACCTATCACCGTCTTGATCGGCTTCCCCGAACAGTCGAATCCCTGCTTCAGCAAATCGATTCGCTGCCAACTGAAGTTCAAATGGAATTCGACTGCCGTGTACTCATTGTGGACAACGCGCCCGTCTCTGAGGCCAGCGAGATCGTTGCCCTCAGACCTGGAACAATTGACTACCAGCATGAACCACGTCCCGGAATTTCCGCCGCCCGAAACCGGGCTGTCGATGAGTCACCGGACTCGGCCCTATTGATATTTGTCGATGACGACATCGTCCCGCTTTCAGGGTGGCTCGAACAGATGCTGCTGACTTGGAAAAGATTCAACTGCGAAGCTGTCGTCGGATACGTCGTTTCAACCTTTGAGAGGGACCCAGATCCTTGGTTGGTTTCCGGGCGTTTTTTCATGCGCCAACAACACGCCACTGGGACGGAACTGTCGGCAGCTGCTAGTCATAATTTGCTCCTTTTTCTCCCTTTCGTCCGAAAACACAAATTACGCTTCAACGAATCGTTGGGACTGATTGGCGGCGAGGATTCACTTTTCTCGAAGGAAATGATCAGGCATGGCGGCAGCATCCGGTGGTGCAACGAAGCACGCTCACAGGACCCGGTTCCGAATGACCGAGCAACTCGTGGATGGGTTCGTCGGAGGGAATTTCGTATCGGAAGCTCGGAAGCGCTTATTACTCTGTTTCTCGCAAGCGAACGCGATCGTCTAAGAAAACGCGCCTGGTGTTTCATCAACGGTGTCGGCAGAGTTGTCTTTGGCGGGATAAGGAATGTTCTAGGGAAGCTAACTTCCAATCTCGATCACGAGTCCCGCGGAGCTCGAACCGTTTTCCGTGGGGGCGGTTATATCATTGGATCCCTTGGTCTAACATATTTTGAATATGGCCGAGGAAAAAGAGGTATCCGCCGCGTCCCTCTCGACTTTTTTGGCTGACTCACTCCTACAAAACCGAATCGTGTTCATGCAACTCGAATGATTCGGTACCCAGGGCCGGTAAAATGACGAGTTTTTTGTGTAGTAGCGAGTTCGTTTACTGCTAACAACGGTGCGTTCAAAATTTTCTTGCGATTCTTCGCAGCACCGATGACACCGTCTTTGGTGAAGCTAAGACAAGGCATCGCCGGGCTCACCGACTGCCCCATCTTTACGTGGCTTCGGTTCCGCTTGATACTTTTGGTTGCACTGGCCCAAGCACCGCCCATCCGCCTCTCGAATCATCGGGCCGAAGTAGTGCGCTATATAAATCCGGCGGCTAGACTTTTGTGAGTTGGCGACGGTCAGGGGTGGGAATGTGGCGACAACCCGTTTCAGGTGGATGGATCTACTACGAGGGACTGCCATCGTTATGGTGCTTGTTTGGCATGCCCCCGCCATTCCGGTTCTGTACGGGCTCGAGATGCCCGAATGGGTTCGGACGCTGAATAACTTCTTCCTGCCGTTCCGCATGCCAATGCTGATGTTCCTTTCTGGTTCCCTGCTAAGCCATTCCATAAAGCGTCCCTTACCCGAGTACCTCCTAGGCAAGTTCGCTTTGATCGGGTGGCCCTACTTGGTGTGGGCAGCGCTGCACATCGTTCAAGGGCCGAGTAACTATCTCCTCACTTCTCCATGGTCGTGGGTCGCCACCGGGTACTTGTGGTTCCTCTTCTTCATCGGCACTTACTACTGCGTGGCCCCGTTCATCCGCCGCCTTCCCGCTTGGCTTGTTTCGGTCGCCTCATTCGCGGCGTCCGTTCCCTTCGACGGGGAACTCGTCAAGGGCTTCTTCTACTTCCTTGGCTTCTTCTACGCGGGCCACTTTTATACACAGAGGCAAGCTTTGTTCGGTCACCTCGGTCGGGGCTGGCCACTGGCGGCATGTGCCGGTGTTGCCATTGCGGTCGGAGTCTGGTCGTCCATCAACGGAGTCGAATCAAAGTACGAGGCCATAACAGCGCCGGGAAGCCTCGCCGGAATCATGGTGGCCATGGCGGCAGCTAAAGCACTGCCCGATTCAAGGCTTGTCAGGGCAGTGGAGGCCATCGGCCGGAAGTCGATCGTCTACTACGTGTCGCACTTTCCGATCGTCATCGTTACGACGGTAGCGCTACTGTCAGCCGGAGTGGAGTCTTCTGCCACCGTCGCGGCAGTAGGTCTCGTGACCGCCTTCATCGCTTGTGCCCTGCTCGCCCGGTTCAGTTCCCGACGACCTCTGGTTTGGCTTTACCAGATGCCCGGGTTTTTGGTCCTTCGGCGTCATCTCCGTGCCTCAGATTCCCGTCTCCATCGACACACGGACACGTCTACACCATAATCATTCCTCCGTGGCTGGCACCGCTAGCAATCATCCGGAGAGTTACATCAATACCTGAGGCAGGCCCGACAGTGCTATGCAGTCGCTGAGCCCGTTGGCCTTCCGATGGCGTATGCGTACATGAGCACGAACCGAGCCACGGACGCCCCTCGGATTCCACGAGCAGCCGACCAGCGACGTGAATACGCGCACGAATGGGGCATGGCTGAAATCCCTTCATACAACGGGGCGATCGATCATTCGAAATTACACGAATCCTCAGGGCGATTCTCGAAGCACTCGTCATAGCAGCCGACCGTTGACTTTGGGAGGGGGCCGGAAGCTGCCAACCGGGGGAATGTCGAGCATCTCTCAACGCGGGATTGCGTCTCCTCCATCACCTTCAATGAGTGAAATCACCTATTGGCAACTGCGCCGCTGCAGACTACTCTTTGCTCAATCTAACTGATTGCATGAATTTATTGGGGGGAAGAGATGAGTCCTGCCGACGTTCGTTCAGCCGTACATTTTGTTCGGAAGAATACGGTATTTGCCTCCAGCACACGGCTGGACAATAAAATGCAGCGCTGGGAGCGCCTTCCAGCAGAGCAGTTGGCTCGGGTGACAGCCGAAGCCAGTACGCGTCAGGCCCGTTTCGCCATGACGAACACAGAATTTTACCGCGATTACTATCGCGATGCAGGCTTCTCGCTGAAGGACCTAGACGATCCTGCGGCCTTCACTGAATTACCGATCGTCGAAAAACACCACGTTCGCGAGCACCGAGAGATGTTCATCTCCACGGAGAAAACGGACCGAAACAGTGTGGAGTCGCGCACCGGGGGTAGCACAGGAGAGCCCCTCCGAATTCTGCGGGACCTTCGCTTCCCAGCGCGAGTACTGGAATGGCAACTATTGCGCTGGTGGGGTGTGCCTATTCATGGAAACTTCCTTGACATCAGGCGCGAAACCACAAAGATCAACACTTCAAAACGGCACGATCTCTTGTGGTGGCCGACCCGACGCTACCAGCACAACGCGTATTACTTCGACGACAACGCCATGGCTGAACTCGCGGACCAGTGGAGGCGAATGTCGCCTGATGTCATCGTGGGCTACGTAGGGGGAATATACGAAGTCGCCCGTCGGATGGAATCGCTCGGCCAACAACTCCCTGCGCCGATTGCCATCGGAACAACGGCAGCACCACTGACCAAGGCCATTAGAAGTGAAATCTCGCGTATCTTCGGTGCGCCCGTCTACGACCATTACCGATGCGCTGAAATCCCGTGGATGGCCGGTGAATGCGCGCATCAGAATGGATTGCACGTGTTCGAACCGCTCCGTCGAATCGAAATCGTAGATCGCCAGTCGAGAGTCCTCTCGAACGGTGAGACCGGCGAGACGGTCGTGAGTGACCTGGAGAATCGAGTATTCCCACTTATTCGCTATCGAATGGGCGACCTGAGTCGAAAATTGGATGGCACATGCCCATGCGGCATGATGACTCCACGGATTGCGTCCGTTGCGGGCCGAACGAGCGACGAATTGACGCTGCCAAGCGGAGCACTGGTCGCCACAGTCAACCTGACTAATCTGTGCGACGAATACATCGACGACGTCAAGCAGTTCCAAATTCATCAAAACGCAGACATGTCTATTGAACTGCGGCTAGTCATGAAGTCCACCTCCGATATCGGCGAGAATATCGCTCAGGAGCTTCGCGAAATGGTCAACTTCGAAGTGCCGGTGTCACTTAGAGTTCAAGACGAAATTGCTCACGACGGCGGGAAGATTCGCTATATGACTTCTGACATAACTGCGCCCGGCCGGTGAGAATAACTTGCGTCGAATCAAACGCCACTTATGCCCACTCAGTAAGTCTCGTCGTGGTTGTGGGCAGCATGGCTCGAACGACCATTCTGGTGCTTTAGACGTACCAGGCGCAGCAGCATCGCCAAACAAGCTGGAATTTCAGTCATTCCGCTGGTCGCCCGGATAGTGATGACTTTCCAGGCCTTCGGCCGCCCAGACCCGCCGTCTGGTTCAATCGCCGTTGGGTTCGTCCGTGCGTGCTCTGGCGGTCTACCTCAAGGGGCAGGCACCTGATTGCGAACACCTATCACGATCCCAAGAGCATCATCACAACGTCTGGAGATCGGCGACAGAACGCTTCTCTGCTGAGCGCCACCTACGAAAAGTACGCAGGTTAGCCCCGATTCCGCACTTTTTGTAGAACCCCTACAAATTTCCCCGACCAACTCCCGGGGATTGGCGTGTGTTTACGTGGACACCCCACAAGCGCAGGTAGGCTCCAAACAGCAAAGTGAAGGAGTTCCATCTGCCATGCCCCAGCTGACCAAGGTCCTCATCGCCAACCGTGGCGAGATCGCCGTCCGCGTCATCCGCGCGGCCCGTGACGAGGGCATCGCCTCCGTCGCCGTCTATGCCGAACCCGACCGCGAGGCGCTGCACGTCCGCCTGGCCGACGAGGCGTTCGCGCTCGGCGGCCAGAGCGCCGCGGAGTCCTATCTGGTCACGGACAAGATCCTCGAGGCTGCCGCCGCTTCCGGCGCCGACGCCATCCATCCCGGGTACGGCTTCCTATCCGAGAACGCCGACTTCGCCCAGCGCGTCATCGACGCCGGCCTGACGTGGATCGGGCCGCCGCCCAGTGCGATCGCCCAGCTCGGCGACAAGGTCCAGGCCCGGCATATCGCCACCAAGGTCGGAGCCCCGCTGGTTCCCGGCACGCAGGAGCCGGTGCGCTCAACCCAAGAGGTCCTGGAGTTCGCCGACCACCACGGCCTGCCCCTGGCCATCAAGGCCGCCTATGGCGGCGGTGGCCGTGGCATCAAGGTCGTCCGTTCCCGCGACGAGATCCCGGAGGCCTACGAATCAGCGGTCCGCGAGGCCACCGCCGCCTTCGGGCGCGGCGAATGCTTCATCGAGCGCTTCCTGGATTCCCCCCGCCACGTCGAGACCCAGTGCCTAGCCGACGTCCACGGCAATGTCTCCATCATCTCCACCCGTGACTGCTCGCTGCAGCGGCGCAACCAGAAGCTGGTCGAGGAGGCTCCGGCCCCGTTCCTCTCCGAGGACCAGCTGCGTCGGCTGTATGAGTCGTCGAAGGCCATCCTGCGCGAAGCACGGTACGTCGGCGCCGGAACCTGCGAGTTTTTGGTGGGCACGGATGGCATCATCTCCTTCCTCGAGGTGAACACCCGGCTGCAGGTCGAACACACCGTCTCGGAGGAGATCTCCGGCATCGATCTGGTCCGGGAGCAGTTCCGCCTGGCCCGCGGTGAGGAGCTCGGTTACGGCGATCCGGAGCTGCGCGGGCACTCCTTCGAGTTCCGCATCAACGGCGAGGATGCCGGCCGTGGTTTCATGCCGGCCCCCGGCACCATCACCACCCTGAAGCTGCCCACCGGTCCCGGCGTCCGCGTCGATTCCGGTGTGGAGCAAGGCGAATCGGTCTCCGGGAACTTCGACTCGATGATCGCCAAGCTGATCGTCACCGGCGCGACCCGCGACCAGGCGGCGGCCAGGGCACGCCGCGCATTGGGCGAAATGGTCATCGAGGGCATGCCCACGGTCATCCCCTTCCACCGCGCCGTCATGGCCGATCCGGCTTTCGTGCCGGCCTCGGGTCCCTTCAGCGTCCACACCCGGTGGATCGAGACGGAATTCGAGAACACGATCGAGCCCTGGACCCCCACCGGGGCCCTGCCAGAATCCTCCGACGATCGCCAGACGGTGACCGTCGAGGTCGGCGGCAAGCGTCTCGAGGTCGTCTTGCCCGCGGGGCTCGGTGCCTCATCCACTGGCGGCAAGGCCAACGGCAAGGCCAAGCGCAAACGCTCCAACCGCTCGAGCGCCGGCACCGCCGCCACCGGTGACAGCCTGACGTCACCGATGCAGGGCACCATCGTCAAGGTCGCCGTCGCCGATGGGGACACGGTCTCCGAAGGGGACCTGGTGGTCGTGTTGGAAGCCATGAAGATGGAACAGCCGCTCACCGCGCACCGGGCCGGGACCATCACCGGCCTCACAGCCGTCGCCGGGGACACCGTTTCGGCCGGAGCGGTCCTCGCCAGCATCCAGGACTGACCGCCGCGAAACCGATCATGGCCTGCCACCCCTGAGGGGGTGGCAGGCCATGATCGTCCGAGCGGGTTGCTAACCCACGTTGTTCTCGAAGTCGCGGTCACGCGTTTCGCCGGTCATCACCAACGCGATGATGGTCAACGCGGCGGCAGCTGCCAGGTAGATGCCGACCCACATCGTGCTTCCCCCGCCGGCCTGCCACAGGGCAATGGCGACGAAGGACGCCGGGGCCGCACCAATCACCGAGGAGAGGTTGTAGGCGACCGCCGAGCCGGTGTAGCGCACGTTGGCCGGGAACAGTTCCGGCAGGTAAGCGGCCATGGGGCCGAAGGTCAATCCCATCAACGACAGGCCGATGATCAACCCGACCATGGCCGCGCCCGTGCCGGGTCCGAACATCAACGTCCAGGTCGCGCCGAAGAGCAGGATCAACACGGAGACGCCCAGCAGGAACTTGCGCCGGCCGAACTTCTCGGCCAGCGGGCCGGAGATGACAGTGAAGATGCCGAAGAACACGACTCCCAGGATCAGCATCCACAGGAACTCGGTACGCGGCACGCCCAGTCCGGGAACGAACGCCGCCTCGGCGGCTGCGTCAAAGACCTTGCCCTTGGCTTCGGCTGCGGCACGTGCCTGGTCAACGGTGGCCGGAGAGGTTCCGTACGTCAGCGTGAAGGACGTCATCAGGTAGAACAGCACGTAGGTGGCGAACATGATGATCGTGCCGGCCAGCACGGGACGCCAGTGGAAGCGGAAGGTCTGCTTGACCGGGGACTTCACGACCTTCTCCTGCTTGATCACGTTCTGGAAGGAAACGGATTCGACGAGCTTCAGACGGACGTAGATGCCCACGGCGACCAGCACGGCAGAGAGGATGAACGGCACGCGCCAGCCCCACGCCTGGAACTGCTCGGCACTCAGGCCCAGCTGCAGGCCAACGAACACGAGGTTGGCGATGATGAAGCCGATGGGGGCGCCCAGCTGCGGGAACGTGCCGTAGATGGCCCGCTTGTTGGGTGGGGCATTCTCGGTGGCCAGCAGGGCCGCGCCGGACCATTCCCCGCCGAGGGCCAGACCCTGCGCAAAGCGCAGGAGCACCAGCAGCAGCGGTGCCAGGACGACGAACCCGCCGCTGGCGGCCGGCAAAAAGCCGATGAGGAACGTCGCAATGCCCATGGTCATCAGTGACGCCACGAGTGTTCCCTTCCGGCCGATCTTGTCGCCGAAGTGGCCGAAGATCACCGAGCCCAGGGGGCGGGCGACGAAGGCGACGCCGAAGATCGCAAACGAGCTGAGAATGGCGTTGATGTTGGTGGCGTTCGGGAAGAACAACGCCGGGAAGACCAGGACCGAAGCCGTGGCGTAGGCGTAGAAGTCGTAGAACTCCACGGTGGTGCCGATCATGCTGGAGAAGATCACGCGACCTCGCGTGTTCGCCTCCGGAGCGGCGGTGGTGGGCAAATTGGACACTATGGGGACACCTCTTGTGCACGTGTGATCAATACTTCGAGCAATACTAGAACTTTTGACCACTCATCATTCAACGTGTCCACATGTTGGACACCTCTAGCCGTCACAAAGGTGTCATGTTCGCCGCGTGGGGCCCGGTCGGCCCCACGCGTTGAACGGCTACAGGTGCTTGTGGAGGCGGCGTGCCGCCTCGGACACCGAGCCCGACAGCGAGGGGTACACCGTGAAGGTCTGGGCCATGTCATCCACGTGCAGGCGGTTCTGCACGGCCAGGGCGATCGGATAGATCAGCTCGGAGGCGCGCGGTGCGACCACGACCCCGCCGATGACCGTGCCGGAGCCGCTGCGCGCGATGATCTTCACGAAGCCTTCCTTGACGTTCATCATCTTGGCGCGGGCATTCGTGGCCAGATCGAGCTTGATGATGTCACCCTGGTATTTGCCCTCCTTGACCTGTGCTTCGGTCACGCCGACGGTGGCAATCTCGGGGCTGGTGAAGATGTTCGAGGAGACCTCGTGGGTCTTCAACGGCCGCACGCCGTCTCCCATGAGGTGGGCGATGGCGATGCGGCCCTGCATGGCCGCGACGGAGGCCAGGGCGAAGACGCCGGTGCAGTCCCCTGCGGCGTAGACGTTGGGGGCCGTGGTACGGGAGACCCCATCGACCTTGACGTGGCCGGAATCGGACAGTTCGATGCCGGCCTCTTCCAGACCGATGCCCGCGGTGTTCGGGATGCCGCCGACGGCCACCAGGCAGTGGCTGCCGTCCAGGGTCCGCCCGTCGGACAGGGTGACCCGTACGCCGTCCGCGGTCCTGTCCACGGATTCGGCCCTCGACTTGGCCACGACTTCCAGGCCGTTGGACTCGAACGCGTCCTCCAGCACTGCGGCGGCGTCCGCGTCCTCTCCCGGGAGGACCCGGTCACGCGAGGACACCAGCGTCACCCGGGTCCCCAGCATGTTGTAGGCCGAGGCGAACTCGGCACCGGTGACACCGGAACCGATGACGATGAGGTGTTCGGGGATCTCCTGGAGGTTGTAGACCTGGGTCCAGGAGAAGATGCGCTCCCCATCGGGCTTCGCGGTGGGCAGCTCGCGGGCATGGGCGCCCATGGCGAGGAGGATGGCGTCGGCTTCGAGGGTTTCCTTGCTGCCGTCGTTGCCGGTCACCGCGATGTGGCGGTTGTCCAGCAAACGCCCCTCGCCCAGGACCACGCGGACTCCGGCACGCTCGAGGCCAACGCGGATGTCGGAGGACTGTTCGCGGGCCAGTTCCATCAGGCGGGCATTGACGACGCTGAGGTCTGCGCTGGCATCCGCCTTGCCCTCTACGGTCACGCCGAAGGATTGGGCGCCGCTGACCCGGCGCATGGCGTCGGCCGTGGCAATCAAGGTCTTGGACGGGACGACATCGGTCAGCACGGCCGATCCACCCATGCCCTGCCGCTCGACGATGGTCACGTCGGCACCGAGCTGTGCAGCCACGATGGCGGCCTCATAGCCGCCCGGTCCGCCGCCGAGGATGATCAACCGCTGGGACGTTTTGCTCTGTTCTACGCTCACGTCAGACCATTCTCCACTACCTGCCCGTAACTTGCACGCCGGGGCAGGTACCGGGCCCGGGCCAACCGACGGTAGGTTAGTGCCGTGAACGAAATCAACGTAGATCCCTTCCAATTGGCCGACGACGCGGCGGCGGCGCTGGCCGAGCAGACCGGTGTCGCCTCCCACGACATCGCCCTGGTCCTGGGCTCCGGCTGGGGCGAGGCAGCCGAGCTGATCGGCGAGACCACCCACACCCTGGATGCGGCTTCCCTGCCGGGATTCCACTCCCCCGCAGTCGTCGGGCACACCGGCACCATCCGCTCCGTCCTCACCCCCACGGGCCAGCGGGTACTGGTACTCGGCGCCCGGACCCACTACTACGAGGGCAAGGGCGTGCGCGCCGTCGTCCACGGCGTACGCACCGCCGCCGCCGCCGGCTGCACCACGATGGTGCTGACCAATGGATGTGGTGGCTTGAACCCCGATTGGGCGCCGGGCACCCCGGTGCTGATCAGCGACCACCTCAACCTCACCGCCACCTCCCCGTTGGAGGGTGCAACGTTCGTGGACCTGACCGACCTCTACTCCCCCCGGCTGCGCGCGATCGCCCGCGAGGTGGACCCGGCCCTCGACGAGGGCGTGTACGCCCAATTCACCGGCCCGCACTACGAGACCCCCGCCGAGGTCAGGTACGCCCGGACCATCGGTGCGGACCTGGTGGGCATGTCGACCGCCCTGGAGGCCATCGCCGCCCGCCACACCGGCATGGAGGTCTTCGGCGTCTCCCTGGTGACCAACCTCGCCGCCGGCATCAGCGATACCCCGCTGAGCCATGCCGAGGTCATCGAGGCCGGACAAGCGGCCGGGCCACGCATCTCGAAGTTGTTGGCGGACATCGTCGGGCGGATCTGATCCGGTTCGTCCCCACCCACCAGCCACCGCACCACCCCAGGAGCATGATGACCGCCCCCCACCCCCCAGAGGACTTGTCAGCCCGGGCCGAAGCCTGGGCCGCCGCCGACCCGGACCCGGCCACCGCCGCCGAACTGCTGGACCTGCTCCAGAGGGCACACGCTGACGACGACGCACGCGCTGAGCTGGCCGACCGCTTCTCCGGAACGCTCTCCTTCGGCACCGCCGGGCTGCGGGCGGCCCTGGGCGCCGGGCCGAACCGGATGAACCGGGTCGTGGTGCGCCATACGGCCGCCGGTGTGGCCCGGTACCTGCTCGATGCCGCGGCCGGGACCTATCAGCCGCGGGCCGTCGTCGGGTTCGACGCCCGCCACAATTCGGATGTCTTCGCCGAGGAGACGGCAGCCATCTTCACCGCCGCCGGGATCGAGACGTTCCTGATGCCCACGCAGTTGCCCACCCCGGTGCTGGCCTGGGCCGTACGCGCCCTGGACTGCGAAGCGGGGGTCATGGTGACCGCCAGCCACAACCCGCCGCAGGACAACGGCTACAAGGTCTACCTGGGTGGACGCGCCGTCTCCGATTTCGGCCAAGGCGCGCAGATCGTCGCTCCGATGGATGCAGGAATCGCCGAACGCATCGCCGCCTCCGGACCGCTGGAGGACATCGAACTGGCCGCAGGAGGGTGGACCGTGCTGCCGGCCGCCGGTGAACCTGGAGATGTGCAGGCCCGCTACCTGGAGGCCATCACCGCACTGGTCCCGGCCGATGCGTCCGGGATGGGGCGTCGTGCCGACCTGCGGATCGTGCTGACGCCGATGCACGGTGTCGGCGGGGACACGATGTCCCGCGCGCTGGCCAGCACCGGGTTCACCCAGGTCCGCCTCGTCGCCGAACAGGCCGAACCCGACCCCGACTTCCCCACCGTTGCCTTCCCCAATCCCGAGGAACCCGGTGCCATCGACCTGGCCCTGGACCTCGCGCGGACCACGGACGCCGACCTGGTCATCGCCAACGACCCGGACGCCGACCGTTGTGCCGCCGCCGTCGACGACCCGGCCGCCGGATGGCGGATGCTCACCGGTGACGAGGTCGGGGCCCTGCTGGGCGTCCACGTCGCCGCCCGGCTGGCCGCCGGCGACCGGGGCACCGGCAACGAGGGCACCGAGGCATCGGCGCCGCCGGTCTTCGCGAACTCCATCGTCTCCTCCCGTCTGCTGGCCCGCATCGCCGCAGCCGCGGGGATCACGCATGAGAGCACATTGACCGGCTTCAAGTGGATCGCCCGGGTCCCTGGGTTGTCCTTCGGCTACGAGGAGGCCCTGGGCTACTGCGTGGCCCCGGACCTGGTACGCGACAAGGACGGCATGTCGGCGGCCCTGCTGCTGGCCGGGTTCGCCGCCGACCTGAAGGCCTCGGGGCGCACGTTGCTCGACGAACTCGATCGGCTGGCCCTGGCCCATGGCCTGCATGCCACCGACCAGCTGTCGGTCCGTGTTGCCTCCCTGGACGAGTTGGCAACACTGATGACCCGCCTGCGGTCCCAGGCACCGGCGTCGTTCGCCGGGTCGCCCATCGACGTCGCCGACGACCTGGCGTCCGGCAGCGCCCAGCTCCCGCCGACCGACGCCCTGCTGTTCACCACCACCGACGCCAGCCGGGTGATCGTGCGGCCCAGCGGCACCGAACCGAAGCTCAAGTGCTACCTGGAGGTCATCGAGCCGGTGGCCTCCGCCGACGACCTGCCCGCGGCACGGGACCGCGCCCGTGACCGGTTGGCCCGGGTCCGGGCCGACACCGCCACCGCACTCGGCCTCTGAACCACCCGACCCACACCTGAGAGGGAACCATGACCCAGCCCACGGCAGCCACCATCGCCTCCTACATCGACCACACGCTGCTCAAGCCCGACGCCTCCCGTGAGGACATCCTCGCGGTCGCCGCCGAGGCGGCGAAGTACCACTTCAAATCCGTCTGCGTGAACCCGCTCTGGGTCGCAACCGTCGCCGAGGCCCTGCAGGATTCGGGGGTGTTGACCTGCTCGGTGATCGGCTTCCCCTTCGGGGCGACCACCACCGCGGCGAAGTCGTTCGAGGCGGCCGGTGCCATCGCGGACGGGGCCAGCGAGATCGACATGGTCATCGACATCGCGGCGGCCCGTCGCGGTGATCGTGACGCCCTGGTCGCCGACATCGGAGGTGTTGCGGGCACGGTCCACGAGGGCGGCGCCATCCTCAAGGTGATCATCGAGACCTCGCTGCTGGACCAGGACGCCAAGGTCCTCGCCTGCGAGGCGGCCGTCGAGGCAGGAGCCGATTTCGTGAAGACCTCCACCGGTTTCGCCGGCGGCGGGGCAACGGTGGAGGACATCGAGCTGATGCGCCGCACGGTCGGCCCGGAGATGGGGGTCAAGGCCTCCGGCGGGGTCCGTTCCCTGGCCGATGCCCAGTCGATGATCGCGGCCGGGGCCACCCGGCTCGGGGCCAGCTCGGGAGTTGCTATTGTAGAGGGTGAGCAGGGCACCGCCGGCTACTAGCGCGAGCGCGCACCACCGCCAGCCGGCGCAGGACAACAAGGAGAATCGCAGTGTACTCAGACGGCAAGAGCAAGGCCTATTCTGGCCAGGGCAACTTCGCGGGAAACTTCCTGGCCTTCGCGGTGTTCTTCATCCTGTTCCTGGGCGCCCTGTACGCGCTGAGCTTCTGGACGCTGGAGAACGCCTGGCTGCCGGGCATCGCCTGCTTCGTGCTGGCGCTGCTTGCCTTCGGCATCCCGCAGACCATCCTCGGCCACTCCAACTCGCACCAGTCCGAGCGCATCCCGGCCGCAGAGGTCGTCAAGAAGTAGCAGCACCGCACCGCCACCACGGGCGCCCACCGGCCATGCCGGCGGGCGCCCGTCGTCGTCTGCGGTCCCGTCGGCAGCCGCGCGGATGCGGTCGACGACGCCCTGCGCTGCGTGCCGGGGTCGAACGCGTTAGTGTGGGATCCGGGTTCCGAACCGGATCCCACGCTTGAGCAGAGGAGGAATGCAATGCGCATCTTTACATTTCTGGCCGGAGCAGCTGTGGGATACGTCCTGGGCGCCCGCGCGGGCCGCGAAAAGTACGACCAGCTCCGCGACAAGGCCCAGGACCTATGGCAGGACCCCCGCACCCAGGAAAAGGTGCACAACGTCGAAGCCGCCATCAAGGACAAGGCCCCCGACGTCGGTTCGGCGGCCGCCTCGGCCGCCGGCACCGTGGCCGGGAAGGTGAAGGACACCGCAGCCAACGCCATGCACCGCGCCAAGGACCATGACTCCGGCACGGCTTCCGGTACCCCGTCCCACGCCGCGGACCACGTCTCCGACCCGGCACTCGGATCGGCGGCACGCCCCGAGGACGGCGGCGACGACGGCACCGAATGGGCCGCCGAGGGCGGCGCCACGCCGACCGGCCCGGCCACCGGCCACTCGTAGGCCCCACCGGCCCGCATCACGGCGGGGGACGGCGCACAGCCGGTCCCCGCCGTTTTGCGTGTCCCGCCACGCAGGGCCTGAACCGTGTCCGGTCCCCGGCCGGAAGGCCTCAGCCCTCGAACAGCGCCTCCAGCACGCCGGAGGCCCAGGCGAGGATCTCGGCATCAGCCAGGTCCCGACCCCCGATCGGCGCCGTCTTGGGCTTGGGGATCAGCACGGCGTCCAGCGCCTGTTTGTTCTGTGCACCCTTGTACATCCGGTTCATCCGCAGCAGCTTCGATTCGGGCAGCTGCGCCGGTGCGAACTTGATGAAGTTGCCCTGCATCGCCACATCGCTCAGCCCGGCCGCACGGGCCCTGACCCGGAACCGGGCAACCTCCACCAGGTTGGCCACCGGTGCCGGCGGTTCGCCGTAGCGGTCGATGAGTTCGGCGACCACCGCGTCGATGCCCTCCGGGTCGGTGGCGGCGGCGAGCTTGCGGTAGGCCTCCAGCCTTAACCGCTCCCCCGGCACGTAATCGTGTGGCAGGTGGGCATTGACCGGGAGCTCGATCTTCATGTCGGCGACCTTTTCCTCGGTCTCTCCCTTGAAGTTCGCGACTGCCTCTCCCACGAGGCGGATGTACAGGTCGAATCCGACGCCGGCGATGTGTCCGGACTGCTCGCCACCGAGCAGGTTGCCCGCGCCACGGATCTCCAGGTCCTTCATGGCCAGCTGGAATCCCGAACCCAGTTCGTTGTGCGCGGCCACTGCCTTCAAGCGTTCCAACGCCACCTCCCCGAGCGGCTTCTCGGCATTCCAGAGGAAGTAGGCATAGGCCCGGTCGCGGCCGCGGCCCACGCGTCCGCGCAGCTGGTGCAGCTGGCTCAGCCCGTAATTGTTCGCCCGGTCCACGATCAGCGTGTTGGCGTTGGAGATGTCCAGGCCGGTTTCGATGATCGTGGTGGAGACCAGCACGTCGAACTTCTTGTCCCAGAAGTCCACGATGATCTGTTCGAGCCGGGATTCGCTCATCTTCCCGTGTGCGACCTCCACCCGTGCCTCCGGGACGAGTTCACGCAGTTTCGCGGCCACCGAGTCGATCGAGGACACCCGGTTGTGCACGAAGAAGACCTGGCCTTCGCGCATCAGCTCGCGCCGGATCGCCGCCGACACCTGCTTGTCGGTATGGGGCCCGACATAGGTCAGCACCGGGTGGCGTTCCTCCGGCGGGGTCGCCAGCGTGGACGTTTCACGGATGCCGGTCAGCGACATCTCCAGGGTGCGCGGGATCGGGGTGGCCGACATGGCCAGCACGTCGACGTTGGTGCGCATCTGCTTCAGCGCCTCCTTGTGCTCGACGCCGAAGCGCTGCTCCTCGTCGACGATCACCAGGCCCAGGTCCTTGAACTCCACCTCCTTGGACAACAGCCGGTGCGTGCCCACGACCACGTCGATGGATCCGTTCTTGAGCCCCTCGACGGCGTCCTTGGCCTCCTTGGCGGTCTGGAAGCGCGAGAGCGAGGCGACGCGGACGGGGAAGCCGGAGAACCTGTCGGAGAAGGTCTCCACGTGTTGGCGGGCCAGCAGGGTGGTGGGCACCAGCACGGCCACCTGCTTGCCGTCCTGCACTGCCTTGAACGCGGCACGGACGGCGATCTCGGTCTTGCCGAAGCCGACGTCGCCGGAGATCAAACGGTCCATGGGGATTTCCCGCTCCATGTCGGCCTTGACCTCGTTGATGGTGGTCAGCTGGTCCGGGGTCTCCACGAACGGGAAGGCCTCCTCCAGCTCGGACTGCCACGGGGTGTCCTTCGCGAACGAGTGCCCGCGCGAGGCCATCCGTGCCGAGTAGAGGCGGATGAGGTCAGCGGCGATCTCCTTGACCGCACGCCGGGCCTTGGACTTGGTGTTCGACCAGTCGCTGCCGCCCATCTTGGACAGCGATGGCGTCTCACCGCCGACGTAGCGGGTGACCTGATCCAGCTGGTCGGTGGGGACGAAGAGCCGGTCCCCCGGCGCCCCGCGCTTGGAGGGCGCATATTCGAGGACCAGGTATTCGCGCATGGCCCCCGAGGTGCCGCCGACCTTGCGCTGGATCAACTCCACGAACCGGGCGATACCGTGCTGTTCATGGACGACGAAGTCGCCTTCGCTCAGCTGCAGCGGATCCACCGCGTTGCGGCGTCGGGCGGCGAGCTTGCGGCTGGATTTGGCAGAGTAGGCGCTGGAGCGGCCCAGCAGGTCGGCCTCGGTGAGCAACCCGAGTTTCAGGGAGTCGAACACGAATCCGCGCCCCGCCACCGCCGTCGTGATCTCGATCAGCCCGGCGGTCGGCTCCCCGTCGACGGACTCGACGCGGTGGCACGGGATGCCCGCGTCGTGGAAGAGCTCGGCCAGACGCTGGGCCGGGCCGGGGCCGTCGGTCGCCACGACCACGCGCCAGTCATCGCGGACGCGGGAGCCGATGAAGTCCATCATCTCGGCCACCTCGCCCTGGTAGCCGCGGGGTTCGCGGGCCGCGACGTTGAGCGAATCGATGTCCAGTTCCACCTCGCCGTCGCGGGCCAGCGAGGTGATGGACCACCAGCTGACCCGTGAAGCCAGGGCGGTGGCGCGCGTGTCAGCCAGCGTGGAGAAGTTCCCGGCGTCCAGTGCGGTGCCGGGGTCCTCGGCCTGCATCAGGTCCACCGGTGCCGCGCCGCCGTCGGAGGCGGTGGACCAGGCGGCCGCGAGGAATTCGGCGTTCGTCTCGGCGAGGTCGTGGGCCCTGGCCCGCACCCGCTCGGGTTCCATCACGACGGCAATGGAATCGGCCGGCAGCTCCCCGAGGAAGGGGACCATGGCGTCGACCAGCAGCGGGGCCAGGGATTCCATCCCCTCGACGGCGATGCCCCCGGCGATCTTCTCCAGCATGTCGGCAGCCGCCGGCATCGAGGCCTTGAGCCTGGCCGCACGGGACATGACGGCCGGGGTGATCAGCAGTTCCCGGCACGGAGGGGCATAGAGCACCGCGGGGTCGGCGATCCCGCCTTCTGCCTTGTCGGCCTTGGAGAACGAGCGCTGGTCCGCCACGGAGAACCAGCGCATCGACTCGACCTCGTCGCCGAAGAAGTCGATGCGGATCGGGTGGTCCTCGATGGGCGGGAAGACATCGAGGATGCCGCCACGCACGGCGAACTCGCCGCGGTGGGTGACCATGTCCACGCGGGCGTAGGCCGCATCCGCGAGCTCCTGTACGACGTCGTCGAACGGCTTCTCCTCCCCCGTGGCCAGCCGCACGGGAGACAACTCCCCCAGCCCCTTCACCAGCGGCTGCACGACGGCGCGGATCGGGGCGACGACGACCTTCAACGGTTCCGGGTGCTGTCCGGGGTGCGCGAGCCGGCGCAGCACGTTCAGCCGGCGGCCCACCGTGTCCGAGCGCGGGGAAAGCCGTTCGTGCGGGAGGGTCTCCCAGCTGGGGAACTCCTCGACCGCCCCGTCGGGCAGGTAGGCGCGCAACGCCCCGACCAGTTCCTCGGCTTCGCGGCCGGTCGCGGTGACGGCCAGGACGATCCCGTCGCCGGCCGCCAGCCCGTCGACGACCTCGGTGACGAGGGCCGCCCGCAGACCGGCGGGAGCCGCCACTTCCAGGTCCTGGCTCCGTGCGCCGAAGTCCTTCGACGCGTAGCTGCGCACACGCGCGTAGGACGGATCGGCGGCCAATGCCGCGCGAAGGCCAGTGAGGGCCATGGGATTCCTTCCGGGAAACAGCACAAAAGCCCGGCGTCCACAAGGAGGCCGGGGTGGATCCCAGCCTACCGCGATTCGCTGCACCACCCCGTAGCATGGAGACCGATACCACCACCCCGATGTCCGAGGAGACCCTGTGGCCCTGAACGCCTCCACCACGTTGCCCCACCCCGTCGAAGCCGTCGTCGACGTGCTGACCCGCCGAGACTTCGTCGAGCATGTCAGCCAGCGCGCCGGTGCCACGCTGACCGAGTTCACGGTCTCCGGGCCGGTCAGCGGTGCCTTCACCACCACCACGGCTCGCTCGCTGCCGACCGACCGCTTCCCCGACATGGTCAAGAAGTTCGTCGGCCAGACGCTGAACGTCACCCAGCACGAGACCTGGTCGGCCCCGGCCGCCGACGGCAGCCGCACCGTTGACGTTTCAGTTGACGTCGCCGGAGCCCCCGTGAAGGTGAAAGCAGTGCAGAAGCTGGTGGCCGCGTCCGGATCCACGACGATCGAGCTTACCGGCGATGTCTCCTCCTCCATCCCGTTCCTGGGAGGGAAGATCGCGGCAACTGCCGAGCCGTATCTGGCCAAGGCCCTGAACCTCCAGGCCTCCGAGGCCAAGAAGTGGCTCGACCAGCCGGCCTAGGGTACGGCGCGCTGCGCACCGGGGTGCCGCTGGCGGCCCTGCTGCCGCTGCGCCAGCGCATCGTCTATGTGATGATCCCCGCGGGCCTCTATCTGGCCGCGGTGTTGTTCATCGTGTTCTGGCCGGTCCCCGTCGACCGGCCGGTCCAGGGCAACCTGGACCAGGTCCTGTCATGGCTGCACGGCCATGGGGTGCCCGGGTGGTTCGACTACGGTCTGGTCGAATGGCTGGCCAACGTGGTCATGTTCGTCCCGTGGGGCGCTTTCGGGGCCGTCGTGTCGGCACCGCGCCGGTGGTGGCTGGTCGCCGTCGCCGGGATGCTGGCCAGTTCGGTCATCGAGACGGCACAGCTTCTCCTGGTGGACGCCCGCTTTGCCTCCCCCGCCGACGTCGCAGCCAACACGCTCGGCGCGGTCCTGGGTGTGCTGTTCTGCGCAGTGACCTTTCCGGCGGTCGTTGCCTCCGCTCGACGGCATTATGGATCCAGCGTGCCACCGCTGTCGTCATGATTTGTGTCCGGCACCACGCCGCACGGTAGGCTCGAAGACGGTGAGCCGGGAAGTCTGGTCGGCAATGACAAAGTTGTGCCCACTCGAAATCGAGGTTGTCCGATGACCACACCCGAACCCACCCCACCGCGCGGCACCATCCTGGGCCGCGGCAGCTATGGCGAATCATTGCGCATCGGCGAGATCCTGCGCAAGGAAACCATCGGTGGACTCATCCTCATCGTCGCGGCCGCCGCGGCGATCATCTGGGCGAACAGCCCCTGGGGCAGCGGATACTTCGCACTGCGTGACTTCCACCTGGCGATCCCCCTGCCCGGTCTTGACCTGGACCTGAGCGTCGGGCATTGGGCTTCGGACGGATTGCTGGCCGTGTTCTTCTTCCTCACCGGGCTGGAGCTGAAGAAGGAATTCGTCATCGGCGACCTGAAGGACTTCAGCCGCGCGATCGTCCCGGTCACCGCGGCCTTCGGTGGCGTCGTGGTCCCTGCGCTGATCTATGTCGCGCTGAACATCGGCACGGGCGGATCGACCCTGCACGGCTGGGCAATCCCCACGGCGACCGACATCGCCTTTGCCGTGGCGGTCCTCGCGGTCATCGGTTCGAGCCTGCCGGCTCCGCTGCGGTTGTTCCTGCTGACGTTGGCAGTGGTCGATGACCTCATCGCGATCGTCATCATCGCCTTCGTCTACACCGATGACCTGAAGCCGGTGTTCCTGGGGCTGTTCCTCATACCGCTGCTGGTCTTCTTCTTCGTGGCCCAGCGGTTCCAGAAACTCTTCGCGACCCGCAGCTGGGCTGCCTGGGTGATCCTGCTGCCGTTGGGACTCGTCTCCTGGACGCTGCTGCATGAATCAGGGGTCCACGCGACCATCGCCGGGGTCCTGCTGGGATTTGCCGTCCCGGTGCTCCGTCGCGACAAGGCAGAGGGAACCGGCCTCTCCGAACGCATGGAGCACCGCTTCCGCCCCCTGTCCTCGGGAATCTGCGTGCCGCTCTTCGCCTTCTTCTCCGCCGGCGTCGCCCTCGGCGGAGCCGCAGGCATCGGGAAGGCGCTGCAGGATCCAGTGGTCTGGGGCATCGTCATCGGGCTGGTCCTGGGCAAGCCGATCGGCATCATGGGGTCGACGTGGCTGCTGACGCGGACCCGCCACGCCAATCTCGACCCTTCGGTGCGCTGGGGAGATCTCCTGGGCATGACCCTGGTGGCCGGCATCGGCTTCACCGTGTCATTGCTGGTCTCCGAGCTCAGCTTCGGGCTGGAATCACCGCACTACGAGCACGCCAAGGTCGCCATCCTCACCGGGTCGCTGCTGGCAGCGGTCCTCGGCGCCATCTGGCTGGCCCCGCGCAACAAGTACTACCGGCAACTCGCCGAGCAGGAGCGCCGGGACGACGACGGGGACGGGATCCCCGACGTCTACCAACCGGATTAGGACCTAGCCTTGGCCGGCTGCCGTGTCGGCGGCGGCCAGGGCCTGTTCGGCGGCCACCCAGGCGAGCATCGCGCATTTGACGCGGGCGGGGAACCGGGAGACACCGGCGAAGGCCGCCGCATCGCCCAGGACCTCCTCGTCGGCCTCCACGGCACCGCGGGAGCGCATGACAGTGCGGAATTGTTCGGCCAGGCCCAGCAGTTCCCCGCGGTTCTCCCCGGTGGCGAGATCGACCAGCACGGAGGCGGAGGCCATCGAGATCGAGCAACCGTCCCCTTCCCAGCTGATCCTGGTGATGGACTCCCCTGCTGTCTCGACCCGCAACCGGATCTGGTCCCCGCAGACGGGGTTGTGCTGGTGGGTTTCGCCCCAGGCATGCCCCGGTTCGGGGTCGATGAGTCCTTCGCCGTTACGGCGTTTGGAGTGGTCCAGGATGATCTGCTGGTAGAGCTGTTCGAGGTCGCTCATGCGCCCACCCCGAAGAACCCGCGCACATCGGCGACGGCACCCAGGAAGGCGTCGACGTCGTCGTCGGTGTTGTAGAGGTAGGTGCTGGCGCGCGTGCTGGCTGTCACGCCCAGGGCCCGGTGCAGCGGTTGGGCGCAGTGGTGTCCGACGCGTACCGCAACCCCGCGGCTGTCCAGGAACTGGCCGACGTCGTGCGGGTGGACACCGGGGATGTCAATGGTGGCGGTGCCGATCTGGGCCGCCCCGGCCGGGCCGAGTTGGCGCACACCGGGAATCGAGGCAAGGCCGGCGGCCAGACGCCGGCCCAGGTGTTCCTCCCAGGCGGCGATGCGATCCATGCCGACCTCGTCGAGGTAGTCGATGGCGGCAGCCAGGGCGACGGCCTGGGAGATGCGCTGCGTGCCGGCTTCAAAGCGGGTGGGCGCCTCGAGGAATTCCGCGCGTTCCATCGTCACGGTGGTGATCATGGAACCACCGGTGAGGAACGGTGGCATCGCGTCGAGCAGTTCCCGCCGTCCATAGAGGGCGCCGATCCCGGTGGGGCCGAGCATCTTGTGGCCGGAGAAGGCCATGAAATCCACGTCCAGGGCCTTCACGTCCACGGGCAGGTGCGGGACCGACTGGCAGCCGTCCAGCACCGTGAGTGCGCCGACGCCACGGGCCAGCTCAACCAGTGCTGCGACGTCGACCACGGTGCCCAGCACGTTGGAGACATGGGTGAAGGCGACGATGCGGGTCCGTGGGCCGACAAGTTCGGCCGCACGGTCCATGCGCAGGGCGCCGTCACCGTCGACCGGGATGTACTTCAGGCTCGCGCCGGTGCGGAAGGCCAGTTCCTGCCAGGGGATGAGATTGGCATGGTGTTCGAGTTCGGTCACGAGGATCTCGTCGCCTGGTCCCAACGCGAAGCGGCGGGCGGCTTCCCCGCCCCGGCCGGCGCTGGCGTTGGAGAACGAGTAGGTCAGCAGGTTCAGTGCCTCGGTGGCGTTGGAGGTCCACACGACTTCGTCGGCTCCGGCGCCGATGAAGCGTGCTGCCTTCTCGCGGGCTTCCTCGTAGATGTCAGTTGCCTCGACAGCCAGTGTGTGCGCGCCACGGTGGACTGCCGCATTGAAGTTCTCGTAGAAATGCTGCTCGGTATCCAACACGGACTGCGGTTTCTGCGACGTGGCCCCCGAGTCGAGGTAGACCAGGGGCATGGCGTTGACGGTGCGCTCCAGCAGGGTGAAGTCTGCGCGCAGGCGGCGCACTTCCGTGTCATCCAACGGGGTAGAGGTCGGATCTGCTTCAGCCGCCCCGCGGGGGCCGGTCATGGTATCCACGTACGTCGAGTCCTTGCATCGGGAATGGTCGTCGGGACACTCGCCCCGTGGATTCCGCAACGAATCCATGACCTAATCATGGCACGCCCGCCGGGGGTGTTTCATGTGAGTCACGCCTAACCGGCGTCTGAAACCGGGCATGAAAAAAGGGACCGGTAGCGGGATGGGGGTGGCCCAGTCTCAGAGGCCGCCCGCTACCGGCCCCGCATAAGGGAGCCGAAAGGCATGGAACGATAATATGTGAAATTCTTGTCAAATAAAAATCGTCGGTGCCGTGCCGTGGATTACGCCCCGTGGAACTTCAGCTGCGCTGCCTGCAGACCCTCGCGGATCAGCAGTTCCGCGGCATCAGCGGCGTCGTCGAGGAGGAACGGCAGATCCTTGCGTTCGGCCGTTCCGAAATCACGCAGCACGAAATCCGCGGTATCCATCCGGCCCGGAGGACGCCCGACACCTACCCTGACACGGTGGTAGTCCTTGGTCGAGAGGGCCTTGGAGATGTCCCGCAGCCCGTTGTGTCCGCCCTCTCCCCCGCCGAGCTTCAGCTTGATGGTGTTGAACGGAATATCGATTTCGTCATGAATCGCAACAATGTGCAGCGGGTCGACGTCGAAGAAGCGCGCCAGTCCGGCGACCGGTCCGCCCGAAACGTTCATGTAGGTCATCGGCTTGGCCAGGACGAGCCGCGGGCCGCCGATCCCCAGACGCGCTTCGAGGATCTGGGCATTGGCCTTGTGTGATTTGAACGATCCTCCCACGCGTTGTGCGAGTTCGTCGAGGACCATCTGGCCCACATTGTGTCGGTTATGGGCGTAGCCGGACCCGGGGTTCCCGAGTCCGGCTACGAGCCAGGTGTTGCTTGCCATCAGGGCAGGAGGTTTCCCTACTCTGCGGAGGTGGCTTCGGCGGGCTTTTCGCCCTCGGCGGTTGCGGTCTCGGCGGAGTCCTCGTCGCTGCCCAGGTCCTGGACCTTCGGCTCGTCGACGGTGGCGATGACGGTGTCGGCCTCGATGAGCAGGGCGGTGCCCTTCGGCAGGACGAGGTCGGAGGCCAGCACGTGGTTTCCGACTTCGCGGCCGTCGACGTTCACGGTGACCTGCTCGGGCAGGTTGGTGGCGTCGGCTTCCACGGAAACCGTGTAGTGGTCCACCTCCAGGACGGCGCCGGGGGCGACTTCACCCTCGATGTGCACTGACACGTCAACGGTGACCTTCTCGCCCTTCTTCACGGTCAGCAGGTCGATGTGGTCGACGGTCTGGCGCAGGGCGTGGCGCTGGATGTCCTTGACCAGGGCGAGGTGGGTTTCGCCTTCGATGTCGATGGTCAGCAGGGCGTTGGACACGCGGACTGCCAGCGTGGTCTCCTGGGCCGGAAGCAGGATGTGCATCGGCTCGGCACCGTGGCCGTAGATGACCGCGGGGATCTTGAATTCGCGGCGGGCGGTGCGGGCTGCGCCCTTGCCGAAGTCCGTGCGGACCTCTGCGGGCAGGGTGACCTTGTCGTGCGTCATGGGTATCTCCTGGGTGGTGTGGCTGTTGCGGTCTGCCCGGACAGATCGAGGTCCGGACACCGTACGAAGCCGATCCCGCAGGATGGACGCCGTGGCGTTGGGCCTTGTCGATCACGGAACCTGCGGACTGGCGTCCGGCAGTTCCCTCGCCTGGGCACTGCGCCCTAGTTTAGCAGCCCGCTGACCCGCTGCCGTCCAGGGACGGGGCGGCCCCCGCCCCGTGCGTGGGGACGGAGGCCGCAATCCGTCGTCATGCTGTTTTTCCTAGGCGTTGCCGTCGAAGAGGCTCGTGACGGAGCCATCCTCGAAGACCTCCTTGATCGCGCGGGCGATCAACGGGGCGATCGACAGGACGGTGAGCTGCTTGAAGCGCTTGGCGTTCGGGATCGGCAGCGTGTCGGTCACGACGACTTCGCGGGCACCGGACTCGGAGAGACGCTGTGCCGCGGGGTCCGAGAACACCGCGTGGGTGGCGGCGATGATGACATCCTTCGCGCCGGCGTCCATCAGCACGCGCACGGCGCCGGAGATGGTGCCGCCGGTGTCGATCATGTCGTCGATGAGGACGCAGGTACGTCCCTTGATCTGGCCGACAACGGTCTTGGAGATGGCCTGGTTCGGGACGGTGAGGTCACGCGACTTGTGCACGAACGCCAACGGGGCACCACCGAGGCGCTCGGCCCACTGCTCGGCAACCCGGACCCGTCCGGTGTCCGGGGAGACGACGGTGACGTTGTCGGCCTCGACGCGGGTGCGGATGTAGTCGGCCAGCAGCGGGATGGCGAACAGGTGGTCGACGGGCCCGTCGAAGAAGCCCTGGATCTGTGCGGTGTGCAGGTCAACGCTCATCACTCGGTCGGCACCGGCGGTCTTGTACAGGTCCGCGACCAGCCGGGCGGAGATGGGTTCGCGGCCACGACCCTTCTTGTCCTGGCGGGCGTACGGGTAGAACGGCGAGACCACAGTGATGCGGCGCGCGGAGGCCCGCTTCATCGAATCGATCATGATCAGCTGTTCCATCAGCCAGTTGTTCAACGGTGCCGGGTGCGCCTGGATGATGAAGACGTCCTTGCCGCGCACGCTCTCCCCCGAGCGGACGTAGATCTCCCCGTTCGCGAAGTCGTAGGCAGACATGGGCAGCAACTCGGTGTCGAGTGCCGCCGCGATCTCCTCCGCCAGCTCCGGGTGTGCGCGGCCGGATGCCAACACCAGCTTCTTGTCGACGTTGTGGCTCAGTTCGCTCATGTGTTCACTTTCTCACTTGTGAGGGATTCGTGCGGTCTGGTCGGGGTGAGGGGCATTAGGTGGTGCCTGTAGACGTGCGGGCTAGCCGTCGCTGGAGGCCGGGCCCGCGCCGTTCCGCTGTGCCGCGGCGGCCGCCTCGGCGGCAGGGCTGCCGGGCCGCTTGGTCGCGGTCCAGCCTTCCTTGTTGGCCTGGGGCGCCACGGACAGGGCGAGGGCACCTGCGGGGACATCCTTGCGCACGATGGCTCCGGCGGCGGTGTAGGCGCCGTCGCCGACGGTGACCGGGGCGATGAACACCGTGTTGGAGCTGGTACGTACGTGCGAACCGATCGTCGTGCGGTGCTTATTGACGCCGTCGTAGTTGGCGGTGATGTTGCCGCAGCCGATGTTGGTGTATTCGCCGATTTCGGCGTCACCGGCATAGCCGAGGTGGGAGAGCTTGGAACCGCGTCCGACGGTGACGTTCTTCGTCTCGTAGAAGGCTCCGATCTTGCCGGCGTCGCCGAGGCGGGTCTTCGGGCGCAGGTAGGCGAATGGGCCGACGGAGGCACCGGCGCCGATGTCCGAGGAGGTGACATCGCTGCGCTTGACCTCGGCGTTCTGGCCGACGTGGGTGTCGACGAGCGTGGTGTCGGGCCCGATGACGGCCCCCGTGCCGATGGCGGTCGAGCCGTGCAGCTGGGTGCCGGGCTTCAGGGTGACGTCCGGGGACAACGCGACGGAGGCATCGATCCAGGTGGTGTCCGGATCGATGACGGTGACGCCGGACCGCATCCACTTCTCGAGGATGCGGCGGTTCATCTCCTTGCCCAGGGCCGAGAGCTGAACCCTGTCGTTGGCGCCCTCGACCTGCCAGCGGTCGGTGGTGACCACCGCGGCGACACGTCCGCCGCCGTTCCGGGCGATGCCCAGCACGTCGGTCAGGTACATCTCGCCCTGGGCGTTGTCGGTGGTGACGCTGGCCAGCGCATTGCGCAGGACCTCGGCGTCGAAGGCGTAGATTCCGGAGTTGACCTCGTTGATGGCCCGCTGGTCGGCGGTGGCGTCCTTGTGCTCGATGATGCCCTCGACGGTGCCATCGGCGGCGCGGACGATGCGTCCGTAGCCGGTCGGGTCGGAGAGTTCGGCGCTGAGGACGGTGACGGCGTTGCCCTCGGATTCGTGTGCCGTCACGAGTTCGCCGATGAGCTCAGTGGTCAGCAGCGGCACATCGCCGTAGGTCACGACGACGGTGCCTTCCAGGTCGGCGGGGAGCTGCTCGAGCCCGACCTGCACGGCACGTCCGGTGCCGGGAATCTCATCCTGGTCCGCAATGGTGATGCCCGGTTCGATCTCCATCAGGTGTTTGACCACGATGTCGCGTTCAAAGCGGACCACTGCCACGAGTCGCTCGGGGTCCAAACCCTTGGCAGCCCCGATCGCGTGGCCGACCATGGAGCGGCCACCGATCTCGTGGAGGATCTTCGGCTTCGCCGATTTCATCCGGGTTCCGGCCCCTGCTGCGAGGACGATGACGGCGGCCGGTGTGGTGGCTTCCACGCTCAAGTTTTGAACTCCCTGCGGTGTTGGTGGTTCGGTCCCGGCGCATGGCCGGGCCACGCCAGTCTACCGCGTTGGGTTCGGTCAACGACCCACTGGGCTGGACTGATGATGGTGGCGCCACTCAGGACAAGTAGCAAGAGTCCGCTTTCGAGTAGCGGTTACGGCTATCAGTTGCAGAATCGCTGCATACCCTCAGGCACAGGCGCACACTGCGCCTGTCCGAGATCAACTGGGGGAGATCAATGTCGCCGCTCAATGTCCGCTCCACGGATCCGCTGTCTGTCGCGCTGCTGGGTACCCGCGGTGTGCCCGCCCGCTATGGCGGATTCGAGACCGCGATCGAAGAAGTAGGCCGACGTCTGTCCGACCGAGGTCATCAAGTAGTCGTCTACTGCCGACAACCTGACGGCGGCTCGGATCGCCCCTCAGAGTACCTCGGCATGAAGTTGGTACATCTTCCGGCCATGCGGCGCCGCACTTTGGAAACTTTGAGCCATACCGGACTATCCGCCGCTCACCTGCTGGCACACAAGACAGACGCAGCACTTGTATTCAACGCAGCAAACGCACCGTGGCTCCCCCTTCTGCGTGTCGCCCGAATTCCCGTGGCAACACACGTAGACGGCTTGGAATGGCAGAGAGCCAAGTGGGGGCCAGTCGGGAGCCGTTATTACAGAGCCTGTGAGGCCATGGCCGTCCGTTGGTCTGATGCGCTCATCGCTGATGCCGAGGGTATCGCCGACTACTATTCGGAGGAATTTGGTGCACCCACCAGCTTGATTACCTATGGAGCTCCCCTTCTTGAACCGGGTCATTCCCATCGTCTCCCAGAATTGGGGCTGCAAAGTGGGGCCTACCATCTGGTGGTGGCACGATTCGAGCCCGAGAATCACGTGGATGTCATCGTCGATGGCTACTCACGAAGCTCGTCGCGGCTTCCTCTGGTAGTGGTTGGCTCCGCTCCCTACAGCGACGAATACACACGCAAGGTCCGGTCACTGGCCGATGGGCGCGTCCGATTCCTCGGAGGCGTGTGGGACCAGGAACAACTCGACCAGTTGTACGCGAATGCGGCCGTGTACTGGCATGGGCATTCGGTCGGCGGCACCAACCCATCCTTGTTGCGGGCTTTGGGGGCGGGAACCGCCGTCAACGCCTTGGACGTCGGTTTTAACCGTGAGGTCCTACGCGGTGCCGGCGAGTACTTCAAGGAAGCTAACGATATCCCCGCCTTGGTCCAAGCTGCTGAGGACGATCGCCCAGCATTGGCTGCGAGAGCAGCCCAGTCTCGAACTGAAGCCCTGAGATATGACTGGGACATAGTTGCTGATGACTATGAAAAGCTCTGTTATGAGCTCCGAGATCGTGGCCATCGGCGAATTGGCGGCGGTCGGCGAATCTCACGTTCGGCGGAGCCCATCCCCACGCGGTGAGTACTCGCCGCCGAGCAGAGCTCTCCTACAGATATGGTGCCCGGGGCCGGGGGCAAACGACGAAAAGCTCGGCTCCGGCCACAGCTGCCTCGGCACGATTGGCGGACACGTTCGTGTGTCCTGGCTTGATGCAAGCTTTCACCCAGCGCATCCCGGCCTCAACCAGAAAATGACCGTTCGACGAGCAGGGCCTCGACCATTCCCCTCACCTGACGTTTCACTGGCTCCCCCCTGGAACACGACAGTGACGCGTGCCTGCGCGGACCGTGGGAACAATCAAGTCAATGGGAACCGAACCAACGGAATTGCCACTCGGCGGGGTAAGAACCCTTCCGGGCGCCTTGGCCTCCGAATGCGTCCACTGACGGTGGCGCTGTCTCCCTGAAGACTCCCGGCCGGAACGTCCCTGGTGCTTTGCCTCAAGTTCCGACGAGTCCTGCAAGCGGAGCTGCGCTCAACGCTTGGAGTGCCTCTCGAAGTTTTGTCGAAGACGTATGGACTGTGTAGGGGAAGTACTGGACTTGGACGCCAACTTCGGCGAAGCGCCGTTCCAAGTCGAGCCCCTTGGCTGTACCCCGCCAGTCATCGCCTTTGAAAAAGATATCGAAACCGACATCCTTCCAGGTATCGAGGCGGTCCGATGCCGTTTCGGCTACCGCTCTGTCGACACAATCGAGGCTTCCCACGATCTCCAGTCGTTCATGTAGCGGCACCACGGGTTCTACGCCTTTGGTGCTCAGGCACAGCTCATCAGACACGACTCCGGCAATGAGATAGTCGCAACGTTCACGGGCCATCCGCAGGATATTTAGATGACCGACGTGGAACAAGTCGAAGGCACCAGCTGCGTATCCAATTCTCATTCTGAATTGGTCCTTTCGAATAGGAGTGAAGGTTGGATTTAGTGATTGCCGGTGCCGTCAGTAGGCGCCGGTTGGGGCGATCATGACTTTGAACGTGCGCCACATGATCATGAGGTCACCGGTGACAGACCAGTTCTCGACGTAGTAGAGATCCAGCCGAACGCTTTCTTCCCAATCCAGATCCGAGCGGCCATTCACCTGCCATAGTCCAGTAACCCCAGGCTTGATATACAGGCGTCGATGAGTGTGGCCCTCGTAGGCTGCAACTTCTGCCGGTAGCGGCGGCCTGGGTCCCACGACAGACATGTCACCTTTCAGCACGTTGTAGAACTGCGGCAGCTCATCCAAAGAAAACTTGCGCAACCAGGCACCCGACCGGGTGACTCGCGGATCATTTTTCAGCTTGAAAAGCGGACCGGCACCCTCATTGAGGCTGGCCAGGTCATCGAGGTCTTTCTCAGCAGATTCCACCATGGACCGGAACTTGTACATCACGAACGGTTGTCCTCGCCGCCCAGTGCGTTCTTGCTTGAAGAAGACCCCTCCCTTGCTGTCTCGCGCGACAATGAGGCTGATAACGAGAAACAGAGGTGCCAAAACCACCAATGCGGTAAAGGACAGGACTATGTCCATGGCTCGCTTGATGACATGACGAATTCCAGTGAAAGTGGGCAACTCGACGTGCATCAACGGCAGTCCCTCGACTGGGCGCATGCTGATTCTCGGCCCGGCTACATTGGTCAACGAGGAAACCAAGATCACCTCAGTCCGCGTTCGCTCGAGTCTCCATCCCAGATCCTGGATTGCACGTCGTCCCCCCAGAAGTGCGCCAGCTACAACCACGGCGTCCGCGCCCAAGCGGCTGGCTTCACGTTCAATCGTGGTCCCCCCTCGAATCATGGGCAGCCTAGGATCAACGGCTTTGATGAGGTTTTCAGCGTCGGCGTCGGGCTCTCCATCGAGGACCACACCGACCACTCTGTAAGCCGCGCCCGTCTTCTTGGAGAGTTGGCGGACCACATACGGCGCATCTTTCGCCTGGCCATATACAAGTACGTCGCTGAGAGCACGCCCCAGCGCACGCTGACCCTGCAGCCATCGACGCCAGCCCCAGCGCCCCACCAGCAAAGCCAAGAGACCCGTGGGCATGGCCAAAACGACGAAACTCCGCATGCCGGTATTGGTACCGAGAACTGCTACGAGTGCGATGAATCCTGTGAGCGCACACGTGGCATCCACGACCGCCTTGTATTCAAAAGCCCCAATTGCGATTCGCCCCGCGGAGCGACTCTGGAAGAGGTGCAGGAAGATTAGCCAGCAGATTGCGATGCCGATCGGCATCAACACGTCCCGAACAGTAGCTACTTCCGGCGCGGGGGCCGAGCCATTGGCACGCGAAAGGTAACTCCCGACAGGGCCGGCTTGCTGAATTCCGCTCACGGCAACCAATCCGGGAATGGCCACCGCGACAAGAACCAGCACGGCATCAGTGACTAGTAACTTGCGCCGGTACAACTTACGCCAATGGACAGCTGACGGCTTTTCTGGAGCCCTGAAGCGGGTTCGCCTCAACGCCCCCAGGCCTTCAACGGCTGAGTTCGTCAGGTGCTCACTGATTTGCGACATTGCTACTCCCGGAGTCGAGCAAAGTCGTGGTTTCCAGCCCCGAAGCCGGAGCGCAGGATGCATACGCGTCCATTGGATTCCCCCCAACAATTCCAAGCATTTCGCCAGCCTCGATAAGGCCGGCGGGCCCCCGTTTGGGGCTCGCTGCGGTTGAGCCTAAATTGCAGTGGGAGGACGGGCACGAGTGAATAGATACTCGAGTTGGAGAGCCGGCATCGCTTCCGTTCCTCTTGCGTACTCGCTACCTACGCAGACCCGAGGGCATCACCGAAGTTTGGTCTCGTCCCGCGAAGCTGGGGTCCCGGTACGGGCTCTGCGCAAACATGAAAAAGCCCCGCGCTTTACCGTAGTTCCGGGCAAGCGCGGGGCCATCTTCAAAGGAGTCGGCGGCCGCTGGGGGGCTGGGCCCCGGAGGACCCACTAACCGCCGACTCCGATCGAGAGAGCGCCGGTTTCACCAACATGATTCGATTCCCCGGCGCAGTGTCTGGAACAGGCCCTTGACCACAGTGCGGTCTCGTGCGGTTCCATGTTCGTAGCTTAGGGACCGGCCGACCGGCTCACACGCGTGGCCTCTACCCCATGTCGGGGTGCGGACTACGGTGTTTAGCCACGGTTCGTACCTGCGGGTGTTCGAAGTTCAAATAGTTCAGCCCTGTCCGAAATCCCGAGCTTCGAATAGACCCGGTACAGGTGCCCTTCCACTGTCCGTTGCGAGACGGTCAATGTCTTGGCAATCTGTGCGTTGTTCTTGCCGAGCCGAGCCAATTCAACAATCTCCTCTTCTCGATTCGTCAGTTCTGCAATGGACAAGGCTTGGGCAACTATCGGCGCTGGAGTCAGCTCCTGGTCACGCACCAAGGTCATGAGTTCGCGCAACACGGCGCCACAACGCCGAGTATCGCCTCCCGCGGCATAGAGCTGCGCGGATCTGGCCAGGGCCTCGGCCGCAACCCTGAACTCTCGGGCCTCCGCGGCATCCGCCGCGAGGTCCTGTAATCCTGAGGGCACCGTTTGCACCGATGGATCTGCAAGCCTGGCGAGGAACCCAGCGCGTGATCCTTCGGATTTGCCAGCTGAATGGAACAGTTCCCGGTTCGTCACCTGAAAATTCTCCACCTCGAAAAGGTGCTGCTCATGCTGGTAAGCGAGGGTCTCTCTTTGGATTAGGGGGTACCGGCTGAGTTCTCCCATGTGAGGGTCGCTCCGCCCGGCCGCTACAGCGCGGGCCAGGAGGTGCCGCTGCGGCCCCTCAAGGGATGACGCCCCAATCCGCCCGGCCCTTGGCCCCCGGGAAAGTGTATCGAAAGGTGCTGCCTGAGGATGCGCATGTTCGGTCACGTACTCACCGAGAGATTGCGCCAGAGGTAGGAGCATCAAGGGATCACGAAGTGACAGCTCGGCGATAGCAGTCGAGAGTATGCGCCGGGCCATGTCAGATTGGCCCTGCAACATGTGGCCAAGGCCCTGCAATAAGACCGTCATGCCATGTTCATGAAGTAGTCGTCGCACAGAACTCCCGCTTCTAGCCGACAGGAACTCCTCCGCTTCGGCATAACGACCGGAGAAAAGAAGGTTCCAGCAGATCCGGAAAACTACTGCCAGATGAAAACTGCGTGCACCATGCGACGTTTGGTCAGTCATCGACATTGCCTGTCGGGCCATATCCAATGCAGTCTCCGTACGCCCTTCAACTGAATGCAAGTCGGCCAGTAGCAAAAGCGCCACGATCCGCGATTCCTTCGAAAGGTCTTGGTCGTCAACCAAGGCTTCAATCGCGTTGAGCTCGGCTTGTCCAGATTCGGAAGTGTTGACGCGCTGCCATAATTCATAGAGTTCCGACGTGCGCGTGTGCTCTCGGTCTAGCTCGAAGAACCTCGTTTCCGAACCTGTTGGCCGCGGCAAATTGCGCCACACGTCGTCTAGACCCTCGAGTTCACGGCCGCCATTCTCGGCTCTGTAACGGATGCAAGCGAGGAGATTAAGGGTCGATTGCAAGACGCGGGGATCGGAAGTATTTTCGGCCTGCCGCATCAGAAGTGCACGGGCTGAGTAGTGACGCCCGAGACCGACGAGCGTTTGGGCCTCGATGAGCGTTCCCTGTTCCGATGACTCTGAAATTCCTGCCACTGCGCATATCTTCCACGCGAGCTGGTAGTCCATGTCATCGTTTGCCCGTGCGGCAGCGTCTCTGGCGATCGACGCCGGTACATCCGACGATACTTCCAAACTCCAGAGAACTTGGATCGGATTTAGTTCCAGTCCGAGGGACCGCTGCTTATCTGACCACATGGTATGCAGTGCGAGGCTACGGCCCGGCGCTATCGTGTGCCTCAGGACGCTCGCTTGAATCTCTGCTCGGATGGCTACCATCCCGTTTCGGTCCGTCACAAGAGTTCCGGCTTCTAGCAGGTGCCTGTATTCCCCGGCACCAGCGATCGCCAAAAGGGCTTTGGGCTGTGGCCCGGCTAGCGCCAGGATTTCCATGGTTTGCTGCTGACCCGGAGTCAATGCAGAGTGCATTTCACGTACCAGTTCAGTAAGGCCATCATCGGGTTCCGGAGCCAGCCGCGCGATTATCCATTCCCGGTCGGAATCCGTCGCCGATCCCAAGGCCACCGGATCAGATATGAGAATTCCTTGGGCGAGACTCGATCTGACGAACTCCGTGACAAAGCTTGGGTTTCCACCGGTCAGTGAATGGACGACTTCTGCAGTCCCGCGCGACAGCTGGCCTTCCAGCAAGTTGCGGGAAAGCTCTACTACGCCGCGGACGTCCAAAGGCCGCATGACAAGCGTTGTCAGCAGTCCCGCTTCAGTGAGGGAGAATAGTGTGGACTCACCCTCGACGCGACCCGATCCCAGGGCCACGAGCTTCACCGCCGCATTTTCGACAAGCATGGATAGGGCAAAACAGGATTCCGCATCGAGAAATGGCGCGTCCTCCACCACAATTACGGGCCGGGCTGCGCCGGTGTGTGCCGCGCCAATGATGACTTGGAGTTCCCGAAGCACTTTCACGGGGTCATCCGTTCGGTCCAAAGCGCTGAGGTACGGCGACAAAGGACCATATGGAATGTCCGCAAGCGTGGGGCTGCAGTGCAGGCGCATGACGGGTTCGGGAACATCCGGTCGGGCCAGAACGGATTCCACCATTGTTGTTTTACCCATGCCTGCCCCGCCAATTATTACTGCGCCGCCCGGACTACTCGACGTGAGGATCTTGACCAATTCCTGATACTCCGCAGATCGCTCCACAATATGGGGTGACTTCGGGCTCATGGGGCCAGCACCGTCTGGTGGTTGGCCTGGTCAAGATCCGCCAATTCCTGTCGGTTTCTTACTTGGAGCTTGGAGTACACCTGATAAAGGTGCCCTTCGACTGTCCGCACGGACACGCCGCTCAGCCGCGCTATGGCCGCGTTCGACATCCCTTCGATCACTCGCAATGCAATTTGTGCTTCTCGCTTCGTGAGTTCACGAATCCAAGCAGGGTTTTCGCGCTCGATTCCGTTTTCGTCTGGCTGGTTGGGCACCCCAGCTTCGTCAATTTGACGGCTTCGATTTCCTGCCGCCACCACCCGTCGTCGTTCCTTGTTACCGAGGATTGACCACATCTCATTGCCTGATTCGACAGCATAAAGAGAGTGCCCCATTTCGGCTAGGTGTTCTATGGCCGAGCCGAGCGCCGGACCGTCGTCCGTCAGGACGCTCTGTGCCATGTCCAAGTATCCTTGGGCCACGGTTCCGAATTTGGCGTCTACAACTTCGAGAATCCGGCGAGCCGCTTCCTTCTGTCCCAACCGAAGTGCAGTCGCCAGCGTGCCGAGTTCCAACATCACGCAGTTCGCGCTCCGTGCCTGCCCAGCGAGAACGTTCAAACGATTCATGGCAGTGGCAGAGCCGTTGAGGTTGGCGATGCTCAAAGACGACAACACTTCAGCGGCCCAATTCGAAAACCCCAGGGGAAATTCTCGTTCGAGCACCGGACGGTTGCCCAAGAGCAATTCTGCAGCTTCCGAGTTGCGCTCCTGATCCGAGAAACAATAGGCAACTGCCGCTTCAACCAGATTCCGCTGCGCGGGCCCGGACGTGACATTCAATTGAGCCAAAGCTGGGAGCAGGGTTCCGAGCGCTGCATCCGCGGTTCCCGAGAGCGCCCCCAGGATGCCAACCATAGTCGCCCCGAAATTGATGGACCGTGGATCAGAGTATAAGCCACTTGCCAGGCTGCGTGCACGATTCCCCGCTTCTCGCCACGCACCGGTCACCAACTGCACACGCAACATGGCACATTCGATGTCTGCGCATTGCTGGTCTGACATCACCTGATCAAGCACCCCAGTCATGCGGAGGCCATCAAGGTCTCCATCTATGCGCGCAACAAGCGTCAATGCCTCCTGCGGCCGATCGGAGAGTGCCCAGGCTTCGGCTTGGACTGCCATGGCACGGAAGTGGACCTCCTCGGACGCCCACACACTGGATTCAACGGCCTCCAAGACTGCGCTGTCGTCCAAGGCGGAATTTTTCTTGGCGTTAAGCTCGGCCTTTTCGCCTCCAGTGACCGCCACCTGGAGAATTCTCTCGACAGCCGCCGGAGATCCATCGGCAATCGACATCCGGGCTTTGATGACCTGCAGGCTCTGGAACATTTCGTAAAGGCTTACGTCTTCGGGGTTTTGTTCCAACGAAACAGACAGGGTTTCGGCGGCACGTGAAATGGAGGCGCTTGCTCGTCCGTGTCGTCCGAGAGTCATGAGCGCATCGATTTCCGCTTGGAGGATGGTCATCTGCCACTTGGGACTACTGTTCCAAACCTCCGGCGCATAGCCGCCATTGAGTGCGTATTCCTCCACTACGGCAACCAGAGCCTCAAGATTTCCCAATTCCAGCATCGAATTGACTTCCGCCAAAACTCGAGCCGCACGGGGATCGGCATAAACCTTGGACAGCAGCCTGTCCATCTTCGGATCCTGTTGGAGTTCCATTCGATCCCGAAGCAGATGTCCCAACAATGGGACCCGCAGCCTCACTGTGCCGCGGGGCATTTCACCAACATCAACCAATCCGCGTGACCGTAACCCGCTGACCGGCGGCTCCCACTCCGAACCGCGAAGGCGCGCTGTTTCGATCGGTCCACCAGATGCCAGCAACTCAATCAATTCCAATTCGCTCGTATCCAGCGCCGCGATGGTTCGTGTGACATGGGCCCTGGTCGCAGGCCCAACCCGTAGTCCGCCTGGAACAAACACCCAGCACTCATCTTTTAGGGCGAGTTTCCCGCTAGCCACCAGGTCACGAACCAGTTGGTGCAATAGGTCCCGATTGCTGCGGGTCAGGTGCCACAGGCCGGCCGCGGCAAATGTCGAAATAGGGCCGCCCAATTCGGTTTCCAAGTACGCGCGCGTTTCGCTGAATGCCATCCTGTGCACCGCAATGCTGGTCAAGCGACCCGCGCGATATAGCGCCAACAAATCGGTCGGCAAATCAGCGAGTTTTTCGCAGACAGCAACCAGGAATATCTTTTCCATCGCAGCAAGCTGGCCCAATATCGCTGCGGAATCAGCATCGACCAAGTCTGGCGCGCCCAGGGTGACGATGGTGCGTTGGCCATCTCGACACAGCAGATCCGCAAGCCCGTGAACCAATTCGTGACGCGTGGATGCCTGTCCATCGTCAAGCTGGGCCAGCATGAATGACAGCACCCCATATTGCATGCTTGCCGCGTATTTGCTGCCCGTGAGATGCATGATCTGCGGCCGGGCGGCCAAGAGAGAGATGGCTTCCTCGAAGGCCGCACGTCGCCCACTACCTGCCGCGCCCATGAGTACGACGCCGTCGGTTCGAGCGTCCTGCATCGCACTGACCAAGGCTAGTGCCGGCCGCGGCCCGTGAGAGGTCTGGCGAATTCCGCCTGGCGCCACCTCATGTGACTTGGCGATACCCACATTTTTGCTATTCGACTTCAGCAAGATTTGCTCCCCTACCGTCCCCAGTTCGGCCAATAAATCGAGGTCAGCCTCCTGCTCCCCAAAGTACGTCGTAGTAGGCCGGGCCTCTGACGATCAGCGTAGGACGAACCTGCCGAACAATCACCAGTAGAATCAGGGGTCCATCACTCGCTTTTATGAATTCCTACTTAAGTAGTTCAAATTGGCCAGAGAAACACGCGGCTATTCAGCAAGTATTTCCCGGAGCTCCCCTCGACTTGCGACATTGAGCTTTGCATAGACCTGGTACAGGTGGCTCTCAACCGTGCGTACCGAAATGCCGGCCATACGTGAAATCTCGAGGTTCGTATGATTTTTCATGATGAGGTCGACCACCAGACGCTGACGGCTTGTCAACTGGGCGAAAGCCGCTCGCCCCCCCATGGTTCCGCTCTTGCTCGCCAATGAGGCGGCGGGTTCGGCTGCAGCCGCGCATGGACCGTTGATGAGCTCCAGCTGCTTTTGTACGTAATCAGCGAAAAAGTTTTGCCCCATGGCACGCAATAGCAGCGACGCATACTCGAGTTCATGTGGGTCCCGCTCTGTCAGGCCCCGGACGACCCAAGTACATGCTTCCGCAAAGCGGCCATCTGCGTGCCCTGATGCTTCCGCCAACAAGTCGAGGGCCGGCGCATGCCCCAATTGAAGTGCGGCTGAGAGACTCATGAGCTCTTGTGAGACATTGCCCAAGTCATGATCGCGCTGTGCGTACTCCAGCAGGCGGGTAACCGCGTCACTCGACCGTCCCACCAGGCCCATGGCTTGGGCCCACAGGTAGTTCGTTCCCCACCGAATTCTCCATTGGCCGGAGCGCGAATCTAGTGGTGCTTGGTCAACGGCCGAGAGTGCTATGCAAGCTTCTGACAAGTGCCCCGATGCGGCTAAGCCAAGGGCGCGGACGGAGTGGGCCAGAGGCAGTAGGTCGTGCCTGCCCAGTGCTCGAAGTTGCGGTATCTCGGTCTGAAGTCGAGCTACTGCATCGCCATACCGCCCGGAAAGAACTTCGGCGATAGCGGTGTACAAAGAACCGCCATGCTCGCGCCCTTGGGAGTCAGCATCGGCGTCTCCATTCGACAAGGTACCGTCAGCTCGTGCCCACTCGCCGGCTAGTACCTCCAAGTCAAACAACCCGATGCGACATCGTTGAATGAGATTCGTTTCAACGTCTGTTTGCTCCAGGAGATGCAATAGCTCCCGCCCACGCTGCAGACCTCCACGCACATCACCGGTGATCACTTGTCCTTCAATCACCAGTTGATTCCACAGCCAAACAGCCCGCGTAGGCAGTTCCGGTTGAAACGTTCCAGCACGCAACAGGTCCCTGAAATCACCGAGCCACGTCGCTTGGATGACCTCCGCCGCAGATTTGGAAGGCGTCGTAGATTCCTCGCCTCGACCTGTCTTTTGGCCGAGTCCGGTCATCCTCAGATTCCCTACGTGCGACCAGGCATTCACGAATTGCCCCGAAGCCAACAGCGCGCCGATGCGCAAGCCGTTCGACGTACTCGACACATCCGCGGGATCAAGACGATTCAGGAGCTTAACGGCCTCCACAGGAGCTGCGAGTTGGAGCAGATGTTCCGCACCTTCAATGATTCTCGATGGTGAGACTGGAAGCCCACAGCGTAGACGCCAGTGGACGAGCCCGGGAGGGCGATGCATTCCCCTCGAATCAACGTACTCCGTCACGATCTCCAGTAATGTCCGACTGCGACCGGGCGGGACCTGGCCGGCAATGGCACTGGCGTTGATGGCGCCTCGAAGGCTGGCCTCACGCCCTGTATTGTCCCGTAAATGCAAATAGCCCAACTCGTGGACCACGTCGACGGAGTCTGCGCCTCCAATGTCGAGAACCGCCCCCAGCGGCAATTCCCCCGACAAGGCCAACAGTTCGAATACCCGGCGCACGCCCGGCTCGACACCCGCAAGACGTTGCTTCCAGTGCCGGATCAATCGAGAGCCAGGCGGTGAAATCAGGCCGCGAATGGCCCAGACCCCGTCAATCCGCACCAGGAAGTCCAGGTCAATCCAGTCCGACACGATCATTCGCATCATCATGCGATTGCCGGCACCGCTGTTCCAGACCGCGTGGATGGACCGCCCGCTCAACGGCGATCCGAGTCCCCGTTCCAAGAACTCACCCGCGGATTTCAGTGACAGGTCCCGGACCCGACGTCGCTCCAGCTTAAGGTGCCGGGTCAGCGCCGCATCAGGGCTACCCAGGGGATCAGAGCTCGCGGCAATGACAACCGCGCCATGAAGCAAGACCAGCCGGGAGGCTTTCTCGACGTCAGGGCCCGCGAAGGAATTGATGTCCGGGATGTGCAGCACCAATCCGGCGGCCGGCGGGTGCTCCAGGAGGCTGTCCAACTCCGATGATGTGCCGTGGTCGGGCGGACACGAAACTTCCACCACGGCCGATCTTTTCCCGAGCCTGCGAGCAGTCTCAGCGGCAAAATCAACTTGTCCGGCACCAGGTTCACCAAAGAGAAGCACACCCGGTCCGCCCGAGACGGAGCGAACGATTTCAGTGATCCGATCGGCGTCAGTTCCCACTGACCAGTCATGGGAATCGAGCTTCGCAGGATCAAGGTTCGCCGACATCGATTCCCACCTCCCCGGCTCCGCAAAAGATGTGGAGCTATGCGCCACATCATAGTGCGGCTGAAGTGGTGATCGAACCCATGACGTCAATGGCGTGCTCTACATGGCGGCAAATGTCCCGAAACGGCAAGTAGGAGGTTCCGCCCATAGGATTCGAACCTATACTCCACAGCTCCAAAGGCTGGGGTGCTGCCATTACACCAGGGCGGATCGTGCTCCCGGGGGAACACGGTTATCTATTCTGCCATAAACACGGGACGCTACTGCCCGGCGGCTTCCGCCGCCTCGAGCCAGGCTTCCTCGAGTGCCTCGTGCTCGGCCTGCATCCGCTTGAGTTCGGCATTCAACGTGGCCAGCTCCTCAAAGTCCCCGTTGTCCGAGGCCGCCGCCATCTTGGCGTGCAGCTTGTCCTCCTGCGCGCCGAGCTTGGCCAATTGGCGTTCGACCCTGTTCAGTTCCTTGCGGGCCTCGCGCTTTTGGGCCTCCGAGGGGCCGGAGTCCGCCGCTGCGCCGCCCTGCCGCGCTGCATCGGGGGCGGCCGGGCCGGTGGTGGCTCCGGAACCACCCGTTGCCGCCTGCTCACGCAAGTGCAGGTACTGCTCGACGCCGCCGGGCAGGTCGCGCAGCTTGGCGTCGCCGAGCAAGGCCACCTGGTGGTCGGTGACCCGTTCGAGCAGGTACCTGTCGTGGCTGACGACGACGAGGGTTCCGGGCCAGGAGTCCAGCAGGTCCTCGACGGCGGCCAGCGTGTCGGTGTCCAGGTCGTTGGTCGGCTCATCGAGCATCAGCACATTGGGTTCGCCCACCAGCAGGCGCAGCAGCTGCAGGCGGCGGCGTTCCCCGCCGGAGAGGTCGCGGACGGGGGTCCACTGCTTCTCCTGGGTGAAACCGAGCTGTTCGATCAGCTGTCCGGCGGAGACCTCCTTGCCGCCGATCTGGAAGACGTTCTTCTCCTCCTGGATGACCTCGATGACGCGGCGGTCGGCCAACTCGTCGAGCTCGGTGACCTCCTGCGTCAGCACAGCTGTCTGGACAGTCTTGCCGCGCTTGATCCGGCCCTCGGTGGGTTCGACCTGCCCGTTGAGCAGGCGCAGCAGGGTGGATTTGCCGGCACCATTGACGCCCACGATGCCCAGCCGCTCCCCCGGTGCCAGGCGCAAGGTGACGTTCTTGAACAGGGGGGCGGCGCCGTCGTACGCGAGGGAGACATGTTCGAGGTCCAGCACGTCCTTGCCCAGCCGGGCCGTGGCCATCTTCGACAGGGCGACGGTGTCGCGCGGCTGGGGGACGTCGGCGATGAGGTCGTTGGCGGCCTCGATCCTGAACTTCGGCTTCGCGGTCCGCGCCGGGGCGCCGCGCCGCAGCCAGGCGAGTTCCTTCTTGACCAGCTGCTGGCGCTTGTTCTCCACGACCGCGGCGTTGCGGTCGCGTTCGGCGCGGGCGAGGACGTAGGCGGCATATCCGCCGTCGAAGGGCTCGACGATGCCGTCGTGGACCTCCCAGGTGCGGGTGCTGATCTCGTCGAGGAACCAGCGGTCGTGGGTGACGACCAGCAGTGCGCCCTCGTTGGTGCGCCAGCGGCGCTTGAGGTGGCGGGCCAGCCACGCGACGCCCTCGACGTCGAGGTGGTTGGTGGGCTCGTCGAGCATGATGACGTCGTCGTCGCCGATGAGCAGCTTCGCCAGTGCGACGCGTCGGCGCTGGCCGCCGGAGAGGCTGGAGACCTGCGCGTGCCAGTCGACCTCGCCGACGAGTCCGCCCATGACGTCGCGGATCTTGGGGTTGGCCGCCCATTCGTGGTCGGCGGCGTCCCCGACGATCGCCTGCCCGACGTCCAGGTCCCCGTCCAGCACGTCCTGCTGGTCCAGGTAGCCGACGGTGGCGTCCTTGCGTTTGGTCACCCGGCCGGAGTCGGCGTGCTGGCGTTGGGCCAGCAGGCGCATGAGCGTTGACTTGCCGTCGCCGTTGCGCCCCACCATGCCGATGCGGTCACCCTCCTCCAGGCCGAGGGTGACCCCGTCCAGGATGGTGCGGGTGGCGAAGGCGACGGAGACGTTTTCCGCGCCGAGCAGGTGTGCCAAGGTATGTGTCCTTCGTGGGTGGTGTCGGGTGTGCGTGGGGCTCAGATCAGCCGTGCCCCGGGGACGGGGCCGTGGACGACACGGGTGTCGACTCCTGCCTCGTCGATGAGTTGTGTGGCCAGTTGGCGTGCGTGGCCGGGGTCCTCGGCCAGCAGGGCGACCGTGGGGCCGGATCCGGAAACCAGCGCGGTCAGCGCCCCCGCGGTGCTGCCCATGTCCAGCACGGCCTGCAGCTCGGGGGCCAGGTGCACCGCTGCCGCTGTGAGGTCGTTGGCCAGCAGGCCGGGGAGCATGACCAGGTCGTGGTCCACCAGCGCGTGCAGCAGGTCGGGGTCGACGTCGTGCGGGATCTCGACGTCCGCCCCGTCCCGCAGCGCGTCGAGCTGCTGGTAGACCGCAGGGGTGGAGAGCCCGTAGCTGGCCAGCGCCAGGACCCAGTCGGTGCGGCTGCGCAGCAACAGCGGGGAGAGCTGGTCTCCAACACCGAGTCCGACGGCGGCTCCCCCGGAGAGCGCGAAGGGAACGTCGGCGCCGAGCCGGGCTCCCAGGCGCCCGAGTTCCTCGCGGGTCAGTCCGGTACCCCACAGGCTGTTGCACGCCACCAGGGTGGCCGCCGCATCGGCGGAGCCGCCGCCCATGCCGCCGGCAATGGGCACCCGCTTGGTGATCTTCAGGTCCACGCCCGCCGCGTGTCCCGTGTGTTCGGCCAGTAGGCGGGCGGCCCGCACCACGAGGTTGTCCTCGCCCAGCGGGAAGTCCTCGGGATCCTGGACCGCCGTGGAGTCGGCGCTGAGGGAGACGGTGATCTCCGCGTCGTCGCGGGCGGTGGCCGCGACGTCCTCGAACAGCGAGACGGCCAGGTACAGGCTGGCGACCGGGTGGTAGCCGTCGGGCCGCGGGGGGCCGACCCGGAAGTAGACGTTGATCTTGCCCGGTGCCCGGGCGATGACCGGCTGGTTCATCCGGCGGCCCCGGCCCCGTCGGCCCCCGCATGGTGCGCCGCGGCGATGCGTGCGAAATCCTCGATGACCAGCCGCTCCCCCCTGGCCTGCGGGTCCACCCCGGCGGCGCGCAGGGCGCGTTCGGCGGCGTCGGCTCCCCCGGCCCAGCCGGCCAGTGCGGCCCGCAGGGTCTTGCGCCGCTGGGCGAAGGCGGCATCGATCACGGCGAAGACCTGGGCGCGGCTGGCAGTGGTCACCGGGGCGTCCTGGCGTTCGAATCCGACCAGACCCGAGTGGATCTTCGGCGCCGGCCAGAAGACGTTCATGCCGATGACCCCCGCCTTGCGCATCCGCGCGTACCAGGCGGCCTTGAGGCTGGGGATGCCGTAGGTCTTGGTGCCGGGTCCGGCGCAGAGCCGGTCCGCCACCTCGTCCTGGACCATGACCAGGCCGTGGCGCAGGGTCGGGAAGTGTTCGAAGAGGTGCAGCACGACGGGGACCGCGACATTGTAGGGAAGGTTGGCGACCAGGGCCGTCGGGGCGTGCGGCAGTTCGGTGACGCGCATGGCATCGGCAGTGACGACGTCGAGGTTGCCGGCCCGGGCGGGGCGGAACTCGGCGACGGTTCGGGGCAGCCGGGCCGCCAGCTTCGCATCGATCTCCACGGCGACGACCCGTGCCGCGGCGTCGAGCAGGCCCAGGGTCAGCGAGCCCAGGCCGGGGCCGACTTCCAGGACCGTCTCCTCCGGGTCCAGGTGTGCCGCGGCGACGATGCGCCGGATGGTGTTGCCGTCGATGACGAAGTTCTGTCCCAACGTCTTGGTCGGGCGGACGTCCAGTTCGGTGGCGAGGCGCCGGACGTCGGTCGCGCCCAGGAGCCGGTGGCCGGCAGCCTCCGGCGCGCCGGACGCGTCGGTGGCCCGTCCGGGGGTGGGCTGCTGGGTCTGGGAGTCGTCGGTCACGGGTCCAATCCTAGTTGAGGTCGGGCCGGCCGCGATCCCGCGTCCACACCCGGGCTCCATGACAGCGGAGGGCTCCGCATGCTGCGGAACCCTCCGGTGGCCTGCGGCCCGCCGGGCCGGTTGGCTCTCGCCTTAGCGCAGTCCGAGCTTGGACGAGCAGGCGGGCCAATGGCCCCAGCCGCCGCTGGCGCGCAGCTTCTCGGCGACCGCCACCTGTTCGGCGGGGCTGGCCTGGTTGGGCAGCGAGGCGTACTTGCCGCCGCCGGCGCCGAGCCAGCTGCTCTGGCTGAACTGCAGTCCGCCGTAGTAGCCGTTGCCGGTGTTGATGGACCAGTTGCCGCCCGACTCGCACTGGGCGAGGGCCTTCCAGGTGGCGGAGACCCCGCCGGCCGAGGCAGTGGTTCCGCCGGTGGACTCCTGGGCCTTCTTCGGCTCTTCCTTCTTTTCGGGCTTCTTCGTGCCGACGGCGATCTCGGCGTCGACCGGATCGGTGGTGACCTTCTTCTCGACCAGCTTGCGGGACACCTCGTGGCCGTCGTGGGTGGTGATTCGGTAGGTCAGCGTCCGCACGCCGTCCTTGCCGGCGGTGACGGTCTTGGTCTTGCCCCGTTCCAGGTCGTTGTCGGAGGTCTTCTCGACGCCGTGGTCCACGGTCTCGGTGACGGTCTTCGTGGTCGTCTTGACCCGGACGATGACGACCTCGTGGCCGTCCTTCACCTCGGTGTCGGGGGCGACGGAGAGCTCGTCGTCGGAGCCGAGGTCCACCCCGGCGTCCTCCAGGGCCTGGCCGACCGTGGGTTCGGTGGTGGTCAACCGGCGGGTCTTGCCGTCCACTGTCAGCTGGAGGGTCTTCTGCGTGGAGATCTCCAGCGGGCTCTTCAGCGCCGCCAGTTCGAGCTGGGGGCCGGTGGAGACGTCGGCCGAGTCACCGACGTCGAGCTGGTTCAGCACGTCGGCGACGGTGAGTCCGGTGGTGTGGACCACCCGGTCGATGCCGTCGATGGAGACGTCCACGCTCTTGTTGCGGTTCAGGGTGATGGTGGAGCCGTCGTCCACGGCGGCGTCCAGGGCCGGGGAGACCCGGTCCCCTGCGGCGACCTCGATGTCAGCTGAGGCGAGCATTTCGGCGACGGTCTTGCCGTAGGCCTGCACGCTGCGGGTCTGGCCGTCGACGGTCACGGCGACCGTCTTGTTGGCGCCGACGAAGGAGACGAGGCCAAAGATCAATGCGGTCAAGGCAACCGCCTGGGCGCCGGTCTTGACCCAGCGGTTCTTGAAGGCTTTCTGCACGGATTTCCAGTCTGTGGGATGCTCCGGGCACGGGGGAGATAGCCGGGATCGGTGGGCCTCCCGATTCACACGGAGGGCCGGGTCCCGGCGTTCTTGCAGTGGTTCGCGCGCAGGCAGGTGCCGATTGGGCGTACGAACGGAACGTCCAAGCGGTGGTTGACTACCTGTGGTCGAGCCCCGAAGACCTTCCCCGATCCCGGCTACTCTGGATCTACCGTAACCGATTCGTTATTTTGTGACAAGCTTTCACACGGCATTGGCGCGGATCGGCCGGATCCCTGCCGATGACATCGGTGCGTTTCGTGATGAATTCCACACCACGGTGACAGTACCGTGACCTTCCCGAGCCGGCGGGCTGGGCCCGGCTAATCGGCGAAATCCCCGTACGCCGCAGTGGTGTTCGCGGCGATCCGCGCGCACAACCGATCCACCCCGGTGTCCAGCGTCGCTGCCATGGAGCGGACCGTATAGGGGATGAGGTAGCTGGCGTTCGGGCGGCCCCGGTACGGGTGCGGGGTCAGGAACGGGGCATCGGTTTCCACCAGGACCAGCGAGGGGTCGGCGACCACCAGTGCCTCGCGCAACGCGTGGGAGTTCTTGAAGGACACGGTGCCGGAGAAGGAGAGGTACCAGCCGTTCGCGTTGCAGATCCGCGCCAGCTCAGCGTCACCGGAGAAGCAGTGGAAGACCACGACGTCCGGCACCGCGGACTCCCCCAGGATCCGCACGACGTCCTCGTGCGCATCACGGTCGTGGATCTGCACCGCCGTGCCGTGGGCCCTGGCGATTTCCAGGTGGGCCCGGAAGGACTCCTGCTGGGCGGGGCGGCCCGGCTCCCCGGTACGGAAGTAGTCCAGGCCGGTCTCCCCCACGGCCCGCACCCGCGGATGCCCGGCGAGCGCCTCGATCTCGGCGAGCGCCGCCTCGAGGCCGCCCTCCGCCGCGAGGACCGCAGCATCGTTGGGGTGGATGGCCACCGCGGCCAGGACCCGCGGATCGGCTGCTGCAGCCGCGACCGCGAAGCGCGATGATTCCACGTCGCAGCCGACCTGGATGATGCCGTCGACCCCGACGGCGCCTGCCGCGTCCAGCGCCGGCCCCACGCCCACCGCGACGTCGACGCCACCGAAGTCCAGGTGGGTGTGGTTGTCCACCACCGGGACGGCCAGCGGTTCCGGGGCCGGCGGATAGCTGGTGTCCCGTTTCCCTCCCTGTGCCTGAGGGGCATCCACCCGGTAGGCCGGCGGGGTTTCCCCCGGCGTCGCCGCCGGGTCCTGGTTCGCGTGGGGGGTGGGGCACATGGGGGTCTCTCCTGCCAGAGGGGGGGGCATCGGCGTCGTGCCTAGGCTACCTCCGGAGGGCACCGGTCCCGGCGAGGGTGTCCCACGTCACCGCATTGATGGGTAGGCTGTGCAGCAGGAACCCGCAGCAGCCACCGAGGGAGCACCAGCAGTGTCGACAGCCACGGAACTCGCGTTGCCCTCCGCCGAGGAGTTCGGCGCCGTCACCGCCCGGATCCTCCAGGCCATGGCCACCGTGATCGACGGCAAGGCCGACGTCGCCCGCACCGCCTTGCGGGTGCTGCTCGCGCAGGGCCACCTGCTGCTGGAGGACGTCCCCGGCGTGGGCAAGACCCTGTTGGCCAAGACGCTGGCCCGCTGCGTGGATGCCAGCGTGAACCGCATCCAGTTCACCCCCGACCTGCTGCCCTCCGATGTCACTGGCGTGTCCATCTACAACCAGGACACCCACGGCTTCGAGTTCCGCCGCGGACCGGTGTTCGCGAACCTGGTGATCGGCGACGAGATCAACCGGGCCTCCGCCAAGACGCAGTCGGCCCTGTTGGAGTGCATGGAGGAACACCAGGTCACCGTCGACGGCGCCACCCACACCCTGGCCGAACCGTTCATGGTCATCGCAACGCAGAACCCCATCGAGCTCGAGGGCACTTTCCCGCTGCCCGAGGCCCAACGTGACAGGTTCATGGCCCGGGTGTCCATGGGCTACCCGGACACCGCCGCCGAACTGGCCATGCTGCAGACCCACCAGTCGGCCTCCCCATTGGAGCGGGTGCGGCCGGTGGTCGACACCGACCTGCTGCTGCGCCTGATCGGCTCGGTGCAGGCGGTGCATGTCTCCACCGCGGTGAAGGAATACGTCGTGGCGCTGGGCCAGGGAACCCGTACCCACCCCGATGTCCGCCTCGGCGCCAGCCCGCGGGCCCTGCTGCAGCTGCTGCGCGCTGCCAAGGCCGAGGCGGCGCTGAACGGACGCGACTTCGTGCTCCCGGACGACGTGGTGGCCAACTGCCCCTCCGTGCTGGCCCACCGGCTGGTCCTGCATCGCCGGGCCGAGGTGGCCGGCACCACAGTGCAGGACATCGTCGAGTCGCTGCTGGCCCAGGTGCCCGTGCGCACCACGGCCCTGCGCTGACGGGCGGGCCTGCCGTGCACGGGGTGCCACCACCAGGGCACGACGGCGATGCCCGGGTGCCGTTGCGGGCCAGGCTGCATCTGGCCTTCCTCACCACCCGCGGCTGGGCCCTGTTCAGCTGCGGTGTCGCTGCACTGCTGCTGGCCTGGTTCCTGGGCCGGCGCGAACTGGTGAACATCTCCATCTTCCTGCTGGCCACCCCGCTGCTCTCCGCTGCAGTCGTCGGGCTCGGCCGCAGCCGGCTGCACGTGCGGCGCGGCTTCACCCCCGACCCGGTGGTCGTCGGATCCCCCACCGAGGTCACGCTCACCCTGCACCATGCCACCCCGCTGCCCGCCGGGACCGTCCTGGACGAACAGCTGCCCCCCGACTTCGGCAACTCCCCCACCTTCGCCTCCGACGACCCCGACGACCCCGGGCGCCCCGGCAGCACTGCCGGTTCGGCGGGCGGGGACGGTTCGGCCACGATCTACCGCTACCGCCTGCGCCCCACGCACCGCGGCGTGTATCCGGTGGGCCCGCTGCACGCCCGGCTGACCGACCCCTTCGGCCTGGCGGTCCGCCCCATCGCGGTGGACCGGCCCTCACCGCTGACAGTGGTCCCCCCGGTGCTGAACCTGCCGGTCACCGGCGTGCTGGGCAGCACCGGCACGCACGGCACGGCCACCGCCCACCACCAGGCCACCCCGGAGAACGACGACGTGATGACCCGCGAGTACCGCGACGGGGACTCGCTGCGCCGGGTGCACTGGCCCGCCACCGCCCGGCACCAGACGCTGATGGTCCGGCAGGAGGAATTCCAGCGGACCCCGCGGGCCACCGTGGTCGTCGACACCCGACCGGGCCCCTACCAGGGCAGCTACATCGGCTTCGACGCTCCGGAGGAGATCCCGAACTTCCTGGGCCCCGCGGGATCCACCACCGGCTGCTTCGACTGGATCATCACCGCCGTCGTCTCCATGGGAGCCCACCTGGCCGGGCAGGGGTATGAGCTCGAAGTGCTCGACGAGACGGGCGGGCCCCTCGCGGACAACGCAGCGCCGGCCCCCGGCGCCGCCGCCGGACGGTATGCCGGCCCCGATGCCGCAGTGGACCTGCAGCTGACGCTGGCCCCGGTGTCCCTGAAGACCGAAGCCACCCCCGGCAGCCCCGAGGCGGGCCTCCCGGCCGGCGCGGGGTTCGGCACCGGCCACGGCCCGCTGCTGCTCTTCACCGGGGACCTCGACGCGGACCAGGCTGCGGCCTGGGTGCACCGCGTCGGCACCCACCGCAACGTCGTGGCCTTCGTGGTCGCCAGCCGGCCGGCCGGCACGGTGGCCGCCACCCGGATCTTCCGCAGCTCCGGCTGGACGGCGCTTCCGGTGGATCCCGGCACCGCAGTGGCGGACGCCTGGCTGGAACTGGCCGCCCAGGAGCGGCGCACCGGCACGCGGGCCCGGCCATGAGCACTGCAACCGACACCCACGCATCCGCAGCTCCGCCGACGGCTCCCGGCCCACCTGCTGCCCGACGACGCCGGCGCCCCGGTGGCGAGTGGCTGCTCTTCGCTGCCCTGCTGGTGGCGGTCATGGCCCCGGTCAGCGGGCTGTGGGACGTCATCGAGGGGCGGCGCTGGTTCGAGAACTCCGCAGTCACCGTGGCCGGGATGCTGGCCGCCGGGACGATCGTGCGCGTGCTGGGCCGCTCCTACGCCCTGGTGCTCACCGCCTCGGCCGCCGGACTGGCCGTGATGCTGACGCTGCAGTTCCTGCCGAGCACCGCGGTGCTCGGGGTCCTCCCCACCGCCGAGACGCTGCGGCGGGCCCTGGCCTTCTACCCGCAGGCCCAGGAGGCGATCCTCTCCCAATCCCAGCCGGTCCTGGCCGAGGCCCCGATCGTCTTCTTCACCGCCCTGGCGGCCGGGCTCACCGGGCTCATGGCGCAGATCGTGGTGCTCGGGTTGCGCGCCCCGGCGTTGACGGCCATCCCGCTGTCGGTCTTCCTGATCACCTCCTCGGTGGTCAAGACCGACGGGGCGGGGCTGCTGCACGTGGGCCTGACGGCCGCAGGATTCCTGCTGGTGCTCGCCGCTTCCCGGATCGCGTTGCGCTCCACCGCCCCGGCGGCCGCAGTGCGCACCGGGGTGGCCCGCCAGGGCGCGGCCATCGCCGCCGGGGCCCTGGCCCTGATGCTCCTGGTCCCGCTGGCGGTTCCCGGCTTCACCCAGGGCCTGATGCCGCAGGGCCAGCGGCTCTACCTCTTCGGCAAGCCCAGCGGAGTGAACCCGGTGTTGAACCTGGGAGTGAACCTGCGCGACCGGTTGGGGCTGACCACCGTCACCTACTACACCGATTCCCCCGATCCGCTGTACCTGCGCACCGCAGTGATCTCCGACCTGACGGCCGACCGGTGGGAACCCACCGACGTCACCGTCCCCCGTGACACCAGCACCGGCGTCCTGGCACCAACCGAACGCGAACGGCTGGCGGGGCTGCTGCCGGACGCCGCCACGAAAAGGCTGGTGCACACCCGGGTGGTGACCGGCAACTACCAGAGCCCGTGGCTGCCCATGCCCCGGGACGCCACTTCGGTGTCGGGGCTCGCCGAGACGTGGGGCTACTACGGCGGAACGCAGACGATGTTCTCCGACGAAAAAGCCGCCAGCATGGACCTGGACTACACCGTGACCTCCCAGGTTCCGGTCATCGACGCCGCGGCGCTGGAGGCCAGCTCGAGGGCCCTGGCCAACGGCCTCGGAGCCATCAACCTGCCCTCCGCCTATACCGACCTGCCCAGCCAGCTGCCGGCCATCATCGAGGACACCGCCCGGAAGATCACCCGGAGCGCGGGCGCCACCACCGCCTACGAGGAGGCCGTCGCCCTGCAGGAGGAGCTGCGCAGCCCGGACTATTCGTACTCCGAGCAGACCCCGCTGCAACAGGGGTATGACGGCAACGGGATCGGCGTCGTCGAGGCGTTCCTGCAGAAGAAGAGCGGCTACTGCACCCATTTCTCCTCGGCCATGGCCCTGATGGCCCGTTCGCTGGGCATCCCCAGCCGCATCGTCGTCGGCTATGCCCCCGGCCGGACCAACGGCGCCACCGCACTGGGGACCGACGGGAAGCAGTGGAGCGGGTACGAGCTCAGCGCACGCAGCGCCCACGCGTGGCCGGAGCTGTTCTTCCCCGGGCTCGGCTGGGTGCCCTTCGAACCCACCCCGGGCCGCGGGACCACCCCCGCCTACGCCAGCGACAGCCCGGTCGGGGGTCCGGCGGCGACCCCGTCCTCCAACGACGAGCCCAACCGCACCACCCGCCCCGAGGCCACCACCCCCAGCGAGAGCGCCTCCCCGTCCGCCGTGGCAGCGCCGGGCACCGCCACGAACGACGCGGGCAACCCCCTGGTGCCGGTCCTCATCACGGTGGCCCTGGTCGTGGCGGCACTCTTCGGCCCCCTGGGGCTCCGGCGTGGGGCGAGGGCCCGCCGGCTGCGGCGCATCCACGGCTCCGGCGACTGGCGCGAAGGCCCCCGGGCCGCCTGGACGGAGCTGTTGGCCCTGGGGCGTGACTACGGGTGGGCCCAACGGCCCAGCGAAACCGACGCCGGGTACGCAGCACGGTTGGCGGGGCACCTGCCCGATGCCGCCCCCGCGCTGGACCGGGTCCGCGAGGCCTTCGAACGGGCCACCTATTCGCGCGACGCCGGGCCACTGCCCCAGCTCATCCCGCGGGGTCCGTCGGCGGGCATCCACCGCCCGCGTGCCACCCGCGAGATCCCGTTAGACGAGGCGCTCGCTGCGGCGCTGTCCGAGATCGAACAGGCGTTCTCCGACGCTGCGACGCCGGGCCGGCAGTTCCTGGCCCGGGCCTGGCCCGCTTCCCTGTTCCGCGGCTGAGACGTCGGCGGAACCCCCGCGGCCAACCGGCCCCGGACGACGGCGGATGGCCGGGGCGATTGCCCCGGCCATCCCCCGTCGTGCCGTGTGGCGCCGTGTGGTGCTACACCGCGTACGGGTCGGCGATGCCGATGTACTGGGCGGTGGTGTATTCGGCGATGCCCTCGGAGCCGCCCTCGCGGCCCAGGCCCGACTGCTTGACGCCGCCGAAGGGGGCGGCGGCGTTGGAGATGACGCCGGCGTTGAAGCCGACCATGCCGAACTCCAGCTGCTCGGAGACCCGGAACATGCGGTTGTAGTCGGCGGTGTAGAGGTAGGAGGCCAGGCCGTATTCGCTGGCGTTGGCCAGCTTGATGGCTTCCTCTTCGGTCTCGAACGTGGTCACGGGGGCGACCGGGCCGAAGATCTCGCTGCGCAGGATCTCGGCGTCGTTGGGGACGTTGGCCAGGACGGTCGGCTGGTAGAAGTAGCCGTCACCCTCGCGCGGGGCGCCACCGGTGACGGCCTCCGCGCCGGCCTCGACGGCAGCGGTGACCAGCGAGTGGACGTCGTCGCGGGCCCCTCCGTCGATCAGCGGGCCCACCGTCGAGGAGTCCTCGGTGCCGCGGCCCAGCGTGAGGGCGCCCATCGCCTGGGCGAACTTGGCGGTGAAGTCGGCGGCGACCGACTTCTCGACCAGGAAGCGGTTGGCGGCGGTGCAGGCCTCGCCCATGTTGCGCATCTTCGCTGCCATCGCACCCTCGACTGCCTTGTCCAGGTCGGCGTCGGCGAAGACCAGGAACGGGGCGTTGCCGCCCAGTTCCATGGAGGTGCGCAGCACGTTGTCGGCGGCGTCCTTGAGCAGCTGCTTGCCGACCGGGGTGGAACCGGTGAACGAGACCTTGCGCAGGCGCGGGTCCTGCATGATCGGACCGGAGATCTTCGAGGCGGACTTCGATGAGGTCACGTTCAGCACGCCGGCGGGCAGGCCGGCCTCCATCATCGTGGCGGCGAAGAGCTGGCTGGTCAGCGGGGTCAGCTTCGCGGGCTTGAGGACCATGGTGCAGCCGGCGGCGACCGCGGGGCCGACCTTGCGGGTGGCCATGGCCAGCGGGAAGTTCCACGGGGTGATCAGCAGGCAGGGGCCGACCGGCTTGCGCTGGACGAGGATCTTGTTCTTGCCCTCGGGGGTGGTCAGGTAGCGGCCGTAGTCGCGGACGGCCTCCTCGGAGAACCAGCGCAGGAATTCGGAGCCATAGGTGACCTCGCCGCGCGATTCGGCCAGCGGCTTGCCCATCTCCAGGGTCATCAGCAGGGCGAAGTCCTCGGCACGTTCCTGGACCAGGTCGAAGGCGCGGCGCAGGATCTCGGCGCGTTCGCGCGGTGCGGTACGGGCCCAGGAGGCCTGGGCGGCGTCGGCTGCGTCGAGGGCCGCCATGGCGTCCTCGCTGGTGGCGGAGGCCAGTGTGGCGAGCACCTTGCCGGTGGCCGGATCGTGAACGTCGAAGGTGCCGCCATCGGAGGCGTCGCGCCATTCGCCATTGATCAGCAGGCCGGTGGGCACTGAGGCGAGCAGTTCGGCTTCGCGCTCGGGGGTGATGGTCATCGTTGTTCTCTCCCACATGTCTATGTCTGGATGGCGTTCTCTCATTGGTCACGTTAGCGAGACGGACGACTGGGTGTAAATGCAGGGTTGCATCATGACGTCCAGGGTTCGTTGTGCATCCGCCCGGGGGCCTGGCGGTTCACGATCCAACTCTTGTGGTTGGATGGCATCCATGCGGAAACGGGTGTCGGGTGCGACGTGGCTGGTGATCAGCCTCGGTTTCACATTCCTGACCGTCTTCTCGACGTTCATGATCGGAGCAGTGGGCTTCGACTTCGACGCGAACGACTTCCCGTCGTCCTACTACCAGGAGCAGATCCCCTACCGGCAACGCGTGATGGCGGTGTCCCTGGCCGTGCCTGCAGTCGCGGCGTTGACCGCTGTGGCGGCGATCGCCACACGCCACCGCCGGTGGATTCAGACCTTCACAGCTGCGGGGGTCCTGGCACTCGCCCTCGCCGCCTTCGTACTCTGCCGGGTGCTCGGCGTCGACGCCGTAGAGAACGCGAGGTATTTTTCGCAGGCTCCTTGGGGGTAGCCCTACGGCCGGGAGAATCGGGTGCGTTCGATAGCCTGCAGGCTAGACTCCGAGCACCAGGGGAAATGGGGAAACATGTCCAGCCTGACCGTTTGCAGGGTCCGCCGTGACGCGGCCACCCTACGCGTGGCCACCATCTTGTTCCGCCTCGCCGTCGCGTTCGGCCTCTGGGTGCTGCTCGCCGTCATCGTCTTCGCCGTCAATCCGTGGGGCGGCGTCTTCCTGTTCATGGCAGGTTTTCCCTACAGCATCATCATGACCGCGCTGTCCGTCACGCTGGCTGCCGCCGGGCGGACCGGTGCCACCACGTGGCTGGTGTGCGTCGGCACCGCCTGGCTGCTCACAGCTCCGCTGGCGAACTGGTACGAATTTGCCCTTGCCCGCCTGGATCCGACGACGGGCGGCCCAGTGGTTGCGGAGTTCTACTGGCACTACTGGCCGTGGGCCATCCCGGCGGCACTGGCCCACGTCGCCATCGGCATCTACTGCTCCCGGCGGGCCTCCAGGACTGCTGCGTAGAGCTCGCGCTTGGGCAGGCGCTCCCGTTCGGCGATCGCGGCGACGGCGTCCTTGAGCCGCAGGCCGCCCCGCTCGAGCTCCTGCACCGCGGCGACGTGGTCCACGGCCCGGGCTGGGGCATCCTCGGCGGCACCGCCGACGACGACTGCGATCTCACCGCGCATCTGGCCCTCGGCCCATTCGAGCAGTTCCAGTAGGGTGCCGCGGCGGACCTCCTCGTGCAGCTTGGTCAGCTCCCGGGCAACGGCGGCCCGGCGGTCCTGCCCGAACGCGTCGGCGAGGGCGCGGAGCATCGGTTCCAACCGGTGCGGGGCCTCGAAGAAGACCATGGTGCGCCTCTCCTTCTCCAGTTCGGCCAGCCGGGAGGCCCGCTCCCCCGGCTTGCGCGGCAGGAACCCCTCGAACGTGAACCGGTCGGTCGGCAGGCCCGACAGTGCCAGGGCGGTCAGCACCGCCGAGGGGCCGGGGGCCGCGGTGACCACGAGGTCCTCGGCCACGGCTGCCTCCACCAGGCGGAAACCGGGGTCGGAGACGGCGGGCATCCCGGCATCCGAAACCATCAGAAGGGTCTTGCCCGCCCTGACTTCGTCCAGCAGCTCGGAGGTCTTGGCCTCCTCGTTGTGCTCGTGGTAGCTCACGACGCGACCCGGGATCTTCAGTCCGAGCGCCTGGGCGAGGTGGTGGAACCTGCGGGTGTCCTCGGCGGCCACGATGTCCGCGCTGGTCATCAGTTCCACCAGGCGCGGAGAGGCGTCCCCGAGGTTGCCGATCGGTGTGGCGGCCAGGACGATCTGCCCTGCCGTTCCACCGGCCGCAGCGGGTTCGGGGGCGGCGGGCTCGGCGGTTCCTGGATCATTGTTCACGCCGCCAACTCTACCGTCGCGCCCGCCGGTAGAGTTGTGGCGTGAGCGCCCTGACAACGTCCCTCCCCCGCTGGGTCCAGACCCCCCGTTCGGCGTTCACCTACGAGGCACTCGCGGCGAGGTTGCAGGTGGCGGCGGCACCGGCGTCGTACCTGGCCTGGCTCATTCCGCTGGTCATCACCGTCATCGCCGGGGCCATGCGCCTGGTCAACCTGGACCAACCGCACGCGTTGACGTTCGACGAGACGTACTACGTCAAGGACGCGTACACGATGATCTCCCACGGGCATCCGATGGAATGGCCGGATGACCCGAACCCGGCGTTCGTGGCCGGAAAGCCGGCACCGCTGGACAGCGCCGAGTACGTGGTGCACCCGCCATTGGGCAAGTGGATGATCGCCGTGGGCATGCTGCTCTTCGGCACCGACAACGGGCTGGGCTGGAGATTCTCCGCTGCGGTGGTCGGGACCCTGTCGGTCCTGCTGGTCACGCTGATCGGCCAGCGGCTGTTCAACTCCGTCACCCTCGGTGCGGTGGCCGGCGGGCTCAGCGCGGTGGACGGGCACCAGCTGGTGCTCTCGCGGACCTCCCTGCTGGATATCTTCCAGATGTTCTTCATCGTCGCCGCCTTCTACGCGCTGCTGCTGGACCGCACGCACGGGCGGCGGCTGCTGGCCCGCAAGGTCGCCGCTGCGGTGGATCCGGCCACCGGTGCCCCGCCGCCCGGGTTCCTGGACCACGGGCCGTGGATGGCCTGGCGGCCGTGGCGGCTGGTCTTCGCCCTGGCCCTCGGCGGCGGCCTGGGCGTGAAGTGGTCGATGCTCTCCTTCATCGCGGTGTTCTGCCTGCTCAGCGTGCTGTGGGACCTGCAGGCCCGGCGCGTGGTGGGCGTGCGCCACTGGTTCACCGCAGGCGTCCTGCGCGACGGCGTCCCGGCGTTCTTCCTGGTCATCCCGCTGACCGTGCTCACCTACCTGTCCACCTGGTGGGGCTGGTTCGCCACCTCTGGAGGCTACGACAGGAACTGGGCGGCGGAGCATCCCGGCGAGGGCGTGGGTTGGCTGCCGGCGCCGCTGCGCTCGCTCTGGGAGTACCACCGCAGTGCCTACGAGTTCCACCAGGGGCTCAGTTCGCCGCATTCCTGGGAGTCCGGCCCGTGGACCTGGTTGTTCGCCGGGCGACCTGTGCTGTTCTACTACGAGGGCACCGACGCCGGGGCACCGGGGTGCCCGACGGGTTCCTGTGCCACGGTGGTCACCGACCTGCCGAACCCGATCCTCTGGTGGGGCGCGACCCTGGCCCTGCTGGTGGTCCTGCTCTGGTGGGCGGGCCGCCGCGACTGGCGGACCGGGGCCATCCTGGCCGGCATGCTCGCCGGGTTCGGCCCATGGTTCATGTACTCGCAGCGGACCATGTTCTTCTTCTACACGATCACGTTCGAGCCGTTCATGGTCCTGGCCCTGGTGTTCGTGCTCGCGTTGGCGATCGGCGGGGTGGGCGCCTCGGTGGCCCGGCGCCGAGCCGGGCTGATCGGCGTGACGGCGTTCCTGGCCCTGGTGGTGCTGGTTTCTGCGTTCTTCTGGCCGGTCTGGACCGGGCAGACGATCCCCTACGAGGGGTGGCGGCTGCGGCTGTGGATGCCCAGCTGGGGCTGAGGCCCCGGATCCCGGGGGATAAAAACGGCGGGCCGTGGCGCCGGGGAAACCCCGGTGCCACGGCCCGCCGTCGGCTGGCGTGCTGGTGTCAGTCAAGCCCCAGGTCACGGTTGGACTGGCGCAGGCGTGCGCGCTCGCGGCGCTTGCGGGTCGGCCAGTTGGTGATGAGGAAGACCAGCGACACGAGCAGGACCAGGCCCGCGATGACGATGCCGGCGTCCATCCAGAACTGGGTCGGGTAGAGCCGGATGAGGGTGTCGTTGGCGTGGAAGGTCCAATTGCCCTGGGCGAAGAACAGTTCGTGGAAGTCGGTGAAGAACGTCTCGAAGTTCAGCACCGCCAGGACGGTCAACGCGATCATCGCGACCAGGGTGATGACGGAGCCGGCAAAGAACGCGCGGCGGATCCCCCCGGCGTAGCGGCGGCCCAGGTACAGGCAGATGATCACGGCCAGCACTGCCATGACGATTCCCGCGGCGTACGTGATGCCGATGACCGCCTTGACGTCGGCCATGTGGGAGACCTCGGTGCCCAGGAACAGCGGATCCCCCTTCCCGTCAACCAGGTTGCCCAGGTAGGCCGATGGTGCCGAGTTGTTGATGTAGTCCACGCCGTAGTTGCCGTAGGTCAGCCGCTCGGCCGGGCTGAAGCCGTAGGCGTCGATCGGGAATCCGGGGCGGTGGTATTCCAGCCACAGGAACCAGGAGCTGGCGACGGTGCGGATCGCGCCGATGACCAGCAGGAACGGGAAGAAGATGGCCAGCACCGTCTGCACGATGCGCGCGAACAACGGCTTGGCCGTCAGGGCGGCTTCCCGGGCGTGGTGCCGGCGCTGGGCGTCTGGATCGTCGGGCTCGCCGGGCTGGCGGGGGGCACCGCCGCGGCGCTTGGCCGCCAGCACCGCGTCGTTGCGCTGCGACGTCTCGGCGTCCACGGGCTCGGATCCGGGCTCGGCGTCGACTGTATCGGTGGCCGTGGTGGTGGCCTCGGAGGTGGTGGCCTCGGGACCGCCGTCCGCGGCCAGGGCGCCGGCCCCGGCACCGGCACCTGCTCCGGCCGCTGTGGCGCCGAGGGGCGCATGGCCACGTTCCGTGTCGGCCGGGCGTTCACCGGCGGCGGTGGTGTGCTGGTCCCAGGCCGGCAGGGCCCGCGTGTTCGACGCCTCCGGGTCGGTGGCCGGGTAGGCGGTCGTGTCGGTGGAGGAGTCGTGCCCCACGGCGGCCGTGGCGTCCTCACGGGCGTCAGCGCGCGATGAAGCGTCGACGGGCTCGTTGGCCGAATCGGCGGTGGAGTCGACGGCCGAATCGGCGGTGGAATCGTCGGCGGAAGCCGAGGAGAACTCCGATTCCCAGGCGTCGCGGTCCATGGCGGGCTCCTGCGCGGGTGCCGCCGGTGCATCCGGGGCCTCCTGGCCCCGGGGTGCCTCATGCTCCTCGCGGGATGCCGCGGTTTCGGCCGCCGGCGCTCCCGCGGCGTCCTGCGGCTCGTCAGGATCCGGGCCCTTCAGGAATTCGGGGATCTCGGAATCGGGTGTCGCCGGTGCCGGGCGCACGGGCGGTTCGCCGTCCCCGGCTGCCGGATCGTGCCCCTCGGGCACGGCGTTCTTGTTCTCCATGGGTGTGTCCTTCCCTGTTGGCTTTCAAAGTCACTAGTTGATGGCCGTGGTGGCACCGGCGTCGTACTTGCCCAGATCCCCGGTGAATCCGGCCCGCACGGCCCGCCGTCCCAGCACCAGCGTGTAGGTCCAGTAGCCGGCCAGCACCAGCAGGCCGATGCCCAACCGTGACCAGGCCGGCAGGGCGCTGGGGGTCACGAACCCCTCGACCAGTCCCGAGACGAAGAGCACCAGCACCAGGCCCAGTGCCACCGTCATCAACGAGCGGCCCTCCACGGCCAGCGCCTGGATCCGCGTCCGGGCCCCGGGGGCGACCCAGGCCCAGAAGATCCGCAGTCCGGCGGCCCCGGCGATGAAGATCGCCGTCAGTTCCATGAACCCGTGCGGCAGGATGTAGAGGAAGAAGGTATCCAGCTCACCCAGCGCCGACATCAACCCGCCGGCCATGCCCACCGACACGGCATTCTGGTAGAGCACGTACGGGACGTAGAGCCCCGAAATCCCGAAGGCGACGCACAGGCCGGCGATCAGAGCGTTGTTGGTCCACACGGCACCGGCGAACGAGGCAGCCGGGTTTTCCGAGTAGTAGTCGACGAAGTCGTGGTGGACGTATTGCTGCAGGTCCGCATCCGAGCCCATGGCCTTGAGCACTCCCGGCAAATTCGCCGCCCAGAGCCCGGCGGCCAGCCCCACCACGCAGAACACCAGGCCCAGCACCACTGTCAGGACGCGGATCCTGTAGAACGCTGCGGGCAGGGAGTAGACGAAGAACGTGGCGATCTCCTCCGGCAGCGAGGTCCGTGCGCCGGTGAAACGGGTGCGGGCCCTGGAGATCCTGGCGGAGAGGTCCGCCGAGACGATCGCATCGGGTTCGATCGAGCTGACCATCGACAGGTGGGTCGAGACGCGCTCGTACAAGCCGAGGAATTCATCGGATTCCGCCCCGGTCAACCGACGGCGGCCGGAGAGGACGTCGAGGCGATCCCACTCCTGCCGATGCACGGCAACAAACGCGTCGAGATCCACCGTCCCAGCCTATCCCGGCGGTGTCGGCTAGATTGGGAGGACGGCCGCGTTGCGCCGGGTCAGCCCGGGAACCGGCCGCCAGCCACCCAGCCGCGTCGGAGGGACACCGTGAGCACGATCATCACCGGCGAGGCAGTGGTGCTGCATCTGCGTCCTGCAAGCTTCGTGCTGCGCGCCGTGGGCTGCATCATCGACTACACCGTGTACGCGATCGGCCTGATCGGCTCGCTCATCCTGCTGGACCGGCTGCTGTCCGGCTTCGACGCCGCCGCGGCGCGGGCCCTGGTCATCGGGGTCGTCGTGTTGTGGCTGGTGGCCATCCCGACAGCCGTCGAGACCCTGGCCCATGGCAAGTCGCTGGGCCGGCTGGTCATGGGGTTGCGGATCGTGCGCGACGACGGCGGCTCCATCCGCTTCCGCCATGCCTTCATCCGCACGATGCTCGCCCTGCTGGAGATCCTCTCGCTCTTCGGTTCGCTGGCGCTGATCGTCTCCTTCTCGAACGAACGCGGCAAACGGCTCGGCGACATGCTGGCCGGCACCTATTCGATGCGCGAACGCCGGGGCAAGGTCACGCCGCTGGCCGTTCCGCTGCCGACGCAGCTGCGGCCCTGGGCGGAACTGGCCGATGTGGGGCGGATCCCCGACGTGTTGGCGGGCCGGGCGGCACGGTACATCCGCCAGGCCCCGTCGATGGCCCCCGCCTCGCGTGAACGCGTCGCGATCGAGCTGGCCAACGACCTGCTCCCGCTGGTCTCCCCCGCCCCACCGCCGGGCTGCCCGCCCGAACAGTTCCTGCTGGCCGTCGTCGCCGAACGGCGGGAGCGGGACTACCGCCGGCTCAGCGCCACCGCGACCCGCCAGCAGCAGGTGCGCGAACGCATCCACCGCCTGCCTTACGAGGGCTGACACGGACCGTCGGCCGGCACGGTGCCGGCCGACGTGCCGCCTAGTACCGGTAGTGGTCCGGCTTGTACGGGCCGGCCGGATCCAGTCCGAGGTAGTCCGCCTGTGACCGGCTCAGTTCGGTGAGTTCGATGCCCAGGGCGTCCAGGTGCAGCCGGGCGACCTTCTCATCGAGGATCTTGGGCAGGACATAGACCTGCTTCTCGTACGCGGGGCCCGTGCCGGCGTCGTTCTGCTTCCCGTGTTTGGTGAACAGCTCGATCTGCCCGATGGTCTGGTTGGCGAACGAGTTGGACATGACGAAGCTGGGGTGCCCGGTGGCGTTGCCCAGGTTAAGCAGGCGGCCCTCGGAGAGCACGATGATCGAGTGTGCCGCGTCGGTGCCGGCGTCGAAGACCCATTCGTGGACCTGCGGCTTGATCTCGACCTTTTCGATGCCCGGCACGGCGGCGAGGCCCGCCATGTCGATCTCGTCGTCGAAGTGCCCGACGTTGCCCACGATCGCCTTGTCCTTCATCGCCTCCATGTGGTGAGCCATGATGATGCCCTGCCCGCCGGTGGTGGTGATGAAGATGTCGCCCTGGCCAATGACCGATTCGAGCCGGGCGACCTGGTAGCCGTCCATGGCAGCCTGCAGCGCGCAGATCGGGTCGATCTCGGTGACGATCACGCGGGCGCCCTGGCCGCGCAGCGCCTCGGCGGCGCCCTTGCCCACGTCGCCGTAGCCGCAGACCACGGCGACCTTGCCGCCGATGAGCACGTCGGTGGCGCGGTTGATGCCATCGGGCAGGGAGTGGCGGATGCCGTACTTGTTGTCGAACTTGGACTTGGTGACCGAGTCGTTGACGTTGATGGCCGGGAAGAGCAACGTACCGGCCTCGGCCAGCTGGTACAGGCGGTGCACGCCCGTGGTGGTCTCCTCGGTGACCCCGCGGATGCCGGCGGCGATCCGGGTGAACTTCTGCGGGTCTCGTCCCAGGGCGTTGCGCAGGGTCTGCAGCACGATCGTGTACTCGTGGCTGTCCTCGTCCGTGGCGTCCGGGACCGCGCCTGCGGCCTCGAAGTCCACGCCGAGGTGCACCAGCATGGTGGCATCCCCGCCGTCGTCCAGGATCATGTTCGGGCCCAGCTCCGGGTTGGCGTCGGCGCCGGGCCAGGTGAGGATCTGCTCGGCGGTCCACCAGTAGTCCTCGAGCGACTCGTTCTTCCACGCGAACACGGGAACACCGGCCGGGGCCTCGGGGGTGCCGGTGCCGACCACGATGGCCGCTGCTGCCTCGTCCTGGGTGGAGAAGATGTTGCAGGAGGCCCAGCGGACCTCGGCGCCCAGGGCGGTCAGCGTCTCGATGAGCACCGCAGTCTGCACCGTCATGTGCAGGGAGCCGGCGATGCGGGCGCCGGCGAGCGGCTGGGAGTCGCCGAATTCGGCGCGCAGTGACATCAGGCCGGGCATCTCGTGCTCGGCCAGGCGGATCTGGTGGCGGCCGGCCTCGTGGAGGGAGATGTCGGCGATCTTGTAGTCGAAGCTCATGCTGTGGGGGTCTCCTGTGCTGGGGCGGTGGCGACGTCGGCGGGACGCAGCATGACGGGGATGCCTTCGGTCAGGCTGTAGCGCGGGGCGGTGCCGGTGGCGTCGGGGGTGGTCGCGACGAGTTCGTCGCCGTCCAATTCAAGCGTCGATCCGGTCACCGGGCAGCGCAGGATCCCGAGTAGTTCAGGTGAAATATGGGCCATGCGCCCAGTTTATGGGCTCAGCGGGGCTCGCGCAGAATGCGCAGCGATCCGCGCCCGCCCTCGGCGTCAGCCGGAGGTGCCATGGGCTGGGGTGCATTCCGGGCAGAGGACGACGGCGAACTGCCGGCCTCCGGTTCCACGGTGGTCTCGGCCCGGTGCTGGGCGGCGCCGCGCGGTTCGGCGACGGCGTCGGCCAGGGCCGAGAGTTCGTCCGGTGCCAAGCGGGGTGAATCCGGCAGCTCGAGGCGGAGCACCTGCCACCCACGCGGCACCGTCAGGCGCTGGGCGTGTTCGCCACACAAGTCGTAACAATGCGGTTCCGGGTAGGTTGCCAGCGGTCCCAGCACTGCGGTGGAGTCGGCATAGACATACGTCAGCGTCGCGATGGCCGACTGGCGGCAGGCGGAGCGTGAACAAAGTCGAAGGGATCCCACGAGAAAACAGCTTACCCCTCGGGGTGCCGGCGACGGCCCAGGCGGGCGGGCATGGCGGGAATCGTTTCCCGTCGGCCACGGGGCCCGGACTTCGGTAGGCTCGGCTCCATGGCCGAAGGTTTCAGCATGGGGTTCGACGGGTCCCCCGTCCCGCCCCGGACCGCTGTCCGGAGCGGCGCAGCCGGGCGCGGCCGTCCCTTCGCCCGGCGACGGCGCAACCGCCACGGTCGTGGCCTGCGCGGGGACGTGATGCCCCCGGGGCTCCCCGGCTCACGCACCCGCGCCGAACGCTTCGAGGACCTGGTCGCCGAGTCGGCCGAGCGGATCGAGGTGTTGTGGGGCCAACCCATCGCGGCCATGCTGTTCACCGTGGAGTTGTTGCCCAGCACCCGGTCGCTGGACACGGCCGAGGGCGCCGGCACGCCGATCCCACTGGGACGATCACTGGGGGCGACACCGCACCGCCCGGCCCGGGTGGTCATCTACCGCCGGGTCGTCGAACAGCTGGCGGGCCCCGAGGTGATGCTCCCCGAACTGGTGCACCTGGCGGTGGTCGAGCAAGTGGCCGAGCTGCTGGCCCGCACCCCGGAGGAAATCGACCCGGACTACCGGCCCTGGGACGAGGACCGGTAGGACACCGGCCCGCTCAGTAGCGCAGGTCCACGGGCACGGCGCGCGGGCCCTGCGTGGCCGGCGGCAGTGCCAGCGACGAGATGTCGGTGGAGCCCCGGGTGGCCAGGAGGCTGCCGTAGACGGGATCCCCACTGGCGCTGAGGGTCAGCGCGACGACGTCATCGCCCAGCGAGTCGAGCTTGCGCACCGCAGTGGTGCCGGCCGAGACCTTCACGGTGGTCGGCTTGCCCACCACACCGTGGGAATCGATGGGGCGCAGTTCGACGCTGGCCTGCCCGTCGGGCGCCGAGAGCACCAGGTTCGATGCGGCACCCTGGGGCAGGGCCACGAGGTGTTCCCCGCCCAGCCGCCGTGCGGCGCCGGTCCAGGCAGCATCGGTGCGTTCCTTGGCCTTGGTCCCCCGGGTCACCTTCACGGAGGCGGCGACGGGTTCCTCCGAGTCGACGACTGCCGTGTAGGTTCCCGCGGGGACGCCGGTCAGCGCGACGGAGGTCGTGGCCCCGGCGGCAGCGGTGTACTGCCCGTCGCTGGGCAACGGCACCTCGCCCTTCGGGCCGACGAGGCGGACCTTGACCCGCTGGTCGGCCGTCCCGGGGACGGTCAGCGACAACGTCGGGGCAGCATCCCCATAGCCCTTCTGCGAGGTGATGTCCTTCTGGGTCTTTGGAGCCTGGATGTCTACGCCCGGGACGACCTGGCGTTCGCCGGGAGCGGCTGCCGGACCGATGTAGTCCACTCCCCCGGGCGTCAGGCCCCGCAACACGCTTTGCTGGATGACCGCGGTGACCGGGGCGCCCGTGGAGGTCGCCTTGACGGACAGTGACTTCTCCCCCGCGGCCAGGCCAGCCAGGACGATCGAGGTGGATTGGCCCGGGGCAATGACGATGCCGCGCGTGTTTCCGGCCTCGATGCGGCCCTTGGCCCCGAAGAGGTCCAGATCCACGGTGGAGGGCGTTGCCGACGGGTTGGCCAGGGTCAGCAGGGCGGTGCTGCCGACCGTCGTGGAGGCGCCGGTCAGCCACTGCTCGCTGGACGGCGCCTGGCAGGTGGCCGCCGCCAGGCCGGCCAGGTCGCCATCTGCCGCGACGTAGCTGCGCACGGCGCCGGCGGTGGACTGCTGCCCACCCAGCGGCTGGACGCGCAAGACGGTGGCTCCGGTCTCCCGGACGCCCGAGGCGGTGCGGGCCTCGCGTCCGGTGAAGCCGTTGTCATTGGTGGATTTCTCCTGCTCGGCGGCTTCCGTGGGCAACCGGTCGGCCAGGGTGCGCACCGTGGATCCGTCCAGCTGCTGCAGCCGGGCACCGGGCAGACGCTTGGCGGCGTCGCCCAGGATGGCGGCGCGGATCGTGGTGGACGCCGATTCCGAGTCGGGGGCAAAAGCGGGGTCGGTGCCCTGGTCCGCGGCGCCTTCGACGAGGCGGGCCGTGGCCGGGCACTGGGCGATGAAGTCGCTGGCCGGGACGCCGACCTGGGGCACCGCCACCGCGTCCGGTCCGGTCGGGGAACCGTTGAGCGATCCAGCGGCGATGCCGCCGCCGGTCGCCACGATCAGGAGGGCACCCAGGGATACGGCGGCGGCGCGGCCGCGGCGGGCGGGACGGGGACGGGTCATGGTCGCTGCTCCTCGGGTTCCGGACCGCGCCGGGGGACGGCGTCGCCGTCGTCCTCATCGTCCAGGTACTCGTTGTTGGTCTCGTCGATGTCGCGCACCGATTCGGCGCTGCCGGTGGTCCTGAACTCCTCGACGCGTCGGGTCGCGAACCGGCGGCTGGCGGGGATGGGGATGACCAGCAGCACCGCGATCGCGAAGACCAGGATGACCAGGATCCGCAGGGGCAGCGCATACGGGCTGGTGTAGCGGATGCTCAGGTCGCCGGCGGCGGCGGGGAGCTCGAAGGCCTGCGCCCAGCCGTTGGTGGTGGCCTTCAGGGCCTTGCCGTCGTAGGTGGCGTGCCAGCCTGGATCGGCCTGGGCGGCCACCACCACGGTGCGGCCCGGGGCTCCGTTGGGAACCTTTTCCCGGGTGACCTGGCCGGCGGAGGAGCCGAAGAGCGCCGTCGTCGTGCCCGACTTGTCCAGCAGGCGGACCCGTGCGGTGGAGTCAGTGGGGTTGTCGGCCGACGCGATCTTTTCCGCGGGGGCCACCCGCCACAACCAGCCGGAATCGGTGTATCCGACGGGGGCCAGGCCCGGGACGCCGTCGAGCCGGCCCGCCGCGACGGTGGATTCACGCGGTGCCTGCAGGACCACGAAGCTGACGCCGAAGCGGGCGAGGTCCTCGCGCGGGTCGATGGACTGGCCACTGGCCAGGATCGCCACGACGCGGCGCAGTGCCGTGGCGGCCTCCCCGTCCCCGGTGACCTGCGGATCCGTGAGGCTGCCGCCGAGTCGCGAGGCGGCCGAGACGGCCGAGAGCTGGTCCAGGCCCATGCCGGCGCCGGTCATCAGGGTGGCGCTCATGCCGCCGGTTTCGCCCTCCGGGGCCAGCACCAGGGTGCGGTCCTGCAACGGGGACGTTCCGCGGTCCGCGGCAGTGGCCGGCAGGGTCCGCGCCGGGGCGGGGACCACGCTCTGGCCGAGGCCGAAGTCGGTGCGGCCGGCGTCGGCTTCCTGGCCCGCGTCGACGGTGCGCGGGACGAGCCAGAGCGTCCCGGCGACGGTGGCCGACGCCAGGACCAGGACGACGGACGCGGCAAAGGCAGGTGCGACCACGGCGCGCAGGCGGGTCGAACCCGCGTGGCGGATGCTGCGCATCCAGTCGAGACCGCCGACGGCAGCCAGCAGGACGGCCAGGGCGAAGACCGAGACGAAGGGGCCGGTGAAGGGGGTGACGGGTTCACCGGCGGCCAGCCCGAACGGGATGGCCTGCACGGCAAAGCCGGCCGCCAGGGCCAGCAGGCCGGCGATCCAGGCCGCCCGGATGATCGAGCCGCGTCGCCCACGCCGCAGGAGCCCGACCAGGGCCAGCAGCAGCACGGGGGCGCCGACGACCAGGGCCGCCACCAGGGCCCACGGGCCGGGCAGCAGGTCCCCGGCCCATCCCAGGCCGTTGGCTCCGGCCAGCGGGTCGAAGGCCACCGGGAAGCCCAGGGCCTGCTGCCACAGCGGGGCCGCTTCGAAGGGCTGCAGGACCCCGGGGTCGGCCAGCAGCACGCGCGGATTCACCAGCGCGGCCGGCACCGAACCCAGGGCCAGGACCAGCGCGGGAACGGGTGTCCACCACAGCGTGCGGGCCCGGGCGCGCAGCGGAACGGCGAAGACGATGACCACCAGCACGGCGGGCACCAGCAGGACCGGGGCGGCAGCTGTCACGGCGGCCAGGGCCAGCGAGGCACCGGCGGCAGCGGTCCAGGAGGGGACGCCGTGCAATCCCGCCTTCGATGAGGCGGCATCCGGAGTGGGGACGGCATGCTGTTCGGCACGCGGTCGTCCGCCGCCGACGGCACGGATCATGCCCAGGGCGACCAAAGGGAGCAGCACGTGCACCACGATGGCACCGGGCCGGCCTGATCCGAGGGCGACCTGAAGGGCAGGTGCCAGGGACCAGATGATGGCGCCGAGCATCCGTGCCGTCCGGCTGGCGGTGATGGTGCCCACCGCGCACCAGGCGAAGAGGGCGGCCAATGGCATGGCGGCCAGGTACAGCACGACCATCGCGGTGTTTGGTGCCCCGAAGCCCAGCAGGGCCAACAGGCCCAGGACGGCATCGAACGGGTCGCCGTGGCCGGGCCATCCGGTGCCGACGTCCTGCCACCAGCCGGTGGCATGTCCCCAGATGCCCCCCAGGGTGTCCGAGACCGGGAGCATCGAGCCACCGGCCAGCGCCCCGGCTCCGAAGAGGGTGCGCAGCCCCAGCAGGGCCAGGACGGCGGCGACCAGAATGGCGATGACGGCGCTGACGGAGGCGCTGGTGCGGTTCGGGGCGGCGATGGCTGCGAAGTCATCCGAGTTGTCCCCGGAGGGGTTGGACGCCTCGGAGACGCCACCGGACCCGTCGCCGTGCACGCTGCTGGTGCCCGTGGCCTGGAGCAGGTTGCGCCGATGGGCCCAGACTTCACGTCGTGGCACCATCAATGGCCGCACGATCGACCGGGAGACGGTACGGGTGCGCCGGGCGCCGCGTCGGGAGGCGCGCAGGGCCACCGGGGAGAACACGGCGGCCAGCGTGCTGCTGAGCTGGCCGAACCCGAAGGCGGGGTCCTTGGCCAGCAGGGAGCCGATGAGCCGGAGGAGGGCACCGAAAATGGCGCCGATGGCGACGAAGGGGACCTTCCAGGCGGCGGTGTGCTTCAGCCGGAGGTAGACCTCGGCCCGGCGGCCGGCCAGCGGGCCGGCCACGGAGCGGACGGTGTCGGCCGCGTGGTACATCTTCGCTGCGGGAACGACGACCACGCGGTTCCCCGCGAGGCGGTTGCGCCAGCACAAATCCAGGTCGTCGCCGAGTCCGGGCAGCGCGGGGTCGAAGCCACCGAGCTCCTCCCAGACGTCGCGCCGCACCAGCAGGCCGGCGGAATTGACGGCGAACCGGTCCGAGCGGGAGTCGTACTGGCCCTGGTCGAGTTCGTCGACGTCGATCATCGTCAGGCGTTCGCCCCACCGGCTGACGCCCAGGCCGACATCGACCAGGCGTCGTGGACTGTCGCGGTCGAGTTGCTTGCAGCCGGCAATGGTGACGGCTGGCGCCGTTTCGACGGCTTCCAGGAGGGCAGCCAACGCCCCGGCATCGGGTGCCGAGTCGTCGTGGATCAGCCAGATCCAGTCCTGGATCTCCGCCTGGACCTGCGGGAGGTTCTCCGTCGTCGTGCGGTCCCCAGCCCGGCGTGGCAGCGCATCGGCACCGGTGAGCCCGGCGCGCACGGATGCGCCAAAGCCGCGTGGGCGGGCCTTGACCAGGGGGCTGCCGGCGGGGAGTGCCTCGGCGAGGATCCGGGCGGAGTCGTCCTGGGAACCCGCGTCAACGCCGATGAAGTGGTCCACCGGCCGGGTCTGGTTCGCCAGTGCCTGCAGGGTCGCCGGAAGAAAGCGTTCCCCATCGTGGGCGACGAGGACGGCCGTGACGCGTACTTGCGAGTGAATCAGACCGCTCGCTTCCTCAGCCGGCGGCGCTCGCGCTCGGAGAGCCCGCCCCAGATGCCGAAGCGCTCGTCATTGGACAGTGCGTATTCCAGACATTCGGAACGGACGTTGCAGGCGCCGCAGACCTTTTTGGCGTCGCGGGTGGATCCTCCCTTTTCCGGGAAGAAGGCCTCGGGATCGGTCTGGGCGCACAGGGCCTCGGTCTGCCATCCGAGTTCGCCTTCGTCCTCGGCACCGGGGAATCCGGGCATGCCGAGCCACAGCTGCTGCTGCGGGTCCACTTCGGCGGGCGCCTGGGCCGGGCGTTCCACGGGAAGGTCCGGAACGGGGGCCAGCAGGGCGGTGGGCGCGTCGGCACCGGTGGCATGCGCCGCGAGGAAGGCGGTGGCCCGGTCCTCCAGGTCCAGCCCGCTGGCGCGGTAGTTCTCGGCCGCCGCGTCGTCTGCAGGGTCAAGGAACCAATCGGCGGGGACTCCGCGGGAGCCGTACCGGGTGGAGGCCTGTTCGGCGTGGCTGGGATCGTGAATGCGCTCTGCGTTCCCCATGATGTGAGCCCTTCCGCTGGTTGACTGTGTCTCGTGGCAGCCCCACACCGTTCCTCGGGACGTGTTGTGTCCGTCGGTCCGTCACCTGGTCGTGTGGGCCACGACTTCATCCGTAGTCTGGAAAAAGCCGCTTCGCCATCTAATTACAATGGTGTAACTCACGCCAGTCAAGTGGAGTGGGGGATTCTAGCCACGGATGCGACCCATTTCATGCCGCAACACGCCCGGCTGGCATCGGCCCCGACGGGCGTGTCCGGCACTCCCGCGGATTATCAGCGTTTTCACAGTTTCGAGAGGAACCCACCCATGGCCACCGATACCGATTCGTTAGATTTTACGGAACGGCTGCTCGCCCGGCACCGCGGCTCGGCCGCTCCCCTGCTGACCTGGTACGGCGATCCCGGCGAACGTGTGGAGCTGAGCGGCCACGTGTTCGACAACTGGGTGGCCAAGTCAGCCAACCTGCTCAGCGAGGAGTACGACGCCGGCCCCGGCACCCGGGTCCTCGTCGACGTCCCGGCACATTGGAAGTCACTGGCCATCGGCTTCGCCGTGCTGGCCACCGGGGCCGAGATCCTGGTGCCCTCCACCGCCCCGGCGGGTTCCGCGGGTTCCGCGGGTGAACCTGATCTGGTGGTCACCGATGATCCGCTGGCTGCCGCCGAGGCCCATCCGCAGGCCGAGATCATGGCGGTGGCACTGGGGGCCCTGGCGCTTTCGTTCCCCGGGGCGCTGCCCTCCGGCGCGCTGGACTACGCCAGCGAGGTCCGCGGATTCGGTGACTATTTCCTCGCCGATCCCGTGCCGTCGACGGCACCGGCCCTGACCGTGGTGGACGGATCCGAGGCGCTGGACTACTCCGGGCTCTTCGGCGTTGATGCCGCCGAGGGAACCGCCCTGCTGGGCCCGGGCGCCGACTATTCGGTGGCGCTACGCGTTGCCATCCAGCAGTGGAACGGAACGTCTCCCCTGGTCCTGCTGGGCGCCGGCGCCACCGCGACGCAGCGGATCCTCGACGACGAACGCGTCCTCCGGCGGCCCTGAGGCCCCGCCGTTACGGGCGCCCGGTGCCTGCCGGGTCCCCGTCCTGGTCGCCGGTTCCGGGAACCGGGGTGGCGTGCGGGGCACCCGGGCCGAGCAGCTCATGGTCGTGGTCGAAGCCGGGCTCGGCGTCAAGCTCTTCGGTGAACACCCAGAACCGGTAGGCGAAGAAGCGGAAGATCGTGCCCAACACCAGGCCGACGACGGATCCGGCGATGAACAGGCTCGTTGAATCGGTCAACCCGATCCAGTATTTGGTCACCCACACACAGGCGGCGGCGATGAACAGGCCGATGCCGTTCATGATGATGAACAGGATCAGCTCCCGCACCACGGAGGCACGACGGCGATGGCGGAACGTCCAATAGCGGTTGGCCACCCAGGAGAACATCGTCGCGACCATGCCGGCGACGATCTTCGCCTTGACCTCCGAGCCGTGCATCGGGCCGTTCATCATCCAGAGGAAGATTGCGGTGTCGATGATGAAGGCGACACCACCGACGACGCCGAACTTCATGACCTCCCGCCACAGCATGGTGAATAGGCCGCGGCATTTTTCCGCAATCGCGTTGAGCATGTTCCTCCACTGACAGTGTTTGGGGCGGGCAAAAACCCTGGACGACAGGGCCCCGCAGGTGCCGGCGCGGTATGCCACACGACGCAGCCAGCCCTTCATTCTATCGCCAGCGCCTCAAAGTTTCCTGACAAATGCCCGGCTCGGGCCCCGTCGCGCCCGGGCGACGGCCCCTGGTTCGGTACCCTGAAGGGGTGAATTTTCCTGTGATTGGCGTGGTCGGCGGCGGCCAACTTGCCCGAATGATGGCCCCCGAGGCAACGAATCTCGGCTTCCACCTGCGCGTCCTGGCCGAGGCCGCGGACGTCTCGGCCGTGGCAGCCGTGTCCGAAGCCCCCGTCGGTGACTACCGCGATCTGGCCACGCTGCGCCAGTTCGCTGCAGGGGTCGACGTGCTGACCTTCGACCATGAGCACGTCCCCAACGAGCATCTGCAGGTGCTCATCGAGGAGGGCGTCAATGTCCAGCCGCGGCCGGCGGCGCTGATCCATGCCCAGGACAAGCTGGTCATGCGCGCGGCCATCGAACGGCTCGGGCTCCCCAACCCCTCCTGGGCCGGCGTGGCCTCGGTGGACGAACTCATCGCCTTCGGCCACTCCATCGGCTGGCCGGTGGTCCTGAAGACACCCCGTGGTGGATACGACGGCAAGGGAGTGCGCATGCTCGATACCGCCGACGACGCCCGGAACTGCGCCGACTGGTTCGCCGACGGGAGCACCCTGCTGGCCGAGGAGAAGGTCGACTTCAGCCGTGAGCTCTCGGCCCTGGTCGCACGCACCCCCTCCGGGCAGACGCGCAGCTGGCCGGTGGTCCACACCATCCAGGTCGATGGTGTCTGCGACGAGGTCATTGCCCCGGCCCCCGGGCTCGATCCCTTGGCCGCACAGGCCGCCGCCGACGCCGCCCAGCACATCGCCACCGAATTCGCGGTGACCGGGGTCATGGCCGCGGAACTCTTCGAGACCCCGGGGCGCGGCCCGGGCTTCGTCATCAACGAATTGGCCATGCGGCCACACAACACGGGCCACTGGACCATGAATGGTTCGGTGACCAGCCAGTTCGAACAACATCTGCGCGCCGTCCTGGATCTGCCGTTGGGTGATACCTCGGCACTCGCGGAGGTCACCGTGATGAAGAACTTCCTCGGAGGCGCCAACGCCGACCTCTATTCCGCCTTCCCCGCTGCCCTGGCCGCGCAGCCCCGCGCCAAGGTCCATGCCTACGGAAAGTCGGTGCGCCCGGGTCGGAAGATCGGGCACGTCAATGTCCTGGGCACCCCCGGCCAGACAGTGGACGACGTCCGCCATGCAGCCTCGCAGGCGGCGACCATCATCCGCGACGGCGCCACGCCGGACGCAGCCAGCAAAGGAGCCCCGCCCCGATGAGCACCCCGCAGCCCCTGGTCGGCGTCGTCATGGGATCCGATTCCGACTGGCCCGTGATGCGCCTGGCCGCAGAGGCACTGGCCGAATTCGACATCCCCTTCGAAGCCGACGTCGTCTCCGCCCACCGCATGCCCGAGGACATGATCGCCTACGGCAAGGAGGCCCATGAACGCGGGATCCGCGTCATCATCGCCGGAGCCGGCGGCGCGGCCCACCTGCCCGGCATGCTCGCGGCCGTCACCCCCCTGCCGGTGATCGGGGTGCCCGTCCCGTTGAAGACCCTCGACGGCATGGATTCGCTGCTTTCGATCGTGCAGATGCCCGCCGGGGTTCCGGTGGCCACGGTCTCGATCGGCGGCGCCCGCAATGCCGGCCTGCTGGCCGTCCGCACCCTGGCCAGCGGCACCGACGAATTGGCCCGCCGACTGCGGTCCGGGCTCGTCGATTTCGCTGCCGACCTGCGCCACCAGGCCTCGGACAAGGGCGCCCGGCTGCGCCAACGCGTTGCCGACGAGTTGGGCCAGGGTTCCTGATCCATGGCCGAACACAACCTCACAGATGCCCGCAGGCACAACCCCGTCCGCGATCCGGAACAGGCCTCAGCGAAGACCCGCACCAAGCGCGCCTTCTTCCTGCTGGCGCTGACCGTTTTCATCCCCGGCGGCGCCCAGGTCGTCGCCGGAAACCGCACCCTGGGCCGGCGCGTCCTGGCGGTCACCCTGACCTGTTGGGCGGTTCTGGTGGTCGCCCTCGTGGTCGCCCTGGTCAACCAGGGCCTGGTCATCGAGGTGCTGGCGCGCCCGATCGTCCAACTGGTCCTGGCCATCGTCCTGGCCGTCCTGGCCATCGGGTGGGTCCTGATGTTCATCAACACGCTGGTCATCATCAGGCCCGGCCTGCTGGCACCGGGCATGCGGGGCATCGTCGCCGCCTGCACCGTTGTGCTGATGGTCATCACCGGTGGTGCCCTGGGGTACGGCTCGTTCGTGTTGAACACCGGGCGCGACACCATCCAGAACGTCTTCGCCTCCGGCCCCTCGATGGACCCGGTGGATGGCCGCTACAACATCCTGCTGATGGGCGGCGACGCCGGGGCCGACCGGGTGGGCCTGCGCCCCGACTCGATGACGCTGGTGAGCATCGACGCCAAATCCGGACGCACCGCGCTGATCTCCATCCCCCGCAACCTGCAAAACGCCCCCTTCCCCGCTGACTCCCCGCTGCGCAAGGTCTTCCCCGCCGGCTACAACTGCGGAGACGAATGCATCATCAACTCGCTGTACCCGGTGGTGGAGGAGAAATACGCCGACTTGTATCCGGGCAAGAAGAACCCCGGAGCCGAGGCCATGATGGACGCCGTCACCGGGATCACCGGGGTGAAGGTGCAGTCCTACGTCGTCGTGGACATGGGAGGGTTCTCCTCCTTCATCGACGCCATGGGCGGGGTGACCGTCGATTCGGGCGGCTGGGTTCCCTACAACGCCAAGAAGTGGCCGGGAACCGATATCCGGACCCACTGGTTCTCCCCCGGGGAACACCAGTTCACCGGCAAGCAGGCCCTCTGGTTCGCCCGCTCGCGGGACTTCACCACCGACTACCACCGCATTCGCCGGCAGCAGTGCCTGCAGCAGGCCATGATCAACCAGTTCAAGCCATCGACGGTGCTGACCAAGTTCTCCGGCATCATGTCGGCGGGCGAGGACCTCGTGGAGACCGACATCCCGCAAGCCCAGCTCGGCAGCTTCATCAACCTGGCCAACAAGGCGCGCAAGACCCCGTTCAAGCGGCTGACGCTGGGGGCTCCGGACTTCAGCACGAAGTTCTCCACGTTCCCCGACTTCGGCCTGATCCGCACACGCGTCGATGCCTTGCTGCAGGAGGCCACGAAAGAAGGCGCCGCGGCCGCTGAGAAGTCGAAGAAGGCAGCCGCGGCCTCCAAGGCGGCGGCCAAAAAGTCCGCCGGGGACTCCTCCCAGGGATCGGACCCGACCAACGCTGCCACGAAGTCCGCCACGGATGCCGGATCGATGACCCAGGAGGAGATCGAGCCCGGGTCCAACCCGAACTCGGTGCCCGTCACGCAACCTGACGGTTCCCCGATCACGGAGAAGTACCTGGTCCAGCTCGAGCTCAACGGACAGCGGACCCTGATCTCGGAGATCGCGGCGAACAACAACGAGTGCCAGGCACCGTAGGGGGCGCACGCGGTGCCGGCGGACGCGACGCGCGTTGACGGCCGGCACCCATCGTTTCCCGACAGGGACAGCGGGGTTAACCTTCCGGACGCCGGCCCGTGCCACGCTCGGCGGACGCTCCCCCGTTCCCCGTCCGTGGCCCCAGGCACGCGCCGGCCATCCGGCGGCCGCTGCGGGCCGACGTCCTCTGGCCTAGATTGGGGGTAGCGCCCGCAACCACGCAGACCCGAAGGAGCCGCATGTACCGCCTGAGCAACACCGTGAGGGACTATCCGTGGGGGTCGAGAACCGCGATACCCGAGCTCCTCGGCCTGGCGGCCACCGGCGGACCGGCCGCCGAGATGTGGATTGGCGCGCACCCCGATTCCCCCTCGGAGGCCAGCCACCCCGACCAGCCCGGGACGACCCCCCTCGATGCGCTCGTGGCCTCCGATCCTGCCCGCTTCCTCGGGCAGGACACCGCCGGGCGCTACGGCCGGCTGCCGTTCCTGACGAAGATCCTCGCAGCCGACCAGCCGCTGTCGCTGCAAGTGCACCCCACACTGGACCAGGCACGCAATGGGTTTGCCGCCGAGGAGTCCGCAGGGGTCGATCGTTCCGCACCGCACCGCAACTACAAGGACGACAACCACAAACCGGAAATCATCTTTCCGCTCACCGAGTTCTCCGCCCTGTGCGGGTTCCGCGAGGCCTCCGCGACCGCGGCGCTGTTTGGCTGGCTGGCCGACACGATCGAGTCCGACCCCGACCTGTCGGATGAGGGCGGGCAGGCGGCCGCCGCCGCCCGGCGCACGGCGGCCACGCTGGCCCAGGACGACCTGCGCGGGGCCTTCACCGACCTGCTCTCCGGCGGGACCGCCGTCGTCCAGCTGGTCGCCCTGGCCGCCGAAGCCGTGTCCTGCGGCCGACACGCGGTCCAGGACCCGGGCCTCGCCGAACTTGCCTCCCTGGCGGGGTTTCATCCCGGCGACCCGGGCGTCCTGGTCTCCCTCATGCTCAACCACCTGACCCTGCAACCGGGACAGGCGGTCTACCTGCCCGCGGGGAACATCCACGCGTACCTGCGCGGGCTTGGCGTGGAGGTGATGGCCAGTTCGGACAACGTGTTGCGCGGCGGGCTGACCGGCAAGCACATCGATCTTCCCGAACTCATGGACACCGTCGACTTCACCAGTCTCGGGGTTCCCTACCTCGAGCCCGAGGAGGGTCCGCTGGGCCAGGAACTCTACCGGCCGCCCTTCGACGAGTTCCAGCTCCAGCGCATCGCCTTCCCGGGCGAGAAGACCATGGCCGACGACGATGTCGCGGTGTCGCAGCAGGGGCCGGTGACCGTGGTCTGTGTTGCCGGTGAAGTGCTGCTGGATTCGCCCCAGGGGGACCTGCTGCTGGCGCGCGGGGACTCGGTGTTCATCCCGGCCAACGAGGCACCGGTGATCGCCCGGCATCAGGGCGGTGCCCCCGTCCTGGCCTTCGCCGTCACCACGTCAGAGCGCAGCTAGGGCCGCCGATCCCCCGGCCCCGAGCCAACGGCAACGGCGCCTCCCCGAGGGGAGGCGCCGTCGTCGTGCACTAGTGATTCTGGTACGGATCAGCGGGTGTAGGGCTCCCACTTGCGTGACTGGTGCTCGCCCTCGACCGTGCGGATGGTGCCGGACTTCGAGCGCATGACGATGGAGTGCGTGTAGATCTTGTCGTTCTTGTAGCGCACGCCGCGCAGCAGGTCGCCGTCGGTGATGGCCGTCATCGCGAAGTAGCAGTTGTCGCTGGTGACCAGGTCGTTGGTGGTCAACACCCGGTCCAGGTCGTGTCCGGCGTCGAGCGCCTTCTGCTTCTCGGCGTCATCGGTGGGCCACAACCGGCCCTGGATGACCCCACCCAACGCGCGGATGGCGCAGGCGGTGACGATGCCCTCGGGGGTGCCGCCGATGCCCATGAGCGCGTCCACTCCGGATCCCTCGCGGGTTGCGGCGATGGCGCCTGCGACGTCGCCGTCCATGATGAACTTGGTGCGCGCACCGGCCTCGCGGATCTCCTGGACCAGCTTCGTGTGCCGCTCGCGGTCGAGCACGCAGACGGTGATCTGGTTGATCGGCTTGTTCTTCGCCTTGGCGATCAGGTACAGGTTCTGCTTCACGGGCAGGCGCAGGTCCACCAGTTCGGCGGCCTCCGGTCCGGTGACGAGCTTCTCCATGTAGAACACCGCCGAGGGGTCGAACATGGATCCGCGTTCCGCCATGGCCAGCACGGCGACCGAGTTGTTGATGCCCAGCGCTGTCAGCCGGGTGCCGTCGATCGGGTCGACGGCGACGTCGACCTCGGGACCGGTGCCGTCACCGACCTGCTCGCCGTTGAAGAGCATCGGCGCCTCGTCCTTCTCGCCCTCGCCGATGACGACGGTGCCGCTGACGGACACCGTGGAGAGCAGCGAACGCATGGCGTCGACGGCTGCGCCGTCGGCCGAGTTCTTGTCGCCGAATCCAACCCAGGGGCTGGCGGCGATGGCCGCAGCTTCCGTCACGCGCACCAGTTCCAGCGCCAGGTTGCGGTCCGGTTCGGCGTCGCCAACGGACAGTCGGGGGGACAGGTGGGCAAAATTAGTGGCTTCTGTCACGGTTTTCCTCGTCGTCGAGTGGGTGTGGATGCCAGGGGCAACACCTCCCACCTTATCGGGTGGATCGCTCCATGGCGGGGTGATGACCGACACCCCGTCACGGCACTGGAGGAAAATCGGGGACAATGGAGGGGTGAGTGAAGCACCCCAGAAGGATCCAGAGACCGACGAGGCGCCGGTGACACCGGTGCTGACGCCTGCCCAGGCCAAGCGAGCCAACCAATCGCTGAAGGGCATGGTCATTTCCGTGCTGCTCACCGTCGCGGTCGCCGTGCCCGTCGTCTTGCTGAATCCCCCCAGCAACGCCGAACAGTTCAAACCCGACGTGAACGTCTCGGCGGTGGCCTCGCAGGCGGGCCAGACGGCCGACTTCACTCCCGTCTCCCCCACCATGCCCGAGGGCTGGTACCCGAACTTCGCCCGGTGGACCGCCGGCACCGCGGACATGATCGACTACTGGGACTTCGGCTATGTCACCGACGAGGAGGGCTTCGTCGAGGTCCGTCAAACCGGCGACGCGACCCCCGGATGGATCGCCCAGATGACAGGGGACGCCACGTCCGCGGGCACCGTCGACGTGGACGGGACCTCCTGGAAGGCCCTGGCGAAGGACTCCCAGGTGACCTGGGTCCACGAGGACAAGGACTCCACGATCCTGCTCACGTCCGACTCCGGTACCGAAGTGCTGCGTCAGAGCGCACGGGCCGTCATGCAGGAGCTGGACGGCGCAACGAAAAAGTAGGAGCCGGCGGCCGCAGGAGTAGTCTCATTCCATGCCTAACGAACCGATCGAATCCACACCCGCCACCCTGACCCCCGCTGAAGCGTGGCGCAAGCTGCGCGAGGGCAACGAACGTTTCATCTCAGGAACCACCAACCACCCGAACCAGGATGCCGAGCGCCGGTCGGCGCTGGTCAACACCCAGCACCCGTTCGCCGTGATCTTCGGCTGCTCCGATTCTCGTCTGGCGGCCGAGATCATCTTCGATGTGGGCCTCGGCGACGTCTTCGTCGTGCGCACCGCCGGCCATGTCCCCGACGATGCGGCCCTGGGCTCGCTGGAATACAGCGTCGCCCTGCTGCATGTTCCGCTGATCGTGGTCCTGGGCCATGACAGCTGCGGCGCCGTGACGGCCACGATGGAGTCCTTCGAATCCGGGACGATGCCCCCGGGATTCATCCGCGACCTGGTCGAGCGCATCACCCCGTCGGTCATCACCGCCCAGCGGGCCGGCATCACCGACGTGAACACCACGGTCGAGGAACACGTCAAGCAGTCCACGCACCGGCTCGTGGACAGCTCGAAGATCATCTCCGACGCCGTCGACGCGGGCGAGACCGCGGTCATCGGCGTGACCTACCGCCTGGAAGAGGGCAAGGCCGAGGTCGTCTCGGGGTTCGGCAACCTCTGACCCCCGGGCGGCGGTGTGGCCCATCTGACGCCGCCGCCGCCCCCTCCGGCGGCTGCGGCGGCGTAAGGTGAAGTCATGGCTAGCAAGGATGACTTCCGCATTGAACACGACACGATGGGCGAGGTCCGGGTTCCGGCCGACGCCCTCTACAGCGCCCAGACGCAGCGCGCCGTGGAGAACTTCCCGATCTCCGGCAAGACGCTCGAGCGCCGCCACATCCAGGCCCTGGCCCGGGTGAAGCGCGCCGCCGCACTGGCGAACTCCGAGCTCGGGGTGCTCGACGAGGAGGTCGCGCAGGCGATCGTCTCCGCCGCCGAGCACGTCGCCGGCGGCGAGTACGACGACCAGTTCCCCATCGACGTCTTCCAGACCGGTTCCGGCACGTCATCGAACATGAACACCAACGAGGTCCTCGCCGCCCTGGCCAACCAGTCGCTCGAGGCCGCCGGCAGCGGGACCCGGGTCCACCCGAACGACCACGTCAACGCCTCGCAGTCCTCCAACGACGTCTTCCCCACCTCGGTCCACGTCGCCGTCACCGATGCCCTGCTCAACGACCTGGTCCCCGCCCTGGGGCACCTGGCCGACAGCCTGGGCCGCGAGGCGCAGGAGTTCGCCGACGTCGTGAAGTCAGGGCGCACGCACCTCATGGACGCCACCCCGGTGACCCTGGGCCAGGAGTTCGGCGGCTATGCCGCACAGATGCGCTACGGCGTCGAGCGCATCGAGGCCTCCCTGCCCCGCGTGGCAGAGGTTCCCCTGGGCGGCACGGCCGTCGGCACCGGCATCAACACCCCGGCTGGCTTCCCGCAGCGGGTCATTGCCCTGCTGGCCGAGGACACCGGGCTGCCGCTGACGGAGGCCCGCAACCACTTCGAGGCCCAGGCCAACCGCGACGGGCTCGTGGAGGCCTCCGGCCAGTTGCGCAACATCGCGTACTCGATCATGAAGATCAACAACGACCTGCGGTGGATGGGTTCGGGCCCCAACACCGGCCTGGGCGAGATCGCCATCCCCGACCTGCAGCCCGGCTCCTCGATCATGCCCGGCAAGGTCAACCCGGTCATCAGCGAGGCAGCCATCCAGGTCGCCGCCCAGGTCATCGGCAATGACACCACCGTGTCCCTGTCCTCCACCAATGGCGCGTTCGAGCTCAATGTCGGCATCCCGGTGATGGCCGCGAACCTGCTCGAATCCATCCGCCTGCTGACCAACACCTGCCGCGTCATGGCGGACAAGATGGTCGACGGCATCACCGCCAACGTGGAGCGCGCCCGCTTCCTGGCCGAGGCCTCCCCCTCGATCGTCACCCCGCTGAACAAGTTCATCGGCTACGAAAACGCCGCCAAGATCGCCAAGAAGGCCGTCGCGGAGGGCCTGACGGTCCGCGAGGCGACGGTGGCCCTGGGCTACGTCGAACGTGGCGAACTCACCGAGGAGCAGCTGGACACCGCCTTGGACGTCACCACGATGACCTCGCCCTCGGGCAAGTAGCGGCACCCACCAGCACGACGGCGGAAGGCGGTTCCCGGAACGGGGGCCGCCTTCCGCCATTCCCGGCATCGGCAGCTGTGGCCAAGGCCACACGCCAAAAATTATGCACTCGATATCGAATGGTGCAAAAATGCACTGTATGAACGAAAGTGCAACGGGAGACCTCGGGTCCCGCGAACGACGTCGGCGTGAAACCTATGCCGCGCTGACGACGCACGCCCGCACGTTGACCGCCGACCGTGGACTGAACGGATTCACGATCGAGGAACTGTGTGAGGAGGTCGGGGTCTCCCGGCGCACCTTCTTCAACTACTTCGCCACCAAGGAGGACGCAGTCCTCGGGGCGAAGAGCGCCGACCCGATCGAGCCGTTTGCCGCGGGATTCCTGGCCTCCGGGCCGGCAGCCGCGGTCGACGGCTCGGGGTCGGTCCCCCCGGTGGCCCTGAAGGACGCCCTGCTGGAACTGTTCATCGAGGCCTTCGCCACCCTGGACATCCCCCGTGCCGACGTCCACGATTTCATGCGGGCCATGCACGCGGAACCCGCGCTGATGCGGCGCATGGCCGACTCGGCGAGGCACCGCCAACGGGCGCTGGCCGAGTTGATCTGCCAGCGGGAGGGCCTGGAAGCCGACGATCCCTACGGCGAACTGGTCGCCCTGCTCGTCTCGCATCTGGGCATGGCCAGCTTCCAGCAGTTCATCGGACACGATGGCTTCTGCTCCGCCGATCCCGGCCCCGAGGCCAGCGAATCGGACGATGAGGCCCGCACCCGGCTGGCCGCCATCCTCACCTCGAACTTCTCCCACGCGTCACGGCTCTTCGGGGCCTGAACCGCCGACGGATCACACCACAGAACCAAGGAACCCCATGAGCACTATCGCTCCCCCGCAGCCTTCCGGGCCGCTCGCGCTGACCCAGCGGCGCATCTGGATCATCTTCTCGTCGCTGATCGCCGGGATGCTGCTCTCCAGCCTCGACCAGACCATCGTCTCCACCGCGATGCCCACCATCGTCGGCGAACTCGGCGGCGTCGAACACCAGGCCTGGATCACCACCGCCTACCTGCTGGCCACCACCATCGTCATGCCCATCTACGGCAAATTCGGCGACGTGCTCGGCCGGCGCAACCTCTTTCTCATCGCGATCGGCATGTTCACCCTGGCATCGGTCGGCGCCGCGTTCGCCGGCACCTTCTGGGTCTTCGTGTTCTTCCGTGCCCTGCAGGGGCTGGGCGGCGGCGGGCTGATGATCCTCTCACAGGCCATCATCGCCGACATCATCCCCGCCTCCGAGCGCGGAAAGTACATGGGACCGCTCGGCGGCATCTTCGGCCTCTCGGCCGTTGCGGGTCCCCTGCTCGGCGGGTTCTTCGTGGACCACCTGACCTGGCAGTGGGCGTTCTACATCAACATCCCCATCGGCATCGCGGCCTTCGCCATCGCCTGGTTCGCGTTGACCCTGCCGAACAAGAAGGCCACCCGCCGCATCGACATCGCCGGCGTCGTGTTCCTGTCCATCGCCACCACCTGCCTGATCTTCTTCACCGACTTCGGCGGCAGCGCCGACCACGGCTGGGCAGCCACCTCGACCTGGATGTGGGGGGCCGGCCTGCTGGTCGCCGCCGCGGCGTTCATCGTCGCCGAGCTGCGCGCCGATGACCCGATCATCCCGTTGTCGCTGTTCCGCAACCGGGTGTTCGTCACGGCCACCGCCATCGGCTTCACGCTGGGGCTGGGCATGTTCGCTGCCATCGCGTTTGTCCCCACGTTCCTGCAGATGTCCTCGGGCACCTCCGCTGCGGTGTCGGGGCTGCTGATGCTGCCGATGATGGCCGGCATGATGGGAACGTCCATCTGGTCGGGCATCGCGATCTCCAACTCCGGCAAGTACAAGGCCTACCCGATTGCCGGAACCCTGCTCACCGCAGCCGCGATGCTGGCGATGACCACGCTGAGCGCCGACACTGCGCTGTGGCTGATCTGCGTGTTCCTGTTCTTCTTCGGTGCCGGGTTGGGCCTGATCATGCAGGTCGTCGTCCTGGTCGTGCAGAACGCAGTGGGTGCCGAGATGGTGGGAACCGCGACCAGCACGAACAACTACTTCCGCGAGGTCGGTGCCTCGCTGGGTGTGGCGATCTTCGGCGCCATCTTCACCAACAACCTCTCGGAGAAGCTCACCGCCGTGTTCACCGGCGCCGGGGCCTCCCCCGCGGACGCCGGGCAAGCGACGGCGACCCTGGATCCCTCGGTGATGGACAAGCTCCCCCCGGCGTTGAAGGACGGCATCGTCACCGCCTACGCGGATTCGCTGGCGCCGGTGTTCTGGTACCTGATCCCGTTCATCCTCATCGCGTTCGTGCTGGCACTGCTCCTGAAGCAGATCCCCCTGTCACACACCTCGGGCATGGTCGCCCGCGGCGAGGCAGTCTCCGGAGACGAGGCCCTGAAGCTCGAGGCCGAACAACGTGCTGCCCGGCTCTCCACGTCCTCCACTACCCCGGAGTCCCCCCGGTCCCCGGAGCAGGACGGCTAGTCCCGCGGCACCCGGACACGGGTGCCCGCCAGTGCGCCGGCGTCGCTCCTCCAGTCCGGAGGGTGCGACGCAGGCGCATTGGGGCGACCTGCGGGAACGGTGCCCCGCGGCTCAGTCCCCACCCGAGGTCAGGTGCACGGCTGCTTCCGGGGTCGCGACCCGGAAACTGAAGCTCTGCTCCAGATACAGGTGCACGTCATCGGCGTCGTGGTGGCTGTAGCCAATGGAGAGATCCTGCCCGGACTCGAACAGGAAATCCCCGCCCCGCAGGCTCATCACCACCGCGCCACGCACTCCGGGAGCCCACACGATCGGGCCCTCCAGGATCCGGCGGAGGTGTTCGGAGAGCAGGTATCCGCCGCGTTCGGTCGCCTGGACGACTGCGGTGTAGTGCCCCGGGCCCAGGGCCAGGCCGAAGGGCCCGGAGATTCCTTCCTCCAGGAGCAGGTCCACCGCGCGGGCCACGCGTTGCGGGTAGTCCGAAAAGTGCTCCACCCGTGGAACGGTGGGCAGCGAGGTCGCCTGCGTGATGCCGGTGATGTTGGCCTGGCGCCACCCATGGAACACCGTGCGGTTCTCGGCGCTGGCGATCTGCACGGCGGCCATGTCGAGATTGGCCAAATCCACGTCGGCTGCCCCGCGTTCGCCGTCGAGCAGTTCCTCCCGGGACACCGTGAAGTCCACGCGCATCTCGGTCAGCGGCAGGACTCTGCGTCGCCGCGCGACAATGCCCTCGTCGTCGGGGCCGGGCAGCCGTTCGGTCCGGCCGAGGTTGGTCGATGAATGGTCCCATCCCAGGGGTCCGGTGAAGTCGATGAGCTTGCGTGCTCCCAGGGTGGTGGTGAGCCGGTCCCTGGCCTCGTCGTCGAGCAGCTTCCAGCCGGCCTCGGTGATGGGGGCCAGCTCGCGGTGCAGGTGGTTGGTGGTCATGACGCACTTCCTTTCAACGAGCCGATTCCGAGGGATCCGCCGCCTGGCGGGGAAGCCGGGGCGTCCTGCGGGGTGGTCGCACCATCCGGCGATCCGCCGGATCCGGCGGCCTCCTCGGCGGCCGTGCCGTTTTCAACGATGTCGCCGCCGCGGAACAGGGTCCCCCGGGCCGTCTGGCCCCACTTGGGTTTGGTCCGGAACAGGTATTCCAATTCCATGCAGAAGTGCTTGAACTCCTCGCCCAAGGAGTCCTCCATGATGGCGCGGGCGACAGGGTCCGTCTCGAGCGAGATCCGCTGCTCGTACCAGCCGATGGCCTCGGCTTCCTCGGTCAGGTTGGCGCACATGCGCGCGAAGGTCCGGGTCTCCTCGGACAGTTCGGCGGGTGGTTCGTGGTACTGCTCGAATCCCATGGTTTCCCCTTCCGATCGCGCCGACCGGAGCTGCTGCACCGGTGGCGACCTGTGGCGGCTTCCGTGACGCCAGCCTAGACCCGTGCGCTGGCCATGACCATGGCCGGGATCAGTTTCCGGCCAGGCGGCCGAAAGGGTGGCCCGTGACGCCAAGGCCCTCGGATCAGACGGGCGCGGAACCGCGCGGCGGGACCGATGGCGGCGGTCAGCGCACGAAGTGCGCGGCCGACTCCGCCGAACGCGCCCAGTCGACGGCCCTGGCGTGCTTGGGTGGCAGGACGGGGCGTTCGTCGTCGGTGAACCATTCGACCTTGGTGTTCTCGTCGTCGTTCACCCGGGCCGTTCCGCGGAGGTAGCGGCAGGCGAACACCAGGTCCAGGTACTGGGCGTGATCCCCGTTGGGGTAGGTCACCGGGTCGGTGGTGCCGATCCCCGCCAGGCGGTCGACGGCGACGTCGACCCCTGTCTCCTCCAGCACCTCCCGCACTGCGGTGGCCGCCGGCTCCTCCCCGGGCTCGATGATGCCCGCCGGCAACGTCCACTGGCCGTTGTCGGCACGCTTGACGAGCAGCAGGGCACCGTCATCACGGTGGACCACTGCCTTCACACCGGGCAGCCAGAGCGGGTCATTGCCGATCTTCTCGCGCAGGGACAGGATGAATTCGGGTGTGGGCATGTCACTACCCTGCCACGAGAAGTGCAGTGGCGGTTCCGGCAATCATGTAGGGCCCGAAGGCCAGGGAGGTCTTCAACCCCGCCCGGCGCAGGATGATGAGCACCAGCGCCACCACTGAACCCAGCAGGAACGCCAGCAGGGTTCCCAGCAGCACGTGCGGCCACCCCAGGTATCCCAGGTAAAGCCCCAGGATGCCAGCCAGTTTCACATCGCCCATCCCCATGCCCCGCGGTTGGATCAGATGCAGGAGCAGGTAGAAGCCGAAGAGCGCGAGACCTGCGAGCAGGACACGCCCCAGTCCCGCCCCATCGCCTGCCAGAGCGGCGGTGGCCAGCAAGAGCACGCCCGCGAACGGGTACCACGGCAGGATGATCCGGTTGGGCAGCACATGGGTGCGGGCATCGATCCAGGCCAGGCGGGCACCGTTGACCAGGAACAGGACACACGCCAAGACCAACGTGACCAGGGCCGCCGGCGCGGCATCCCGCAGTGCCTGCATCTCCGCGATCATCCCCTCACGCTAGCCCATCCCGGGCGGGGAACCGGGGGCGGCGTCTAGACTGTGGATATGGACATGTCCTCGACGTCCCCGGCCCCCCGGGGCCCGACTGCGGTCTCCCGCGAGGACGCCGCAGCGTTCCGCCGCCTGTGCAGATCCTCTCCCTGGCGCTGGACCACCCTGCGGTTCGACGCCAAGTGGTTCACCGGCTCCGCCCGGGTACCGTCCACCCCGGAGGAACCCGTCCGGCTCCAGGACGAACACACCCCGCTGGACGCACTCTCCGCCCCGGCAACGGTCCATCGGGACGAGCCCGAGACACCCGAAGCCATCCCCCGGGTCAGCGCCTGGTTGCGCCGGCCGGATGCCCTGCGCATCGAGGACCCCGAGGGGCACCTGCTGTTCAGCACCACGTCGATCAATGCCTCGCGTGACGCCTTCTACGTCTCGGGGAGCCGCGCCTCCTGGCTGCTGCCTCCCCGGCTGGTGGCCCCTGTCTACGACGACGACGGGCTGATCACCCGCCGGCCGGAGGCCGACTACGGCGACCCGGTGTTCGGCGATGCCCGCTGGGCCGCGATGCTCGACCCGGTGGAACTGGGCGGAGACTCCCCGGTCCCGCTGGAATTCCCGCTCTCCAACCGTGTCGAGATCCACGAGCTGGTCCACACGGTGCAGGCCGGACGCCCGGTGGTGGAGGCAGTGGTCTCCCCCAACGTCACCTACGTGGCGCAGGCCGAGGGCTTTCCCCTGCTGGAAGCCGGCAGGACACGTCTGCGGCTCGATCTCGAGACGGCAGTCTGCGTCTTCAGCGAGGCGCTGGACGGCCCCGCCCGCGGCAACGGGCACCAGCTCACCATCCACGCGGTGGACGAGTACATGCTGGATGACCTCTTCGTCGAGCAATCCATGCACCTGACCGATGTGCGGGACCACATCCCTTGGATCATCCGCGGCCGCAACCGCGGCTAGCCATCCGCGACACCGCAAGGACACCATGGAACTCGACGACCTCCTGCAAGCGCTCAATGCCGGCCAGGCGATCCCCGGCGATTCACCCTGGCATCTCCTCATGCACCGGACCAGCCAGGAGGCGTTGCGCATCACCGGCGAACTGAACGGCGGCTACCAGGAGCCGCAACGCGTACGCAAACTGCTCTCCGAACTGACGGGCACGCCCATCGACGAATCCGTCACGCTCTTCCCGCCCTTCTCCTCCGACTTCGGCAAGAACACCCGCATCGGATGCCGCGTCTTCATCAACGCCGGATGCAAGTTCCAGGACCAGGGCGGGATCACCATCGGCGATGACTGCCTGATCGGGCACAACGTGGTCATCGCCACGCTCAACCACGACGTGGCCCCTGGCCGGCGGGCGGACATGCACCCGGCACCCGTGTGGATCGGCCGCAACGTATGGATCGGCGCCAACGCCACCATCCTGCCGGGGGTGACGATCGGCGACGACGCCGTCGTGGCCGCCGCTGCCGTCGTCACCCGCGACGTGCCGGCCAGATCCGTCGTCGTGGGCTCCCCCGCCCGGGTGGTTCGCTCCGTGGACGACTAGGCCCCCGACTCCTCGAGCATGTCGGTCACCAGGGCGGCGATCGGCGAGCGCTCGGACCGGGTCAGGGTGATGTGGCCGAAGAGCGGATGCCCCTTGAGCGTTTCGACCACGGCGGCCACGCCGTCATGGCGTCCCACCCGCAGGTTGTCGCGTTGGGCGACGTCGTGGGTCAGGACGATCTTTGAGTTCTGCCCGATCCGGCTCATCACCGTCAGCAGCACGTTCTTCTCCAGCGACTGGGCCTCGTCGACGATCACGAAGGAATCGTGCAGCGACCGGCCGCGGATATGGGTCAGCGGCAGGACCTCGAGCATGCCGCGGTCGATGACCTCGTCCATGACGTTCTTGGACACCAGCGCACCCAGGGTGTCGAAGACCGCCTGCGCCCAGGGGTTCATCTTGTCGTCCTCGGATCCGGGGAGGAACCCCAGCTCCTGCCCGCCGACCGCATACAGCGGCCGGAAAACCACGACCTTCTTGTGTTCCCCGCGCTCCAGGACCGCTTCCAGGCCGGCGCACAGGGCCAGCGCGGACTTGCCGGTTCCGGCCCGCCCGCCGAGCGAGACGATCCCGACATCGCGGTCCATGAGCAGGTCGATGGCCAGCCGCTGCTCGGCCGAACGCCCATGGAGCCCGAACACGTCGCGGTCACCCTTGACGAGCCGGACGAATCCGTCCGAGCCGACCCGGCCCAGGGCCGAGCCGCGGTTGGAAAGCAGGACCAGCCCCGTGTTGACCGGCATCTCGGCCGCCGCCTCCACCAGGACCGGCTCGTTGTTGTACAGCTCCTCCACGTCGGCGTCCGCGACATCGAGTTCTGCGGTGCCCGTCCACCCGGAGTCGGCGACGAGGCCGTTGCGGTATTCGTCCGCCTGCAGGCCCATGGCCGAGGCCTTCACCCGCATGGGCAGGTCCTTGGAGACCACGGTGACGTCGCGGCCCTCGTCGAAGAAGTTCTTCGCCACCGCGAGGATCCGTGAATCGTTGTCCGCGCCGCGGAAGCCCACCGGCAGCACCTCGGTGGAAATGTGATTCAGCTCGATCCGCAGCGACCCGCCGTCGTCCCCGATGGGCAGGGCCTTGTCCAGGCCCCCGTGTTCGATCCGCAGTTCGTCGAGCAGCCGCAGTGCCTTGCGGGCAAAGTAGCCGACCTCGGGGTCGTGGCGCTTCTTCTCCAGCTCGCTGATGACCACGATGGGGACGATCACCTCGTGCTCGGCGAAACGCAGGACGGCCCGCGGATCGGCGATGAGGACCGAGGTGTCCAGGACGTAGGATTTCGTCCCGACGCTTTGCCGTTGTCCTGCCCCGTGGGCGGCATCCGGGACGGCCCGGTCGGGAGCGGCGGTGGACAGGTGCCCCGCCTTTCCCGCAGTGGTCTCCGCGGCGGCTTCGGATTCGAAGACCGCGATTTCCGCACCGTTCTTGGACTGGGTTTCTACTGCCACGATGACTCCCAACAGGGGCGTTGCGCCCCTAGGTAACCGTTCTGCGGGTGATCCGGTCGGGCCACGGGGCCGGGACCGGCCTCCCCGCGTTGACAGCACGTCTCAACGTTCGGTGGCCTTTCCGCATTGGTGGGCGGGTGTGCCCTCCAATGCCTTCAAGCTAGCCCCGAAAGGTTAAATCCCGGGACCCGACACACCCGGCGGGCATGGATTTGCGGTAACGCGGCGATGAACGACGCCGGTGCCCTGCCTCAGCTGCCGAAACGACGCTGGCGATCGGTGAAGTCACGCAGGGCGCGCAGGAAGTCGACCTTGCGGAAGTCAGGCCAGAGCGCCTCGCAGAAGTAGAACTCGCTGTAGGCGCTCTGCCAGGTGAGGAACCCGGAGAGCCGCTGTTCACCCGAGGTGCGGATGACCAGGTCGGGATCTGGTTGGCCACGGGTGTAGAGGAACCGGGAGATGTCCTCGATCTCCAGGTCGCGGGCCACGTCGGTCAACGTCCGGCCCGAAGCGTCGGCGTCGAGCAGCAGTTCCTTGACGGCATCGACGATCTCACGGCGCCCGCCATAGCCGATGGCGATGTTCACGTGCAGTCCCGCCGCGTCCTTGGAGGACTCGCCCAATGCGTGGAGCTTGTCGGAGAGGTAGTCGGGCAGCTCGTCGTAGGCGCCCATCGGCTGGATGCAGAGATCACGTTGTTCGGCGAGCCGGTCCAGCATGTTGGCGATGATCCCCATCAGCGCGTCCAGCTCGTCATTGGACCTCGACATGTTGTCGGTCGAGAGCATGTACAGGGTGACCGTGCCGATATCCAGTTCCTTGCACCAGCCCAGGAACTCCACGATGTTGTCGGCTCCGGCCTGGTGGCCGTGGGCGGTGGGGGCACCGGCGAGCTTGGCCCAGCGGCGGTTCCCGTCCACGACCATGCCGATGTGCCCGGGCAGCTTCTCGGCCGGGATGTCCTTGGTGAGTACCTTGGCGTAGAGGCGATAGAGGACCTCGGGCAACCGCACGTTGTCCCCTTCCAGTCATTCGGCCGACGCGGACCACCACCGAGCGGTTGCCGCGTCTCTAGGTTACCGGGTGGCCGGACCGGCGTGGCCTACGGCACGCCTGTGGGCCCCTCCAACCCGTCCGGCCGGTGGTTGCCCTCCGTTAGGATCGGCTCATGACGCCTCATCCCCCGCTCGAGGAGACCAAACCGCATCTTCGCGGCTGGATCCATGCCGGAACCGCCCCGTTGGCCCTGGCAGCCGGCGTCGTGCTGGTGGTCCTGGCCCCTGGCCCTGCAGGCAAGATCGCCTCGGCCGTGTATGCGTTCACCGGGTTGCTGTTGTTCACGATCTCGGCGGTGTACCACCGCGGAAATTGGACGCCACAGGTCAAGCGGGTCCTCAAACGGTTGGACCACACGAACATCATGCTGGTGATCGCCGGCTCCTACACCCCCTTGGCCTGGGCCCTGCTCCCGCAGGGCAAGGCCGAGTTCCTGCTGTGGCTGGTCTGGATCGGTGCCATCCTGGGCGTGGCCTTCCGCCTGTTCTGGACCGATGCGCCCCGGTGGCTGTATACACCGGTGTATGTGGCCCTGGGGTTGGCCTGCCTGATCTTCATCGGTGATTTCTTTGCAGCCAGCGTCCCGGCTGCCGTGCTGCTGTGCGCCGGAGGGGCGTTCTACATCGCCGGTGCCGTCTTCTATGCCCTCAAACGGCCGAACATCCACGTCGAGTGGTTCGGGTTCCATGAGCTCTTCCATGCCTTCACCGTCGGCGGGTTCACCTGCCACTACATAGCGATCATGCTGGCCATGCTGGCCGTGCGCTGACCGTCCCGGTGCCGTGCCGGGCTACCGGGTGACCTTGATGAGCCCGCGGGCTCCGCGTTCGGCGTCGACCATCGAATGCGAGACGAACGGGTAGGTGCCCGGCTGGGTGAACTCCAGTTCGGCGAAGCCGCCCTGCGCCACCCCCAGATCCAGGGTCTGCGAGCCGGCTGCAGGATCCGATCCGTCCAGCAGATAGCGGCCTTCCTTGTAGGTGGTGTCGAATTGGCCTCCGATGACGTGGAAGGCGGAGCCCCGATTTGGTCCGGCGGCCACCACCCAAAAGCGCACGCGCTCTCCTGCCTTGGCCTTCAAGGGGGCAAAGGCATACTGCGAGGCATAGCCGTTGAAGGCCACACCGTCGGGCCGTTCCGCGTCGATCTTGGCCTGGCTGGCCCTGCCGCCGTCCTTGCCCAGGTACAGCTCGCTTTGGACGAGGATGAATTCACGATCCACGGGGGCCAGATCCGGCGGGTCGATGATGACGGCCCCGAACATGCCGTTGGCGATATGCAACGACATCGGCATCGTCGAGCAGTGGTACAGCCAGGCCCCGGCGCGCGTTGCAGTGAACGTGTAGGTCAACTCCTGCCCGGGCTCGATCGTGCGCATCGGCCGATCCGGTGCCAGCGCTCCGGCGTGGAAGTCGATCGAGTGCCCGGTTGTCCCGTCGTTGCGCAGGGTGATCACGAAGGTGTCGCCGACCTTGCCGCGCAGGGTCGGGCCCGGGGCCTTGCCGTTGTAGGTCCACAGCGTCTGCGCATAACCGGCTCCCACCTCCTGGAGCGCGTCGCGTGCCGTCAGGGTGTAGCGGTGCACAGTTCCCTGCGGGGCTGCGGGGAGCCGGGCATCGCGGGCCGTGAATCCGCGGTCCGGTGTGCGCAGGGGATCGAATCCCGTGGCCGTGGCAGCGGAATCGGCATCCGCTTCCATGCCCGGCATGCCGGCCATGCCCTCGTGTGCCGACGCGTCGTCGCCGCCGGCAGTGGCGGCCGCCCCGTCGGCGACGATGTGGAACACCATCCCCATCTGTCGGTGTCCGGCCAGCGAACACCAGCCCTCCAGGTCACCCCGGATGACTCCGACATCGACTTCGGTGTGCTCCCCCGGCGCCAGGCGGCCCGATGCTGCACCGTTTGCCGTCACCAGGTCGTGTACCCGGTCATCGTCGTTGGACACGGTGATGACCAGCCGGTCGCCGACCGGAACGTGGATGGCGTCGGGGGTAAAACGCATGTCCTTCATGGACAGGGCCACCCGGGTCGTATGTCCTGTCGCGTCGGCAGCCACTGGCCCGGTCCCCGGATCCGCCGCCCCGGCACCGATGCCGGCTCCGGGGCCGACCCCGGCGGCTGACGGGTCCGCTGCCACGCCGAGGACGACCGCCAGGACGAGGGCCACGACACCGGCAACGCCACTCATCATCAGCCGCACTCCCTGCTGCCCGGAGGTCGGGGCCGCCGAAGCCGTCGCCGCCTGGGGACCCGTCCGCAGGGCCACGCCCACCAGGACCAGAAACCATATCCCGGCCAGCAGGACCAGCAGCGAGGTGCTCACCTTGATCCAGCTCGGGACGGGCAGCAGCGCCAGGGCCAGCCCGCCGTTGAGCATCACCCACCGGGCCCCTGCCCCGGAATTCAAGACGGCGGTGCGCGCCTTGGAGGTAGCCGGGCCGCCGCCGAGCACCACGGGAATCAGGTATCCCAGGGCGCCCAGGAGGACCTGGGCGGCGAAGCCGACGGCGAGCGCGGGAACCACCAGCTGGATGCCGGCGTGCAATTGTGCCCAGGATCCTCCGCGGCCTGCCATGACGGCCAGCGTGAGGATCGAACCGGCAAACCACAGCACCGCGGCGCCCACGGACAGCGGCGCGTGGTCCATGGGCGGTTTGGCGACCAGGGCCCGGAACAGCGGGACAGCGGCATAGGCTATGCCGCCCGCATAGGCCACCAGGCCTGCTGCCAGCAACCACATCCACCCCAGGCCCGCCCCGCCGGCGGCGAGGGCGACGCCGCCCAGCAGCGGCACCCAGCCGTTGCGCACCACGCCTTCGGCTCCCTCGGCCACCCGGGTGCGCAGCATCGTCGGCAGCAAGGTGCCCAGCGTCCCGATCACTGTCAACCCGATGAACCCCAGGACGTTGACCACCGCATGGGCAACGAGCAGGCGGTCCCCCAGCTCACCGGCGAATCCGACCGCCAGCAGGCATCCCAGCAGTGCACCAACGGGCAACAACCAGGACGCGCAGATGTAGTACCGCACTGTCGCCCCAAACCGCGACGGCAGCGCCTTGGCGGCGCGGAGTGCGAAGGAGGAGCCGTGGAATGCGTAGACACCGCCCACGACCAGGCTTCCGCCCAGCACCACCGGCCAGGTCGTGGTGAGCATGCCGACCACGACCGCCACGACTCCGGCGTTCAGGGCGACCAGGCGCCATGCCAGCGCCGTGCGCCCCGGGTTGGGTCCCCTCAGCAGTGCCTCGGTGAAATGTGCACTCCACACCATGATGGCGTTGCCGATCGCCCCCAACAGCAGCAGGTGCACCATCAGCCAGGTGGGCATCGGCAGGACGCGATGGAACACCACGGCGGCAGCCAACGCCACCAGCCAGAAGAACATGGCGGCGTTGGCACGCAGGTGCCACCCGGCGCGCGAAAACCGTGCCGGATCCGGCCCGTTGACCGGCGCTCCGGATCCGGGTGCTGAAATCTTCATCGTGGCCCGGCCTTCGTTCGTGGTGCGGTCTTCGCCAGACCCACGGCCAGCCCCGCGAACAGCAGAAGCGCCACGATGTTCAGCACCCCGGCGAATTGCCGGGTCGGCGCATCGTCGAGGACGTCAGCGGCAAAGACGCGCAGGGCCAACGAGACATGCAGCAGGACCGCCGGAAGGACCAGAACGGGGTGGTAGGGCAGTGGATGGCGCAACACCGCGGGCAGGATCACCGGCGCGTGGGCCATGATCATGGACAGGGTGAACCCCAGGAACACGGCATGGGTGAGGGCATCGTAGGCGCTGCCGGACAGCCCGCCCCCGCGCAGGCCGGCTGCGATGAAGACCACGGCTGCCACCGCGAGCCAGCCATAGCCAGCCAGCAGGCACCCGGCGATGTATCGGGGCAATCCGGTGGAGCGGATCGTTTGCCGGGCCACGTCGTAGACGGCCAGCCACACCACAATCAGGCCCAAGACCACACCGAAAAGCACCAAACCCGTGCGTGGCCACAGCAGCGTCGCCACACCAGCGGCGAGCAACACGGTCGAGGCCCAGGTCAGCAGTGGTTCGGCAATTCGGGAGTGGATGTGGATGCGGGCCAATTCCAGCCGTTCACCGGCGATGGTCAACACCACGAAGACGACCAGCAGCGGGATCAGCGGTGCGGTGTCGGGAATGCGCAGCCACAGCACGGTGGCGCAGATCCCCGCCACGGCGCCCAGTATCTGGATCAGCACGGCGACTTCACGCTGGCGTTTCCACAGGGGGATGTAGACCCCGGTCATGGCCAGGCATCCGCCCAACAGCACGAGCTGGCCCACCCGTTGCGGCAGCGGAGAGACCAACACCAGGCCACCCCATCCCATCAAGACGGGAGCGGCGAATCCAGCGACGACCCCCAGGGCCACTGCACGTTCCAGCGCGATGACGGTGCCGATGAAGCCAAACACCATCAGCATGCCATGGCTGGCCGCGAGGTGATCCCCGATCGGGGCGTGGGGAAGTCCCAGCAGGACCAGGGCGGCATTCAGGCCCATCAGCATTCCCAGTCCACCGGGGATCAGGAACAGCAGTCGGATGCCGGTGCGGCGCACCACGGGGGTCTTCCGGCGGGGTGCTCGCCGGTCGGCGTTCGCGGGTGCATTGGCTGGGCCAGCGGCATTCACCGCTCTGCCCCGGCGCCCAGGTGCAACAGGCAGGCATTGTCCGCGGCAAAGGGCAACAGGCGGACGGAGGTCGTGGTGTCTCCGGCGTCTTCCAGCAGTCCCTGGATCAGTCCGAGGTGGACCGAGCACACCACGTCGGGGTTGTCGCGGGCCGCCTCCAGCAAGGGACAACGCGTGAGGCGCAACATCGTGGGGTCGGCGGCATCCTCCTCGGTGGCGAAGCCGGTCCGGGTGAGGGTCGAGGCGATGCGCCCACGGACGGCAGCTGGCGTGGGCTGGGGATCTTCCGGAGCGGGGTGGCCACCGCCGCCACGCAGTACCCCGGCCCAGGCCTTCCCTGCCAAGATGCCCTCCGACCGGGCATCGGGGCGGGTGGAGAGCTGGGCGGCGAGCACCGACGCCAGGGTGGCGGCGGCCGCCGGTGCCACCGGCCGGTCGGCGGCCAGGTAGAGCCGTGCGGGGCGGCCTCGCCCGGCTGGCGCGGCAGCGGCGACGCGCTGTACTTCCCCGGAGTCAACGAGTGCTTCCAGGTGCTCGCGCACGGTATTGGGGTGCTGCCGGCTGATCCGGGCGAGCGTCTCGACGGTGGTCGCCTCATCGAGTGCCCGCAGCCGGGCCAACAGGTCCCGGCGCGCTCGGGACATCGCCGGGGGCTCACCGGTGGGCACTGGCAGGGGGCCCCGGCCTGCGGACCGTCCTGAAGGACCGGCATCTCTATTTACCACGGAATTTATTGTAGTAAAGTTCGAGCCGGGACACCATCCGCCCCACCAACCCAGGAGAACACCGTGGAAAACCTCACCCTGGCCTCATCGCGCGAATCGGCCGCCGCGCTCGAATCCACCAGCTCGCTGTTGAGCGAATGGACCGCCAAAGTCGCCATGCAGGCCCCTGACGCCGCGGCACTTCAAGGAACCCTCCAGTCCACCGTCCTGCCGGGGCTGGACACCTTGGCCCGTGAGCTGGCGGCTGCCGGCAATACCGCCCAGACAGCCCTGCTGGCGCGGATCTTCGACCATCTCACCGCGGCCGCCAGCGCTGCCGGCACCCGGTTGTCCACTGAACACGGCGAGGCCGGCTCCGCGGCCGCCGCCCAGGCGGCCGGAACGGCACTGGAGATCGCCAATGCCGAGGTCCTGCCCGTACTGGCGGCCGCCCCCACCGCCGACCTGGGCCGTTTGCTGGCCACGCTGGAGGCTGCTGGGACGTCACGTGAGGCGGGGTCGGCGGCACCTGCCGCTGGTGGCTGCGCCTGTGGCGGCCACGACGAGGAGGGGCTGGCCGAACTCGATACCCGGGTCATCCCCCACGCCATCCGGCACGCCACGATCTTTGGCGCCCTGGACGGGTTGGCCCCGGGGCGCGGGATCCTGTTGATTGCGAACCACAATCCGCTACCGCTCCTGGCCCAGCTCGAGCAGCGCGCTGCCGGGAAATTCACCGTGGAATACCTCGAGGAAGGGCCCGAGACCTTCCGCCTGTCGATGATCCGCAACTAGCTGCGGAGACGAAAAATCCGGCGTGTGCGGCCACCACCGGGTGGCCGCACACGCCGGATGGATCCGGTCCCTGACGGGGAGCGGGTGGTCGTTGCGCCACGACGCCTGGCATCCAGACCCGACTGACGCAAAGTCGGAGTCCGTCGAGGCCGCCGACCCGCCAGAACAGCGCAACGGACCCGGCTGCCCTGGGGGCAGAGGCTAGCGGTCCTGGCCGTGCCCCGCGTCCGGGCCTTCGCCGTCGTCGTCCTGCGCATTGTTGGATCCCGAGCCGATGACGCCATCCGGGCCGGGGTTGCCACGCGGCGGGAATTCCTCGGTCTGTGCGTGGCGTTCGCGTCCGCGTTCGACGAGTTCGGCCTGGCGCTCCTCTGCAGTTCCCGCGTACCGGACGCGGCGGATCCTACGGGACATGTCGCGGATCAGGAAGATGACCACGATGACCATGGCCGCCGTCGCGACGAAGCCGGCGAAACCGGGGCCGATCTCACGCGCGGCGTCTCCGGTCGGGACGGCCGGGGCGGAACTGGCGGCGACCACCAGCGAGGACAACAGGTTCACGAACACGCTCTTTCTTGACGGAGACCGGCGTCGACCGGCCCATCCAGTCTACCCGCGCCGGCGTGGAGTCGGGGTCTAGCGCAGACCGGCGAAGAGGTCGGATTCCGGGATCTGCGTCTCCACCCGGGAGGAGACCAAAACGAAGTCCTCCCACGGCCAGGACTTCCGGTAGATGTCAGTGGGCACGGCGAAGAAGAAGCCGTCGGGATCGATCTGCGTCCGGTGTGCCAGCAACGCGCGGTCGCGGGCGTCGAAGAAGTCGGCGCAGGCGATCTGTGTTGTCGTCTCATGGTGCTTGACCCACCGGAACATCTCCTCATCGGGATGCTCTTCAAACGCCTTGATCCGCTCCTCGTAGGGGGACTCGATCCCGTTCTCCTGCATGGCGTAGTGCAGGGTGCGGAAGCGATCGGGGCTGAAGGCCCTGTCGTAGTAGACCTTGGAGACCTGCCAGGCGGCGCCCAGTTCCGGATAGCGGTCCGGATCCGCGGCGGCCTCGACGGCCTCCATCGTGACCTTGTGGGTCATGATGTGGTCGGGGTGCGGGTAGCCACCGTTCTCGTCATAGGTCGTGACGACCTGCGGACGGAATTCACGCAGCAGCTTCACCAGTGGGACTGCCGCACGTTCCACCGGTTGGGTCGCGAACGAGGCATGCGGCAAGGGTGGCAGCGGGTCCCCCTCGGGCAGCCCGGAATCCACGAATCCGAGCCACCGGTGCTCAATGCCCAGCGCCGCTGCGGCCTCCGCCATTTCCTTGCGGCGCAGGCCGGCCAGGTCACGGTGGGCATGGGCCAGTTCCCCGGCCTTGGCGTTGAGGATGTCGCCCCGCTCGCCGCCGGTGCAGGACGCGACCATGACCCGGGCTCCCGCTGCGGCATAGGCGGCCATCGTGGCGGCACCCTTGCTGGATTCGTCGTCCGGATGTGCATGGACCGCAAGGAGCCGGAACCCTTCCGACGGCGTGACGGGAACGACCCGGGCTTCTTCCACGATGACCTGCTCCTCGATGCCGGCAGGGAAGGCGATCGGCCGCCCTGCGAAAAGACCTAGACTGGAGGGGATGAACACCCAACAGCCGGCGCCGACTCCCCCATGGGACGCTGCGCCACCCTCCAGCGTAGCCAATCGGTATGGCACACCCAAGCGCCCGGTCAACGCCCGGCGCAGAATCATCGTGATCTGCATCGCACTGGTCTTCGGGATCTCCGTGGCCGGCCTCATGGCATGGTGGAACTTCAAGCCGTATACGAGCAAGGATGTCGCCTTCGACATCACCTCCGACACCACGGCGAACGTCACCATCCAGCTGGAGAAGAAGCGCCAGGACAAGGTTTCCTGCAACCTGCAGGTCATGAACGAGTCCTACGCAATCGTCGGCTGGAAGACAGTCACCTTCGACGCGACGCAGGGAACCGGGCGCCAGAGCATCATCCAGGACTTCGACGTGCGCACCGAATCCCTGGGTGTGACCGGCGGCGCAACGACCTGCTGGGTGGCCGGATAAGCCACTCATGACCCGCCAGGTAGTCCCTACTTGGGGTTTTGGCCGCATAATGGGTAAAATCGATCTAATACGATCCACCCCGCCTTGACTTGGTGACGGACCGCGGTTCTTCACCACGCATGGCGGGGTCTTTGCTTGCATCGTCGCTGACGTGGCAAACACTGCAGTTCGGCGGCCGGTCACCTGACCGGCCCTTACTACAAGGAGAAGTAACCGTGACCACCAACCATGAACCGGCTCTCTGGCTCACCCAGGAGGCCTACGACCGCTTGTCCGCTGAGCTCGAGCACCTGCAGGGTCCCGGACGTGCCGAAATCGTCGACCGCATCGAACAGGCACGCTCCGAGGGCGACCTGAAGGAGAACGGCGGCTACCACGCAGCCAAGGAAGAGCAGGGCAAGGCGGAAGCCCGTATCACCTACCTCAAGGACTTCCTGCAGAAGGCCGAAGTGGGCGACGCCCCCGCGGACGACGGCATCGTCGAACCGGGCATGCTGGTCGATGCCACCATCGCCGGGGACAAGACCACGTTCCTGTTCGGCAGCCGCGAAGTCGCCGGCGATTCGGGCCTGGAGGTCTACAGCGAGAAGTCCCCGATCGGCGCCGCCGTGCACGGCAAGAAGGTGGGCGACAAGCTCAGCTACACCGCTCCGAACGGCAAGTCGATCGCCGTGGAGATCCTGGCCGCCAAGCCCTACACGGGCTAAGGGCACGCCACACGCCATTGCGGGTCGCATCTCCGTCACGGAGATGCGGCCCGCAGGCGTTTGGGACCCGTTGCCTACGTGGTGATGACAACCGGCTGGAAGCCCTCGGCCCGCAGGTTGTCCAATACCTGTTCGGAGTGCAGGTGGCCCTTGGTCTCCATGTCGATGGTGATGGCCACATCCCCCATCGACAGGGAACCACCGATGCGGGTGTGGTCCACACCGGTGACATTGGCGTCGGATTCGGCGATGACCCGGGAGATGGTGGCCAGTTCGCCGGCCCGGTCATCGAGCATCATCCTCACGGTCAGGTAGCGTCCGGCGACGGCGAGGCCCCGCTGGATGACCTTGAGCATCAGCAACGGGTCGATGTTGCCTCCGGAGAGCACGACGGCGGTGCGTTTGGAGTCGATGCCCAGTTCGGCCAGCTTGCCCTCCAACAGGGCCGCAACCCCGACCGCTCCGGCGGGCTCGACGACGAGTTTGGAGCGCTCCAGCAGGAACACCAGGGCCCGCGCCAGAGCGTCCTCGCTGACCGTGACGACGTCGTCGACGAGTTCGCGGATGATCTGGAAGGGCAACTGGCCCGGACGGCCCACGGCGATGCCGTCTGCGATGGTGGAGACCTTCTCCAGCGGGACCAGCGCATCGGCAGCCAGCGAGGGCGGGTAGGCCGCTGCGTTCTCGGCCTGGACGCCGATCACCCGGATCTCCCGGCCCTGTTCGGCGGCCTTGGCCTTCACCGCGGTCGCAACCCCGGCCAGCAGCCCGCCGCCGCCAACGCCCATGAGCACGGTGTCCACGTCGGGCAGCTGCTCGAGCAGTTCCAACCCGATGGTCCCCTGCCCTGCAATGATGTCGGCGTTGTCGAAGGGGTGCACGAACACCGCGCCGGTGGCATCGGCGAAGCGTTGTGCCTCCGCCAGGGCCTCATCGACGTTGTGCCCGTGCAGCACGACCTCGGCTCCGTGGTCCTTCGTCGCCGTCAGCTTGGGCAGGGCGACGCCCAGGGGCATGTAGATGCGCGCTTTGATGCCCAGGCGGTCCGCTGCCACCGCCACGCCCTGGGCGTGGTTGCCGGCGGATGCGGCCACGACGCCGCGGGCCTTTTCCTCCTCGGTCAGCCGGGCCATGCGCACATAGGCGCCCCTGACCTTGAAGGACCCGGCCCGCTGGAGGTTCTCGCATTTGAGGTGGACATCGCTGCCCGTCAAGACGCCCAGGGCACGCGAGTGCTCGACGGGCGTGTGGGCGATGACGCCTTCCAGGAGCTCGGCCGCGGCTTCGATGTCGGCCAGGCTGACGGGCAGGGTATCGGGTGCTGTGGTTTCCAGGGGCTGCTGCATGGTGGCGCTTTCGTGAAGGGTGGGGGTCACCGGGGTGGCTCTCCGGTGCGGGGGCGTTGCGGCGGGACGGCTTCGGATTCGCCGTCGAGGTCTGCCGGTGCCGTGAGCGCTGTAGCGGGTCCGGGCGGCGGGTCGCCATCGGTGGCGTCGGAGCCGGGGGTCTCCCAGCCGCGTGCCGAGATGTAGCGGACCATGGTGTTCAGCACCGCCAGGACGGGCACCGCGAACAGTGCCCCGGCGATGCCGGCAATGAGCGAGCCACCGGCGACGGCCAGGACGACGGCCAGCGGGTGCAGGCTCACCGCCCGGCCCATCACGAGTGGCTGCAGGATGTGGGATTCGGCCTGCTGGACCAGCAGGACCACGCCGAGCATGATCAGCGCGTTGACCCAGCCGTTGGCGACCAGGGCCAGCAACACGGCGAGGGCACCGGTCACCAGGGCGCCGATGACCGGGATGAAGGAACCGACGAAGACCAGCCCGCCCAGCGGCAGGGCCAGCGGCACGCCCAGAATGGCGGCGCCCACGCCGATGCCGACGGCGTCGATGAACGCCACGAAGAGCTGAACGCGCACGTAGTTGACCAGACTGACCCAGCCCTTGCGTCCGGCACCGTCGGTGGCTGCCCGGGCCTTGCGGGGCATGAGCCGCACGATGAAGGTCCAGATGCGTTCTCCCTCGAGCAGGAAGAAGACGAGCGAGAACAAGGCCAGCAGCAGGCCGGCGGCAAAGTGGCCGAGCGTGCTGCCCCAGGAGACGGCTCCGCTGAGGATGGTGTCGCTGTTGGATTGCAGTTGCTTCAACGCGCCGTCGACGTAGCGGTCCACGTCCTGGTTGGTCAGGTGCAGCGGCCCGGTGGAGAGCCAGTGCTGGACCTGGGAGATGCCGGTCAGAGCCTGCTGCCAGAGGCTCATCATGCCCGCTGCCATGGTCCGCCCGACCAGCAGCAGCAGGCCGGTGATGACCGCCAGGAACGCGACCATGGTCAGCCCGGTGGCGAGCCCATTGGGCACCCGCCAGCGCCGCAGCAGCCGGACCACCGGCATCAGCAACCCGGCCAGGAGGGCGGCGATCATCAACGGGATGACCAGCAGGGACACGTGGCTGAGCAGCCACAGCAGCAGGCCGGTGCAGCCGATGATGATGGCGATCCGCCAGCTCCAGGCAGCGGCCATCCGCACACCGTAGGGGATGTCCCCGGTGACGTCGCGTCGCTGCGGGTCGGTGGCTAGAGCCATGACTCGATGCCCCAGCGTCCGATGAGGTGCTCGTTCGGTGCCAGCCAGACCAGGCCGTGGCCCGAGTTGAACGCGTTGGCCGGGGCGCTCATGGGTTCGATGGCCACCGCCAGGGCGGTTCCGGCCCGCTTCCCGGTCACGAAGACCTGCGCGTACCCGAAGGTGGCATCGGCCCAGATGCCGACCCCGCGCCCGTCCGGGGCCATCAGCCGGTGCCGGTGCACCACGTCGTCGTGCAGGGTCAGGCCGGTGAGGCCGACGTCCACGCGGATGTCCCCGACGCGCCGCCCGGTGCGGAAGTCGTGGTCCCCCGAGACCGGTGCGGTGCCGGTGGGGATGAGGCGGTCATCGACCAGCAGCTCGGTGTCGGCATCGATGGTCAGGACCAGGTCCTCTGTGGGGACGTCGCCCACGCGCAGGTACGGGTGGGCGCCGAGCGCCGCGGGGGCGGGCCGGTCACTGTGGTTGACCAGGTCCTGGGTGACCGAGAGCCCACCCTCGGCATCCAGGGCGTAGGTGGCCGTGTGGGTCATGCGGAAGGGGAAGCCGTGTTGGGGGAAGATCTCCCCGGCGAGGCAGATGGAGGAATCACCCCAGGCCTCGACCCGGTAGCCGGTGTTGCGCAGCAGGCCGTGGGTGGCGTTGTTGTTTGGCACCTCGGTGATGTCCAGCTGCTGGGTGGCGCCGTCCAGCTCCCAGCGGCCGTCGCGGATCCTGTTCCCCCACGGGGCCAACAGGATGCCCGAGCCGGCCGGCGGCAACGTGTCCTCGCCGAAGGGCTCGGCCAGGTCGATCCCGTCGCGCTGGTAGCTGCGCAGCGCTGCGGCCAGCTCCGTGACGACCGCGGTGGCGCCTCCACGGCTGATCGTGAACTGCCGTCCCGTGGGCGCTGACGTGGGTGCACTCATGCGATGGTCCCTTCCTGCTTGGACATCCCCCTACGGTAGCGCCGTGGCGGATCGGGGGTTCAATACATGACGACGACGGCGGTGCCCGCCTCGGGCGCCGCCGTCGTCCTGGGTGGTGATGCTGCTAATTCTCGCGCAGAATCGCAATGATGCGCAGGATCTCCACGTAGAGCCACACCATGGTCACGGTGAGGCCGAACGCAGCGGTCCAGGCGAACTTCGCCGGGGCGCCCTGCTCGACGCCGCGCTGGATCTGGGTGAAGTCCAACACCAGCGAGTAGGTGGCCAACAGAACGGCGAGGGCACCGATGGCCAGGCCCAGCCAGCCCGTGCGCAGACCGAACATGGAGTCGGTGACGCCGAAGAGCATCAACCCCAGGTTGACCAGGCTGAAGACCAGGTAGGCGCCCATGGCGATGAAGAACATGCGGGTCATCTTCGGGGTCGCCCGGTACTTGCCGGAGCGGTACAGCGCCAGGGTCACGGCGAAGACGGAGAAGGTCGCAACGACCGCCTGCAGGGCGGCCCCGGGGTAGAGGGCGTCGATGACCTGTGACAGGCCGCCCAGGAACAGGCCCTCGGCGGCGGCGTAGAGCATGATGAGCACCGGCGAGGGTTCGCGCTTGAAGCTGTTGACCAGCCCCAGCACCAAGCCGACGATGACACCGGGCAGCATCAACGCGGGGATCTGCCAGCCGATGACTGCGGTGATGACCAGCGCACCGAACATCAACACGGTCTTGGAGACGACGTCGTTGTAGGTCAGCCGGCCGGTCTGGGCCGGGCCCGCCGACGGCGAGTTGTACAGGTCCTGCAGGGACTGCGCGCTCATCGGCTCCGCGGTGCGGGCGTTGGCTGTGGAGTCCCCGGCGGGCCGCATCTGTTCGCGGAACGCCTTGGACTGGAACATCGGATTGCCCCCGGTGGCCATAACTGGTCTCCTCTATAGGTTCGTTTGGATAAGCCTACTGGGTACAACGCACGGGCGGGGAAAAACTATCCCCGGGGTGACGAGGAGTTTTCCAGCCCTGCCAGCACGTCGGCGAGCCGCCGGGCGGCGGCCTCCTCGGCGTCGGCGATCCGGGTCGCCGCATGCGCGATGTCGGCGAAGTGGCTGCTGCGCAGTTCGGGGTCCACATCGGGGTCGACCAGTTCGGCCAGCGCGTCCCAGCGTTCCGCCAACCCGCGGTAGGCGGCCGAGCACTCGCCCAGCGCCGCCAGGCCGGGCAACGCGGCGGCCTCGTCCAGGAAGTCGGCGTAGAGGCCGCGCAGTCCCCCGGGCCCACCGTAGCGGCCGTCGGTGAGGAACAGCGCAACCATTTCCAACCCGTGGGCCAGCCGTCCGGGTGCCGAGAAGATCCGCGTCCAGCCGGCCGCCGTCGTGGTGTCCAGCAGCCGTCCGGCCCAGGTGCGCAGTCCGGCGACGCCGAAGTTCTTGGCGAAGTGGGCGGGGATGCCGTCCAGTTCACGGGTGCCCAGCAGCCGCCCGGTGGTTTCCCCGATGGCCGCGAGCACGTTCGCGGAGAGCGTCTGCACATCGGGCCCCGTGGAGGCGGGGATCCAGGCCTGCCAGTTCTTGCCGGCCTTGCGTTGGCCGCGGGCCGCCGACAGGTCTTCGGGTGAGATGAGTTGCAGCCCGCCGGAACCGTCGTCGATGAGCAGGTTCCCGTCGTCGTGCTCCCCGAGCACCGCGACATCGACGGGTTCATCGGCGTCGGCGATGCCACCGTGAACCCAGGGAAGGGCGGCCCGGCTCACGCGGACCACCACGGCGCGCCCTGCGTCCAGTCCCTCGTCGAGGTACTGGGCCGCCAGGCGGGCGCTGCCGGTCTTCTGCTCGCGCACGGCGGCGCCGCAGCGGGCCAACAGGTTCTCGGTGTAGGGCTCGGGATGGGCCCGGGTGACGACGCTGGCGGTGGTGGTCTGCTCGTACTCGAAGACGAAGACCATGAAGCCAATGCCGCCGGCCAGCCCGGCCAGCATGGCCTCGCTGAAGGGTTCCCCGGTCGACGGGTCGGTGACGCCGGCCTGGGTGAGGACCCGCTGCCACAGTCCTGCGTCGTATTGGGTGACGTCGCCCGGTGCCGGGTATTCGGGCAGGTCCTGCGGCTCCGGTGCGGCCGGGGCCGCCACCACGGGACGGCCACCGCCGTTGCCCTTCCTCCCGCCGGAGGCCGCCTGTCCTGCAGGCACCGGGCGCGCCGAGGGCCGTTCGGGCCGGCCATCGAGGATGGCCTTGCGGGCCGTCGTGTAGCTTTCGCCGGTGCGCTCCATGCGGGCGCGGGCGAGCTTCTTGAGCTGGACGGGCGAGGGGGCCACCGGTCCTACCGCGACCGGTAGTTCGGGGCTTCGACGGTCATCATGATGTCGTGCGGGTGCGATTCCTTCAGGCCCGCCGCTGTAATGCGCACGAACTTCCCGCGTTCCTTCAGGTCGGGGATGGTGCGCCCGCCCACGTAGAACATGGTCTGGTGCAGCCCGCCGACCAGCTGGTGGGCGACGGCGGAGACCGGGCCCCGGTAGGGCACCTGGCCCTCGATGCCCTCGGGGATCAGCTTCTCGTCGGAGGGGACGTCGGCCTGGAAGTAGCGGTCCTTGGAGTAGGAGGTGTTCTTGCCGCGGGTCTGCATGGCGCCGAGGGAGCCCATGCCGCGGTAGGCCTTGAACTGCTTGCCGTTCATGAAGACCAGGTCGCCCGGGGATTCGGCGGTGCCGGCGAGCAGGGAGCCGAGCATCACGGAGTCGGCTCCGGCGACCAGCGCCTTGCCGATGTCGCCCGAGTGCTGCAGGCCGCCGTCGGCGATCAGCGGCACACCGGCGGGGATGGCGGCCTTCGCGGATTCGTAGATGGCGGTGATCTGCGGGACGCCGACGCCGGCGACGATGCGGGTGGTGCAGATGGATCCGGGACCGACGCCGACCTTGATGGCGTCCGCTCCCGCATCGATGATGGCCTGGGCGCCCTCACGGGTGGCCGCCTGCCCGCCGATGACGTCCACATGTGCTGCCGCGGGATCCTTCTTCAGGCGCGCGATCATGTCCAGCACGCCCTGGCTGTGGCCGTTGGCGGTGTCGACGACCAGCACGTCCACCCCGGCGTCGACCAGGGTCATGGCGCGGTCGTAGCCCTCGCCGAAGAAGCCGACGGCCGCACCGACGCGCAGCCGGCCCTCGTCGTCCTTGGTGGCCATCGGGTACTGCTCGGCCTTGTCGAAGTCCTTCACGGTGATCAGGCCCTGCAGGATGCCTGCATCGTTGACCAGCGGGAGCTTCTCGATGCGGTGCTTGCTCAGCAGGTCGATGACCTCCTGGCGGGGCACTCCGACCTTCGCGGTGATCAGCGGCATGGCCGTCATGGCCTCGTAGACGCGCGTGGTCATGAACTGCTCGCGGGGGATGAACCGGGTGTCGCGGTTGGTGATGATGCCCAGCAGCTTCTTGTTCTCGTCGACGACGGGCAGCCCGGAGACCCGGTAGTGGCCGCACAGGTCGTCGAGCTCGTGCAGGGTCGCGTCCGGGCTGATGGTCACCGGGTCGGTGATCATGCCGGATTCACTGCGCTTGACCTGGTCCACCTGGCGGGCCTGGTCATCGATGGAGAGGTTGCGGTGGATGATGCCGATGCCGCCCTGCCGGGCCAGCGAAATGGCCATCGGCGCCTCGGTGACGGTGTCCATGGCGGCGGAGAGCAGCGGGATGTTGATGTTGATCCGCTTGGTCAACCGCGTGGAGGTGTCGGCTTCGGAGGGGATCACGTCCGTCGGGCCGGGCAGCAGGAGCACGTCGTCGTAGGTGAGGCCTTCAAGGGCAAAGGGATTGAACTCGGACACGTGGAACCTTTCGCGAGCCAGCGGGGGATTCATTACATCCTAGAACCTTCCGCGCCCCGCCGGTATGCCCCGTGTCCGGCAGTGTGTGCAACGCAACGTTTCCGCCGGGTTTCACCAGCGAAGCGCCGCCCGGAATCTGCGTTCGAAAATGTCAGCGGTGCTGCGCGCATACGTCTTGGTCAGGTGCGATTCGTCCATGTAGACCAGCACGTTGCCCACCACGGGCCGGCACATGCCCTCCGGGCAGAGTGCCTCCGTCATGTCCAGGTACCCCAGTTTCCCGGGGAGGCGTCCGTCCGCGTTCTCCCGGCGCAGATCAGCCAAAGGCGAGTGGGCGGCCACCTGTTCATCGGCGGGTGCCTGGCATGTGGGTGAATCCGCGCCGTGGAGGTCGACGCATTCCGGGACGCTGTAGGTGAAGCGCGGGGTGTCACGCATGGCGACCACCTGCTTGCCCTGGGCCAGGAACGGGCGGATTCCTTCCGCGTACCCGGGGACGGGCTTTTCGGCCTCGGCCGGCGTCCCGCCCTCCGTGGCCGGGTAGAACGAGGTCTGCGTTCCCAGCGTGAGGACGGCATCGGCGTCGTGCTCCAGCACGTACCGGGAGGCCGCGGCGTTGAAGGCGTTGCAGTCGGCATCGCGTTCGACGCTCTCGGCGCCGAACCGGCAGGCGGGGCGGGTGAGCAGCACCCAGGCCCAGTCGTTCCGGTCGGCCACTGCGTCCAGCGCGGCGGTCCAGTGCTGGGCGTGGGAATCGCCCACCACGATGATGGTCTTCTGCGCGGTCGCCGGGGCCCCCGCCATTTGGCAGTACTCCATGGCCGGGTCGGTCAGCTCGTACCCGTGGGTGCACTCGCCTCCGTAGTTGGACCATTCCTGGTCCAGCTGGCTGTCCAGCGGCAGCACTGCGGCGTCGGGGTCTCCCGTGAACGTGAAGCCGGCCTCCAGTGCGGCGGCACCGGGGTTGTCCGCCGCCGGTTGGGAGGCTGCGCTGGTTTCGAACGCGGCCACGCGGGCCTGCCAGCCACCCAGGGGCACGGCCACGACGCCGATGAGCAGGCCCACCACCAGCCCGAGCCGGTGCCGGTGGGCCGTCGGCCAGGACCACGCGTGGAACGGTGTCTCGATGACCTTGGTGGTGGCCCACGCCAGGGCCAGGGACAGTGCGATGACGCCGAGACCGCCGAGGAAGCCCGGTTTCTCGAGGTCGCGGGTCGACAGGAAGACCACCAGGATCGGCCAGTGCCACAGGTAGAGGGCGTAGGAGATGTCGCCCAGCCGGGTGAGCGGCTTTGCGGCGAGGATCCGGTCGACGCCCAGCGGGTGGCCGGTGCGGCCGGCAATGATGATCGCGGCGGCGGCCAGGGTCGGCCACAGGGCGATGTACCCGGGGAACTGCTGTTGGACCTGCAGCAGGATCCCGCAGGAGAGCATGGCCGCCAACCCCACCCACCCCAGCGGGATCCGCACCGCCAGCGGGAGCCGGCCGGCCCGCGGGATCAGCACGGCCAGCAGCGATCCGAGGGCGAATTCCCAGAGCCGGGCACCGGTATCGAAGTAGGCCCATGCCTGGCTGGTGGCGGTGAGGTGGACCGAGTAGGCCAGGGAGCCGGCGAAGACGAGCCCGAAGACCACAGCCAGGACGGTGCCGAACCCCAGCGTGGGGCGCACCCTGCGCAGGGCCCTCCACGCCAGTGCCGCCGCGCCGATCAGCAGGGGCCAGAGGATGAACACCTGGCCCTGGATCGACAGTGACCAGAAGTGCTGCAATGGGCTGGTTGCCCCGTGGTTCTCGGCGTAGTAGTCCACCGCTTCGCGGGCCAGGGTCCAGTTCTGGACGTAGAACAACGTCGACCAGCTCTGTTCGAAGACCTCGGCCCAGCGGGTGCGGGGAAGCAGCGATGCGGTGGCCACCAGCACCGTCAGGAGCACGACGACGGCTGCCGGGAGCAGCGACTTGAACCGGTGGAGCCAGTAGGCGAGCAGGCCGAGCGGCCGGCCCGAGGACACCTTGTAGGCGAAGGATGAGGTCAGCAGGAACGCGGAGATGAGCAGGAAGACGTCGACGCCACCGGAGACCCGCCCCAGCCACACATGGTAGGTGACCACCATGAGCACGGCGAAGGCACGCAGCCCCTGGACCTCGGGGCGGTGGTGCGGTTTCGGGGGGATGGGCCGATCGGTGACGGCCGCCGGGCGCCGCGACGCGTGGCGTGGATTGGCCATGGCGAGCTGCCTTCCTGCTGGCTGGTCTGGTCATCCCCCGGGCGGGCGTCGGGCCGCCCGCGGCCATCCATGTTAGCAGGGCTGCGTTATCGGAACGTTACAGTTGGGTGGCTTCCGCCATCTCCAGGACGGCCATCGCCGCATGGTGTCCGCCGAGCCCGCTGACCGCTCCCCCGCGCCGGGCTCCGGAACCGCAGATCAGGATCCGTGGATCCCCGGTGGCCACGCCCCACCGCTGTGCCGGGGTATCCAGTGGGGCGTCGTCCTCGACGAACGGCCAGTCGAGGCCGCCATGGAAGATGTTGCCGCGCGGCATGCCCAGCGCCCGTTGGATGTCCAGGGTGGTCTTGGTTTCCACGCAGGGGTTCCCCTCGGCGTCGGGCATCAGCAGGTCCTGAAGGGGCTCGGCGAGCACCGAATTGATGGAGGCGAAGACCGCTGCCTGGAGTTCGTTGCGCCGGGCTTCGTTGTTGTCCTCGGTGACCAGCCGGTCGGGTACGTGCAGGCCGAAGACGGTGAGGGTGTGGGCACCGGCGTCCCGCAACGCGGGCGAGAGGATGCTGGGGTCGGCCAGGGAGTGGCAGTAGATCTCACACGGCAGCGGGTCCGGCACCCGGCCGGCCGCGGCCTGCTCGTAGGCGTGTTGCAACTGCCCATAGGTTTCGTTGACGTGGAAGGTGCCCCCGAAGGCGGCTTCGGGGGTGACCGTTTCATCCAGCAGGCGTGGGAGGCGCCTGAGCAGCAGGTTCACCTTGACCTGGGCGCCCTCGCGCTGGTGGTTCGGGCGTTTCGGGGCGGCCGGGGGTTGGTCTCCGCTCAAGCGGTCCAGCACGTCCGGGGCCACGTTGGCCAGCACGATGCCGGCGGTGACCAGGTGCTCTGAACCCTCCTGGCGGTAGGTCACCGTCTGGTGGGTTCGGTGGGAGGCGACGGCCAGGACCTGGGCGCCGGTGGCGATGACGGCTCCCGCGGAACGCGCGGCACGCTCCAGTTCCGCCGAGACAACACCCATGCCGCCGCGGGGAACCCTCCACTCCCCTGTTCCGCCGCCGATGAGGTGGTAGAGGAAGCAGATGTTCTGCTGCAGGTCCGCGTCGTGCGCCTGGGCGAAGGTCCCGATGAGGCCGTCGGTGAGCACCACACCCCGGGCCAGGTCGCTGTGGAGTGCCCCGGTGATCGCCTCACCGAGCGGGTGTTCGATGAGCCGGTCCCAGACGTCACCGGCGCCGGCCCGGGTGGCGATGGCACGGGCCTGGGAGCGGGTGACCAGCGGATCGGTCATGGTCGGCCACAGGGCGCGGGTCAGCCGGTGGCAGTCCTGGTAAAACGCCGCAAAGGCCCCTGCCTCGTCGTGGGGCGCTCCAATGGAGGCGAACGACGCCGCCGTGGCATCCGGGGAGCCTTCGTCGATGAGCAGACCGGTGGCGGGGTTGGCAGGATCCGGTGTGTAGGAGGAGTAGCGGCGCCCGACGAAGGAGACCTCCAGGCCCAGGTCATCGACGATCTGTTGGGGCAACAGGCTCACCAGGTACGAATAGCGCGAGAGGTTGGCGTCGATGCCGGGAAAGGCGCGGGCCGACACCGCTGCGCCGCCGACCTGGTCCAGCTTCTCCAGCACCAGCACCGATTTCCCGGCCCGGGCCAGGTAGCCGGCGGCGGTGAGGCCGTTGTGTCCGCCGCCGACGATGACGACGCCGAAGCGGGAGTCGGGCATGCTCATCGGGAAACCTTCCGGGGCCGGGAAACCGTGACGCACGCCATGCTACCGGCCGTTGGCTCCGTCGGGTTCGGGCTCCGGGTCTTCGGCGAGCGCCTCGCGCCAGAGGTGGAGATGCGCTGCGATGTAGTCAGCGGCACCCAGCCAATGGTCGGCGTGCCCTTCGGCGTACAGCCGCGCCCAGGGCTGGCGGCCGGTACGGTGGCCGTCGAGGAGCAGGTCATGCATGCCGCGGACGTGTCGTTCGATGAGCCAGGGCAACTGCCTGCGGTCCGGGGCGGCCAGGCCATATCCTTCCACCAGGGCGCGCAATCGCATCCCGTCCACGCCCGGGTCGCCGCCGGCGCGCAGGGGAACGAACCCGTGGGCCGCGTAGCCCAGGTCCCACAGCCTCGACCCGGGCCCGGCGCCATCCCAATCAATGAAGACCCATCCGGCCTCACCGCACACCAGGTTCCAGGGGGCCAGGTCGTGGTGGCAGATGATCTCTTCCCGGTCCGGGGCGATCGCGACCGACCACATGGCATCCCCGGCCGGAACGTACGTCGACGTCGCGTCGTGCAGGTCCCGGATCAACCGACCCACCCGGGCCAGTTCCTGCAAGGACATCGGGGCCAGGGTGTCGGCGAGCGGACCGTCCACGTAATCCAGGATTTGCCGTCCCCGCCCGTCCACGCCGTGGAAGCGTGGAGCTCCCGCGAATCCCGCCGCTTCGAGGTGGCGGAGCAGGTCACCGACGGCAGGCGTCGCGTCGGTGGCGCGCTTGCGCACGGTTCCGGCCACGCGCACCACGCCCACTGAGACGTTCCCGCCCTCGAGGGGATGTTCGTGCTGGTCCATGGGGCGAAGCGACGCCGCAAGGCTTTGCCATCGCGACGGTAGGTCAGGCGGTACCGCGGGCAAGCTTCTTGACGCTGTCCGGTGTCGGCCGGCCCAATTTGCCATCGAGAGTGATGCGCAGGCGGGCGGCGGAACGTTCAATACGTTGTTCGAGCACACGATCTTCGGCGGTCTGCACGGGCTGCCCGGCAGGTTCCACTGCTGTTTCAATCACCTTGACGTCTTCTGGGCCCATTCGTTTCAGCACCGTCGCCCCTCCGGGCAAGCGGTACTCGATCCTGGCAGCACGGAGAGTGCCACCGCGACGGCCCCGAAGGTATCTGGCCCGGTTGTTCCGGACACGGGACTTGCGGCGGTCCTTGTCCTGACCGGTATCGCCATTAATGCTCATGGTGTGGGGTTGCCCCGTCGCCTCCTTTTCTCCCAGTATCCTCGGGAACGAGCTCGTCAGGCAAGACCGACTCCCAGGCGGTGTCGATCAGCAGCCATTCTTCTTCCCTGGCCAGCTCACTCGTGGAAAGGACATTCAGTGTGTCCAGTCCCAGCAATTTCTCGTACCCGTCACCTGCGACGGCTTTGTCGAGCGCCCACTGGGTCCGCCGCCACCATTCCGAACTGTCGTCGGACACCCTGCGCTGCTTGAGTGTCTTGATAGCGACATAGGTCGCCAAAAGAGCGGCCACCAAAACGGCAATGGGAGATAACCCGGCGGCAATTTCCCACCAATGAACAGACAGCGGCACTGGTGCCGTGGCTACCCCCGCAAGATCCATAAATGAACCCTAACCCGCGCCCCGAAGCGTGGATAGGGGGTGGTTGGGGACAGACGGAAAGCCCTCCCACCACATGATCCATGTGGTGGGAGGGCTCCTAGAGTGACCCCGGAAGGAGGGGCCGGCGTCGTGCTTCGGCCTTAGTGGTTGTGGCCGTCGTTCTCGTCGTCTTCCGGCTTGTCGGCGACCAGGGTCTCGGTGGTGAGCACCAGGGCGGCGATGGAAGCGGCGTTGCGCAGTGCCGAGCGCGTGACCTTCACCGGGTCGATGACGCCGGCGGCCAGCAGGTCCTCGTACTCCCCGGACTTGGCGTTGAAGCCGGAGTTCACGGCGGACTCGGACACGCGGTTGGCCACGACGTAGCCGTCGAAACCGGCGTTCTGCGCGATCCAGCGCAGCGGCTGGACCAGGGCGCGGCGCACGATGCCCACGGCAGCGGCGGCGTCGCCCTCGAGGGCGGTGACCGTCGGGTCGGTGTCGAGCACGGAGAGCGCGTCGACCAGGGCGGTGCCGCCGCCGGCGACGATGCCTTCCTGGATCGCGGCACGCGTTGCGGAGACTGCGTCCTCGATGCGGTGCTTGCGTTCCTTGAGCTCGACCTCGGTGGCCGCGCCGACGCGGATCACGCCGACACCACCGGAGAGCTTGGCCAGGCGTTCCTGGAGCTTCTCCTTGTCCCAGTCGGAGTCGGTGCGCTCGATCTCGGCCTTGAGCTGTGCCACGCGGTCGTCGACATCGGCGGTGGCGCCGTTGCCGTCGACGATGGTGGTGTTGTCCTTGGTGACCGTGATGCGGCGGGCGGAACCGAGGACCTCGGTGCCGACCTGGTCCAGCTTCAGTCCGAGGTCCGGGGAGACCACCTGGGCGCCGGTGAGGATGGCGATGTCCTGCATCATGGCCTTGCGGCGGTCCCCAAAGCCGGGGGCCTTGATGGCCACGACGTTCAGCGTGCCACGCAGCTTGTTCACGACCAGGGTGGAAAGGGCTTCGCCCTCGACGTCCTCGGCGATGATGAACAGCGGCTTGTTGGCCTGCAGGACCTTTTCCAGCAGCGGCAGGAAGTCCTGCACGGAGGAGATCTTGCCGGAGTTGACCAGGATCAGCGCGTCCTCGAGGACTGCCTCCTGGCGCTCGGCGTCGGTGACGAAGTGCGGGGACAGGTAGCCCTTGTCGAACTGCATGCCCTCGGTGATGGCCAGCTCGGTCGAGGTGGTGTTCGATTCCTCGATCGTGATGACACCCTCGGCGCCGACGGTGCCGAAGGCCTTGGCCAGCAGTTCGCCGATCTCGTCGTTCTGGGCGGAGATGGCTGCCACGTTGGCCACGTCCTGGCCCTCGACGGGGCGGGCGTTCTCGGCCAGGCGGGCGGCGACCGCCTCGACGGAGGCCTCGATGCCGCGCTTGATCTCACCCGGTGCGGCGCCGGCCGCGACGTTGCGCAGGCCTTCCGTGACCAGGGCCTGGGCGAGCACGGTGGCGGTGGTGGTTCCGTCGCCGGCGACGTCGTTGGTCTTGGTGGCGACCTCCTTGGCGAGCTGGGCGCCGAGGTTCTCGTAGGCGTCGTCGAGCTCGATCTCGCGGGCGATCGTCACGCCGTCGTTGGTGATCGTGGGGGCGCCCCACTTCTTGTCCAGGACCACGTTGCGCCCGCGCGGGCCGAGGGTGACCTTGACGGTGTCGGCCAGCTTGTTGATGCCGGCCTCGAGCGCCTTGCGGGCGTCGTCGTTGAATGAAAGCTGTTTAGCCATGCTGCTACTCCTTGGTAACCGAGTGAAGCCCCGACCTGGGCGGCCGGGGCTTCACACTGGGGAACTACTTGACGACGATGGCCAGCACGTCGCGGGCGGAGAGCACCAGGTACTCCTCGCCGCCGACCTTGACCTCGGTGCCGCCGTACTTCGAGTAGATGACGACGTCGCCCTCGGCGACATCGACGGGAACGCGGTTGCCGTTGTCGTCAACGCGACCCGGGCCCACTGCCACGACCTTGCCCTCCTGGGGCTTCTCCTTGGCGGTGTCAGGGATGACCAGGCCGGAAGCCGTGGTCTGCTCGGCCTCGAGCGGCTGAACAACGATGCGATCCTCGAGAGGCTTAATGGAGACCGACATGCGGATCTCTCCTTTGCGTGAGTTACCAATGGTTACGGGGCCGTTGGGGTGTACCAACCGTCGTCGCGGTGCCAGCTGGCAAGTACCTCAGGCTATTAGCACCCGATGGGTTCGAGTGCTAACACTGACTCTATGAGGTCGTTGGCACTCGGTCAAGGCGAGTGCCAAAATGCACGACGGCGGTTCGTCACCTGCCGGGCTGCGCCGCGGCCCGTGCCCTGCCCCGCTGGATGCCCCAGGCGCCCACGCACATCCCCACCAGGCACAGCAGCAGGACCGCCACGAAACCGCCGACCGGCACGGAGAGCAGCTCCCGGGCCGCCGTGGCCTCGATGCCGGTGCCGAGGTAATCGCCCCCGGCGCGGATGTAGGAACCCGCCAGGACGGCTTGGAGGACCCACGCGGCGATCAGCGCCAGCCCGGTCACGGCGCCCACGGCCAACGCCACGTAGAGCATGATGTGGAAGACCAGGCCACCTTGACGCCCCGGGGATCCATCGGCGAGCGCATCGGCAGCCACCGCTTCGGGGAAGCGGCCCAGGAATCCGTCGTCATCCCCGGGCAGGGTGGGTTCTCCCCTTCCCTCGGCTGCTCCCGCCACCGCAGGCGTCGCTGTCGGGAAGCCGGGGGTCTCGTGGTGGGAACGCATGCCCCAACGGTACCTTCCAGAACGCGTCATGCCATGGTGTTGGATCGACGCGTGAACGGCCCGGGCCGGTTGGCTCCCGGCCAAGCCTGGACCGCCTTCAGGAGGTGATGCCCACCGGACCATCCGATGGGAGGCCGACGCGGCCAAGGATCTCTTGTCTCTGCCCGGTGAGACAGTGGCACCGGTCGAAGCCGCTGTGGGTTCGACGTCGGCCTCATGAAGTTGCAGGGCCAAACCGATCTCCTGGCTCAGCGTCTTCCAGACAAGGGCTGAAGGAGTGGCTTGGACCATCATGGTTGCCCGGGCGGTGCGGCCAATGGCAAAGTGGCCGCACCGCCCCGGCGTTCAGCCATGACCTCTCCATCCCGGGCCCACTCTCGGGCATCAAATTCGGCCATCAGCGCCGTTGACCCTTCCCATCTTCGTCGGCAGCCTCCCCGTCCGGAGGGGTCCGCGGCTGGTCCTCCGTATCTACCCCAAGTCGCCCGTACAGCGCTCCTCCCGGTGCCAAGTCCCGGGAAAGCCGATCCTCGCCCGATCGGATCTTCCGACGCGTCTCCTTGACCCATGTCGGCAACATGAATGATGGCAGCCAGAACATGGCGATGATTCCCACAACCAGTGACGGAACTGCGAAGACGAAGACCATGAAATCCAGGACAGCCGCCCCTCGTTCCAGGATCCACCCTGAAATACTTATCAGCACGAAAAATACGCCCAGATAGAGGGAGGCCAGTCCTGGCCATCCGGGCGCGATGGACCCCTTGAGAACCAGCCAAGCACGGTAGCGGCCACGATAGGCCTGGATTCCGGCGACGAGGTTCACCAGGCCAAGGGCTGCCGCCGCCCATGGCCCCCATTGTTCGACCGTCATGAATGGCCTCCTTGTCGTTGCGGAATTCGAAACGTGGACCGATGCCGTGGAACAGGAGCCCACGACAGACCAGCAGCGCCCCGCACTAGCCGTATGCCCAATTCCAAGCCGCCCCCATGGCATCTGTCATCGGCTCGGCCATTTCAGAACCCCAATCCCACACGCCTTGGGCAGTGTCCTTGACCCAATCATTGAACCCCGTTGCATGGCGATCAGGTCGTTCCACACGGAGGACAACGCTGTGGTGACGGCACGCATCTTGGCGGCCTCCATCAGGTCTTCCATGTTCTGGAACATGGCCTCGCGTTTGGGCGCTATGTCCTCACGTTCGGTCGTTACATTTTTCAGTGCCGGCCGGACCGGATTGACGTCGTAACTTTTTATGCCGCCCACTCGAGCAACCTGCCCCTTCTTGCGCATGGTCAGCCAACGGCTGATCCAGACTCGACCGACTAGGGCCATTGCCAACCCTAACCACGTGTCTCGCGGTCAGCCATGGCGAGAACTCCCCATGGCGGCGCCGCAGCGACCGACCGAGCAGTCCTGGAATTGAACTCGCGCCTGTAAAAGGAAGGGCACGAGGAAAAGCTGGTCCCCGCCGTCGTTCCCCACGCCCGGCTCCGGGCACAAGGCGCCCTGAAGCTCGGCCATTTTGCCCTCACCTGTTCGCCCCCACCGACTGCAGCAGGCCACCCGGCTGAACGTCGCGGCCTCGGAGGGCAACTACCCGGGCCCGGACCGTTCTAGAGCACCCCGGACCGGGCATTGCCTCGGCCGGCAGGGGTCCCTGCGGCCGACTGTTGCTCCAAGTGGGCTTCGAATTCTGCAGCCGGCGAGGGCCGGCCGAAGTGGAAACCCTGCCCGTAATCGAAGCCCATGGACGTGACCGCATCAACTTGTTCGGCCGTCTCCAGCCCCTCGGCGACGCTGTCGAGTCCGCTGACGGCGATCAGTTGCAGGACCGACGCGGTGATTCCCGCTTTGCGGGAGTCCAACTCGATGCCCTGGATGAGCGACCTGTCGACTTTCGCCGAATTTGCCGGCAGCGTATCGAGGTATCCGATGGACGAGTATCCCGTTCCAAAATCGTCGATGGACAGCCGTACACCCAATTTGCGCAGGTACTTGAGCGCGTAACGTTCCTCGGCAGCCCGCGACAGCGCCAGGTCCTCGGTGATCTCCAAGGACAGGCAGGTGCCGGGCACACCTTCGCGACGGAGCATGCCGGCCAGCGACTCAACGAACCGCAGATCTGCCAGCGCTTCGGCGTCGACGTTCACGCTGACGCGGAACTCATCGTCGACCAGGCCCTTGGCCCGCCATGACGCCACGTCCGACAGTGCGTGGGACAACATCACTTCAGTCAGCCGCATGAACTGCTGCGCCTGATGGGCCAAGGGCAGCAGCTCCGCGGGCATGATGGTTCCGCGGGTCTTGTGCTCCCATCGCACCAGGGCCTCGGCAGCGGCGCATTCGCCCGTTTTCAGGTCGATGATCGGTTGGTAATACGCCACGACATCCGAGCCGTGCTCAAGCTCGGTCCGCAGTTCCTCGATCAGCTCGGCGGCTCGGCGTCGTGCCCACAGCATGTGGTCTCGGAAGACGTGGACCTTGCTCGTCGCGCTGCCCTTGGATTGGTACATGGCCGTGTCGGCTTCCAACATGAGCTCGCCCACCGTTGAGTCCGGGCGCCCCAGGGCGATTCCGAAGCTCATGCCCGGGCGCACCGTGAGCTGGTCGACGGGGAATTCCGTATCCAGCGTGGCCAGGACACGTTTGCATAAGGCCTCGGCGTCTTCGATCCCCGCACCGTCTGCAAGCAATACGGCGAATTCGTCCCCGCCCAGGCGGGCGATCAGGTCGGCCGACCGGATGGAGGCCCTCAGCCGCTGGGCAACGACCTTCAACACGACGTCACCTGCTTGATGGCCCAGCGTGTCGTTGATTTCCTTGAAGTGGTCAAGATCCATGGCGATGACACATGGAAGTGCCCCACCGGTAGGGAGAGCTTCCAGTCTGCGCTCGAGTTCGCGTTCGAGCTGGAGCCGGTTGGCCAGACCTGTGAGATGGTCCGTCATGGCCAGCTCGATCATGGAATCGCGTGCCTCGGCAAGTTCCTGGGTGCGCAGTCTGACCCGGCATTCCAGCTGCTCGTAGGTGGCGCCGAGTTCCTCGGCCATGGCGTTGATGCCGATCATCACGGCGTCGACGTCATCACGGGAAGCGCTGGGCTCCAGGGGCTTGACGAATTGGCCGTCGGCAATATGGATCAGCGCCTCGATGATGCTGCCGATCCGGTCATCCGCAGACGCCGAAGGTTCCGTCACGCCCGCCCCTCCAGCCATGCGCGGGCTTGCTGCTCATCCTCGAAATACTCCGATTCGTGGGTCGATACCACCGACCGCGTGAAGAACCGTTCGAGGATGCGGTCCGCGTGCCCGGCTCCCAGGAAGGCAACCCGCCCGATCTGCGTGAATCGTGAATAGCTGTCGACCGCGGTCGAGGCAACAGCGGTGAGCCCCATGCAGCGGATCAGGAAATTGGCAGTCCGATCGGGCGGGAGCGCACGGGAGATATCGAGAACGTGGTCCACGGTGACCCTGACGTCCTGCGCAAAGGACACGTCGTAGTACTTCGGCAGGCGCCGCACCACCACCTCGCGGTTGCCCGTCTCGATCAGTTCCCCGGCCACCCGGTGGGCATGGCCGGAAGACTCCGCCGGCTCCATGCGTTCTTCCTCGGACGGTTCACTGCATACCACTGTCATGTTTGTCCCCCCACTCCGGTTCCCCCCAACAGCCCGCACATGTGGGCCACTCCGTCGCTACTCATGGGAGTCTAACCCCGGGATCGCGGCAAGAATGCACGTGTGTCGCGTGCCTTCATCGAGTAGCGGCAACGCCGGCCGCTGGTGGCGATCCGCGCCGGTCCGGGCTCTCCCTGTTGGATCGGCGAAGTCCTACTTGCCTGGGTTCTTGGCCTGGGCAGCGCGTTCGACGATTGACCGCGTTTCGGCATTGGTGAACGTCTTCCACGGGGATTCCGGGGAACCCTGCAGGACTGCTTCAGGGCTCGCTGCCTGGTTCCACCACTTGGCTTCCAGGATCCGCCCATCGAAGAGCACCCGGTCCCCCTTGGTGTAAACGGTCTTGGCCGACCACTTCGGGTAGAGCCCCGCAGGTACGGAGGCCTTCGGCTCCGGCCGGTCTCCGGGCAGGACCGGACCAACCAACGACCACGGGGCCGTTCCGGAATCACCCACTGGCGCATCCGGGACCTCGTCCTGGTTCCACCATTTGGCCTCGTAGACATTGCCTCTCCAGACGGAACGGTCGCCCTTGGTGTAGGCAGCTTCCTCGTTCCAGATGGGATAGGGGCTCGTCGCGGGGTCATCGACGATGGCCGTGGCCTGCGCCGCCTCCACCTCGCTGGGGCGGGCCGCTTCACTGGACGGCGACGCAGATCCAATATCGGCAGCCAGCGCGGAAGCAAAGGCCCCCGGGTCCTGCTTGACACCACTGCAGTTGTTGGACACGCGGGTCAGATCCGGGAAGTTGGCTCCGCAGTTGTCGTCCCGGTTGGCCGACCACATGGAGACCCGTCCCAGCCCGGTCTCAACGGCGAAGCGATTGACCTCCGCGGCATCGTCAAGGGTGAACCGCTCGCCCACGAGATCGTTTTGGCCGATCATGGGGGTGATCCCCATGTGGCTCCACAACGTTTGTTCGCCGATGCCCCTGCCCACGTCGCTGTACAGCGACGCCAGCTGGGCGTGGGTGCTCCGGGCCGCCTGGATGGACGCATCTGCCATCGACTGCCCGGCGCCGCGGGTCTGCCCGAAGTTCATGGTCATCAAGTTCACCGAGACGTCGACATCCGCTTCCAGCATCCGCCTGACTTCCGCGAGCCCGTCGGCAGTCAATCCGCCGGTGGCCACGGGGAGCGTCAACCAGACTTCCAGCGGCTCGTCCTGTGTTGCCCGCTCGGCCTGGAGTGACTTCATGGCTGCAGCCCGGCGCTCTCCACCCTGGGCCGATGTCAGGTCATCGCCTTCGACGTCCAGGTCCAGGGTGTGGGACTCATACCGATCCAGCAGATCCGCATAGGCGGCCTCCAGGGCGGCGGGGTCGGTGCAGGCGGTGGCCAGTTCATCATTGAGGAATCCGCCGGTGGATACGACGACTTCCCCACCGCTCTCGCGCACCCGGGCAGTGCGCCGGTCCAGGTCGAACGTTTCGGCTGCACCATCCATGGTGTAGAACGTCCCCCAGGACGGTGTGCAGGGCTGTTCCGGGTCGGCAACGGCAAAGCCCAGGACAACGCGTTCGCCGCTTCCTACGTCGTCGCCGATCGGATAGAACGGCGTTGACGTCGCGTCGATGTAGGCGCCGAACCACCGTCCGGTGGCACTGGCCTTGGCACTGTCCTGCTGGCGGCCCCACATGAGCAGGCTGCCCGCCACCACGACGGCAATCACGATCACCACGATGACCACCCGTGGCCAGGAAAGCCGTCTTCCCTCGAACCGTTGCATTGATCTCCCCCTGAAAAAGCCACATGGCCCTGGACATGATGGTGGGGGATGGCTGACTGACCAGCGGACTACGGCGTTCCCCCCTGGGCCGGAGTCCTGACGCGCTTTAGAAGCGCATGGGCTGAATCATACGACTTTGTATTACACTCAGACTAATCCGTGTCAAATCGTTGTATAGACACGCTGTTCCTGCCGGATCTGGCCGGCAGGTTGTGAGGTGGGGGCACACTCTTGAACAATCGTACGATCGACGCTGCATCGGCCAACCCGACGACGCCCAGTGAAGAGCCGGACACCCGGCGCAGGCAGTGGGGATCGGAAAAGCGATCCGAGCCGTTGTCGATCATCCACCCGGCACCCTCGAAGCGGAAGATCGCCGGCGGACGTGTCGCGATCACCGTCACGGTGGTTGCCTGGATCGCCTACGTCGTCTCGACGATCCTGCGTCAGCTGGCCAACAACCCGAACGCAGGTTTCCGCTTCCAATTCGAAGCCGTGATGTATCTGATGGTCGTCACCTTCCTGACATTTTCCGCGTTGATGTACCTCACCGCACGCCAGGGCGCCCTCCACCGCTTCGCGGAACACAGCCGCGCTCCCCGCGGGGAACTTGACCGCCATTTCCACGACTACGAGCACTCCATCACGGTCCTGGTGCCCAGCTATGCGGAGGAACCCGGCGTCGTTCGCCAAACACTGTGGTCCGCTGCCCTCCAGGAATTCCCCAGCGTCCGCGTCGTGCTCCTGATCGACGACGATCCGGAACCGTCCGATCCTTCCGTCGCGGCCAAACTCGATGCGACCCGGGCGTTGGCCGGCGAAATCCACACGGCCCTCCTCGAACCCTGTGAACGTGCCACGGCCGCGCTCGAGGACTTCCGCCGGCACGCTGCCGCCGGGGACGAGCCAACCGATCTGCTGGCCTCCCTTTCCCGCAGCTATACCGAAGCGGCCGAGTGGCTGGAGGACATGGCAGCACGCGAGCAGGTCAACGACCACGTGGATGAGTTCTTCGTCGATTCGGTGCTCATGGGGCTCGCCCGCGAACTCAGGCTCACCCTGCTCGCCCTGACCGCGGCAGCGGCACAGAACGCTGCCCCGGCCTTCGATCGCATGGACGAGTTGCACCTGCGCCTGGTCCGCATCTTCGGGGCGGAGATGGCCTACTTCGAGCGCAAAAGGTATGCGAGCCTCTCGCAGGAGGCCAACAAGGCCATGAACCTGAATTCCTACATTTCGCTCATGGGCGGCAGTTGGCTGCCCGACCAGCGCGGCGATGCGCTGGTCCTGCGACCGGATGCCACCGCCGGCCCGGTGACCGAAGAGGGACGCGCCGTCCTGCACATCCCGGACAGCGAATACCTGTTGACCCTGGACGCCGATTCGCTGCTCTTGCGCGATTACTGCCTACGTCTGGTGTATTTCCTCGAATCCAGCGAAAACTCGCATGTCGCCGTCACCCAGACCCCCTATTCCTCGTTCCGCGGCGCACCGACGCGCATCGAACGGGTTGCCGGTGCCACCACCGACATCCAACACATCCAGCACCAGGGCATGACACGGTACGGGGCGACTTTCTGGGTGGGAGCCAATGCCGTCATCCGCAAGCGGGCCCTGCTGGACATCCAAGAGGTCAACACCGTCGGCGGCTACGAGATCCGGACCTATATCCAGGATCGGACCGTGATCGAGGACACCGAGTCCAGCGTCGACCTGGGAACACACGGTTGGGTCCTGTCCAACTACCCCGAACGCTTGAGCTACAGCGCCACGCCGCCGGACTTCGGGTCCCTGGTGGTCCAGCGCCGTCGGTGGGCGAACGGCGGGCTGCTCATCCTCCCCAAACTCTGGAAGCAGATCCGTGAGCGTCGATTCCGCCACGAGCCGGTCCCGTTTCGCGAGCTGCTGCTGCGCGTGAACTACATGTCATCCATCGCCTGGGCCAGTTTCGGGTTGATCTTCCTGCTCGCCTACCCGTACGACAGCCGGCTGCTGAGCCCGCTGATCCTGATCGCTGCCCTGCCCTACTTCATCTGCCAAAGCATGGACCTCAAGGACAGCGGACACCGCTACCTCGACATACTGCGGATCTACGGCTTCAACCTGGTGCTGCTCCCCGTCAACGTGGCAGGTGTGCTCAAATCCATCCAACAGGCCTTCAGCGGCGAGAAGATCCCCTTCGCGCGCACCCCCAAGGTCAAGGGCCGCACCGCCGCACCCGCCCTCTACGTCGTCGTCCCGTATTTGATCGTCGCGTTCTCCCTGCTGACCTTGTGGCGCGATTTCATGGACCAGAACTGGGGCAATGCGGCCTTCGCCGCCGTCAACGCGGTGCTGGCCACCTATGCCATCCACTCCTACATCGGGGTGCGGAACTCGATCGTGGACGTCGCACTCGGTTTCGTGGACTGGCTTTTCGTCGCCCCGAAAAAGCCGAAGCAGCAGGCCACCGAGCGACCCGTCGCGACGCCCGAGACGACCGACTGGTCCACGATCCTCTATCAAGGGGATCGCCGGCTGAACCGGGATCTACGTGGCACGGGCGATCGGCGGCGCCGGATCGGCGTGAAATAGGTTCTCATCGCGCCTGCGGCTCCTTCCAAAGCCGGGGATGGAACTCCCGTTGGCAGCTAGGGTTGTTCCCATGCCCTCCCCCGCACCCGCCACGGAAGATCTTGCAGCTGTCCTCTCCCCCGAAGGCTTCGGTCTGCTCAATTCCCTGCCGCCAGATGCTGCGGCCAGCGACCAGGCAGCACTTGAGCTGAACCTGCGCCTGCGCAAGGAGGGGCAGGCTGCAGAGCTCGTCACCGCCGTCGTGCACCAGGCGCGGCTCCGCGCCCAGGGCGCCCTGAAGCTCGGCCCTTTTGCCTCCCACATGGTGTTCACCCGTGCCGGGTTGGAGCAGGCGACCCGCCTGAATGTTGCCGCGCTGCACGCCCGGCGCTTCGTCAACGCCGGCCTGGCGAAAGTTGCCGACCTCGGGTGTGGCCTGGGAGCCGATGCGATGGCCATGGCTTCGCTGGAGCTGGACGTGACCGCGGTCGAACTGGATGAGACCACCGCCGCGGCGGCCACCGTGAACCTTATGCCCTGGCCCAACGCCCGCGTGGTCAACGCCGACGCCACCGGGTTCGACCTGGAGGGGTTCGACGCCGTCTGGCTCGATCCGGCCCGGCGCACCACCTCCACCTCGGGGACCTCCCGCCTGTTCGACCCCGAGGCCTTCAGCCCGCCGTTGTCCTATGTCGAATCGCTGGCCGACCGCGGTCTTCCGGTGGGGGTGAAGCTCGGTCCAGGCATCCCGCACGAATCCGTTCCCGCGAAGTGCGAGGCCCAATGGGTCTCGGTCAACGGGGACGTCACCGAGGCTGCACTCTGGTTCGGCCCGCTGGCCCGACCGGAGGTACGCCGGGCGGCGCTGGTGTTGTCCGGGGGCGGGTCGCACGAACTCACCGCTTCCGACGACTTCGATCCCGGGGCAGCCCTCCGCGGCGAGGTGCCGGTGGGAGATATCGAGGGATACCTGTACGAGCCCGATGGTGCGGTGATCCGTGCCGGTCTGGTGGCCGAGGCACTGGAGCAGGTGGGCGGACACCTGGTGGACCCGCATATCGCCTACTTCTGCGCGCCCGAGTTGTTGGACACCCCGTTCGCCCGGGCCTACAAGGTGCTGCGCGTGCACCCCTACAACGTGAAGGCATTGCGCATGTGGGTGAAGTCGGCGGGCATCGGCGTGCTGGACATCAAGAAGCGCGGACTCGATGTGGCACCCGAGGAGCTGCGCAGGCTCCTGCTGGCCGGCGCCGGGAAGAAGTCCAAACGGCGGGCAACGCTGGTCCTGACCCGGATCGGCGACCGGCGTGTGGCCATCGAGGTCGACCCCGTCTGATCCGAGAGAGCAGGGATGTCCGCGGCACCCGGATAGACTGGTCCGGTACTTTTCCCCCAGACGTCAGGAATGCGGATGCAGATCGATTTCGCCGACTCCCGGCAATCCACCCTCGGCGTCGAATGGGAAGTCGCGCTCGTTGACCACACCACGGGCGACCTGCGATCGGTGGCGCAGCAGGTGCTCGAGGGCGTCCACGCAGCCCATGGCGGGCTGGCCCCGGACGCGGAGCACCCGCACATCAAGCAGGAACTACTGCTCAATACGGTGGAGATCGTCACCGGGGTCTGCGACACCGTGGATCAGGCCAAGAACCAGCTGCACGAAAATCTGGGCGTCATCCGCCAGGTCACCGATCCGATGGGCATCGACCTCTACTCCGCGGGGTCCCACCCGTTTGCCACCCCGAAGCTGCAGCCGGTCACGGACAAGGAACGCTACGCCCGCCTCATCGACCGCACGCAGTGGTGGGGCCAGCAGATGGTCATCTACGGGGTGCACGTCCACGTCGGGCTGGACCGCCGGGAGAAGGCCCTGCCGGTGGTCGACGGACTGGTGAACTACCAACCGCATTTCCAGGCGATTTCGGCATCCAGCCCGTTCTGGGGCGGCGAGGACACCGGATATGCCTCGCACCGGGCGCTGATGTTCCAGCAGCTGCCCACCGCAGGCCTGCCGTACCATTTCGATGACTGGTCGGGGTTCGAGGGCTACGTCGGGGACATGGTGCACACCGGGGTCATCGACGACATCTCGGAAATCCGCTGGGACGTCCGCCCGGTCCCCCGCTTTGGCACGGTGGAGATGCGCATCGCCGACGGTTTGTCCTCCCTGCAGGACATCGGGGCCATCGCCGCGCTGACCCAGTGCCTGGTCGATGACATGTCCAGCACCCTGGACAACGGCGGGACCATCGACGTCATGCCGCCGTGGCACCGCACCGAGAACAAATGGCGTGCTGCACGCTACGGCATGGAGGCGATCATCATCCTCAACGCAGCCGGCGACGAGATGCTGGTGACCGACCACCTGATGCGGGAGTTGAACCGACTCGAATCCGTGGCCCGCAAGCTCGGCTGCAGCGACGAGCTCGGCGACGTCGAACGGATCATCCGCGGCGGGGCAGGCTATCAATGGCAGCGCAAGGTCGCCGCGGCCAACGGCGGGGACCTGCGCGCCGTCGTCCAGGACAACATCGCGCGGATGCACATCGCCTAACGGCGCAAGACGCCAGTCCTCCTGGACACCCACCGGAGGTGGGTCATCTCCCTCCTTGTTCCCCCGGATCCCGTCGTCGTGGCAGTGGACGTCGAAATACACCGTGGCTCTTTCAGCCACGAACCATCAGCCGGTTGGGCTCGCTGGCCCTGGCGACACCCCGATGGCCTGCGAAAGTCTCCAGCAGCCTCCTAGCCGTTGGTGGACGTCATCTCGCTGACACGGCGAAACAGATCCCCGTCGTCCAGCGCCTGTCCCTCACGGACTGCCGTTCCCTCCGGCATCGCCGTCACGTCGTGGACCACACCGTCGACCATGGCGAACGATCCGAGTAGCTCGTGCGTACCGCGGATGAAGTTCCAGCCTGAGCTTTCCCGGTGGGAGTGCAGCCAGGAGATCACCGCTCCCGGAACATCCCGGTGGTCCAGCGCGTCAACCCGGTAGGTACCGGCCTCCACCCAGATGGCATAGGAGAACTTGGGAGCCCGAAAAAGCGAGAGTTCCAGCGGTTCGCCGGCGTGGTCCGTGGTCACACGCAGGATCGGTGCGCCAGCACGCCGTGGCTGGGTCAGGGCAAGCCCAGCGGGTGTGGGGGCGCCATCCGGTTCCGCCAGGCCCGCGTCGACCAGTTGACCACAGGAGGCGCCGGCCCGCGCCCAGGCCCGGCGGTCGTGGAACGAAATTCGATCGAGGTAGTCCAGGCCGCGGCGTTCCAGGCGTGGCCCGCGGCTGGCCGACAGCTCCACTCCCGGTTCCACGGCATCGGCCCTCCCGCCGTCCCGGGGATCCTGCGCCACAGATTCGCGCCTGATGGCCCAGGTCCATTCCGGCAAGGGGGCTCCGGGCGAAACGCCTTCCGTGGCGTCGCCTTCCACTTGTCTGACCCAGCGCGGTCGGAGGAATCGAGGCATCCACACGAAAGCAAAGGTGCCGCCGGCCAACCCTCCGATGAACGCCGCCCCGAAGAGGACTGCGGCAATGACGCCCAGCGCTCCGTTGCGGACTTCGTCACCACCAGGGATGAAGAGCACGAGCCCCAGGAGGGCGAGCGCCGCTCCGAGGTACAGCAGTCCTGGCCCGAGGTATCCGGCGTAGGCGGTCCGTCCTCGCCAGCGGCGAAAGGTGCCCCGATAGGCTCGAACTCCGAGGTAGACGAGTAGTGCCCCCAAGACGACCAGGATGACGCCGGCCCCTACGGTTCCTGTCGCCGCGGAGGCGTTGGAGGCGAACTCGGCTCCCTCGGGTCCCAGAGCCCTCACCATTCGCCCTGGGCACGTGCGGGGTTCGATCGCCCGGTCAGGACCTCGCCGTAGGCGCGCAACAGCTCCATCCAGGGCTCGAATCGTCCCCCACGACGACGTGAGGCATGCAATGCCATGAATTCGAGGACATTTCTGAATGCCTTGACGGAAATTTGGCATCCCTCGAGACCCATGAACAACCCCATCTTGTCGTGCGGAGGCGCGTATCGACAGGAAATCCCGTCCGGCTTCACCCCACGCTAAGGCATTGCGGTTTCGCACGCGATGGGGAGAACTACCCTTCGCGCCTACAGGCTGATCTGCGACACCGGCTGACCCGAGTCGGCGGAGAAGTCGATGCCCGTGGGCCGGACTCCGTTGAGCACCAATTGCGCGGCCAGGGCCGCAACCATGGCCCCGTTATCGGTACACAGGCCGATTGGGGGGACCCGCAAGGTGATGCCGGCCGATGCACAGCGGGCCGCCAGGAGTTCACGAAGCCGTGAGTTGGCTGCCACTCCCCCGCCGAGCAGGAGGTTCTCCAGACCATTCTCGGTGCAGGCCATGACCGCCTTCTTCGTCACCACGTCCACGACTGCCTCCTGGAACGATGCGGCGATGTCGGCGACCGGGACCTCTTCCCCGCGTGCCTGGTACTGCTCCACGCATCGGGCCACTGCTGTTTTCAGCCCGGAGAAGGAAAAATCGTAGCGGTGCCTTCCCGGGGCTTCGGCGGTTCCCAGGAACTTCGGCAGTGTGAGTCCACGCGGGAAGCGGATGGCCTTCGGGTCCCCCTCCCGGGCGAGCTTGTCGATGACCGGTCCCCCTGGATAGCCGAGTCCCAGGAGCCGCGCCACCTTGTCATAGGCCTCCCCTGCGGCGTCGTCGATGGTTGCCCCGAGGAGTTCGATGTCCGAGCTCAGGGAGTTCACGCGCAGGATCTCTGTGTGCCCGCCGGAGACCAGCAGTGCGCCGAGGCTGGAAGGCAACTTGCCGCCGTCGAGCACTCCCACGCCCACGTGGGCCACCAGGTGGTTGATCGCATAGAGCGGTTTCCCCGCGGCCAAGGCGACCGCCTTGGCCGCGGCGACCCCGACCATCAGTGCTCCGGAGAGTCCGGGACCGGAGGTCACGGCGAGCGCGTCGACGTCCTGCAGGGTGACACCGGCAGTCGTGAGCGCCTCCTGGAGGGTGGGGACGAAGGCGTCCAGATGCGCGCGCGAGGCGATCTCGGGGATCACGCCGCCGAACCTGACGTGTTCTTCCATCGAGGAGGACACCGTGTTGGCCAGCAGTTCGGTACCCCGGACGATCCCGACTCCGGTTTCGTCGCAGGAGGATTCGATGCCGAGGACCAGCGGTGCGGGGGATGTCATGATCCCAGTTTAGTGGTGTCCAAGCCCTGGCCGGCGGCCGGCCAGCCCGACGTCTGCCCTCCCACACGGAGGACGCCACGAAACGCCACCGCGGGCATCGGGCGGCCAAAATGGTAGCCCTGGCCCAAGGTGAATCCGAGCCGGCCGGCTTCGGCCGCCAGGGCCTCGGTTTCGATCCCCTCCGCGACGCTGAGCAGCCCACTGACCTGGATCAGCTGGAGCACTGCCGCGGCGATCCCGCGTTGGCGTTCATCGGTGTCGATTCCCGCGATGAGCGATCGATCGACCTTGGCCGATTTGGCCGGCAGGCAGCGCAGGTAGGCAATCGCCGAATATCCGGTCCCGAAGTCGTCAATGGACAGCCTGACTCCGAGTCGGCGCAGGCTCTCCATGGCGAACAGCTCCTCGGCGGCGCCGTGGAGCTCCAGGTTCTCGGTGATCTCCAGGACCAGGACGTCGCCGGGCAGGTCGCGGGCGCGCAGTTCGCCGGTGATGAAGTCCACGAAGCACAAGCTCTTCAGTTCGTCGGCCTCGACGTTGACGCTGACGCGGAAACCGTCGCCGACCAGTCCGTCGTTTTTCCACTCGGACACGTCGTCGAGGACCTGTCTGACCATGGATTCGGTCAGGGGTTTCATCAGGTCCGCCTGGCGGGCCAGCGGAAGGACCTCATCGGGGCTGATGAGCCCGTACACCGGGTGGTCCCAACGCATCAGTGCCTCGGCGGCTGCCGTCTGGCCGGACGCCAAGTCGACGATGGGCTGGTAGTAGGGCACGACGATGCGTTCGGTGGCCAGGCCACCACGTAGTTGGTTGGTCAATTCGGCGGCCCTGCGTCGGGCCCACAACATCGAGTCCTCGAAGACGTGGATCTTGGTTCCGCGGGAGCGTTTGGAGACGTACATGGCGGTATCGGCCTCGAGCATCAGGCTCTCCTGGGTCGAGTCGGGGCGGGCGATGGAGATTCCACAGCTGAAGCCGATCCGCCTGGCCTGGGCGTCGGGGACCACCGGGGTCGCCTCGATGGCCCGCATCAACCGTCGACAGAGCGCCTCGGCCCCCTCCACGTCGGCATCTCCTGCCAACAGCACAGCGAACTCGTCACCGCCGAGCCGGTAGGCGCCGTCGTTCTCGCGCATGCATCGGGTCAGGAGGTCGGCCACGCCACGCAGCGCCAGGTCGCCCATGTGGTGTCCCAGGTGGTCGTTGACCTCCTTGAAGTGGTCCAGGTCCAACGAAACCACCACCGGTGGGGCTTCACCGCGCCGGTACTCCACGAGACGGTGTTCCAGCGCCAGTTCCATGGCCTTGCGGTTCCCCACGCCGGTCAGATGATCGGTGATGGTCAACTGTCGCAGTGCGTCGGTGGCGGATTTCAGGTCCCGGGTCCGTTCGGCGACCCGGCGGTCCAGCACCTGGAGATTGGTCGACAAGTCCTCCGCCATGGCGTTGATCCCGATGATGATGGCATCGAGTTCGTCCCGTTGGTCGCTGGGCTGGAGCGGCTGGCTGAAATCCTCGTTGGCGATCCGCAGCAGGCCGTCGAAGATCTGGTTGATGCGACCGCCCCAGCTGCGGTCGGGTTTCCCGTTCACCGCGGGCCGACCGACCATGAGCGGGCCTGGTCGAGGTCCTCGAAGTACTCCCAGGTGTAGGACTCGGCATCCGAGCGGTTGAACAGGTGCACCAGCAGCCGATCAGTGGGCCCCGCCCCGACGAAGGCCGCCCTGATGTTGCGGCCGTGCAGATCCCAGGCCGCCACCGACGTCCCCATCGAGGACAATCCGGTGCACACCACCACCAGGGACCTGGATCCGCACTCCACCAGCCCGTTGCTGATCGCCTTCAAGTGGTGTTCGTCCAGTCGGGTCCCCTCGGAGAACGACACCTCCAGGTGATCGGGGCAGGTGCGCATCGACAGGCCGGCGGGTCCGGCATCATCGGCCGCCGGTTCCTGCCGGGTGGCCGGCGCACCGACGGCCGGGGGAAGGCCGGTCCCGGAGCGGGCAGGCTGCGGCGCGGCCCGTTCGGGGGCTGCGCGATACCCGACGCCGCGGACCGTCTCGATCCAGCGTGGTGCCTTGGCGTCGTCGCCGAGTTTCCGCCGCAGGTTCCCCACGTGGACTTCGATGCTGCGCTCGTCGGCGTCCGAGACGAAGGTTCCGGAGTCCGCCTCCTCGTCGCGCAGCCGGCGGACCAGCGAGGTCTTCGTCCTGACGGTGCGGCCGCCGGCGAGGATCGCGTGCAACAGGGTGAATTCGGTCGGGGTCACAGCGGTATCGCGTCCATCGACCGTCACCGAATACGTGGGCGCATCAAGGACCAGCCCGTTCAGGCGCAGGCTGCCCCCCGCGTCGTGGTTCCGGTCGGGGCCTGGCCCCGAGGCGTTGCCTGCCGCCGCCGCGTGGAACCCGGGCGAGGCTGCTTCGGCCGCGGGATGGGCCGCGGCCGTCTGGAAGGCGGCGCGGTCCCGGGCACGACGACGCATGATGGCTTCGATCCGGGCGCGCAATTCACGCGGGCTGAAGGGCTTGGTGAGGAAGTCATCGGCCCCGGTCTCCAGGCCCAGGACGGTGTCGATCTCGTCGGTTCGCGCCGTCAGCATGACGATGTGGGCATCGGAGTCCCTGCGGATCCGCCGGGCGACCTCGAAACCGTCGATGTCGGGCAGGCCGAGGTCCAGGGTCACCAGTTCCGGGTCCTGCTGGGCCACCAATTCGACGGCCGCCACCCCACTTCCGGTCTGGTGGACCTCGAACCCTGACTGCAGCAGGACGGCCTCCAGCAGGCCCCTGATGTCCTCGTCATCTTCGACGACGACTGCCACTCGACGTTCCTGCACTGTCATCTCCCCAGATTGTTCGGCCTCGTCGCCAGTGTAGCGGGGCGGGCGGAATCGATGGAGATACCCCGGGCGGACACCCCACCACGTCGGCGCACGGGACCCGAGCCGGGGCAGCGCGCCTAGCCGCAGGAGGCTTCGACGTTGCCGAAGAAGCCCATGCGCAGGGTGACCGTGCGCTTGACCGGCTGGCCGGGGATGCCCGCGTAGGCGGGGGTCAAGGTCACCTCGTAGTCGTGGCGGGAGAGCCACTGGCTCTTCACCGTGAATTCGACGCTGGAGGCGCGCGGCGTCCCCACCGGCAGGTCCTTGGTGGCCCGGGCGGTGATGTCACCGGTGAGGTCGGCGCGGAGGTGATCGGCGTCGGCGGGGGCCGTGAAGGAGATGACGAGGTGGTCGGTGCCCAGCCGTCCATCCTTGCGCGCCGAGCATCCCGTCCAGGCCAGGTTCCCCATTGGCCCCCACTGGCCGGTGGAGACGCTGGCCGCGGCCGTCCCGCTCTGGCTCCACTGCGCGTGTGCTCCGGTGCCGGCCAGTCCCAGGATGACCACGACGGCATACACGACCGCAGACAGGCGCCAGCGCATCGGGCGGCGCGGGGAGGTGCCGGCTTCGGCCGGGGCACCGGCTGGCAGGCCGTGGTGGTTCACCGGGGATTCCTTTCGTGGTGTTGGCGTGTGGAACGCCGTGGGGTCTCGTGCGCATGGCGGGAAGCCGGGCGGGCCGGAAACGAGCGGGGCCCGAAGGCGGACGGCATGCGCTTCTCGTCGTTGGCCCACACATCCCGGGGTGCCTCCCGCGTGGTGTCCGGGCCGGCCGGTGCCGTTGCCTCCTGCGCCGCGGGGGCATCGGCGGACCCGGGCGAGGGCTTCCGGCGGGCAAGGATCCCCGAGGCCACGTTCCAGGCCCCATAGCCGATGAGCACGACGGCGGCGATCTGGGCCCCCATCCCGCGGTCCTGGTTGCCGAGCCAGTTGGCCAGGAACCCGGCGTACGGCACGGCGTAGAAGAGCTTGCCGCGGACCTGGACCTCGCGCACCGGCGCGTCGTCGGCCAGGTCGTTGTTGTCCCCCTGCGTGATGAGCAGGGTCTTGCCGTTCTGGTCGGCGGTAGTGGAGACGATGCGGTGGGTGATGACGTCGGCCCGTCCCGATTCGAGCTGGTACGTGATCACATCGCCGACCTCCAGGTCCTGGAAGGCGATGGGCCGGGAGACGACCAGCGTTCCCGGAGGCAGGTGGGGTCGCATGGAATTGGTCAGCACCGAATAGGTCTGGGATCCGGTGGCCACCGGCACGATGATCAGCACCAGCGCGGCGAAGACGGCCAGCACCAGTGCCACCAGGCCCAGGACGCTTCCCACCACGGCGGGCACGCGGCGCCGGGGCCGGGTCTGCGATGCGAGGTGCTGGGCCATGATGTCCTTTCGTGGAAGCCGGTGTGGTGTGTGGGTGCGGGTGCGGGGATCAGAGCTGTGTGGCTGCGAGCTTCACGGCGATCGATCCGTCCCGGCCGCCGGCCGTTGCCGGAGCGTGCGCGTCCAGTTCGACGGTGACGCACAGGGTGGCCGAGGCGCCCTGGGCCAGCCGTGCCGACGGGTGGACTCCCGAGCCAGCGCAGCTGCGCGAGCCCGTCAGCCCGGCGGTGGCCTTCAGGTAGCCGGCCGCCTCACCGGTCGCCGTCGGAGCGGCGGTGTTGACCTGGATGGTGAAGTTTCCGCTGCCGGCGTCTGTCGCGTTGGTGATGGTGACCGGGATGGTCCGCGCCTGTCCCGGTTGGAGGGAAGTGATGGCCGGCAGGGCCACGGTGGCAGGCCGGCCGTTGGCGCTCAGGCGTTGTGGCGTGCCGGCCGCGGGGGTCAGGACCACGTCGAAGTCCGCGGCCCTGACCGTTCCCGCGGCCGAGGCGGTGGTGGCGTTCCACACGGCGAGACTGCCCTGGACCGTGCCCAACCCGAGCACGACGGCGGCTGCGAGCACCGCAGCTGTCTTCAGCGCCGTCGTCGTCCTCATGCCTGCCTCCCGGGGTGATGGTGATGCTGTCTACCGTGCGTTCGTGCCGCTGCTACGGGGCGGTGGTGGGGTTGCTGGAGGAGGCCACCTGGTCCAGCTTGTAGGCGATGTTGCTGAAGTCGTAGGAGGCCCCGGTGTCCTGCACGCCCGTGGTGCCTTCCTTGAAGGTGAAGGTAGCCGAGGCGGTGTAGGAGCCGGACTTCGTCAGGATCTGGTCGAAGACCGTGTTCCCGTTCGCATCGACCACGTCGCCGCTGATGTCGTAGTTCCCCTGCGTGAAGGTGCCCTGCGGGGCTCCGGTGACGGACAGCTTGGCCTTCATCATCTCGCCCGAGAGCTCCACGGTGACCGGCTGCGTGAAGGTCAGCGAGTCGCCGGGGACGATCTTGTACTTCCCGCCCTGCACCTTCTCGGTCACGTCGGTGCCTGCCGAGTTCCTCCACGTCCCGGCGCCGGCTTCCAGCCCCAGGTCGCCGGCGACGATGGTTCCGGCGTTGGCCTGGGCGCTGGTGTTCCACACGGCCAGCGATCCGCCGCCGCCGATCAGCAGTGCGACGCCGAGTCCGGTGGCCAATGCGCCCTTGGTCATCTTGTTCATGCTGTGTCCCCTTGGAAGTGAGTGCCGGAGATCTGCTTCACCGGCTGTTGGAGACAGCATCTCCGTCGCACATCAAGAAGCACCCCGGGATTGACAAAATTTCCACACAAGGTCGTCCCGAAGATCTTGAGCCGATCTTGAGCATCGTTTGAGCACTTCCGGCTGGTCCGCGGGCAACCATGGATCCATGACGCACACCGCAGCAGAGGACGCCCCCACCGCCGGTGCCTTCGTGTGCCCGTCCGGGCTGCGGTCGCTGGTGGAACAGGTGGGCACCACGGCGGCGTCTGACTTCGCCGGGCGGTTCGTCCGGCTCTGGCCGGTGAGGTGCGCTCGCCTGCACCTGGCGGTGGAGCGGTGCGATGGCGCTGACGGCCGGGACGCCGCCCTGTCACTGGTCTCCAGCGCCACCCTGGCCGGAGCACACCGGCTGGCAGAGTTGGGTTCCCTGCTGCATGCCCGCATGCCGGCCACCGCCCGGCCCGCGGATTGGTCCCGGGCGGCGGAGCTCATCGATGAGCTGGACCGGCTCGGCGGGCTGTCGGTGGCGGAGGTGGCCCGCCTGGCACGGGAGATCTGTCCGGGCGGCTAGGCCCGTGTGAGGTGCCGGCGCATGATCAACGCGTCAACACCGCCGGGATAGTAGCCGCGGCGGGTGTGGATGTGTTCGAACCCGAACCGCGTGTAGAGGCCCTGGGCGCGGGGGTTGTCGGCGCGGACCTCCAGCAGGACGTCCTCGGCCCCCCGGTCGCGGGCCTCGTCGATGAGCTGGCGCAAAAGGGTGGACCCGATGCCCTGGCCTTCGAATTCCGGGAGGACGGCAATGGTCTGCACGTCGGCCAGCGGGAGCACGCACATCATCCCGCAATACGCGACGATCCGCTCCTGCTCCTCGGCTACCCAGTACCTGCGCGTGGCCGTCTGCCGCAGCTCGTCATGGAACATCTCCAGCGGCCAGGCGTCCTCGGGGAAGAGCCGCAGCTCAAGTTCCCACACGGCGGGGATGTCGGCCGTGGTCATCTCGCGATAGATCACGACGTCGGCTGGCCCTTCATCTGCGCCGGGACCTTGGCATCTGATTCACGCAGGTACAGCGGCGTCGTGGGCAGCAGCTCACCGCCGGCACCGAGGACCCCCAGGGCCCGGGTGCCCAACGAGGCGGCAGTTGGCTGGCGGTCGGCGAACGACTCCACCACCGGCACCCCCGCCGCGGCCAGCCGTTCGGCCTGGATCCCGGCACCGGCACCGTGTACGGGAACCGCCGGCAGCGTTTCGGCGCCGCCGACGTGGGGTCCATCGCGCAGGGTCCCGTCGGCGGCGTACCGCGCCCAGTAGAGCTCCTTGCGGCGGGCGTCGATGGCCACCGTGAAGCCCTGGTCGAGAAATCCACCAGGGGCCGATTCACCCATGACGTCGTGGGCCAGGGCGTCCAGGCTCATGACACCGTGGACGGGGACACCCCACGTGAACCCCAGGGCCCGTGCAGTGGCGATGCCTACGCGGAGCCCGGTGAACGGCCCCGGGCCCACTCCGACCACCAGGGCATCCAGGTCGGCTCCGGTGGTGCCGGCTTCGGCGAGCAGGTCCCGGATGCCGGGGGCGAGGACCTCGGCATGTGTGGTTGTCTCGTCCGTCTGGAAGGAGGCCAGCAGGTGGGGCGCGCCCCCCGGGGGGCGGCTCTCCAACAGGGCGGCGGAAGCGGTGGCGGAGGTGTCAATGGCCAGAATAAGCACCGCTCCATCGTATGCGTGCCACGGACCCCTGTCAGCCGCGCGACCTCACGTGCCCTGGGCTGCCTCGAGGATCCGCCAGATCTCGCCACTGCGGATCGGCACCAGGTGGATCACGGGTCCGGCGGCCGAGGAGACCTGACCGAAGGCGTAGTGGCCGTGTTCGGCGGTCCCGATGAAGCCGTGTTCCGCCCCCGTGGGGGTCACCACGTCCCAGACGAACCAGTCGTCCCTCCACAGGGCTTGGGCATCGCCGAATTCGTGGGGCGGGGCACCCGCCGTCCCGTGGGCGCGTGCGGTGAACACGGGAACCGGCAGCTCCAACGTTCGCCCCTCCGGCGTGGTCCCGGGGCGGACGCCCGCCCAGGCGCAGAGCATGGTGGGGATCTCGGTGGCGTGCAGTTTCCTGATGGCCACGGGCAACTCGGCCCCCTGCACCGGCGCATGCTCCCCCGAGGCGGACCGCAACGTCGCCGCGTCCGGCCCGACACTCAGGATGCACTCCTGCCCGCCTGCGTAGATGAGCACTTCGGAGGTCAGCCCCTGGTGCCGACCGGTCGCATGCCACCTGGAGGTGGCTTCGGCAGCTGCCGGAACCAAGTCCAGTGCCTGTTCACCGAACCGGCCGGCGTCGTCGACCCATCCCTGCGTGGCCAGCTCCGCGATCATCGACCGATGCCGGCGCACGGTGGAGCGACGCAACCGCTGACGGGGCCACGCCTGGACCATCAATTCCCAGGCGGTCGGGCGGACCAGCGGTCCGCTCGGCCAGGCGGCATCGGCGGCCTGGTGGGCGCCGTTCGATGGGGCATTCATGCTGCCAGATGGATCCTGTCTTCAAGTTCGTCGAAGTCCTGAATATGGCGGCGGAAATGGTCCAGGGGGCAGGTCGCCGCGATCTCCAGCGTACGTTCTCCCTGGCCCAGCACCCAACGTCGGGTGAACAGTGCCACCCCGCTCCTCCGGTGCGTCAGATCCATGCGGCTGGCCGGGAACCCGGCAAGATGGCCCTTGCTGACATCGACCACGTAGAGCCCGCCGATTCCCTGCATGACATTGCCGGACGTGTACTCGACGGCGATGATGCTGCTCGCCGGGACAAGACCCCGGGGAAGACCTGCAGCACGGATGTCCACCGGTTGGGAGAGGATGTCCAGTCCCTGGACGGTCACCGGAACGGCGTCGCCGGTCAGGTCGTTTGCATCGCCTGCCGTACCCGGCCGGCCCGTTCCGCCATCCCCGGCACGATAGGCCAGGTAGTTGCACCCCTCGGCCTCCAGCCGCTTCCAGCCCACGGGCAACTCCACCTCAACCAATCTCACAGCCTGCCCGCCTCTCCATCCGGACCAGCCTAGGACGGGCACGGCGTCACCGCGATGGGGAGAACTCCCCATCGACGCGCCCGAGGACCGGTGACGAAGCCCCGGGATGGATCATGCTTGGCATCCCGCGCGTCAGAAGAGGCGGCGATCCATCCAGGCGGGACCAAAGGCCGCCACCGTGATCGTGCGGGGCTCGTCGTCCTCGCTCTCCGAAAAATCGAGTTGCAGGGGTTCCCCGCTGCCGGACATGGTCGAACCGCTCTCACGGGTCAGGGTGACCTCCAGCCGCGAGTCGCTCAACTGCTCGGCTTTGCCAGCACCCCATTCGATGACGGTGACCGAACGGTCCATGCCCTGTTCCAGGTCGAGGTCCTCGAGCTCATCGATGCCGGAGAGCCGATAGGCGTCCACGTGGACCAGGTCGGGCCCTCCGGTCAGCGACGGGTGGATCCTCGACAGGACGAAGGTCGGGGAGATGATGCCCTCCCGCACCCCGAGCCCGGCTCCCAGGCCCTGGGTGAAAGTGGTCTTGCCGGCCCCGAGTTCGCCGGTGAGCAGCAGCAGGTCACCGGCCCGCAGCGAGGAGCCGATGCGGGCCGCGAGTTCCTGCGTGGACTCCGGGCCGCAGGTGTTCAGCTCGGCACTCCACAGCGGTTCGGGTGGCTGCACGCCCCGGGGCGCGCCTGCCGTGGCATCAGACATCCTTGGGCCCCCAGGACCCCTCGACATACAGTCGGGGCACGCGCGGGGAGATCCGCGTGACGATTTCGTAGTTGATGGTGCCGGCCGCGGCCGCCCACTCGTCGGCCGAGGGCCCCTCACCGCCGAACAACACGGCCTCGGTACCCACCAGTGCCGCGGGATCGGGAACGTCCCCGAGGTCGACGACGAACTGGTCCATGGCGATTCGCCCCCGGCTGGGCAACTTGCGCCCGCCGATGAGCACGGGGCCCTCCACGGCGGACCGGGGCACCCCGTCGCCGTACCCCATCGGGATGAGGGCCAACGTGGTGGCTTCGGCGGTCCGGTAGGTCAACCCGTAGGAGACACCCTGTCCGGCGGGGACTTCCTTGACGTTGGCGACCCGTGCCACCAGGCGCATCGCCGGGCGCAGCCCCAACTGGCGGGACGTCTGGTCCGCGAAGGGACTCAGCCCGTACATGCCCAGACCCAGCCGGACCAGGTCGAAGTGTGCATCAGGACGGGAGAGGATCGCCGGGGTATTGGCCGCATGGCGTACTTCCAGGTCGAACCCTGCATCTTCGGCGAGACTCACGGCCTCGCGGAACAATTCCAGTTGGGCGTCGGTCTCGCCCCGATCCGGTTCATCGGCCACTGCCAGGTGGGTGAAGACCCCGACCACCCGCAGCAGCCCAGCTTCCTGGTATTCAGCGGCGGCTCCGAGCAGCCGTTCCCACTGGGCCGGCGGGCAGCCGTTGCGCCCCAGACCCGTGTCGATCTTCAAGTGGACCCGTGCCGGGCGTTCGGCCTGCTTTGCGGCTGCTGCAATGTAGTCGAGTTCCCAGCCGGAGACCCCGAGGTCGACGTTGCGGGCAATGGCCTCGGCAAACGGGGCATCGGTGGTGTGCAGCCAGGCCAGCGTCGGCGCCGTGATGCCTGCGTCACGGACCACGAGCGCCTCGCTGATGTGGGCGAACCCGAGCCAACCGGCACCGGCCTGCAACGCCGCGGCCGCGACCGGCAGGACACCGTGCCCGTAGGCATCGGCCTTGAGCACGGCCATGACGGTGGCCGGCGCGGCGAGCTCGATCACCCGCTTGACGTTGTCCCGGATCGCCGAGAGGTCGATTTCCGCCCGTCGTTCGTACTCGGGGCCGGGAGCGAATCCGTGGGCCGTGGGCGTGGTGTCGCCGTGTTCTCCCCGGCGCTCAGTTTGCGAAGTCACTCCATCATTCTCGCATCAGCTGCCCACGCGCTGGTTGGCCGGCTCCAGCAGGTTCAGCAGGTACCGCCCGTAGCCGCTCTTGACCAGCGGCCGGGCCAGGGCATCGAGCTCGCCATCGGTGATGAAGCCCTGCCGCCAGGCGATCTCCTCCGGGGCACTGAGTTTCAGGCCCTGCCGGGCATCGATGGTGCGGATGTAGTTCGAGGCGTCATTCAGGGACTCGAACGTCCCGGTGTCCAACCAGGCGGTCCCCCGGGGCAGCACCGAAACCTTCAGTTCACCTGCTTCCAGGTAGCGGCGGTTCACATCGGTGATCTCCAGCTCCCCCCGCGGTGAGGGCTTCAACGCGCGGGCGATCTCCACGACCTGGTTGTCATAGAAATACAGGCCCGGGACCGCATAGTTGCTCCGCGGGTGCTCGGGCTTCTCCTCCAGGGACACCGCGTTGCCTGCCGCATCGAACTCCACGACGCCGTAAGCCTGCGGATCCGCCACGTGGTACCCGAAGACCGCCGCGCCCTCCAGATCGGCCAGCTTCTGCAGCTGGGTCCCCAACCCGGACCCGTAGAAGATGTTGTCCCCGAGCACCAGGGCGACCTTGCCGTCGCCGATGTGCTCCTCGCCGATCAAGAACGCCTGGGCCAGGCCATCCGGGGATTCCTGCACCGCATACGTCAAATCCAGGCCCCACTGCGACCCGTCACCGAGCAGCCGGTGGAACTGGTCGGCGTCGTGCGGGGTGGTGATGAGCAGGATCTCCCGGATGCCGGCCAACATGAGCGTGGCCAGCGGATAGTAGATCATCGGCTTGTCGTAGACCGGGACGAGCTGCTTGCTGATGCCCTGGGTGATCGGATGCAACCGCGAGCCGGTTCCCCCGGCAAGAATGATTCCCCTCATGGGCCCCACCGTACTGTGTCACGTGCGCGGAACGGTAGGGCATGACGGCCTCCCCACCGGGTAATGTCATGGTCATGGACAACCTCGTGGTCACCGGCGGTGCCGGCTTCATCGGTTCGAATTTCGTGCACTACGTCCTGGAGCACACCGATGCCCGGGTCACCGTCCTGGACAAGCTGACCTACGCGGGGAACACCGCCTCCCTGGCCGGCCTGGACCCGGAACGGTTCCGCCTGGTCGAGGGCGACATCTGCGACGCAACCCTGGTGGACAGCCTCGTCGGTGAGGCAGACGCCGTCGTGCATTATGCCGCCGAGTCCCACAACGACAACTCCCTGCACGATCCCCGCCCGTTCCTGGACACGAACATCACCGGCACCTTCACCCTGCTCGAGGCGGCCCGCCGGCACGGCACCCGGTACCACCACATCTCCACCGACGAGGTCTACGGGGACCTGGAACTCGATGACCCCCAGCGTTTCACCGAGCACACCCCCTACAACCCCTCCAGCCCGTATTCCTCCACCAAGGCCGGCTCGGACCTGCTGGTGCGGGCCTGGGTCCGCTCCTTCGGAGTGCGGGCCACGATCAGCAACTGCTCGAACAACTACGGTCCCTACCAGCACGTGGAGAAGTTCATCCCCCGCCAGATCACCAACCTGATCGACGGCGTGCGCCCCCGCCTGTACGGCAGCGGGGCCAACGTGCGCGACTGGATCCACGCCGATGACCACTCCAGCGCCGTCTGGACCATCCTGCAGCACGGACGCATCGGGGAAACCTACCTGATCGGCGCCGACGGCGAACGCAACAACCTCGACGTCGTGCGCGCCCTGCTGGAGGTCTTCGGCCACGATCCCGACGCGTTCGACCACGTCACCGACCGGGCAGGCCACGACCTGCGCTACGCGATCGACTCGACCAAGCTGCGCACCGAACTCGGCTGGGCCCCGGCCCGCGCGGACTTCGCCGCCGGCCTGGCCGACACCGTCGCCTGGTACCGCCAGAACGAGGCCTGGTGGCGCCCGCAGAAGGCGGCCACCGAGGCGAAGTACCAGCAGGCAGGACACTGAACATGGCCCAGAACCCACCCCCGGCACCCCTGGCCGTGACACCGGTGGCGAACATCCCCGGGATGCTCGTGCTCACCCTTCCCGTGCCCGGGGACAACCGCGGCTGGTTCAAGGAGAACTGGCAGCGCGCGAAGATGACGGCCCTGGGCCTGCCCGACTTCGGGCCGGTGCAGAACAACATCTCCTTCAACGCAGCCATCGGCACCACCCGCGGCATCCACGCCGAACCCTGGGACAAGTACGTCTCCGTCGCCACCGGGCGGATCTTCGGCGCCTGGGTCGACCTGCGCGCCGGGGACTCCTTCGGGGAGGTCTTCACCACCGAACTCGGCCCCGACACCGCGGTGTTCGTCCCGCGCGGGGTCGGCAACGCCTTCCAGACCCTCGCCGAGGACACCGCCTACACCTACCTGGTCAACGACCACTGGTCCGCAGAAGCCACCGACAACTATGCATTCGTGAACCTGGCCGATCAGAGCGCGGCCATCGACTGGCCCATCCCCCTGGAGCGGGCCGAGCTCTCCGCCAAGGACCGTGCCCATCCGGCGCTGGCCGACGTCGAACCCGTGCAGCCGTTGCGCACCCTGGTCCTGGGTGCCGGCGGCCAACTCGGAACCGCACTGCGCCGGCACTTCGCCGACCGCGCCGACGTCGACTACGCCACCCGCGCCGAGGCGGACCTCACGGACGCCGCGGGGTTGGCGGCCCGCGACTTCTCCGGCTACTCCACCATCATCAACGCCGGCGCCTACACCCGCGTCGACGACGCCGAGACCCCCGACGGGCGCACCGCGGCCTGGGCCGCGAACGCCACTGGTGTCGCCGCCCTGGCCAGGATCTGCGCCGCGAGGAACCTCACCCTGGTCCATGTCTCCAGCGACTACGTCTTCGACGGGACCTCACCGTCCCCCTACCCCGAGGACGCCGAGCTGTCCCCGCTGGGCGTCTACGGCCAATCCAAGGCCGCCGGGGACCTGGCCGTGGGAACCGTGCCGCGGCACTACCTGATCCGCACCAGCTGGGTCATCGGGGACGGCAACAACTTCGTGGCCACCATGCTCTCCCTGGCCGAACGCGGGATCAGCCCCTCGGTCGTCAACGACCAATTCGGGCGCCTGTCCTTCACCGACACGATCGCCGCAGGAATCGCCCACCTGCTGGCCACCGGCGCCCCATACGGGACCTACAACCTGACCAACGCCGGGGAACCGGCCAGCTGGGCCGACATCGCCGCGGAGGCCTTCGCCGCCGCCGGCCGGGACCGGGCCGATGTCACCGGGATCAGCACCGCCGAGTACTTCGCCGGCAAGCAGGCAGCCCCCCGGCCGTTGAACTCGGTCCTGGACCTGAACCGGATCCATGCCGCAGGCTTCGCACCACGGGACCAGCACGAGGCACTGCACGCCTACCTGGCTTCCAGGTCCCCCGGAGGGCCCTCCCCCACCTGAGTCCGGCCACCACGCCCGGTCTTCCACCGGTCGACGGCGCGCATTCACCGGATGGCCACGCACCACCCACCGGCCACGGTTAGCATGGTCGAAGTCCACCGCCCACCACCGCATAGTTAGGTCCACATGACGCTCAGGATTTCAGTGATCGGCACCGGATACCTCGGCGCCACCCATGCTGCCTGCATGGCCGAGCTCGGGTTCGAGGTCATCGGCGTGGACGTCGACCAGGACAAGATCAACCGCTTGTCCCAGGGCGACCTGCCCTTCCACGAACCCGGCCTGCCGGAACTGCTGGTCAAGCACGTGCGCTCGGGGCGCCTGCGTTTCACCACGGACTACGCAGAGGTCGGCGGGTGGGCCGACATCCACTTCATCGGTGTGGGAACCCCGGAACGGGCAGCGGACCGCGGTGCCGACCTGCGCTATGTCGACGCCTCCATCCAGTCGCTCGCCCGGCACATCACCCGCGATGCCCTCGTGGTGGGCAAGTCAACGGTCCCGGTCGGCACAGCGCGTCGCCTCGCAGGTGTCCTCGCCGCCGAGTCACGGCCCGACGTCAACGTGGAGCTGGCCTGGAATCCGGAATTCCTGCGCGAGGGCTTCGCGGTCAAGGACACGGTGTCCCCCGACCGGCTCGTGTTCGGCGTCGACTCCGGCGCGGCCGAGGCCCGGTTGCGGGAGGTCTACGCCCGGGCCCTGGGCCAGGACACCCCGCTGGTCGTCACCGATTTCGAGACGGCGGAACTGGTCAAGGTCGCGGCCAACGCCTTCCTGGCCACCAAGATCTCCTTCATCAACGCCTTCTCGGAGGTCACCGAGACCGTGGGCGGCGACATCCGTACCCTGGCCGATGCGCTGGGATTTGACGCACGCATCGGCCGCAAGTTCCTCAACGCCGGGATCGGTTTCGGCGGCGGCTGCCTGCCCAAGGACATCCGGGCCCTGCAGACACGGGTCAGCGAGCTCGGGCTGAACCACACGATGGACTTCCTGCACAATGTGGACGACATCAACCTGCGCCGACGGGACCGGGTGGTCTCCCTGGCGCACCAGATGCTGGACAACTCGGTGGCCGGCCGCCGCATCGCGGTGCTCGGCGTCGCTTTCAAGCCGGACAGCGACGATGTCCGCGACTCCCCGGCCCTCGACGTGGCCGGGCGGCTCTACAACGACGGTGCCGAGGTGACCGTCTACGACCCGGAGGGAAATGACAATGCACGACGCCGGTTCCCGCGCCTGGGCTATGTGGACTCCGTGGCCGACGCCGCCCGCGACGCCGACCTGGTCCTGTTGCTCACGGAGTGGAACGAATTCAAGGCGCTGACACCCGCCGACCTGGCCCCGCAGGTCCGGGGCACCCGGCTCGTCGACGGACGCAACGTGCTGGACCACGCCCAGTGGGAGCAGGCCGGCTGGACCATCGCGGCACTGGGGCGCAGGTTCGACCCGGCGGGCTGACTACGCCAGGTCGTCCCGTCCGGCCGCCTGGGCCAGCCGTCCGGCCCCGAAGCCGCCATCGCGGCCGGCCACCCGGGCGGCATCGCCCTGCCGGTAGGCTGCGGCGGCGGCCAGTTCGACGAGGCCGTGGGTCGAGTGGTCCCCCGCGGCGGAGGTGGCCAGCATGGCCCCGAGCATCCCGGTCAGCACGTCCCCGCTACCGGCCGTCGCCAGCTGGGCCGGTCCGTTGAGGCTGACCACCGTGTAGCCGTCGGGAGCCACGACGATCGTTGAGTGGCCCTTCAGCAGGACCACCGACGAATAGCCGACGGAGGCCCACCGGGCCCACCGCACCGGATCGGCCTCGATGTCGGCGGCCGTGACCCTCACTCCGGCCCGGCCCAGCAGGTCCTCGAGTTCACCGGCATGGGGGGTCAGGATGAGCCGCGAGTGCCCTTGCGATGGCTGCAGGGCACGCAGCGCGCTGGCATCGACGACGGCCCGTTGGCCGGACCCCAGGACTTGTTCGACGGCCGCCAATTGCGCCGCGTCCTCCGCGATGCCCGGGCCCATGGCCCAGGCGTCGACGCGCACGTCGGGCCCGGCGGCGGGAACGGCTTCGGGGACCGCCGCGGCGATCAGTGCGGCGGGGCGCTCAGGGGCCAGGGTGCGCAGCATGCCGACCGAGGTGTTCACCGCCGCAGTTGCCGCCAATACTGCGGCGCCGGGATAGGTGTCCGAACCGGCGACCAGGCCGAGGACCCCGCGGGAATACTTGTGCTGGCTTCCGGTGGGCCGGGGCGTGGCGGACTCGACATCGGCACGGGTGGTGACCCTCAGGTCCGGTTGGCCGAGCACCGCCTCCAGGCCGATGTCAACGATCTCGACGCGGCCGGCCAACAGCCGCCCGGCCCCGACACACAGCCCGGTCTTCAGCGCCCCGAACGTCACTGTCAGGTCAGCTGGCAGGACATTGCCCAGGGCGGCCCCCGTGTCGGCGTCCACCCCGGAGGGAAGGTCGCAGGCAACCACCGGCAGGTCATCGGGCACCTCGGGCCGGGACAGGCGCCCCTGCGCACCGGTACCCAGCACCGCGTCGATCACCAGGTCGACGCCGCGCAGCGCCTCGGTGGCGGCCCGGAATCGGCGGCTCTTGCCCCGCGCCCCCGAGGCGGGTACTCCGCCATCGATCACGCGTCCGCCGGTGCGGCGGAAGGCGGCCAGGGCCTCCGGGTGGGCCCGGTCCCCCAGCAGGATCGCGGTGCAGGCCACACCGCGGCCTGCCAAGCGGGCCAGGGCATAGAGTCCGTCGCCTCCGTTGTTGCCGGTGCCGATCAGTGCTGCGACCCGGGCCCCGTAGACGGCACCATAGCGGGCGCGGAGCAGGGCCATGACGTGGTGTGCGAGTCCGTGGGCCGCAGTGCGCATGAGCGCATCGCCGTCCCCGGATTCGAGGAGGCCGGCTTCGGCGGCACGGATCTGTGTTCCCGTGTAGGCGTTCAGCATCGTCTAGCGCTCCGCAACGACCATGGCGGTGGCCAGGTCCCCATCGTGGCTGAGGGAGAGGTGCCAGTATTGGACGTCCTTGGCCACCGCGGCCTCGGCCACCGTGCCGTCCACCTGCACCTGGGGATCCCCGGCGGCGTCGACGACCACCTGGCAGTGCTGCCAATTCATCCCGACCGGGGCGCCCAGGGCCTTGGCAATGGCCTCCTTGGCGGCAAACCGTGCTGCCAGCGAACGCATGTTCAATTCGCGTTCGGCCGGGACAAACAACCGTTCGCGCAGGGCTGGGGTGCGTTCGAGTTGGGCTCGGAACCGGGAAACCTGCACTACATCAACGCCAATGCCGACAATCATGCCACCAGCTTATCCGGTGTTGCCGGTGCGAACTGTCGCGACCCTTCAGCCCCGTGCTCCCGGTACAGCGAGGGAGAACGCGACGGCGGGAAGTTGGGCCACCGGAGGTGCAGGAGTAGCCTCGGTTTCCCCACGACCAAGGAGCCCACATGTCCTCTCCAGCAGCCCTGGCCCTGCTCACCGATGGCTTCGGACGCGTTGCCGAAACCGTCACCACGCTCGTCACCGGCGCCAGTTCCCGGGTGTTGTCGTACCGGCCGGATGAGGCCTCGAACTCCGTGGCCTGGCTGGTGTGGCATCTCAGCCGGGTGCAGGATGACCACCTGGCCGACCTCGCGGCGGTGCTCGCCGGACGGGCAGATCCTGCCGAAGCCGGCGAACACCGGATCCCCGAGGGACAACTGTGGCAGCAGGGTGGTTGGGCCGCCCGGTTCGGCCTCCCCTACGGTCCACACGACACGGGGTATGGCCATGCGTCCGGCGACGTTGCTGCCTTTTCGGCCACCGACGGAGAACTGTTGGCCGGTTACCACGCTGCAGTGCACGAGGCCACGCTGGAAATTGTCGGATCGTTGACGGAACCCGACTTCACCCGCGTCGTGGATCGACACTGGCAGCCGGAGGTGACCGCCGCGTCCCGGCTGGTCAGCGTCCTGAACGACACGACCCAGCACGCCGGACAGGCCGCCTATGTCGCGGGCCTGGCCGAACGGTCCCACGGGTAGACGGGCGAACGCCCCGGGACCGAAGGGTACCGGGGCGTTGCAGCGCTTGCTGGCCGGGACTACTCGACCGTGACCGACTTCGCCAAGTTCCGCGGCTGGTCGACATCGAATCCCTTGGCACTGGCCAATTCGCAGGCGAAGAGCTGCAAGGGAACGGTGGCCAGCAACGGCATCAGCAGCGTCGGTGTCTCCGGGACGTGGAAGACGAACTCCGCGTAATCGCGCACCGCCTCGTCGCCGGCTTCGGCGATCACCAGGGTCTTGGCTCCGCGGGCCCTGACCTCCTGGATGTTCGAGACCACCTTGGCGTGCAACGAGTGCCGTCCCCGGGGGGAGGGCACGACGACGAAGACCGGCTGGCCGTCGTCGATCAGCGCGATCGGCCCGTGCTTCAGCTCCCCGGCCGCAAAGCCCTCGGCGTGGATGTAGGCGATCTCCTTGAGCTTGAGAGCACCCTCCATGGCCACCGGGTACCCGACGTGTCGGCCCAGGAACAGCACCGAGCTGGCACCGGACATCGAGCGGGCCAGTTCCTTGATGACGTCGGCCCGGTCCAGGACGTCCTGGATCTTCGCCGGGATGTCCTGCAGGTCGGACAGGATGTCCTTGATCTGTCCGGTGAACAGGTTGCCGCGCAGCTGGGCCAGGTACAAGCCGAGGATGTAGGTGGCGGTGATCTGGGCGAGGAAGGCCTTCGTGGAGGCCACTGCGATTTCCGGTCCGGCGTGCGTGTAGAGCACGGCGTCGGATTCGCGCGGGATCGTTGACCCGTTGGTGTTGCAGATGGAGAGCGTCTTGGCGCCCTGCTCCTTGGCGTACCGGACCGCCATGAGGGTGTCCATGGTTTCACCGGATTGTGAAATCGACACGATCAGCGTTTTCGCGTCAAGGATCGGGTCGCGGTAGCGGAACTCGTGGCTGAGCTCGACCTCAACCGGAATCCGGCACCAGTGCTCGATCGCGTACTTGGCCACGGAGCCCGCGTACGCTGACGTGCCACAGGCCAGCACGATGATCTTGGAGATGCCTGCCAGTTCCGAGGCGTCGATGCGCAATTCGTCCAGCGTCATCTTCCCGTCGGCGTCGTAGCGGCCCAGCAGCGTATCGGCGACGGCCGCGGGCTGGTCGAAGATCTCCTTCTCCATGAAGGAATCGAAGCCGCCCTTTTCCGCGGCTGCCGCGTCCCAGTCCACGTGGAACTCGGTGCCCTCTGCGGGGTTGCCGTGGAAGTCCGTGATGGTGTGGTCGTCCGGGGTGATCGTCACGATCTGGTCCTGCCCCAGTTCGACAGCACGCCGGGTGAAGTCGATGAACCCGGAGACGTCGGATCCCAGGAAGTTCTCCCCGTCGCCGAGCCCCACGACGAGCGGGGAATTGCGTCGGGCGGCCACGACGACGCCGGGCTGGTCCTCGTGGATGGCAAGCAGCGTGAAGGCGCCTTCCAGGCGTTGGCAGGCCAATTGCATCGACGTGGCCAGATCCCGCCCACCGGCGTGGGTGTAGATGTCGCCGAGCAGTACGGCGGCGACCTCGGTGTCGGTTTCGGATTCGAAGTGGTATCCGGCAGCGAGCAGTTCCTGGCGCAGGTCCGCGAAGTTCTCGATGATGCCGTTGTGGATCATGGCCAGCTTGCCGCCGTCGGCCAGATGCGGGTGGGCGTTGCTGTCCGATGGCCCGCCGTGGGTGGCCCAGCGCGTGTGGCCGATGCCGGTCAACGAGGCCGGGAGCGGGTTGGCCTCGAGTTCGTCGATGAGGTTGACGAGCTTGCCCGCCTTTTTGCGGGACTCCACACCGGTTTCTCCGAGTACCGCGACTCCGGCGGAGTCGTAGCCACGGTATTCCAACCGCCGCAAGCCTTCGAGCACCACGTCGAGGGCGCCGTGGTCACCGGTCGTCTTTTCTGGGCGGCCTACGTAGCCAACAATTCCACACATGGATCCAAGAATACCGTGCCCGGGGCCCTCCCACGGTCACCCACGGCATCGCCCGGCCCGGCCCATTGGCGTGCGGCCATCGCCGCCTCCGGTTTGGGAATAACACACAGCCCTTGGCACAATTCATGGGTGACCTCACCCCGTGACAATGACGCCGGCGTCTCCCCCTATGTGGAGTTGGACCGCCAGACGTGGGCCCGGCTGTCCAACGAGATCACCCAGCCCCTGGACGAAGGCGATCTGATCCGCCTCAGCGGGCTCGGCGAAAAGCTGGACCTGACGGAAATCCGCGACGTCTATCTTCCGTTGTCACGCCTGTTGAATCTGTACGTCCAGGCCGCTGGCCGGCTGCACCAGGCGACCAACACCTTCCTCGGGGAGTCCACGCGCCGGACCCCCTTCGTCATCGGTGTCGCGGGATCGGTGGCCGTCGGCAAGTCCACCACCGCCAGGGTGCTCCAGGAAATGCTGCGTCGTTGGCCGGACACCCCCAACGTCGAGCTGGTGACCACCGACGGGTTCCTCTACCCGAACGACGTCCTGGAACGACGTGGGCTGATGCACCGCAAGGGCTTTCCCGAGTCCTACGACCGCCGCGCCCTGTTGCGCTTCGTCTCGACGGTCAAGTCCGGGGCCGAAGAGGTCCGTGCCCCCTGGTACTCACACCTGACCTATGACATCGTCCCGGGCAAGGAGGTCGTGGTGCATCGGCCCGACGTGCTCATCGTCGAGGGCCTCAACGTCCTGGCCCCCGCACAGGTCAGGTCGGACGGCACGGCGGGACTGGCGCTCAGCGACTTCTTCGATTTCTCCGTGTACGTCGATGCCCGGACGCAGGCCATCGAGAACTGGTACGTGAAGCGTTTCATGAAACTGCGCAGCGGCGCCTTCGCCGACCCGGCATCCTATTTCCACCGGTACGCCAGCCTGACCGATTCGGAAGCCCAGGAGACCGCCCTGGGAATCTGGCGTCGGATCAATGAACCCAACCTGCGCGAAAACGTGCTCCCGACGCGCGGCCGGGCCCAGTTGGTGCTCACGAAGGACAGCGACCATTCCATCCGACGCATGCTGCTCCGGAAGATCTGATCCGACAAAATCCACTTCCCGGGAAAAGTTCATGCCGAATTTCGTCCAATTTCCCTACAATCACCGGTCGGTCTGGGTAGAGTGATCCGCATGTTACAGGGATTCAAGGAATTCATCATGAAGGGCAACGTCGTAGACCTTGCCGTCGCTGTTGTGATTGGTGGAGCTTTCGCCACCGTCGTCGATGCACTCGTGAACAGCGTGCTCATGCCGCTGATCTCCGTGCTCGTGGGTACGCCGAACTTTGACAACTTCCTGGCCGTCGGCCCGGAACATGCGATCAAGATCGGTGTCCTCCTCACCGCCGTCGTCAATTTCCTGCTGGTTGCCGCGGCGATCTATTTCGTGGTGGTGATGCCGATGAACAAGATCATCGAGCGCCGCAACGCCCGCATGGGCATTACCCCGGAGGAGGAAGAAGTCGACCCGCAGGTACTGCTGCTGACCGAAATCCGCGATTCACTCAAGACACGCGGCTAACCACCGAAGAACCACCGGTCGCAGCAGCGATCCGGCCCGACCTCGTGGGCCCCATCCAACGGATGGGGCCCACCTTCATGTCCGGGCCGGATCGTCGGCGGCCAAAGTCCTAGAGCGCCAGTTCGGCCAGGACGACGTCGGCCAGCCGGTTCGCCACGTCCCCTGCCACCGCATGGTCGGTCGCCTCGACCATGACACGCACCACGGGCTCGGTGCCCGAGGGACGCAACAGTACCCGGCCGGAGCCACCCAGTTCGGCTTCGGCACCCTGCACGGCCTCGGAGACCACCGTGTTGGTGTGGGCGCCGTACTTGTTGACGCCCTTGACGTTGATGAGGACCTGCGGCAGGACGGTCATGACCGATGCCAGGTCCTTGAGGGACTTTCCGGTGGCCGCCACGCGGGAAGCGAGCTGGAGTCCGGTCAACACCCCGTCACCGGTGGTCGCGAAGTCCGAGAAAATGACGTGGCCGGACTGCTCGCCGCCCAGCGTGTAGTTGCCCGAGCGCATCTCCTCCAGGACGTATCGGTCCCCCACTCCCGTTTCGGCGACGTGGATGCCGGCGTTCTCCATGGCGATCTTCAGCCCCAGATTGCTCATGACCGTGGCAACCAGGGTGTCGTCCTTGAGTTCCCCGGCCTCCTTGAGCGCGAGGGCCATGATGGCCATGATCTGGTCGCCGTCCACCACGGTTCCCTCATGGTCGACCGCCAGGCAGCGGTCGGCGTCGCCGTCGTGGGCGATCCCCAGATCGGCGCCTTCGGCCACGACCCGCTCCTGGAGCTTCTCCAGATGGGTGGAGCCATAGCCCTCGTTGATGTTGTTCCCGTCCGGGCTGGCCCCGATGACGACGACCTCGGCGCCTGCTGCGGCAAACGCCTCCGGCGAGCATCCGCTGGCCGCACCGTGCGCGCAGTCCAAGACGACCTTGAGGCCATCGAGGCGATGCGGCAGGGTCTTGAGCAGGTGCACGACGTAGCGGTCCTCGGCGTCGGCAAAACGCTTGATGCGCCCCACATCGGCTCCGACAGGACGCGGCGACTCCTCCTGGAGCTGGGCCTCGATCGCGTCTTCCTGGGCGTCCGAGAGCTTCTGTCCGCCGCGGGCCAGGAACTTGATGCCGTTGTCGGGCGCCGGGTTGTGCGATGCCGAGATGACGACGCCGAAATCAGCTTCCATGTCGGCGATGAGGTACGCCGCGGCAGGTGTGGGGAGGATGCCGGCGTCGAACACGTCGACGCCCACCGAGGCGAACCCTGCCTCAATCGCCGAGGCGATGAAGTCGCCGCTGATCCGGGGGTCCCGCGCGACGACCGCCAGCGGCCGCTTGCCCTCGGGCACGTTTTGCAGCCCGAGCACCACTGCGGCGGCTTCTGCCAGGTTCATGGCCAGCGCCGGGGTGATCAGGACATTTGCTTTTCCGCGCACGCCATCGGTGCCAAATAATGTAGCCATCCCGCCCATCTTATCGTCCGTTGGATCGAATGATGCGTGTTCCAGCTACGATCCGGACACACTTCCCACGCGCCGTGGGCGGCCGTGTGGTGGTACACAGCAGTTAAAGACCAAGGACCCCGGGGCATTGCCCTGGGGTCCTTGGCGCGGAACGGTGTGGTTCCGCCGAAGCGGCTTAGCGCTTGGAGTACTGCGAGGCCTTGCGTGCCTTCTTGAGGCCTGCCTTCTTGCGCTCGATGACGCGGGCGTCACGAGTCAGGAAGCCGGCCTTCTTCAGCGACGGGCGGTTGTTCTCGCGGTCGATTTCGTTCAGCGAGCGGGCAACGCCCAGGCGCAGCGCACCGGCCTGGCCCGAGGGGCCACCGCCGTGGATGCGGGCGATGACGTCGTACGCGCCGTCGAGCTCGAGGAGCTTGAACGGTTCGTTGACTTCCTGCTGGTGCAGCTTGTTGGGGAAGTAGTCCTCGAGCGTGCGCCCGTTGACGACCCAGCTACCGGTTCCCGGCACGAGGCGCACGCGGGCGATGGCCTGCTTGCGGCGGCCGACGGCCGAACCGCCAACGGTCAGCGCCGGGCGCTCCTTGACGACGGTCTCTTCGGCCGCGGACGACTCGGAGGTGTAAGCGGTCGGAGCCGCACCCTCAAATTCATTCAGCTCTTCAGTGTTCTGAGCCACGATTCTCCTTGAAAACTAGTCTCTTGTTTCGGGGCCCAGCGCTACTGCGCGACCTGGGTGATTTCGAAGGTCTTGGGCTGCTGGGCAGCGTGCGGGTGCTCGGCACCGCGGTAGACCTTCAGCTTGGACAGCTGCTCTGCAGCAATCGAGTTCTTCGGGAGCATGCCGCGAACGGCCTTCTCCACAGCCTGAACCGGGTTCTTCTCGAGCAGTTCGGCGTAGCTCACGGACTTCAGGCCACCCGGGAAACCGGAGTGGCGGTACGCGCGCTTCTTTTCGAGCTTGGCACCGGTGAGGGCGACCTTCTCGGCGTTGATGATGATGACAAAGTCGCCCATGTCCATGTGGGGGGCGAATGTTGCCTTGTGCTTGCCACGCAGCAGAGTTGCGGTCTGGCTGGCGAGACGGCCCAGAACGACGTCAGTGGCGTCAATGACGTGCCACTGGCGAACTGCGTCGCCGGCTTTCGGAGAGTACGTACGCACGGTTATTGCCTTCGTTTCCTTGGATACTGGTCAAGCGTTCCGCCCGCGGTGGCTGTGAGATCCACCGGCAAGAAGAACACTGTGTTTTCGATGCGCTGTACCAGTTCTTCAGGTGAGGTCTGAATTCAACCGGCCATCCATGAGCTGCCTGCAGTCTCCTCAGACCAGGGCCCTGCAACTGGGCCGTCACGCGGAGAAAGTTGTGTCAGGCATAGGACACGCACAACAGCTGCCAACTTTACCGCATCCGCGCCCACGCTCCAAAAGCCAGGAGACGGCTTCACCCCCGGGGCGGCCGTCAAGGGCGCCCGATGTCCTCCGGCCGACGCCGGGCGCGGGTCGACTCCGCACGCTCGGCCAGCTGGTGGTCCGGGGGGTAGGCGACTTCCTCCAGGACCAGCGGATGGGGGGCGGCCATGCGCGTCCTGTGGTCCCGAAGCGGAGCCGCCAGTCGATGCCCGATCCATCCGGGTTGTTCCTGGCCGTCCCCCACCCGCAGGACGGCGCCGATGAGGGTCCTGACCATGTTGTGGCAGAAGGCGTCGGCGCGGAGATTGGCCACGAGGATCCCGTCGTCATGACGGGCGAAGGAGAACTCCTCCAGTGTGCGGATGGTGGTGGCGAAATCCTTGGGACGGCAGTAGGACAGGAAGTCGTGACGTCCGATCGCCGCCTGGGCTTCGGCATTGAGCTGTAGAGGATCCAGGGCGTTCGGGTGCCAGAGTGTCGTGGCGCGCGTCAGCGGATCCCACAGCGCGGGCCCATCAGCGATGCGATAGGTGTAGCGCCGCCACAGCGCGGAGAAACGGGCGTCGAACCCGGGCGCGGCGGCTTGGGCCTCGTGCACGAAGACGTCGCCGCCAATCCGGGTGCTCACTCCACGGACCCTGCGCAGCAGTGCCTCGTCCTCGGTGAGGTCCTTGCCCCGGGGCAGTGCACGGTATTCCGCCTCGGTGAGGTCGAAGTGGGCCACCTGACCGCGAGCGTGGACCCCGGCGTCGGTTCGTCCAGCCACCGTGGTGCGCACGGGGCGGCGGAAGAGCAGGGCGAGGACGTCTTCAAGACTGCCCTGCACGGTCCGGCGCCCGGGTTGCACTGCCCACCCCGAGAAGGCCGAACCGTCGTAGGCCAGCCGCAAACGGATCCGCACCGTGGCGGGCTCGCTGGTCGAGGCGTCGATGGCGCTCGTGGCGGCCATGGCGTCGGTGTGTACTGCGGATGTAGGTGGCATGGCCTTCATCATAGGATGCCGCCGGTTGGTGACGCGAAAGGACCCCCATCCCGAAGGGTGGGGGTCCTTTCGCTACGGCGCGAACGCCGACAGGGTGCTACTCGGCGATCTGCTGTGCCTCGTCGCCACCGGCGGGCTCGAAGCCCGCGGCCTTGGCTGCCTCGGCGGTGGCAAACCACACCTCGGCAACGGTCGCGTCATACCAGCGCGAGCCGGGAACGTGGTACTTCATCGAGTCCACGTTGCCCTTGATGTCTGCGCCCTCGGGAGCGTCGCCGCTCTCGGTGGCTGCAACGGCACCCTCGAACTTGGCGGCGGTTGCCGCGTGGTCGGTGGCCTCGGCCTCGACCGGAGCGGACGTCTCGGCAGCCTTTTCGGCTTCCTTCACCACGGCCTGCTTCGGGGATACCGGCTCCAGCACCAATTCGATGACGGCCATGGGGGCGTTGTCGCCCTTGCGGTTGCCGATCTTGGTGATGCGGGTGTAGCCACCTTCGCGCTCGGCCATGGCCGGGGCGATGTTGGTGAACAGCTCGTGCACGACGGACTTGTTGGTCCGGCTGCGCGAGGCGATGGCTGCCTGGACGCGGCGGCGTGAGGACAGGTCCCCGCGCTTGGCGAACGTGATCAGACGCTCGGCGTACGGGCGAAGGCGCTTGGCCTTCGTCACCGTCGTCGTGATCGACTTGTGCTCAAAGAGCTGGGCGGACAGGTTCGCCAGCATGAGGCGCTCGTGGGATGCTCCGCCTCCGAGTCGCTTTCCCTTGGTTGGGGTAGGCATTGTTGTTTTCTCCTCAAATGGAGCCCGCCGGCCAGCGCGTCACCGCGCGGGTCCCTCGGGCAAAGTACATTACTTTGAAGGCGGCCTTAGGCCTCTTCGTCACCGTATTCGGCGTCGTCCTCGTCGATGGCGGCAGCACGAGCGGCCAGGTCAAACCCGGGAGGGGAATCCTTCAGGGACAGACCCAGTTCAATGAGCTTCGCCTTGACCTCGTCGATGGACTTGGCACCGAAGTTGCGGATGTCCATGAGGTCGGCCTCGGAACGGGCCACGAGCTCGCCCACCGTGTGGATGCCCTCGCGCTTGAGGCAGTTGTACGAACGAACGGTCAGCTCGAGATCCTCGATCGGCAGCGCCATGTCGGCGGCGAGTGCGGCGTCCGTCGGTGACGGGCCGATCTCGATGCCTTCTGCTGCAGAGTTCAGTTCACGGGCCAGCCCGAACAGCTCGACCAGGGTCGTACCGGCCGAGGCGACGGCGTCGCGCGGCAGGATGGAATCCTTGGTCTCGACGTCCACGATGAGCTTGTCGAAGTCGGTGCGCTGCTCGACACGGGTGGCCTCCACACGGAAGGTCACCTTCAGAACGGGTGAGTAGATGGAGTCGACCGGGATGCGGCCGATCTCTGCCTCGAGGCTCTTGTTCTGTGCCGCCGAGACGTAGCCGCGGCCACGCTCGATGGTCAGCTCCATGTCGAACTTGCCCTTCGCATTCAATGTCGCGATGTGCAGATCCGGGTTGTGGAACTCGACGCCGGCCGGCGGGGTGATGTCCGCGGCCGTGACGACGCCGGGGCCCTGCTTGCGCAGGTAGGCGACGACGGGTTCGTCGTGCTCGGAGGACACAGCGAGGTTCTTGATGTTCAGGATCAGCTCGGTGACGTCTTCGGTCACACCCTGGACGGTCGTGAACTCGTGCAGCACGCCATCAATGCGAACACTGGTGACAGCTGCACCAGGGATCGAGGACAGCAGGGTGCGGCGCAGCGAGTTGCCCAGGGTGTAGCCGAAACCCGGCTCCAAGGGCTCAATGGTGAACCGCGAACGGTTCGGTGCTACTACTTCTTCGGTGAGGGTGGGGCGCTGTGCAATAAGCACTTACATTTCCTTTCAGCGTGCATCCGCTATATGACGCATCACATGTGGGTGGAAACGACGTCTGCCGTCTGGCGTCCGTCTAGATCGGGCGAGTGAACCGCATGTGGCGCGCGCCGCCGTCGTCCCCTGTTCGAGGGGACGACGGCGGCACACTCCGGCATCGGGTCAAACTAGACGCGGCGACGCTTCGACGGGCGGCAACCGTTGTGGGCGCTCGGGGAGACGTCCTGGATGGACCCCACCTCGAGGCCGGCGGCCTGCAGCGAGCGGATGGCGGTTTCGCGACCGGAGCCCGGTCCCTTCACGAACACGTCGACCTTCTTCATGCCGTGTTCCTGGGCGCGCTTGGCTGCCGACTCGGCTGCCATCTGCGCGGCGTACGGGGTCGACTTGCGGGAGCCCTTGAAGCCAACCTCGCCGGCCGAGGCCCACGAGATGACGGCACCGGTCGGGTCCGTGATGGACACGATGGTGTTGTTGAAGGTGCTCTTGATGTGCGCCTGACCCAGCGCGATGTTCTTCTTGTCCTTGCGACGCGGCTTGCGGACCGCTCCACGAGTCTTTGGGGGCATTGCTAACTCCTACGAGATGTTTGGCTGGGACCGCTGTTTAGCGGGTCTTCTTCTTACCGGCGACGGTGCGCTTCGGGCCCTTGCGGGTACGAGCGTTGGTCTTGGTGCGCTGTCCGCGGACCGGCAGGCCCTTGCGGTGGCGAATGCCCTCGTAGGATCCGATCTCGACCTTGCGGCGGATGTCGGCTGCTACTTCGCGGCGGAGGTCACCCTCAACCTTGAAGTTTCCCTCGACGTAGTCACGCAGCTGGACCAGCTGCTCGTCACTGAGGTCCTTGACACGAGTTTCCGGGGTGATCCCGGTCTCGGCAATGGTTTGTTCTGCACGGGTCTTGCCCACGCCGTAGATGTATGTCAGCGCAATGACAACGCGCTTTTCGCGCGGGATGTCTACGCCTGCGAGACGAGCCATATTGGTGTCTTCCTCACATGTTTCGCGGAGGTGTGGAGCAGTACACACCCTGTTTCCAGGTCCCCGGCCTCCGTGCCGGGGGTGTGCGTCCCGCGTAATGGACGCTGTACTGCCGATATTCGATTACTACGCGCAGGTTCAGGTTCCCGAAGGAGACTTAGCCCTGACGCTGTTTATGGCGTGGGTTTTCGCAGATCACCATGACCCGCCCGTTACGGCGGATCACCTTGCACTTGTCGCAGATCGGCTTCACGCTAGGGTTAACCTTCACGGTTTGGGTCCTTTGCGGTTGCTGTTTCAGTGGAACTGTAACTACCTTCGCGTCCCTGGCGGACCGGGGACGCGGAAGTCCTTACTTGTAGCGGTAGACGATGCGTCCACGATTGAGGTCGTACGGGCTGAGTTCCACCACTACACGGTCCTCCGGAAGGATTCGAATGTAGTGCTGACGCATCTTTCCCGAGATAGTGGCAAGTACCACGTGTCCGTTCGGCAGCTCAACGCGGAACATCGCGTTGGGAAGTGCTTCCGATACGGTGCCTTCTACCTCGATGACACCCTCTTTCTTGGCCATATCCTCCGCTAACGTTTGTGCCGGTCGCTGGTGCTTCCGGCGTGTATGTTCTTGGCTGACGAGCGCCCGTGCCCGGCAGCCGGTGTTTAACCGGGAGTTCTTTTGGGCACAAACGTAGAGACAACCAACAAACAATCCTACGCGGCTGATCCGATTTTGCGAAATCCTGCATCGGGCTCCGCCACTCCCCTGTGCCGTGGGGTGGAGCTATCCCTGCAGTGGCGAGGGGGTGATGCCGAAGGGCGCCAGGCCGGCGGCACCGCCGTCGTGCGCCGTGAGGACCCAGATGCCCCCCAAGTGCACAGCCACGGTGTGCTCCCATTGCGAGGCACGCGAACCATCGGTGGTCACGACCGTCCAGTCGTCATCGAGTACCCGCGTTTCGATGCCCCCGCGCACCAGCATCGGCTCGATGGCCAGGCACATGCCCGGCTTAACGCGTGGGCCACGATGCCCGGAACGGTAGTTCAGCACGTCCGGGGCCTGGTGCATTTCGGTACCGATCCCGTGGCCGACATAGTCTTCCAGGATTCCCAGTGGCGCCCCGTCGCGGGAGGAGACGAAGTCGTCGATGGCCTCACCGATCTCGCCGACGAAGCGGGCATTTGCCAGTGCTGCGATCCCTCGCCACATGGCCTCTTCCGTGATGTCCGAGAGGCGCTGGTCCTCCGGAGCGGCCGTTCCGACGATCACCGTCCGGGCGGAATCGGCGTGCCACCCCTCGATGATCGCCCCGCCGTCGATCTTGAGTACGTCGCCATCGGCGAGCACGTAGTCCGAGGGGAATCCATGGACGACCTGGTCATTGACCGAGGCGCAAATGGTCGCGGGGAACCCGTAATAGCCCTTGAAGTTGGAGGTGGCCCCATGCTTGTCGAGCACTGCCTCGAACACCCGGTCGAGCTCGGCTGTGGTGGTGCCGGCCTGGGCGGCGGCTACCGCGGTGTCCAGCGCTTCGGCCAGGACCAGTCCCGCCTTGCGCATGGTGAGGATCTGGTCGTTGGACTTGTACTCGATCTTGGGCTGGCCGAATGCCATGTGGTTCCTCCGGTTCGGTGGTCAAGCGATGGGCGGCGCTGCGGCCGCTGGTCGGGGAAGCCAAGACGGCCGCCACGTGCGCACTGGGTGCGGTGACGGCCGTCTCTCCCCCAGGGGAATGCACCTAGGCGGGGTCCACGTCCAGGACGGTCAGCACGCGGGCGGTGACCTCGTCGATGTCGCCGAGTCCGTCGACGTGGCGGACGATGCCGCGCTCCAGGTACCGGTCCACCACGACCTGGGTCTGCTTCTCGTAGACATCGAGGCGGTGCCGGATCACGTCCTCGGTGTCGTCAGCCCGCCCTTCGATCTCTGCGCGCTTGAGCAAGCGGGCCACGAGCTCGTCGGAATCCGCGGTCAGTTGCAGCACCACGTCCAGTTCGACGCCCGCTTCCTTGAGGATGTCGTCGAGCTCGTCGACCTGCGCGGAGGTCCGGGGGTAGCCGTCGAGCAGGAATCCGTTGGCCACGTCATCCTGCTGGAGCCGGTCACGCACCATGCGGTTGGTGACCGAGTCGGGGACGTAGTCCCCCGCGTCCATGTACTTCTTGGCTTCAAGACCGAGTGGCGTTCCGCCCTTGACGTTGGCCCGGAAGATGTCACCGGTGGAAATGGCCACGATACCCAGGCGGTCCGTGATGCGAACGGCCTGGGTTCCCTTGCCCGAACCGGGCGGGCCAATGATCAAGAGTCTTGTCATCGCAGAAGTCCTTCGTAGTGTCGCTGTTGCATCTGGGCATTGATTTGCTTGACCGTCTCGAGGCCCACACCAACCATGATGAGGACCGAGACGCCACCGAACGGGAAGTTCTGGTCGGCCTTGATCAGGACGAAGGCGATCAGTGGCGTCAGGGCGATGAAGCCAAGGTAGATGGCTCCCGGGAACGTGATACGGCTCAGCACGTAGGACAGGTAGTCCGCGGTGGGGCGGCCGGCTCGGATCCCCGGAATGAAGCCACCGTACTTCTTCATGTTGTCGGCGACCTCGGTCGGGTTGAAGGTGATCGCCACGTAGAAGTAGGTGAAGAAGATGGTCAGGACCAGGTAGACAGCCATGTAGAGGGGGCTGCTGCCGTTGAAGTTGGCCTGGATCCAGACGGCCCATCCCGGGAGGGATCCGTCGGGGCGCATGTTGAACTGCACCAGCATCTGCGGCAGGGCAAGCATGGAGGAGGAGAAGATCACGGGGATCACGCCGGCCATGTTGACCTTGATCGGGATGTAGGTGGAGCTGCCTCCGACCGTCCGGCGTCCAACCATCCGCTTGGCGTACTGCACGGGCACCCGGCGCTGCGAGAGCTCCACGAAGACCACGAGCGCCACCACGCACAGCCCGATCAGGATGACGCCGGTGAAGACGCCCCATCCCTGGGTGCGGGCGATGGTCCCCATGGAGGACGGGAAGCCCGAGGCGATGGACACGAAGATCAGGATGGACATGCCGTTTCCGACACCCTTTTCCGTGACCAGTTCGCCCATCCACATGATGAGGCCGGTTCCGGCCGTCAGGACGATGACCATGAGCAGGATGTGGATGATGCTCTGGTCCGGCACGATCGGCAGCGCGCAGCCCTGGAAGAGGTTGCCACTGCGGGCCAGCGAAACCAGTGTGGTTGCCTGCAGCAGACCCAGGGCGATGGTCAGGTACCGCGTGTACTGCGTCAGGGTCGACTGCCCGGAGGCGCCCTCCTTGTGCAGCTCCTCGAAGCGGGGGATGACGACGCGGAGCAGCTGCACGATGATCGAGGCGGTGATGTAGGGCATGATGCCCAACGCGAAGATCGACACCTGCAGCAGTGCGCCTCCGCTGAACAGGTTGACGAACTGGTAGAGGCCGCCCGACGTGTTGCCCATTTCCAGGCACTGTTGAACGTTGCCGTAGTCGACTCCGGGTGCCGGAGTGTAGACGCCAAGACGGTAGATGGCGATGATGCCGAGCGTGAACAACAACTTACGTCGCAGGTCAGGCGTCCGGAATACCCGGGCAATGGCGCGGAGCAAGCGTCCTCCTGAAAGGTGTGGTTTCGGCCTGATGCCGGAATGGACTTCTGAGAGTCTACCGGTTGTCGGTGCTCTTCGAAGCAGTGAAGCGGTCTGGTGCCGATCCGTTGGGCCAAGGCCCGGGGCAGACGGCGGTGGAATACCGCAGGTGATCGGGGACGCGAAAGGTCCCCACTTCTCCGGGCTGTGCCCGGGAGGTGGGGACCTTTCAGCTATGCCGTGCTGTCACGGGGACCTTAAAGCGAGGTCACCGAACCGCCGGCAGCGGCGATCTTTTCCGCGGCGGACGACGAGAAGGCGTTGGCCTTCACGTTGACCTTGACGGTGATGTCGCCGGAACCGAGGACCTTGACGGGCTGGTTCTTGCGAACGGCGCCCTTCTCGACCAGGTTCTCGACGGTGATGTCGCCGCCATCGGGGAACAGTTCCGAGATCTTGTCCAGGTTCACGACCTGGTACTCGACGCGGAACGGGTTCTTGAAGCCACGCAGCTTCGGCAGGCGCATGTGCAGCGGAAGCTGCCCACCCGCGAAGCCGGCCTTGACCTGGTAGCGGGCCTTCGTGCCCTTGGTGCCACGGCCAGCGGTCTTGCCCTTGGATGCCTCACCGCGACCCACACGGGTCTTTGCGGTCTTGGAACCTTCGGCAGGACGCAGGTGGTGGACCTTGAGTGCCTTTTCATTGGCCATGATTACTTCGCCTCCTCAACCTTCACGAGGTGCGGAACCGTGTTGACCATGCCCACGGTCACGGGATCGGCGTCGCGGACCACGGTGTGGCCGATCCGCTTCAATCCCAGTGAACGCAGGGTGTCGCGCTGGTTCTGCTTGCCACCAATGGTGGACTTGGTCTGGGTGATCGTCAGCTTTGCGTCGCTCGGGACGATGTTCTTCGCCATTGCTTACGCACCTGCCTTCTGGTTGATCGTACGCAGCATCTGGGCCGGCACGACTTCATCCATCGGCAGACCACGGCGTGCTGCCACGGCTGCCGGCTCTTCCAGTGCCTTCAACGCGGCCACGGTTCCGTGGACGATGTTGATCTGGTTGGTGGAGCCCATGGACTTCGAGAGAACGTCGTGGATTCCGGCGCACTCGAGGACGGCGCGAACCGGACCGCCGGCGATAACGCCGGTACCCGGGGAAGCCGGACGCAGGAGCACGACGCCAGCGGCTGCCTCACCCTGCACCAGGTGCGGGATGGTGGAGCCGACGCGGGGAACGCGGAAGAACGACTTCTTCGCTTCCTCGACGCCCTTGGCGATGGCCGCGGGAACTTCCTTGGCCTTGCCGTAGCCGACGCCGACCATGCCGTTGCCGTCTCCGACCACCACAAGTGCGGTGAAGCTGAAGCGACGGCCGCCCTTGACGACCTTGGACACGCGGTTGATGGCCACGACGCGCTCAAGGAACTTGTCCTTGTCGTCGTTGCGGCTGTCCTTGGAGTCGCGGCCACGGCCACGTCCCTCGCCCCGGCCACGGCCTTCGCCGCGACCGCGGTTGTCGCCGCGGTTCTCGTTGCGACGGGCGCCGGAGGTGTTCTCCGTCGTCGTGGTCGTCGCAGCTGCCTCAGTGGCTTCAGACACCTGAGTTTCCTTCTCGTTAGTAGCTTCGCTCACAGTGCCAGCCCACCTTCCCGTGCACCATCGGCGACCGCGGCCACACGGCCGTGGTACCTGTTGCCGCCGCGGTCGAAGACCACGGACTCGATGCCGGCGGCCTTGGCGCGCTCGGCAACGAGTTCGCCAACGCGCTTGGCCTTGGCGGTCTTGTCACCGTCGAAGGAGCGCAGGTCGGCTTCCATCGTGGAGCCGGACGCCACGGTGACACCCTGGCTGTCATCGACAACCTGGACGAAGATGTGGCGTGCCGAGCGGTTGACGACCAGACGCGGGCGGACACCCGTGCCCGTGATGCGCTTGCGTACACGCAGGTGGCGGCGACCGCGCGCTGCGGCCTTGCTCTTACCCTTGATTGAAAGAGCCATGTTTACTTACCAGCCTTTCCGACCTTGCGGCGGATAACTTCGCCTTCATAGCGGATGCCCTTGCCCTTATAGGGATCCGGCCGACGGAGCTTGCGGATGTTGGCTGCAACTTCGCCAACCTGCTGCTTGTTGATACCGGAGACAACCACCTTGGTGTTGCCCTCGGCAGCGAGGGTGATGCCCTCCGGAGCCTCGACGAGGACCGGGTGGGAGTAGCCCAGAGCGAACTCCAGGTTGGCGCCCTTGGCCAGCACGCGGTAACCGGTGCCGTGGATTTCCAGTCGCTTGGAGTAGCCCTCGGTGACGCCCGTGATCAGGTTGGAGATCAGGGTGCGGGTCAGGCCGTGCAGCGAACGCGATTCGCGTTCGTCGTTCGGACGGGACACCGTGAGGGTGTTCTCCTCGAGGGCGACCGTGATCGGGGACGCAACGGTGAGGCTGAGCTCGCCCTTGGCGCCCTTCACGGAGACCTCGGAACCGTCGACCTTCAGGTCAACGCCGGCAGGGATAGTGATTGGAAGACGTCCAATACGTGACATGGTTCTTCTCCCTTCCCGTTACCAGACGTAGGCGAGGACTTCCCCACCTACACCCTTCTTGGCTGCCTGGCGGTCCGTCAGAAGACCCGAGGACGTGGACAGGATGGCAATGCCGAGTCCACCAAGGACGTGCGGCAAGTTGGTGGACTTCGCGTAAACGCGCAGGCCCGGCTTGGAAATGCGGCGGACGCCAGCGATGGAACGCTCACGGCTCGGACCGAACTTCAGGTTGATGGTCAGCTTCTTGCCTACCTCGGCAGCTTCCTCGACGAAATCGCCGATGTAGCCTTCCGCCTTGAGGATCTGGGCAACGCGCACCTTCAGCTTGGAAGAAGGCATGGACACGGTGTCGTGGTATGCCGAGTTCGCGTTGCGCAGACGAGTCAGCATGTCTGCGACAGGATCTGTCATTGTCATTTGGGCTAAGGCCCTTCCTCGCTACGGTTTCCGCTCAAACGCGGACCTGTAACGTAGTTGATCTAGTTGTCGGTCTTGAACGGGAAGCCCAGCGCCTTAAGCAGCGCGCGGCCTTCTTCGTCGGTCTTGGCAGTGGTCACCACAGTGATGTCCATGCCGCGGACACGGTCAATCTTGTCCTGGTCGATCTCGTGGAACATTGCCTGTTCCGTGAGGCCGAAGGTGTAGTTGCCGTTGCCATCGAACTGCTTGCCGCTCAGACCGCGGAAGTCGCGGATACGGGGCAGGGCCAGGGTCACCAGGCGGTCAACGAATTCCCACATGCGATCGTTGCGCAGCGTTGCGTGGGTGCCAATCGGCATTCCCTCGCGCAGCTTGAACTGGGCGATCGACTTGCGCGCCTTGGTCACGAGCGGCTTCTGGCCGGTGATGGCCGTCAGGTCGCGCACGGCGCCTTCGATGAGCTTGGAATCCTTGGCAGCTTCACCAACACCCATGTTCACGACGACCTTGACCAGGCTGGGAACCTGCATGACGTTCGTGTACTTGAACTCGGCCTGCAGGGCTTCGCGGATCTCGGAGGCGTACTTGGCCTTCAGGCGCGGCTGAACCTTTACTGCTGCTTCAGTCATTAGAGTGCCTTTCCGGAAGCCTTGGCGTAGCGAACACGCACAGTCTTCTTCACGCCGTTCTTTTCCACGGTCTCTTCGCGGAAGCCAACGCGGGTCGGCTTCTTCGATTCGGGGTCAAGGACCGCGACATTCGACACGTGGATGGGAGCCTCGACGACCTGGATGCCGCCGGTTGAGGCGCCACTTTCGGTCTGGCCGGCACGGGTGTGCTTGGTGACGCGGTTGATGCCCTCGACGAGCACGCGGTTCGAGTCCGGGAATACCTTCAGGACCTTGCCCTGCTTCCCGCGGTCTCCACCGCGTTCGGCCTTGGCACCGGTGATGACCTGAACCAGGTCACCCTTCTTGATCTTTGCGCCCATGGTTACAGCACCTCCGGAGCCAGCGAAACGATCTTCATGAACTTCTTGTCGCGAAGTTCACGACCGACGGGACCGAAGATACGGGTTCCACGCGGCTCGGTGTCCGCCTTGAGGAGGACCGCTGCGTTCTCGTCGAACTTGATGTAGGAACCGTCGACGCGGCGACGTTCCTTCTTGGTGCGGACGATGACGGCCTTGACCACATCGCCCTTCTTGACGTTGCCGCCAGGGATTGCATCCTTGACGGTGGCGACGATGACGTCGCCGATGCCTGCGTAGCGACGTCCGGATCCACCGAGAACACGGATGGTAAGGATTTCCTTAGCACCGGTGTTGTCAGCCACCTTGAGTCGCGACTCCTGCTGAATCACTTTCAACTCCTGTCGTCTCGCCGGTTCTCCCAGGGAGCCTTGCGGAACGGATATGGTCCATCTGCGACGCTCGCTTACCCCCATCTCCAAACAGGAGGGATTCACCAGGAATCCGCATGCTGCTGGGGAGACAGGGCCGAGGCGTTATGCCGCAGAGCCGTGCCGCACGCCGGCTCCGGATCACACCGGGCCGCGCACGAATGCCTGCAGCGAAGGTGGATAGTCCCCGCCGCAGAGCGCACAGAAACATAAGTCTACGGCAGGAATGCGCTGGGGGCCAATCGCATGATATGGGACCCGCACGTGCCGTGGAATGCAAAAAGCACGACGCCGGCGCGCTCCCCCGAGGGGGTGCACACCGGCGTCGTGCCGAGATCCACGCGGGATCGTGGGTGGCTACTTGGCCTTTTCCACGATCTCAACGAGGCGCCAGTTCTTGTCCTTGGACAAGGGACGGGTCTCCGCGATGATGACCAGGTCGCCGATGCCGGCGGTGTTGGTCTCGTCGTGGGCCTTGATCTTCTTGTTGCGACGCATGACCTTGCCGTAGAGGGCGTGCTTCACACGGTCCTCGACGTCAACGACGATGGTCTTTTCCATCTTGTCGGAAACCACGTACCCGCGAAGGGTTTTGCGGTAACCGCGAGCTTCTGCTGCTTCAGCCACTGCGTTCTCCTTCTCGCTCATTACTTGGCTTCCTCAGGTGCTTCGTCCGTCTCGGACTTCTTCGAGGACTTCTTGGCCTTCTTCTCGGCCTTGACGTCTTCGACCGGGGCGGTGGCTTCCGGGCGAATGCCCAGTTCACGCTCACGCAGCACCGTGTAGATGCGGGCGATGTCACGCTTGACCGACTTCAGGCGGCCGTGCGACTCGAGCTGTCCGGTGGCGGACTGGAAGCGCAGGTTGAACAGCTCTTCCTTGGCCTTCTTCAGCTCTTCGACCAGGCGGGCGTTATCCAAACCGTCCAGCTGTTCGGTGGCGAGATCCTTGGATCCAATTGCCATTCCTATTCACCACCCTCACGACGCACGATGCGTGCCTTCAGCGGCAGCTTGTGGATCGCCAGGCGCAGGGCCTCGCGAGCTACCTCATCGGTAACACCGGAGAGTTCGAACAGAACCCGGCCCGGCTTGACGTTTGCAACCCACCACTCCGGCGAACCCTTACCGGAACCCATGCGGGTTTCGGCAGGCTTCTTGGTCAGCGGGCGGTCCGGATAAATGTTGATCCAGACCTTGCCGCCACGCTTGATGTGGCGGGTCATGGCGATACGGGCTGCTTCGATCTGACGGTTGGTCACGTAGGCCGGGGTAAGGGCCTGGATTCCGTAGTCACCGAAGGAGACCGTGGTGCCGCCGCTTGCAGCGCCCGTGCGGGACGGGTGGTGCTGCTTGCGGAACTTCACTCGGCGTGGGATAAGCATTTAAGCCTGTCCTCCTTCTGCGGCCGCCGGAGCCTGGGCTGCCGGAGCAGCCCCGGTTGCCGGAGCACCGGTATTGCGGTCGTTGCGACGGCGGCGGTCGCCACCGGCGGCCGGACGGCCACCCGGGCGGTCGCCACGGCCACGTGCCGGGGCAGCGGCGTTCTGCGCAGCAAGTTCCTTGCTGGTCAGGTCGCCCTTGTAGATCCAGACCTTCACGCCAATGCGGCCGAAGGTGGTCTTGGCCTCGAACTTGCCGTAGTCGATGTTCGCGCGGAGGGTGTGCAGCGGCACACGACCTTCGCGGTAGAACTCCTTGCGGGACATTTCGGCCCCGCCCAGACGACCGGCGCACTGGACACGGATGCCCTTGGCTCCGGCGCGCATGGCCGACTGCATGGCCTTCTTCATGGCGCGGCGGAAGGCCACGCGGGAAGCAAGCTGCTCGGCAATGCCCTGGGCAACCAGCTGCGCTTCGATCTCGGGGTTCTTGACCTCGAGGATGTTCAGCTGCACCTGCTTGGACGTGAGCTTCTCCAGCTCGCCACGGATGCGATCGGCTTCGGCGCCGCGGCGACCGATGACGATGCCCGGACGGGCGGTGTGGATGTCCACGCGGACACGGTCACGGGTGCGTTCGATCTCGACCTTGGCGATGCCGGCGCGTTCCATGCCGGTGGTCATCAGCTCGCGGATCTTGATGTCCTCGCGGACGAAATCCTTGTAGCGCTGACCGGGCTTGTTGCTATCGGCGTACCAGTGCGAAATGTGATCCGTGGTGATGCCCAGTCGGAACCCATTCGGGTTGATCTTCTGTCCCATTTACTTTTCCCCACCCTTCTCCGGGGTTGAAACAACCACGGTGATGTGGCTGGTGCGCTTATTGATGCGGTAAGCGCGACCTTGGGCACGCGGCTGGAACCGCTTCATCGTTGCACCTTCGTCGACGAAGGCTTCGCTGATGAACAGCTCGTCCTCGTTGAATCCAACGCCGTCACGATCTGCGGCGACCCGGGCGTTTGCCACGGCCGACGCTACTACCTTGAATACCGGCTCCGAAGCTGCCTGTTGGGCAAACTTCAGAATCGCCAGAGCCTCATTCGCCTGCTTGCCACGAACAAGGTCGACGACGCGCCGGGCCTTCATAGGCGTTACGCGGATATGGCGCGCAATTGCCTTGGCTTCCATTGCTTTCCTTCTCTCGTCTATCGAAGAAGTGCTAAGCACTCGTTAACCCTTGCGGGTTAGCGGCGCTTGCCCTTCTTGTCGTCCTTCACGTGGCCGCGGAAAGTCCGCGTGGGAGCGAATTCGCCGAGCTTGTGCCCGACCATCGACTCGGTGACAAACACCGGAATGTGCTTGCGTCCGTCGTGCACGGCGATCGTGTGCCCGAGCATGTCGGGGACGATCATCGAACGGCGGGACCACGTCTTGATGACGTTCTTGGTGCCCTTTTCGTTCTCAGCAGCCACCTTGACATACAGGTGCTGATCGACGAAGGGGCCTTTCTTCAGGCTGCGTGGCATGTTTCCAGGCTCCTATCGCTTGTTCTTGCCGGTACGACGGCGACGCACAATGAGCTTGTCGCTTTCCTTGTTCGGACGGCGGGTACGGCCTTCCGGTTTGCCGTTCGGGTTGACCGGGTGGCGACCGCCACTGGTCTTGCCCTCGCCACCACCGTGCGGGTGGTCGACGGGGTTCATGACGACACCACGCACGGTCGGGCGGACGCCCTTCCAGCGCATGCGGCCGGCCTTGCCCCAGTTGATGTTCGACTGCTCGGCATTGCCGACCTCGCCGATCGTGGCGCGGCAGCGCACATCAACGTTGCGGATCTCGCCGGACGGCAGGCGGAGCTGCGCGAAGCGGCCCTCACGAGCGACCAGCTGGACCGAGGCGCCTGCGGAGCGGGCCATCTTGGCCCCGCCGCCGGGACGCAGCTCCACTGCGTGGATCACGGTACCGACCGGGATGTTGCGCAGCGGCAGGTTGTTGCCGGGCTTGATGTCGGCGTTGGGGCCGGCCTCAACAGCATCGCCCTGGGAGAGCTTGTTCGGGGCGATGATGTAGCGCTTGGTGCCATCAATGTAGTGGAGCAGCGCAATGCGGGCGGTGCGGTTCGGGTCGTACTCGATGTGAGCGACCTTTGCCGGAACCCCGTCCTTGTCATGACGACGGAAGTCGATCAGACGGTACTGGCGCTTGTGTCCACCACCCTTGTGGCGCGTGGTGATCTTTCCGGAGTTGTTGCGGCCGCCGGTCTTGGTGAGCGGGCGAAGCAGCGACTTTTCCGGGGTAGTCCGGGTAATTTCTGCGAAGTCGGCTACGCTCGAGCCACGCAGGCCCGGGGTAGTCGGCTTGTATTTGCGGATTGCCATGTTTTATTCCTCGTTAAAGTGGTCTCCGCTTAGGAAAGCGGACCGCCGAAGATGTCGATCGTGCCTTCTTTAAGGGAGACGATCGCACGCTTGGTAGCCTTGCGCGTTCCCCATCCGAAGCGGGTGCGCTTGCGCTTACCGGCACGGTTGAGTGTGTTGACGGAGTCAACCTTGACGGAGAAGATGCTCTCCACCGCCAGCTTGATTTCCGTCTTGTTCGAGCGCGGGTCGACCAGGAAGGTGTACTTTCCTTCGTCGATCAGGCCGTAGCTCTTTTCCGAAACGACCGGCGCCAGGATGACGTCGTGCGGGGACTTGGAGAAGGTGGCGCTCACTTGGCGTCCTCCTTGTTGACCAGGGCATCGAATGCGGCCTTGGTGAAGACCACGTCGTCGGCGACCAGAACATCGTAGGTGTTCAGCTGGTCGACGTAGAGAGCGTGGACGTTCACGAGGTTGCGCACGGAAAGTGCTGCAACATCGTTGGCGCGGTCGATGACTACGAGCAGGTTCTTGCGCTCGGTGAGAGCGCGCAGGGTGGCCAGCGCTTCCTTCGTGGACGGCGCGGTGCCGGCAACCAGGTTTTCGATCACGTGGACGCGATCGTGGCGGGCGCGATCAGAGAGGGCTCCGCGCAGGGCGGCAGCCTTCATCTTCTTGGGAGTGCGCTGCGAGTAGTCGCGGGGCGTCGGTCCATGGACCACGCCACCACCGGTCATATGAGGAGCGCGGATGGAACCCTGACGGGCTCGGCCGGTGCCCTTCTGCTTGAACGGCTTGCGGCCTGCACCGGAAACCTCGGCGCGGGTCTTCGTCTTGTGCGTACCCTGACGGGCGGCAGCAAGCTGGCCCACGACGACCTGGTGCAGCAGCGGAACGTTGGTCTGGACATCGAAGATCGATGCGGGAAGCTCGACCTTCAGTGCGGTGTTAGCCATTTGCTTATGCTCCCTTCACGGCAGTGCGTACGAGGACGACACGGCCGCGGGCGCCGGGAACGGCACCCTTGATCAGCAGGAGGTTCTTCTCGGCGTCCACTGCATGGACCGTGAGGTTCATGGTGGTCACACGCTCGGCGCCCATGCGGCCAGCCATGCGCTGGCCCTGGAAAACGCGTCCGGGGGTGGAGGCTCCGCCGATGGAACCGGGCTTGCGGTGGTTCTTGTGGGCACCGTGCGAGGCTCCGACACCGGAGAAGCCGTGACGCTTCATGACACCGGCGAATCCCTTGCCCTTGGACTTGCCCACGACGTCGACCTTCTGGCCGGCTTCGAAGACATCCACTGACAGTTCCTGGCCCAGGTTGTACGTCTCGGCGTCCGCGGTGCGCAGCTCGACCACGTGGCGACGCGGGGTGACCCCTGCTGCCTCGAAGTGGCCGGCCAGCGGCTTGGTGACCTTGCGCGGGTCGATCTGGCCGTAGCCGATCTGCACGGCTGCGTAGCCGTCCCGGTCCGCATTGCGGAGCTGGGTCACAACGTTGGAATCTACCTGCACGACAGTGACGGGGATGAGGTTGTGGTTCTCGTCCCAGACCTGGGTCATGCCGAGCTTCGTGCCCAGCAGGCCCTTCACATTACGGGTTGCGGTCATAGTTTCTCAGCACCTCCCTAAAGCTTGATTTCGATGTTGACGTCCGCCGGCAGGTCGAGACGCATCAGCGAATCAACAGCCTTCGGGGTCGGATCGACGATGTCGATCAGACGCTTGTGCGTGCGCATTTCGAAGTGCTCACGGCTGTCCTTGTACTTGTGGGGCGAACGGATCACGCAGTACACGTTCTTCTCCGTCGGCAGCGGCACGGGGCCGACTACGGTTGCGCCTGCGCGCGTGACCGTCTCAACGATCTTCCGGGCAGAAACGTCAATGACCTCGTGGTCATACGACTTCAGCCGGATGCGGATTTTTTGTCCCGCCATGGCGTCATGCCTCTTTCTAAGTAGCACTCTCTGTACAGTTACTGTGCACTAACGGGCCCTTGCGGACCGGCACACTTCGCACGAACTGAATCCGGGCATTCCCGGGTTCCTCACTCCGCCGAAGCTCCGACCCCCGTAGTCGGGCGTGTCGCCTTGTTCCGGCCACACGACCCTCAAGAATGGGGGGCGGGTCATATTTGGGCCTCGGTGTTTCCGTCGTATCCGCCCCTGCCCCGGGCATTATCCCGGGCGGGACGCAATCTCAGTCGAAACGGGCCCCGGCTCCGGTATCGGCGAACCGATCGGCGAGCACAAGGCACAAAGAGGCGCTTGAACAACTTATCCAGTGTGTCATGTTGGGCCCGGATTTGCCAATCGGCCCCCGATGCCCGGCTCGGTGTGCCCGGTCCTGCCCGCCTCCGTGTTTGCCGGCGCGTCCACTGCACCAGGATCCGCGCCGATATCAGGGACCTGGCCATCCGACGGGCATGGAAAAGGGCCCCGCCGCAAATGCGACGGGGCCCTTGTCGACCATTGCTGGTCAGACCATCAGGTAGTGACTACTTGGTGATCTTGGTGACGCGTCCCGAGCCAACGGTGCGGCCGCCTTCGCGGATGGCGAAGCCGAGGCCCTCTTCCATGGCGATGGGCTGGATCAGCACAACGCTCATTTCGGTGTTGTCGCCAGGCATGACCATTTCCGTGCCCTCGGGCAGGGTGATGACACCGGTGACGTCCGTGGTGCGGAAGTAGAACTGCGGACGGTAGTTCGAGTAGAACGGGTTGTGACGTCCGCCTTCATCCTTGGACAGGATGTAGACGTTGGCCTCGAACTCGGTGTGCGGGGTGATCGAGCCCGGCTTCACGACGACCTGGCCGCGCTCGACATCTTCGCGCTTGATGCCGCGGAGCAGCAGGCCACAGTTCTCGCCGGCCCATGCCTCGTCGAGCTGCTTGTGGAACATCTCGATACCGGTCACCGTGGTCTTCTGGACCGGGCGGATGCCGACGATCTCGACCTCGGAGTTGATACCCAGGGTGCCACGCTCGGCGCGGCCGGTGACGACGGTGCCACGACCTGTGATCGTGAAGACGTCCTCGATCGGCATCAGGAACGGCTTGTCCTTGTCGCGGACCGGGTCCGGGATGAACTCGTCGACAGCTTCCATCAGGTCCTCAACGGACTTGACCCACTTCGGATCGCCTTCCAGGGCCTTCAGGCCCGAAACGCGGATCACGGGGGCGTTGTCGCCGTCGAATTCCTGCGAGGACAGAAGTTCGCGAACTTCCATCTCCACGAGGTCGAGGAGCTCTTCGTCGTCGACCATGTCGGACTTGTTCAGGGCCACCAGCAGCGTCGGAACGCCAACCTGGCGGGCCAGCAGAACGTGCTCGCGGGTCTGGGCCATCGGGCCATCGGTTGCTGCAACCACCAGGATCGCACCGTCCATCTGGGCGGCACCGGTGATCATGTTCTTGATGTAGTCAGCGTGACCCGGAGCGTCGACGTGCGCGTAGTGGCGCTTTTCCGTCTGGTACTCGATGTGGGAGATGTTGATCGTGATGCCGCGCTGGCGCTCTTCCGGGGCGGAGTCAATCGCCGAGAAATCACGCTGCTCGTTGAGATCGGGGTACTTGTCAGCAAGCACCTTCGAAATGGCAGCCGTCAACGTCGTCTTACCGTGGTCAACGTGACCAATGGTGCCGATGTTAACGTGCGGCTTAGTCCGCTCGAACTTTGCCTTCGCCACAGGTTCCTCCTAGAACGTTTTTCAGAAGACTTACCCCGCCTGCGCGGTTCGCAGGCGAAACTTAATAAAGTCTACTGTGGGCTTGTTTACTTTTTGAAATTGCGGTTTCCGTCCGGCTCCGCTAGGGAACCCTTCGTTCGCCTTGGGGAGGCCGGCCGGACATCCCTGCCCGGCCGGCAAACCCGGAGCCACTCACCTTGCGGTCAGCGACCAGTCTAGATCCCCGTGGCGATTATTCGCCGCGGGACTTCTGGATGATCTCCTCGGCAACTGCCTTGGGGACCTCGGCGTAGCTGTCGAAGGCCATCGAGTACACGGCACGGCCCTGGGTCTTGGACCGCAGGTCGCCAATGTAGCCGAACATCTCCGAGAGCGGAACGCTCGCCTTGATGACCTTCACGCCAGCGGCATCCTCCATGGACTGGATGGAACCACGGCGTGAGTTCAGGTCGCCAATGACGTCGCCCATGTACTCTTCCGGGGTACGGACCTCAACGGCCATCAGCGGTTCGAGGATGATCGGGTTGGCGCGGCGTGCGCCTTCCTTGAACACCTGTGAACCGGCGATCTTGAACGCCATTTCGGACGAGTCGACGTCGTGGTAGGCGCCATCAAGCAGCGTCGCCTTCACGCCCACCATCGGGTAACCGGCCAAGACGCCGAACTGCATGGCGTCCTGGATACCGGCGTCCACCGAAGGAATGTACTCGCGCGGGATGCGTCCACCGGTGACGGCGTTCTTGAACTCGTAGAACACGCCATCGCTGGTGTCCAGCGGCTCGAAAGCCATCTGGACCTTGGCGAACTGGCCGGAGCCACCCGTCTGCTTCTTGTGGGTGAAATCGACCTTGTCGACGGCCTTCTTGATCGTCTCGCGGTAGGCGACCTGGGGCTTGCCCACGTTGGCCTCGACGCGGAATTCGCGCTTCATGCGGTCCACCAGGATATCCAGGTGGAGCTCGCCCATGCCGCCGATTTCGGTCTGTCCGGTGTCCTCGTTCAGCGAAACGGTGAACGTGGGGTCCTCGGCCGAAAGCTTCTGGATGGCCGTGGAGAGCTTCTCCTGGTCACCCTTGGTCTTCGGTTCGATGGCCACGAAGATCACCGGCTCGGGGAAGGACATCGACTCGAGCACGATCGGCGCGTCGATGGCGGCGAGGGTGTCACCGGTGGTGGTGTCCTTCAGGCCGATCGCTGCGTAGATGTGACCGGCGTGTGCTTCCTCCACCGGGTTCTCCTTGTTGGCGTGCATCTGGAAGAGCTTTCCGATGCGTTCCTTCTTGCCCTTGGTGGTGTTCATCACCTGGAGGCCGGAGGATGCCTTGCCGGAGTAGACGCGGATGAAGGTCAGCTGTCCGAAGAACGGGTGGGCAGCGATCTTGAACGCCAATGCGGAGAACGGCTCGTCCTCGCTGGGCTTACGCGTCATTTCGATGTCCTCGTTGCGCGGGTCATGCCCGATCATCGGGGGGACGTCGAGCGGCGAGGGCAGGTACGACACGACTGCGTCGAGCATGGGCTGCACGCCGCGGTTCTTGAAGGCCGAACCACAGAAGACCGGGTAGGCCTCGGAATTGACGGTCATCTTGCGGATGCCGGCGACCAGTTCCTCGTTGGTGATTTCCTCACCCTCGAGGTACTTCTCCATGAGCTCGTCGGAGGACTCGGAAACGTCCTCGATCAGCTTGGCACGGTATTCCTCGGCCTTGGCCTGGAGATCCTCGGGGATCTCGCGGGTCTCGTACGCGGCACCCATGGTCACGTCGCCCTTGGCATCGCCGGGCCACACGAGGGCCTTCATCTTGACGAGGTCGACGACGCCGATGAAGTCGTTCTCGGCGCCGATCGGCAGCTGCATGACCAGCGGCTTGGCGCCGAGGCGCTTCACGATGGTGTCAACCGTGTAGTAGAAGTCGGCGCCCAGCTTGTCCATCTTGTTGACGAAGCAGATGCGCGGAACATCGTACTTGTCGGCCTGGCGCCAGACGGTCTCGGACTGGGGCTCGACGCCTTCCTTGCCATCGAAGACGGCAACGGCGCCATCGAGCACGCGCAGCGCGCGCTCGACCTCGACCGTGAAGTCAACGTGGCCCGGGGTATCGATGATGTTGATCTGGTTGTTGTCCCAGAACGAGGTCACGGCGGCAGACGTGATCGTGATGCCGCGTTCCTTTTCCTGTTCCATCCAGTCGGTCGTCGATGCGCCGTCGTGCGTTTCGCCGATCTTGTGGTTCACACCCGTGTAGAAGAGGATGCGTTCCGTAGTAGTGGTCTTACCGGCATCGATGTGCGCCATGATGCCGATGTTGCGGACCTTCGTGAGGTCGGTGAGCACGTCCTGTGCCACGTTGTCTCCCTTTTTCTGTGGATTCCTGCACAACGGCGGGGAAGCACCTGGGGTGCCCCGCCCCGCCGTCGTGCATGAGGCCGGTTACCAGCGGTAGTGGGCGAATGCCTTGTTGGACTCGGCCATCTTGTGGGTGTCTTCGCGACGCTTCACAGCGGCACCCAGACCGTTCGACGCGTCGAGGATCTCGTTCATGAGACGCTCGATCATCGTCTTCTCGCGGCGGGCCTTGGAGTAGCCCACGAGCCAGCGCAGTGCCAGGGCGGTTGCACGGCCCGGCTTGACCTCGATCGGCACCTGGTAGGTGGCGCCACCGACGCGGCGTGACTTGACCTCGATGGCCGGGCGGACGTTGTCCATGGCCTTCTTGAGGGTGACGACCGGATCGGAGTTGGTCTTCGCCTGGACGCCTTCGAGGGCACCGTAGACGATGCGCTCGGCGGTGGACTTCTTGCCGTCGACCAGGACCTTGTTGATCAGCTGGGTCACCAGGGGTGCACCGTAGACCGGATCGGAAACGAGGGGGCGCTTGGGCGCCGGACCCTTACGTGGCATTACTTACTCTCCTTCTTGGCGCCGTAGCGGGAGCGAGCCTGCTTACGGTTCTTCACACCCTGCGTATCGAGTGCACCGCGGACGATCTTGTAACGGACACCCGGGAGGTCCTTCACGCGGCCGCCGCGAACGAGCACGATGGAGTGCTCCTGCAGGTTGTGGCCGACGCCGGGAATGTATGCGGTGACCTCGACGCCGCCGGCCAGGCGCACGCGGGCGACCTTACGCAGTGCGGAGTTCGGCTTCTTCGGGGTGGTGGTGTACACGCGGGTGCACACGCCACGACGCATCGGGTTGCCCTTCAGGGCAGGGGCCTTGGTCTTGTTGACCTTCGGCGAGCGGCCCTTGCGGACCAGCTGCTGAATAGTAGGCACTTTCGTGTCCTCCGGTTTCTTGGTTCTGCTGCGCCCGGGCCCACATGCGGCTACCGGACACTGCGCTTTTGGTCGTTTCATCGCAGCGCTTGCGGAGTCGACCGTAGGCGTGCAAAAGTGTGGCATTTGTTGCGCAAGTTCCCCGCAACCCGGACCGTGTCCATTTGCCACACATAAAAACAATTACCCATATCCTAACATGTCGGCGAAGGGGTTCGGTAACCGAACCAACGACGCCCGTCCGCGCCCGCTGGCACCCCGTTGGCCGGGAGCACGGCCTTCGTTCCGCCGACCTCCTCCCCGCAGGCCCCGCTGCGTTGGCCAGCCCGGAACCGGGGCCGGGGTCCGGTCGACCCCAGGCCCCCAGCCGCAGCCGTTTCGCCCGGAGCTGCGCGGGCCCGAACCCCTGAATACGGCACGGCGGCCCTCCCCCAGACGCACCGCACCGGCGTCGGTCATGTCCCGCCGCGACGATCTAGTTGATTAATCTACCAGTGGATTAGTCGCCTAAAGTACGTGACGCCAAGCTCCGGACATGGCAATGGCCGGCACCCCGAGGGGATGCCGGCCATTGCCTGGACAGGACTGCCGGAATTACCGGAAGTCGTTCCCGAGATCGTAGTCATCCATCGGGATGGCGTGGAATTCGGGGCTCATGCCCGGCTCGACTCCTTCGTAGTCGAAGCCCGTGAAGGCGCTCGGACCGGTGAAGAGGTTCGCCTTGGCTTCCTCCGTCGGCTCGACAGTGACCTGCGTGTAGCGGTCCAGGCCGGTGCCGGCCGGGATCAGCTTGCCGATGATCACGTTCTCCTTCAGGCCCAGCAACGGATCCGACTTGCCTTCCATCGCGGCCTGCGTCAGGACACGCGTGGTCTCCTGGAAGGACGCTGCGGAGAGCCAGGAATCCGTGGCGAGCGAGGCCTTGGTGATGCCCATGAGCTCGTCACGACCCGATGCCGGAGTCTTGCCCTCGGAAACCGCCTTGCGGTTTTCGCTGGTGAAACGGCTGCGATCGGCCAGCTCGCCGGGCAGAAGGCCCGTCTCGCCGGATTCGATGACCGTGATGCGGCGAAGCATCTGACGGACGATGACCTCCACGTGCTTGTCGTGGATGCCCACGCCCTGGGACTGGTAGACCTCCTGGACTTCGCGGACCAGGAACTTCTGGGCCTCACGCGGTCCGAGAACACGCAGCACCTGCTTCGGGTCGATGGCGCCAGCCACGAGCTGCTGGCCCACCGCCACCGAGTCGCCGTCTGCCACGAGCATGCGCGCACGGCGCAGCACGGGGTAGGCGATTTCCTCGGAGCCGTCATCGGGGGTGATGACGATCCGGAGCTGCTTTTCGGCGTCTTCGATCGTGACGCGTCCTGCAACCTCGGAGATCGGAGCGACACCCTTGGGGGTACGCGCTTCGAAGAGCTCCTGGATACGGGGCAGACCCTGGGTGATGTCCTCCGCGGAGGCGACACCACCGGTGTGGAAGGTACGCATGGTCAGCTGGGTTCCCGGCTCACCGATGGACTGTGCGGCAATGATGCCCACGGCCTCTCCGATGTCCACCGTCTTGCCGGTAGCCAGCGAACGGCCGTAGCACAGCGCACACGTCCCGACGGCAGATTCGCAGGTCAGCACGGAGCGGACCTTGATCTCCTGGACGCCCGCGGCGAAGAGCTCGTCGATGACCACATCTCCCACGTCGGAGCCGGCCTCGGCCAGCACCTTCCCGGACTCGTCGACGACGTCGACTGCCAGGGTGCGGGTGTACGCGGAGTTCTCGACGGTCTCGTGCATGCGCACGGTACCGATCTCGTCGACGTAGGCAATCGGCACGGTCAGGCCGCGCTCGGTGCCGCAATCGGCTTCGCGAACGATGACGTCCTGCGAGACGTCCACCAGACGACGGGTCAGGTAACCCGAGTTGGCAGTCTTCAGCGCGGTGTCCGCCAGGCCCTTGCGGGCGCCGTGGGTGGCGATGAAGTACTCGAGAACGGACAGGCCCTCACGGTAGGAGGACTTGATCGGACGCGGGATGATCTCGCCCTTCGGGTTGGACACCAGACCACGGATACCGGCAATCTGGCGCAACTGCAGCCAGTTGCCACGGGCCTTCGACGTCACCATGCGGTTGATCGTGTTCAGCTCTTCCATGCCGGCACGCATGGCCTCGGCGACCTCGTCGGTTGCCTTGGTCCAGATGTCGATCAGTTCCGAACGACGCTCGTCATCGGCGATCAGGCCCTTGTCGAACTGCGACTGGACCTTCAGCGCCTGCTCCTCGTAGGGGGCCAGGATGGCGGTCTTGTCCATGTTCGAGGTGATGTCCGAGATGGCCACGGTGATGCCCGAGCGGGTCGCCCACTTGAAACCGGCGTCCTTCAGGTTATCCAGCGTCGCCGCCGCGACAACCTTCGGGTACCGCTCGGCCAGGTCGTTGACGATGTCGGACAGGGCGTCCTTGCCTGCAACACGGGCGACCCAGGGGTAGTCCGCGGGCAGCGTCTCGTTGAACAGGACCTGCCCGAGGGAGGTCTCGATCAGCGCCGGAGTGCCTTCCTGCCAGCCCTCCGGTGCCTCCTGCTCGGCGGACGGCACGAAGCCCTCCACCCGGATCTTCACCGGTGCGTTCAGGTGCAGATCCCCGCGGTCCAGGGCCATCAGGGCCTCGGACACGGAGCTGAAGGCGCGGCCTTCTCCTGCTTCACCCGGACGCTTGGTGGTCAGGTGGTGCAGGCCGATGATCATGTCCTGCGACGGCAGCGCCACGGGGCGACCGTCGGAGGGCTTGAGGATGTTGTGGCTCGAGAGCATAAGGATGCGTGCTTCTGCCTGGGCCTCCGGGCTCAGCGGCAGGTGGACTGCCATCTGGTCACCATCGAAGTCGGCGTTGAATGCCGCACACACGAGCGGGTGGAGCTGGAGGGCCTTGCCTTCGACCAGTTGCGGCTCGAAGGCCTGGATGCCCAGACGGTGCAGGGTGGGTGCACGGTTGAGCAGCACCGGGTGTTCGGTGATGATCTCCTCGAGCACGTCCCAGACCTGCGGGCGGTAACGCTCGACCATCCGCTTGGCGCTCTTGATGTTCTGTGCGTGGTTCAGGTCGACCAGGCGCTTCATCACGAACGGCTTGAAGAGCTCGAGTGCCATCTGCTTGGGCAGGCCACACTGGTGCAGCTTCAGCTGCGGGCCGACCACGATGACCGAACGGCCGGAGTAGTCAACGCGCTTGCCGAGCAGGTTCTGGCGGAACCGTCCCTGCTTGCCCTTGAGCATGTCAGAGAGCGACTTCAGCGGGCGGTTGCCCGGTCCGGTGACCGGACGGCCACGACGACCGTTGTCGAACAGGGAGTCAACGGCTTCCTGGAGCATGCGCTTTTCGTTGTTCACGATGATCTCGGGGGCCCCGAGATCCAGCAGGCGCTTCAGGCGGTTGTTGCGGTTGATCACGCGGCGGTACAGGTCGTTCAGGTCGGAGGTCGCGAAGCGTCCACCGTCGAGCTGGACCATCGGGCGCAGTTCCGGCGGGATCACCGGGACGGCGTCCAGCACCATGCCCATGGGGCTGTTGGACGTGGTCAGGAACGCGTTGACGACCTTCAGGCGCTTCAGGGCACGCGTCTTGCGCTGTCCCTTGCCGTTCTTGATGATGTCGCGCAGCAGCTCCGCCTCGGCAGCCATGTCGAAGGTCTCCAGGCGCTTCTGGATTGCCTCGGCACCCATGCAGCCTTCGAAGAACAGGCCGTACTTCTCGCGCAGGACGCGGAACAGGCCCTCATCGCCCTCGAGGTCGGCGACCTTGAGGTTCTTGAAGCGGTCCCAGACCTGCTCGAGGCGCTCGATCTCGGCGTCGGCACGCTTGCGCACCTGGGCCATCGTCTTGTCGGCGAGGTCGCGGGCCTTCTTCTTCTCGGCCGCCTTGGCGCCCTCGGCCTCGAGCTTGGCGAGGTCGTTCTCCAGGTCGCGGGCGATGGCCGCGATGTCGGAGTCGCGGTTGTCGACGAGCTGCTTGCGCTCGACGTCGTGCTGGGCCTGCAGGTTCGGAAGCTCCGCATGGCGGCGCTCCTCGTCAACCGAGGTGATCATGTAGGCGGCGAAGTAGATGACCTTTTCAAGGTCCTTCGGTGCCAGATCCAGGAGGTAGCCCAAGCGCGAGGGAACGCCCTTGAAGTACCAGATGTGGGTCACGGGAGCGGCGAGCTCGATGTGGCCCATCCGCTCGCGACGCACCTTGGCACGGGTCACCTCGACGCCGCAGCGCTCACAGATGATGCCCTTGAAGCGCACGCGCTTGTACTTGCCGCAGTAGCATTCCCAGTCACGGGAAGGACCGAAGATCTTTTCGCAGAAAAGACCGTCCTTCTCGGGCTTCAGGGTGCGGTAGTTGATGGTCTCCGGCTTCTTGACCTCGCCGAAGCTCCAATCGCGGATCTCTTCCGCGGTGGCCAGGCCAATGCGCATGGTGCCGAATGAGGATTCGCTGGACATATGGTCCCTGTCTCTCTCTTGTTCTGAAGAAGTCTGGTGTTCATCGGCAGGTGCTTGACCTGCCGGGGAGGGGAAAAGGAAGGGGTACGACGGCGGGTGCCCGGCAGGGATGCCGGGCCACCGCCCGTCGTGCTAAACCTCGTCGACGGAGCTCGGCTCCGAACGGGAGAGATCGATGCCCAGCTCTTCCGCAGCCCGGAACACTTCTTCGTCCGAGTCCCGCATCTCGATGGGATTGCCGTCGGTGGAGAGGACCTCCACGTTCAGGCACAGCGACTGCATTTCCTTGATGAGCACCTTGAAGGACTCCGGAACGCCCGGTTCCGGGATGTTCTCGCCCTTCACGATGGCCTCGTAGACCTTCACGCGGCCATGGATGTCATCGGACTTGATCGTCAGCAGTTCCTGCAGCGTGTAGGCGGCGCCGTAGGCCTCGAGGGCCCAGACTTCCATCTCACCGAAGCGCTGGCCACCGAACTGTGCCTTACCACCCAGCGGCTGCTGGGTGATCATCGAGTACGGGCCGGTGGAGCGGGCGTGGATCTTGTCGTCCACCAGGTGGTGGAGCTTCAGGATGTACATGTAGCCCACGGACACCTCGTCCGGGAACGGCTGGCCGGAGCGGCCGTCAAACAGGCGGGCCTTTCCGGAGTTGCCGATCAGGCGCTCACCGTCACGGGTGACGTTGGTGTGGTCCAGCAGTCCGCGGATCTCGTCCTCGTGTGCGCCGTCGAACACCGGAGTGGAGACGGTGGTCGGACCGGATTCGCGCGGCAGGTTCGGCAGGTCCTTGACCCAGTCCGGCTCGCCTTCGATCTTCCAGCCCTGCTTGGCGGCCCACCCGAGGTGGATCTCCAGCACCTGGCCGACGTTCATGCGGCCAGGAACACCCAACGGGTTCAGGACGACGTCGACCGGGGTGCCGTCCTCCATGAACGGCATGTCCTCGATCGGCAGGATCTTGGAGATGACGCCCTTGTTGCCGTGGCGTCCGGCGAGCTTGTCGCCGTCCGTGATCTTGCGCTTCTGCGCCACGTAGACGCGAACCAGCTGGTTCACGCCCGGGGGCAGCTCGTCGTCGTTGTCGCGTTCGAAGATGCGCACGCCGATGACGGTTCCGGACTCGCCGTGCGGCACCTTCAGGGAGGTGTCGCGGACCTCGCGGGACTTCTCGCCGAAGATCGCGCGCAGCAGGCGCTCTTCCGGGGTCAGTTCCGTTTCGCCCTTCGGGGTGACACGGCCGACCAGGATGTCCCCGGCCTCGACCTCGGCACCGATGTGGATGATGCCGCGCTCGTCGAGCTGGCCCAGGACCTCTTCGGAGACGTTCGGGATGTCCCGGGTGATCTCCTCGGCGCCGAGCTTGGTGTCGCGTGCGTCGACCTCGTGCTCCTCGATGTGGATCGAGGTCAGCACATCGTCGGAGACCATGCGCTGGGAGAGGATGATCGCGTCCTCGAAGTTGTGGCCTTCCCAGGACATGAAGGCCACGAGCAGGTTCTTGCCAAGGGCCAGCTCACCGTTGTCGGTGGACGGGCCGTCGGCGATGATCGACTGGTACTCCAGGCGATCCCCCTCGGCGACACGGACACGCTGGTTGTAGGCGTTGCCGTGGTTCGAGCGCGCGAACTTCATGATCGGGTACGCGGACTCGGTGCCGTCGTCGTTCATGACGGTGACCAGGTCGGCGGAGACCTCGGTGACCACGCCGGGCTTGGCCGCGGTGATGGAATCACCGGCGTCGACCGCGACGTACTTCTCCATGCCGGTGCCGACCAGGGGCGCCTCGGAGGCCAGTAGCGGCACGGCCTGGCGCTGCATGTTCGCACCCATGAGGGCGCGGTTGGCGTCGTCGTGCTCCAGGAACGGGATCAACGCGGTGGCCGCGGAGACCATCTGTCGCGGGGAAACGTCCATGTAGTCGATTTCGGCCGGCTCGACGAGCACGGGCTCGCCGCCGCCGCCACGCTCACGGCAGAGGACCAGGTCCTCGACGAAGTGCAGGTCTTCGGTCATCGGGGCGTTGGCCTGGGCGATGATCGCCTCGAGCTCCTCGTCCGCGGTGAGGTAGTCGACCTGGTCGGTGACCTTGCCGTTGACGACCTTGCGGTAGGGGGACTCGATGAATCCGAAGTTGTTGATCCGGGCGTAGGTTGCCAGCGAACCGATCAGGCCGATGTTCGGGCCTTCGGGGGTCTCGATGGGGCACATGCGTCCGTAGTGCGAGGGGTGCACGTCTCGGACTTCCATGCCGGCGCGGTCACGGGACAGGCCACCCGGGCCCAGCGCGGACAGGCGGCGCTTGTGCGTCAGTCCGGCGAGCGGGTTGTTCTGGTCCATGAACTGCGAGAGCTGGGACGTTCCGAAGAACTCCTTGATCGCGGCCACGACGGGACGGATGTTGATCAGGGTCTGCGGCGTGATCGCCTCGACGTCCTGGGTGGTCATGCGTTCGCGGACCACACGCTCCATGCGGGACAGGCCCGTGCGGACCTGGTTCTCGATGAGCTCGCCCACGGCGCGGATGCGGCGGTTGCCGAAGTGGTCGATGTCGTCGACCTCGACGCGGATGTCGACCTTTTCGCCCTTGCGGACACCGGGCACGGTGGCTTCACCGGCGTGCAGGGCCACCAGGAACTTGATCATGGCGACGATGTCGTCGATGTTCAGCACCGAGGCGTCCGGCGAATCCAGCGGGGTCTCGACGCCGAGCTTGCGGTTGATCTTGTAGCGGCCGACCTTGGCCAGATCGTAGCGCTTGGCGTTGAAGTAGAGGTTGTCGAGCAGGGCCTGGGCGGCATCGACCGTCGGCGGCTCGCCCGGACGCAGCTTGCGGTAGATATCGAGCAGCGCCTCTTCCTTCGTTTCCGTCGCATCCTTTTCCAGGGTGGCGCGGATGGAGTCGTACTGGCCGAACTCCTCGAGGATGCGTCCTTCGGTCCAGCCGAGGGCCTTGAGCAGCACGGTGACGGACTGCTTGCGCTTGCGGTCGAGGCGAACGCCGACCTGGTCGCGCTTGTCGATTTCGAGCTCGAACCAGGCACCACGCGAGGGGATGATCTTCGCGGTGAAGATGTCCTTGTCGCTGGTCTTGTCCGGCGTGCGCTCGAAGTAGGCGCCCGGGGAGCGCACGAGCTGGGAAACCACGACACGCTCGGTGCCGTTGATGATGAACGTGCCCTTGCCCGTCATCAGCGGGAAGTCGCCCATGAACACGGTCTGCTGCTTGATCTCGCCCGTGTTGTTGTTCATGAACTCGGCCTTGACGTACAGCGGGGCCGCATAGGTCGCGTCGCGGTCCTTGCACTCGGCCTCGGTGTACTTCGGGTCCGCGAACTCGGGCTCCGAGAAGCTCAGGGACATGGTGCCCTGGAAGTCCTCGATCGGGGAGATCTCCTCGAAGATCTCGGCCAGGCCCGACGTGTCGGCGACGCCGGCGACGCCCTCGGCACGGGCCTTCTCCAGCCGGGACTTCCAGTTCTCGTTGCCGACAAGCCAGTCGAAGCTCTCGACCTGAAGTGCCAGCAGATTGGGCACGTCGAGGGGTTCGTGGATCTTTGCGAATGTGATTCGGCCTGCCGCTTCCGCGGTGCGGGCCGAACTAGCGGTTTGATGATTTGAGGTGCTCGAGGCGACCAAGATGGATCCTTCCACAGACCGTCAGGTTTCCGACGCCATCCCCGCCCGGGATGAGGAACCCGGAACACCACCAAACATCGGGCCCACCGCTATATGAAGGCCGACTGGAAAGAGGGAAGACGCAAGGATCCACATTACACGACCCGGGCGAATCTGTCCACCATACTAGATGTTGTCGAAAAAGACCCGCATCGCGGCCAAAAAACTTTGCCCGCCCCATGGTTCACCGCGGGATTCCGCACTTCCGTGCCGACACTCCCCCGGCGGTTCACCGCGTTCCCCTCGCCCGCTGCCGCGCTTTGGTCTTTATGGTCCACGTCACGATAATTGGGGGAAGGAAGAGTTCTTTCGACGAAAGTGAGCGCATCATGTCCGATCCCCGCGACGCAGTCCTCATCTCCGGGTCCCGTACCCCCTTCGGCCGGCTCAAGGGCCAGTTGGCTGGTTTCACCGCAGTGGAACTGGGTGCCGCCGCCATCACGGGCGCCCTGGACAAGGCCGGCGTCCCGGCGGAGGACGTCCAGGCCGTCATCATGGGCCACGTCGTCCAGGCCGGGTGCGGGCAGAATCCTGCCCGGCAGTCGGCCGTCAAGGCCGGCATTGGATGGAACGTGCCCACGGTGACCATCAACAAGGTCTGCCTCTCGGGCCTGGCCGCGATCACCGATGCCGCCCGTCTCATCCGGCTTGGCGAGGCCGACGTCGTCGTCGCCGGCGGCCAGGAGTCCATGACCAACGCCCCGCACATCCTGCCCGGGAGCCGCAAGGGATGGAACTACGGCAGCTTCACGGCCATCGATTCCGTTGACCATGACGGGCTCACCGACGCCTTCGACGGACAGTCCATGGGGGTGAGCACCGAAGCCAAGAACGGCGAGCTGGGCATCGAACGACTCCCCCAGGACGAGGTGGCCGCGGCCTCGCATCAGCGGGCCGCCGCAGCCCGGGAATCCGGGGTGTTCGGCGACGAGATCGTCGCCCTCTCCGTCCCCCAGCGCAAGGGCGATCCGGTGATCGTGGATACGGACGAGGGCATCCGCCCCGAGACCACCACCGACACGCTGGGCGGCTTGCGTCCTGCCTTCGCCCAGGACGGCACGATCACCGCCGGGAACTCCTCCCCCCTCTCGGATGGGGCAGCTGCCGTCGTCGTCGCCTCCCGTGAATATGCTGACCGCAAGGGACTGGACATCCTCGCAGTCATCGGTGCTCCCGGCCAGGTGGCCGGCCCGGACACCTCATTGCACTCGCAGCCGTCCAACGCCATCAACGCGGCCCTCGGCACTGCCGGATGGTCGGTCTCCGACCTGGACTTCATCGAGATCAATGAGGCCTTCGGCGCCGTCGCCTGCCAATCCCTGAAGGATCTGGACTACCCGTTGGAACGGACGAACATCCATGGCGGTGCCATCGCCTTGGGGCATCCCATCGGAGCCTCGGGGGCCCGTTTGGCGCTACACGCCGCGCTGGAGTTGCAACGCCGCGGCGGCGGCAAGGCGGCGGTGAGCTTGTGCGGCGGCGGCGGACAGGGCGAGGCACTGCTGCTGTCCCGCGACTCATAGGCCCGCAATAGCGGCTACAGCCCCCGGGTGATTCCGCCCTGGTTATGCGGTATCACCCGGGTGGTTGGTTTGCCGTCGTCCTCGACCCTCCGGGCACGATGGGCAAATTCACGGGCCGGTTCGCGGAGGGCTACCAGGGCGTCGACCCCGGCGGTGACTGCTTTGCCCAGACGACGTCCGAACTTTTGCTCGACCAACCGGTAGACCAGGTAGGCGGCCGTTCCGGAGATCGCCATGGCGATGCCCAAAACGACAGGGCGCGGGAGCAGTCCGCTGAGCTGGTCGATGATCCACCAGCCCCAGATTTCATGCAGCAGGTAGATCGGGTAGGTCAGTGCCCCTGCCAGTGCCAGTCCAGGGAGATTCACCCGGCGCAGCGGTGACAACACCAAGGCGGCCACCAGGGCGAAAATCCCCACGACGATCCCCCAATACACCTGTTCGGGAATGGCATAGCCCACCAGGTCCAGCGCTTCCGAACTTCCGGTACGTCCTGTCAGCCAGGCGGCCTGGACGACATTGAGAGCCAGCACCGCCCACCGCAGCGGGGTATGGCCGAAACGGTAGATGAGGAACAGGCACATCCCCCCGGCGAAAAGTGCAGCGTGCTGCGGAATCAGTGCCTGGCGGACGAAGTTGCTCGAAATCAGGGGAGCCAGGAATCCCACGAGTGGCCAGATGGCTGCGAAGGCCAGGATGCGCTTGCGGGTCACCCATCCGAGCATCATCAGGACCAGGACGATCCCGTAGAAGCGCATCTCTGCCCACAAGGTCCAATACACCCCGTCGACATGGGGGACTCCAAAGCCGTTCTGCATCATGGTCAGGTTCACTGCCCAGTCGGCGAAGGACAGATGTTCGCCCATCGAGGGCCAAATGAAGAAGATCAGCACTCCGGTGGCCAGCACTGCCACCCAATAGGCGGGGAACAGGCGCCCCACCCGCGATCCGATGAATTGGGACGGACGCTTCCCGTAGGCCGAGAGCAGGATGACGAAACCGCTGATCACGAAGAACAGCTGCACACCCATGTTGCCGAATACCGTGACCCGGGACAGGTAGGGCCACGCCGCTTTTGCCGGCTCGACACCCCAGTAGCCGTGGTGCCAAGCGGTGTAGTGGTAGAGGATGACACCGATCGCGGCCAGCAGACGGACGCCGTCCAACAGTGCCAGGCGGGTCCCCCGCCGAGGGCTGTCGGCGGCCGGCGCCGGACTGCTCTGGGCGGTTGGCGCCGCGCTGCTGACCGCGCCCTCGGCCGTGGGGCGTGTCTCCGTTGCCGTCGCGCTGGCCATGCCCACCACCTCCCTACCTCACCGTGCGTTACCAAGTCGTTATCTACCACGATAACAAATATGGGCCGCCGTCCCGGCGGAGTGTGACGCCTGCGACACCAGTGGGGGGACTTAAACAGGGAACCCCGCACACCGGATGGGTGTGCGGGGTTCCCCGGGAATTGCGTTGAGGCTACTTGACCGTGACGGTCGCGCCGGCGGCCTCGAGGGCCTCCTTGGCCTTCTCTGCAGCGTCCTTGGCAGCGCCTTCCAGCACGGCCTTGGGGGCGCCGTCGACGAGGTCCTTGGCTTCCTTCAGTCCGAGGGACGTCAGGGCGCGGACTTCCTTGATCACTGCGATCTTCTTGTCGCCAGCGGCTTCGAGGATGACGTCGAATTCGGTCTGCTCCTCGGCAGCCTCGGCGCCACCGGCGGCGGGGCCGGCAACGGCGACAGCAGCGGCGGTGACCTCGAAGGTCTCCTCGAAGGTCTTAACGAACTCGGAGAGCTCGACGATGGTCATTTCCTTGAAGGCCTCAAGGAGCTCTTCGGTGGTGAGCTTCGCCATGATGTGGCGTCCTTTCCATGGGGCGGCACGCTGGGGTGCCGCGAGATGTTTGGTGGTGTGAAGGGCCCTTAGGCTTCTTCGGTGGCAGCGTCGGCAGCAGGTGCTTCCTCGGCCTCGGCGGCGGGAGCTTCGGCCGGAGCCGCTGCTGCACCACCCTCTTCTTCACGCTTTGCACGCAGGGCGTCGATGATCCGGACCGCGGCGGAAGCCGGGGCCTGGAGGACGCCGGCCACGCGGGCCAACTGGTGCTCGCGGGACTCGAGTGCGGCCAAAGCGGCCACCTCGGATGCGTCCATGGCCTTGCCCTCGAAGTAACCGGTCTTGATGACCAGCTTGTCGTTGGACTTGGCAAAATCCGTGAGGCTCTTGGCTGCGGCCACTGCATCGCCCTTGATGAAGGCGATGGCGGTCGGGCCGGCAAGCTGGCCATCGAATGCCTCGATGCCGGCTTCCTTGGCTGCGATGCCCGTCAGAGTGTTCTTCACGACCGCGAACTTGGTGTCCTTACCAAGCGAACGGCGCAACTCCTTGAGCTGTGCAACGGTGAGCCCACGGTATTCGGTCAGGACAGCGGCGCCCGACTCCTTGAAGTCGTTGGTGATTTCCTCAACTGCGGAAATCTTAATCTGCGTTGCCATAACCCTCCTTCCGGGGATTGTCTCTGAGTCGATCTATCCGGTCCCCGAACCCCGGAGGGCTGGCATAAAAAACGCCCCGCGCAGATGCACGGGGCTTCTCAATCCCGGGCGGCATGAACCACCAGGGGGAGGAAAACTTCGTTCACCTGCGTAGGCCGCCCAGTAGCTGGGACTTTCGGATGATTCCCCATGCTGGCATGGGGCACCACCGACCGACGGTCTTTGGTTCGTCCAGTATAGCCCGACGGGTCCGGCCCCGCAAAATCGCGGAGTCCGGATCCCGTCGGCGACAGGGGCTACTTGCGGATCCAGCCCGCCTCGACGAGGCAGGCGGTGAACCCCAGCGCCTCGTTGATGCGCAGCATGTACGCATTTTCGGCGGCGTTCCAGGTGTAGATGCGTTCCACCGATGGCTGCAGGCGGCCCAACCCCAGGTGGTTCCTGGCTTTCACCAGCTGCCCCAGACGGTGGCCACGGTGCTCGGGCAGGACGAGGGTCCCTTCCTGGAAGGCCACCGCTTCGTTCCCGGCAAAGACCACCAGTTCCGTGTAGGCCACCAAGGTACCGCTGGCCCGATGCCGGGCCACCGTCACGACAGAGGTCGTCCCCTGCCTCCGGCGCCGGGCCTCCATGGTGCGCAGCCGGGCCGCATCCCACCGGGACGGTTCGAACTCGAGCCCGCCCATGGGCGGATCGGTGTCCATCCGTTCGATGATGCGGCAGTAGTCCTCCACGGCCCACTCGGGGACGGGGCCGGTCCAGGATTCGGTGTCGTAGTCCCCCGAGACGCTCTCCGCGTCGCGCTCGAGCGCCCGCAGCCTCGGGGCATCGCCCTCCCCCACATCCACGCGGCTGCCACGATCGATCTGGCCCAAGGTGAAGCCATGGGTGATGGCGAAGGCCGTCGATGGCGCGTGCGCGTCCACCCAGCCCGCCCCCGACTGCGGAGACGCGGGCGCGACCCCCGCCCCGGGAGTCCCCACGGAGTCCCCACTGGACAAGGACAACCCGGCGTACCCGTTCAGGATGGTGCGCCCCTGCTGGGCGCACCGTTCCGCGGCCCGCTCCAACAGCCGCGACCCGACCCCCTGCCGACGCCACCGTGGCGCAACAACAAGCTCGATGTCGGCGGCATTCAGGTTCTCGGCCAACGGCAGGAAGACCAGTACGGCGGCAATGACCGCCGCCGCCGGTTCCGTTCCCGAACGTGCCACCAGCAGGAAATAGCGCCCGTAGGGGCTCGGCTGGAGCCGGGCCAGCTGCACGGCATCGGGCGAAACCAGGTCGTCGTGCCCCAGTTCCTCGATGGCGGCATCGCGGAACAACTGCTGGACGGCCAAGAACTGCCGTCCCCCTGGCGCGTCGAGCGTGGCGGGGACCGGCAGGTCCTCGATCGTGAGTTGGCTGGTCATGATCTCCTCCGCGGGAGGTCCGGGAAGCGACCGGGGTCGCATCACTGATTGAGAAGTGTCAATCATTAGCTTACGTTCCTCGTCCCGCCGCGTAAAGAGGCCCGGCGGGTCCACTTCGCCACCCGCTGGGTACAACAGAAGATCCCCGCCTCCTGCAGGAGCAGGAGACGGGGATCTTCAGGCCGTCCGGTATCCGGACGATGCCGCCGCTAGGCGCCGGTGACGACCTTGGTCACGTTCGGGTCCACGGGGATGCCGGGGCCGAAGGTGGTGGCGACGGTGGCCTTGGAGATGTAGCGGCCCTTCGAAGCCGAAGGCTTCAGGCGCAGGACCTCGTCGAGGGCTGCCGCGTAGTTCTCCGCCAGCTTCTCGGCGTCGAAGGACACCTTGCCGATGATGAAGTGGAGGTTGGAGTGCTTGTCGACGCGGAAGTCGATCTTGCCGCCCTTGATGTCGTTGACTGCCTTGGCGACGTCCATGGTCACCGTGCCGGTCTTCGGGTTCGGCATCAGGTTGCGCGGTCCGAGGACCTTGCCCAGACGGCCGACCTTGCCCATGAGGTCAGGGGTGGCGACGGCGGCGTCGAAGTCGGTCCAGCCGTCCGAGATCTTGGCGATCAGGTCGTCGGAGCCCACGAAGTCGGCGCCGGCGGCGATGGCCGCTTCTGCCTTGTCGCCGTTGGCGAAGACCAGCACGCGGGCGGTCTTGCCGGTGCCGTGCGGCAGGTTCACGGTGCCGCGGACCATCTGGTCGGCCTTGCGGGGGTCCACGCCGAGGCGGAAGGCCACCTCAACTGTCGAGTCGGTCTTGGCCGAACCCGTCTCCTTGGCCAGGGCAATGGCCTCGGTCGGGGAGTACAGCTTGTCGCCATCAATCTTGGCGACAGCTGCCTTGAATGCTTTGCTGCGCTTTGCCATCTGCTTGTTCTCCTTATGCAGTCGTGGTCATTCGTGGGTCGCGCTGGACCCTGCCACTACGACGCCGGTGGCATCCCCCGGATGGAGGTTCCGTCGTCGTTCTCTGATGTTGTGGGTGTTCCCGCCGGTGGCGGAAACGGTGGGGTGTCTTAGCCCTCGACGGTGATGCCCATGGAACGGGCGGTGCCAGCGATGATCTTGGCGGCGGCCTGGATGTCGTTGGCGTTCAGGTCCTCCATCTTGGTGTTGGCGATCTCCTCGACCTGGGCCTGGCTCAGCTTCGCGACCTTGTCGGTGTGCGGGGTGGCCGAACCCTTGGCGACGCCCGCAGCCTTCTTGATCAGCTCGGCTGCCGGCGGGGTCTTGGTGATGAAGGTGAAGGAGCGGTCCTCGTAGACCGTGATCTCCACCGGCACGACGTTGCCGCGCTGGGATTCCGTTGCGGCGTTGTACGCCTTGCAGAACTCCATGATGTTGACACCGTGCTGACCAAGTGCGGGACCGATCGGCGGGGCCGGGTTGGCGGCACCTGCCTGGATCTGCAGCTTGATGAGGCCGGTGACCTTTTTCTTGGGGGCCATTTCGGGTCCTTCTACTCATTGCGTTTCCCACGGAACACAGGAGCGTGTCCGGGGCTGGTGGCCGCCGTGGCGCGGCGGCCGGATCGTTTCCCGCGGCGGAAAGCGGCCGCGCGGGAGACGAAGTCTTCGGTGATCCCTACTGGATCTTGGTGACCTGGCTGAACGACAGGGTCACCGGGGTCTCGCGTTCGAAGATCGACACGAGCACCACGAGCTGCTGCGATTCGAGCTTGATCTCGCTGATCGTCGCCGGCAGGGTCTCGAACGGGCCGTCGTTGACGGTCACCGACTCGCCGACGGTGAAGTCGACGTTGACCTCCGAGATCGGCAGGCGGCCCGGCTTGGACGAGCCACCGGCCTGTGCCGGCTCCTCCGTCACGATGGTGTGCTCGAGCATCGAGTACACCTCGTCCAGGCTCAGCGGCACCGGATCGTGGGCGTTGCCGACGAAGCCGGTCACGCCCGGCGTGTGCCGCACGGTGCCCCAGGAGGCGTCGGTCAGTTCCATGCGCACCAGCACGTAGCCGGGGATGCGCACGCGGCGGACGATCTTGCGGGTGGTGTTCTTGATCTCCACGACTTCTTCCATGGGGACCTGGATCTCGTAGATGAACTCCTCCATGCCCAGCGTCTGGGCGCGGGTCTCGAGGTTCACCTTCACGCGGTTCTCATAGCCGGCGTAGGAGTGGATGACATACCAGTCGCCGGGCTGGCGACGCAGCTGCGTGCGGAATTCCTCCTTGGCGGCGGCGACGGCCTCCTCGGGGGAGAGCTCCGGGGCACCGTCTTCGGCGGCTTCAACGTCGGACGCCGGGGCGTCGGCGGGCTCGTCGTCCGCGGCGGGCGCCACGTCGTCGCCTGCGGTGTCCTCGGACGCCTCGGCGGCCGATGCCTCTTCCGAAACGACGGAATCGGCCGACACCTCTACGGCGTCGGCCTCGCTTGCCTGCTCAACGGTCTCGTCGTTGGCCTGCGGTTCGAGTTCCTGCTCGGACACTGCGGTTCCTGCTTTCTTTGACTGGTAAACCAGAACATTTCTTCGTGGCGTGGCCTCGGGCCACCGGACGCCCGGGGACGTGGGCGTTCCTACTGCTCCGGCGGATTCGTGAACACGAGGATCGCGCCGTTGCCGAACAGCAGGTCCAACCCGCTGACGATGAGCATCACCAGGATCACGAACCCCAGAACGGTCAGCGTGTAGTTCACCAACTCGCTGCGGGTCGGGGTGACGACCTTCTTGAGCTCGGAAATGACCTGGCGGAAGAACAAGGCGAGACGCGCGAAGACGCCGGCCTTGGCCGGCTTGCCGCCGCGGGGAGAGCCCTTGGAGCTTCCCGCTGTTGCTTCGGTCACTGTGCCTCGATTCGCGTTCATCGCTTCTTGAAACAATCACGGTGCACCGCAGCCTGTCGGCCACAACACACCGTGACGTGGATTTCGCCGAGCCCCCACACCTGTTGCGTGGGTTGCCACTGCGCAGGGCAGACAGGACTCGAACCTGCAACCTGCGGTTTTGGAGACCGCTGCGCTACCAATTGCGCCACTACCCTTTGGGATTGGTGGTCCTCCCCGCCGCAGCTTGCCTTCAAGCACACCGCATCGAGGCGTATTCCAACACCGAGGAATTAGTCTACGCACTCGACCCCCCACAAGTCGAACCGAACGCTTCCGACAGGGGCGGACCCGCCCGGGTCCGGGCCGGGACTCATTCTGGGCCGCGTGCCGCGACGCCGCTAAGCTGGAAGCTGTTAGGCCCCCCTCCCCGACCCCAGGAAGCGACCCCATGTCACGCATCTCCCGACGCATCGGATCGATCGCCGAATCAGCCACGCTCGCCGTGGATGCCAAGGCCAAGGCGCTGAAGGCCGCCGGGCGGCCGGTGATCGGATTCGGTGCCGGCGAACCGGATTTCCCGACCCCCGACTACGTGGTGGAGGCCGCCGTCGCGGCGGCCCGCGATCCGCGGTTCCACCGCTACTCCCCCGCCGCCGGGCTGCCGGAGCTTAAGGCGGCCATCGCGGCGAAGACCCAACGCGATTCGGGGTACACCGTCGACCCGTCCCAGGTGCTGGTCACCAACGGCGGCAAGCAGGCTGTCTACAACACGTTCGCCACCTTGTTGGATCCGGGCGACGAGGTCCTCGTCCCCGCCCCCTTCTGGACGACCTACCCGGAGGCCATCCGACTGGCCGGGGGCGTGCCGGTCGAGGTCTTCGCCGGCCCCGAACAGGGCTATCTGGTCACCATCGAGCAGCTCGAGGCAGCCGTTACCGACCGGACCAAGGTCCTGGTCTTCGTCTCCCCGTCCAACCCCACCGGAGCCGTCTACCCGCCGGAGATGGTGGCCGACATCGGCAAGTGGGCGGCGGCCCGGGGCCTCTGGGTCGTCACCGACGAGATCTACGAGCACCTGACCTACGACGACGCGGTCTTCACCTCGATCGCGACGGCCGCCCCCGAACTCGGCGACCGGGTGGTCATCCTCAATGGCGTGGCCAAGACCTACGCGATGACCGGTTGGCGGGTGGGCTGGATGATCGGTCCCACCGATGTCATCAAGGCAGCCACGAACCTGCAATCGCACTCCACCTCCAACGTCGCCAACGTCTCGCAAATGGCAGCCCTCGCCGCAGTTTCCGGGCCACTGGACGCCGTCCATGAGATGCGCACCGCGTTCGACCGCCGGCGCCAGGCCATCGTCGCTGCCCTCGATGCCATCGACGGGGTGGATTGCCCGACCCCGAAGGGCGCGTTCTACGTCTACGCCGATGTCAGGGGGCTGTTGGGACGGGACATCGATGGAACGCGCCCGGCCACCTCGGCCGACCTGGCCGCACTGATCCTGGAGAAGGCCGAAGTGGCGGTCGTTCCGGGTGAGGCCTTCGGCCCGTCGGGATACCTGCGCTTGTCCTATGCGCTGGGGGACGACGACCTGGCGGAGGGCGTCGCCCGCATCGCCGACCTGCTGGGCCGGGCCCGGTAACCCCGCCTCTGCTGTGACGCCGCTGCCCTGCGGCCACGCCATCGAACCGGTGGTGGTGGCCGCAGGGCATTTCGCTGCCTAGAGGATGCGGCGGTCCACCGCCCATCGGGTGAGCTCGTGTCGGTTCGAGAGCTGCAGCTTGCGCAGCACCTTGGAGACGTGGGTTTCGACGGTCTTGACGGAAATGAACAGGTCTTTGGCGACCTCCTTGTAGGTGTAGCCACGGGCGATCAGGCGCATGACCTCCAGCTCACGGGCCGAGAGCAGGTCCAGTTCGTCGTCGGCACCCACGGCGGCCTGTGTGCCGAAGGCATCGAGCACGAATCCTGCCAGCCGGGGCGAGAAGACGGCGTCGCCAGCGGCCACCCGGACCACGGCGTCGGAGATGTCCCGCCCCGAGATCGATTTGGTCACGTATCCGCGCGCCCCGGAGCGGATGACCGTCACGACGTCCTCGGCGGCGTCCGAGACGCTCAGGGCCAGGAAGCGCACGTCGCCGAGCATCCCCGCGCAGCCGGCCACGACCTCGGCGCCGCCCCCGCCCCGTCCGCCGGGCAGGTGGACGTCGAGCAGGACGACGTCGGGCCGCAATTCGGTCACGGCACGGATGGCCCCCTCCACCGTTGCCGCCTCCCCCACCACCAGCAGGCGGGAGTCCAGGTCGGATTTCAGCCCCGAGCGGAAGATCGCGTGGTCATCGACGACCACGACGCGTATCTGCCGGTCTGCCGGTTGGGTTTCGCCGCTGTTCATCGGTTCTGCTCCTCAGGTGCCTCGTGTTTCATGGCCAGGTGGACTTCGGTTCCGCCGGCGTTGCTGGTGATCGAGGCGTTCCCGCCGTTGCGCTGCATGCGTCCGACGATGGATTCCCTGACTCCGAGACGGTCCCCGGGCAGCGCCTCCGGGTCGAATCCCGCACCGCGGTCGCGCACGAACACGTCGACTCCCCCGGCGGAGGCCTCCACGTAGACGGACACGGTGCCTCCAGCATGTTTGGCCGCGTTGAGCATGGCTTCGCGGGCCGCCTGGACCACTGCGTCGTGGCCCTCGAGGCCCTCCAGCTCACCGACCGCCACGACGTCGATCACCGCGGCATGCGATTCCTCAAGCTGGACGGCCTCGGCGCGGATGGCCTCGCAGATGCCGCCCTCGGCCACCGGCGACTCGCGGTAGAGCCATTGGCGCAGTTCGCGCTCCTGGGCCCTGGCCAGCCGCAGGACCTGGGCCTCGTCGCCAGCGCGCTTCTGGATCAGGGCCAGCGTCTGCAGGACCGAATCGTGCAGGTGGGCGGCGATTTCCGCCCGTTCGCCGACCCTGATCCGGCTGGCGCGTTCGGATTCATAGTCCCTCCAGAACCGCAGTCCCCACGGGGCCAGGACCAGCACGATGCCGGCCAGCACCACGAGCGCGACGAAGGCCCCGTTCCAGAGGGCCTCCAGGCTCACCGCCCCGGACACCAGGAAGATCAGCCCCAGGACCACCAGCGCCAGGCCACCGACCAGCCGCACCACCCCGACGGCGCGATCCGCCCCGGCGGCCTTGCGCAGTCCCCTGCGGCTGCCCGCGTCGAGCTGCAGCCAGGCCAGCACGGCCCCGGCGATGATCAGCACCGCCGGCCAGATCAACCCCCAGGCCACCGGCAGGCCCTGCATCTGCGCGAAGATCAGCGCCCCGACCAGCAGCAGGCCGGCGCCGGCGAGGATCTCGCGCCCGGCCAGTCCGCCGAAGCGCACGCCCGGCCAGGCCCGGGCGTTGTTCCCGGTCCCTGCCCCGGTCGGCGATCCCGGTTCCGGCGACGCCGCCGGGCCGTGGACCCCGTCCTCGCGGGCCAGGGAGACGGGCCGGCCGGCCCGGGAGCGTTCGGCGTCGTGCAGTGCGTCCTCCCGGGACGGGACCATGATCCACAACCAGGCGTAGAGCACGATTCCCGCCCCGGCGACCAGGGTCAGCAGCGCCATCCCGATCCGGATGGTGCGCACTGGCTGGCCCAGGTGCAGCGCGAGCCCGGCGCATACCCCGCCCAGCACGCGCGGTTCCGCGCGGACCAGCGGGGGCCTGACGGGGGGAAATTCGGTCATGGGTCCATCCAAGCACGCCGCACCACCGCGGGGCCCGGAACCGGGGGTTCCCCCGCCCAGGATCAGGGGCCGTTCAGGGCAGACCCCGATGGTGGAGGCTCCGAACGCACGGAAGGATGGAAGACATGAACCACGCACCTGCAGAAAGTCCCTTCTTCCGCTGGATCCGGGGGCTGGGCGTCCACCGCGGCGAACGCTCCTGGATCGGCGGCGTCTCCTCCGGGCTCGGCCGGCGCTTCGGCCTCGACACCGCCTTGTCCCGGGGGCTCGTCCTGCTCATCGTCATCTTCTCGGGCGTCGGGCTGCTGCTCTACGGCGCGGCCTGGGCCCTGTTGCCCGGTCCCGACGGCCGCATCCACGCCCAGGAGGCGGGGCGCGGACACTGGAGCTCCGGCATGACAGGCGCCGTGGTCTTCGCTGCAGTCGGCCTGCTCAACGGGCCCCTGGTGCTCGGCGGCTGGCGCTTCAACGACGGCGATTCCTGGTGGGGCGAACTCGTCTGGACCGTCCTGGTCGTCGGCGCCGTCATCTGGTTCGTCTCCTCGCGGCAGTCCCGGCGCGGCGTCTCCCACCCAGGGAACGACGGCGGTGCCCCCGGTTCTGCCCCGGCTTCCCCGGCTGCCCCGGCACCCGGTGCCGATCCACAGACCGCCGCCTGGGACCCCGCCGGCTGGGACGCCACCACGCCGGGCACCGAACCCGCCACCGACCCGACGGAACCCGGCAGGGGCACCTGGCCGTACGCGCCGTCTGCCCCCGGTGCCTCACCGGTGACGGAGCGTGCCCCCATCCAACGGCCGGCACCGCGCCGGCCACACACGCCACCCCGCCCCGCCCTGTCGGGACCCACCGTTGCCATCGTCCTGGGCGTGGCGGTGCTGGTCGCCGGCGCCGTCATCCTGACGTCGATGAACTCGGTGCTGGACTACAGGGACCGCGAGGTCACGGTGGCCCTGGCAGCCGCCGCCACGGTCCTGGGTGCGGGCCTCATCGGGGCCTCGATCCGCCGGTTGCGCGGTGGCGCCCTGACCGGATTCACCATCGCCTTGCTGGTGCCGACCATCCTCGTCGGTGGCCTGGGGTTCACCGGCTCGGCGGACCGCGGCTGGCCCGGACCGGTGGCTGAACGCTCCGGCAACGACTACACCTACGTCTTCAACAAGGGCAACCTCGACCTGACCCACTATTCGCAGGACCTGGTCCAGGACACGACGCTATCGGTCACCAACGTGTTCAGCAGCCTCGACATCACCGTCCCCAACGACGTCCCCATCCAGGTCACCGGCGATTCGGCGTTCTACTCGCTGGAAGTCCACACCAATGACGGGGTCCAGAAGTACTCGGGGATCGCCCGTGACGACTCACTGGACATCAACCCCGATGCCACCGGCCCGGTCCTGCGGCTGGACATCGAGGGCGCCTTCAACTCCATCACCATCACCTCCGAGGAGGCCACACCATGAGCGACCCCACAGCCCACCCGGCACCCCACGGCGACCAGGACGGCCCCGAGCCGGCCCCCGCGGAAACCGCGAACCCCACCCAACCCACCGAACCCATCGACACGGAGAACACCGCCACCTCGACGGCACCGGCCGCATGGGACACCCCGACGCCCGAACCCAGCGGCGTCCCCCTGGGGACGCTGGTCTTCGGACTTGTCGTCGTGGCCCTGGGGCTGCTCATCCTGGTGTCCGTCTTCTACGACATCACCCTCAGCGGCAGTGCAGTGGCCATCGCCTTGTTCCTCGGCGCGGGCCTGGTCCTGATCATCGGCGGGATCATTGCCGCCCGCCGATCCGCCGGCACCGGCGGATCCGGCTCCTGATACCCTCGTCCTCCCCTGACACCGCCGTTGCACCCCACCGAAAGGACTTCCCCATGGAATCCGTCTACCGAACCCTCCGCTCCATCTCGTTCCGCCGTGGCCCCCAGCGCGTGGTCGCCGGCATCGGCGGCGGCATCGCCCGCGCCACCGGCTGGGACGTGACGATCGTGCGCATCGCCATCCTGCTCAGCTTCCTGCTGCCCTTCATCGGCCTGCCGCTGTACCTGGTGCTGTGGCTGGTGCTGCCCTTCCACGACGACTCCATCCCGTTGGAGCGCATCATCGGCGGCCAGTCCCGCCGGTAGGGCCAGCGCCCCCTCCGCCGGGCCGCGGCCCGGCATGTGACGGCCGCCGCCGCAGGTGTGGTGGCCGTCTCACCGCCCAGTTGCTAGCATCAACGGTGATGAGCTCAGTGTCGCGCTCCGAGCAAGGTCCCGAAGCCGGGACGTGAACCTGACGAAAGCACACCATCATCATGCGCATCGGAATCCTGACCAGCGGCGGCGACTGCCCCGGCCTCAACGCCGTCATCCGTGGGGCTGTCCTGAATGGCATCAAGAGCTACGACCACGAATTCGTGGGGTTCCTGGACGGCTGGCGCGGTGTCGTGGAGGGCGACACCGTGGATCTGCCCCGCGAACGGGTCCGTGGCATCTCCAAACAGGGTGGAACGATCCTGGGCACCTCCCGCACCAACCCGTTCGAGGGCGAGAACGGTGGCCCCGAACGGATCTCCGCGACCCTGGACCGGCTTGGCGTCGACGCCCTGGTCGCCATCGGCGGGGAAGGGACCCTGGCCGCCGCGAAGCGCCTGACCGACGCGGGCCTGAAGATCGTCGGCGTCCCCAAGACCATCGACAACGACCTGGACGCCACCGACTACACCTTCGGCTTCGACACCGCGGTCGCCATCGCCACCGAGGCCATCGACCGGCTGCGCACCACCGGCGAATCCCACCACCGGTGCATGGTCGCCGAGGTCATGGGCCGCCACGTCGGCTGGATCGCCCTGCACTGCGGCATGGCCGCCGGGGCCCACGCAATCCTGATCCCCGAGCAGGGGATCAGCATGGACCAGATCAACGAATGGGTCCGTGAGGCACTGGACCGCGGGCGAGCACCGCTGGTCGTGGTCGCCGAGGGCTTCGTCCCCGAGGGTGCGGATGAGGCCTACTCCGATCGCGGCCTGGACGCCTTCGGACGCCCCCGGCTCGGGGGGATCGGCGAGCAGCTGGCGTTCAGGATCGAGGCGGAGACGGGCATCGAATCACGGGCCACGGTGCTCGGACACATCCAGCGCGGCGGCGTCCCCAGCGCGTTTGACCGGGTCCTGGCGACCCGCCTGGGCATGGCCTCCGTCGATGCAGTCCACGATTCGGCGTGGGGGAACATGGTCGCCCTGCGCGGAACCAACATCCACCGTGTCCCCTTCCAGGCGGCCCTGAACAACCTCAAACGTGTCCCCCAGCACCGCTACGACGAGGCAGCCGTCCTCTTCGGATAGCCGCTGCCCGCCCCCTCCCGGGCAGGTCAGTAGGCTGGGAGGCATGGAATTGGAGACCGGCACGCGTGCCATCATCGCCCTGGCCTGGGCTCGGCGCCTGCACATGGCCGACTCCGCACTGGCCACCGTGGCCCTGGGCACCGAGGACGTGCGCATCAACCACCGTGACGAGCACGCCACGGCTGTCACCTTCGTGCGCTTCATGGGCGGTTCGGTGCTGGCCGGGCCGCAGTGGCTGCTCCGGGCCGCCGCCGGCATCCACGACGAGGAACTGGCCGCCGAGTCGGTGCTGCTGGGGCTGATCCGCTCCCACGGGGACATGGCGGCCCGCGGGCTGGGCGAATCCCTGCTGTACTACTCGGACCAGCCGCCCGCCGTGGAGGAGTCGACCTCGACGCTCGTCTCGCAGGAGCCGGGCACCGCCGTCGAGCTCGAGGCCCTGTGCCCGCGCGATGACCTGGCCGGCGTCCACCTCTCCGAGCAGGCCAAGACCTTCACCCTGGTCGCCGAAGACGGGAATGCGCCCCTCTCCGGGGGCGGCTACACGGTGTGGGAGGGGCTCATCGCCGACCTGGCGGTGCTCACGGCACCGTCGTTGCGTCGGCACGGACTGGGCACCTACATCGCAGCCATCGCCGCCGACGATGCACTGGCGGAGGGGTTCGTGGCGCAGTTCCGGGCGGACATCAACAACAAGGCAGCCCAGCTGATGGCCGATGCGCTCGGATTCGCGCTGGCCGGATCGCTCACGCGCGTCGGGTTGGGCAGCCAATAGAGGGCACGACGCCGACACGGCACCTTCGCCCCCGGCTGTGCCTACCGGGGTGGGCGGAGGAAGCCTGTGGCCCGTCCGACGACCTGTCCGGCATCGGTGGCCACGATGGTCTCCTGGTTGGCCGGGTAGTCCTCGTCGCCGTCGCGCACGGTCAGTGTCGCTGTGGGATCGGTGTTGCGCCGGATGGTGGCCAGCGCAATGGGGCCCGCCTCATAGTGCAATGCCACCGAGGTGACCTTGCCGACGACCTTCTCCCCCAGCCGCACCTCGCTGCCAACGGCGGGATGGGTATGCACGCTGCCATCCAGGTGCAGGAACACGATCCGACGCGGCGGATGCCCGAGGTTGTGCACGCGGGCGATGGTCTCCTGGCCCTTGTAGCACCCCTTCTCCAGGTGCACTGCGGTGCGCAGAAGGTCCAGCTCATGGGGAATCGACTTCTCGTCGGCGTCAGTGCTCACGCGCGGCCGCCAGGCCGCGATGCGCAGGGCCTCAACCGCCATGGTCCCGGCGAGCCGCAGGTCACCGACGGCGGTCTCCAGTTCCGCACGCGGGACCAGGTATTCGATCCAGACCCGTCCGGTGGCCGGGTGCCCGGGCGCCGAGTAGGCATACCCGCCGCGGCTCACTCCGGGCCAGGGATCCCGCCAGGACAGGCGCGGGGCCAGCGAGGCAATGGGGGCCCCGGCGCCGATCACCGCCCAGTCGTCCGTGACGTCGTGGATCTCGACGCGGAGCATGAAGCGCATGGAATCCAGCCAGGCGGCCAGCGGGGCCGCCTCAGCGCCCTCGACCAGCAGCCAGGTGCTGTCGCCGTCGTCCACGACCCGGCAGTCGTACTCGACCCGTCCCTGCAGGGTCAGGAACAGTGCCTCGGTGCCCTGTCCCGGCTCCAGGCCCAGCAGCAACTGGCTGGACAGGTTGTTCAGCCACGACAGGCGGTCGGGGCCGGTGACGGTGACGACACCACGGTGGGACAGGTCCGCGACGGCCTCCCCGCGGTCCAACCGCCGCTGTTCCGGCAGCGGTTCGCCGTAATGCAACGCGACGCCGGCATCACTGCCGGTGCCCTCCACGGCCCCGGGCCGGTCCAACAGGGGTGAACGCCAGGTCATCTCAGGCCTGCTTCGCCAGGGCCGCCGAGGCATGGGCGGCCAGCGGTTCGCCGCCGGCTGCGACGTCCCAGCGCCAGAACAGCTGGCCATTGACCAGACCGTACATGCGAGTGGCGGAGGTGAAGTCGCGCGAGTTCGGTCCGCGGACGACCATGTCGGTGGCCAATTCGATCCGTGGCCCGTTGATGTTGCCGTAGTACAGCTCGCACACCCCGCGCGGGTGGGCGATGTTCACCACGATGTTGAAGCCGCCTTCGGGGGCCCGCAACGCCTCGACGTCGTCGGCCGAGCGCAGCGCCGGGACGATCTCCCCGGGAACCATGCCCGGTCCGCCGTCGGCATCCTGCAGGGGACGGTCCAGGGACCAATATCCCTGTTCGGTCGCCAATGGGCGCAGCTTGTTCCCCTGCTCGTCGCTGAGCCAGCTGGCGGCCCGGTAGGTCAGGTACGGCGAGCCGTCGTCGATGAATTCGACGTGCTGGACGAAGTGGGCGTCCTCGCCCTCGCCTTCGCCCAGCCGGCCGGCACCTTCCCAGGTCCCGATGAGCCAGGAGAGCGGGACGAGCTCGGGGGTCAGATCTGTGGGGATCTCAATGGGCATGCAGTATCGGCCTGGTTACTTCTGGCCCTTGAACAGGCGGGTGACGACCAGGCCCGCGAACCCGGCCATGCCCAGTCCGGCGAGCACCAGGAGGGTGATGAAGAAGATCTCGAGAGCCATGTAATTCGATTCCATGCCACCATCCTAACGCCGTGCCGAGGGGAAATGGATTCGGTGACGGACCGTGGACACCGGGGTCAGTGCAGCAGCAGCCGCTCCGTGTAGTAGACCAGCGCTCCGGAGGCGATCACTGCCGCGATGCCACCGGCAATCGCCCCCCAGGGGTCAAGGACGGCGGTGGCCGGGCCGGCGTTCGCGGCGGTGGCGGCCGGTACCGGCGATCCCGCGGCGGCGTCGTCCTCGTCCCCCGGTTCGGTGTCGGCTGGGACCACCGGTTCAGTGGGTGCCCCGGGGACTCCGGGGGCGGCCGGGGCGATCGTGCTGCCGCGCAGCACCGAGGCCTCGGAGACGAGCATCACACGCAGGCACACGACGACGGCGCCCACCACCGCGCCGACGACCGCACCGGGCAGCACGCTGACGTCGGCGGAGAGGCCGCTGGAGATGCCGCCGACCAGGACCGCTGCCAGCAGTCCCAACGGTGCAGTGATGCGGGCCGGCCAGTTCAGGGAGCAGACCAGCACCGCTGCGGCCAGGCTGAACCCCGACAGGAGCATCATCGAGCCATCCGCGGCGTTGGGGGCCAACCGGTCGGCCCCGACCCAGCCGCTGCCGAAGACAGCGATGAGAACCCCCACGCACCCGCCCAGCGTCGATTCGAGCCGCCGGCTCTCACCGGTGCCGCGCAACAGCTGCGTGAGAAAGACCAGGACCACCCCCACGGCGCAGAAGGACCCCATCCATTGCAGCGGCGACAAGGAGGCGGCCAATGCCGCAGTCGTCGCCGACCCGATGCCGGCGAGCGCTATGACGAGTCCCAGCGGCAGCGGGGCCGGCAGCCCGATCAGCCGGGGAAAGCCCAGGGCGAAGACCGCGACGCAGACACACAGCACGGCCCACATGGCCCAGCTGCCGGCCACCGGACCGGCATAACTTGAGGCAACGAGGGCGGCGATCGACAGCAGTGACGCGGCGGCAAAGGTTTTGGTTCTCACGTCATACATCCTGCCTCATCGGCCGCTGGCTGTGGGGCGGCGGGGCACCCCACATATACTGTCAACAACTTCCGGTCCCAACGTCGCGCATCGGTCCGTAAGGCGTGGGAAAGGACGTCACCGCATGGCCAGCATCCTGTTGCTCACGAACGCGCCCGGCTCATCAGTGGGCGTGCTGCCAGCCTTGGAGCTGCTCTCGCACGAGGTGAAGATCCTGCCGGCCGCCTCGGCGACCCTGTTGCAGCTGCCCGTGGTCGACATCATCATGCTCGACGCCCGCAAGGACCTCGCCACCGCACGCTCCCTGTGCCAGCTGGCGCGCAGCACCGGCGTGGAGACCCCTGTCATCCTGATCCTGACCGAGGGCGGCATGGCGGCCGTCTCGGCCCTGTGGCAGGCCAACGACGTGGTCCTGGAGACGGCGGGTCCGGCCGAGGTCGAGGCCAGGTTGCGCCTGGTGACCTCCCTGTCGGCGGCGACCGCCAACCAGGAGGCCGCCGAGATCAGGGCCGGCGGCGTCGTCATCAACGAGGCCAGCTACACCGCCCGCGTACACGGGGCGCCGTTGAACCTGACCTACAAGGAATTCGAGCTGCTCAAGCATCTCGCGTTGCATCCGGGGATCGTGTTCAGCCGCGACCAGCTGCTGCATGAGGTGTGGGGTTACGACTATTACGGAGGCACCCGCACCGTCGATGTGCATGTGCGCCGGCTGCGCGCCAAGCTCGGCGCCGACCACGAGCAGCTCATCGGCACGGTGCGCAACGTCGGCTACCGGTTCGCCCCGGCACGCACCGAGGACGAGGCCCCGGCTGCACAAGAGGGCTGAGCGCGGCTATGTTGGTTCCATGAGCGCGACCCAGAGCACCGATTGGACCATCACCACCGCGACCGGCCGCCCCGATGGCGGGCTGCTGCGGCGGATCGCCACGCTGGCCGCCGACGCCGAGGACACCGACGGCAACCCACCGCTGAGCGAACAGACGCTGGTGGACCTGCGCACGTGCGAGGCCGACGGCGGCCTGCTGCTCGTTGCCGCCTGGCTGGCCGATGACGAGGGCCAGCCCTCCGGCGAACTCATCGGCGTGGCCGTCGCCGTCGTCTCCTCCGGCGGGGAGCCGGGCACCCTGGAGATCGTCGTCCACCCCGAATACCGCAACGACGGCATCGGCGCCGCCCTGCTGGCCACCCTCGCCGCGCAGAAGCCCGCCGGGCAGCTGCAGGCCTGGTCCCACGGCAACCACGAGGCAGCGGCCCGGCTGGCCCAGCACCACGGGTACGCCCCGGTGCGCGAGCTGTGGAAGATGCGCCTGATGCACGACGCCGGCCTGCCGGCTGCGAGGATGCCCGACGGATACCGGTTGCGCACCTTCGTTCCCGGCCAGGACGAGCAACCCTGGTTGGACGCCAACGCCGCTGCCTTTGCCCACCATGCCGAACAGGGGGCGATGACCGCCGGTGACCTGCGGGCCCGCATGGAGGAGGACTGGTTCGATCCGGAGGGCTTCCTGCTCGCCGAGGCCGCCGACGGCTCGATTGCCGGGTTCCACTGGACCAAGGTCCACCCGGCCATGAAGAGCCCCACCACCGGGGAGCACCAGGCGGTCGGGGAGGTCTACGTCGTCGGCGTCGTGCCCTCCGCCCAGGGCACGGGGCTCGGTCGCGCCCTGACCATTGCCGGCATCGAACATCTGCGCTCCCGGGGGCTGTCAGCGGTGATGCTCTACGTGGATGCCGACAACACGGCGGCCGTCGGCCTCTACCGCCAGCTCGGTTTCACCCGCTGGGACGTCGACGTGATGTACGCGCAGGGGACCCCCACCGCCGGGTAAGGTATTTGCGTACGCATAGGCGCGCCTGCGCCGGTGGTGTGGGCACGACGATTGCTGCTACTCCCCCAGACGATGTGCACGTGAGGACGGACCCGATGGACACCACCCCCGTTACGGCCGCGAGTTTCGGCGACGGCGACATGCCCTCGGCCCGGGCTACCCAGGACCGCATCGAGCTCCCCGAATTCGATCCGCCGCTGGCCCCGGAGGGCAACTTCACGCTCGACCGTTTCCTGGATCGGGAGACCAGCTGGCTGGACTTCAATGCCCGGGTGCTCGAACTGGCCGAGGACCCCGACCTGTACCTGCTGGAGCGGATCAACTTCCTGTCGATCTTTGCCTCGAACCTTGACGAGTTCTTCATGGTGCGCGTGGCAGGCCTCAAGCGGCGCATCGCCACCGGTCTGGCGGTGCCGTCCGCCGCCGGGGTGAGCCCGATCGACCAGCTCCAGGAGATCCTGGAACGCGCCAAGGACCTGCAGCTGCGCCATGCCCGCGTGTTTGCCGAGGAACTGCGCCCGGCGCTGGCCGCCGAACAGCTGCAGATCACGCGCTGGCACCAGCTGGACCAGGCAGCCCAGGAGGAGATCAGCCGCTGGTTCGTCGCCCAGGTCTTCCCCGTCCTCACCCCGCTGGCTGTCGACCCGGCCCACCCCTTCCCCTACATCTCCGGCCTGTCCCTGAACCTTGCGGTCATCGTCCGCAACCCGGTCAGCGGCAAGGAGCTCTTCGCCCGGCTCAAGGTCCCGGGCGTGCTGCCCCGGTTGATCTCCGTCGATGGTCCCCGCGCCGGGAACTCGGCGGGCCGCCTGGCACGGTTCATCCCGCTCGAGGACGTCATCTCCCAGCACCTTGAGTACCTCTTCCCGGGCATGGAGGTCGTCGAACACCACACGTTCCGCGTCACCCGCAACGAGGACCTCGAGGTCGAGGAGGACGACGCCGAAAACCTGCTGCAGGCGCTCGAAAAGGAGCTGCTTCGCCGCCGTTTCGGCCCTCCGGTGCGCCTGGAGGTCGCCAGCGACATCAACCCGACCATCCGTGACCTGCTGGTGCGCGAACTCGGCGTCGAGGAGGACGAGGTGTTCGAACTGCCCGCGCCGCTTGACCTGCGCGGGCTCTCGGTCATCGCCGGGATCGACCGTTCGGACCTGCACTACCCGAAGCAGCTGGCCCACACCAGCCGGTTCCTCAACGAATCAGAGACCTCCAAGGCGGCCAACGTCTTCGCCGCCATGCGGCGGCGCGACATCCTGCTGCACCACCCCTACGATTCATTCTCCACCTCCGTCCAGGCGTTCCTGGAACAGGCGGCCGCCGACCCGAAGGTGCAGGCGATCAAGCAGACCCTGTACCGCACCTCCGGCGATTCCCCCATCGTCGATGCCCTGATCGACGCGGCGGAAGCCGGCAAGCAGGTGCTGGCCCTGGTGGAGATCAAGGCCCGTTTCGATGAACAGGCGAACATCTCCTGGGCACGCAAGCTCGAGGAAGCCGGCGTCCACGTGGTCTACGGCATCGTCGGGTTGAAGACCCACTCGAAACTCTCGTTGGTGATCCGCCGGGAAGGGGACCGGCTGCGCCGCTACTGCCACATCGGCACCGGAAACTACCACCCCCGCACGGCCAGGTACTACGAGGACCTGGGCTTGCTGACCACCGATGAGCAGGTCGGCGAGGACCTGTCCCGGCTGTTCAACCAGCTCTCCGGCTACGCGCCACGTTCCACCTTCAAGCGCCTGCTCGTGGCACCGCGGTCGCTGCGCTCGGGCCTGCTGGACCGGATCGAACAGGAAATCCAGCAGCGTGAAGCAGGCCATGACGCCCGTGTGGTGATCAAGGTCAACTCCATGGTCGACGAGGCCATCATCGACTCCCTCTACCGGGCCAGCCAGGCCGGCGTCCAGGTCGACGTGGTCGTCCGCGGCATCTGCTCCCTGCGCCCCGGCGTCCCGGGGCTGAGCGAGAACATCAGGGTCCGCTCCATCCTGGGCCGCTTCCTGGAGCACTCCCGGGTGTTCGCCTTCCACAACGGCGGCGAACAGGTCGTCTACATCGGTTCGGCTGACATGATGCACCGCAACCTGGACCGCCGGGTCGAGGCCCTGGTCCGGTTGTCCAACAAGGACGACATCGCCGAACTGATGCGCATCCTGGACCGGTACCTCGACGAGCGCACCGCCAGCTGGCACCTGGATGCCGACGGCGCCTGGACCCGCCACCATGTCGGCCCCGATGGCGAGCCGCTCTCCGATGTCCAGTCCTGGCTGCTCGAATCGCGCCAGCGGTGGGCGGCGCGCCGCTGATGCCGCTCGTCCTGCGATCCTCCGATGACCCGATCGTCACCGGGGGCGCCGTGAAGGTGTTCGCTGCCGGGGCCGTGCCGTGGCGTGTCGGTGACGGGGGCCTCCAGGTCCTGATGATCCACCGTGACAAGTACGACGACTGGTCCTGGCCCAAGGGCAAGCTCGATAACGGCGAGACCATCCCGCAGTGCGCGGTCCGCGAGGTCCGCGAGGAGGTCGGCCTGGAGATCGCCCTCGGCATTCCCCTGCCGGCCATCCGCTACCCGGTGGCCTCGGGCCAGAAGGTCGTCTACTACTGGGCGGCCGACGCGACGGGGCTGGTGGCCGTCCCCGACGGCCACGAAGTCGACTCGTGCCGCTGGGTGTCTCCGGCGGAGGCCCGCCGCTGGCTGGCGAACCCCTCGGACATCGACCCGCTGGACGCGCTGGAGGCCGCCTACATCGCCGGCCGGCTGGCGACGGTTCCCTTCATCGTCATCCGCCATGCCAAGGCCAAGCCGCGGGCCAGCTGGACGCAGGAAGAGGGCAAGCGCCCGCTCGCGGCCACCGGCAAACGCCAGGCCCTGGAGGTCGACGCCCTCTTGTCCGCCTGGAAACCGCGCCGCGTCGCCAGCAGCCCCTGGACGCGCTGCATCCAAACGGTCTCCCCCTACCTCAAGCGCAACGACCTGGGCGTCAAGCTGGTGACGGCCCTGACCGAACACGAGGCACTGCGCAAGCCGGAGAACGTGCGCAAGGCGGTGCGCAAGCTGATGAACAAGGGAATCGCCCAGGCCCTGTGCACCCACCGGCCCGTGCTGCCGATCGTCTTCGCTGCCCTGGCCGAGCGGCTTCCCGGCCAACTGGCCAGGATCCTGCCGTCCATCGACCCGTACCTGCGCCCCGGCGCGCTGGTGGTCATCCACCAGCCGGTTCAGAAGCTGCGCAAACCGGTGTCCGTGGAGGTCTTCGAGACCTTCGAGGACTGATCCGCCACCGGCCTGCTCTGGTCCCCCGGCCGCGGCGCCGAGTAGGCTCGGGGGACCAGGTATCCGCCCCCAGGAGGTAACGTGAACGCCGACCACCCAGGTCAGCCGGCCGTACCGGGCCAGCGCCCGGAAAAGATCGTCCATGAGGCCCTGCGCATGGAGCACGACGCCGACCGCGGACGCTACGCACTATGGCACCGCGATGTCTTCATCGGGATCCTCGGCTACAGCACCGACCCGGCCACCGGCATCGTGACCCTGCAGCACACCATCATCGACGAGGCCCACGGCCGCCGCGGCTATGCCCGCGCCCTGGTCACGATGGTGCTGGACGAGTTGCGGGCGGCCGGGACCAGGATCATCCCGGAGTGCAGCTACGTGCAGGACTATCTGGACCGCTACCCCGAATACCAGGACATGGTCGCCGAATAGCAGGGCACGACGGCGGTCCCCCGCCGATACAACCCAGCTCTCCCCTTGCACAACGTTTGTGTCAATGATTCAATACATTGATACAAACGTTGGGAAGGGCTGAGCCATGAACGAATGGGCCACCACGGGCCAGGCACCCGCCATTGCCCTCATGATCGCCGTCGGTGCCGTACTGCTGTACGGGTTCCTCCGGCTCCAGGCCCGGACCCCGGTCTCCGGCGATCCCCGCAGATCGGCCCGGACCCACGCTTTGTGGACCGCCATCATTGCGTTCTTCGCCTCCAGCACCTCGGCGTTGACAGCACTGGTGCGGGTCCCCGCGCCGACCCAGGGCACCGACGGCCACGGCACCTATTGGACCTCCATCGACCCCGCGGGCCACACGACCCTGGGCCTGGCATGGATCGCCGCCTCCCCCGGGCTCTGGCTCGGCCTCGTGTACATCCTGGCCCAGTTCACCTGGCCGCGGCCCCACACGCGCGTGCGGACCGCAACGCTGGAAGCCAGGACACTGCGGGACCATCTGCCTCCCGTCTTGACGGGGATCTTCGCCTCCTTCTCCCTCCTGGGCCTCGGAGCCGTCGCCTGGGCCTGGGCCAGCCCGGCCGTTCCGCCGATTCCGGGACGTGAGGTGACCCAAGACGGTGCCGACGGCGGCACGGTCGTCTCCACATCGGTGCGGGCCATCGACGGCCTCCGCCCGGGGACAGAGTCCGGCCCCTGGCTGTTGTCGGCGCTTCTCCTGGCCGTCGCCGCCACCGGGATCGCCGCCCTGGTGATCGTCAAGCGGCGCCCGCTGTCCGGCCTCTCCGGCAACGGCAACCACACTCTCCGCCTTATCGGGCTCAACCGCCTGTTGCGGACTGCCATCCTCGTGGTGGGAGGCATCATGGTCACGGCTGCCGGTTCAGCCATGGCAGCTGCCCAATATGCTGCGCTGGACACCGAAGCCTGGAGCAACCGCGGCGGCCTGATGGTCGGTGCCGCGGCGTCGGGCGCGGACAAGCCCTGGGGGTGGCTGGTCACGGTACTGGCCATCGGCCAGTACGCGGTCCTGGTCGCCATGGCTGCCGCGGCCCCGCCACGGCTCCGGGCGGCTGACGAACCCGTGGGCACCCTGGGAACCGCGCACCTCCCGGGAAGTTTCACCGCCGGGCTCCAGCTGCTCACCAGGACCCACGTCTTCGCGGTGGCACTTGCCACCATCCCCCTGGCCGGCGCGCTGCTGGCCCTTCCCGGCTTCGTCGATCCCGTCATGCGCTTCCCGGCTCCCGCCTTGTCCGGGATCGAAGGTCCCCTGGTCTTCGCGAGCCTTCCCTTTGCCTTCTATTTCCTCTGCATGTCGGGTGTCGAGGCGCTGCTGCGTCGCGGCCACTGCCCGCCACGCGGCGCGCGCCCGGCGACGTCGAAATTTCCGCCGACACGTCTTCCGGCCTGGGCGTGGCGCGTGGGCGTCATCGCGTACACCGTGGCGCTCGTCCTCTCAGTGCTCACGCCCCACGGGGACCGGTCACTTGTCGTCTCGCTGTCCGTGGGCCTGGTGGTCTCATCGCTCCCCGCGGCGGGCTGGTGGCTGATGGTGCGGAACCGCCCGCCCCTGGGCCGTGCGAGCACCCACGAAGACCTCCGGCTGCGGGGCCTCAGCCGGCATCGAATCCTCCGACTGGGCGCGGCAAACCTGTTCATGGCCACCGGAATGATCGTGCTGATGGATTCGGCATCCTGGTTCCATGGCGCCGCCATGCTCGGAAACGACGGCGGCCCGCTGACGTGGCAGGCCATCCGCTGGACTGGCAGCTCCCTGCTGTTCACCGTGGCGGCGCTGACGATGTTCCTGCCCTCCGCGGAGTTCTCCCGGACGGCGCAGGATTCCTCCGGTCCGGAGCCGGGCACAGGCCGGACCGAGGGCAACCTCCCCCAGCCGGGGAACGGACTGAAGCGATGACCACCTCGATCACCGTCGACCTGGAAGGGGCCGTCCCTCCTTTCGAACAAATCCGCCGGCAGATCGCCTCCCTCATCGCCATTGGTGAACTCGCTCCCGGAGACCGGTTGCCGACGGTCCGCGCATTGGCAGCCGACCTGGGGGTTGCCGTCGGGACGGTGAGCCGCGCCTACAAGGAGCTGGAGGGCTCCGGGGTCCTGCAGTCGCGACGTCGCCTCGGCACCACCGTTGCGCCCCGGCAGCCACGGACCCCAACAGCAGCTCCAGCCGACGGCGGCAACGCGGAGCTGGAAACGGCCATCCGCGCCCTCATCGACGCTGCCCGACGGTCCGCAGTGGACGACGAAACCGTCGTCGACCTGGTTCGGGGCAGTCTCGCGCAATCCGGACGGACCGCCCAGACACCGTAGACTCGACGGCATGGGGACCGTCACCGAGCAGGAACTCACCCGCAGACGCTGGCACCTGTGGGTGGCCTTCCCGCTGGCCGCTGTCATCCTGCTGGGCACCCACCTCTATGGCCTGTCCCTGTACGCGGGCCTGCCCGATACCATTCCCACGCACTGGGGGCCCTCCGGTGCCCCGGATGCCTTTGATGCCAAGTCCCCCGCCACCGTCTTCGGCATGTTGTGGATCGGCCTCGGAATGACGGCACTCATGGCCTTCCTTGCCGCCATCATCCCCGCCTTATCGCCGGCCCGGGCCGAGCCCTCGCAGTATCGCAGGATCCAGCGCGAGGGCATGATCCGCGGAACCATGGGCGGCTTGGGAATCACCACTGTCCTGCTGGCCGCCCTCTTTTCCAGCCTGGCCATCGAGAGCTGGCTGCGTCCCGAGTACATGGGCGGCTGGTTTGCCGTGCTGTTTGCCGCGATCATCCTGGTGGCCATCGCCTGGGCGTTCTGGCGTGGATCCCGGTGGGCCGCGCAGCGGGCCGAAACGGCCGGGATCCGTCCCGACGCCGATGAGGCAGCCGAGGATCGCCTGTGGCTCTGGGGAGGGATCTTCTACAACAACCCCGCAGATCCCCAGATCATGGTGGCCAAACGCGAAGGCACCGGAACCGGTTTGACCGTCAATGTCGGGAGCCGGGGCGGGAAGTGGGCGGTGGCGGTCTTCCTGTTGCTCCTCGTCGGACTACCCGCCGGCTTGATGCTGGGGACGTAGCCAAGTATGGGTTGCACCAGGCCGGTAGACTGTCGGGCGTGACTATTCCTACCCCGTACGAGGACCTGCTGCGCGATGTGCTGGAGAACGGCACCCCCAAATCCGATCGGACGGGCACCGGGACACGCAGCGTGTTCGGCCGGCAGATCCGGTTCGACCTGGGCGCGGGTTTCCCGTTGATCACCACCAAACGTGTCCACTTCAAGTCGGTGGCCGCCGAGCTGTTGTGGTTCCTGCGCGGGGAATCCAACGTGTCATGGCTGCAGGAACAGGGCGTGCGGATCTGGAACGAGTGGGCCGACGAGAACGGCGAACTCGGCCCGGTCTACGGGGTCCAGTGGCGGTCCTGGCCGACGGCCAACGGTGGGCATATCGACCAGATCACCCAGGTGGTCGAAGCGCTGAAGACCAACCCGGATTCGCGTCGCCACCTGGTCTCCGCCTGGAATGTCTCCGAGCTGGAGAACATGGCGTTGCCACCGTGCCACGTGTTCTTCCAATTCCATGTCGCCAACGGCAAGCTGTCCTGCCAGCTCTACCAGCGCAGCGCCGACATGTTCCTCGGCGTTCCCTTCAACATTGCCTCCTACGCCCTGCTGACCCACATGGTCGCCCAGCAGGTCGGCCTCGAGGTCGGCGAATTCATTTGGACCGGCGGGGACGTGCACATCTACGACAACCACCTGGACCAGGTCAACGAACAACTCGGACGCGAGCCCTACGACTACCCGCAACTGCGTCTGGCCAGAACACCGCAGAGCATCCTGGACTACGCCCTGGAGGATTTCGAGGTCGTCGGCTACCAACACCACCCCACCATCAAGGCGCCGGTGGCCGTATGAGTCGCCACGCAGCAGTTGCCGCGCCGTCGGCCGAGCCGGGACACCGCGGCGAGCGGTCCCCCGGGACGGCGCGCGTGGGGATGATCTGGGCCCAGACCTCCGGCGGGATCATCGGCAACGAGGGATCCATGCCCTGGCATCTGCCCGAGGACATGGCCCACTTCAAGAACACCACCTGGGGCCACCCGGTCATCATGGGTCGACGCACCTGGGATTCGATCCCCGCCAGGTTCCGCCCCTTCGGCGGACGCACCAACATCGTGCTGACCTCCGATGCCGCCACCGCGGCCGAGGCAACCAGCGTCGGCGCCGCCGTCGTGCATTCCCCCCAGGAGGGACTCGAAACGGCTGCGGGCGCCGAGGGGGCCGACGAGATCTGGATCTGCGGCGGCGGACAGGTCTATGAGGCCTACGAGCCGTACGCCGATACCGCGATGGTTACGGTCATCAACATCGACGCGGAGGGCGACACCCGCGCGCCCCGGCTGCCGGAGTCCTGGAAACTCGTGCTCAGTGAGCCCGCTGAGGGCTGGCTCACCGCAGCCAACGGCAGCGAATACCGCCACGAACTCTGGGAGCGCAGCTAGGTGAAGGAAGCCTTCAGGGAACTGACGTCCAAGCCAGAACCGCTCTTCGCCCTCGGTTTCATGCTCTTCCCCCTCCTGGGGCTGATCTGCGCGGCGCTGGGTCTGTGGATGATCATCACCGGCACCGTCATCGGCGGGATCATCGTGTTGTTCACCATCACCCAGGTCTTCGCCTTCGGCGCGTTCTGGGCGATCAACCGCCGCGCCAGGATCCTCGCCGACCAGTAGGGCACCACCTCCCCGTCAGTTCCTCCACGACCCCCGATCCCCGGCAGCCGTGCCCCGCGGCGCGTAACCCGGCTGGGGTTCGACCCCGTCGTCGCCTTACGATGGATGAATGACTTCTTCCGTTGGATTCATTGGCTACCGCGGCATGGTTGGCTCCGTGCTCATGCAACGCATGCTCGACGAGGGCGACTTCGAGGGCATCGACCCGGTCTTCTTCTCGACCTCCAACCCCGGCGGGCCGGCACCGGCCTTCGCCTCCGGCGCGGGAGTGCTGCAGGACGCGCATGACCTCGACGAACTCGCGAAGCTGCCCATCCTGGTCACCGCCCAGGGCGGTGACTACACGCAGCGGGTGCACCCCGAGCTGCGGGCCCGCGGCTGGAAGGGCCTGTGGATCGACGCAGCCTCGACGCTGCGCATGAACGACGATTCGATCATCGTGCTGGACCCCGTCAACCGCAACGTCATCGACGCCGGACTGGCCGCCGGGACCCTGGACTTCGTCGGCGGCAACTGCACCGTCTCCTGCATGCTCATGGGCCTGGGTGGGCTGTTCCGCAACGGCCTGGTCGAGTGGGGCACCGCGATGACCTACCAGGCGGCCTCCGGCGGCGGCGCCCGGCACATGCGCGAACTCATCAACCAGTTCGGCGACATCAACTACTCGGTCGCCGATGAGCTGGCGGACCCGGCCTCCGCGATCCTGGACATCGACCGCAAGGTGCTCACGACCCAGCGTGGCGGCCTGGACTCCACGGAGTTCGGCGTCCCGCTCGCCGGATCACTGATCCCCTGGATCGACGCGGACCTGGGCAACGGGCAGTCCAAGGAGGAGTGGAAGGCAGGGCTCGAGACGAACAAGATCCTGGGCACCGGAGCCGACAACCACGTCATGCTCGACGGATTGTGCGTGCGGATCGGCGCCATGCGCTCCCACTCCCAGGCCCTGACGCTGAAGCTGACCGAGGACCTGGACCTGGACGAGATCGAGCGGTTGATCGACGCGGACAACGAGTGGGCCACCGTCGTGCCGAACTCGAAGGATGCCACGATGAAGCAGCTGACCCCTGTCGCCGCGTCGGGCACCCTGGACATCCCGGTGGGGCGGCTGCGCAAGCTGGAAATGGGCCCGCAGTACCTCTCGGCCTTCACGGTCGGCGACCAGCTGCTGTGGGGTGCCGCGGAGCCCTTGCGGCGCATGCTCGCCATCGCCCTCGGCCGCCTCTAGGACGCTTGGCCCCGCGGCGCTAGGGTCGAGACAGAACCGAACATCCAGCTCCGGAGGGGACCATGTGCCGTTGGCTTGCCTACCTGGGGTCACCGATCACGCTGGAGACGGTGCTGACCCGGCCCAACCACTCGCTGCTGGACCAGAGCCTGCTGGCCCGGGACCTCTACCTGCCACGCCGGGAGATCAGCTCCCAATTCCGCCACCGGGCCTTCCCCACCAACGGCGACGGATTCGGCCTGGCCTGGTCCGGGCTCCGCAGCCAGCTGGGGCAATACCGCGAGATCACGCCGGCCTGGGATAGCCAGAACCTGCGGCATCTTGCGGCCCAGATCGAGTCTGGATGCTTTCTGGCCCACGTCCGCGCGGCCCCCGGGGGAACGATCTCGCAGGAGAATTGCCACCCGTTCGTCCATGGCGGCTGGATGTTCCAGCACAACGGCGAGATCAACGGGTTTCCCGACCTGAAGCGCGAGTTGACCCTTGACGTCGATCCAGCGCTCTACCCCTTCCTGCAGGGCAACACCGACACCGAGGTCTGCTTCTTCCTGGCGTTGACCTACGGGTTGGCCAACGATCCGCTGGGTGCCCTGACGCGGATGGTCTCCCGCGTCGAACGGGCACGCCGGGAGCACGGCCAGGTTGAACCGTTCCGCGCTACCGTCGCCGCCTCCGACGGCAACCAGCTCGTCGTCCTGCGTTGGGTCAGCCCCGACGTCCCGGGGGCGGTGGCGCCGTCGTTGTTCCACTCCTTCGGACGCGTGAGCCTGCATGTCGGGAAGGGCTTCGGGCCGGGAACGGGGGCTTCGGAGGAACTGCCACCGGACACCCAGCTGGTGGCCTCGGAGCCGCTGGAGCTGCATTGGAGCAAACGCCACTGGGTACACATCCCGCCGGCGACGATCGGCGTCTTCACCCGCGGCCAGGAACCGGTGTTCACCCCGCTGGATACCACCGGGTACACCCCGGCCGGCGAGCCGGGCCAGCGGCCCGCCACATGAGCCAGGGGCACCCCGGCCGAAGCCGGTGGCACCCCTGGTGTGGCGGATGTACGGGCCGCTGGCCCGGATCCTAGTTCTCGTGCCGGACGCGCCCCACGTCCTCGTTGGCCGTGTCGTAGAGGCGCTGCAGGGCTGCCATCCGCTCGTCGGTGATTTCCCCAGCAGCGTGCGCTGCCTTGCCCTGGTCGAGCAGGCGCTTGGCTTCCTTCATGTTGCCTTCGGCCAGATCCATCGCGTGTTCCAGGCTTGTCTCGTGTTCCATGCCTCCAATAGTGCGTCAGGGGCCCGGCAAAAGTCCACGGTGACCTGCACGGGGGCGCAATTGTGACCTCACCGTGCCCAAAAGTCCCGATACCGCAGCAGCCGGGCCGCGAGGGCCCGTTCTCCCGCTGCCCCGGGGGCCGGGCCGAAGTATTCGGTGGTTTCCGGTGGATCCCACGTGCCAACGATCGCACCGGCCCGCACGATGGTCCGGCGGAAGCCCCCGTTTCCGCCGGGCACGACCCGGGAGGCGTGCTCCGGCGCGAGGCTGGCGGAGCGGTCGCGGTACCCGAGGAGGAACTCGTCGAAGCCGGGCAGCGCGAGCACGGACCGGGCGCCGGGTGGCTGCCCGCCGCCGTCGAGGTCCACTGCGGTCTCCGGGGACATCCAATAGGTGGTGGTCCCGAGCCGCCGGGAGGCCATGTGCCCGTCCTGTTCCAGCCGGGCCAGGGCCCCACGGGCGGGTGTCAGGGGCAGGCCGAGCCACCAGGCGAAGTCGGCGTCGGTGGCCGGCCCGTGGCCGGCGTAGTAGCCCAGCGCCAGCCGTTCCAGGACCGCCTGCCGGTCGCCGTCGTCGTGTCCGGTCCCGCCGATCCATTCCCGATACGGGACGAAGAGCTGCCGCACTCCCCCGGAGTCGTCCATGGGCCCCTGGACGATCGTGCGGGCCAGCGAGAGGGCCATCAGCGGGTGGTAGCCCCGTTGGCCCGAGGTGTCCTGTCCGGCGGCGCGGATGGCCTCGAGCAGCTCGCCCCGCGTGGCGCCACCGGTGCAGCGCTCGCGGACGGCGGGTCCCAGGGAGGCGACGACCTCGGGGCCGATGCCCGCGTCACGGAACCCGGTGGCCGCCTGGGTCTGCATGCGGGGCGCGGTGATGGTGAGGACGTCGTCGACCAGCTCCGGGGACACCAGCATCAGCGTCCCGCGGGCCGCCCAGGTGCGCACGATGGTGCCGGCGTCGAAGGCGGCGCGGACCTGCGAGGCGGTGCTGCCGGGGGCGCGCGCGCCCAGGGCCCAGAGGGCCTGGCGCAGGTCCTGGGCCTGGACGAGGCCCAGGTTTCGGACGACGGAGCCTGGCGTGGGCTTCTGCCCGGGAACGACGAGCAGGCCCTGGGCGGTCAGCCGCGCCCGCTTCACGACCGTGGATGAAGTGGGCGCGGCGCTCATCTCAGAGCTCGATGCCGATCAGCAGCGGTTCGTTGTGCAAGGTGATGCCGAAGCGTTCCCTGACCCCGTCGCGGACGGTGCGGGCGATGGCGAGGATGTCCGCGGCCGTGGCCCCACCGCGATTGGTGATCGCCAGGGTGTGCTTGGTCGACAGGGCGGCGCGGCCGTCGGCGAGGCCAGCGCCTTCGGTGCCGGCCAGCCCATATCCCTTGGGGAACCCGGAGCGGTCGATCAGCCACGCCGCGGAGAGCTTGGTCCCGCCCGCCGCAGGGAATCGCGGAGCGTCCTCGGGCAGCGACGCCGCCGACGCCGCATCCACGACGGGGTTCGTGAAGAACGACCCGGTGCTGTAGGTGTCGCGGTCCTCCGGGTCAAGGACCATGCCCTTGCCGGCGCGCAGGCGCAGCACGGTGGAGCGGACCGCGGTGGCAGTGGCCCGCTCCCCGGCGGTGACGCCGAGGGTGCGTGCCAGTTCGGCGTAGGCGATGGGTGCGCCCAGCGGCGAGGATTCCAGGACGAAGACGACGTCGAGGACGACGTAGCGTGGGGAGCCCTGGACCGTGGTGCGCTTGAGCAGCGAATCGCGGTAGCCGAAGTCCAGGTCGGTGGCGGTGAAGTCGGCCAGCCGGGACTCCTGGCGGTCCCATGCCCTGACCGATTCGAGGGTCTTGGAGACGTCGGCACCATAGGCCCCGACGTTCTGCACGGGGGTTGCCCCGGCTGAGCCGGGAATCCCGGAGAGCGCCTCGAGCCCGGAGAGCCCGGCCTCCAGGGTGGTGCGCACGACGTCGTCCCAGGGGTGTCCGGCGGCCACGCTCACCCGTGAATGCGTGCCGTCGGCCGTGGGGGTGATCCCAACGCCGCGGGTGGTGATGCGCAGGACCGTGCCGTCGTACCCGTCGTCGGAGATGACCAGGTTGGATCCGCCGCCGACGATCAGCAGGCGGGTTCCGGCATCGTCCGCTGCACGCACTGCCGAGAGGATCTCCGCTTCGGTCCCCGCCTCGATGACCTGGGCGGCGGGGCCTCCGACGCCGGTGGTGGTCAGCCCGGACAGCAACTGGGGCATCAGAACTGGACCAGGGCCTGGGCCTTGACGAGCACCTTCTGGCCGTCGGCGACCACTGTCAGGTCCACGCGGGCCGTCCGCGCCACCTCGTCGAGCGCGCCGATGACACCGCTGACCTCCAGCGCGGTGCCGGGGGCGTCGGAGGGGTTGGTGCCGTCGGGGTCCTGTACGACGACCGGCTTGGTGAAGCGGGTCTGGTAGTCGACGATGGCGCCGGGGTCCCCGGTCCAGTCCTCGACGAGGGTGATCGCTGCCCCCATGGTGAACATGCCGTGGGCGATGACACCGGGCAGGCCGACGTCGGTGGCGAAGCGTTCGTTCCAGTGGATCGGGTTGAAGTCCCCGCTGGCCCCGGCATACCTGACCAGGTCGGCGCGGTTCACGTGCAGCGTCGTGCTGCCGATGTCCTGGCCCTTTTCGAGCGTGGAGAATTCGATGGGGTTCATGCTGCTTCCTCCCCGCGGACGAGGATCGACGAGGTGGTGGTGGCGACGGCAGCCCCGTCGGTGGTGCTGATCTCGGACCGGGTGGTGATCATGGCGCCGCCGCCCATGCCGCGGACCTTGTCCACATGCAGTTCGGCGACGAGCTCATCGCCGGCGACGATGGGGCGGTGCAGGGTGAACCGCTGGTCGGCGTGCACGACCCGGGAGAAGTCGATGCCCGAGGCGGGGTCGGCGATCAGCTGGGCGTCGGCCCGCTGGGCGACGATGATCGCAAAGGTGGGGGGTGCCACGAGGTCCGCGTGGCCCAGGCCGGCCGCTGCTTCGAGGTCGTAGTGGGAGCGGTGGGTGGCCTTCGTGGCCGCTGCGAATTCGCGGATCTTCTCGCGGGAGACCACGTAGGCCTCCCCCGCCGGGTAGCTGCGCCCTTCCAGGGCCGGGTTGATGCTCATGCTGTCCTCGCTGTGGGGCGGGTGGGTGGCCGTTGGCGGCCCGGTGTCCGAGCCTAGGCTACGCCAGTTTCGGTCGGTTCTAGCGGCCCTGCCGCTGTTTCGGCACGGGCGGGTTCTGCTTGCGGTACGCCTTGACGTCGCGCCCGCGGACCATGAGTCCGGCGACGTGCGTGAGCAGGCCGACGAGGATGATCCCCACCGCCGTGTACATCAGCGGCCGGTTGCCGGTGTTGGCTCCGACGAGCGCCAGGATGATCCCGAGCCCGGAGACGGCCATGGAGACGATGACCAGGACCTTGTAGAGGCCCGACGCCGATTCCCAGGGTGTGCTGATCATGCTGACCAGTCTATCGGTTCAGAACAGGGAGTCCTGCGCCACGGGGACCGCTGTGGAGTGCTCGCCGGGCACCACCCTGCGGCCCTTCAGGACCGAGGCGTCCGCTGCGTAGAGCCGCTCGGAACCGTCCAACCGCACGCCCAGCGTCTGTCCCAGGACCGCCTCGACGGTGAACCCGTGGCTGCTGGCGCTCAGCCAGCCCGGGTAGGGGTGCAGGTCCCCGTCGTTCCAGGCCTTCAGCAGCGGTCCGGCCAGCGCCGACGGGGTGAAGTCCTCGTCCACCGGCTCCACGTCCAGCCCGGTGGCGGCGGGGTCCTCGGCGAGCAACGCGTGCACCCGCTCCACTTGGGTCCGGTGCATGGTGGCCAGGGATCCGGCGTCGTACACCCCTGACGGGGACGGCCCGCCCTGTCCGGGATCGGTGAGTCCCACTGTCTTCGCCGAGGCGCGCACCGCCTGGCCCAACCCGAGCCGTTCGGTGACCAGGTCCTCGAGGACCCTGACGACGCGCCCGTCGGCGGCCAGCGCCACGTAGGTGGCGATGACAGCCCCCTGCTGGGCCAGTCGACGCCATTTGTTGCCCTCGCCCGCTGTGCCGATCTTCGAGGCGCCCTGGGCGAAGGTGGCGACGTAGAGCCACTGCGGTTTAGCGAGGTAGGCGCGCAAGCCGGCCGGGGCGATGCCGGAACGGTGGAAGTCGTGCATGTGGCGGGCGTCGTCCCGGGCGAAGCATGACCCGCATTGGGTGCCGCGTTCGGCCGGGGCGCCGTCGGGGCACCCGATGTGGGACCAGACGGTGGCGTCGGCGACGCGTGTGTGTCCCAGGCACCAGCGGCCGGGCTGCACGGTAAAGGAGCAACGGGTTCCTGGCTCGAGCAGCTGGTCGGCTCGGGTGCCGTCGTCGGCCCGCAGGCTCCAGCGCGGCGTGGATTGGTCGGCGGGCCAGTCGATGCCCGCACTGAGCAGGAAGGGGGCCGCGGAGGTCATCCACCCAGCATAGGCGGGCCCCCGGAACCCTGCGGAAATGACGGAATCCGCCCCGCGGTGCGGGACGGATTCCTGTGGGTAGCGGTGCCGGGACTCGATCCCGGGACCTCACGATTATGAGTCGTGCGCTCTAACCAGCTGAGCTACACCGCCACGAATGGGAATGCCCGCGTCTGCGTCGGTTTCTCTCGCGAGTCGACACGGACGCGGGCTTTCCTACTCAGAGCCCCCCACCGGAATCGATCCGGTGACCTCGTTCTTACCAAGAACGCGCTCTACCACTGAGCTAGGGGGGCAACGGAAAAAAACTTTACCAGCAATTTGCGCCCGCATGAAATCGAGGTGGCCCCCTGTGCTGGACGCCACATCGCCGTCCCGCCGGCGGCGTCGAAACGCCCCCTGGCACCCGGCCTCCGCGCCCGGCCGGAGCCGGAAGACGGCGCCCCAACGCCGGACGGCCGGGCCGCTCCCCGGGGGGAATGGCCCGGCCGTCCGGGTGGTGTCGACGCGGCCCCCGCGAGGGGGGCCCAGGGGTGCTAGAAGCTCCGCCCGCGCCCGCCCTCGAAGTTGCGCGAGGAGGTACGCGGCTTGCGCGAGCCGCCGAAGCCGCCCCGGTCACCCCGGTCGCCGCGGTAACCGCCACGATCGCCGCGGTCCCCGCCGCGGTTGCCATCGAAGCTGCCGCGGTCCTTGCGGTAGCCACCCTGGCCGCCGCCTTCGCGCTCGCGGCGCGGGGCACGGCCGGTGTCCAGTTCCAAGCGGATCAGTTCGCCACCGATCCGGGTGCGGGACAGGGCGCTCCACTGGTCCTTGGAGAGTTCGGCGGGCAGTTCCACCAGGGTGTGGTCGGCGCGGATGTCGATGCCGCCGATCTGGCCGGAGTTGAAGCCGCCCTCGTTCGCGAGGGCACCGACGATGGAGCCGGGCATGACGCGCTGGCGGCGGCCGACGGCGATGCGGTAGGTGGCATTTCCCTCGGTCAGGGCGCGCGAGGGGCCGCGGGAGCCGAAGCCGTCCTTGGCCCCCTTGGACATGCGGGCCTGCTTGGCCGGCGGGGTGGGCAGTTCCTCCATCAGCAGCGGTCGGCCGCCCTGGGCCATGTGTGCCAGTGCTGCGGCGATCTCCACTGCCGTCACGTCGTGCTCGGCCTCGAACTTCTCGACCAGGTTGCGGAAGACCGTCAGGTCCTCCGCCGCCAGGGTCTCGGAGATCTGGCCGGCGAACTTCTCCAGGCGCTTGTCGTTGACGATGTCCACGCTGGGCAGGTTCATGGCCTCGACCGGCTGGCGGGTGGCCTTCTCGATGGCGCGCAGCAGGTACTTCTCGCGCGGGGTGATGAACAGGATCGCATCGCCGCTGCGTCCGGCGCGGCCGGTGCGGCCGATGCGGTGGACGTAGGACTCGGTGTCGTGGGGGATGTCGAAGTTGATGACGTGGCTGATGCGCTCCACGTCGAGGCCGCGGGCCGCGACGTCGGTGGCAACCAGGATGTCGATCTTGCCGCTGCGCAGGTTCTCCACGGTGCGCTCGCGCTGCTGCTGCGGGATGTCGCCGTTGATGGCCGCCGCGGTGAACCCGCGCGCCTTCAGCTTCTCGGCGAGGTCCTCGGTGGCCATCTTGGTCCGCACGAACGCGATGACGCCGTCGTGCTCCTCGGATTCGAGGATGCGGGTCATGGCGTCGAGCTTGTGGGCCCCCATGACCTGGACGTAGCGCTGGCGCGTGTTCTTGCCGGTGGTGGTGGAGGACTTCACCGACACCTCCTGCGGGTTGCGCAGGTACTGCTTGGAGATGCGGCGGATGGAGCCGGGCATCGTGGCGGAGAAGAGGGCGACCTGCTTCTCCTCCGGGGTGGCCTCGAGGATCTTGTCGACCTCTTCGGCGAAGCCCATGCGCAGCATCTCGTCGGCCTCGTCGAGCACGACGTACTGCAGGTTGGACAGGTCCAGCGAGCCCTTGTTGATGTGGTCGATGACGCGGCCGGGGGTGCCGACGACGACCTGCGCGCCACGGCGCAGCCCGGAAAGCTGCGGGCCGTACGGGGAGCCGCCGTAGACGGGCAGGACGGTGAAGTCGCCCATGTGCTTGGCGTAGGAGGTGAAGGCCTCGGCGACCTGGAGTGCGAGCTCGCGGGTCGGGGCGAGCACCAGGACCTGCGTGTGGTGGGCGGTGCCGTGCAGGTCCGCCAGTTCGGCCATCTTGGACAGGGCAGGGATCGCGAAGGCAGCGGTCTTGCCGGTGCCGGTCTGGGCCAGGCCCACGACGTCGCGGCCCTCGAGCAGCAGCGGGATGGTGGCTGCCTGGATCGGGGACGGCTTCTCGTAGCCGAGGTCCTCGACGGCGGCCAGGACCCGGGGGTCGATGCCCAGGTCGGTGAACTTGACCGGGTTCTCTTCGGCGGCGGTTTCGGGCGCGTTGGTGGACATGTCGGAAGACATAGTGAATTACCTCGTTCATAGGGGCGGAGCGCCCGGCACTCATCAAGAGGCGGGATCCGCGGCACATTCGGACTCAAACACCAGTCCGGCCGCTCCCCTATGAAGAAACTGCCCGCACGCTGCGGACTCACACACGATGAGCTCCTGCCTCAAGAATTGGGCAGGATGCGAGGGAAGCCGGATATCGGTGAGGTTCCAGTCTACAGGAGGAGCGGGCACGACGACGATGCGCGGGCCTGTGCGGTTGGGCACACCCGGTAGGCTGGCTGCTGTGAAAAAGCTTCCCGTCACCCTGCGCGTGGCCGTCATCTCGTGGGCCGTAGTGGCCCTGGCCCTGCTCGGTTTCGGCATCGCCTCGTGGGGCAATTCCCGGCTGCTCGCCGGCGGCAGCCGGTCCGGGCTGATCGCCCTGGCGCTGCTGCTGGCCCTGCTGGCGGTGGGCGTGGGGTACGGCGCCTGGCGGCTGCTGCGCGGCCAGCTGGCCGGCCGGGCCTGGTTGACGACCATGGGGCTGATCGGCGGTGTCCCCCTGGTGTTGCGCGGACCGCGCCTGGGGATCCTGGGCGCGACGCTGCTCATCGGCGTCGTGCTGCTGTGGCTGCCCCCGAGCCTGGCCTACTTCAAGGAGCAGGCGCGGGCGGCACGTGCGGCCCGCCAGGCGGAGCGCCGCAGGGTGAAGGGGCTTCCGCGGCGCTAGGCAAGGCCTGCGCCCCGCCCGATGTGGGATGGGTCACCGGACGGCGATAGGCTCGGAGAACCCATTGGATCTTCCGAAAGGGCTCCCACCATGAGTCTGCTGGCCATCACCAACGTCCACGTCGTCCCCATCGAGTCCGAGCCCTTCGACGGCTCAGTCGTCATCCGCGACGGCAGGATCGAGGCCTGCGGGCCGGACCTCCAGGTGCCCGATGGCGCCGAGGTCCTCGACGGCGGGGGCCAGTGGCTGCTGCCCGGTTTCGTCGATGCGCACGTGCACCTGGGCATGCACCCCGAGGGCGAGGTCGGCTCGACCGCCGACGTGAACGAGATGACCAACCCCATCATGGCCGCAGTCCGGGCGATCGACGCCGTGGACCCGTTCGATCCCGGCTTCGACGAGGCCCTGGCCGGGGGCGTGACCACGGTCAACGTCAATCCGGGGTCGGGCAATCCGGTGGGCGGCCTCGCCGTCGCCATCCACACCCACGGGCGCTACATCGACGAGATGGTGCTGCGCTCCCCCAGCGGCCTGAAGTCGGCCCTGGGCGAGAACCCCAAGCGGGTCTACGGCGAAAAGAAGCAGACCCCGTCCACCCGCCTGGGCACCGCGATGGTCATCCGCGAGGCCTTCATCGAGGCCAGGAACTACATGGCCAAGGCCGACCCGGAGGCCATCGACCCGAAGATGGAGGCGTTGGCGATGGTGCTGCGCCGCGAGATCCCCTGGCGCCAGCACTGCCACCGCACCGACGACGTCGCCACCGCCCTGCGCCTGGCCGAGGAGTTCAGCTACGACCTGGTCCTGGACCACGGCACCGAGGCGCACGTGATCGCCGACGTCATCGCCGAACGCAACATCCCGGTGCTGATCGGGCCGCTGTTCACCACCAAGTCCAAGGTCGAGTTGCGCGGCCGCTCGCTGGCCAACCCGGGCAAGCTGCACGACGCCGGGGTGGAGATCTCCATCATCACCGACCACCCGGTCATCCCGATCAATTTCCTGGTCCACCAGTGCACCCTGGCCATCAAGGAGGGGCTGGACCCGGTGGCCGCCCTGCGCTCGATCACCATCAACCCCGCCCGCGTGCTCGGGCTCGCCGACCGCATCGGGTCCATCGAACCGGGCAAGGACGCGGACCTGGTGTTGTGGTCAGGCGATCCCCTCGACGTCATGCAGCGCGCGCTGCGCGTGTTCATCGGCGGCCGCCAGGTCATGGAGTACGACGCCGAAACCCGGGTTCCGGTCGTCGTGGACCGCAAGCTGCCGGTCGCCTAGCGCAGCAGGGGGACGTCGGAGACGACGTCGATGTGCCGGCCCATGGCCGCGGCCGCGGCGTCGGGATCCCCGGCACGGATGGCCTCGGTGATGCCGCGGTGCGCCGCCAGCGAGACCTCGGGACGCCCCGGCTGGCCGAGGGATTCGATGCGGGTCTCCAGGATCATCTCGCCGATGAATCCCATCATCTGGGCCAGCACCGCCGAGTGGGCCGCCGCCGTGATGGCCTGGTGGAAGAGCTCGTCGCCGTGGACCCCGCGGTCCCCCGCAGCGATTTCGGCGGCCATCTCGTCCAAGGCCGCGTCGATCGCCGCCAGGTCCTCATCCGTCCGCCGTTCCGCGGCCAGGGCCGCCAGCTTGACCTCCAGGGTGCTGCGCGCCTCGACGATTTCCGGCAGGCGGTTCTGGTGGTCGCGGAGCTTGCGCAGCAGGGTGGCCATGCTGGGCCGGTAGACCAACACGGCGCCGGTGCCATGCTGGACGTCGATGACGCCCAGGACCTCGAGGGCCACGAGCGCCTGGGCGAGGGTGGCCCGCGAGACGCCAAGCTGGTCGGCCAGATCGCGTTCGGCTGGAAGCCGGTCCCCGGGACCGAGCTGCTCGGCCTCGACATAGCCGAGGATCTGCTCCATCAGCTGTTCATAGAGCCGCGGACGCGCCACCTTGCCCAACATCGTCTTTCCTGCGTCCCGCATCATGCACCTGCCCTTCGTTCCCCCCAGCCTACACACGTCATCCTATTGACAAAGTGACAGAGGGTCTAGGAGGCTAGGCCACTGAGAGTGACACACAACACACATCGCCCATCGCATCGACTCCTGGAGGAACCCCCACATGTCTGCTCCGATACTTTCCATCATCGTGTTGGCGGTGATGTTCCTGCTGGCCACGGTCCTGCCCATCAACATGGGTGCGCTCGCCTTCGTCGGCGCCTTCGTCCTCGGCGCGCTCTTCCTGGGGATGGACACCAAGGACATCCTCGCCCAGTTCCCGGGCGGGCTGTTCCTCACCCTGGTCGGGGTGACGTACCTGTTCGCCATCGCCCAGGGGAACGGGACCATCGACCTGTTGATCCGCAAGGCGGTGAAGCTCGTGGACAACCGGATCGCCCTGATCCCGTGGGTGATGTTCGCGATCACCGCGGTCATCACCGCGGTCGGCGCCCTGGGCCCTGCAGCCGTGGCGATCATGGCCCCCATCGGCCTGGGCTTCGCCGCGAAGTACAAGATCAACCCGCTGATGATGGGCATGCTCATCGTCCACGGCGCCCAGGCCGGCGGCTTCTCCCCCATCGCCGTCTACGGCGTGATCGTCAACGGGCTCATCGCCGACACCGGCTTCGATTTCAGCCCCACAGCACTGTTCCTGAGCTCCTTCATCTTCAACACGGTCATCGCCGTCGTGCTCTTCTTCGTCCTGGGCGGCAAAGCACTGGCCGGGAGCCGTGTGGCGCACTTCGCCGAAACCGTCTCCGAGGCCCGCATGGGTGCCTCCGTGGGTTCCCGTGCCGCCGGCGTCGACTACAAGGGCGCCGGCAGCGGCACCTACGGCCCCCGCGATCCCGCAGGCGACGGCCCCTCCAGCGCCGTGGCCAGCCGGGTCACCTTCCCGCAGGTCGCCACGATCATCGGCCTGATCGTCCTGGCCGTCGTCGCCCTGGGCTTCGGCGTCGACGTCGGATTCGTCTCCATCACCATCGCCGTCGTCCTGGCCCTGGTCTCCCCGCAGGCGCAGAAGGGCGCAGTGAACAAGATCAGCTGGTCCACCGTGCTGCTGATCTGCGGCATGCTGACCTTCGTCGGCGTGCTGGAGGAGGCGGGCACCATCACCTACGTCTCCGATGGCGTCGCCCAGATGGGCATGCCACTGCTGGCCGCGTTGATGATCTGCTACATCGGTGCCGTCGTCTCGGCCTTCGCCTCCTCCACGGCGATCCTGGCCGCCTTGATCCCGTTGGCCATCCCGTTCCTGGATTCGGGTGCCGTCAGTGCCGTCGGCGTGGTGTGCGCCCTGGCGATCGCCTCCACGATCGTGGATGTCTCGCCCTTCTCCACCAACGGCGCACTGGTGCTGGCCAACGCCCCCGAGGGCATCGACGCCGACAGGTTCTACAAGCAGATCCTGGCGTATGGCGGCATCGTGGTCGTCGTCGGACCGGTCCTGGCCTGGCTGACGCTCGTCGTGCCCGGCTGGCTCTGACCCGCCGCCACGATTCGCTGCCCGGGAGCGCCCACCTGCGGGCGCTCCCGGGCCTGTTCCCCCCGTTCTACCCCGCCCCGAAAGGAGCCCTCGTGAACCCCACGACTGCATCGACCCCGGCCCCGTCCGGCTCCACCGGTCCCCTGACCGGCTACACCGTCCTGGACCTGACCCGCGCACTGGCCGGCCCGCACGCCGGCATGATGCTCGGCGACCTGGGCGCACGCGTCATCAAGGTGGAGACCCCCGGCACCGGTGACGACACCCGCAGCTGGGGCCCGCCCTTCGTGGGGCCCGAGGATGACCGGCAGGCCACCTACTACCTCTCGTGCAACCGCAACAAGGAATCCATCGCCCTGGACCTGAAGTCCGATGACGGGCGTGCCACGCTCACCTCGCTCATCGAACGCTCCGATGCACTGCTGGAGAACTTCAGGACCGGGGTCCTGGACCGGCTGGGCTTCTCGATGGAGGAGCTGCAGCGGATCAACCCCCGGCTGGTCATCCTCTCCATCACCGGGTTCGGCCACGACGGTCCCGAGGCCACCCGCAGCGGCTACGACCAGATCGTCCAGGGCGAGGCCGGCCTGATGTCGTTGACCGGCTCCGGACCCGATGACCCGCAGCGCGTCGGCGTGCCCATCTCCGACCTGCTCTCCGGCATGTACGGGGCGTATGGCGTGCTGGCCGCCCTGCTCGAACGCGAAAGGACGGGACGCGGCCAGGTGGTGCGCACCTCGCTGCTGGCCTCAGTGGTCGGCGTCCACGCGTTCCAGGGCACCCGCGCCACCGTCGCCGGGGAAGTCCCCCGCGCCCAGGGAAACCACCACCCCTCGATCGCCCCGTACGGGCTGTTCGCCTGCCGGGGTGGCAACGTGCAGATCAGCGTGGGCAGCGACAAGCTCTGGAGGGCGCTGACCGACGCCTTCGGCATCGATGCCACCGATCCCGATTTCGCCACCAACGCCGACCGCGTCGCGCACCGGGACAAGCTCATCGGCGTCATCGAGGATGCCTTCAGCGCCTACGATCCCGCCTCCTTGCTGGACAAGCTCAACGAGGCGGGGGTGCCCGCCGGCAAGGTCCGCACGCTGGACGAGGTCTACGCCTGGGACCAGGTCAAATCCCAGGGACTGCTGCTGGAGGTGGAGCATCCGGTGCTCGGCAACATCACCCTGCCCGGCCCGCCGCTGCGCTTCTTCGACGCCGCCACCGCCGAGGAGCGCACCCGCACCGCGCACACCGCCCCACCTGGGCTCGACGCCGACGCAGCCTCCATCAGGTCCTGGCTGGCGGCCGGCCACGGCAGCAGCACGGGAACCGGGGCCTGAGCATGGCCTCGACGACGTCGCGGCGGTTGACGGCCACCGCCCTGCTGAACATCGTCCTGGACGAGGACTCGTTCCGCAGCTGGGACGCCCCCGCCGAACAGCCACCGGCCGGGATCAAGTACTCGGCGGAACTCGAGGCCGCCCGCGACAAGAGCGGCCACGACGAGTCGGTGCTCACCGGGGAGGGCAGGATCCGCGGCCGCCGGGTGGCCGTCATCGTCTCCGAGTTCACCTTCCTGGCCGGTTCGATCGGCCGCGCCGCCGCCCAAAGGATCACCGAGGCCATCGAGCGGGCCACCGCCGAGGGGCTGCCCCTGCTGGCCGGCCCCGCCTCCGGCGGCACCCGCATGCAGGAGGGCACGCTGGCGTTCCTGTCGATGGTGGCGATCACCGATGCGGTGCGACGGCACAAGGAAAAGGGCCTGCCGTACCTGGTGTACCTGCGCCACCCGACCACCGGAGGGGTGATGGCCTCCTGGGGTTCGCTGGGGCACATGACAGTCGCCGAACCCGGGGCCCTGCTCGGCTTCCTGGGCCCGCGGGTCTACGAGATCCTGTACGACCGCCCCTTCCCGGAGGGGGTCCAGACCGCCGAGAACCTCTACCGCTGTGGGCTCATCGACGCGGTGGTACCCCCTCAGGACCTCCCGGACATCATCGACCGTGCCCTGCGGATCCTGCTGCCCACCCAACCGGCGGGAAACCTTGCGGTTCCGGCCAGCGTGGACGCGGTTCCCGGGACGCGGGATGCCTGGGAGTCCATCGGGATCTCCCGGCACCCCCGCCGCCCCGACCTGCGGTGGCTGCTGGCCGCCGGGGCGGATGACGCCCTGCCCCTGAACGGCACCGGCCAGGGCGAGAACGATCCGGGCCTGGGGTTGGCCCTGGCCCGGTTCGGCACCCAGTCGTGCATCGTTTTGGGCCACCAGCGGCCCCGCCATGGCGGCCGCGAGATGGGGCCCGGTTCGCTGCGCGAGGCACGCCGGGGCATGCAACTGGCCGAGGAACTGCAGCTGCCGTTGCTGACAGTGATCGACACCGCAGGTGCAGACCTCTCCCCCGAGGCCGAGGAGGGCGGATTGGCCGGGGAGATCGCCCGCTCGCTGAACAGCCTCATCGGGTTGGCGGCGCCCAGCGTCGCCGTGCTGCTGGGCCAGGGCTCCGGCGGCGGCGCGTTGGCCCTGCTGCCCGCCGACCGGGTGCTCGCCGCGGAGAACGCCTGGCTGTCCCCGCTGCCGCCCGAGGGAGCCAGCGCCATCGTGTACCGGGATGCCGCCCACGCCCCGCAGCTGGCCGCCGAACAGGGGGTCAACGTGGCGTCGCTGCACCGGATCGGGCTGGTGGACCACATCGTCCCGGAGGAGCGCGAGGCGGCGGTGGATCCGCGGGGGTTCTGCGCCGACCTGGCCGTGGCCATCGAGTACGAGCTCTCCGTCGCCGCCGCGGTGCCCTCCGGGGAACGGCGGCAGCGGAGGGCCGCCAAGTTCGCCACCTTGGGCCTGTAGCCACCACATCGAGGAAGGACCCCGATCCGCGCTTGCCGGGGCGCGGACCGGGGTCCTTCGTCGTGCTGCCGGGTGGCCCCGGGGTGTCGCCTACAGCTGGGTGAAGGCCTGGTCCAGGTCCGCGATCAGGTCCGCGGCGTCCTCGATGCCGCAGGACAGGCGCAGCAGGTTCTCGGGGACGGCCAGCTCGGTGCCCTTCACCGAGGCGTGCGTCATCTCCGAGGGGTAGTTCATCAGCGACTCGATGCCGCCGAGGGATTCGGCCAGGGTGAAGACCCGGGTGGATTCGGCGATGGTGCGGGCCGCCGCCTCGCCGCCGGTGAACTGGACGGAGACCATGCCGCCGAAGCGCTTCATCTGGCGCTTCGCCAGGTCGTGTCCCGGGTGGTCGGGCAGGCCCGGGTAGAGGACCTTCTCCACCTCGGGGCGGCGCTGCAACCACTCGGCCACCTGCTGGGCGTTCTCGGAGTGCCGGTCCATGCGCACGCCCAGGGTCTTCAGCCCGCGGGTGGTCAGGAACGCGTCCATGGGCCCGTTGACGGCGCCGGCGGCGAATTGCAGGAACCCGATCTTCTCCGCCAGCCCGGCGTCCTTGACGATGACTGCGCCGCCGACGACGTCCGAGTGCCCGCCGATGTACTTGGTGGTGGAGTGGACCACGATGTCCGCCCCCAGGTCCAGCGGTTGCTGGAGGTAGGGGGTGGCGAAGGTGTTGTCCACGACCAGGAGGGCACCGGCGTCGTGCGTTGCCTGCGCGACGGCGGCGATGTCGGTGATCTTCATCATCGGGTTCGAGGGGGTCTCCAGCCAGACCAGGCGGGTCTGCTGCGCTGCGATCGCGGCGGCGAGCGCGTCCGGGTCGGCCATGTCCACCGGGGTGTTGCCGATGCCCCAGTCGCCGAAGATCCGCGAGATGAGGCGGTAGGTGCCACCGTAGGCGTCGTTGCCGAGCACGATGTTCTCGCCCGGGCGCATCAGCGCGCGGATCAGCGAGTCCTCGGCGGCCAGGCCGGAGGCAAAGGTGAAGGCGTGGGTGCCGTTTTCCACCGCTGCGAGCTGTTCCTGCAGCGAGTCGCGGGTCGGGTTGGTGCCGCGGCCGTATTCGTAGCCGTTGCGCAACCCGCCGATCCCGTCCTGGGCGTAGGTGGTGGAGAAGTGCACGGGCGGCACGACGGCGCCGGTGTTCGGTTCGAAGGCCTGTCCGGCGTGGATGGCGCGGGTGTTGAAGCCGTTTCCCGGGGTGCTCATGGGGTCTGCCTTTCGCTGGGTGGTGCGTCGGTGGTGGTGCGCGTCGGTGTCAGTGGGTGAGGTGGTTCAGCAGGTCGTGACGGGTCAGCACGCCGACGGGGGCGCCGTCGCGGGTGACCAGCAGGGCGTCGGCGTGCTGCAATTTGGTGCGCGCCGCGGCGATGGACTCCTGGGCGCCGATCAGCGGCAGCGCCTCCCCGACGTGGTCCTCCACGGTGTCGGTGGGGCTGGCCTGCCCGGCGAACAGGCTGGAGGCCAGGGTGCGTTCGTCGACGGCGCCGACGACCTCGCCCAGGCGCACCGGCGGCTCGGCGGAGAGCACCGGGAGCGCGGAGACCCCGTATTCGTTCATGATGTCGATGACCTCGCGCACCGATTCGCCCGGATGCGTGTGGACCAGCTCCGGCAGCCCGGCGGGCTTTGCGGCCAGCACGTCGGCGACGGTGCCGGACTCCCCGTCGGGCAGGAAGCCGTTGGCCTTCATCCAGGGGTCGTTGAAGATCTTGGCCAGGTAGCCCCGGCCGCCGTCGGGCAGGATGACGACGACGACGTCGTCCTCGCCCAGGTCCTGGGCGGCGCGCAGCGCGGCGACCACCGCCATGCCGGAGGACCCGCCGACCAGCAGGCCCTCCTCGCGGGCGAGCCGGCGCGTCATGGCGAACGATTCGGCGTCGGTGACGGCGATGACCTCATCGGGGACCGAGGGGTCGTAGTTGCCCGGCCACATGTCCTCGCCCACGCCCTCGACGAAGTACGGGCGCCCGGTGCCGCCGGAGTAGACGGAACCGTCGGGGTCCGCGCCGATGACCTTCACCGGCCCCGAGGCGCGGTCGGCCGAGACGTCCTTGAGGTACCGGCCGGTCCCCGTGATGGTCCCTCCGGTGCCGGCGCCGATGACCACATGGGTCAGCCGGCCGTCCGTGTCGGTCCAGATCTCCGGGCCGGTGGAGCCGTAGTGGCTGTCCGGGGCCGCCGGGTTGTTGAACTGGTCGGGCTTGTAGGCGCCGGGGATCTCGCGGACCAGCCGGTCCGAGACCCCGTAGTAGGAGTCGGGGGAATCGGGGGCAACCGACGTCGCCGTGACCACGACCTCGGCACCGTAGGCGCGCAGCACGTCGCGCTTTTCCTCGCCGACCTTGTCCGGGGTCACGAAGATGGTCTTGTACCCCTTGGCCTGGGCCACCAGGGCCAGGCCCACCCCGGTGTTGCCCGACGTCGGCTCCACGACGGTTCCCCCGGGCTGCAGGTCCCCTGACTTCTCGGCCTCCTCGATCATCCTCAACGCGATGCGGTCCTTGATGGACCCGCCGGGGTTGAGGTATTCGAGCTTGACGAGGATGGTGGCCCGGATGCCTTCGGTGACCTTCGTGAGCTTCACCAGCGGGGTGTTGCCGATGAGCTCCAGGACGGATTCAGCGTATTTCATGGGGTCGACTCTACCGCCGCGGAACCGGCTGGTCCCGGTCTGGCGCAACCTCAGGTCATCGTCGGTGGCGCCCGGGTGTGCACGGTGTCGGTGCCAGGTGGGATCATCGGGGGATGACCTCCTCCACGCGCCGCGCCTCCCTGGCGGGTGCAGACCTGCTGGTGCCCACCGGGCCCGTGGACGCCCCGGATGCCGAGGGCTCCTGGTCCGCGCCGCCGGGGTTCGAGCTGCGTTCGACCCTGGGCGTGCTGCAGCGCGGCACCCATGACCCCTGCACCCGGGTCGGGGCCGACCGGGCGTGGCTGTGCTTTGCCACGGCGGACGGCCCGGCCACGCTGCTGGCCACCGCCGACCTGCCACCGGCCGCGGAAGCAGCCGACCACCCGGCCGCTGGCCCCGTCATCCGCTTGCGGGCCTGGGGCCCGGGGGCCGCATCGGCGATCGCCACGGGTCCCGCCCTCCTGGGTGCCGGAGACGACTGGTCGGGGTTCGACGCCGGTCCGCGGGCCCTGCTGCCCGGGTGGATCGCCGAGGCACGACGGCGGCATCCGGGGCTCCGCTTGCCCTCCACGGGGAGGGTCTTCGACGCGCTGGTCCCGGTCGTCCTCGAGCAGAAGGTGACCACGATCGAGGCCCGTCATGCCTGGCGGTATCTGGCCTCCCGGTTTGGCGAACCCGCCCCCGGGCCGGCACCGGCGCGGATGGCCATTGCCCCGGGCCCGCACCGGCTGCGGCGCATTGGCGGCTGGGACTGGCACGGTGCACGCGTGGATGACTCCCGCCGTCGTACCATCCTGCGTGCCGCCGAGGCGGCCTCCGGCATCAACCGCCTCGGGGCGTTGGCCCTGGGCGAGGATCCCGGACGCAAGCTCCAGTCGATCCCCGGGATCGGCCCGTGGACCGCTGCGGAAACCCTGCAGCGCACGCACGGCCACCCGGATGCCGTGTCCGTCGGGGACTTCCATCTGGCGTCCTACATCGGCCATGCGCTCACCGGCCGCGCCACCGACGACGCGGGCATGCTCGAGCTGTTGGCCCCCTATGCCGGGCACCGCCAACGCGTGGTTCGGCTGCTGGGCCTCACCGGGTTCCGCAAACCGGCCTTCGGCCCGCGGCTGGCGCCGCTGGACCACCGCGGGCGGTGATTGGCAGGGTCAGTTGCCCTCGACCAGCCGGGCGGCTTCCTCACGCATCTCGACCTTGCGGATCTTGCCGGAAATCGTCATCGGGAAGCTGGTGCGGATCTGCACGTAGCGGGGGATCTTGTAGTGGGCGATCCGGCCGGTGCAGAATTCCCTCACGGTCTCCAGGGTCATCGCGGCGGCGCCCTCGGTGAGGATGATGCACGCCATGATCTCCTCGCCGTACTTCTCGTCGGGGACACCGATGACCTGCACGTCCTGGATGTCGGGGTGGCGGTAGAGGAACTCCTCGATCTCCCGCGGCGAGACGTTTTCCCCACCGCGGATGATCAGGTCCTTGATCCGGCCCTCGACCCGGACGTAGCCGTCCGCGTCCATCGAGGCCAGGTCGCCGGTGTGCATCCACCCGTCGGCGTCGATGGCGGCTGCCGTCTTGTCGGGCTCGTTCCAGTACCCCTTCATCACCGCGTATCCGCGCGTGCACAGCTCCCCGGTGGCACCGCGGGCCACGATGTCGCCGCTGACGGGGTCCACGATCTTGGATTCCAGCTGGGGCATGGTCCGGCCCACCGTCTGGGTGCGGCGCTCGAGGGAGTCGTCGGTCCTGGTCATGGTCGACACGGGTGAGGTTTCGGTCATGCCGTAGCAGATGGCCACCTCGCCCATGTTCATTTCGGAGATCACCCGCTCCATCACCTCCACCGGGCAGGTCGATCCGGCCATCACCCCGGTGCGCAGGGTGGAGAGGTCGTAGTCGCCGAAGTCGGGCAGGGCCAGCTCGGCGATGAACATCGTGGGCACCCCGTACAGGCTGGTGCCGCGGTGCTCCTGCACCGCTTGGAGGGTATCGGCGGGTTTGAACGAGCGTCCCGGCAGGATGGTCGCCGCCCCGTGGGAGAGCGCCGCAAGGTTGCCGATGACCATCCCGAAGCAGTGGAAGAACGGCACGGGCAGCACCACGCGGTCCCGTTCGGTGTAGGAAAGCATCTCGGCGATGTGGAAGCCGTTGTTCAGGATGTTGTGGTGGCTCAGCGTGGCACCCTTGGGGAATCCCGTGGTGCCAGAGGTGTACTGCAGGTTGATGGCGTCGTGGGGGTCCAGCGATTCCATCACCTCGGCCAGCTTGGATGGTGGCACATCGGAGGCCAGTTCCAGCAGGGTGGCCCAGTCGAATTCGCGGATCCCATCCGCCGGCTCCCCGGCCGCCTCGGCCACCGGTCCCCCGGCGGCCGGCAGGTGGATCAGCTCGCGCAGGTCGTTGTCCTGGGCGGCAACGGTCCGCGCCATGGCCGTGAAGTCGCTTTGCGTGTCGGAGGGGGCCACCGCCAGGGCCCGCATGCCGCATTGGGCGGCGACGAAGGAGAGCTCCTCGAGGCGGTAAGCCGGGTTCACGTTGACCAGGATGATCCCGGCCTTGGCGGTGGCGTACTGCAGGAAGGTCCACTCGGCGCAGTTCGGGCTCCAGACCCCCACCCGTTCGCCGGGTGTGATCCCGGCACCGATCAGTGCCCTGGCCAACTCGTCGGTGACCTGCTCCATCTCGGCGTAGGTCCAGGCACGGCCCGTCGACGCCTCGATGAGGGCCTCACTGTGCGGAAAACGGGCGGCGGTGTTCCGGAAGTTCGTCCCGATGGTCTCCAGCAGGACCGCGGGTTCCGTGCCCCCGTGGGTGTATGAATCGCTGCTGGCTGGAGGCTCTGACGGGGTCATCGACGGCACCTTTCACTGCTGTAGCCCAAGTAGGTGATCCACAACATACCAGCCGGTTTGTCCCGGGGTACCCCTCCCGGGGCAGTCGGGCGATGTGCCTACTGGCCCGCTGACTGCTCGGACAGCTGTGCGTGCACTTCCTGCATGTCGATGCCCTTGACCGCCTCGATGAGGTCATCGAATTGCGCGGCACCGATGGCACCGGGCTGTGAGAACACCAGAACGCGGTCGCGGAAGGCCATCAGGGTGGGAATGGAGGTGATTCCCGCGGCCGCCGCCAGGCCCTGCTCCGCCTCGGTGTCGACCTTGGCAAAGGCAATGTCCTCGTGCTTTTCCGATGCCGCGGAGAAGACGGGGGCAAACTGCCGGCACGGGCCGCACCAGGAGGCCCAGAAATCGACGAAGACGATGTCGTTGCCTTCGATGGTCTGCTGGAACTGGTCTTCGGTGATGTCGATGGTAGCCATGCCCCCACGGTAGCCGCCCCACCGGTCCTCTGTCTCCTGCGGCCAGCGGCTTCCGGCGATATCCACAGGTTGCGGTGGGGCCTGTTCCCCGGGGCCGGCGCGGGCCTACGCTCGGGCCATGCACCACCGATGGCTCCAAGGAGGACCACCATGCCGCGCTGCACGTTGTTGTTCGTCATCGAGGGCGAGCTCCTGCGCGAATCCATCCGGATGAGCCTGGACCTGGCGGACGCCTACCAACGCCTGTTGCCGCACGTGATGGAAGTGTCCGCCTCGGAGCTGTTTGCCGTGGGCGAGGCACCTCGCATCCAACGCCGCATGCGGCTGCCCCATCCGCTGGACGATGTTTCCTCCGCGGCCACGAGTGCGGGCCAGATCCAGGCCATCTGGTCCGAGGGCGGGTGGCGGACTCCCGGCGATTGCCCTCCTGCTCCCCCGGATTCCAATGGGGCGACCGCCTGGCAGTGGGCCCATTACGACGCCGTCATGTCGGCGTCGCGGGACGCGCACCTGATCCTGTGGGACGTGTATGTCCGCCAGATCGGCAACGACCTGGCCGCCTGAATGCCGGTGCCGCGGTCGCAATCGGGGCCCTGTGGGCAAGCAAGAACCCCGGACTGGTGGGTCCGGGGTTCTTGTCGGTCCTGGCCGGGACCGGATGTGGCAGATACTGGATTCGAACCAGTGAAGGCAATGCCAGCTGATTTACAGTCAGCCCCCTTTGGCCGCTCGGGTAATCTGCCGAACGTTCCGCGTGGAACGAGTAGAAACTTTACCGAAGTTTTGGCCAGGAATCGAATCGGCGGTTTGCCGGTCCCGCCGGTTGGCCCCGGGCGCCGTCCCCGGGACCCCTGACGTGCCGGCGCGCGGTGGGACAGATAGGCTGATGGGCAAACAGCAACCTACCGAGGAGGACCCATGGCCAGCGAATCCACATTCGACGTCGTGAGCAAGGTCGACAGCCAGGAAGTCTCGAACGCCTTGAACCAGGCCCAGAAGGAAGTCGCCCAGCGGTACGACTTCAAGGGAGTTGGCGCCGAAATCGACTTCAGCGGCGACAAGATCCTGATGAAGGCCAACTCGGAGGAACGCGTGAAAGCGGTCCTGGACATCTTCCAGTCCAAGCTGGTCAAGCGCAATATCTCCCTGAAGTCCCTGGACGCCGGCGAGCCGTTCGCCTCCGGCAAGGAGTACCGCATCGAGGCCTCCATCAAGGAAGGCATCGCGCAGGACGTGGCGAAGAAGATCAACAAGCTCATCCGGGATGAGGCCCCCAAGGGAGTGAAGTCCACGATCCAGGGCGACGAGTTGCGTGTTTCCTCCAAGTCACGCGATGACCTGCAGGCCACCATGGAGCTGCTGCGCAAGTTCGACGAAGCGGACCTGCAGTTCGTGAACATGCGCTGATCGGCCGATCCTCGGATGCCGGAACGCCGCGCTCCCCTCGGGGGCGCGGCGTTCTCGCGTCCGGCAGTGGCTTCCCGGCATGGGTCGGCGGACTCAGGCCTCGAAGAGGGCCTGGCCCAGGTACCCGCCGGAGCCGGGCAGGCCCGGTGGTACGGCGAACAATCCGGAGCCGGTGTGCCTGAGGTATTCGGCGAGCAGATCGTGCTTGGCCATCGCCGTCTGCATGGGCACATAGTGCGTGCGGGGGTCCACGACGAACGCGATGAAGAACAGCCCGGCATCCAGCCGGCCCAGCCCATCGGATCCGTCCGTGTAGTTGAAGCCCCGGCGGAGCATCTGGACCCCCTTGTTGCGGGTCGGGTGGGCCAGCGCGACGTGCGAATCGGCGGGAATCAGTGGTCCGGCGGTGCCGCGCATGGCCAGATCGGGTTCGGTGAATTCGCTGCCGCCAGACAGCGGTGCACCATCACGCTTGGTCCGCCCGATGTCCTGTTCCTGTTCGCGCAATGAGGTGCGGTCCCAGGTCTCGATGTGCATCCGGATCCTGCGGACGACCATGTAGGTCCCGGCGTTCATCCACGATTCACTGCCGGTCGCACCGGAAACCCAGACATGCTGGGCGAGCACGTCGGAGTCCTCTGACTTGATGTTCGCGGTTCCGTCCTTGAAGCCGAACAGGTTGCGCGGGGTGGCCTGGTCGCGGGTGGTGGACGAGGTGCGCCCGAACCCGATCTGGCTCCACCTGACCGTGGCGCGCCCGAACGCGATCCGGGCCAGGTTGCGGATGGCATGGACGGCGACCTGCGGGTCATCGGCGCAGGACTGAACGATCAGGTCCCCACCGCTGCGGGCCTCCTCCAACGCGTCGGCGGGGAAGTGCGGCAGCTCGATGAGGGCCTCGGGCAGGCGGTCGGCGATCCCGAACCTGTCCTTGCCGTCCCGGGTGAACAGTGTCCTGCCGAAGCCGACGGTGACCGTCAGGTGGCTGGCCGAGAGCCCCAGGGCCTCGCCCGTGTCCTCCGGCGGCGCCTCGTACACCCCGCCGGTGGCACCGTCGGGCCCTCCCACCGGCTGGCCGGCGGTCATCTGCTCGATGGCCTCCGTCCAGTCCTTCAGCAGCGAGATCAGCGATGCGCGGTCCGTGCCGGTGACGTCGAAAGCGGCGGTATGCATCCTGTCCTGCGCCGCGGTGTCGATGCCTGCCTGGTGTTCGGCGCGGAAGGGCACGACGTCGTTGACCGGCTTTTCCGTGCCCCGCCGCTCCAGTGCCTGGGCACCTCCAGCGCCGGCGGCAAGGCCCACCACCCCGCCGATCCCGGCCGCGGCAAACAGCGACCTGCGGCTCAGCCGCTGGCGGGCCGGGGTCGATCCCGCGGGGGTCGTTTCACCGTCATGCCGGGGTTCCATCATTAGTTGACGACCGCTGCGGTCAGCTTCGAGAGCGGCTCGGCCAACGCGTCCACCGCGGCGCCCAGTTCCTTGACCTGGCTCTGGGTCAGCTCGGTGTAGTAGGCGAAACCGTTGCCCTTCTTGTACTGGTCCAGCAGCGACTGCACGTCGGCGAAGTTCTTGGCAAGGCTCTGGTCGAGGTCCTTGTCGTTTTCGGCCAGCAGAGGCTTGAGGTCCTCGTAGGCGATACGGGCCCCGTCGACGTTGGCTTGGAAATCCCACAGGTCGGTATGGGACCAGGCTTCCTCCTCGCCGGTGACCTTGCCGGTCGCGACCTCATCGAGCAGTTCCTTGGCCCCGTTGGCGAGCTTGTCGGGCGTGTATCCGAGTTCCCGGGTGCGCGTGTTCAGGTCATCCGTGTCGGCGACCATCTGGTCGGCGATCTTGGTGCGTTCGGCGGTGGTCATGGCCGTGTAACCGGTCTTCGGCGGCCACAGGTCCTTTTCGGCACGGTGCCATCCGGTCCATTCCTGGCCCTTTTCCAGGTCCGCTTCACGCAGGTCCAAGCGGGGATCGAGGTCCCCAAAGGACTCGGCCACGGGCTCGATGCGTTCCCAGTGCATGCGCACGTTCGCATACAGCTCCTTCGCGCGGGCTGTGTCGCCGGCGGAGAACGCATCAGCGAATTCCCGGGTCCCCGCAACCAGCTGTTCCGTCTGGTCCTTCACATAGCTGGCGTATTGGGTGGTGGCGGTCTTCTGCAGGGCGGCACGATCCGCACTCACCGACTGGCCGGCAGGGGGCGCACTGACGGTGAAGTCCGCACGGATTCCGTCCCCGACCATGCCGGGCTTGCAGGCGGTGATGTACTTCCCCTCGGGAGCCGAGACGACGAGGTCCCGGCTGAGCCCGGGGCCGATGTTCTCCACTTCGCCCACGATGCGCAGTCCGTCTTCGGCGAGCAGGTAGAACTCGGTGACCTGGTTGCCCTCGTTCTTGACCGAGAACTTCAGCGCGCCCCCCGGTGCGCTGTCGGTGCTGGTGGTGCAGGCGTCTGCGGTGCTCGTGACGGCGATGGTGCCGTCGCCGCCCGATGCCGCATCGGCATTCGTATTGTCGGTGCAGCCGGCCAGAGCCAACGACGCCACGGCCAGGGCCGCCAGGGTGGTCAGCGATCGGTATCGGGTCATGGGGGTTCCTCGGTGGTGGTGGAGCGTTGGATGAATGGGGCCGGTTCAGGCGTGGGCGGCGGTCTTCACGCTGCCGGTCGAACGCGAACGCCCGCGCAGGCCCCTGACGTACAGGAACGACACGGGGACCACGTACGCGACCCAGGCAATGGCCTGGAGCCAGGTGGTTGCCGGGGAGAAGTTGAAGATGCCCTTGAGCAGTGTGCCGTACCAGCTGGACGGTGGGATGGAGGCCGAAACGTCGAAGGCCAGGTTGTTCAGGCCGGGAAGGAAACGGGCCTCCTGGAGGTCGTGGATTCCGTAGGCCAGGACTCCGGCGGCGACGATGATCAGTGCGGCGGCGGTCCAGGTGAAGAAGACCGAGAGGTTCACGCGCAGTGCGCCGCGGTGGATCAGGGTCCCCACGACGACGGCGATGACCAACCCGGCGGCGGCACCGACGATGGGCTGCCAGGTTTCCCCCGTGGCCCGTGCCGCGGCCCAGATGAACAGCGCGGTTTCCAGGCCTTCGCGTCCGACCGACAGCGCGGCGACGACAACCAGCACCCAGGCGCTGCCGTCGGCCGCGGCATCCACCTGGTGATGGAGGTTGCTGGCCAGCGACCGGGAGGTGCGCGCCATCCAGAAGATCATCCAGGTGACGAACCCGACGGCGATGATCGACAACGATCCCCCGATGGCTTCCTGTGCTTCGAAGGTCAAACCCCGTGGCCCGAAGGTCAGCAACGCGCCGAATGCCAAGGACACAACCACGGCAACGGCGACGCCCACCATGATCCGGGGGACCAGGTGTTGGCGGTTGGTCTTGCGCAGATAGGCCAAGAGCAGGACCACTATGAGGACGGCTTCAAGTCCTTCACGCAGGCCAATCAGGAAATTCGCGATCATCAGTGGGCTTCCGGGTGGTCCAAACGGGGAGGTAAGCAAGGCTTACCTTGCTTGCTGAGGTTACGCCGATCTGACGCAATCACCAAATGGATGTCCGCGGGCGTCATGGCCCGGACCCCGGTCGCTTTCGGAAACGAAAAAGGGCCGGTCCACCAGGTGTTCCACCCGAGGGGTGGCAACACCAGGGACCGGCCCTGCCCAGCCGACGTGTGGCCGGGGTCAGCCCAGGGGCCGGCCCGCCATCTTTTCGAGCCGGGCGATGCGGTCGGCCATCGGCGGGTGGGTGGCGAAGAGCTTCTTCGCACCGCCCAGGAAGGGGTTGGCGATCATCAGGTGGGAGGTGTTGAGCAGCCGCTGGTCCTCCGGCAGCGGCGCCCGTTGGACGCCGGTTTCCAGTTTGCGCAGGGCCGAAGCCAACGCCAAGGGGTCGTTGGTCAGGGTGGCACCGTCCTCATCTGCGTCGTACTCGCGTGTGCGGCTGATGGCCATCTGGATCAACGACGCCAGCGGGCCAGCAGCGCGGTGGCAATCATCGCCAAGGGTTGGCGTTGCGGCGATCCCCACCGCCGAAGAAGAGCATGAACTGGGCCACCGAGGTCACCACTCCGGCGACGGCGGCGGCGACCGAGGAGGTCAGGATGTCGCGGTTGTAGACGTGCATGAGCTCGTGGCCCAGCACGCCGCGCAGTTCACGTTCGTCCAGCAGGTTCAGGATGCCCTCCGTGCAGCACACTGCCGCGTTTTGCGGATTCCGGCCGGTGGCGAAGGCATTGGGGGCCGCCGTCGGAGAGACATAGAGTCGCGGCATCGGCTGGCGGCGCTGAGGAGAGCTGTCCGACGATGCGGTACATGGCCGGCTGCTCCTGTTCGGAGACGGGGTAGGCCTGCATGGACCTGATGGCGATCTTGTCGCTGTTCCAGTAGCCGTACGCCGTCGTGCCCAGGCCGATCAGCGCGAAGATCCAGATGAAGGCCGAGTTTCCGGTTCCGGAGGCGATCAGCGATCCGATGACCAGCAGCAGGGCGAACATGCCGCCGAGCAGGGCAGCCGTCTTGAGACCGTTGAAATGGTTGTGCACCGGGTTTCGCTCCTTAGTAGTGCTCCGGCCCGCCGTCGTTATCGGTGGTTGTCTGCATAACGTCCCGCACGTGCATGGTGTTCCGGATGCGCCGCGGATCACACCCGCGCCGGCAGGGCGGCGGCACGCATCCCTGCAGTTCAGGGCACCGGGTTCCGCGCGTCGTAGCGCAGGAACCCGGGGTCAGGCGCATCAGCAAGGCGGCGACCATCACGCAGGCCAGGCCCCGGCCAACAGCGTCCACCCTTCGCCCACTCCACCGGCCAGCGTTCCGGAAAACAGCTCCCCACGCGGGTCCGCCGGCAACGACCACGATGAACACCCCCTGCAGCCGTCCCCGCAGGTGGTCCGGCGTCGCCGTCTGCAGGATCGTGGTGCGGAAGACGGAACTGATGGCGTCCGAAATGCCGGCGGCGGCCATGCAGCCAGCTGCTGCCCAGAGCCAAACCGATGCACCGCCGTCGGCGGGGCCGGTCCCGCCCGGACCGCGCCGAGGACGACGGCGCCGAAGGCCGCGATGCTGATCCCCACGCGGTGACCTGACCAGTACACCGCCACGCCCTGGCGATGGATGGATCCCAGCGGCGGAGAACAGCCCGGTGAGGAACGCCCCAGGGCCGTGGCGCCCAGCAGGACCCCGACGGTGGTGGCTCCGCCGCCGATCAGCACTGCACCAATGGCCGGCAGCAGCGCGCGGTGCGGCGAGGATCATTGCCGTCAGGTCGATCAGGAACGTCATGCGCAGGTTCGACTGGCGGCCAGGAAGCCGAAGCCTCGACGACCGAGCGGAAACCCGCCCGGCGACGGCCTGCGGTGGCAGCGGGGGCAACAGGTAGACGGAGACCACCGCCGCCAGGTAGGTGACGACGTCGATGGTGTAGGTCCACGCATAACCGACCTGCGCGACCAGGACACCGCCGAGCAGTGGCCCGACCATCATCGCAATCCCGAAGGTGACCATGTTCAGCGAGTTCGCCGACGGCAGCAGCCGGATCCCCACCAGGCCGGGATGATGGCGCCGCGGGTCGGCTGGTTGATGCCCGTCGCACCGGAGTGCACGGCAATCAGTGCATAGAGCAGCCACACGTTGTCGACGTGGAGCCAGGCCTGGGCGGCGATGGCCGCCGTCGTGCACCACAACACCATCGCGGACCCCAAGGCCACCTTGCGGCGGTCATGCGCATCGGCGATCGCGCCTCCGTAGAGGCCGGTCAGCACCAGGGGAACCAGGGCGAAGAGCCCGAGCAGGCCGACATGGAAACTCGAGGAGGTCAGCTGGTAGACCTCCAGGCTCACGGCGATGAGGGTCAGTTGGCTGCCCACGGCGGACAGCGCGTTCCCGAGCCAGAGCCGACGGAACGCGGGGCTGACGCGCAACGGTGAGATCGGCGAAGAGTCGGGCCACTGCCCGATCATAGCCGGGAGGGTGCCGCTCCGGCATGGGGGCGGCTGCTGCCCCAGAACTTAGCCTCCCTATCTTGACTTCATCAAAATAAGGCGTTGAATGGGGATATGGACTACACGAGGCAACTACACGACCACGGGCTGCGTGTGACACGCCAGCGCCTGGCAGTGTTGCGCTTCCTGGAGGCGCATCCGCACTCCTCTGCCGACACCGTCGTGTCCGGAGTGCGCGATGAGTTGCCGGACTTGTCCATGCAATCCGTCTACAACGTGCTCAACGACCTCACGGCGCTGGGGATGCTCCGGCGGTTCACCCCGCCCGGCTCCGCGGCTCTGCACGAGACGCGCGTGGACGACAACCATCACCATGCGGTGTGCATGTCATGCGGCCGGATCGAGGACGTGGAGTGCGCGGTTGGACACGCACCCTGCCTGACTCCTTCCGACTCGCACGGCATGAGCATCCAGGTTGCCGACGTGGTCTACCAGGGGGTGTGCGCCACATGCCGCGAGGCGGCGCAGGCCGCCGAGGCCTCCGCACCCCGGGGGCTATCCCACGGGCGCGTTGCCTGAGAGCCACCCAGCCACCGAACCAGCAAACCCCCATCCCGAAGGAGAACCTCGTGTCTGAGAACTTCACCACCACGCAAAGCGGTGCCCCGTCGCCAGCGACGCCCACTGCTGACCACCGGACCGGACGGCATCACCGCGCTGCATGACCGCTACCTGGTCGAAAGCTCGCTTCGTTCAACCGCGAACGCGTCCCGGAGCGCAACCCCCACGCCAAGGGCGGCGGAGCCTTCGGCGAATTCACCGTCACCGAAGACGTCTCGAAGTACACCCGGGCCGCGGTCTTCCAGCCCGGCGCCACCTCCGAGACGCTGCTGCGCTTCTCCTCCGTCGCCGGCGAGCAGGGCTCCCCGACACCTGGCGTGACGTGCGCGGTTTCGCACTGCGTTTCTACACCACCGAGGGCAACTACGACATCGTCGGCAACAACACCCCGGTCTTCTTCATCCGCGATGGCATCGTTCCCGGACTTCATCCACTCGCAGAAGCGCCTGGGCGGATCGGCCCTGCGCGACGCCGACATGCAGTGGGACTTCTGGACCCTCTCCCCGAGTCCGCACACCAGGTCACCTACGTCATGGGCGACCGCGGGCTGCCCACCTCGTGGCGTGAGATGAACGGCTACGGCTCGCACACCTACCAGTGGATCAATGCCGAGGGCGAGCGCTTCTGGGTGCAGTACCACTTCAAGTCCCGCCAGGGCGTGCACAGCATGGACAACGACGAGGCCGAGAAGCTCGCGGGCTCCGACGCCGACTACTACCGTCGCGACCTCTACGAGAACATCGAGGCCGGGAACTTCCCGACCTGGGATGTGTTCGTCCAGGTCATGCCGTACGAGGACGCCAAGACCTACCGGTTCAACCCGTTCGACATCACCAAGGTCTGGCCGCACGCGGACTACCCGCTGATCCCGGTCGGCCACTTCACGCTGAACCGCAACCCGAAGAACTTCTTCGCGGAGATCGAGCAGGCTGCCTTCTCGCCGTCGAACCTGGTCCCGGGCATCGACATCAGCCCCGATAAGATGCTGATGGCCCGCGTGTTCTCCTACCCGGATGCCCAGCGCAACCGCATCGGCACCAACTACAACCAGTTGCCGGTCAACCAGCCGCATGCCTCCCACGTGACGACCTACATGCACGAGGGCAGCATGCAGTACCACTCAACGACGCCGATGCACGGGTCTACGCCCCGAACTCCTTCGGCGGGCCCGCAGCCGAGCCGGCCCGTGCCGGCGAGGGCAGCTGGGAGACCGACGGCGAGCTGGTTCGCGCCGCGCAGACCCTGCGCAGCGAGGACAGCGACTTCGGCCAGGCCGGAACGCTGTACCGCGACGTCTTCACCGCCGAGTCCAAGGAACGGTTCCACCAGAACCTGCTCGGTCAGGTCGGGGCATCACCCGCGATGACATCCGCGAGCGCTTCTTCCAGTACTGGACGAACGTCGACGAGAACCTCGGCAAGATCCTGCGTGATGGCTACGCCGCCAACGCCCAGGGAACCACCGACGGAGCCTCCGAGATGGCCGGCAAGGCCTAGCCCCTGGCCCGACGGCTGGTGCCGGTGAAAGCACAGCGGGCCGGCTTCCCCACACGGGGGAGCCGGGCCGCTGGCGTTTGCGGGGGCTACTGCTGCGAAATGCGCACCATCTCGTCGCGCTCGACGACCTTGATGCGTTCGCGCGTGATCTCGCCGGCAGCTGTCCGGATGGTTCCTGCGGCCTCGCCGAGACGGTGTTCGTGGGCGTCCAGGGCGATCCAGCCCTCCCACGTCGTGTAGGCGATCCCGCGTTCGTCCAGCAGGTCGATGATGGCCTGTTCATCGGGGTGGACGGCGGCTGGGAGTTCCAACCGGTCTTCGAGCAGGTTCCCGATCGTCTCCAGGGCATCGCCCTTGGTGTGTCCGATCAGGCCCACGGGGCCGCGCTTGATCCACCCGGTGGCGTACAAGCCCTTTACATGCTGGCCGTCATCGTCGAGCACGCGGCCGCCGTCGTTGGGGATCACCCCGCGGCGCGGATCAAAGCCGACCTCGACGAGTTCTGACCCGAAATAGCCAATGGCCCGGTAGACAGCCTGCACCGGGTAGTCCACCAGTTCACCGGTTCCGCGCACGTTTCCCGTGCCGTCCAGTTCCTGGCGTTCGAAACGGATTCCCTGCACTTTCCCGTCGGCACCGGTGATCTCCACCGGGGTATGCAGGAAGTGCAGGTGCAGGCGCCGGGAAGCCGGGACCCGCTTTCCGGCCTCTTCCTGCTCCTCCCGGTCCTCCTGCTCCACGAGCCAGTTCGTCAGGGTGTTGACCATGGTCTTGGCCTGGTTGTTGGTCTTGATCATCTCGTCCGAGGCCTCGTCGAACTCGAAGTCCTCCGGATAGAGCACGATGTCCACGTCGCGGGAGTGGCTGAGTTCACGCAGTTCCAGGGGGGTGAACTTCACCTGGGCCGGGCCGCGGCGGCCGAAGATGTGCACGTCGGTGACCGGCGAGGCGGCGAGCCCCGCGTAGACGTTGTCCGGGATTTCGGTGACCAGGAGGTCCTCGGCATGCTTGGACAGCACCCGGGCGACATCCAGTGCCACGTTGCCATTGCCGATGACCGCGATCTCCTTCGCTTCCAGCGGCCACTCCCTGGGCACGTCGGGGTGCCCGTCGTACCACGAGACGAAGTCGGCGGCACCGTAGGAGCCCTCCAGGTCCATGCCCGGGATGGCCAGGTCGGCGTCCTTGATGGCGCCGGTGGCGAAGATGACCGCGTCATACATGTCCCGGATGTCGGCCAGGGTGATGTCGCGCCCATAGGTGACATTGCCCAGGAAGCGGATGTCACCGCGGTCCAGGACCTTGTGCAGTGCCTTGACGATCCCCTTGATGCGCGGGTGGTCCGGAGCAACCCCGTAGCGGATCAACCCATAGGGCGCCGGGTAGCCGTCGAACAGGTCGATACTGACCTCGAACTCGCGCTCGGCCTTGGTCAGGATGTCCGCGGCGTACACGCCCGCCGGGCCGGCCCCGATGATGGCGACGCGCAGCGGTCGGTCTGCAGCTGGGTTGGACACTGGTATTCCTTTCGGCGGTACTCCTCGAGGTGCGCCACCCGAACGGGAATTAACGCACAGCCACCTAGTCTAATTGCACGCAGAGCACACCGCGTATTCCTGTGGGAGCGCACACATGAAGGGGCGGATGGCCATGGTGGCCATCCGCCCCTTGCAGTGGTTGCGCGCGCCGGTTCAGCCGCGGCGCCGGATCAGGTGATCAGGACCAGATGCCGACGACCTTGCCGCTGGCATCGGTGGCGGTGACGGAGTTCTCGCCCAGGAGCCGACGTGCATCGTGCACGAGCTGCAGCGTCTCGTCGGCGGCGTCCTTCCAGTCCTGCTCCACGGAGGAGTAGGTATCGCCCGCGTTGTTGTCATCCCAGTTGTCCTTGACGAACTTCACCTGGGTTTCACGATCGCCGATGATGCTCTCGATGCGTCCCGCGATACGGATGATGTCACCCTCGATGCGCGAGGCGTGGTCGCTGTCGAATCCAATGACGTCGTCGTTTTTTCCCATGTTCAAATCCTTCCGTGGTGGCCCCAGTGGCCGGTCGTGGTGTGGTGCGCTCCGCGCGATGGGGACGCCTCAGTGAAGAGGTCCCCGACGTGGCCTGCCGGCTAGACGCCGAACTTGAAACCCGAACCCTTGGCGCCCGCTGCGACGCCCTCGGCCTTCTTGCCACCCGATGCCATGGTGTCGTCCATGGTGATGTATTCCTTCGCCGACTGGGCCTGGCCCTGCGAGATGCCGCTCAGCGCGGTAATCAGGTCGTTCTGGACGCGCTGGGATTCCACCATGAAGTTCTGGTAGGAGACGCCGCCGTCGCCGGTGAAGGTCGTGCGCAGGTCTTCCACCCCGTCGACCAGTTCCTCGACCAGACGCACCAGTTCGTCACCCGAACCGCTCGCCTGCTCCGCCGCGTTTCCAATGGCGTTGGTGTCCATCTTTCCCTTGAAGCCCATGTGCTCTTCCTTTCGTCGATGTGGGATCCGTTGCCCCGTATCCCCCTTGCTGATAACCAGCTAACGCCACCGCAACAAACGCGGTCAAGCGTCCTGCATGGGGAGAACTCCCCATCCCCGGCCGATTCGACGACTTTTCATCCATCGACCTGACATGATGGACTCACAACAGCCATGCAGCCGACTGGGAGGACCACGTGGCGACAGAATTCGACAGCCAACTCATCGAGTCGGTCGCCGTCCGCCGAAACCGGGTGACGGATGCGCTGCTCTATGGGGACAACCCCACCGAACGCCGGTGGAAGGCCACGACGAAGCAGTTCCTGTTCAGCCTCGTCGCCGCCGCCATGATCACGGCGATCTGCATCGGGGTTTCGTTCGTTTCCAACATGATTGCCAAACAGGCAGAGCAAAAACGGCAACAGCAGGAACAGCTCCAGAAGCGCTCCGTCCATGCCCTCGTGTTGCCTGACAGCGTCCCGACCCCCGGAAGGATGGGGAACTAGCCCACCATGGCACAGCCCTACACCCGCGTCACCCTCGTCGGAGACCGCCGTAACGCCGACCTGCTCCTGCCTGCCTCCGAGGCGGTGGGCACACTGATGCCCCAGATCCTTGACCTGCTCGGGGATGCCCCAGGCGACGGTGTCTCCGCCAAGGTCCTGCTGACCGCCTCCGGCGAACCGATTGCGTCCCAGGATTCACTGGCCCAGGCACAAATCCACGACGGCGCCCGACTGACCCTGGTCAGCAACAGCGAGGCTCCCCCTCCGGCAGTCGTCTATGACATCTCGGACACCGTCGTGGAGCAGACCCGCGAGGTGGGTGGATCCTGGAACCGGACCCACCTGGTCACCGCGTCGGGCATCTTCGCAGCGATGGGCCTCTGGCTGTCACTGGATCTGGTCCTCGGTCGCTACCTGCCGGATGCCCGCTGGTGGATCCTGCTCGCCGTGGGCGCCGGGCTCCTGGCGCTGGGTGCTGCAGTATCCGCCGGTTCGCGTCCGGTGGCCTCCGCCCTGATGGGCGCCGGGTGGGGCGCCGGGATGATCGGCCTGATCCATTGGCCGGCCGATGCACCCTTGAGGCTGCTGCTGGCTGCGGCGGGAACTGCGGTGTTCGTGGCCTGCCTGGCCACCGTCCTGCGGTATCCGCGCGCCGTGCTGCTCGGTTCCGGCGTGCTGGCAGTGCTGACCGGCGTCTGGGCCGGCTCGGTGCCCCTGGCCCGGTGGGCTGCGGGGGTTGCCGACGCCGATCTGGTCGTCGGGGCCGGTGCCATCGCCAGCATCTGTTCGATTCTTGCCTTGGGCATGCTGCCCTCGTTGGCCCTGTCGTTGTCGGGATTGGCGGCCCTGGATGATCGACGGGCCAACGGATCCTCGATCTGGAGGCGCGATGCCCTGGCCGCCATTCGATCGGCACATTCGGGTTTGACGCTGGCCACGGTGGCTGCCGCCGCCTCCACAGCCGTTGGCCTCTGGCTCGTCGCCTCCGACGACCGGAGCCCAAAATGGACGCTTCCCCTGTTGTTGGCGCTGGCGTTGGCGACGTTGCTGCGCTCCCGCGCCTTTCCGTTGGCCATCGAAAGGTACGCACTGTATGCGGCGACTGCCGTCGGCGTGGTGGCCGGCGCCAACGCGCTGGCCCGGCTGAATCCGGACACGGTATGGGTCGTGGGCCTGGCCATCTTCGTCGTCGCCATCCTGACAGGACTGGGTCTGGCCGTCGACCTGCCGGACCACGTTGAAGCGCGGATCCGCCAGATCTGCGAACGACTCGAAATGCTGGCCATTCTCGCCACGCTCCCGCTGCTTGTCGGGTATTTCGGCGTGTACACCCAAATGCTGGCCACGTTCTAGCCCGGAGGACCTCCCATGAGTGCATCACACAACCAGGGCCCGACGGTCGAGGGCCAGAATCTCGATCCCTGGGGACAGCCCGTCAACGACCCGTGGGGAACGCCCCCTCCGTCCCGCCGTGACCGGCACCGCCAGACTCCGGACACCGGGTCCCGGCCCGGCACCTCCCCGGCCCCGGGCGCCGCCACCGGCTCCCTCGGATCACCGCTGGAACACGACCGCCGCCGGCTCTCACGCGTCAAGGCCACCGGAGGCTCCGTGACGCGCACGCTCGCTGCGCTCTTCGGCGGCCGGCATCCCGCCACGATCGCCGGCGAGCAGGCGGCCAGCGTCCAGATCCCGGTGACGACGGGACGCCGTATCGCCGTAGTTTCCACCCGCGGTGGCGCGGGCAAGAGCACCGCTGCCGCCCTCTTGGCGGGTGTCTATTCCGCGCTGCGACCTGACAGCACCTGCGTCCTTGACATGGACCCCGGGCACGGAAGCCTCGCACTGCGCCTGGGACTGGAGAACGCGCCCGCCCTCGACGCCATCGTGCCCGAACTGACAGGCGGCGCCCAGCCGGGAGCTTCCCACCTCGCGGAAATGCTCGCGCAGGCCTCCGACGGCCTGTATGCCACCGGCGCCCGGGCTGCGGCCCCCACACGATCCTCCGGCGCCGAATTGCGTCAAGCCACGTCGACCATCTCCCGCTATTTCCCGATCACGCTGCTTGACTGCCCCACCGGCCTGGACCAGGCAGACACCCAGGCCGCACTGGCCGACTGCCACGGTGCCGTCTTCATCGTCCCCGCGAACCTCTCGGGCATGGACAATGCCCTCGCGGCCCTGGCCACGTGGCAGACGTGGCCGGCAGTTGCCGCCATCCCCCTCACGGTGCTGGTCATGCAACAGGACCGTTCATCGGCCCTGGACGCGTTGGACCAGGCGGGTCGGTTGTCCCGGCTCGGGTTCGACGCGCACGCCATCGGCTACGACCGCCATCTGGCAGCCGGCGCCGCGATCTCGCCGTCCTTGCTGCTGCCCGCCCACCGTGAGGCAGCGATCGCCCTGGCCGGGCGCATCCTCTCCCGCGCCAACGAGGTCCGGTAGCCGATGTCCCAGCGAATCATCCACCGCCCCGCGCGGACCTCGACACCGCTGCGGGACTTCCGTCCCTTCCACCTCGATGGGCCTCCTCCGGTCGACGGCGAGGCTCCCGGCCTGAACCTGATGACGATCGTCCCGATGCTCGGCGGCGCCGTCTCCATGACGGCCATGATGATGTTCCGCAACTCGCCGTTTGCCGCCATTGGCGCCATGATGATGATCCTGACCGTGGTGATCGGCATCTTCATGATGTTCTCCAACCGCGGCAAGGCGGTCCGGACCCGGACGGTGGCCCGGGACAACTACATGCGCTACCTGGAGCGGTCCCGGGTGAAGATGCGCTCCGATGAGCTCGAGGCACTGGCGGTGGCCCGTGAAAGCGCGCCACCGCCCGAAGCGCTCTTCGACATCGTCCGCACGCCCATGCGCCTCTGGGAGCGCCGGCGCGGAAACCAGGACTTCCTCGACGTGCGTCTGGGATCCGGCGAGCGGCCCTGCCGCGACATCGCCGTTAGCGACTTCGCCGGGGCCACGCAGCAGACCGACACCTTCATGGCGGCCGAAGCAGAGATCCTCAAACGTCGTTTCTCCACCAGCCCCGACATGCCCGTGACCATCCCGTTGGACTCCGTGGGCAATGTCAGCATCATCGGCGACCGGGACTTTGTCCTGGCCGCCACACGGAACCTGATCGTCTCGGCCTGTGCGTTTCACTCCCCCGAGGACCTGGGCCTGGGCATCGGCACTCCCGAGCATTTCCGGGATGACTGGCAATGGGCGACGTGGCTGCCCCACCTGGCGGACCAGTCCCAGACCTCGGGCGTCGAATTGACTCGACGCATCGCCCCCGATCTCGCGTCCCTGACGGAAGCGATGAGCGGGGACCTGCAGCGCCGGGCCAAGATCGCCGTGGAGGCCAAGAAGGTCGGGTTGGACACCGGACAGCCGCTGGCCCGGTTGGTGGTCGTCTCCGACACCCACGGCTCCCAGTCCCAGGAACTGCCCCTGTCCGACCGGTTCCTGTCCCCGGCCGACGTGGGGTTGACCGTCCTGCACCTGGTCCACGACCGCAGCGAGGAACCCAGCGACGTCTCCGTGCGCATCACCCAAACCGCTGACGGATTCCAGGTCCAGGACTACCGTTCCGACGCCGTGCACCCTGTCGTGTCCAGCGGAACGCTTGATCCGCTGTCGGTGGCGACGGCGGATGCCCTGGCCCATGAGTTGGCCCCGCTGCGGCTCTCCTCGGATTCCTTGGAGCACGGCGGCTCCAGTGAGGGGGCCCAGAGCTTCCTGGGCATGCTCGGGCTCTCCCCGGAGCTCAGCCGCGCCGACATCGAACGAACGTGGAGGCCACGCGGTGACGCCGAGTTCCTGCGCATCCCCCTGGGGCCCGACGACTCCGGCCGCCCGACGGTCCTGGACCTGAAGGAATCGGCGCAGTTCGGCATGGGCCCCCATGGCCTGTGTGTGGGGGCCACCGGCTCCGGCAAGTCCGAAATGCTGCGCTCGCTCGTCTTCGGCCTGCTCGCCACCCACTCCCCCGACATGCTGGCCATGGTGCTGGTCGACTTCAAGGGCGGCGCCACGTTTGCCCCGTTCGAGGGCGCCCCCCAGGTCACGGGCATCATCACGAACCTCTCCGACGACCTCTCGCTGGTCGAACGCGTCTATGCCAGCCTCAACGGCGAAATCCTGCGCCGCCAGGAAGTGCTCAAGGCCGCCGGCAACATCGCGAACATCACCGACTACCAGGTGCACCGCAACGAGCGTCTGGCCCGCGGCGAGGACATGGCACCACTGCCGCACCTCGTGGTGATCATCGACGAGTTCGGCGAGCTGCTCACGGCCCGCCCCGACTTCATCGACCTGTTCCTGTCGATCGGGCGCATCGGCCGGTCCATCGGCGTGCACCTGCTGTTGAGCAGCCAGCGTGTCGAGTCGGGAAAGCTCAAGGGCCTGGAAACCTACCTGTCCTACCGGCTCGGCCTGCGCACCCTCTCGGAATCCGAATCACGCACCGTCCTGGATACCCCGGATGCCTTCCACCTGCCACCGGTCCCCGGCTATGGCTACCTCAAGGTCGACACCACCGTGTACACCCGATTCAAGGCAGGCTACGTCTCGGGTCCGCTGGAAGACGTCCAGGAGGACAATCCCGAGGACCAGCCCATCCAGGAGGTCTCCGATGTCCTTCCGATCCCCCGCTATGCCGGGGAATCCACCGCCGGGAACGACGACGGGGCGGCGGCTGCTGCCAAGGACGAAGCCGCGAAACGCACCACGGGACCCACCGTGATGTCCACGCTCATGGACACCCTGCGTTCCTTCCCCCGCTCGGTCCAGGAGATCTGGTTGCCCCCGTTGCCGGCGGCCATCTCCCTGGACGCGGCCACCGGCGGGGTCCATCCGGCCGAGCACGGCTTGGCCCTGGGAGCCGGGGGCAAGCTGCGCGTGCCGATCGGTTTGCTCGATGATCCGGCCAAGCAATGGCAGGGCCTCTGGGAGATCGATTTCACAGCAGGCGGCGGAAACCTCATGATCACGGGCGGGCCGCAATCGGGCAAAAGCACCCTGCTGCGCACTGTGGTCGCCTCGATGGCGCTGACTCATTCCCCGAAGGAGGTCGGCATCTACTGCATCGACCTGCTCGGTTCGGCCCTGCTGCCGCTCAATGGGCTGCCCCATGTGGGCGGGACCGCCATCCGCACCAACCGCGAGGTCGTCCGGCGCACCGTGGAGGAGCTCATGGGCATGCTCCTGATCCGCGAGCGGGCGTTCGAGAACCACCAGATCGATTCCCAGGCCACCATGCGGCGCATGCACGCCCAGGGCCAGCTGCCGGAGCTGCCCAGCGCCGACATCTTCCTGGTGATCGATGGCTACGGGCAGATCGCCGACGATTTCGAGGAGATCCGTGAGAGCGTCAATGCGCTGATCATGCGCGGCGGCGGCTACGGCATGCACGTCGTGACCACCCTGAACCGCAATGCCGAACTGCGCATGGCGCAACAGGGATTCTTCGGCAACAAGATCGAGACCGCGCTGGCGGAACCGACGGATTCGCAGATCGACCGGAAGATCGCCCCCGGGGTCAACCCGGAGGCTCCCGGCCGGGCCCTGTCGGACCGCAAACTCATCGGCCATGTGGCACTTCCGCGGATCGACGGCGTCGACGACGCCGAGGACATGTCCGATGGCCTCCGCGATCTCGTCGCGCAGGTCGCCGAGCACACGAACGAGACCGCCATGAAGGTCAGGGTCCTGCCGGGCGCCATCGGCTGGGACCATGCCCCGAAGCCCTCGAGCCCCGGGCACTTCCCGCTGGGCCTGCGCGAAACCGATCTGGGCGATCATGTGCTTGACCTGCAGGCGAAGGACCGCCACCTGATCGTGTTGGGCGATGAGGAGTGTGGAAAGTCGAATATCCTGCGCAACCTCATTGCCACCCTGGTCTCCCAGCACACCCCGGACGAGTTGCTCTTCGGCGTGTACGACCCGCGCAAGGGACTCGACGACGTCGTCCCCGACGACTACCTCGGGGGGTACGCCGGCAGTGCGATCGTGGGCGAACAGCTCTCGGGCGCCCTGGCTTCCGAGTTGCAGCTGCGCACCACGGGCGGCGATGAGGAACACCAGCCAAGCAAGGCCAAGCTCGTCGTCATCGCCGACGACTATGACGTGTTGACGGCCAGCGGTTCCTCACCGCTGGGGCGCCTCACCAATTACCTGCCGATGGCAGATGAGCTGGACCTGCACGTCATCCTCACGCGCAAGGTCCGCAGCGCCAGCCGCGGCATGTACGAGTCGTTCTTCTCCACGTTGCGCGATGCCGGCACCGCGGCATTGATCATGAGCGGGGACCGCTCGGAGGGCGGCTTGATCAACAACATCCGGGCCAGGCCGCTCCCGCCGGGCCGTGGCCAGCTGGTGCAAACCGGGCGGCCGCTGCAGACGATCCAAACGTATCTGAACGCCGACTCGGAATAGCCCGGCCACCAAGCGGGTTGTCAAGGTTATGCCCCGTCATGCCCCCACCCCGCCCACCACACGGCAGCCCACAACCGGTGCCGCGGCGCCGAGTCGTGCCGGGCTGATGCAGGGCCTCGGTGCCTATGTGCTCTGGGGCGTGCTGCCGTTGTACTTCATGACCATCTCGATCGCCTCCGCGACCGAGATCGTGGCCAACCGCATCGTGTTCAGCCTGGTCTTCTGCATCATCCTCATCGCCGCCACCCGGTCGTGGGGCGAACTCCGTACCCTGATCCGCGATCATGGAGCGATGAGGCGCCTGGCGGTCGCCGCGGTCTTGATCACCGTGAACTGGGTGACGTATGCCTACGCGGTGTTGCACGGCCACACGGTGGAAGCTTCCCTGGGCTATTTCATCAACCCGCTGGTGTCTGCGGCGTTGGGTGTGGTGTTCCTGAAGGAGAAGCTGTCGCGGCTCCAGTGGACCGCCTTGGGGTTCGGGCTGGCTGCCGTCGCGGTGCTCACGTTCGCCTACGGTTCGATCCCGGTGATCGCCCTGACACTGGCCTTCTCGTTCGGGCTGTACGGCTTCGTGAAGAACCGGGTCGGACGCACGGCGACCGCCGCAACGAGCCTCACCGTCGAAACGGCCTTCCTGACGTTGCCCGCGTTGGCGTACATGGCGTGGCTGATGTTCCACGGCCAGGCCACGGTCTTCACCAACGGTGCCGGGCACTTCTGGCTCATGGCCGCGAGCGGCGTCGTCACAGCAGTTCCCTTGCTGCTCTTTGCCGGTGCAGCGCGCCGGTTGCCGCTGAGCACGGTCGGCACCTTGCAATTCCTGACCCCGGTGATGCAGTTCATCATCGCGGTGGCGATCTTCCACGAGGACATGCCCATCGAGAGGTTGGCCGGATTCGCCCTGGTCTGGGTGGCCATCATCCTGCTGGCCATCGACATGCTCAGGCGCCCTCGTGTCCGGGCCACTGTCCCGGCAGGAACGGCCTCGTCGACCGCCCAGACCGCAGCCTCGGAACCGACGGCTTAGCCGCACGGCCCGGAAACGCCTGCGGCGGTGCAGCGGCCCCGAGGGACCGACGCACCACCGCAGGCGAAGTGCCCATCAGGCGTTCTTGCGGATGGCTTCCTCGAGGATATCGAAGGCATCGGCCAGCAGCTCATCGGAAATGACCAGCGGCGGCAGCAGTCGAACGACGTTGCCGTAGGTTCCGCAGGTCAGGATGATGACACCGGCGGCCAGGCAGTCTGCGGCGATCTTCTTCGTCAGGTCCGCATCCGGTTCCCTGCCTCCCGCCTTGACGAACTCGATGGCCAACATGGCCCCGCGTCCACGCAGGTCGCCGATGGCCGGGACCTCCTTCTGCAGCGGCCGCAGGCGCGCATAGAACGCCTCCTCGATGGCCTTGGCCCGGGAATTGAGGTCAGCTTCGGCCATGTACTCCACGGCGGCCAGCCCCGCGGCAACCGCTACGGGGTTTCCCCCATACGTTCCGCCGAGTCCGCCGGGGTGGACCGCGTCGAGAAGTTCTGCGCGGCCGATGATGCCGGAGAGCGGCAGCCCGCCGGCGATGCCCTTGGCCAGCGTGATGATGTCCGGGACAACGCCTTCGTGGTTCACCGCGAACCAGTCACCGGTGCGGCAGAATCCGGACTGGACCTCATCGGCGATGAAGACGATGCCCTGTTCCTTCGCCCATTCTGCGATGCGCGGCAGGAAGCCGTCGGCTGGGACGATGAACCCGCCCTCGCCCTGGATGGGTTCGATGATGATCGCTGCGATCTGGTCGCCCCCCACCTGCTTCTCCATGGCCAGGATGGCGCGCTCGGCGGCTTCCTTGCCGGAAATGTTGGGGTTTTCCTCACGGAACGGGTAGCTCATGGGCATCCGGTAGATTTCCGAAGCCAGGGGGCCGAATCCGCGCTTGTAGGGTGCGGCCTTGGCCGTCAGCCCCATGGTGAGGTTGGTGCGTCCGTGGTAGGCGTGGTCGAACGCGACCACTGCGCTGCGGCCGGTCGCCACGCGGGCCACCTTGACCGCGTTTTCCACGGCTTCGGCACCGGAGTTGAAGAAGACGCTCTTCTTGGCGTGCTCACCGGGGGTGAGCTCTGCCAGTTTCTCGGCGAGCTCCACATACCCCTCATAGGGGGTGACCATGAAGCAGGTGTGGTTGAAACGTGCGCTCTGTTCGGCGACGGCAGCGGAGACCTTCGCGTTGGAGGCACCCACGGTCGTCACGGCGATCCCGGATCCAAGATCGATGAACGAGTTCCCGTCGACGTCGAGGATGACACCGCCGTCGGCATCGGCGGCAAAAACGGGAACCGACGAGGCAACACCGGCGGCCACCGCTGCGGAGCGTCGTTCGGCCAGGGCCCGGGAGTGAGGCCCGGGGAAGGCCCCGGTGATGTTGCGCTTCTGTTCGAGCCGGTACTGGATCTCCACGACGGCTTCCTTCCTATCGGTGTCCTGGCGCCACTGGCTGGGGGCGCCCTGCGTCGACACCGAGCCTACGGTTCGACTCCCCACCGACGCTAGGGTGCTTGGCACAGGCCAATTCGCCGGCCGTTATGCATCCGCACAGCACAGTGGCGGCCCCACCCGGAGATGGGACCGCCACGCGCTGACAGGGAAATCCGAGGTCAGGAGTCCTGGGGGACGAAATTTTCCAGGTCACCCTCCGGTTCCTCGGGATGGCGTGACAGGTTGACCAGGGACAGGCCCAGGCCGCCCCAAACGGTCAGGATGGCGATGATCATCATGGTGATCGCGATGGGTGTCATCGGAGTGCCCCTTCTTCTGCATCTTCTTCGGCCTTGACGGCGTCGTACTCGGGATCGTGGTTGGCCTTGGAGTTGCGGCTCCACGGGATGAACGTGAGGATGATGGCCACCACGACCAGCGCCCCGGCCATCCCCCATCCGAAGACACCCAGGAACCAGATGGGGTAGTCCTCGTAGGGCGTCTGGATCTTGGTGATGAATTCGTTGATGAGCATGTACCCCAGGGCCACCGGGGCCACCACGGCAACCAGGAGCATCCAGACGCTCTTCATCTTGATGCTGGCAAACCGGTTCAGGTGGCGTGAGAGCAGCGGCAGCTTGCGCAGGAACCAGGCCACGACGATGACCGCGACCAGGGCGCCGAGCATGATGCCGAAGCTGTTCACGAAGGCATCGAAGGTGTCCAGCAGGTACAGGCCGGTGGTGGTCGGGAAGAGGACGATGGAGATCAGTCCGACGGGGATCGAGACGGCCAGCGCGGATTTCACGCGCGGCCAGCCCATCTTGTCCTGGATCGCTGCGACGATCACCTCGAGGATGGAGATCAGCGAGGTGATGCCCGCGAAGACCAGCGAGCCGAAGAACAGCACGCCGAGCAGGGCCCCGACGGGAGCCTGGGAGACGATGGTCGGGAACGCCACGAAGGCCAAGCCGATGCCCGCATCCACCACCTCGGTGATGTCGCCTCCGGAGGCCTGGGCCATGAAGCCCAGGGCCGCGAAGACGCCGATGCCGGCGAGGATCTCGAAGGCGGAGTTCGCGAAGCCGACGACCATGCCGGAACCGGTCAGGTCGGTCTTGCGCTTGAGATAGGAGGAGTAGGTGATCATGATGCCGAAGGCGACGGACAGGGAGAAGAAGATGTGGCCGTAGGCTGCGGCCCACACTCCGGGATCGCCCAGCGCCTCCCAGTTGGGGGTGAAGAAGGCATTGAGCCCGTCGGCTGCGCCCGGCAGGAACAGGGAGGCGACCACGAGCAGGATGAACATGACGATGAGCAACGGCAGGAACACTGCGTTGGCGCGGGAGATGCCCTTGTTCACGCCGGCGATCATGATGCCGATGACGACAATCCAGGTCACGAGCAGGGGCCAGAAGACGCCCGGCACGTAGTCGAAGCCCAGGGTGGGGGTTTCGGCGACCTGCAGGAAGTCGCCCATCAGGAAGTCCCCGGCGTTGTCCCCCCAGGCCTTGGTGACCGAGAAGAAGGTGTACATCCCGGCCCAGGCGATGATCACCGCATAGTAGATGGCGATGATGAAGCAGACCAGGACCTGCCACCAGCCCAGCGGCTCGGCGGCACGGTGCATGCGGCGATAGGCCAGTGGCGCCGAACCACGGAACTTGTGGCCGATGGAGTAGTCCAGGAACAGCAGCGGGATGCCAGCGGTCAGCAACGCACACAGGTAGGGGATCAGGAAGGCGCCGCCGCCGTTGTCGTAGGCAACATAGGGGAAACGCCAGATGTTTCCCAGGCCGACGGCGGAACCGATCGCGGAGAGGATGAACAGTTTTCGGGATGAAAAGGTTTCTCGTTTAAGGGTCGGGGCTGTCGCGGCCCCGCCCTTCGATGGAGTGGTCATGCCCTATACCGTAGACGGCTGTTGAACACGTCACAAAGACCGTTGATGGCGCGTTCGTCATTTCATCCAATGCCGCGTACTTTCTTGAGGCCGATGCACAGCCCGCGGGTAGAATGACCAGCATGGCAATGACGCTCTCCGGCCTGCTGGCTTCCCCGACCTTGCACTTGAGGGCCCTCACGGAGCCCGACAACGCTGCGGATACCCCGATTTCGTGGGCGGCAGTCACCGAGCTGGCCGATCCCACGCCTTTTCTCGCAGGTGGCGAAGTGCTGCTCACCACGGGGGTGCGTCAGAAGACCCTGGCAGCGCAAGCGGAGTTCGTGGACCACGCCATCCGTGCCGGAGTGGTGGCGCTGGGCTACGGAACGGGGCTGACGCATGCCAAGGTGCCGGCCGCCGTCGTCCGCCGAGCCGAGGAAGTCGGGCTCCCCCTCTTCGAAGTCCCCTACCAGACACCGTTCGTGGCCATTACCCGCATCGTGGCCGAAGAACTGGCCGCTGACAATGTGGCCCGGATGGAGCGCCTGCTCAAGGGCCACCAGCGGCTGGCGGCGGCGCTTCTGGGCGGAGGCGGCCTTCATGGGCTGCTTCGCGAGCTCGGCGCCCAGTTGCAGCGGACGGTGTCGCTGAGCCAATACGGAGCCCGGATCCACGGTCCCGCCCCGGCCGCCGACGGTTGGCTCACGGTGCCCATCCCCACCGGGTTGCAGGACCGGTGCACCCTTTTCCTGGAGGGATTGGGAACCGGGGGCGGGCTGATCGAGTACGCCCAGTCCCTGATCAGCGTCGAACTGGCCAACCGGGCACGACTGCGTGAATCACGGCGGACGGTCAGTGGCCAGGTCCTCACCGATCTGACCCGGGGCGTCATCGAGGGCCAGGACGCTGCGCTGCGGCTTCAATCGGTGGGGATCGCCCCGAACGCGGCCCACACGATCCTGCTGGTCGAGCCCGTGGGGCCCACCTCACGGACCATCCCCTCGTTGCCGCTGCCGCCGGGCCGGGAGAAATGGGTCTCGGCCATGGTCGAGGACCGCCTGGCCGTGGTGCTGGATGCCGGCGACGGCGAGGCGGCCGCCACGGAATTCGCCGCGTACCTCACGGGGGCAGGAGTCCCGGCCCGGGTGTCCTATGGCGGCTCGTACGCCCAGGTCACCGGGCTGCGCTGGAGCTACTTCGAGGCCGTCGAGGCATTGCGCCACGGAGGCCTGGTCAACCATCCCTCGAGGATCTCCCTGACGTCGCTGCTGTTGGCGGCCCACGACGTTCCCCTGCAGGCCCTGGCCGCCGAGGCCCTGGAGCCGCTCGCGGACTTCGATGCGGCGCACGGTGCCGACCTCCTGGTCACGTTGCGGCGCTTCCTGGAACTCAACGGCAGCGTGGGAACGGTCGCCGAGGATCTGGGACTGCACCGCAACACGGTGCGCTACCGGCTGCAGCAGATCGCAGACCTGAGCGGGTACGACCCCTCCAACACCCCCGACCGGGTCCAGTTGTGGCTGGCGTTGTCCGCCCACGACGTTCGCTGAGCCCGGGGGCGGATAGTATTTAGGCATGGCTGAAATGTTCGTTGAGAAGTTCCGTTCCCTGGTCCCCAAATACCTCGATGACCAGTGGGTATCCGAGGATGGCCTGACCCCGCAGGAGCTCCGCGAACAGCTTGAGGATGCACGGGTCGACATCCCGCAGGTCCTCGGGGAGTTCTACCTGGCCGTCGGCGCTTGTGATGACCTCATGGAGGCGTACTACTATTTCTTCGACCCCGACGAGCTGGAGGTCGAGGACGGCTACCTGCTGTTCATGGAAGATGAGGACGAGCAGTACGTCTGGGGCATCCGCGAGGACCAGCTGGACATCCCCGACCCCATCGTCCACCGGCGCCGCAACGACCGCGGGACCTGGGAAAGCGAAGAAGGCACCTTCAGCGAATACGTGCTCGACATGTTCGAGTGGGTCTTCGAGGAACTGGAACCCGAACTGGAGAACTAGCCGAGATGCCGGCCCGCCTCTTTGGCCACCACCAGCCGCCGGGCTATGTGTGCCCGTTCTGCGAGCTCCTGGCAGGAGGGCCGTTGTCCGAGGACAACCTCTGCGTGCCATCGGACCTGGTATACCGGGACCGGCAGGTGGCGGTGATCATGGCGTGCGACGGGTTCGGCAACTACGGTGGGCACGCCATGGTGATCCCCACGGCCCATCTGGAATCGCTCTACGATCTGGATGACGACGTCGCCGCCTCGATCATGATCATGACCCGCAGGATCGCCCTGGCCATGAAGCTGGCGTGGAATCCGGAGGGCACCTCGACCCGCCAACACAACGAGCCGGCCGGCAACCAGCACGTGTGGCACTACCACCAGCACGTTTTTCCGCGGTACGCCGACGACGACCTGTATCGCCAGCTGCGGCATCGCGTGCCGGTCGAGGTCCGGGCCCGGAAGTCCCGCGAGTTGGCTGTGGCCCTGGAACAGCTGGGCTGACGCGCTCCCCCCCGGCTAGTTCTCTCGCGTGACGACGGCGTGGGCAAATGCAGCCAGCGAAGCCTTCACGGGGCCTTCCGGCAGGGGAACCAGGGCCTCGATCGCGTCGGCGGACCACTGGTGGGCCACTTCCCATGACCGTTGCGTCACCGGGTGCGCGGCGAGGGCCGAGACGGTGCGGGCCAGATCCTCGTCGGAGGACAAGTCGCCGTCCACCAGTCCCAGCAGCTCGGTGGCCGAGTCATCGCCGGAAGCCGACGCCTGGCGCAGCAACAACACCGGCAGGGTCGGCACACCTTCGCGGAGGTCGGTTCCGGGCGTCTTGCCCGAGTTGGCCTGGGCACCGGTGACGTCGATGACGTCGTCGGCCAGCTGGAAGGCCACTCCTACCTTTTCCCCGTAGTCGCGCATCACCTCGACGTGTTCCGTCGCGCCGCCGAACAGGGCACCGAAGACTCCGGCGGTGGAGATCAACGAGGCGGTCTTGTCGGCGATCACGTCCAGGTAGTGCGCTACCGGGTCTTCCCCGTCCCGGGGTCCAACGGTTTCGTGCAGTTGCCCCAGGCACAGGCGCTCGAAGGTGCGGGCCTGCAATTGGACGGCCTCGGCCCCGAGCTCGGAGCCGAGAACGGATGCCCGCGCGAAGATCAGGTCCCCGGTGAGGATCGCCGTGGAGTTCCCCCAGACTTCGTGCGCCGTGGGCGCTCCGCGCCGGTAGGGCGCGGAATCCATGACGTCGTCGTGGTAGAGCGTGGCCAAATGGGTCAGCTCGACGATGGCAGCGGCCTTGATGACCTCGGGGGTCACGCCGTCGGCCAGCAGGGCGGTGAGGATGACCAGCAGGGGGCGGACGCGCTTGCCTCCGGCTTCCATGAGGTGGCGGCTGGTGGCATCGATGAGCGGGTCGGAATTGGCCACGGCGGCCCGCAGCACCTTTTCGACCTTGGCCATGCCCTGGGAGATGGCGGGACCGAAATCGGGGTCCTCGGCCACGGCCCGGAAACCGGGAGGCAGGTTGATGCCCGCGGCGAGCGCCGAGGTTTCCGCGAACAGGTCAACGGAGTCCGGCACGCCGTGGCCGGCGGTCGTCCAGTTGGTCGGGGAATCATTCACGGTTCTGGGACCTGCTTGTCGTCGGGGTGGATCGTTTCTCGGGCCGCGCCCGTTGTGGTTGGCTGTTCCCCGTGGGCGGGGCCAGCCGTTCCAGCACATGGATCACTCTATCCTCAAACCCCTTGCCGCCGTCGTCGGTGAGGTTCGCGAGCATCCGCACGACGAATCGCATCAGGACGGGGGTGCTCATGCCGGTGCGCAGCGCCAGTTTCATCACCTGGGGGTTGCCGATCAACCGCGCAAAGACGCGCCCGAGCGTGAAGTGGCTGCCCCATGCCTGGCGGACCACCTCCGCATAGGAGGCCAACACCGCGTCACGGGACCCCGGTGTTGTGCCGTGCAGGCCGGAGCACGCGTCGAGGATGAGCTCGGCCGCCATGCGGGCGGATTCCATGGCATAGCTGATGCCTTCGCCGTTGAACGGCGAGACCATGCCGCCGGCGTCACCGAGCAGCAAGAGCCCCGGGGTGTAGTGCGGGGTGCGGTTGAAGCCCATGGGCAGGGCTGCCCCCCGGATGGGTCCGACCTGGTTCTCCTCGCTGAAGCCCCATTCGCCGGGCATGGCGGCGGTCCAGTCGCGCAGGACCTGGCGGTAGTCGAGCTTGCCGAACTCGCGGGTGGAGTTCAGGATGCCCAGCCCGACGTTGGAGGTGCCATCGCCGACTCCGAAGACCCAGCCGTAGCCGGGCAGGGGACGACCCGCCTTGTCGGGGAGCTCCAGCCAGCCTTCCATCCAGTCGTCGTCGTGCCGCGGCGAGGTGAAATAGGTCCGGTAGGCCACCCCCAACGGGCGGTCATCGCGCTTGTGCAATCCGGCACTGACCGCGGTACGCGTCGAGTTCCCGTCGGCGGCGAGGACGACGTCGGCACGGAATTCGCGGGTCTCCCCCGTCTTGCGGCCGCGTTCATCCAGGATGTTCGCGACGGCGCCGACCACCCGGCCGGTGGTGTCGCGGATGACGTCGGTGACCGCATGGTTTTCGAGCAGCCGGGCGCCGTCGGCCTGGGCGTGACGGGCCAGGGCCTCGTCGAAACCGTGCCGGGTGCGGATCAGCCCGTAGTCCGGGAAGTCCCCGAGCTCGGGCCACGGAATCTCCATCGATCGGCCGCCGGCGACCAACCGCAGACCCTGGTTCCTGCGCCAAATGCCGGTGTCGGCATGGTCCACGCCCAGACGCGCCAGTTCGCGGACGGCGCGCGGGGTCAGGGCATCACCGCAGACCTTCTCCCGGGGAAAGGAGGTTTTTTCCAGGACGGTGACCTCCACCCCGGCGCGGGCCAGGTAGCTGGCGGCGGTCGAACCGGCAGGACCGGCCCCCACGATCAGTACAGACACGTCGTTCCTTGTCCGGGGCGGCTAGAGCGTCGACCGGGAGGCCCGGTGACGCAGGTACTGGGAGGCCTTGGCCTGGCGTTCGGCGGCCGTGGCGGCATCGGCGTCCAGCGGCTTGGTGGCCCGGTGGACGGCGACGATGCCGCCCGAGAGGTTGCGGTACCTGCACGATTCCCAGCCGGCGTCGGCGATCCAGGAGGCCAGCCCGTCCTGGTTCGGCCAGGCCCGGATGGACTCGGCCAGGTAGACATAGGCGTCCGGATTGGAGGCGACCTTGCGGGCGATGGGCGGCAGTGCCCGCATCAGGTATTCGGTGTAGACGGTGCGCCAGGGGGCGAACGTGGGGTGGGAGAACTCGCAGACCACCAGTGTGCCTCCCGGTTTGGTCACCCGCAGCATCTCGGCGAGCCCCTTCTGGGGATCCCCCACGTTGCGCAGCCCGAAGCTGATGGTGGTGGCGTCGAAGCTCTCGTCGGCGAAGGGCAGGTTGGTGGCGTCACCGGCCACGAAGTCGATGTCGGGGCGGCGGCGCTTGCCCACCCGGAGCATGCCCAGCGAGAAGTCGCAGGCCACGACCTCGATGCCGGCATCGGCGTAGGGCTCCGATGAGGTGCCGGTGCCGGCCGCCAGATCGAGGACCCGCTGTCCGGGCTCGGCGCCCACGGCGTCAACCACGACCTTGCGCCACAGACGCGTCTGGCCCATCGAGAGGATGTCGTTGACCAGGTCGTACCGGGGCGCGACGTCGTCAAACATGGCTTGGACTTCTTCGGGACGCTTTTCCAGCGATGCACGGCTCACCTACCCAGTGTCTCAAAGTTCGACGCAGTCGCGAAAAACCGGTGCGTGGCCGCAGGTAGGCTGGTGCCATCATGAACAGTGAATTTCCCGGCTCCACCGTGCCGAAAACCGGCGCGCCGCCGGCGGCGGACTCCCCCCTGCCCGTCCTGCGGAGCATCACCTTCCCCCGGGCCGCAGTGCAGGACAACGGCTTCCTGGACCTGCTGGTCCGGGACGACGCCCTGGTGTGGGGCCGTCGCGGCGAGGGCCTGGTGGGGTTCGGCGAAGTGGCACGGTTCACCGCCACCGGGCCCAATCGATTTGCCACCCTGCGCCGCTGGTGGTCCGACATCTCCGCCGCGGCCTCGGTGGAGGATGCCGTCGGCCTCCCGGGCACCGGCCCCGTTGCCTTCTCCGCGATAGCGTTCTCGGCCGCCAGCCCCTACGCCTCGCGCCTGGTGGTCCCCCGCCTGGTGGTCGGCCGCAGCGGTGACACCGGGTGGATCACCCTGACCACCGCTGACCCGGAGGCCGAGCTCAGCGCGGCAGCCGCCGAACAGCTGCTGGCCGACCTCCTCGATGACCGCTCCCCCGAACGCGACCTGGCCCCCGGTGAGGACCGGCTGGTTCCCGGACAGGTCTCCGAAACACAATATGAGGAGTCGGTCCGCGCCGGAGTCCGGGCCATCGACTCCGGCGACCTGACAAAACTCGTCCTCGCCCGCGACGCCGTGGCCGAGCTGGGGGCGGATATTGCCGTGTCCCAGGTGCTCCGCGAGCTGGCATTGCGCTATGCGGACTGCTGGACCTATTCGGTCGACGGGCTCATCGGCTCCACGCCCGAAATGCTCGTCAAGGTCACCGGCGACACGGCGCGGGCCCGCGTCCTGGCCGGGACCCTGGATCGCGCCACGGCCCCCGCCGGGGACGATGGCTACGCCGCACGGATGCTCTCGGGCAGCGAAAAGCAGCGCCACGAACACCGGCTCGCCATCGATTCGCTCACCGCTGAGTTGGGGCCACTGGTCACCGGCATGGCGTCCCCCGACGAGCCGTTCGTCCTGGAGCTGCCCAATGTCTGGCATCTGGCCTCCGATGTCGAGGCACAACTGCGGGTGCACGACGACGGCACCTCGCCGTCGGCACTGGATCTCGCCGAGGTCCTGCACCCCACCGCGGCCGTGTGCGGAACACCGACCGCCGTGGCCGACGAGCTCATCCTCCGGTTGGAGGGCATGGACCGCGGCCCTTACGCCGGACCCGTCGGGTGGGTCGACACCTCAGGCAACGGTGAATTCGGCATCGCCCTGCGTGGCGGCGTGGTCGAATCCCCCACCCGGGTCCGCCTGTATGCCGGCTGCGGCATCGTCGCGGCCTCCGATCCGGCCGCCGAACTGGCCGAGTCGTGGGCCAAGATGCGCCCGATGCGGGAGGCCCTCAACTTGTAAATTTTTTGTCACCCGAACCACTTGTTTACTTGCAAGACACTCCTGTAGCTTGTGATGAACATCTCATCCGGCGATTTTCCGGTCTATGATGTCATTTCCGGCGTGGATGCCCGTCGGGTCACTCGAGAAGGAATTTACACATGCGGATTCACTCCACCTTCACCAAGGCCCTGGCCGTTTCGGCCGTCGCCCTGATGTCCCTGACCGCCTGCGGCGGCTCCGACGGCGGAGCCGACGCTCCGGCGGCAACCGGTGCCGGCAGCGACCTGGGCCTGGTCCAGGCCGGCACGCTGACCGTCTGCTCCGACATCCCCTACAAGCCCTTCGAATACGAAGAGAATGGGAAATACGTTGGTTTCGACATGGACCTGGTCGGCGCGATCGCCAAGGCCATGGATCTGAAACTGGAAGTCAAGGACGTGGGCTTTGATGGCCTGCAGTCCGGCGTCGTGCTCGCTTCGGGCCAGTGCGACATGGGGGCCAGTGCCATGACCATCACCGACGACCGCAAGAAGCACCTGGGCTTCACCGACGGCTACTACGACTCCGAGCAGTCGCTCCTGGTCCCGAAGGACTCGGACATCAAGTCGATCGATGACCTGGCGGGCAAGACCGTCGGCGTTCAGCAGGGCACCACGGGCAAGAAGTACGCCACGGAACACGTGCCCTCCGACACCAAGATCCAGGACTACCCCTCGGATGCCGAGCTCTTCCCGGCGCTGCAGTCCAAGGGCGTGGACGCCGTGTTGCAGGACCTGCCGGTCAACCTGGAACACACCCAGGACGGCAAGTTCAAGATCGTCGCGAAGTACAAGACGGATGAACAGTACGGCTTCGCGGTGAAGAAGGACGGCACCGAGGCGCTGCTGAAGGAGCTCGACGCCAAGCTCGCCGGGCTCAAGGACAACGGCCAGTACCAGGAAATCTACGACAAGTACTTCTCCACGAAGTAGTCCAGATGGGTTCGCCCCGGGGTTCGTTCCCCGGGGCGAACCCCTGACACCAGCTGGAAGGCCAGACCGTTGAAACCCTCCACCCGTAGGCGCCTCTTCCGGGGCAGCCTCTATGTCATCCTCCTCGTCGCCGTGGCCGCCCTCCTGTTCGTCGCGGACTGGAAGGCCATCAAGTTCAACTTCCTCGACCTCGAGGTCGCCAAGGAACAATTCCCGGCGATCATCACCACCGCCGCGAAAAACACCGTCATCTTCACGGCCATCGCCTTCGTCGGAGGCCTCATCCTGGGCCTGATCCTGGCGTTGATGAAGCTCGCACCGATCGGCCCCTACCGGTGGATCGCCACCGCCTACATCGAGCTCTTCCGTGGCCTGCCGGCCCTGTTGGTCATCTTCGGCATGGCCTTCGCCGTGCCGCTGGCCTTTTCCTGGCGTCCTCCCGGCGGCGGCGTCGGGGCGGGTCTACTCGGTTTGATCCTGGTGTCCGGCGCCTACATCGCGGAGACGATCCGTGCGGGCATCCAGGCGGTCCCTCCGGGCCAGACCGAGGCGGCCCGCTCGTTGGGCATGGCCCCGGCCTGGACCATGGTGTCGGTGGTCCTGCCGCAGGCGTTCCGGATCATCACGCCTCCCCTGACCAATGAGCTGGTCATCATCATCAAGGACACCTCCTTGCTGTTCATCGCCGGCATGGCCATGGGCGACAAGGACCTCACGACCTTTGCCCGGGACATGTCATCGCAGACCGCGAACTCGACCCCGTTGATTGTCGCGGGCCTGATGTACCTGGTCGTCACGCTGCCCTTGACCCAGCTGGTGGCCAAGCTCGAACGCCACCAAAACAGAGGACGGTAACGATCATGAGTACGGAAATTCCCGATCAGAACCGCCCGGCCATCGAGGTCCGTGGCCTGCACAAGAGCTTCGGCGAGAAGGAGGTCCTCACCGGCATCGACTTCCACGTCGGCCAGGGCGAAGTGGTCTGCGTGATCGGCCCCTCCGGCTCGGGCAAGTCGACGTTGCTGCGCTGTGTCAATCGGCTCGAGGAGCCCACCCAGGGCACGATCCTGGTCGAGGGCATCGACATCACCGACCCGGAAACGGATCTGGACAAGGTCCGCATGCGGATCGGCATGGTGTTCCAGCAGTTCAACCTCTTCCCGCACCTGGACGTGCTGGACAACCTGGTGCTGGCCCAGCGCCGCGCCAAGAAGCGCGGGAAGGCCGAGGCCCGCAAGATCGCCCAGGGGAACCTGGACAAGGTCGGGCTGGGCGACCGCGGTGACGCCTATCCCTCGCAGCTCTCCGGCGGGCAGCAGCAGCGGGTGGCCATCGCCCGCGCGCTGTCGATGGATCCGGACATGATGCTCTTCGACGAGCCGACCTCCGCGCTGGACCCCGAACTCGTCGGCGACGTCCTGGCCGTCATGCGCCAGCTGGCCGACGAGGGCATGACCATGATGGTCGTGACCCACGAGATGGGCTTCGCCCGCGAGGTGGGTGACCGCGTGGTGTTCATGGACGGCGGAGTCGTCGTGGAGCAGGGCAAGCCGGACGATGTGCTGGGCAACCCGCAGCACGAACGCACCCAGTTGTTCCTCTCCAAGGTCCTCTGAGTCCGGAAAACGACAGCACGACGGCGTGGTCCCCGCTCTGGCGGGGGCCACGCCTTCTTCATGCAGTCGCGGCGACCCGTTCGATGATGCCCTGGTGAAGGGCGCGGATGCCGCCGCGGTCGATCCGCACGTCCACGATGCGCCGACGCACCGGTGAGGTGGCCGTGGGCCCGGCGGCCAGCACGGGCCCCAGCGCCCGGTGTTCCTCAACCCGGACGTAGTCCAACCCGTAGGCCGCGGCCAGCGCCCGCAGGTCAACGGCCTGCGGGGTGGCGAAGTAGCGTTCGACGGTCCCCGCATACGCCGGCCGTTCGGCCAAGGCACCGTGTTCGAGCGTGGAGAAGATGGCGCCCCCGGCGTCGTTCAGGACCACCAGGTCCATGGGTGGGACGTCTTCGCCGACCCCGATGAACAGGCCGCCGACATCGTGCAGGAACGTCACGTCGCCCACCAGGACGGTGGTGCGCTCCCCCGTGTGGTCCGGTGAGCCCAGGGCGATTCCCGTGGCGGTGGCCAGGGTCCCGTCGATCCCGGCGAGACCGCGGTTGGCATAGACGGGGCGCCCCGTTGCCCCGGGGGCCGCCGCCAGATCGGCGTCACGGATCGCGTTGGAGGAGCCCAGGACCAGGGGCCCGGCGTCGGCGTCCCACACCAGCCGCGCCAGTTCCAGTCCGGTCGGGGCCTCCCCGGCGATCGCCGTGTCGATGATGCCGGCGGCCCGCGCCGCGGCACGCTGCCATGCATCCAGCCATGCCGCGGGTGCCCGGCCGGCGAACGCCGCAAGTTCCGTCAGTTCGGTGATGACCCGGTCATCGCGGCGCCCGGGCTCGAACCAGGCAACCGGTTCCGGAACGTAGAGCGCCGAGGGGTGCGCATGCCGGTCCAGCAGCCGGGCGACCGGTCGGCTGAGGGTCGGGCGGCCGAAGACGACCACGCGTTCGATCCGGTCATCGAACTCCCGCAGCAGGACGCGGTAGGGGCCGATGGCCTGCGGGCCGAAGCGCGCGTTGGAACTCGGTTCGGCCAGCAGGGGCAGGTCCAGCGCCCGGGCGAAGCGCTCGGCCAGGGCTGTCGCGTCGTGGCCGGCCACCACCACGGTGCGGCGTTCGGGCAGGTCGGCCTCGCGGACCAGGTCCATCAGGCTGGTTTCACCGTCTGGTGCGCCGGCGCCCGTGGGGGTCGGGGCGGGGAGGCCGGGGGCATCCCCCGCATCCGGGGCAGCGTCATCGTCCCCGGGAACCAGCGGGTCGCGGAAGGCGAGGTTGACCTGCACCGGCCCGCGGACCGACTGCTGGACATGGGTGTGCTGCGTCGCCGGCGGCGGGGTGTTGGTGCCCGCGGCGAGGGGGTTCAGGTCGGCGTCGCCGCCGGTGAGCGTCATGCCCTCGCTGGCCAGCAGGGCCCTGCGGATGTCGGCTGCCGGGTCCAGGCCGGCCTCGACGTCGACGCTGCAGCGCACGTGGGTGCCGTAGAGCCCCGCCTGCCGGGTGGTCTGGTTCGCACCGGTGCCGCGCAGTTCGGCGGGACGGTCCGCGGAGACGACCACCAGCGGGACGGCTGCGTGGTTGGCCTCCATGACGGCGGGCAGCAGTTCGCCCACTGCCGTGCCGGAGGTGGTGACGATGGCGACCGGACGGCTGGTGGCCAGGGACAACCCCAGCGCGGTGAATCCGGCGTCGCGTTCATCGATGCGCACATGGACCCTCAGCACGGTGCGTCGTTCGGCCTCGGCGAGCGCGTAGGCCAGCGGCGCACTGCGGGACCCGGGACACAACACGACGTCGCGGACGCCCTCATGCGACAGGGTCCGCACCGCCGAGCGGGCGGCGTCGAACGAGGTCAGCTGTGCATCGGGCGAGGTCATGGGAACCATCCTAGGACGGCTCGGCTCCCAGCAGCCGGGCGCAACGGCGCAGCCGGTCGATCCACCACTGCCGGCGGTCGGCCGGGGCTGCGTGGCGGCGCAACAGGTCGGGGTCCGCCTGCACATCGCGCAGGTCCAGGACGCCATCACGGGCTTCGTAGCGCTCGACGCTGACGTCGGCTTCGAGGAGGGACACGGTGCCCAGCCCACAGGCATGGGGCAGTTCGGGCAGTGCTGCGGCCAGGGCCACGCCGGCGCGGATGCCCACTGAGGAGTCCAGTGCCGAGGAGACGACGGCGGGGAGCCCGGCCTCGGCGACCAGGTCCAGGGCGCGGCGGATGCCGCCGAGCGGTTGGGCCTTGACGATGATCAGGTCGGCGGCGCCGGCGCGGGCGACGGCCAGCGGGTCGGATTCCTTGCGCACCGATTCGTCGGCGGCGATCCGGATCCCCAGGCCGCGGCGGATGACCTCGGCGCGCAGCCGGCCCAACCCCTCGATGCCGGCGACCGGTTGTTCGGCGTACTGCAGCTCGAAGCCCGCGAGTGCCTCCAGCCCGGCCAGGGCCTGCTCATGCGTCCAGCCGGCGTTGGCGTCCACCCGCAGTGCGGCGCCGGGCAGGAGGCGGCGGACCTCGGCAACCCGGGCCACGTCGTCGTGCAGTGTCTGGCCTTTTTCGGCGACCTTGATCTTCACGGTGTGAGCGGCGTCGAAGGTGGACAGCACGGATTCGACCTGCGCGGCGGACACTGCGGGGACGGTGGCGTTGACCGGCACGGTGGTGCGGACCGGGGCGGGGAATCCCTGCCAGCCGGCTTCGATGGCGCAGCGCAGCCAGGGCGCCGATTCGTGGTCGTCGTATTCGGGGAACGGGGAGAACTCGGACCAACCGGCGGGGCCGTCCAACAGCAGCACCTCCCGGTGGGTGACCCCGCGGAAGCGCACCCGCATGGGCAGCGACACCACGTGGGCCGCGGCGACCAGTTCGGCGACGCTGGGACCGGGCGCCGACGTGGTCTTCATCTCGGCGCGGTTCCGTTCGGGAACTGCGTCGGCGGCGGATGCGTTGTGCGGGATGACCATGAACACATCGTATCGGCGTCGGCTCCGCCGCAGAGAGGGCCGGTTGTGGGACGCTATAGGCAAATGAACGACACCATGGAAATACCGGTTGTGGGAGGCGGTTCCCATCGGGCTGCCCGCAACCCGGGGCTCTGGATCCTGGCGATGCTGGTGTTGGCCGGGTTGTTCGGCGTGGCCTACTGGGCGTTCGTGCTCACGCCCACCGGCCAGCAGGCCGACGACAATGCCCTGCGCGGGGCCATCTCCTTCGTCAACGAGGGCCGGACGCGCTCGGCGGCGGTGTCCTTCCTGAATGAGCTTCCCCTGGTCTCGGGAGGCATCGCCTTGCTGGCCCTGCTGACCGCGGCGATCGTGCGGCGCAGCCTGTATGCCCCGCTCGTTGCCGCCCTGGCGTTCGGTGCGGCAGCGGGCAGCACCCAGCTGCTCAAGCACCTGGTGCTCACCCGCCCCGACATGGGCATCTCGGAGGCGACGATGAATTCGTTCCCCTCCGGCCACACCACGGTGGCGACCTCGGCGTTGATCGCCGTCTTCCTGGTAACGTCCCCGCGGTGGCGGCCGCTGATCGCCACCTGCGGGGGACTCTACGCCGCGGTCACCGGCATCTCGACGTTCGCGCTGGGCTGGCACCGCCCCTCTGACATCGTGGCGGCCTACCTGGTGGCCGGTTTCTGGGGCCTGCTGGCCGGGTTGGTCATCCTGCGCCGGCAGCCGTCCTGGAACTGCTGGGATGGACCCGACGCGTTCTGGGCCTCTTCGGGAACCTGGCCGACCCTGTTGTGGTTCCCCGGGGTTGTGGGATTCATCGGTGCCGTGGGCGTCTACTTCTTCGTCTCCCAGCTGGGGCCGACGGCAGGGACCACCGAACAGAACTGGTTCCTGGTCTCCGGCGCGCTGTTGGTCATCGGTGCGGCGGGGTGCCTGTTCGGGTTGCTCTGCGGCGTCTTCTCCCACCAGACGCGGCGGCGCGGCCGCTGGCGCTGAGCGCCGTTATCCGGCCCGTCGGGGTCTGCGTTCGTCGAGGCTTCCCGGCGGCGCTGCCCGGGGGATGAAATAGGCGAAGAGCCCGGCCCCGGCGAGGGAGACGACGGCGACGGCCACCACCCCGGCCCCCAGGGTCGCTGCCGCCGTGACGGCCGAGAGCAGCACCGGCCCACCCATGACGCCCGCGTCGGAAATCAACCGCCAGAACCCCAGGAACTGGGGTCGACCCACCGCCGGCGAGTGGTCCGCCCCCAGCGTCATGACGATGCCGGAACCGATGCCGTTGCCGAATCCCAGCAGCATGGCGACCAGCAGCAGGGTCCACGGCCCGCCGGTCAGCGGCATCAGCGCCAGGGCGATGCCCATGACCAGCATGCACGGCACAGCGACCCAGGTCCTGCCCTTGCGGTCCATCACCTTGCCGGCCGGGTAGAACACCAGCATGTCGATGGCCCCGGAGACTCCGTAGACCAGCGAGGTGGACGAGGCATCCATCCCCAGCTGCTCGGCCCAGAGCGGGATGACTGCCTGCCGGGTGGCGCGGACGGCGGAGATCATCACAACGCCCAGGCCCACGGTGGCGTAGATGCGCCAGTGGGCGGCGACGATCCCGCGCAAGGTGACGGAGCCGGCGTCGTGCTGGTCCCGCCCGGGCTCCCCCGTGGCTGCGCCCTGCCGACCGGCGGTGTCGTGCCCTTCGAGCTCGGGGATCTGGATGGACACCAGGGTGGCGGCGACCATGGCGCCCAGCCCGGTCCAGTACGCGCCGGACAGCCCGAGGAAGTGCATGGCCGCCGCCCCGGCAAAGGGCCCGATGAACAGGCCGATGCGCAGGGTCCCGCCCAGCCCGGACATGGCGCGGGCCCGGTGGCTCAGCGGCACCGCATCGGTCAGGTAGCTCTGCCGGGCCAGGTTGAAGACCGAACCGGCCATTCCGATCATCAGCACGCCGGCGGCGAAGACCAGGAGGTTCCCGGCGGCGAGGCAGGCGGCCATCCCGACGGTGGCCCAGCTTGCCGCACCGATCATCGCGACGCGTTCCCCCAGCCGGGCCACCAGCAGGGAGGCGGGGACGTTGGTCACCAGCGACCCGATGCCGATCAACGTGATGACCAGTGCCGCCTGCGCGACGCTGGCGCCCAGGTCGCGGGCGCTGAGGGCGATCACCGGCAGGATGCATCCCTGTCCGACGGCGTAGAGCAGCGACGGCGCGTAGACGCGGAACACCATGGACCCCAGGCGGCCCCTGCCCTCCGGGGATGTTGCGGCGGCGATGCCCCTACGCCCCCTGGACGCCGGCGGTGTCCCTCATCCGCTCGACGAGGTAGCGGGACTGCAGCGGGGTGTACGGCAGGATCGGGATCGCCTTCGTCGCGTCGGCCGAGGATTCGCTGATCGCCGAGGCGCACATCCTGATGCCCTGGCGCAGCTGGGCCAGCTGGGTGCGCACGAAGTCCATGTCGACCATCCGGCCATGACCCGGCACGATCGCGGGGTAGAGCTCGTCGATGGCGATGATCTTGCCCAGGGTCTGGCCCCATTGGCGGGGAAACGAGTCGGAAAACGAGGGGTCTGCCCCCTCCTCTACGAGGTCCCCGGCGAACAGGACGGTGCCGGAACCGACCAGCAGGTCGCCGTCGGTGTGTCCGCGGCCCAGGTGGAACAAGGTGATGGAATGCCCGCCCAGGTCCAGGTCGACCGGTTGTGCCTCCACGCGGTGGCTGGGCAGCACGACGGCGGTATGCTCGCCCTCGCCGGCTGCCATCGCCGGATCCGCGGTTTCCACGAGCCCGCGTTGTTCCGCCCCCGTGGCCGCCATGGTGTCCACCGCGCGGGCATGGGCCCAGATCTCCTCGACCCCGTGGGCAGCGAAGTACGCATTGCCGAAGAAGTGGTCGCCGTGGGCGTGGGTGTTGACCAGCACCAGGGGCAGGTCGGTGAGTTCGCGGACCGCTGCATGCAGTTGTGCGGCTTCCGTGGGTCCGGCCCCGGAATCGATGACGGCGGCCCGGTCGTCGCCGATCACCAGTCCGGCGTTGACGCCGAACGCGTCGAGCCGCAGGAACCACGTGCGCTCCCCCGCCTGGGTCCAACGTCCCGGGGTTTCCTCTTCTGGCATGGCCCATCCCTGTCCCGGCGTCGGCCGAGCCCCTGGAGGAGACGGCTGCGCCCGCATCGTGTCGGCAGTGTTGTTCCGACTCTAATCCCCCCGGGCCCGTCAGCGGGGTCCCGGAGGGCGGGGCCGCGTAAACCACTGAAATCTTGTGCGTGGCTAGGGTGCTTCCCGCGGATCAGCCTCCGGAGCCAGGCCCAGTTGGAGGGCCAGCAGCCGGATCGTCTGGTGGAACATCTCGCCGGCGTCGGTGAAGGTCGAATCCCCGAAATGTCCGAAGACCTCGAAATTCACGGCGCCGAAAAGCCCGGACCAGCAACTCATGCCCCGGGCGATGAGTTCGACCGGCACGGTGAGCCCGTACTCGTTCCTGAGCGTTTCCAGGTCGGTGGCCAGCGGGGATGGCAGGTCCACAGTCCTGTTTCCCTGGGCGGGCGGCCAGTGGAGGTCGCCGGCCTGCCACGCATCCTCGATGATCGCGATCAGGGCCACCACGACGCGGGTTCCGGCGTCGTTCGTCCGCTCGGCGGGAGCCTGGTAGCCGGGCACGGGCGTGCCGAACAGCAGCGCGTAGCGTGCCGGTTCCCCCAGCGCCCAGCTGCGGACCGCGCCCGCCAACGCGAAAAACCGGGCCAAGGGATCCGCGGAGGCCTCGGCAATGTCGGCATCAACCCGGTTCCCGAGGTCGTTGTAGGCGTCGACGATCAGCAAGGTGAGCAATTCGTCGCGGCTGGACACGTAACGGTAGACGGCGGAGGAGACCACACCGAGGTCACGGGCAACGGCACGGAGCGACAGGGCGGCGGCTCCCTGGCTCGTCAGGTGTTCCCTGCCGATGCGCAGGATGTCTGCCATGGTCTGTTCGCGGGCCCGCTGGCGCGGTGTCTTCGTCTCGCTCATGAACCCATCAAAGGTCATCAGCGTGAGCGCCGTCAACTTTAGAGAGCACTGCTCTTGACGCGATGACGACACAAGCTTAACCTCAAAAGCGAGAGCACCGCTCTTCCTTTTTGAATCTACGTTGGAGTACACCATGGCACAGCAGTACCTCGTCACCGGGTCGGGCCCGGTCGGCACCACGATCGCGCTTCAATTGGCCGGCGACGGCCACCAGGTCACCCTGGCCACGCGCTCCGGTTCAGGGCCCACCCATCCGCTCATCACCCGCGTCCGCCTGGACGCCACCGATCCCGCAGCGGTCCAATCCGCGATCTTCGGTGCGTCAGCGGTCTTCCACTGCATCCACGCCGCCTACACCGTCCAGGCGTGGCGCGCCACGCTCCCCCGGGCCGAAGAGGTGGTGTTGGCCGCCGCGGGCGTCCAGGGCATTCCCGTTGTTTTCCCCGAAAGCCTCTATTCCTACTCCCGACCGGACCAGATCATGCACGAAGGTTCCCCGCGGACGGCGGCCGGCGGGAAGCGCGGCATTCGGGCCGAACTGCTGGCTGCCCGCGCAGCATCATCCACCCCGACCGTCAGCATGGTCGCGTCTGACTTTTATGGGCCCCACGCTGAAACTGCCCATGCCGGTTCCAGGATGCTCGAGGCGGTATTCGCCGGACGGCGCCTCTACGCCTTCGGCAACCCCCGCTTGCCGCACTCATTCACCTACGCCCCCGACCTCGCCGCAGCGATGATCCGCGCCGCCGACCTGCCCGAAACATGGAACCGTGTCCTCCACGCCCCCACGGCTCCGCCCAGCACGCAGGAAGGCATGGCCGCCGCCTACGCCCGGGCCGCAGGCCTGCAGGCACCGAAAATCACCGGCATCCCCTCACCGCTGCTACGCGCGCTCGGACTGGTCCACTCCGGCAGCCGGGAGCTGGCAGAAATGGCCTATCAGTTCGACAAGCCCTTCGTCATGGATTCCAGCGACAGCGAGGCAGTGCTCGGACTGCTGCCGACGCCACTGGAGGAAGGTGCCGCTTCCACCGTGGCCTGGTGGACGAGGCAGCGTGCGCTGCAGCAAGCCTGACGAGGGCCCGGGCCGTCGTCGTGACAACGGTCCGGGCCCCGTCGGGTTCACAGGTCGGCGAGGACCGATCCCGGGTTTTCGATGGCGTCGGCGACGTAGCGCAGGAAGCCCCCGGCCGTGCCACCGTCGCAGACCCGGTGGTCGAACGTCAGGGTCAGTTCGGTGACCTTGCGGACCTGCAACTCCCCGTCGACGACCCACGGGCGGTCGATGATCCGGCCCACCCCGAGGATGGCCACCTCGGGATAGTTGATGATCGCCGCGGAACCGTCGACGCCGAAGACCCCGTAGTTGTTCAGGGTGAACGTGCCACGGGTGAGCTCGGCCGGCGTGCACTTGCCCTCACGCGCGACGGCTGCCAGCCGCCGGACCTCGGCGTCGAGCTGCCGGGCACTCATCTGCTGCGCGTTGGCGATGCTCGGCACCATCAGCCCGCGGTCGGTCTGCGCCGCAATGCCCAGGTTGACGCCGGAGAACGAAATGATCTCCTGGCCGCCGTCCCCGGTTTCCTGGACCCGGGTGTTCAGCTCGGGGTACCGGTCCAGTCCGGCGAGGGTGAACCGGGCGATGAAGGCCAGCAGCCCGGGGGTGTTGTGGGGATCGGCCGTCTTGAGCTTGGAGCGCATCCGCACCAGTTCGGTGGCATCGACGTCCACCCACACGGTGGCCTCGGGAATTTCCCGACGCGACGTGCTCATGGCCTGGGCGATCGACTTCCGGACGCCCTTCAGCGGTGTCCGTGCAGCAATCCCCAGACCGGAGCGCGCGTCCGCGTCGTCCACGGACGCTGCCGTCCGCAGGGGCACTGCCGGGGCAGTCTCCGGGCTCGCGTCCGACGTGCCCGCTCCCGAGTCGATGGCCGTCTGCACATCAGCGCGCAGAACCAGCCCCTGCGTCCCGCTGCCGGTCAGCGTGGCCACATCGATGCCGTTGTCGCGGGCCAGTTTGCGGACCAGCGGCGAAATGACAGTGGGCGCCACGGCGCGGAGAGGGGCCTGCGGCGCTGCGGTGTCCGCGGGCAGGACCGCTGCGGGCGTCGCGGCCTGCGGCGTCGTCGCGCCCCGGGGCGCGCGGGAACGCCGGGTGGCTCCGGCACCGCCGGGGGTCCCGTAGCCGATCAGGACATTGCCCGACCCCTCGGAGGCCCCGGCCTTTTCCTCCTCGCGGTAGGACTGGGCCCGCTCGTCACCCGCGGCGGGAGCCGCGGGTGCCGGCGCTGCGGATTCGGCGGCAGCGGCGGCGCCGTCCTCCACGGATACCAGCGGCTTGCCCACATCCATCGTGTCACCGGGTGCTCCGTGGAGCTGGTGCACGGTGCCGGCGAACGGACTGGGCACCTCGACGAGCGATTTGGCGGTCTCGACCTCGGCGATCGGCTGGTCGACGGCCACGGAGTCGCCCTCGGCCACCAGCCAGTTGACCAGGTCGGCCTCGGTCAGGCCCTCGCCCAGGTCGGGCAGCAGGAATACCTTGATGGCCATGTCTAGTCCTCCCACTGCAACAGGTCGACGGTGTCCAGGATGCGGTCCACGCTGGGCAGGAAGTAGTGCTCCAGCTTCGGCGAGGGGAACGGGACATCGAACCCGGTCACGCGCAGCACCGGGGCCGCCAGCGAATGGAAGCAGCGTTCCTGCACGCGGGCGGTGATCTCCGAGGCCACCGAGGCGAACCCGGGCGCCTCGGCGATGACCACGGCGCGGCCGGTCTTGCGGACCGAGGCGCAGACTGTCTCGTCGTCGAAGGGGACGATGGAACGCACGTCGATGACCTCCAGTGAACGGCCCTCCTGCGCGGCCGCCTCGGCCGCGGCCAGGGCGGTGGACACCGACGGGCCGTAGGCGATCAGCGTCGCGTCGGTGCCGGGGCGGGCGATGGCGGCACGGCCCTCGGTGGGGTGCTCCCCTGCCGAGGCAGCGGCGTCGTACGCGGTGCGCAGCGCGTCCAGGTCCACCGGGTCCTTGGAGAAGTAGAGCTTCTTCGGTTCCAGGAACACCACGGGGTCATCGGAGTCGATGGCCTCGCGCATCATCGTGTAGGCGTCGGCCACCGTGGACGGGGTCATGACCTTCAGCCCCGGGGTGTGCGCGTAGTACGCCTCGGAGGAGTCGCAGTGGTGCTCGACCCCGCCGATGCCACCGGCGTAGGGGATGCGGATGACCACCGGCATGTCCAGGGCGCCGCGGGTGCGGTTGCGCATCTTGGCCAGGTGCGAGGCGATCTGCTCGAACGCCGGGTAGGCGAACGCATCGAACTGCATCTCGATCACCGGGCGCATGCCGTTGATGGCCATGCCGATGGCCATGCCCGCGATGCCGGATTCGGCCAGCGGGGTGTCGAAGCAGCGCTGCTCGCCGAAGCGGGCGGTCAGCCCGTCGGTGATGCGGAAGACGCCACCGAGCGTTCCGATGTCCTCGCCGAAGAGCACGACGGCGGTGTCGGCTTCCATGGCATCGGCCAGTGCTGCATTCAGGGCCTTGGCAAACGTGACGGGCTTCGGTCCGGAGGCCTCGGCGCGTTCTGCGGCGCGGACGGTGGCCTGGGCCGTGGCGGCGCTGACGTTGCCGTTGGCCTCGGAGGAGGTGGTGATATGCGGGCTCACTTGGCGTCCCCTTCCCGGGAGAGTTCATCGGCCAGCAGGGCTTCCTGTTCGGCCAGCTGCGGGGTCTGGTGGGCGTAGACGTGGGCGAACAATTCCAGCGGATCGACCTCGGGGTCCTGGTTCAGCCCGTCGCGCAGGGCCTTGGCGGTCTCCTCGGCGTGGGCGGCGATCCGCTCGGAAGCGGCATCGTCGAGCAGGCCCTTGCCCTGCAGGTAGGCGGTCATGCGGTTCAGCGGGTCCTTGGCCTGCCAGGCCTGGACCTCGGCGTCCTGCCGGTACCGGGTGGCATCGTCTGCGTTGGTGTGGGCCTGCATGCGGTACGTGTGGGCCTCCACCAGCAGCGGGCCGGAGCCGGTGCGCGCCAGCTCGACGGCGCGCCCCAAGACCGCCATGAGGGCCACCAGGTCGTTGCCGTCCACCCGCTCGCCGGCCATGCCGTAGCCAACGGCCTTGTGGGCCAGCGATGGGGCCACCGACTGCTGGGCCAGCGGGACGGAAATGGCGTACTGGTTGTTCTGCACGAAGAAGATCACCGGCAGGTTGAACACCGCGGCGAAGTTCAGCGCCTCGTGGAAGTCGCCCTCGCTGGTGGCGCCGTCGCCGCACATGGCCAACACCACGGTGCCCTCCCCGCGCAGCTTGGCCGCGTGGGCGACGCCGACGGCGTGGAGCAGCTGGGTGGTCAACGGGGTGGACTGGATGCCGACCTTGTACTGGCGCGGGTCATAGCCTCCGTGCCAGTCGCCGCGGAAGAGGATCATCGTCTCCAGCGGATCGACGCCCTTGGCCATCACGGCCACCGAGTCGCGGTAGGTGGGGAACATCCAGTCATCGGCGCCCAGGCAGAGGGCGGCTGCCACCTGGCAGGCTTCCTGGCCGTGGCTGGAGGGGTAGACGGCCATGCGGCCCTGGCGCACCAATGCCGAGTTCTGGTCGTTCGCGCGCCGGCCGATGACCAGCTGTTCGTAGGCGTTCATCAGGGTTTCGTCATCGGGCAGCGGGTACTCATGCCCGGGCTCGGTCCCCTGGTCCTCCGCGGGACGCAGTTTGCCGGTCTCGTCGACGATCTGGATCTGGCCGCGGGACGGCAGCAGGTAGTCCTCGACGGAGATGCCGAAGTGGCGGCAAACGGTGTCGAGGTCGGCAGCTTCGGCGGCGTGATGCCCACCTGGCTCGGCGCTCATGATGTACTCCTTTGTAGTCTCCCGGACGCCCGACGAACCGCATGAAGGCGTGCATCGTCGAAAGCACTTCGTGACTCAAGTATGCGAACTGCGAACGGATCGTATCCACTTGTTCAAAAATGCTTGGAATATTGCGAACAAAGAGCGTATTCTCAAAGACATATTGTCAATGTGAGTGGCGTTACACGAAGATCTGTGGACGCCCGGATCTGGGAGGACCCATGGACTCGATCCCCGTGCGGCTCGACGATGTCGACCACCGCATCCTGGCGGAGCTGACGCGTGACGGCCGGCAGTCCGTGACGACGGTGGCGCAGAATGTCCATGTCTCCCGCGCCCATGCCTATTCACGGATCAACCGCTTGCAGGACGAGGGGGTCATCACCCGCTACATGGCGGTGGTCGATCCCGTGAAGGCCGGCCTGCGCTCCTCGGCCTACGTGACCTTGAAACTGCGCCAGCACTCGTGGAGGGAACTCCGCGAACGCCTGGCCGCCCTGCCCGAGGTCCACCACATCGGACTCGTCGGCGGGAACTTCGATGTCATCCTGCTGGTGCGGGCCAAGGACAACGTGGACCTGCGACGCGTGGTGTTCGAGAACATCCAATCGATGCCCGGAGTTTTGGACACGCAGACGTTCCTGATCTTCGAGGATGTCGACACCCGCTGACGCCGGCAGGCGGACCGGCGCGGGAATCCTCAGAAGGAAGCCAGGGAGTCTCGTCGCAGCAGGGGAACCGCAGCGGCACCCGCCAGGAGAACCCAGAGGCAGAGCACCGGGATGCTTCCCACCAGGGTCGCCACCGCGCCGCCTGCCAACGCTGAGACCGGCATGACGCCGAGGGTCACCGTGCGCTGGGCCGACCCCACCGAGGCCAGCTCGGATGGATCAACGCTGCGCGGAAGGACCTCGGCTCCGGCGACAGCCGCCGCGGATACCAGGAACGCCCAGCCCCAGGATTCGACAGCCAGCCAGAGCAGATCCGGGCCGGGGAGCTGATGCCAGAAAATGGCCAGGACAACCACGGGCATCGACAACGCGGCGGTCCCCATCCGCAGCCGGCGCAGGCCCAACTTCTTCGTGAGCCATGGTCCAGCCGCCGCCCCGAGAATCGCCCCGACGGCCGCAACCAGCCCCAACGCGGCGAACACCGCCGGGGCGATGGACAAATCCCGCATCACAAAGACCGGCATGACCGTGTTGCCGACCATCGCTCCTGCATTGGTCAGGCTTCCGGAAAGCGTCAGCCTCCACAATGCCGGTCGGCGACGCAGTGTACGGAAGCCGTCCAGCAGATGCGCTGGCCGCCGCCCTGCGCCACGCGGGGCGACGGCGACCGGAGCCATCGCAATCCCACGCTGCAGGAGGACCGATGCCGCGTAGGCACTTGCCGCCACGACCAGGACAACCAGGATCCCGGGCGATGCCAAGAGAGCACTTCCAGCCACCACCGCTGCAATGGATGCGCTTTGTCCGACGACGGCCAACCGCGAGTAGGCGCCCTTGAGTCCCTCGGGGTGGACCAGTGCGGGGACCACCGTGCCATGCGCTGTGGTGAAGACGACGTCGGCGATACCGACGAGTACCGCCCCTCCTGCGAGCACCGGCGTCGAGATCCAACCGCCGATATATGCCAGGGCCAATGCCGCCAGCGTGCAACAACGGGCCGACGTCGCCCAGGCCATGACCGCGCGCCGATCCCGACGGGAATCGACAAATCGTCCGATCGGCATGCCCAACAGGAGGAAGGCGCCCAGGCCGATGGCGTTGAGCACGCCGACGAAACCGGCCCCGGCGCCCAGAACCGCGACCGCGAGGATGGGCAGGACGGTGCGGGTCAGGGTGTCACCAAAGTCTTCGGCGGCCCCTGTTGCCAGAAGATGGCGAAAGGCAGAGGACTTGCCGCAGGTAGTCCGTCGGGCGGCCAAATCGTTGGCGGTCATCATCATCCTCTCCATCGCGTCAGGTTGTTCCTGACAGATTGTCAGGTTTAGCCTGACATGGCAAGAGAACGTAGGCTGGCTTCATGGAAAGGCGGAAACATGCAGATTGAAGACGCGGCCGATAGCGACCACCCCTTCATGTGCTCCTTTTGCCTCCGCCCACGCGAGGAGACCGGCTGGCTGGTGGGAGCGCCTACCGCCTCCATTTGCCGTTCATGCTCGGAGTCCGCCCTCGAACTGCTCCGGTCGGCGCCCACGGAGCCCGCGGACTTCCACGGGGCTCCCTGGGATCGGCTCAACGAACTCGAGTTGCTGGCACAGCTGCCCCGCGTCGCCCACGCGCGCGACGACGTCGAACACCACCTGCGCACGTGGGTGCATGCCGCGCGACGGCGGGGTATCAGCTGGGCGGCGATAGGAGAAGCGCTCGGCATGTCACGCCAGTCGGCGTGGGAACGATTCAGGGAGACATCCGCGAGAAGGGGCGGCCCCGAAAAGTCCCCACGGTAGCCGCTCCGACCAGTCTGGCTGGCCTACCGCGGGCCTTCACAGCAGTGCAGGCCACCTGGCGATCGGGATGGATGCCCGCCTAGGTCTTCTGTCGGCGGCCTGCACGTTGGGCAAAACGATCGATGGCATCCAGGATCTCATCGCTACGCCAGAACGGCCCGAGCCGGTGTTCCGCCTTTGACTGCAAGATGCCTGCTTCAACCAGGGCTTTCAACGGGGGATAAACATTTGGTTGCTTCGCGCCGAGTTCGGCTGCCGCCGTAGCCGAGTCGATCACCGGTCGTCGGGCCACGAGATCCAGAAGCCGCCACGCATTGCTGCTCTTGCGGACACGAAGGCGCTCCGTCCACGATTCCTGGATGTCTTCGATTTCATCGACCAGTTGACGCGTGTTCGCCGCCGCCCTCAAGGCGGCGTTGGCGAATGCCCTGATGATGGGCGTGATGTCTCCGGCGCGGTAGGCGGTGAGCGCCTGGTGGTAACCGTCGATGTCGGCCAGCAGTCCCGCGGAGACGGGAACAGCCACATTCCTCGTCACACCGCGGAACCGAAGGATCGACTGGGCCAGAGCCCGCCCCGTTCTGCCGTTGCCGTCGGCGAATGGGTGAATTGTCTCGAACTGGGCATGGCTCACAGCGACCGAGACGAGTGGTGGGATGTCGAGACGCATGGAGAAGGTGGCTACGTCATCGACCAAGGCCGGAACCCGTTCGTGGTGCGGTGCTACATAGTCGGCGCCAAGGGGAGTATCACCACGCGTACCGATCCAGACCGGCTCATCGCGCCACTGACCTGCGGGATGAATGTGTTGTCCAGCCATGAGCACCTGGTGCATCTCCAGAATCGCCGTGGCCGAAATGTTCTCCGCTAGCCGCAAGGCCGCCGACATTGCCCGCGTGTTCGCCGCAACCAACAGGGCATTCCGGCTCTTCTTGACACCCAGTTCGGCGCTGAAGATGGCCCGGGCGCTAGCCGTCAGGTTCTCAATCTGCGACGAAGAGGCAGATTCGGCCCGAAGCAGTACTGGCGCAAATTGTGCGACTTTGTGCCCGATCTCAGCATCGAGCCTGGTGAGCTCGCTTGAGGCTTCATGGGCCAGTTGAAGCACTTCGCCGCCTGGATCCGGAAATTGCTCGGCAATACGCGCAGGGAGTGCCGACTCATAGCGCCCAGCCCGGGACGCAGACTGGCCTCCAAATCCGGCAGCGGCAGGCACCCACGTTTGTGGTTCCCAGGCAATGCCGGGCCACCGGCCTGCACCGTGCGCACGGGACGATTCGTTACCCATAAAGCACCCATTCCGGAATTATGACATAAGGAGTTACTCATAATCTTCACATGGGATCTTATGAGTAACAACCCCCACGGCTCCGGCGGGGAGGCGCATACCCCGCACGGGGACAGGCCGGTGGGTGACTGCCTCGCGCTTCAGCCCTTGAATTCGGGTGTGCGCTTCTCCTGGAAGGCCTTGAATCCCTCGGCGTAGTCGTCCGTGGCACACAGCGCGTCCTGCGCGCGGTTCTCGTTGGCCATGGACTCCCAGAGCCCCAATCGCTGGTCGCGGACCTCGGCGACCAGTTGCTTGGAGGCAACGAACGCCTGGGTGGCCCCGCGGGCTACCTTGCCGACAATGCCCCGGGTGGTTTCCAGCAGCTCATCGGCGGGCATGGCGCGGCTGAACAGCCCCGAGCGCACCGCCTCGGCACCGGAGATCAGTTCGGCGGTGTAGACCATGTCCAGGGTGCGGTGCGCGCCGAGGCGTTCGGTGAACAACCAGTGCCCTCCCGAATCCAGGGTGGCCCCCAGGTTGGCGAAGGGGGAACCGATCTTGGCGTTCTCCGCCACGTAGACCACATCGGTGGCAATCGCCAGGCCCAGGCCGACGCCCAGGCACGCGCCCTGCACGGCGGCGAAGGTGGGCGCCGGGAAATCGGCCATCTGGCGCATCAGCGGTTCGACCAACCCGCCGAGATACCCCTGGACGTCGTCGTCGGCGGGGACCACCCCGGAGATGTCGCGGCCGGCGCAGAAGCCCCGCCCCTCCCCGCGCAACAGCAGGGCACGGACCTCGCCGGTGGAGACTGCGAGTGCCGCGTTCTCGTAGACCCGGGACAGCTCGCGCAGGGCGTCGGCGTCCAGCGCGTTCATCTTCTGCGGGGCGTTGAGGACGACTTCGGCGATGCCGTCGGCGATGGTCAACTCGATCATGCGGGCGCTCCTAGGCGTCGAAGTCCACGGACACGGCGTCCGAGGTCGGGTGTGATTGGCAGGTCAGCACGTAGCCGGCCTCGATCTCCTCGGGCTCCAGCGCGTAGTTCTCCTCCATCTGAACCGTACCGGTCACCAGCTTGGCCCGGCAGGTGCCGCACACGCCGCCGGCGCAGGCGAAGGGGACGTCGGGGCGCACGCGCAGTGCGGCGTTCAGGATGGTCTCGCGTGCGGACATCGGGGACTTGACCTGCCCCTGGAGTCCGTCGAGCTTGAACTCGATCTCGTAGTTCTCCCCGGACTCATCCTCGACGACCGGGCGGCCGCTGTGGCCCTCGGGGCGGGTCGGCGTCCCGGTGGTGAAGAGCTCGTATCTGACCTTCTCTGCCGGGACGCCCTGCTCGGAGAGGTTGTCGCGGACCAGCTGGACCAGCTCGAACGGCCCGCAGAGGAACCATTCGTCGATCTGGTCGGTGCGGATCACCGAGCCGAGCAGGGTGGTGAGCTTCTCGGCGTCGATCCGTCCCGAGAGCAGCGGCGAGATCCGCTGTTCGCGCGAGAGCACGTGGTGCAGCGCGAAGCGTGAGGGGTAGCGGTCCTTGAGGTCGGCCAGTTCCTCGAGGAACATCACGTCCATGGCCGCACGGTTGGCGTAGACCAGGTCGAAGTGCACGTTGTCGTTGGCAGCCAGCACGGTCCGGGCGATCGCCATGACCGGGGTGATGCCCGATCCGGCGGCGACGGCGACGAAGTTGTGGCTGGTGCTGGTGTCGATCGATTCCGGGTCGTTCAACCCGGTCATCTTGTGCTTGGAGATGAAGGCACCGGAGGGGCTCATCACGTCCATGGTGTCCCCGGCCCGCAGCGATTCGTTGGCCCACGTGGAGAACAGCCCACCGAGGTCGCGCTTGATGGCCACCCGGATCTCGCCGGGTTTCGGTTCGGCACAAATCGAGTAGCTGCGCCGCACCTCGGCCACGTGGCCGTCGGCGTCCTCCAGCTCCTTGCGCAGGGCCACGTACTGGCCGGGCAGGTAGTCGTAGTCCTCGACCAGTTCGTCGGGCACCTCGAAGGTGACCTCGATGGCCGCGGCGGTCAGGCGGCGGACCTCCCCGACGGTGAGCGTGTGGAAGGAGGCACGACGGCGGGGCGCAACTCCCGCGGCGTCGCTGTCGGGGGTCTGGGTCGTCTCTGTCATGAAAGCACCTTGAAGTAGTCGAAGGGTTCCAGGCACTCCCGGCACTGGTACAGCGCCTTGCAGGAGGTGGACCCGAAGCGGGAGAGTTCCTTGGTTTTCAGGCTGTGGCAGCGCGGGCACTTGACCGCCATCCCCAACGTCACCGGGCCACGGTGGCCGGTGCCGGTGGGCGGGGCGATCCCGTACTCCTCGAGCTTGGCCTTGCCGGATTCGGTCATCCAGTCGGTGCTCCAGGCCGGTGAGAGCACCAGATCGACTGAGACGTCCTGGTAGCCCTCGGCACGGAAGGCCGTCTGGAGGTCCTCACGGATGGCATCCATGGCCGGGCAACCCGAATAGGTGGGGGTGATGACCACCCGCACCCCGCCGTCGTCCTCGAGGTGGACACCGCGCAGGATGCCCAGGTCCTCGATGGTCAACACCGGGATTTCCGGGTCGGTCACGCGGGCGGCAATGGCCTGCAGATCGGTCATGGTGCTGCTCATGGGGTGCTCCTTACCAGCTGGCGCCGGGATGTTGGCGGGCCAACACCTGCATCTCCGCCAGCACGTAGCCCAGGTGCTCCGAATGTTCGCCGCGCCGGCCGTTGCACATCGCGAACGGCACGGTCGGGACCTCGAGCCCTGCGGATTCCAGGACTGCCGTGAATTCGGCCAGCCACGGCTCGCGCAGGGTGGAGGGGCGGACGCCGGCGTCGCCGAGTTCGTCGTGCAGGTCCTCGTCGCCGAACAGCTCGTCGACATAGGGCCAGATGACCTCCAGGGCGTGGCGCATCCGGGCCGCCGATTCGTCGGTGCCGATGCCCAGCCGGCGCGTCCACATGATGGCGTGGTCGCGGTGGTAGTCGACCTCCTTGACGGCCTTGGCGCTGATCGCCGCGATCGTCGGATCGGAGGAGTCCAGCAGTGCCGTGTAGAGCAGGTGCTGGTAGATCGCCACGGCCAGCTGGCGCACGATCGTGACGCCGAAGTCGCCGTTGGGCTGTTCGAAGAGGTGCAGCGACCGGAACTCGGACTCCTCGCGCCAGTAGGCCAGGTCGTCCTCGCTCTTGCCCCACGCCAGGCCGGCGTAGGAGAGGAAGGAGCGGGCGTGGCCGAGCTCGTCCAGGGCGATGTTGCCCAGGGCGATGTCCTCCTCGATCTCCGGTCCGCGGGAAATCCAATGGGACAGCCGCTGGGCCAGGATCAGGGCGTCGTCGCCCAGGCGCAGCGCATACTGGGCGACCGGCTCGGACGGGGCATCCTTCTGCAACTGGATGTCCTCCGGACGCAGGGCGTTGCCGGGGGTGATGCGCGTGGCCGAGGCGGTGGAGTCGCCGTAGCTGTCGGCCTCGTGGGTCTCGGTGTGGCTCACAGGTGCTTCACGCCTTCGCTCTTCTTGTAGTACGTCGCGTGGCGGTAGTCCTTGCCCTGCGGGGACTCGAAGAACTGGCCCTTGGAGTCCGGATCGGAGGCGACGATGTCCTCCGACGCCACGACCCACAGGGATACGCCCTCGTTGCGGCGGGTGTAGAGGTCGCGGGCGTTGCGCACCGCCATCTCGGCGTCGGGTGCGTGCAGGGATCCGGCGTGCACGTGGGAGAGCCCACGGGAGGAACGGACGAAGACCTCCCAGAGGGGCCATTCGCGCGTGGAGGGGGTACCGGCGTCGTGCTGGTTGTTTTCCTGGGCCACCTAGGCCACCTCGGCTTTCTGTTCCATCTTCTCGGCGTAGGCCGCTGCGGCTTCGCGGACCCATGCGCCCTCGGCGTGGGCGTCGCGGCGGCGCTGCAGGCGCTGGGAGTTGCAGGGTCCGTTGCCGGAGATCACTGCCTTGAACTCGTCCCAGTTCAGGTCCTTGTGGAGCCACTTCCCGGTCTCCTCGTCGAAGCGCAGCTCCGGGTCGGGCAGGGTCAGGCCCAGGACCTTGACCTGTTCGGCGATCATGCCAACGAAGCGCTGGCGCAGATCGTCGTTGGAGAAGCGCTTGATCTTCCACTTCATGGACTGCTGGGAGTTGGGCGAATCGCCGTCCGGCGGGCCGAACATCATCAGCGAGGGCTCGTAGAACCGGTTGATGGCGTCCTGGGCCATCTTCTTCTGGGCCTCGGTGCCGGCTGCGAGTTCCATGAGGATCTCGAAGCCTTGGCGCTGGTGGAAGGACTCCTCCTTGCACACCCGCACCATGGCACGGCCGTAGGGGCCGAACGAGGCGCGGCAGAGCGGGACCTGGTTCACGATCGCCGCGCCGTCGACCAGCCAGCCGATCGCGCCCATGTCGGCCCAGGAGCGGGCCGGGTAGTTGAAGATCGAGGAGTATTTGGCCTTGCCGGTGAGCAGCTGGTCGTTGAGCACGTGGCGCGGGGTGCCCAGGGTCTCGGCCGCGGAGTAGAGGTAGAGGCCGTGGCCCGCCTCGTCCTGGACCTTGGCCATGAGGATCGACTTGCGCTTCAGGCTCGGGGCGCGGGTGATCCAGTTGGCCTCCGGCTGCATGCCGATGATCTCGGAGTGCGCGTGCTGGGAGATCTGGCGGGTGAGCGTCTTGCGGTACCCCTCCGGCATCCAGTCTCGCGGCTCGATGCGCGAGTCGTCGGCGATGACCGCGTCGAAATGCTCCTGTGCCGCCTCTTCCCCGGGCGTCAGCACCGTGGACAGGGGGCCTTTCGGGTCGTTCTGTGCAGCCATGGGGGCTCACCTCACTGTGACAAGAATCTAATTACTGACCGTTCGGTCAGGATATGTGGTCCGTCACCCATTCGTCAATTGCCGCGTCGGGGAACAGACCGCGGGCCCGCCCCCTGGAGGGACGGGCCCGTCGGATCAGTTCGACGCGGAGTCGGGGTCGTCGCCCAGCTCCTCGGCCAGGTCCTCGTCCAGGTCCTCGTCCAGCTGCTGGTCCAGCCCGCTGCTGCCGTCCCCGCGGAGGGATTCATTGGCCAGTTCGTCGGCCTCCGGATCCTCCAACGTGCCGTCGTCCTCGAGGAGGTCCGCCTCGTCGTCGACGTACGCGGGATCCTCCTCCTCGACATACGCCGGCGCACGGAGCGGGTCGTCTTCGGCCATGGTCACTTCATCATCGGAGGATCCCTCGGCGGGCTGCCCGTCGCGGCCGTCCATCGGCACCGGTTCCAATGGATCGCCGGTGGACTCTTCGGGGTCGAGCCCGTAACCGGCGTCGGGCACCGGTTCCATGGCGGGGTCGCGGTCTGGGGTAGTGGAACTCATGTGCTGCTCCTTCGGTCGGGGCCTGGTCACGGCGGCAGATGCCGCCGTCGTCCGTCCCGCTGGCTGACGGGGTGGACCCGAGATCACCGTAGGCACGCTGTGTCGCCCCGGACAAGGGGCCGCGTTTGAGCAGGATCGAAGAAGCCGAACCCGGGCCGGCGGGCCTACGGTGGATCCATCACACCGGACCGACCGACGAGGAGCACGACGATGGCGCAGAAGTCCAGCGCAAGGAATTCCAGCGGCCCCGCCTTCACCGACGACGAGCGCGCGGCCATGAAGGAGCGCTCGCAGGAACTGAAGAAGGACGCCCGCCGGGGCACCTCGAAGAAGGCGGCGGACGGCGAGGCCGACGTGCTGGCCAAGATCGCCGCCATGGACGATGCCGACCGCGCCATGGCGGAGCGGATCCATGCCATCGTCCGGGAAGCGGCCCCCGGGCTGGCCCCGAAGACCTGGTACGGCATGCCCGCCTACGCGCGGGGCAAGGACGTCGTGGTCTTCTTCCAGGACGCCGGGAAGTTCAAGGCCCGGTACTCCACCCTGGGATTCAGCGACAAGGCGGCACTGGACGACGGGCCCTTGTGGCCGAACTCCTACGCGCTGTCGGAGATGACGCCCGAGGCCGAGGAGCGGATCCGCGAACTCATCATCCGGGCCGCCGGCTGAGGAGCACGCGTCCCCGACACCAACGACGGCGGGAACCGGGCCTGTGCCCGGTTCCCCCCGTCGTCGTGATAGCCCGCGTCGCTACAGCACCTTGGAGAGGAATTCCTTGGTGCGTTCCTGCTGCGGGTTGCCGAAGAGCTGGTCCGGGGTGCCCTCTTCACAGACGACGCCGTCGGCCATGAAGATCACCCGGTCCCCCACTTCGCGGGCGAAGCCCATCTCGTGGGTGACCAGCACCAGGGTCATGCCGGAGGTGGCCAGGTCGCGGATGACCTGCAGGACCTCGCCGACCATTTCGGGGTCCAGGGCGCTGGTGGCCTCGTCGAAGAGCATGATGCCGGGGTTCATGGCCAGCGCACGGGCGATCGCCACCCGCTGCTTCTGCCCGCCTGACAATGCCGCCGGGCGGGCGTCGGCCTTCTCGGCCAATCCCACGCGGGTGAGCAGCTCGATGGCCTTCTTCCGGGCCTCCGCCTTGGAGGCCTTCTTCGACTCGACGGGTGCCAGCATGACGTTCTCCACCACCGACATGTGGGGGAAGAGGTTGAAGTGCTGGAAGACCATGCCGATGTGGCGGCGGACCTCGTTGATGTCCACCTTCGGGTCGGTCAGGTCGAACCCGTCGACCACCACCGTGCCGCCGGAGATGTCCTCCAACTTGTTCAGGCAGCGCAGGAAGGTCGACTTGCCCGAGCCCGAGGGCCCGATGACGCAGACGACTTCGCCCTCGGCGACCTCGGCATCGATGCCCTGCAGGACCTCGTTGGAGCCGAAGGACTTGCGCAGGCCCTTCACCTCGATCATCGGCTTGCGGGCCGTATCCGTAGTCGATGTGCTCACTTGTTGAACCTCCGGTCAGCGAAGTTGGCGAGCTTCGTCAGCAGCATGACCGCCACGAAGTAGATGACGCCGACGATCAACAGCGTCTCGGTGACGCGGAAGTTCGCCGCGTAGATCTGCTGGCCCTGGTAGAGCAGTTCGGCGAAGCCGATGGCCAGCAGCAGCGAGGAGTCCTTGAGCATGATGATCAGCTGGTTGATCAGCGACGGCGTCATGATCTTGAACGCCTGCGGGACGACGACCTTCTGCATGGACTTGCCATACCCCAGCCCCAGGGACCGGCTGGCCTCCATCTGGCCGGGATCAACCGACTGGATGCCGCCGCGGACGATCACGGCGACGTAGGCCCCCGAGTTCAGCGACAGGGTCAGCACCGCTGCCACCCAGATGTTGATCGGCACGCCCGTCAGTTGGGGGATGCCGAAGTAGAACATGAAAGCCCACAGCAGCAGCGGGGTGCCGCGGAAGATGTTCACGAACGTCGTGGAGATGCCCCGCACCACGATGTTGCGGGCAATCTTCATGAAGCCCGCAGCCAGGCCGATGACCATGGCGACGACGAACGAGATGCCGGTGACCAGCAGGGTGTTCTTCAGGCCCTTGAGCAGTGCGGGCAGCGACTGCCCGAGCAGCTGCCAGAAGGTGGTCGGCTGGGCGGCCGTCGGATCGGCCAGGTAGCCGTCGACGATCTTGTCGTAGTCGCCGTTGGCCTTGATCTTGGCCAGGCCGTCGTTGAAGGCGGCCAGCAGGTCGGCGTTCTTGCCCTTGTTCACTGCGAAGCCGTAGGAACCGCCGGGAACCTTGTCGGTGACCGTCTTCAGTCCGTTGTTCTGGGCGATGCCGTAGGCCAGCACCGGGTAGTCGTCGAAGACGGCCACGGCATTGCCGGACTTCACCAATTCGTACATGCTGGCCGACTGGTCCAGTGACTTCACCGTGAAGTCGTACTTCTTGGCGATGGACTTGGCGAAGGTCTCGCCCTCGGCACCGGTCTTGGCGGTGACCGTCTTGCCCTTGAGGTCCTCGTAGCCCTTGATGTCGTCGTTGTCCTTGGCGACGGCCATCTGGACGCCGGATTCGAAGTAGGGCTCGGAGAAGTCGTAGACCTGCTTGCGCTCGTCGGTGATGGACATGCCGGCGATGACGCCGTCCACCTGGTCGGAGGTCAGGGCCTGCAGGGCTGCGTTGAAGCCCAGCGAGCGGATCTCCACCTTGAATCCCTGGTCCTTGGCGATGGCCCGCAGGATGTCCATGTCGATGCCGGTCAGTTCGCCGGAGGTGTCACGGAATTCGAAGGGTGCGAACGTGGTGTCGGTGCCGATGACGAAGGTCTTGCCCTCGACGGCCGAGCTGGATGTCGCGGTGTCGGCTGTGGCTCCGGAGGCGCCGAACAGCAGGGCGGCCACGGCCAGGAATGCCGCGACCACCGCCCCCGTCCGACGACGGCCCGGAGCGGCCGTTCTCTGATGGTGACGCAAGGTCGGTACCCCATTCCCTTGTGGTGCGGCCCGTGTTTACGGGACTTTGACTTCCTTAGACAATAGAGCATCGTGCTCCGTCTCACAGGGAGTGTTCAGCGGCGCGTGGTACTTCCGCACACCTGGGAGTGCAAGCGGCATCAGCCCGCTGGGTTGGCCAACCGTTCCGGCACCGCGAAGTCCGCCTGCCGCACCATGCGCATCCCACCCGGTCCGCGGAAGGCGGCTGCCCCGGCGTCGTCGAACTCGAAGACCAGTTCCTCGCCATAACCGGCGAAACCGTTGGGGTCCTTCGAGAGCAGGCGCGAGCCGTCCAGGACCTCCAACGCCTCGGTCGTCGCCGGGTCCGGGGCACTGCCCACATCCAGGCAGAACAGCTTGCCGCCGAGCTCGACGATGTCCTGCACACCCCAGAGTCCCGCAAACCGTCCGGTGTACCGTGCCAGCTCCCGTGGTGCCAGGCCGGAGTACGACGCCGGTGCCTCCCGGGCGGCCAGGGTCGCCAACGCGATGAGCTGCTCGCCCCAGGACGTGGCCGGCCCGTCGATGGCATTGGTCAGGACGCTGAGGGCGACTCCGGTTTCGGGCAGCGCCCAGCTGCGGGTGAGGTGCCCGGGGTAGCCGCCGCTGTGGCCGAACGTGGCGTGGCCGTGGACGTCCTGCAAGATCAGGCCCAGTCCGTAGTGCCGGCCGGGAACGCCGGCGGACTCGACCTTGCGCTGCATGCGTCGTTTGGAATGTTCGCCCACCAGGGATCCGTCCCCCGGACGATCAGGTGTTTCGGACAGCAGCGCCGACAGGAAGCGGACCACGTCGGCTGCCGTGGAGTAGAAGCCGGTGGCCGCGCTCAATGCCGCCGTGTCGATGTGTTCGATCACCGTGCGGCGTTCCAGGGTGTAGGGTTCCCCCGCCACCATGAGCGAACCGTAGCCGGTGGCCAACCGGTCGGCGCCGGCCTCCAGATCCGGGCCGGTACCCGTCAGCCCCAGTGGCCGGACCAGGTGCTCCCGGGCATAGTCGCGGTAGTCCTGCCCGCTGGCTGCCTCGATGACCAGGCCGAGCAGGCCGTATCCGATGTTTGTGTACTTGAAATGCTCGTGCCGGGAAATGATCCGTCCGTAGGCCGCAGTCTCCAGCAGGGCGGAGCGGTCGGGGAACGGGCGGCCCAGGACCCAGAAGTCCGAATCGCCGCCATCGCGGGTCAGCCCCGAGGAATGGGAGAGCAGTTCCCCCACCGTGACGTCCGCCGCGTCGGTTCCCGCGAGTTCGGGCAGGTGGTCGGCGAGCGCGTCTTCGAGAGTCAGCCGTCCGGTTTCGGCCAGCTGCAGGATGGCGGTGGCGGTGAACATCTTGGAATGGGAGGCGATGCGGAACTGGTGGTCGTCTCCCATCCGGGTGCCGGCGGCGACGTCGGAGAATCCGCCGCTGCACGTACCGATCAGTGTCCCGTCGACGGCAACGGCGAGCTGGAATCCCGGTTGGCGTTCGACGCCGCGCAGGTGCTCCAGGAAACGCGGGGCGTAGGCGAGGACCGATGTCCAGACGGGGATCGCGGGGTTGGCGGAGCGGGCGGGTGCGGAGTCAGCGTCATCGGTGGCCATGGGTTCATCCTCCCACCCGGGCGCCGTTCGGCCCCGGTTCATCTGCCCGCCACGTGCTCGTCGTCCGGATGCGCTTGGCTGGTGGCCATGGACCCCAACAGCACCCAGCCCGCCCGCCGCACCCTGCTCAAGGGGGCCGCCGCCGTCTCGGCGCTGGCCGCCACGTCCCTGTCGGCTCCCCCGGCCCTGGCATCGGGACGCCCGGCCGCCGTGCCGTTGGCCGCGCGGCGGCTGAGGCTGCCCTCGGGGATCTCGATGGGTGATGTCTCCAGTGACGCTGCCGTGTTCTGGTCGCGGGCTTCGGGGCCGGGGCGGCTGCACGCGACCTTGCGCCTGCTCGACGCCGACGGACGGGAGCTGCGGGGCAGGCACGGCCGCACGTTGCACCTGCGGGGCTCGTACGCGAGTGCCGCCACGGACTTCACCGCCAAGATCGACGCCAGGAGGTTGCCGGCGGGAGCCCGCTTCGCCGTCGAACTCTGTTTCGAGGACGAGCACGGACGGCGGGGTGAGACCGGGCGCGGGTCGTTCTCCACCGCTCCGGCGCACGGCCGTGGGCGGTGGCACGAAGCAGGACCGCAGAGCTTCGTCTGGACGGCCGACACCGCGGGGCAGGGGTATGGCATCAACGAGGAGATCGGCGGGATGCGTGGCTATGCGGCGATGCACGCCACGCGGCCCGACTTCTTCCTGCACTCGGGCGACACCATCTATGCCGATGGGCCGATCGCCGCGCAGATGAAGGAGCCGGACGGTGCGATCTGGCGCAATGTCGTGACCGAGGAGGTCTCCAAGGTCGCCGAGACCCTGAACGAGTACCGGGGACGCCACCGCTACAACATGATGGATGCGAACCTGCGCGCCATGTACGCCGAGGTCCCGGTGATCGCGCAGTGGGATGACCACGAGACGGTCAACAACTGGTATCCCGGCGAGATCCTCGATGACCCGCGGTACACGGTGCGCGACGTCGACACCCTCGCCACCCGCGGTCGCCGGGCCTGGCAGGAATACATGCCGATAGCGGACCGACGGGCCCTGCGGCCCGGCACCGGATTCGAACCGACCCGGATCTACCGGCACGTCGAGCGCGGCCCGCACCTTGACCTGTTCGCGCTGGACATGCGCTCGCACAAGTCGCCGAACACCGACGGCCAGGAAACGGAGCAGACCCGCATCCTGGGCGAAGATCAGCTGCAGTGGCTGATCCGCTCGCTGCGCTCCTCGCGGGCGACGTGGAAGGTCATCGGCAACGACCTGCCGTTGGGGCTCATCGTGCCCGACGGAGCGGGGCAGGAATCGATCGCCAATGCGGATCACGGCAAGCCGCTGGGCCGTGAGCTCGAACTCGCCCGGCTGCTGTCGGCGATCAAGAAGCACAAGATCAAGAACGTCGTGTTCCTGACCGGCGACGTCCACTACTGCGCGGCCCACCACTACTCCCCCGAGCGTGCCGCCTTCCGCGACTTCACCCCGTTCTGGGAGTTCGTGGCCGGACCCATCAACGCCGGGTCGTTCGGGCCCAACGAGTTGGACCTGACCTTCGGGCCACGGGTCGACTTCCAGCAGGCCGGACCCCCGCTGGGTTCCCCGCGCTCGGGCGAACACCAGTACTTCGGCCACGTGGATGTCGCCGGGGACGGATCGGAGTTCACCGTCAAGCTCATCAACGCCAACGGAAAGGTGCAGTACACGCGGACGTTGACGCCGCAGCGGTAGGGCGGTGACGATCCGTAAGCTGCTGATGCGGACTACGAGGCCCTGTCATTGTTTCAGTTCGGTGTCCCCTAATCATCCCGGGTGTGCCCGACTCTTGGGGGTCCACCCCGGAAATACGTCGCGAGTTCGTCCAGACCATCAACACGGAGATCGGCGTCCCCGGCCTCAGGCCATCCGGCGTGGAGCGTTCCCCACGGGCCGCGTCGCAGCAAGACCGTGAACATCCCGGCCGCCCGCGCGGGCATCACGTCGTTGTCGAGCCGATCGCCGACGTACGCGATCGACCCTGCAGTGACTCCCGCTTCCTCGGTGACGCGTTGGAAAAAGGCAGGAGATGGTTTCGCCACACCCCATCGAGCCGACGACGCGACGAATTCCACGTCCACGCCCAGACGTGCCAAGGCCCGCTCGGCATCGTCTGGTTGGTTGCCGGCAATGCCGACGACGTATCCTGCCACCTTCGCCGCGGCCAGACACGGCAGCGCATCGGGATAGAGGTCGTCCGGCCGGAAGCGCGCACCGCTCGTCGGTGGATCCACCCCCAACAGCGGCCATACCTCACGATGATCACGACGCCGATCGATCAAGTCTCCCAGTGTCGCCATCAAGGTGAAGGGCGTGACCCCCACCTCATGGGCGCGTTCGGTCCACGCCCGGGTTTCATCGATCAGCGTCTCCCCAACGTCGAAGACAACTGCTTCAATTCCCGCCGGAAGCCGTCCGATCATGGGGGAAGACTACCCGGCATCGCAACATCGCCTATGAGGAGCATCCTCATGATGAACCGGATGCATGGGGCGACCTGGCCTCATTCCGGCGCGCGGTGTCCGCCTCCTGACGGTGCTCCCCGCTCGGGCCGGATCGGCGATAGGCCTTGACCTTGACCGGTTCCCCAGGGGAGACGCTGACTGCGCGACGACGGTTCGCTAAGGTCGATCCCATGTCACCTTCCAAGCAGCGGCCGCTTGCTGTAGTCACCGGCGTCGGGAGACGCCGGTCGATCGCCGCCACCATCGCCCGTGGCCTCGCCGAGGATGGCTGGGACCTGGTGTTGAACTTCTGGCAGCCCTACGATGAACGACTCGATCTCGAGCGCGGCACAGACGACCCTGATTCCATCGCAGATGACTGCCGCATCCTCGGCGCCGAAGTCACCCTCGTCCCGGGCGACCTAGGCGACCCGGAATTTCCGGAGCAGTTGATTGCTACCCGCCCAACAGGTCGCCGAGTGGACGGCTTGGTGCTCTCGCATTGCGAGTCGGTGGACAGTTCGATCCTCACCACCGACGTCACCAGCTGGGACCGGCACTTCAACGTCAACGTCCGCGCATCGTGGCTGCTCATCAAGGCCTTCGCCGAGCAGCTTCCCGCACCGGCCGAACCCGACGATGGCGCGACCGGCAGGATCGTGGCACTGACGAGCGACCACACGGCCGGGAACCTTCCCTACGGTGCCAGCAAGGGGGCCCTGGACCGCCTCGTCATCGCGGCGGCCCTGGAACTGGCAGACCGCGGCGTCCGGTCCAACCTCATCAATCCAGGACCCATCGACACCGGGTGGATGGACGACGAGCTTCGCCGGTCACTGACCCGGGCGACTCCGGCCGGCCGGCTGGGGCAACCACGGGACACCGCAGACCTAGTCCGCTTCCTCTTCTCGGATGCCGGCTCCTGGATCAACGGCCAGCTCCTGCACAGCAACGGCGGCTTCCAGACGTCCTAGGCAGGTGGGGAAGACTCGGCTAGGCTCCGGGGAACAGACGACAATGGGGGGAATTCACGTGGTCGCAGACATTTCGCAGGAACCATCACAGCTGACGACGGTCGTCAACAGGTGGTCGGTGGCCGCGGCCGTCCTCGCCGCAATCTGCCTCGTGGCGCTGGTCTTCACCGGCGTCACCCTCGTGGCCGTGTTCGCCGTGGGCGCCGGACACATCGCGCTCGGCCAAATCCGTGAGCGTGGCGGCCGGGGGAAGGTCCTTGCCCGGGCCGCACTGTCCATCGGCTACGCCATCGGTTCATTGTCCGTCCTGGTCACCCTCCTCGACCTGGTTCGACGGACGCTCGCCTGACTCCATGCCAACACGCCGCTGGCGAACACCCGACGACGGCGGGCCCGCATGGCGTTGAATGGTGCCCATGAGCGAAACCCCCACACCTCAGCAGCCCCCAGTCGCACGTAAGGTCCCCACCGAACGCACGCACCACGGCGACACGTTCGTCGATGACTACGAGTGGCTGCGCGACAAAGAGAGCTCCGAGGTCCTCGCCCACCTCGAAGCGGAGAACTCCTATACCGAGGCCGTAACCGCGGACCAGCAGGGTCTGCGGGAGGCGATCTTCGCCGAAATCAAGGAACGCACCGAGGAAACCGACCTCTCGGTGCCGGCCCGCAAGCGCGGCTGGTGGTACTTCGCCCGCACCGCCGAAGGCCAGCAGTACGCGGTCCAATGCCGGGTCGCCGCCGCCGACACCGGGGATCCCGTCGCCGACTGGACTCCCCCGGTCATCGAACCCGGGAAACCGTTTGCGGGGGAACAGGTGCTGCTGGACGGCAACGCCGAGGCCGAGGGCCAGCCCTTCTTCTCCGTCGGCGGCATGGCAGTCACCGAGGACGGGAACCTGCTCGCGTACGCCGTGGACAATGCCGGAGACGAGCGCTTCACGCTGCGCATCAAGGACCTCAACACCGGCGAGCTGCTGCCCGACGTCATCGAGAACGTCTTCTACGGCCTGGCCTTCTCCCCCGATGGCACCCGCATCTTCTACACGGTCGTGGACGATTCCTGGCGTCCCCATCAGATCAAGTCCCACACCCTCGGGCAGGACCCGTCCCAGGACACCGTCGTGCTCCAGGAAGACGATCCCGGCATGTGGATGGGCTTCGAGCTCTCACCGGACCGCCGCGAGCTGATGATCTCCATCGGGAACTCCGAATTCGCCGAGACGCACACCCTGGACCTCGTCGATCCCCTGGCCGCACCGCGGCTGCTGCTGGGCCGCGAGGCACACCTGCTGCACGGGATGGACCCGGTGACGGTCGACGGCGAGCGCGCCTACCTGCTCACGCACAACCGCAACGCGGTGAACAACATGGTCTCGGTGGTCCGCGCCGACGAGTTCACCAAGCCGTTGGCCGACCAGCACTGGGCCACGGTCTTCGCCCACCGCGACGATGTGAAGATCGAGGGCACAGCGGTCACCGCCACCCACGCGGTCATCTCGGTCCGCCAGGACACCATCGAGCGCATCCAGGTCCTCCCACTCGACGGGCTGGGCACCGACTCCCAGTCACCCGTCGTCGAGCCGGCATTCGACGAGGAGCTCTACACGTGCTCGCTCGCCGGCGCCGAATACGATTCCCCCGTCATCCGCCTGGCCTACACCAGCTTCCTCATCCCGCCGCGCGTCTACGACTACACCCTGGCCACCGGCGGGCTGTCGTTGCGCAAGGAGACCCCGGTCAAGGGCGGGTACGACGCCGGCACCTACCTCGCCGAGCGGGAGTGGGCCACCGCCGCCGACGGCACCCGCATCCCGCTCTCGGTCATCCGCCGCCGTGGCATCGAGCGCGACGGGACCAACCCGGCACTCGTCTACGGGTACGGCAGCTACGAGATGAGCATGGACCCCGGGTTCTCCATCCCCCGACTATCGCTGCTGGACCGCGGCGTCGTCTTCGTCATCGCCCACGTACGCGGGGGCGGCGAACTCGGACGCCACTGGTACGACGACGGCAAGAAGCTCGCGAAGAAGAACTCCTTCAGCGACTTCGTCTCCGCCACCGAACACGTGGTCGCCACCGGGTGGGCGGATCCGCAGCGCGTGGTCGCCATGGGCGGATCGGCCGGCGGGCTGCTCATGGGTGCCGTCGCCAACCTGGCGCCGAAGCTCTACACCGCGATCATCGCCCAGGTTCCGTTCGTCGACGCGCTGACCAGCATCCTGGATCCCGACCTGCCCCTGTCGGCCCTGGAATGGGAGGAATGGGGCAACCCGATCACGGACGCCGAGGTGTACGAGTACATGAAGTCCTACACCCCGTACGAGAACATCGAGGCGGTCCCCTACCCACGGATTGCCGCCGTCACGTCGCTGAACGACACCCGCGTGCTCTACGTCGAGCCGGCGAAGTGGGTGCAGCGGCTCCGCGAGGTCACCACCGGGTCCGAGCCGATCCTGCTGAAGATCGAGATGGATGGTGGCCACGGCGGAGCCTCCGGCCGGTACGAGGCGTGGAAGGACCGGGCCTGGGACTACGCCTTCGCCCTGGACGCCCTGGGGGCGACCGAACGAGTGTAGGCGTTCTGCGCTGGGAAGCCGGCGGGGCGTGGTGCCCCGCCGGCTTCTGGCATCATGGGAGGACTTTTTCCCCGCGAAAGGCCGATCCCCCTTGTCTGCTTCAACTGTCCCGACTCCTTCGTCCTCCCCGCTGCCCGTGGCGGAACTGCATCTGCATATCGAGGGCACCCTGGAGCCGGAGCTGATCTTCGAGCTGGCCTCCCGCAACGGCATCGAACTGCCCTACCGGGACGTAGCCGACCTGCGGGCCCGCTACGAGTTCACCGACCTGCAGTCGTTCCTTGACCTTTACTACGCCAACATGGCGGTGCTGGTCACCGAGGACGACTTCGCGGCAATGACCACCGCGTACCTGCGCCGGGCCGCGGGGGCCGGGGTGCGCCACGCAGAGATCTTCATCGATCCGCAGGCCCATTTGGCCCGGGGAGTGGACCTGGCCACGAGCATCGGCGGCGTGGCCCGGGCGCTGTCCACCAGCAGCGCCGACTTCGGGATCTCGACGTCGCTGATCGCCGCCTTCCTGCGGGACCAGCCGGCGGAGGATGCGCTCGCCGTGCTGGAGGACCTGATCGCCATGGAGGCCCCGATCATCGGGATCGGCCTGGATTCCGCCGAGGTCGGCCATCCGCCGTCGAAATTCACGGCAGTCTTCGACCGCGCCCGCGCCGCAGGGCTCGAGTGCGTCGCCCATGCCGGCGAAGAAGGCCCTCCCGGCTACATCAGTGAGGCCCTCGACGTGCTCAAGGTGTCCCGCATCGACCATGGGATCCGGGCGATGGAGGACGACGCGCTCGTGCGGCGCCTGGTCGAAGAGCAGGTCCCGATGACCGTTTGCCCGCTCTCCAATGTCAGGCTGCGCGCGGTGACCAACCTGGCGTCCCATCCCCTGCCACGGATGCTCGAGGCCGGGCTGAACGTCTCGATCCACTCCGATGATCCGTCATATTTCGGCGGCTACCTCGATGACAACCTGGACCAGGTGGTCGGGACGTTTGCCTTCGATGCCACGACGCTGGCGCACCTGGCCGCCAACTCGGTGCGCTCCGCCTTCCTGCCGGAGCAACGGAAAGTCGAGCTCCTGGCCGAGATTGACGCGTGGCTCAACGGACACCACACAGCAACCGCACCGTAGCCGGCTAGCCACCGCCGTGCCCACCAGCACCAGGGTGAATTCCCGGCGCACCCTGTAGAATAGTGCATGTACATGTAGAATTCTGCACTTGGAGGATTCGTGAGACTGCAGAACCCGATCGCAGCATTGACGCCCACCGTCGATGCCGCGGTACTCCATGTCCTGGCGCGCGCCGACTCCGGTTTCACCGCGCCGGCCGTTCACCGGCTCAGCCCCGACAAGAATTCTGAAAGCGGTGTACGCAATGCCTTGGCCCGGCTCGTTAAGCAAGGCATTGCCTTGGAGGACGTTGTCGGCCAAACGCGCTCCTACCGTCTCAATCGGCAGCACCTTCTCGCGGCGGCCATCATGGAAATGGCCCGCGCAAAAGACATGCTTCTCGTACAACTACGAGGCGAGATCCGCGACTGGCAGCTGGAGCCACTGGATGTTCGCCTGTTCGGCTCAGCTGCCCGGAGCGAGATGCGCGACGATAGCGACATCGACCTCCTCTTCGTCTTCCCGGACGGCTACGACGAGGATCTGGCGGCGTCGCACCTCTCTGATCTCTCCTTGAAAGTCGCCTCTTGGACCGGCAATGACACACGGCCGCTGGTATACCGGGAGTCGGAGGTGGGAGCGGATCCGCTCTTCTTGAACGTCCTCGCCGATGGAATCCCCGTGCTTCCCGCTTGCCGCTGGCTCGAAGCCAGGCTCGCCACCCGCAGGGTTCCCCAATGACTCCCGCAGCGAATGGCCAGATACGGCAGGGGCGACTGGACAAGGCACGTCAGTTTCAGTCGGCAGCCCATGTTGTTCTTGACCTCTCCGATGAGGATCAAGACGTGGCCGACGCCGTCGTCACCCTGGCGGTCCACGCCGGAATCGCTGCCTCCGACGCGCTCTGCATCGCCTCCCTCGGACAATTCCACCAAGGCAAGGGCCATGGGGACGCAGTCAAACTCCTCAAGAGGGTCGATACGAACGCGGCCCGGCAACTTGACCTTCTTCTTGGCATGAAAACCCGCGCCGGCTACGGCTACACCCCGATCTCCCGGGAACAGCTCAAAAAGGCCGTCCGGGCCATGGACGCCCTCGTCCTGTCCGCTCGCTCCTGATCGACCGGGCCCGTCGCGGCGATTCCCGCCGCGACGTCACAGTCCCGACCCGGGGCGCCCATGGCTTGACTTGAGTCACATTTCAGGATTACCTAATGAACGTTCAGTAATTCGCGAATGGAGCTCCAGCATGACCGACACCGACGTCGAATCGACGGGCACCGACGCCGCACTGCGCCACGCGGTGCTGGCCAACGACACCGCCTCCCAGTGGCTGGGCATCGAGGTCCAGCACGTGGCCGACGGCGAGGCCACGATCACCATGACCCTGCGCCCGGAGATGCTCAACGGCTTCGGAATCGGGCACGGCGGCATGATCTTCGCCCTCGGGGACACGGCATTTGCCATGGCCTGCAACCCGGCCGAGGGCTCCGATGACACGATCACCGTCGCCTCCGGCGTCGACATCAACTTCATCCGCCCGGGGATCCCCGGGCGGATCCTCACCGCGGAGGCCACCCGCCGACAGCAGTCGGGCCGCAGCGGCATCTACGACATCCAGATCCGCCAGACCACCCCGGACGGCGGCGAGGAGATCGTCGCCGAGTTCCGCGGCCGCTCGCGCACCGTCCCCAAGCGCTAGGCATCCGGCGCCGGAAGCCGTTGTCCGGCGTCGTGCCCGTTCCCCCCACCCCAGCAATCACCCAAAGGTCCAGCCATGACGCAGACAGCACCGGAAACCGAGCTTCCCAACCCCCTCGATCCCGAGGAGACGATGAGCCGCGACCAGATCGAGTCGCTGCAACTCACCCGCCTGCAGGAGACCGTGGCCTACGCCTACGACCGCGTCCCGTTGTACCGGGAGAAGTACGACGCCGCCGGGGTCCACCCGTCCGATCTGAAGGAGCTCGCCGACCTGGCCAAGTTCCCCTTCACCGAGAAGGAGGACCTGCGCAAGACCTACCCGTTTGGCATGTTCGCGGTGCCGCAGCACGAGGTCGCCAGGATCCACGCCTCCTCCGGGACGACGGGACGCGCAACGGTCGTGGGCTACACGCAGCAGGACCTGGATGACTGGGCCAAGCTCGGGGCACGCTGCCTGCGCCTGTCAGGGGTGAAGCCGGGCTGGAAGGTCCACAACGCCTACGGGTACGGGCTGTTCACCGGTGGTCTCGGTGCCCATGCCGCGGCCGAACGCCTGGGCACCACGGTGATCCCGATGTCCGGCGGGCAGACCGAGAAGCAGATCACGCTCATCCAGGACTTCGCCCCCGACGCGATCCTGTGCACCCCCACCTACCTGCTGACCATCGGCGACGCCATGCAGCGGAAAGGCATCGACCCGCGCTCGACCTCGCTGAAGGTGGCCGTGCTCGGCGCCGAACCGTGGACCGAGGAGATGCGCCACGAACTCGAGGTCATGTTCGACATCGATGCCTGCGACATCTACGGCCTCTCCGAGGTCATGGGCCCGGGAGTCGCCGGTGAATCGAACCAGACCAAGGACGGAAGCCACATCTGGGAGGACCATTTCCGCCCGGAGATCATCGACGCGTTCGACCCCTCGAAGGCGCTGGGCGACGGGGAACCCGGCGAGCTGGTGTTCACCTCGCTGACCAAGCAGGCGCTGCCGATCATCCGCTACCGCACCCATGACCTCACCCGGCTGCTGCCGGGCACCGCACGCCCCGGGCACCGGCGCATGGGACGCATCACCGGGCGCAGCGACGACATGATCATCCTGCGCGGTGTGAACCTCTTCCCCAGCCAGATCGAGGAGCTCGCGCTGAAGGTCGCCGGGCTGTCCCCGCACTTCCAGCTGGAGATCACCCGCCCGGGCCGCATGGACGAGCTGGCGGTGAAGATCGAGCGCCGTGCCGATTGCACGTCCGACCGCGCCATCGCCGCCGCCGCCGAGTTGCAGAAGGCCATCAAGATCAATGTGGGATCCAGCTGCCGCATCGATGTGGTGGATCCGGAGTCGCTGCCCCGCTCGGTCGGCAAGCTGCGGCGCATCTACGACCTGCGCGACAAGTAGGATCGGGGGATGCCCACCATCGCCAGCAAGCCCTCCGGGGCCAAACGCGGCCGTCCCGGCCACGACCAGGATTCCGTCCTGTCCATCGCCGTGCAGGTCTTCAACAAGCACGGCTACGACGCGACATCCATGGGCACGCTGGCCGACAACCTGGGCATCAGCAAATCCGCGATCTACCACCACGTCCCCTCCAAGGGCGACCTGCTGGACAAGGCACTGGATGAGGCGCTGATCCCGTTGGAGGCCCTCGGGGAAGATCCCCGGGCCACCATGGGCACTGCGGCGGAGCGCCTGGAATTCGTGTTGCGCTCCACGATCCGGGTCCTGGTCGAACGCCAGCCCTACGTGACCCTGTTGCTGCGCCTGCGGGGGAACACGGAGATCGAACGTCGTGCACTCGAACGCCGTCGTGCGGTGGACCGGCGCCTGGCCGATCTGGTGGTCGGCGCCCAGCAGGAGGGGTCCCTGCGCGCCGACATCGACCCGCGGACCACCACCCGCCTGATGTTCGGCACGATCAACTCGCTTGTCGAGTGGTACCGCCCGGATGGGCCCTCCACCCCGCAGCAGGTGGAGGACAACGCGATTGCCATGATGCTGGACGGGCTGCGCGCCTGAACCCACCACCCAGGGGCGGATTCGGGCACGACGACGGCCCGGCGGTACCATCGATGAGTTCCCCGTGTGTGGCCCGTGGCCCGCGCATGCACTCATCCGTTCGATAGGCAGCCTTTCGTGGACCAGCTCTTCCAGTCCCTGTTCAACCAGCCCCTGGGCACCGACACCGCAACCATTGTGGCGCTCGATTCCCTGGGTGTGCTCCTGACCGGGATCGCCCTGTTGCTGCTGGCCCGCCGCAACGACCTGGGCTGGTGGATCCAGATCCTGGCCGTCTTCGCCGGCCCCCTGGTGATCGCCCTGCAGTTCGGGTTCGACGGCCTGTTCAAGGCGGTCCCCTACCTGCTGGTCCCGATCTACGGGTTGTGGCGCTTCAGCAAGTACCGGCTGCGGGGGAAGTTCGGCCGCTCCGTCGACGTGAAGCCATTCACCGCCTCCTCGTTGGTGTGGGGATTCGTCATCACCGTGCTGATCGCGTTTGCCTCCGCCCTGCCCACGATCTTCAGCGGACTGGATCTGGGCAGCATCCCCGCCAGCTTCTGGCTGACCCTCGTCTTCTCGGCCCTGGTCCCGGCCGGTCTGGTCGGTGTGGCCAACGGCCTGCGCTGGCCGTGGCTGGTCATCGCCGCCTCTGCGGTGGCCCAGGTCATCGTCTTCTTCGGCAACCAGCCGGCGCTGGCCACCCTGGCGGTCCTGGTCCTGCAGTTCGGGGCCTCGCTCTTCGGCTGGTGGTCCTGGCGCCAGCTCCCCGCCGAGGCCACCCAGGACGACTCGGCTGAGTACCCGCCGAGCCCCTACCAGGAGGCGTAACCCGGCAGGCGAGCGCTGGTCGGAACGGCCAGTGGCTAGCATGGTCTCCATGCCCACCGACGACGACATCATCCGGCACCACGACGCGGATCCAGACGATGCCATCTGGCTCACCGGAGGACCCACGCCGGGGCCGGTGGCCATCGTCGGGCACGATCCCGCGTGGCACACGCACTTCACCACCCTGGCGGCGCGCATCCGCACCGTGCTGGGCCCACGTGCCCTGTCCGTTGAACATGTCGGGTCCACTGCGGTTCCCGGGCTGGCCGCAAAACCGGTGATCGACATCGACCTGACCGTCGCCGATCCCTCCGACGAAGCGGCGTACCGCGGGGCCTTGGAGGCCGCCGGGTTCATCCTGGTGGTCCGGGACCCCGGGTGGCACGAGCACCGTTGCTTCCGGCTCGAGGCCCCCGCGACGAATCTCCACGTCTTCGGACCCGACTGCCCCGAGACGGTCAGGCACCGGATGTTCAGGGACTGGCTGCGCGGCCATCCTGGGGATCGGGCGCTGTACCGGGCGGCGAAGGAAGCTGCAGCAGCGGTGACCAACGACGAGGGCGGAACCGTGATGGACTACAACGCCCGCAAGGAAGGGGTCATCCGCGCAATCTACGCACGGGCCTTCGCATCGGCAGGGCTGGCCGGCTCCGACTGAACGATCTCCAGTGCCGCAGTGCCGCGCGGCGGGTCGGTGGCCAGCCGCGCCCAGAGCACCGTGTCGAACCGGTGCCAGGCACCGTCGTCGTCCCGGTAGCGCAGCTTCTGCCGTTCGATGCCTTCGCGCGTGAACCCTGCCGCCGCGGCGACCCGACCGGATGCCGGGTTGTTCAGCCGATGCCCAGCTCGAGGCGTTCCAGGCCCAGCACGGTGAAGCAGTGCCCGGCCAGCGCCGTGGCCGCTGCGCCCGCCAGTCCCGCCCCGCGGGCGCCGGGGGCCACCCAGTACGACATCCAGCAGGTGAGATGCCGTCGCTCGATGGCCGAGACCATCACGTTCCCCACGGCTTCCCCGTCGAGCTCGATCGCGAAGGCCACGGTGCGAGGTTGCAATCCCAGTGGATCGGGCACCAGCGGTGCGATCCAGCCGCGCGCCTGGGCCTCCGTGGCGATCGGCCCGTGGGACTGGCCCGCCATGCCGGGCCCGGCGAAGGCACGGAGCACTGCCTGCACGTCGGCATCCGCGGCGGTCCACGGACGCAGGCGGGCGCGGGGAAGTGCCGGCGCCAGGCCCTGCTGCTGGGCACTCATGCGCTCCAGCCTAGGGGACTGCGGACCCACTCGATGGGGTCAAGCGAAAGTGACCCGCATCGCATACATGACGGCAACGTTTCCCCCGTACTGGGGTCGCCGTCGACTGTCCTGTAATTTGGCCATCAGCAGGCAATGGCGCCGCGGCCCCTTGCGGGTGCCCCGCGCCCTTCCGTGACACCCATTTCAACGGCGAAAGAGGTCACCCCGTGACAACCACCCAGACCGAGTCCGCAGGGCAGGACCCGTCCCCCGCCCGCGACGCGGCCACACCGGCCACCAAGTCAGCGGGACACATGATCGTGGACACCCTGGTGGCCCACGGCGTGAAGCGGACCTATGTCGTCCCGGGCGAGAGCTACCTCGATGTCCTCGATGGGTTGCACCACTCCCCGATCGATACCGTGGTCTGCCGCCACGAAGGCGGCGCCGCCTACATGGCAGAAGCCGACGGCAAGATGAACCAGCTGCCCGGCATCGCGATGGTCACCCGCGGTCCCGGCGCGGCCAATGCCCACGTCGGCCTCCACACCGCCTGGCAGGACTCCACCCCGATGGTGCTCTTCGTCGGCTTGATCCCCTTCGAGCACCGCGAAAAGGAGGCGTTCCAGGAGTTCGACCCGAAGGCCTGGTTCGGCACCAATGCCAAGCGCGTCATGATCCTGGACCACGCCGAACGCGCCTCCGAGGTCGTCGCCGAGGCCATGTTCGCCGCCATGTCGGGACGCCCGGGTCCCGTGGTGGTCGGCCTGCCCGAGGACATCATCAAGCGCCAGGTCCCCGCCGAGGTCCACCCCAGGATCCCGGTGGCCAGCGGCGGCATGACGGTCACCGATTGGAAGTCCCTGCACGACGCGCTGAAGGAAGCCGACAAGCCGTTGTTCATCTTCGGCGGCAATGACTGGAGCACCGAAGGGGCCCAGGCGTTCACCACCTGGCTCGAAGAGCACGATCTGCCGGCGGCGGCCGAGTGGCGCTGCGAGGGCACGGTGCCGTTCGATTCGCCGTCGTACGTCGGCCCCATCGGCTACGGCCGGCCCAAGCCCACCTATGACCTGCTGGAGGAAACCGACCTGCTGGTGTTCGTCGGCACGGTGCCCGGGGACGTGATCACCGATGGCTTCGCCATCCGGCAGAACTGGGACAAGAAGAACTTCCTGGTCACCATCGACCCCTCGCTGCGCGGCCGGTCGGGCCCCGTGTCCCACCAGATCGTCGCCAAACCCGACGTCTTCGTCCGCGACCTGGTCCGCATGGACCTGCCGGTCAAGGACTCCTGGCGCGAATGGACCACCCGCATGCGCGCGGAGCAGGTGAAGTTCGCCGCCCTGCCCGACGCCACCCCCGGAGACGGCCAGGCCAGGATGGCCACGCTGATGGCCCACCTCGTCGCCTCGCTGCCCGAGGACGCGATGGTCACCTTCGGCGCCGGCGAGCACACCAACTGGGCCCACCGGTACTTCCCGACCAACGGCTACGCCTCGATGATCAGCGCGCGCAACGGCTCCATGGGCTACTCGATCCCTTCCGCTGTCGCCGCCTCGCTGGCCACCCCGGGACGCCGCGTGGTGACCATTGCCGGTGACGGCGAGTTCCTCATGAACGGCCAGGAGCTGGCCACTGCCGCCCAATACGGGGCGACCCCGCTGGTCATCGTGATGGACAACCAGGAGTACGGCACCATCCGTACCCACCAGGAACGGGACTACCCCGAGCGCATTTCAGGTACGCAGCTGAAGAACCCCGACTTCGCGACCATGGCGCAGGCCTTTGGCGGCTTCGGGGTCCGCGTGGAGCACGACGCCGAGGTGCCGGCTGCGCTGGAGGCGGCACTTTCCGCCATCGACGATGAGGGACGCTTCGCCCTGATCCACCTGGTCGTCGAGCAGCGCGTGAAGGCCTACTGACCGCCCCGTTCCCGGACGTCAGGGGCCCGGTAAACGTGGAGGAGGACCTGCCCGGTGGGCGGGTCCTCCTCCAGTTGGCGCGGGGCCCCGGCTACGAAGCCCAGTTCCCGTAGGTGACGTTGTCCTTCTCCACCAGGGTCAGCACATCGTAGGTGGCCACGATGTCGTCGTCCTGGTTGTGGATGATGGCATCCCAGGCGACCTCCCCGTATTCGTCGGTCACGCGCGGGGTGATCTTCTTCGCGGTCAGGGTGACCCGGATCCTGTCCCCCGCCGGAACGGGGGTGATGAACCGCAGGCTCTCCACCCCGTAGTTGGCCAGGACCGGCCCCGGAGCCGGCTCGACGAACAGGCCGGCGGCCCAGGACACCAGCAGGTACCCGTGGGCGACAATGCCCGGGAAGAACGGATTGGCTTCCGCTGCTGCCGCATCGGTGTGGGCATAGAACGTGTCGCCGGTCGTATGGGCGAAGTCGGTGATGTCCTGCAGGGTGACCTCACGTAGTGGCGAGGCGAACGCATCGCCGATGCGCAGCTCGGCCAGTGACTTGCGGAACGGGTGGATGGCCCCGTCCACCGCACCGAATTCGGCGGCCCCGGCGATGACCCGGTCCGCCCCGGTGTGCCAGATCCCGGTGACTGCGGTGAGCAGGTTCGGGGAGCCCTGGATGGCGGTGCGCTGCATGTGGTGCTTGACGGAGCGGATGCCGCCGAGCTCCTCGCCACCACCGGCGCGACCCGGTCCACCGTGGACCAGGTGCGGGACCGGGGAGCCGTGGCCCGTGGAGGTGCGGGCGGTTTCCCGGTTGAGGATGTGCACGCGGCCGTGGTGCCCGGCGATGCCGACCGTCAGCTCGCGTGCCGTGTCCGCGTCGTTGGTGCACACGGTGGCCACCAGCGAGCCGGAACCGCGGGCCGCGAGGCGGATCGCATCGTCCAGGTCCGTGTAGCCCAGCACGCTGGTCACCGGACCGAAGGCCTCGAGCGAATGGACGGATTCGGCGTCCGCATCGGCCCAGGTCAGCAGGACCGGCGACATGAACGCGCCGTCGGCGACCTCCCGTTCCTCCCCGGCTGCGGTGCGTACCACCGGCGCATCGAGGGTGCCGTAGGCCAGTTCTCCACCGGCGGCCAGCATGGCCTCGACGGCACCGCGGACGTCGCGCAGTTGCTCCAGGGACGCGAGGGCCCCCATGGTCACGCCTTCCGCCCGCGGGTCACCGACGACCACCCGCTGGGTGAGCCGTTGCCCCACCGCGGCCACCACGTCGTCGCGCAGCGCCGCGGGGACGATGGTCCGCCGGATGGCGGTGCACTTCTGGCCGGCCTTGACCGTCATTTCCGTGGCAACCGACTTGATGAAGGCGTCGAATTCCGGGGTGCCCGGGGTGGCGTCGGGCCCCAGGATGGCTGCGTTGAGCGAATCGGTCTCGGCGGTGAAGCGGACGCCGCCGGAGATCACGTTCGGGTGTGACTTCAGCGAATTGGCCGTCGAGGCGGACCCCGTGAAGGAGACCATGTCACGGTAGTCGAGGACATCCAGCAGGGTGCGTGCCGAACCGGAGACGAGCTGCAGTGAACCATCCGGCAGCAGCCCCGATTCCACCAGCATCCGCACCACGGCCTCCGAGAGGTAGCCCGTGGGGGTGGCCGGCTTGGCGATGGTGGGGACCCCGGCGATGAAGGCCGGGGCGAACTTCTCCAGCATGCCCCACACCGGGAAGTTGAAGGCATTGATCTGGGCGGCAACGCCGGGAATGCGGGTGTAGATGTGTCCACCCAGGAAGGACCCGTCGCGGGAGAGCGATTCGGCGGTTCCATCCTGGATGACGTTGGAATTCGGCAGTTCGCGCCGACCCTTGGAGGAGAACGTGAACAGCACGCCGATCCCGCCGTCGATGTCCACCATGTTGTCGATCTTGGTGGCTCCGGTGCGGTAGGAGATCTCATAGAGCTCCTCGCGGCGTTCGTTGAGGTACTGCGCCATTTCCTTGAGCTTGAGGGCGCGTTCATGAAGGGTCATCCGACCGAGTTCCCGCTGCCCCACGGTCCGCCCATGTTCGACGGCTGCGGCCAGGTCGAGGCCATCGGCGCTGACCAAGGCCAGCTCTTCACCGGTATTTGCATCGAGTACCCGGGTGGCGCCCTCGGTGTTCCCGGGGGTCCACCACGAGTCCTTGATGTAGCTGGGAACGAGCTCGGCAGTCTGCGTTGTCATCGTCGACACGTCCTTCCTGAACGATCGGTCAGTATTTGGGATCCAGCTTACATGAAGGCCCGGCGCGGGGATCGATTCAGTGATTGACTTTTGCCGATCACTATTGTTTGATGGGAAGGCCTAACACCATCACCTACTCCCGGGAGGTCGTCATGACGGTCCGCACCGCACCGCACGCCCCGCTCATCCACCACCTTCATCCCGGGAGCACCCCACGCCATGACGTCTCGCATCGAGCACGACGCACCTGAAACCTTCCAGCCACCATCCCGCCAGCGCCGAGCCCAGCCGGCCGCCGAACGCCCCGCCGACTGGAACGTCCTCGACGACGCCCTGTCCGCGGACCAGCGCTGGTCCACCTGGCCCAGCATCGAGAAATCGATGCGCGGCCCGCAGCCCTACCCGGAATTCGTCATCGAGGATGCCGCGGCCATCGACACCGAACTCGGTGTCCTCAAGACCGGCAAGGAAGCCGACGTCTTCCTGGTCGAGCGGGCCACCGGCGACCGGCGCGCCCTCCTGGCCGCCAAACGCTATCGAGCCCCCGACCGGCGCTCCTTCCACCGCTCCACGATCTACACCGAAGGTCGTTCGGTGCGCCGCACACGCGACGCCCGGGCCCTGAAGAACGGCAGCACCTATGGCCGCCAAGTGGAGGCAGCCCAATGGGCCAGCGCCGAATGGGCTTACCTGGTCCGAACCCACGAAGCCGGGATCCCGGTTCCCTACCCCGTACAGATCGACGGGACGGAGATCCTGATGGAATTCATCATGGACCCCGAGCACCCCGGAGCAGCAGCCCCGCGACTCCACCAGGCCCGCCCGGAACCGGCATTGCTGCGGTCCTATTTCGAGCAGCTCATGGAGGCAATGCGCGGCTTGGCCCGACTCGGGTTTGCCCATGGCGACCTCTCCGCCTACAACCTGCTGGCAGCCGGGCCCCGGCTCGTCGTCATCGACTTGCCCCAGCTGGTCGACCTGGCGGCCAACCCACTCGGTGCCGAACTGCTGGCTCGGGATTGCCGGAATGCCTGCACCTGGTTCGCCGGACGGGGCATCGACCATGACCCCGACGAATTGCTGGGCGAACTCCTGGCGGCTGCCTGGTCATGACGCCCTGGGGCTCCACTGGTTCCCCACGAAGTTGACATGAATTCCGCATAAATATCCTGTCAACCCATTGCCTGCCTGCGCCGCCGGGTCTAAGGTGACCTCACCGGTCACGCTGGGCCGGGGACGTTCTCGTGGTCGGCCCACATCCGACGACCTACCCGGGCCCACCGGCCCACATCGGGACGGGCCCTACCGGATCCGCCCCCTTCCCGTTGGAGGGAACCGCATCATGCGCCAAACCTACAAGATCCTCGCCCACGTCATCGCCGCGGCGGTGGTCGTCCAGGCAGCCCTGATTGCCTGGACAACGTTCATGGCCATCGGAGCCATCGAATCCGGCACGGAAATCGCCGGACCGCCACTACCCGCCATGATCCACGGCACCCTCGGCATGTATGTCATCCCGATCCTGGTCCTGGCACTGCTGGTCATCGCACTGATCGCGCACGCCGGGATCCAGTGGGCCGCTTGGCTCGTACTGGCCGTCGTCGTCCAGATCGGCCTGGCCATTGCAGCATTTTCCGCCCCCGCGATCGGACTCCTGCACGGCCTGGTCGCCTTCGGGATCATCGTCCTGGCCGAGGTGGGGGCCTGGCAGGTGGCGCATGCCCCGGCACGCGCGCCCCGGGCGGCCCGCGTCAGGCCGGCGCACTGACACCACCACGGGGCCGGGACGGAAGCTGCGCCCCGGCCCCGCCCATGCACCCCCGGCTCAGGTAGCCACGATTCCGGAACCCCCGCGTTCGGCGCGCCGCACATGCCATGGCCGCGGCGACGGTCCGCCCACCCGCCCCAGTTCCCCCAGGAACTCCTCGTCATGGCTGACCACCACGAGACCACCCGCATAGGCGCGCAAGGCCCCCAGCAACTGGCCAGTGGTCTCGACATCGAGGTTGTTCGTCGGCTCGTCCAGCAGCAGTAGCTGGGGTGCCGGATCGGCCAACAGGAGGCGCGCCAGGGCCAGGCGGAACACCTCACCGCCGGAGAGCTGGGCCACGGGTTGCCCGACGCGCGCCCCGCGGAAGTGGAAGTGGGCCAGCCTCGCCCTGACCTCCTCCATCGCGGCCTGTGGCGCCACGGCCTTCACGTTCTCGAGGACCGTCGCCGAAACGTCCACTCCTTCCCAGCCCCCACCGTCCACTGCGAGGTCCTGGCGCAGCACGCCCACCGGCACGGACGCCACCCGTTCGATGTCCTGCAGCAGTGTTGTCTTGCCCGCGCCATTGCGGCCGGAGAGGGCGATCCATTCCGGTCCGCGGATGAGGAGTCCCGGGCCCGGCACCAGCTCGAGGCCGTCCTCGGTGACCTCATACCGTGCTTCGGCAGACGGGACGAGGCGCACCAGGTCCCGGCCCACGGGAACGCAGGTGTCCGGCAAGTCGATGGTGATCGACAGGTCCGGCGGCAGCTCTGTCCGGGCGGCATCCAGTTCGGCCTGAGCGGCGTCGCTGCTGGCGGCCATGGTTTGACGCGTGCGTCCCGCGGTTTCCTGGGCGCGCTTGCGCAGCTCATTGGCCAAAATCTTCGGGAGTCCACTTGCGGCCTTCCTGCCCTGTTTGGCCCGCCGGGCCAGCTTCGTTTCGGCTTCGACCTGCTGCCGTCGCTCCAGGGCGCTCTTGGCGCTGGCGTCACGGACGCGGCGCTCGGCGCGCTCGCGTTCCGCGGTCCTGACGTCCTGGTAATGGTCCCAGCCTCCACCGTGCAGGTGGAGCTCCACGGCTCCGGGGCGTCCTGCCCGCACGTCGATGGGACGCAGCTCGGCGATACCGTCCACAAGACCCAGCAACGTCTTGTCGTGGGTGGCGACCAGCAACGTCCCGCGCCATCGTTCGATGACGGCATACAACCGGCGGCGGGCCTCCCGATCCAGGTTGTTGGTCGGTTCATCGAGCAGCGTGATCGGACGCCCGGATAATTCGATGCCGGCCAGGGCAATGACCATCGCTTCGCCCCCGGACAGCGTCCCGGCGGTCCGGTCGAGGAATCCGGGGCCGGCCCCGGCCACGCCGTAACCCGCCAGCAGCGCCACGGAGCGCTCCTCGAGGTCCCAGTCGGTGCCGACGGTGGCCAGGTCCTCTTCCCACCCGGCCGCCTGCCCGCCCAGGATGCGCCGCAGCGCATCGAGCCGCTCGGACACCCCGAGCAGCGACGCGACGGTCTGGCCCGGATCCCGGATCGGCTTCTGGTCCAGGTAGGCCGGCGGCGAGGACACGCCCAACGTGCCGGAGTCAGGGACCAGATCCCCGGAGATCAGCCGCAGCAATGCGGATTTCCCGGTGCCGTTGGGGCCGATCAGTCCGGTGGTTCCGGCGCCGAAGGTGGCACCGAGGTCCTCGAAGACCTGCCGGCCGTCGGGCCAGGCGAACGCGACGTGGTCAAGAAAAATGGGGTGGTTGTTCTGCATCTCGGTCTCCTGGAGGGCTGGTGCGCCAGGAGGACCCGCTGTCTGTCGCGGGTGGTCTCGGCGCCGGATCAGGCGAAGGCAGCCGAGATGTTCACCGGGGAATCCTCACGTCGGGGACAGAACGAAACCAGCATTCCATGACTCATTGGGGGATGTCAATCAGACGTTCGCGACGGCCGGATCGATGTCGCCAAAAGTCCCGCATGGCGTGAAGAATGTTACATAAATTGTATTGAGAAGAGTTTTTATGCCTTTAATGACACCGCATTAGGTAAGGCTACCCTGCATGATCATCGACTTCGAAGGAACCCCATGAACTCTTCGACCCCACGCGCGGCCTCCACCGCCACGCTCCAGCAGCCGGCCGGCGATCCGGCGGCCGACCTGGCCGTCGGCCTCGATTCCCTGTTGTGCGGCGAGACCGCCCATCGCTACGTGGGAGAGTCCAACGCTGCGACGTTGGCGGCCGCCGAGGCCATCGCCACCGCGGCAGGACCCACTACCGGCCCCTCGCCGCACCTGTTGTCCGGAGCCGTCGACGCGGTGGACCTGGAACAGCCCCTGGGCAACACCGAGGCCGCCCTGGCCGAAGCAGCCGAGCTGTATACCCGGGATGCCGTCTACTTCCACCACCCCGGCTACGCCGCCCATTTGAACTGCCCGGTCACCATCCCTGCCGTTGCCGCCGAATCCTTGGTGACGACCCTGAACACGTCGATGGATACCTGGGACCAGAGCGCAGGAGCCACCCTGATCGAACGCCGCCTCATCGACTGGACCGGCGAGCTGGCGGGCCTGGGCGGCTCGGCAGACGGCATTTTCACCTCCGGGGGTACCCAGTCGAATCTCCAGGCCCTGCTGATCGCCCGCAACCGGGCCACCGCCGGGCGCTCCGGCAGCCTGCCCCAACGGCTCGAAGGACTACGGATCTACACCTCGGCAGAGAGCCATTTCAGCGTCTGCCGTGCGGCGGCCACACTCGGCCTCGGCGAGGAGGCGGTGGTATCGGTTCCCGTCGATGCCGACCACCGCATGGACACACGCGAGCTGGCCCGCCTGCTGGCCCACGGCGCGTCAGCGGGCGAGCAGGCCATGGCCATCGTCGCCACCGCCGGCACCACCGACTTCGGCGCGATCGATCCCCTGCGCGATGTCGCCGGGCTGGCACGATCGCACGGGGCATGGTTCCATGTCGACGCCGCCTACGGGTGCGGGCTGCTGGTCTCGCCGCAACACCGCGATCGCCTGTCGGGCATCGAATCGGCCGATTCGGTGACGGTCGACTTCCACAAGTCATTCTTCCAGCCCATCGGATCCAGCGCCTTGCTCCTGCGCGAGGGGGCGGCCTTCGGGCACATCACGCACCATGCCGAATACCTCAACCCCGCCCGCGAGGCCGGCCAGGCCCCCAACCAGGTGGAGAAATCGATGCAGACCACCCGCCGCTTCGACGCCCTCAAACTCTGGATCACCCTGCGCTCCATCGGCGCCGGCCCGCTGGGCGCCATGTTCGACGAAGTCCTCGACCGGGCCCGGTCGGCCGCCGACACAGTGCGCCAGACGCCCCGATTGCTGCTGGCCGCCGAACCGCAGTTGAGCACCGTGGTGTTCCGCTACATCCCACCGCCGGGCCGCCCGCACGCGGAGGAGGACGCCGATCGGCTCAATGACGCCATCCGCGCCCGTTTCTATGCCTCGGGCGAGGCCATGGTGGCCGCCACCACCCTCGACGGGCGGCGCCACTTGAAGCTGACATTGCTCAATCCCCGCACCACCGCGGCCCAGATCGCCTCGATTATCACCGCCGCCCGCGACCATGGCGACCACCTGGCCGCCGCATCCACCCCGATGACCACAGGAGGCCGCCACTGATGCAAACCCCAGCCACCGCCGACCGGATCCTGGATGCCGTCGGCATCGGTGCCGGCCCCTTCAACCTGGGTTTCGCAGCCTTGGCGGACAACGTCCCCGGGCTGGACATCCTGGTCCTGGAGGCCGCGCCGGAACTCGCCTGGCATCCCGGCATGATGCTTGAAGGCACCCACCTGCAGGTCCCGTTCATGGCCGACCTGGTCACCCTCGCGGACCCGGCCAACCGGCATTCATTCCTGAATTTCCTCAAGGAATCCGGTCGGATCTACCCGTTCTACATCCGCGAGGACTTCTACGCGCTGCGCGCCGAATACAACAACTACCTGCGCTGGGCCGCCGAACGGCTCGCCTCGGTCCGCTTCGGCCAACGCGTGGTCGGCGCCTCCTTCGAGGCAGGCGTCTACACCCTGGACGTGGAGCACGACGGCGGCACCTCCCAGGTGCGCACGCGGCGGCTGGTCCTGGGCACCGGGACCACCCCGGAGGTCCCCGCTGCGGCCCGCCACGCCGTGGCCGCCACGGGGGCAGAGGGTGCAGCCGGTACCGCACCGCTCGTGCACAGCTCCGCCTACCGGGGGCACCGCGAGGCGCTGCGTTCCCGCCGCCGCCTCGCCGTCGTCGGCAGCGGCCAAAGTGCTGCCGAGGTCTTCGCCGACCTGCTCGGCGGGCTCGGTGATGACCAGGAGCTGGTGTGGATCACCCGCTCGCCACGGTTCTTCCCGCTGGAGTACACCAAGCTCACCCTGGAAATGACCTCGCCGGAGTACATCGATCATTTCCACTCCCTGCCCCAGGATCGCCGCGACCGGCTCAACGCCACCCAGAAAGCGCTGTTCAAGGGCATCAACGCCGATCTGGTCAACGGGATCCACGAGATGCTCTATCGACGCAGCGTCGAGGGGGCACCCCCGGTGCGGCTGTTGGCCGCGACCTCGCTGGAGTCCCTGGAGCAGGAGGACGGGCACTGGCAGTTGGGGTTGCGCAACCAGGACGACGGCGGACCCCAGGTGATCGAGGTCGACGCAGCGGTCCTGGCCACCGGATACTCCTACCGTGAGCCGGACTTCCTCGCGGGCATCGCCGACCGGTTGCAGCGGCTGCCCGATGGACGCCTGGATGTGGACCGGGACTACTCGGTCGGCGTCTGCGGGGACATCCTGGTCCAGAACGCCGAACTGCACACCCACGGATTCACCGCCCCCGACCTGGGGATGGGTGCCTACCGGAACTCGGTGATCATCAACCGGATCACCGGCGTCGAGCACTACTCCGTCGAACGACGCATCGCCTTCCAGGAATTCGGCACCCCGGCGGACCCGTCAAACCCCTCGCCCACCCCGTCCACCACACCCCTGCAGGAGGCCACCGCATGACCGCCCAGATGCCGAGCGCCCGCACCGGTACCCGCGACACCACGCCGGCCCGGTTCACCTTCCGCCCCGTCGACCCCGCCGCCGACGCAGCGTTGTTGCATCGGTGGATCGCCACCGAACATGCCCGTTTCTGGGGCATGTCCGATGCCACGCTCGACGAGGTCCGCGAGGAGCACCGCACCATCGCGGCGAACCCCCATCACCAGGCGCTGGTCGCCGAGGAAGAAGGCCAACCCGTCTTCCTGCTGGAGACCTACGCCCCCGAACACTCGCAGCTAGCCGGCGCGTATCCCCGGCGCCCGGGCGATGCCGGCCTGCATCTGCTGCTGCCGGCGCCGGCCGACAACGACACCGTCGCCCGCAGCGGCTTCAGCGAAGACGCGTTGCGCGCGTCGTTGCAGCACCTGTTCGCCGACCCTGCCGTGTTGCGCGTCGTCGTCGAACCCGATGCCCGCAACACCGCGGTCCATTCGCTCAATTCCCGGCTGGGTTTCGTTCCATTCCAACGCATCGAATTGCCGGAACTGCCGGGTGCACCGGCCAAGACGGCACTGGTGTCCTGGTGCACCCGGGCTGCCTTCGCGGCGGCCACCGGTTCCCCGTCGACGTCGGCCACCCACCTCTCCCCCGGACGATGGGACGCCGCCCAGCGCCACGTCCTGGCCAAGGCCATCGGCGAGTTCGCCCATGAGCGCCTGCTCCACCCCGAGCCGGCGACCGGCGGATGGGTGTTGCGCGGCCACGGCGTCGAGTACGCGTTTTCGGCCACAGTGCATGCCCTGGAGCATTGGATGGTCGACCCGGCATCGATCGAGGTCCGGACCACCACCCCGGACGGCAGCGGGTCCACAGCGGGCGTTCCCGACGTCCAGGAGTTCGTGGTGCGCTTCCGCACCGAGTTGGGACTGGCCGATGCCCAGCTGCCCCTGTATCTGGAGGAGCTGGGCAGCACGCTGGCCGGGCATTGCTTCAAGCAGCTGCACTCCACGGCGACCGCCACCGAGCTGGCGGTGGGAACCGGTGATCCCGTCGCCGATTTCCAACGCATCGAGGCGTCCATGACCGAGGGGCACCCCTGCTTCGTCGCCAACAACGGACGCGCCGGACTGGGCACCGCCGACTACCTCGATTACGCACCGGAAACCGGTGCGGTGATCGAACTCGAGTGGGTGGCCGCCCACAGCACGCGCACGCATTTCTCGGCCATCAGCGGGTTGGACGTCGATGCCCTGCTGGACACTGAGCTGGATCCGGGTCGGCGTGCCGTCTTCTCCGAACGCCTCGACGAGGCCTGCCTGTCCACCGGATTGGATCCGGAGGACTTCCTGTACCTGCCGGTCCATCCGTGGCAGTGGGAGAAGAAGTTGTCGGTCACCTTCGCCGGTGACATCGCCACCGGGCATCTGGTGCATCTGGGATCCTCCGGGGACCTCTACCAACCGCAACAGTCGATCCGCACGTTCTTCAACCGCAGCGCGCCCCGGCGGCACTACGTGAAGACGGCGTTGTCGGTGGTCAACATGGGATTCATGCGCGGACTCTCGGCCGACTACATGAAGGCAACACCGGCCATCAACGAATGGCTGCAGGAACTCTTCGACGCCGACCCGGAACTGGGACGCAGCCGTGCGCAGCTGATCCGAGAGGTGGCTGCCGTCGGCTACGCCAACCCGCTGTTCCATGCGGCCACCGACCAGCATTCGCCCTACCGCAAGATGCTGGCGGCGCTGTGGCGCGAATCGCCAGTGGAGAAGCTACAGGACGGGGAGTCGCTGGCCACGATGGCTTCCCTGCTGCACGTGGACGCCGAGGGGAAGTCCGTCGCGGCGGCGATGATCCGCACATCGGGCCTGGAGGCCACCGAGTGGCTCGGCCGCTATTTCGACGCCTACCTGGTGCCGCTGGTGCATTGCCTGGCCGCCCACGATCTGGTGTTCATGCCGCATGGGGAGAACGTGATCCTGGTCCTGCGTGACGGCGTTCCGCAGCGGGTGCTGCTGAAGGACCTGGCCGAGGAGGTCGCCGTCCTGGGCGATCGCACTGCCCTGCCCGAAGCCGTCGAGAGGATCCGGGCCCAGGTGCCGGACGCCGAACGCCGGCTGGTGGTCTTCACCGACATCGTGGACTGCTTCCTGCGGTTCCTGGCCCCGCTGCTGGAGCGCGAGGCGTTGGCCACCGAGGCGGATTTCTGGGAGGCGGCGGCCAACAGCCTGCGCGCCTACCGCGCACGGAACCCCGGGACCGCGCAGTCATTCGACGCGCTGGATCTCTTCGGGGACGAGTTCGAGTTGTCCTGCCTGAACCGGCTGCAGCTGCGCAACAACCAGCAGATGCTCGACATTGGCAACCAGTCCGAGGGCCTGCTCTACGCGGGGTCCCTGGCCAACCCGTGGGCCGGCAGGTAGCCGCTGCTCAGGCGAGCTGGCCGATCAGTTCCGCCTCGTGGTCCGCGCTCAATCCCGAGCGCGGGCCATCGGCGCCGGCCACCACCACGGCGCCGTCGGCGGCAATGATGTCGGCAAACGTCTCAGCCAGCGGACGACGCACCAGTCCCCACCGCAGGGCCTTGCGGTCCGAACGACGCGCAAATCCGGCGAAATCGTTCCCCGCCGGCAACACCAGCGGCAGCGAGCACGGCCCCGCCCACGGTTCCACCCCGTCCTGCTGCATGCGGTGCAGTGGATAGGCGATCACCTCACCGGTGTAGCCGGCAGCGCTCTGGGCGCTGGCGATGACATCGCCCAGGGGCATCTCGGCGCCGACGGCGTTCACCGGGCCGTGGCGTCCGTCCAGGCCGGCGCGAAGGATGAAGGCCGCCAGGTCCCGCACGTCGACGATCTGGACGTAACGGGCATCGTCCTCGTCCTGCGGGACCAGCACCGGTTCCCGCCCGTCGGCAAAGCGCAGCGGCCAGTAGGTGGTGCGTCCGCTCGGATCCCCGGGTCCGCCGATCAGGCCCGGCCTGACCAGCAGGGCTGCGTTTCCGCGGGAGGCGACGGTGAGCCATTCGCAGCCGGCCTTCGCGGCCCCGTACTGCTCGTCGGTGTATTCGGCGCTGGAGTCCAGGGCGGCCAGCAGCTGGGCGGCTTCGGCGGCCCCGGGTTTCGAATGCAGGGCGTAGGCCGAGCAGGAGGAAACGTAGACCCAGTGCCCGGCGTGCGGCGAGAGCGCCTCGACGGCTGCCTTGGCATGGGCCGGCTTGCGGGTCAGTTCGACGACCAGATCCCAGCTCGAGGCCGCTGCGAGATCGTAGGCGCCGTCGGTCTCCCGGTCCGCCGTGATGGCCGTGGCCCCGTCCGGAAATCCGCCGGTGGTTCCACGGGCCAGGCAGGTGACCTCGTGCCCCTCCCCCAGGGCCTGCAGCGCGATGGTCCGGCCAAGCCACTGGGTTCCACCGAGGATGAGGATTTTTGCCATGCCAACCAGCCAACTCCCCCGGGCTGGGTTCTGGCAAGTCGCCGGGGGAAAATGTTGGTGCGTGTCCCCCCGTGTCGGTTCGTGGCCGGCGGGACCTCAGCGCCGTGACAAGCGGAACCGCAGTCCGGAGCGGACCTGTGGCCATTCTGCTGCAGTGATCGAATAGACGCAGGTGTCGCGCAATGCCCCGTCCGCCGTGCGGGTGTGGGAGCGCAGGACGCCGTCGAGCTTGGCACCGAGGCGTTCGATGGCGGCGCGGGATTGCTGGTTCATCCAGTGCGTCCTGAATTCGACGGCGGGGCAGCCCAGCGCCTCGAAGGCGTGGGTGAGCAGCAGCAGCTTGGACTCGGGATTGGTTCCCGTCCCCTGGGCCGAGGCGCGGTTCCAGGTGGATCCGATCTCCACCCGCGGCAGTGACGCATCGATGTTCATGTAGGTGGTCATGCCCAGCAGCACCGCGTCGCAGGTGCGCCGGGCGGCGAAGGGAAGCATGCTGCCGGCCCGCTGCAGGGCCAGGCGCCGCTCGATCTCCGCGGCCATCTCCTCGGGGCGCGGGACGGCGGTGTACCAGAGGTTCCAGAGTTCGCCGTCGCGCACCGCATCCACCAGCCCATCGTGGTGGTCGGCGGACAGGGGTTCGAGGGTGACGAGTTCCCCCTGCAGGGTGACCGGTTCGAGCGCTTTCATGGTTCCCAGCCTACGGTCCGGTCAGCAGCGCGCGGACCGCGTCGATCTCGCCCGGCTCCAGGCCCTGCCCGAGCAGGAAGGCCTCGACGTCGACCCCGTCGACGAACTCGGCCAGTGCCGCCTGCCGTCCGGTGAGCGCCGCCTCCAGCTCAGCGGGCGCCAGGTGCCGTTCGTAGGGGTGCTTGACCGGGCTGATCCGGTGCCATTCGTTGATGCCGCGGGCCCCGGCGTCATACTGGGTGGCCACCGCCTCACGGCGCCCGGCCAGGCTCAGCGCCAGGGACACGATCAGCCCGGTGCGGTCCCGCCCTGCGGAGCAATGCACGACGACGGAACCCCGGGCATGTGCCAGGGCGCGGAACACCCCGGCGATGAGTTCTGGAAAATGCTCGAGGTTCGCCGGATAGTAGCGCGGGTCGCTCAGGTAGGGGGTGTCGGCCGAGGCCGCTGCCGCCATGAATCCGGCGTGGGACTGGTCCTCGGTGGGGCAGTGCAGCACGGTGATCCCGGCCAGGGCCCCGGGACCGACTGCGGGGTCGGTGGGGCGGCGGCGTCGCTCGTCGGCGTTGCGCAGGTCCACCACGGTGCGGATGCCGTCGGCATGGGCCTGCCGCCAGCCGCGTTCGGTCAGCCATTCGCTGCGGCCCATCCGGTACAACCGGCCGGCCACGTGGTGGGCGTTGACCGCGCCTTCCCAGTCCACCTCGTTCATCCGACCATCCTGCCACGGGTGCGCGGACGGGTCCCGGAACGGGTCGCCTGCCGGGTCAGGACCAGTCGTAGAAGCCCTTCCCCGACTTGCGGCCCAACTCCCCCGCGGCGACCTTCGCCCGCAGGATCTCCGGCGGCGCAAACCGCTCCCCCAGGTGTTCATGCAAATACTCGGCAATCCCCAACCGCACATCCAACCCCACAATGTCGGTGGTCTTCAACGGACCCGTCGGGTGCTTGTAGCCCAGCACCATCGCGTTGTCGATGTCCTCCGCGGACGCGACACCCTCCTCGAGCATGCGCATCGCCTCCAACGCGATCGCCACCCCCAACCTCGACGAGGCAAACCCCGGGGCGTCATGGACCACCACCGCCGTCTTGCCCAACCCCGCAACCCAGCCACGGGCGGTACCCACCAGTTCGGGGCGGGTCTGTTCGGCGATGACGACCTCGATCAGCGTCGAGGCGGGAACCGGGTTGAAGAAATGCAGCCCCAGGAACGAGCCGGGACGTTGCAGGTGCCCGGCCAGCCCGTTCATCGACAACGAGGAGGTGTTCGACGCCAACACGGCATCCCCGGACAGCTCGGCCTCCACGGCCTGCAGGGAGGAGACCTTCAGGTCCCAGATCTCCGGGACGGCCTCCACCACCAGTTCCCGGTCCCCGAAACGGGAGTAGTCGGTGGACACGGCCAGGCGCGCCAGGTGCTCCTCCGCCGTGCCGGCCAGCCCGCGCTCGATCGACTTGCCGACCGCCGTCGCGACCCGCTCGCGGGCCGCTTCGGCACTGGCCTCGTCGCGTTCGACGACCTGGACGTCGGCGCCGTGGATGAGGAAGGCATGGGCAATGCCGGCGCCCATGCGCCCGCCACCGAGCACCCCCACACGTGAGGGCAGGCCGGTCGTGGTGCTGGTACTGGTCAGGGGGCTCATTTCTTCTTCCCGTCGTTCTTCTTGTCCAGGAACGCCTGCATGCGCTCGAACTTGGCCTCGGATTCAAACAGCATCGACTGCGCCAGGGTGTCGATCACCGGGTGCGCTGCCCGGGGGGTGTGGAAGACCGCCTTGGAAACACGCACCGCCAGCGGGTCCTGGGCGGCGATCGAATCCGCCAAGGTGTTCGCCGCGTCGTCCAGGTCGGCGGGTTCGACGAGTTCGGTGACCAGGCCGATCCGCAGGCATTCCTCCCCGCGCAGGACCTTCCCGGCGAGCAGCAGGTGCTTGGCCATCGGTTCCCCGACGAGTTCCTTCAGCCGCCACGTCGCCCCGGCCGCTGCCATGATGCCCAGGTTGGTCTCCGGGTTGCCCATCCGCAGGGCCTGTGTGCCGATGCGGAAGTCCGCGGCATAGGCCAGTTCCGCCCCGCCGCCGAGCGCGTAGCCGTCCAGGGCGGCGATCACCGGCATCGGCAGGTGCGCGATGCGGTCGAACAAGGTGGAGTTGATCCCGGCCAGTGCATCGTCGCGGCGGCGGGCCCGCAGTTGGGCGATGTCGGCGCCCGAGGCGAAGATCCCCTTCGTTCCCGTCGCCGCGTCGCCGGGGGTGCCGGAGAGGATGAGGATCTTCGGGGTCGTCTCCAGGTAGGTGCAGACGACGTGGAGTTCATCGACCATGACCTGGTCGATCGCGTTGCGGACCTCGGGGCGGTGCAGCCGCACCGACACCCGGTCCGCCGCCTCGGTGACCAGCAACGTGGTGAAGGCCGCGGGATCCAGCCGGGCACCGCCGTCGTGCCCTGGTGTGGGGGCGCCCACGCCTAGACGCCCTCGACGAGCAGGGCCGCGCCCTGGCCGACGCCGACGCACATGGTCGCCAGCCCGAGCTTGGAGCCGGCGGCGGCCTCGCGTTCGAGGCGGCCGAGCAGGGTGATGACGATCCGGGAGCCCGAGGAGCCCAGCGGGTGGCCCAGGGCGATGGCCCCGCCGTCGTTGTTCACGATGCCAGGGTCCAGGCCGAGTTCGCGCATGGAGGCCAGGGACTGCGAGGAGAAGGCCTCGTTCAGTTCCACCGCGGCGAGCTCGTCCACGGTGCGTCCGGTGCGCTCGAGGACCTTGCGGGTCGAGGGCACCGGGCCGATGCCCATGATCTCCTGGGCGACACCGGCGGAGGCACCGTCAAGGATGCGGGCGCGCGGCTTCAGCCCGTACTTCTCGATGGCCGCCTCGGAGGCGACGATGATCGCCGAGGCGCCGTCGTTGAGGGTCGAGGCGTTGCCGGCGGTGACGACGGTTCCGCCCTTGACGACCGGGCGCAGGCCGGAGAGGACCTCCTGGGTGGTACCCGGGCGGGGGCCCTCGTCGGTGTCCACGATGGTGGTGGCGCCCTTGCGGCCGGTGACCGTGACGGGGACGATCTCCTCGGCGAAGCGTCCGGCGGCGATCGCGGCCAGGGCGCGTTCATGCGAGCGCACGGCGAAGGCATCGCAGTCCTCGCGGGAGGTGCCGAAGACCCGGGCGACCTCCTCGGCGGTTTCCGGCATGGAGAACGTGGCCTTGCCCTCGCGGGAGAGTTCGCCGGAGAGGAAGGCGGGGTTCGGGAAGCGCCAGCCGATCGAGGTGTCGTAGGTGGCTCCGGGCTTGGCGAAGGCCTTGGTTGGCTTCTCCATGACCCACGGGGCACGGGACATGGATTCGACGCCACCGGCGACGACGATGTCGGCGGCACCGGCCTTGATCATGTGCGAGGCCATGGTGATGGCCGACATGCCCGAGGCACAGAGGCGGTTGACCGTGATGCCCGGGACGGTGTCGGGGTAGCCGGCGAGCAGCCAGGCCATGCGGGCGACGTTGCGGTTTTCCTCGCCGGCGCCGTTGGCGTTGCCGAAGATGACCTCGTCGACCAGTGCCGGGTCGACGCCGGCCCGTTCGACGGCGGCCTGCACGGTCAACGCTGCCAGGTCATCGGGGCGGACGGAACTCAGGGCCCCGCCGTAGCGGCCGACCGGGGTGCGGGCTCCGCCCACCAGGAATGCTTCGGACATGCACTACTCCTCTTCGGATGACCCGTCATCCAGGCCTCGTTGCCGTCGTTCGGAAGTGCGTCACAGGACACAATTACCGACCAATCGTTCACTAAGTAGATTCCCACCCCGGCAGCCGGTGGTCAACTCCGCCGTGGGGTCATGACGAAATTGACCGTTAGTACACCCGCCGGTAATATAATGTGCTTTGACCGACTCCGGTGCTTTTGCCGGATCGTGGACCGACCCGTTCCGATCACCAGCAGGGCACGGAACGGCGGCCGGTCGACGCAAGCTGAAGAAACTTGGGAGGCATCAGTGCCACCGGAAGACAGCAAGCACAACAGTTTCCCCACGGGCAGCAACCCGTCAGCGGAACCCAACGAATCCATCGACATGACCGACGACATCGGCCCGGATACCTCGACCCCCGAGGGCCGGAGCATGATCCGCAAGGCAACCGCCGCCTCCGCCATGGGCAACATGACCGAGTGGTTCGACTACGGCGTGTACTCGGTGGCGGTCACCTACATCACCCTCCACTTCTTCCCCGGTGAATACGGCCGCATCCTGACCCTGGCCACGCTGGCCCTGTCCTTCGTGGTCCGCCCGCTCGGCGGCCTGGTCTGGGGCCCGCTGGGTGACCGCATGGGGCGCAAGGCGGTGCTGACCATGACCATCCTCATGATGTCGGGCGCCACCTTCCTCATCGGCGTTCTGCCGACCTTCCAGAGCGTCGGCCTGCTCGCGCCGATCCTGCTGGTGCTGCTGCGCATGGTGCAGGGCTTCTCCACCGGCGGGGAGTATGGCGGTGCCGCCACGTTCATGGCCGAATACGCCCCGGACAAGAAGCGCGGCTTCTTCGGGTCCTTCCTCGAATTCGGCACGCTGGGCGGTTTCGCCCTCGGCGCCGCGGTCATGCTGGTCTTCCAGCTGCTGCTCCCCGAGGAAGCGATGAACGCCTGGGGCTGGCGCGTCCCGTTCATGATGGCCCTGCCCATGGGCCTGGTTGGCCTCTACCTGCGGTCCAAGCTGGAGGACACCCCGGTGTTCCAGGAGCTCGAGGAGCGCGGGGAGGTCGAGGAAAGCAACAGCATGAAGGCGCTGATCACGCAGTACTGGCGCCCGATGCTCATCATGTTCGGACTGGTCGCCTGCCTGAACATGGTGAACTACACGCTGCTGAGCTACATGCCCACGTACCTGGAAAGCCAGCTCGGCCTGGATTCGAACCTGTCGCTGATCGTGATCATCGTCGGCGAGGTGGCCATGATGGCGGTCATCCCGCTTGCCGGCCGGCTCTCCGACAAGGTCGGCCGCAAGCCGATGTGGTTGACCTCGGTGGTCGGGTTGTTCATCTTCGCACTGCCGATGTTCTGGCTCATGGGCCAGAACTTCGGGCTGGCCATCGTCGGCTTCGCCGTGCTCGGCCTGCTCTACATCCCGCAGCTGGCGACCATTACGGCCACCTTCCCGGCCATGTTTCCCTCCCAGGTGCGGTTCGCCGGCTTCGCGATCACCTACAACGTGGCCACCGCGTTGCTCGGTGGCACGGCGGCCATGGTCAACGAGGCAGTCATCGAGAGCACCGGGTTCGTGCTCTTCCCCGCGGTCTACATGATGATCGCCGCGGTCTTCGGAGTCATCGCTGTGAAGTTCATGACCGAAACCGCAGGTGCCTCGCTGCGCGGCACCGACATCCCGGATTCCCACGACACCGGGATCCTGGCGGACGAGGTCAGCTAGCGTCCCCAGCTGAACGAACGCGGGCCCGGAACCATCATCGCGATGGTTCCGGGCCCGCGTTGCCAGCCTGAACGGCGACATTGATCGTGTCCAAAAGCAACAAGACGAAAACGCCGTGATCTGGCACACGTACACGGAGCACCCGGAGCCTCATGCGAATCGATTTCACCTGAGGGCATCCGGGTGCCGAAGGCCGCTCGAGGCAGCTTCATTTTCCATTGTGTGAGTAGGAGAACGGTGTCTCCTCGTAGACAAACTATCCACGCCGCAGTAATGCTTCGATGACGAACCATTTCAACGAACCGATCTCAGTATAAGAACTGTGGCTGCTTTTCAAAAAGCTGCTCGTCAAAATTCGATCCCGACCAAGAAAAAATCTCGGGCCAGGTCCCGCTGTTCTCTCCGCTCGCAGACGTCAATTCGTGCAGACACCGCCGGAGGAAACGCTTGGAGGCCTTCGGCGTTGCCTTACCGGCAAAGATCAGGAGTTGGATTTCCCCCAAAAGCCACGCTTGAGCCAAAATTTTCAGTCGTTCTTCCGGGTCCAAGAACGGACAAGACGCAATGGCAAGAATAAAAACTTCTTGAATCGCGTGCCTCTTCACGTTTGAACGGGGAAGATAACTCGGATCAAGGACGACCTCCGAGACCCCTAACGCGAGATCGATCAATCTCGCACGATATTCAGCGTCACACCCATCCCAACTCATGAAGTACTTCATGAGCGAAAGAAGCAGCAGAACCGGTGCTTGATTTCCCTTGGGACTAGGGACACTCTCTAGTCCCTGCTCAATTTGTCTAATGAGTGACTTCGCGAGCCGCGACTTGCTATCGATTTCCACATCGCAAGCTCGAGCAAGCGAGAGGAAATGGCAAATCTCGATTTCGGAATTTCCTACTTCTACCAGGCGTTCAAGTGCCTTCTGCACCGCGTAGTGAACATATTCTCCGGCCCTGAAGAGTAGCGCTGCCCTAGTTCGGTCGTCCACTGACATCCGCTCGGGTGCGCGGATGTACATTCTCAGCACACGTACCACTTTCATCGCCGAAGCGACTGATGGATGTGAGAGATACTGAAAAAGCATGTTATGGATGAAGTCCCACGTATACACCGAAAGTTCCGCGGCCTTGGCCGCAGTCAATGGTTTCTTGCCTCGATTGACGACGAATCTTGCTAGTTCCCGCTCTATGTAGCTCAATGCCGAGCCAACGGTCGCAGACTCATTGTCGGCATCTATCAAAAGGGACTTTAGTTGTACGGCAATATTTCGGCTATCCAGAGCGGGCAGATCCCCCTCGGGCGGTAGGGCTGTAAGAAGAAAGCTCTTCAGGTGAGCCTTCTTGACCGAGATATTGGTCGTAAACGGCGTGGAGTAATCTCGAGTTTTGGCGGGATTCATCGAGTATCGATGCTCTGACAATACGGATTCAACCACCGACGACACGTCCACAATTGTCTGTTCGTCTGATGCGAAAACAAAATAATCGTCTACGTAGCGGAGGATTTCGTACTGACCGCGTTTGATACCATTCCGCTGGATCCGCGCTTCCATTTCCGCCGCCATTTTCTGAAAGACAATTTCAGCGAATATCCGGGAGATTTCTGGTCCAATCAAGATGCCGTGGGTCTCGCCCCAATTTGCCCTCTGCATCGCAGAGTCCAGTTGACGCCCAAGATCTTCTGGATTCTTCTCGCCTAAGTTCTCTTTGCTGAAGAAATCCGTTCCGGTGCTCCAAGCTACGGAGTGCGTGTAGATACTTCTGAAGCAGTTGGCTACGTCCAACCGACGCATGAAGGTCCAATGTGCTTCCAATGCATGCCAGCGATTTGAATCGTAGAACTGCCCTACAAACGCATACTTGTCGTAGACGAAGTACGAATTATATGTATTCAACGCCCGCGCTACGGTCTCCACGGAAACCGCCGGGGCCTTACGAGTTGTCCGCGGCTTGTTTGCCAGGTACTTACCGTGGGTATTTACACGCGCCGGATGCCTAAGCGAGCTTTTGTCCAGCCTTGTAAAGTGAAGCATTGTGTCCTGATGAGAAAAATACAGGTACGCAAAGTCCAATTGAGATCTGATGGAGAGCAAGTCTAGGTCTCGAGTACGCATCCGATCGCGTCGAACCGTAATGGAGGCTGGAGCTCTCCACTTGTCGCTTACCGACGTGATTTGGACAATAGCTGGGTGCGAGCGCGCTGCGCCCGCGTGATTTGAAAGGTCCACTCCCCCCAGCAGCACCATAAAGAGTAGGTCGGTCTGGCGACTGATGCGCACCGTTAAGGTGCGGGGTTTTACCGCGACAGCTATCGATTCTAGATAGTCATAGAGCCAGTGACTCGCCATCTCGAGCGGGAGCTCGTACGGCAGGCACTCCGTTATGAGCGCTCGAAGGGCCGTAAGTTTGCTCTTCTCTAGTTCCATAAGTGTGGATGTTTGCGTTAGGTGGCGGCATTTTGGCGGCGCTATATGTCGTGAGATGGGAGAGTGAACCGAGCTTCCTGGAGGGTTCGGTAACTAGCCCAGCCTGGAAGCAGTTTTTCGGAAGTTACCGAGTGGGCAG